>JBCBNV010000031.1:0-503 GCA_039821605.1 Pseudomonadota bacterium | reverse complement strand
CGACAGTAATTTGAAATATCAAAACTGTGTGTTGATTCCGTAGGCGTCAAAAGTATGAAAACGTCGTAGGTTCAAGAGCAGAGGCAACATTGAAGTTGCACACTTATTGTTGCACTTACTGTCGCCGTCGCCGTCGCCGTCGCCGTCGCTGCTCTAAGACAAGCAAACATCTCGCAGCTTTCTCCACCAGGAGGCACATCATTAATGTGTCCCTCATCGCGTGGCTACTAGTTGTAAGCAATCCAGCTGTCCTTAGAATTGACTGCTTACAACTAGTAGCCACGCGATGAGGGACACATTAATGATGTGCCTCCTGGTGGAGAAAGCTGCGAGATGTTTGCTTGTCTTAGAGCAGCGACGGCGACGGCGACGGCGACGGCGACAGTAAGTGCAACAATAAGTGTGCAACTTCAATGTTGCCTCTGCTCTTGAACCTACGACGTTTTCATACTTTTGACGCCTACGGAATCAACACACAGTTTTGATATTTCAAATTACTGTCG
>JBCBNV010000030.1:0-505 GCA_039821605.1 Pseudomonadota bacterium | reverse complement strand
CGGGCTGGCCGGAGATCGCGGCGGGCTACGGGGTCTCGGCCTGGCTGATCCCCTCCATCGGGCCGGAGACGTTCTCCTACACCACCCACGAGGTGCTGGCCACGGGCCTGCCGGTCTGCGCCTTCGACCTGGGCGCGCAGCGCGACGCGGTGGCGGCGGCCCCGAACGGCCATATCCTCGGGCCCGCGACCCTGCCCGCCCCGCGGATCCTCGCCGCCCTGGCCGCGGTGCTGGCCAGCGGGCCAGATCCAACCTAGAAGCGGAAGGTGCCCGCCCGCCCGGCCGGCCCCCTGGTGCGACATGAACGACATCATCCTCCATATCGGCATGAACAAGGCGGGATCCTCCACCCTGCAGGATTTCCTGGCCCGCCACCGGCGGGAGCTGCGCGGGCGCGGGCTGCTCTATCCCCAGGCGGGCCAGCGCCGGGGCACCAACGCCCACTATGATTTCAGCGGCGCCTTCGGTTTCATCACCGGCGAGCACCGGGCCGAATACACCCCGG
>JBCBNV010000029.1:0-506 GCA_039821605.1 Pseudomonadota bacterium | reverse complement strand
CGCATCGGTGCGCCGGGTGGATCCGGCGGCGACGGTGCTGCGGTGAGCGTCACCCATGGTGGTGCGGAGACCATCCGGACCGAGGGCGACAAATCGGTAGGCATCTTTGCCCAGAGCATCGGCGGCGGCGGCGGCTCCGGCGGCTTCGGTTCCGGCCTCCTCGTTGGCATCGGCGCTGGCGGCGACGCGGGCGGCGACGGTGGGACCGTCGACGTGTCGACCGTGGAGGGCAGCCGGATCGAGACCGCGGGCGAAGCCTCCCATGCCATCCAGGCCCAGTCGATTGGTGGCGGTGGCGGCTCCGGCGGCTTCTCGGTCACCGTCGCGGGTGGGGGCGGTGCCTCGGGCGGCGGCGCGCTCAACGCAGGCGTTGGCGGCTCCGGCGGCGGCGGTGGGGATGGTGGCACTGTCACCGCCACCCATACCGGAGACATCACCACCAGCGGCAACCAGTCCGAAGGGTTCATTGCGGAATCCGTGGGCGGTGGCGGGGGTGCCGGGGGCTT
>JBCBNV010000028.1:0-511 GCA_039821605.1 Pseudomonadota bacterium | reverse complement strand
CCCGTTCGAGACATGGCCATCCAGGCGCGTGAGGGGGATTTGGTGCTCGGGACCTTTGGTCGCGCGGCCTACGTGATTGAGGACTTGTCGCCGCTGCGCGCATTGGCCAACGAAGGAGCGGCATTGCTCAACGCCACCTTCCGCGCCTTTGATGCGTCGTCCGGCTACCAAGTGCCGCGTCCGCGCCAGCCCGGCGGGTCGCTTTGACGAGCGGCTTGATCGCCTCAACTAGCGCATTGCCCGCATCAATGTTTACGCCCGCATCGGCATATGTGGTTGGCTTGCGCGTCGGCGTCGTCATGCGGTCACTCTAGCTCTCAAGTCGGGGTTCAGTCTCTGGCCCTGGGCGCAGGTGTCGCCGTGCCACTGAAGGCCACGCTCGGACGTCATCTGCCGCAAACGCCCGACGAACTCTTGCCGCAAATCGGCGGATGGGTGTTGTGCTACAAGGCGCAATGCTCCGCTGCAATGGCCATTGCGGAGCTGAGGGGGCGATATGGGCAGTGATGAC
>JBCBNV010000027.1:0-521 GCA_039821605.1 Pseudomonadota bacterium | reverse complement strand
ATAGCTCAGTTGGCAGAGCATGCGCTTAGTAAGCGTGAGATCGCGAGTTCGAACCCGGGGCGTCTGCGTGACAGGCAGAAATGTTACCAACTACACCAACACGGACAGCCTCCAGCGAGGTTCGAACTCGCGACCTTACGCTTACTAAGCGCATGCTCTGCCAACTGAGCTATAGAGGCAACCGTTTGCTCCCGACCAGGATCGAACTGGCGACCTTGGGATTATGAGACCCACGCGCTGCCAACTGCGCCACAGGAGCTATTTTTAGTTCTTTTGTGTATAACTTAGATGCGACCGTTAGTCCACCGAGATTAAAAACATAAAAATATGAACTCCCACCGTGGGACTCGAACCCACGACCACAAGATTAAGAGTCTTGCGCTCTACCAACTGAGCTAGGCGGGACGATAACTGTTGCAGATTTAAGGTTCAATCTTTTGATCTTTTGAATTGAGTCCAATGCAGCTCTAAAGCAGCATTTTACTTACGATTATTTTATTGTAAAAAAGGGGGAATATTGA
>JBCBNV010000026.1:0-522 GCA_039821605.1 Pseudomonadota bacterium | reverse complement strand
CCGGGATGCCCATCGTGAAGTACGTCATGCCGCACGGGAAGTCGACGTTCGGATGGATCGACTTCTTCTCGAGCATGACGCGCTGGACCTGCTCGCCGAGCTCGAACCACGCCGGCGCGTCGCCGCCCGCGGCCTCCGCCAGCTTCTTGCCGAGCTCCATCAGGATCGGCGCGCGGTGGTCGCCGTTCTTGTAGACGCGGTGGCCGAAGCCCATCAGCTTCCGCTTCTCCGCGAAGGCGCGCTCCATCCAGGCGTCCACGGTCTCGCCGGCGTCGACCGCCTCGCGGATCTCCTTGAGCATCTCCATCGCCGCCTCGTTCGCCCCGCCGTGCAGCGGGCCCTTGAGCGCCGCGATCGCTCCCGTGACCGCGCCGTGCAGGTCGGACAGCGTCGACGCGATCACACGGGCGGTGAAGGTCGAGGCGTTGAAGTCGTGCTCGGCGTAGAGGATCAGGCTCACGTCCATGACCCGCGTCGCCTCCTCGGTCGGCTTCTCGCCGGTGAGGAGGTACAGCAGGTTCG
>JBCBNV010000025.1:0-523 GCA_039821605.1 Pseudomonadota bacterium | reverse complement strand
GGCGTGGCGGGCGTGGCGCTGACTCGTTGCGGCGCGCGGTGTGGAAGCCGCGGCGCCTGTGCGCGAGGAAGCGATGGAGAACTCGTCGTTCGGCGTCGTCGGCGCCTTGAGCAGCGCAACGAGGCCGCGGACCACGCACGTGATGATCCGGACGGCGGCGGAGGCGCGGCCGTGGACCCGGGCGCGCGACGCTGGCAGCACGGCGGGCGACGTCCGTGGACTGTTCCTGTACGGCGGCGTTATCTTCGCGCGCGCGCCGCGCGCGACGCCGATCCTCCGAGCTCGCTTCGTTCGACGTGTCGAGCAACGCCTCGCCATCGGCGGAGAACGAGCCGCGCTAGGGCGGCGTCGCGGCGATCGAGGACGCGGTGCGCTTCACGGCCCTCCGGGCGTACCACAACACCACCACCGAGAAAAGGCGCGCTGCACGACGCCGACGACCGCTGGTCCTACCTGCAGTACGCGTTGCCACCCTCGGCGTCGGCGCGCCCGGCTGCCGCGAGGTCAGGCACCCGCTCGTCGA
>JBCBNV010000024.1:0-524 GCA_039821605.1 Pseudomonadota bacterium | reverse complement strand
CAGCGGTCGAGCGTCGCGTCATGCGCCAGAACCGCCGTCCCGTCGCCGAGGAGCGAGACGTCGACCTCGACCCAGGCCGCCCCCAGCGCCGCCGCCTGCGCAAGGGCCGCCAGCGTGTTCTCGGGCGCCGTGCCCGAGGCACCGCGATGCGCCACGATCCGGGGCCGCGTCGACGGGCGCAGGCCGCCATGATCGCGGCCGAGAGGCGGCCGAGGCGGCCCGGAGAGGGCTCGCCGGGGTCGCCCGAGGCGGGGAGCGAGGCCTCGCCGAAGCGCGCGAGGAGGAAGGGGAGGAGGAGGAGGAGGATCATCATCGTTGGTGATGACATGTCGTCCTCGAAGGTATGCGGCGACGACGACGACGACGACGACAACGACGACGACGACGCCTACAAAAACGATAAGGACGACGACGACGACGACGGAAACAACAAGAACGACGGCGACAGGAAACGAAAAAGATCCCTTTCGTCGTCGTCGAATTCTTCATGCACAGATAGGAAGAAGTCTCGCGGCGGGAGTACC
>JBCBNV010000023.1:0-539 GCA_039821605.1 Pseudomonadota bacterium | reverse complement strand
GGCGGCGGCTCCGTGGGCATCGTGATGCTGCTAGGGTTGGCGCTGGTCGGTATGCTGCGACGGCTTGCAGCGAGCCGGAAGTAGATCGCAACCTGCGGGCGTCCTCCGAGTGAGGGCGCCCGCGCGATTGGTCGAACCGAGAGGTTCTCATCAAGTCTTCCAGAGCGAAAAAACAAATAGCCCCTCGATGAGGGGCTATTCAGTTTTTGGCGCGCCTGGAAGGATTCGAACCTCCGACCGCCTGGTTCGTAGCCAGGTGCCTCTAAAGCACTAAGTGGCTGAATTCACAGTAACTACTCCGCTTATTCTGTCCCATAGAGTTCGGAAATACGCCGCCGTAACCCACTGATTACTAGCCGTTCTCGGCAAGCCAATGGGACAACAGGTCTAACGGGTTTGAATCGGCTGCAACGTAGCAGCAGAGGACCTTTAGTCAAGTCGACAGCAGAGCAAGTCAAATAAAAGGAACCCAGAGGCTCGCCTTTGACGGCCCCCCGGACAACCTTTTCGTTCAAGAAGCGTTGTTTTTCTGGATCGAC
>JBCBNV010000022.1:0-541 GCA_039821605.1 Pseudomonadota bacterium | reverse complement strand
GCTGAAACGGCTCGTCGACATTCTGCTGGTGTGTCTGTCCGCGCCGGTCTGGCTGCCGGTGGTGGCGGCCCTTGCCCTGTTCATCCGCCGGGATGGCGGCCCCGCCTTCTACACCCAGAAGCGGGTCGGCCGGGACGGCACCGAATTCGAGTTTCTCAAGCTGCGCACCATGATCGTGGGCGCGGACGACTACCTGCGCGCGTATCTCGCGGAAAACCCCGCGGCGAAGGCGGAGTGGGACCTGCACCAGAAGCTGCAGGACGACCCCCGCATCACCGGCTTTGGCCGCTTCCTGCGCAAATCCTCCCTCGACGAGCTGCCCCAGCTCCTCAACGTGCTGCGCGGGGACATGTCCATCGTCGGCCCGCGCCCGATGATGCCGAACCAGAAGAGCCTCTATCCGGGCACCGCCTATTACCGGATGCGCCCGGGCCTGACCGGGTTCTGGCAGATCTCCGACCGGCACGGCACCACCTTCGCCGCCCGCGCAGCACGTTGAGGAGCTGGGGCAGCTCGTCGAGGGAGGATTTGCGCAGGAAGC
>JBCBNV010000021.1:0-551 GCA_039821605.1 Pseudomonadota bacterium | reverse complement strand
CAACCTCGAGCGCCTCCTGTGATTTCTTAGCCAAATGTACTTTCCTTTTCCCGCCAATGTTTCTACAACCTCTGCTCTCTGGAAATGATTCCCTCGCAGGTCCGCCACCACAGAATGGACCCTAGCGTCTTCAGGTATGCCGTCCGTGTATACTTGGGGCTACCCATACCAGGAGGTTCCTTGCTGTCTACCCACAGATGCCAGGACTGCCATGCGGTTGTGGACACCTCGGCTCACACTGGCTGAGCTTGTGCCCCGCTTCGCGAGCGGCGTTTACACCACGACACACTGCGGTAAATCATTCCATCCGCGCAGCCCTGCATGAGGCTGGCTACACCACGACACTCGAGCCGTTGCTTATGGACCCGGACCCTCATCAGCATCACCCAGGACTCCGCGCGGACCTTCTGGTCCTCGGGATCGACGGTCAACTTGACACTTGTGTGAACGTGGCAATTACCTGTCCCACGGCCCCTGCTTTCTTGAAAGGCACACAGGCTCGTCGCAGAAAAGCCGCTCACATGAAGTTCAAGCCAAAACACAGGAGGTAT
>JBCBNV010000020.1:0-558 GCA_039821605.1 Pseudomonadota bacterium | reverse complement strand
ACCCACAGGCGAGGAGTTGGCTGCGCAACTTGCATTCCGTCTGCAACGTCTTGAAGCGATGCGCGAGGCCGCGGTGCGATTGATGAACCGCAATCGGTTGGGGCGCGATGTGTTTGCCCGTGGCGACCCGGAACCGGTGGAGATTGACCGCAAACAGAACTTCTCCGCCAATCTGTACGACCTGCTCTCGGCCTATGCTCAACAACGGCAGCGCACCACGGTCAACGAGGTGACGATCGCCCGTCGCGAAGTCTGGTCGTTGACAGATGCTCGGGACATTATCATTCGCCTGATGGGAGAGTTGGGGGAGTGGACGCCACTTAACACGTTCCTCGCCCGCTATCTGACCGATGAGGACGACCGCCCTGGCGTGATCGCAAGTTCTTTTGCGGCCAGCCTCGAGCTTGTTCGCGATGGCACCCTGGAAATGCGCCAGCACGACGCCTTCGCACCCATTTACATGCGCAAACCTGTTTCTAGCGGAGCCGCTGCCCCGCACCCTGTTCAAACTCCTGAAAGCTAAGCGATGTCCAGCCCTGCAACCAGCCAAAAAGAAAC
>JBCBNV010000019.1:0-558 GCA_039821605.1 Pseudomonadota bacterium | reverse complement strand
GACGAAGCGCACTTGCAAACTCTTCCATCCAGATCCACTCATACCACGGAAATATGACCGTGGCTTTGGTGGTGGCGAGTGCCAGACCGGGGAGTGCAAGAAAAGCACACCGCAGTTTGGAGGCCGACTCGGAATCCATGGCTTGTGTGAAGGCCCAGCAGCAGAGATCCGATCAAGGAAGAGATCTTCTGGAGGGAAGTCTGCTGTGTACAACATCCTGTGCGAGTTGAGTGTCTTGAGGTCCTGTCAGATGCTCGCGAAGGAAGACCCGGTAAGAAGTCTCCCATCTGGATCGATCCTCATAGAAGGCAGGGCGCGCCATAGCATCGTTGAGGTTGGTCGAAATGGCCTGACAGCGCGACTGATGTCGGCGGATGACGCTTTGAACGAAAAAGTGCAGACAATTGTCGCTCCGACAGGTTCAAATCGGGTAAGTGCTGCAGGCGGAATTTCTGAGAGGTCGTGGCCTCACAGGTGTCGGATGAGTAGGGAACGAGTCTGAAACGGCTGGGCATATACGGGGCAGGGATATGTGAGGAGGTTCCGGGAAGCTCCAGG
>JBCBNV010000018.1:0-558 GCA_039821605.1 Pseudomonadota bacterium | reverse complement strand
CCGGCAACTCTGACAGTGGCCGCTCCTGGAGTGCACCGGCGACAACGATTTCGTCAATACTCTGACCGTCAGTCGATTCTGTTTGAGAAATGGCGTCACAAGACGCAACAAGAAGTAGCGCGCAGGCCGCACGCGATAGCGATAGATGCATTACAGCACTCCCTACGCCGGCATTACCCGGATCAGGTTAAAAGGGTTCACGGTGCTAACCGCATCTCAGGCCGTAAGGCCACCCCCGGTGAGCGCGTAGCGTAACCGAATTCGAAATCAGAACCCAGTGGAGACCGCAACGATCATCACCAGCGAGCCCAGTGCGAGAAACTGCAACATCAACGGTGCAATGAAACGGAACCATCGGCTATACGGGATACCGGCGATACCCAATATCCCCATCAGTACGGCGTTGGTAGGCACGATGGCGTTCATGAAGCCATCGCCCATTTGATATGCCAGCACCGCCACTTGACGCGAGACACCGACCAGATCCCCGATCGGCCCCATGATCGGCATAGTGACGTAGGCCTGACCAGAACCGGACGGCACGAAGAGATTCAATAG
>JBCBNV010000017.1:0-572 GCA_039821605.1 Pseudomonadota bacterium | reverse complement strand
CATCGCCATGAAGGCACCCTGCACCTCGGGCACCTGTCTCAGGCTCCACCGGGCAAAGTTGCCCTCGCCGTCGCCCAGGGCACGCACATGCACCACATCCCCCAGCTCCAAAAGATCACCAGCCACCTGCGCCTGCCGCCCCAGCGCGCCATCACCCAGATCCTTGCGCGCCCAGGTCACGTCCTCGGCAAGGATGAAATGCCCGTCCTCATCGTCTTCCACTGCTTCGATGCCGATCCGCGCACCGCTTTGGCCGACCTGCAGCACCACTGCTGGAAACCACCCCTCGATATCGCGGGGCACGTCCGCAGCGGCCAGCGCGGTGCGCCAACTGACCTCATCGCCCAGCTGATCGGCGGGGATCTGGATGCCAGTGCCACGCCAGATGCCCTGCTCGCGGTCGTAGCTTTCCAACTGTCGCCGCAGAGCGCGCGCCGCCTCGGCCTGCATTTCGGGGTCAAAGGTCGCACGCACGGTCAGGCCACCGCCAAAGAACTGGCCCTCACCGAAATCGCGGCTCAACTGGCGACGGATCTCATCGGTAAAGTAGTCCCGCGGCGGGATTTTGACGG
>JBCBNV010000016.1:0-576 GCA_039821605.1 Pseudomonadota bacterium | reverse complement strand
ATTACAAGAAGATGATGACGATGCAACGTTGCCCCCATCGTTGCCGTCGCTTCCAACGGCATCGTCGTGACTTTCGTTCGCTGCCATCGTCGCAGTTTCGCATCCGTCGTCGTCGTCGTCATCAGCATCTTCCGCCTCGTCGCCGTCGTCGTTGTATCCGAACCTCCAATCCCGAACCACGCCGAATCTTCCGCCGTACGCGACGCGTTTCGGTATGTCCCGATTGCGACGGATTGGTACGAACTTTCCCTCCATCATCGTATTCGTAGCTGTCATCGTGCCGCTCGTCGTCGTGGTTTCGTCTTGTTTGTCGTTGTTCGACGACGACGACGAAGAAGGAGGAGGAGGGGGGTAGGAGAGCGCGCTCCATGAAGTTTCGAAGGGTCCGGGATGCGCACTGGTCGGTATCCTCAGCACCGTGTCCGCGGAATAGATGGGTTCACCGTCATCGTCGACGAAGGCATTCAACGCTTCATCTCGATGATCGTCATTGTCTTCATCGTCGTCGTCGTATTGATGATGATGATGATGATTGTGGTGATGGTGATGGTGATGACGATGATCATGGTGGGAGAG
>JBCBNV010000015.1:0-578 GCA_039821605.1 Pseudomonadota bacterium | reverse complement strand
GAATCGGCGTTGCAACTTATGTCTCAGCGATCATCGCCGGACAGCTGACCGCCGCCATTGCCTATGATCATTATGGCGTCTTCGGCCAGGCCGTGCGCGAGGCGACGCCCATGCGCCTGCTCGGTGTCCTGTTCATGGGGCTTGGCGTCTACCTCATTCGCCGGTTCTGACTCCCTACTCTGGCGGGAATAACACATCTCGCATCGCATAGCTGTCGATGACGGCCTGATAGTCCGCAGGCGATGGTTTTTCAGGTGGGTCCTGATTGGGAAGGCAGCCGTCGGGCGTGCCGGTCTTGTACCAGCTCAGCGGGAAGGCGTATTTCATGATCGAGGCATTGTCGTATTCAATGACGACGTGGTCGGGCTCCTGGCGAAACTGGTCGAGATTGTAACGCACGTAATCGGCTGGCCAGTTGTTCGGTGCGGTCTGGAGAATGCGGACAAGGCCGGGCTGACGCCCCTCGCCGTCAGCGAGGAAGCGCCCATCGGCAATCGTCTGAACATAACCCGGTTCATCCTCAATCCGCAGCGCCGCGCCGCAGGCCGACTCAGGATGCTGGTGCTCGTGGGCCAGGC
>JBCBNV010000014.1:0-602 GCA_039821605.1 Pseudomonadota bacterium | reverse complement strand
CCTTCCACCTGGTGGAGCGGGCCCCCGGGGTCGAGGTCGATGAGATTGTCGCCAAGACGGCCGGCAAACTCGTGGTGCCGGCGCACGTGCCGGAAATGGAGCTTTGACCCGAGGGGACTGATTTTGGGTCGTTTTATGGGTTGGTATTTCCGCGCCACCCCTCTATAATCCACGGCCCGCTGAAGAACAACGCGCCCGTAGCTCAGCTGGATAGAGTACCTGGCTACGAACCAGGCGGTCGGAGGTTCGAATCCTTCCGGGCGCGCCATATTCTGAAAGAACGCGACAAGCTGAAAGACTCGTCGCGTTTTTTTATGCCCCGTAGTCCACCCGGAAGGATTTGAACCGTTAGAGGTTCGAGCCATTGCGCCAGCAATGGCAGACGAGCGGCGCAGCCGCGAAGCCCGAAGGGTCAGATCGGCCGTAGCCGATCTGATCTCATCCTTCCCTTTCGGCGGCCCCAATGAAGAATGCGAGATGACTCCGGCAAGCGCAGCGAAGCCCATAGTCAAGACTTGAACCGAAAGAGGTTCGAGCCATTGCGCCAGCAATGGCAGACGAGCGGCGCAGCCGCGAAGCCCGAAGGGTCAGATCGGCCGTAG
>JBCBNV010000013.1:0-607 GCA_039821605.1 Pseudomonadota bacterium | reverse complement strand
CGCTTTTCATCGCTCGGATGCTGCGCAGCACTTCGGCAAGGTGCTGTCGATCTCGGACTTCAATGCCGAAAGTTAGGTTCGAGGTATCGATGTCGCGTGCACCGACCTCGACCTGGTCGATGTTGGAGCCGACGTCTGCGATCGTTGCTGCGACTTCGGCGAGCACACCCATCCGGTTGACGCTCTCCAACGGCCAGAGCGTAGAAATCATCACCGCCAGGGGTGCGAAGCCCAACCCGAACTGGGTCAACTATGTGGTCACCGCGAAGGCACGCACGGCACTGAAACAGTACCTCAAGAATCTGCGCCACGAGGAAGCACGTGAGCTCGGCAAGCGGATGCTAAATCAGGCGCTGGCAGATTCAGGCAGCAACATTCGCAAGGTGCCTAAGCGCAGAATGACAGCGCTGCTTGACGAATTTGGCCTCAACAACACAACTGAGCTTTACGAGCAGCTGGGCCTTGGTGAACGGCTGGCATCCCTCACCGTGAAGCAGCTGTTGGCCGACGAAGACAGTAAACCTCTGGATTCAAGCGATGCACCGCTGACGATCGCAGGCACAGAAGGCATGGTCGTTAGCTACGGTCGCTGCTGCAGCCCGATTCC
>JBCBNV010000012.1:0-608 GCA_039821605.1 Pseudomonadota bacterium | reverse complement strand
TTCGATGTCGAGCGGCTGGTTCTGCTGAGGGCCAAAGATTGCCGGGAAGAAGCGCGGATCAAGCTTGCCCAGCGCCGCGTTGATATCGGTTACCGCCAGTGGCCCGCCGCGCCGATAGCACGCCGGGCCCGGATCGGCGCCCGCGCTTTGCGGGCCGACGCGCAGGCGTGAGCCGTCAAAGGTCAGGAGCGAACCGCCACCCGCTGCGACCGTGTGGATCGAGAGCATCGGCACCCGCATGGCCGCGCCCGCAACCTCGGTCTCATAGGCCTTCTCCAGCGTGCCCGCATAGTGCGAGACATCGGTCGACGTGCCGCCCATGTCGAAGCCGATGACCTTGTCAAAGCCCGCCGCCTTGGCCGTGGCCACGCAGCCGACGATCCCGCCCGCCGGACCTGAGAGGATGGCATCGCGCCCGCGGAATCGGCTTGCCTCGGTAAGCCCGCCCGAGCTTTGCATGAACAGCAGGCGTGGCTCGTCATCAGCGCTCGCCAACCCCTTTTCGACCTGATCGACATAGCGCCGCAGAACGGGTGTCAGATAGGCATCGACAATCGTCGTCTGCCCGCGCGGCACGATCTTGGCGAGTGGCGACACCTCGTGGCTGG
>JBCBNV010000011.1:0-645 GCA_039821605.1 Pseudomonadota bacterium | reverse complement strand
GATCGGGCAGATAGCCGTTTTGGTTGGCCTCGGCCGTCAGCGGATCAGTGACACCTTCGTTGACGACGAAGCCGTCGTCGTCGTTGCCGTCGATGGCCGTCTCGAAGACATCGAACAGGCCGTCGCCGTCAACGTCAGTCGTGTTGCTTGAAAGGCCAATCTGGATTCCTGGCGTCAGACCGTTCTCCGCGCCGTCGTCGCTACCGTCGTTGTCGGAGTCGGTGTCGAGGTAATCCGGCGTCACGTCAGACGTCGCAGCACCGGCGTCTGAGTTCACCGGCGTCAGACCTTCACCGTTTCCGGCCCCCGTCGTCGCCGCGGTCGATGTCCCCGTCAGCGTACTACCGCGCGTGTCGTACACGTCGTCGAGACCGTCGCCATTGATGTCGGTGATGGGCGTGCCGGGCGTCGGCGCGATGTAACCCGCCGTCGTCTGGGCCTCGATGTTGTCGGTAATGCCGTCGTTGTCACTGTCGATATCGAGATAGTTCGCGATGCCGTCGCCATCGGTGTCCGGCGCGATGTCTTCCACCGCACGGATCATGCGCATGGTGATCTGGTCGGCCCCGGCGAACCCATCCATCTCAGCATCGAAGCGCTGGAGGAGACCGCCCGTCTCAGAGCGCAACTGGAAGCGGATCAGGC
>JBCBNV010000010.1:0-673 GCA_039821605.1 Pseudomonadota bacterium | reverse complement strand
CGCACTGACGCCCATGCCAACAAGCAGCATAACATACAACAAGGCGACAACCCGCGGACGAACATCCACAGGGGCAACATCTGTGGCCAACGCCAATCCCGCAGTTTGAGTGGTGTGCAGACCCGCCCCGACAAGCAAGAATGCGAGCCCTGCGCTCACTTGTCCGAGCCATATGGGGGCTTGCCCCGCACCAGAGAGTAAGATCAGCGCAAATGGCATGATCGCAAGCCCGCCAAACATAAACAGCGACCCGAACCAAATGTATGGCCCCCTGCGCCATCCAAGAACGGAAACATGCGAGTCGGATTTGTGGCCGATCAGGGCGCGCAAGGGCGCGAAAACGAGCGGCAACGAAATCATCAAAGCGACCAGCCAAGTCGGGACAAACAGCTCGACGATCATGACGCGATTGAGCGTGCCAGCCAGCAGCGTCAGGATCATTCCCACACTGACTTGGAACAGAGACAGTCGCAGAAGTTGGGTTAAGGGCAGCTCGTCGCTTGCCGCGTCGGCAAACGGCAGCAGCTTACGACTAAACCCTTTCCATGCATCTGCGATTGGAGGTCTCTGTTTGCTCATAAAGACACCTCCATTGCGTGCGAGATGTAGAAGCCCGATTTCATCCGCAATTCGCAGCGGGTGAAATCGGGCTTCTACATCTCGCACGCAATGG
>JBCBNV010000009.1:0-689 GCA_039821605.1 Pseudomonadota bacterium | reverse complement strand
CCTGGTCACCGTCGCCGTCCTGGGACACGTCCAGGTTGGCCTCCACCGTGTCCGGAATACCGTCGTTGTCAGCGTCGGGGTCAATCGTGTTCGGCTGGCCGTCGCCATCGGTGTCCCGGGCCGACGCGCTGTCGTCCACGCCGTCCAGGTCGCTGTCGGTGCCGCCGGTCGCGTCCACGTCGAAGCGGTCGTCGACGCCGTCGTTGTCGCTGTCGGTACGGAACGCGAGCCCGGCTTCCACCACGTCGGGAACGCCGTCGTTGTCGCTGTCCGGGTCCAGCGCGTCGATCAGGCCGTCGCCGTCGCTGTCCGCACCGCCCTCAATCGCATCGGGGATGCCGTCGTTGTCGCTGTCGGGGTCCTGCGTGTCCGGCGTGCCGTCGCCGTCGGTGTCCGCGGGCATGGTCGGATTGGCACCGGCCTCCACGATGTCCGGAATGCCGTCGTTGTCCGAGTCGGGGTCCAGGTTGTCGGGCAGGCCGTCGCCGTCGCTGTCGCCGGGTTCCACCCCGTCCGGGATGCCGTCGCGGTCGCTGTCGGCGCGGTTTGGATTGGTGCCGTTGGCCTCTTCCACGCCGTCCGGGATGCCGTCGCCGTCCGAGTCGCAGGCCGGCACGGTGTTGTCGGGCACGCACGGATCTATGAACAGGTCGTCGGCCACGTTGGTTGGATCGGTCAGGTCGACGGTC
>JBCBNV010000008.1:0-1529 GCA_039821605.1 Pseudomonadota bacterium | reverse complement strand
GCGCAGTTAAGTCTCTCGCTTTAGACGAGGGTCTGCCGGTAGAGCAGCCGAAATCACTCAAATCCTCCGAGACCGTCGAGTCTCTCGAACTACACCGCCTCGATATATTGATCGTTGCAGCCTATGGACTGTTGCTGCCGCAGGCGGTACTCGATGCGCCGCATCTTGGCTGCGTGAACATCCATGCGAGCTTGTTACCGCGCTGGCGCGGTGCGGCACCGATCGTCTGGGCCATCGCCGAGGGAGATGCAGCCAGTGGTGTGTGCCTCATGCAGATGGAAGCAGGTCTGGACACCGGGCCGGTACTGGCTGAGCAGCAAACACCTATTCGAGACGATGAAACTGCTGCGGACTTGCATGACCGACTTGCGCAGCTCGGTGGCAATCTTTTGGTGCACGCGTTACCGGACCTCCTACAGGGAAACTTGCCGGTCGCAGCGCAGGACGACACTCAGGCGACCTATGCGCGCAAGTTGGTTCGGGAAGATGGTTTCGTCGATTGGAGCCAGGACGCGCAGTGGATTGATCGGCGTATCCGCGCGTTCAACCCGTACCCGGGATGCGTAGTTCGCCTGGACGATCAGCCCGTCAAGCTGTGGCGGTCCGAGTTGCTAAGCGTTGACGACAACCGTGGCATGCCTCCGGGCTCGGTGTTGAGCGTTAGCGCCGAAGGCATCGACGTCGCGTGCGGGCGCGGAGCCGTGCGATTGACGCAGTTGCAAAGACCGGGGCGAGGGCGTGTCAGCGCCGAGGCTTTCGCCAATGCCCTCTCGCTGGACGGCAAGCGGTTTCAGAACGGCGCTTGATGGCTGGCAGGACCCCAAGCGCGCGAGCGCTGTCGGCGCGTGCCACTGCCGACGTGTTGCATCGGGGTCGTTCGCTCGATCAGGCGCTTGCTGTCGTGCGCGACATTGCAGGTTCAGAGTATGGCCTCGTCTCGAACATCGCTTACGGCGTGCAACGGCACCGTCTCGCGCTCGAGTTTCTGCTGCGCCAGCTCTTGAACAAGCCCCTCGCCAAGCGCGAGGGGGAGGTACACGCCCTGTTGCTCGGCGGCTTGTTCGAGCGCTGGCAAATGAGCACCCCGGCGCACGCCGCGGTTTCTCAGACGGTCAACGCGCTGCCGGGCATCAAGCGTCCTCGTCTCAAAGGGCTGGCCAATGCGGTACTGCGCCGGTTTGATCGAGAGCGCGATGCGCTGCTCGCGCAGTTGGAGCGTCAACCTGACGGTGTTCGGCTGTCGCACCCTCGATGGCTTGAGGAGCAATTGAGTACCGACTGGCCCGATCAGGCGCTTGAGATTATGGCGTCGAACAATGCCCGAGCGCCGATGTGGCTGCGCATCAATGCGATGCAAACAACGCTAAGTGCCTATTGCGAATTGCTTGCTGCGAGCGGCATCGCGGTCGATTCGACATTTGGCCAAGCCGCGATTTGTCTGAGCGGCCCGGTACCTGTATCAGCACTGCCTCGTTTTGATGACGGCTGGGTTTCTGTGCAGGACCTCGCCACCCACTGCGGGGCGAGGT
>JBCBNV010000007.1:0-154554 GCA_039821605.1 Pseudomonadota bacterium | reverse complement strand
AAAGGACGCCGGCAAGCCTGGATGCAAGCCAGGGTCATGGAGGATTTGAAATGCCACTTAACAAGTCACTGCAGCCGACACGGGGCGCCTGTCACAGCCTTTGCATTCGCAAAGCCTGCGCCAGTCGCGTCCGTGCGTCTGAGCCCCGGCGTTAAGTCTCAAGTACGAGTGAGCAACTATCGAGGAACGGTGATCCATCATGAATAGCAAACAGGTCGTAGGGATACTCGGGTCTGTACTTGTCATCCTCGGATCGTTCCTGCCAGTGTTCAAGATCCCGATATTCGGAGGCGTCAGTTACGCTTTCCCTCCAGGTGGAGGCGTTGGGGACGGCCTGTTTGTGGCTGCATGCGGCGTCCTAGGGCTACTAGGTGCTGTCCGAGGCGGGAGTCTACTGCTGCTCCTGTTTAGTATTGTTGGCGCACTGATATTGGGATACACGATCTCAAACATCATGGGCTATATTGGCGATGCTCAGAGCACTGGCGGCCTGTCAAGTGCGATGGCCTCAACAGTTTCGCTCGACTATGGGGTAGGAGTCATCGGTACAGGACTTCTCTTGATGCTTGTATCGTCTGCTATGAAGGCAGAGCTGTGACTAGGACGGCCGAGTTCCTTCTCGGAGAGTTGATGGCGCGGTTTGCGGCAGACAAAGCAGCGGTCAATGAGACTTAACAAGTCACTGCAGCCGACACGAGGCGCCTGTCACGCCCCTTGCTTGCGCAAGGGCCGCGCCAGTCGCGTCCGTGCGTCTGAGCCCCGGCGTTAAGCAGCAAAGTCATCGCTGGATTAGTGCGAACAGGACTTTAATCGCGATTGCAGCCGCAGTGAGCGACTGATATCTTTTCACCGATGGATTTCCGCACACAAATTTCCTTTCCTTATTGCTGTTGTTGTGTCGCAGCAGTTTCGTGTGCCCGTTAGAGATTCTTTTGGGCAGCAGTGCCCAACCTTTGTTGATTGCCGGTTATTGCTGCCTAGTACCCATAGGGTAGGTGGCAGAGTGGTAATGCAACGGCCTGCAAAGCCGTCTTTCGTCGGTTCGATTCCGATCCTACCCTCCACTTCTCTGCTGCTTAACAAGTCACTGCAGCAGACGCGAGGCATCCGTCATGTCCCTTGCATGAGCAAGGGCCACGCCGGCTGCGTTCGCGCTGCTGAGCCCCGGCGTTAGGTCGCACGGGTGGACGCCGTGGAGCCATGAATAGCGCTGTCGCTTTAGTTGTCCTCCCTGTCGTGTGCTACTGGGCACTTTGGCGCGACTCTCTCATTCTGTCTCGAGAGTACCCAGGCTCGTCTGGTGTGTCGGTTAAGAGCTGTGGCTGGGTTCCATACACCAGTGGGCGATTCTGGTTGATTAGGTTCGCTTGGATGAGGGTAGGGGTGTCGACGGAAGGTATGTGGATATCCTGGTTCCTGTCCCCGTTCAGTGCCCACATCCCGTGGTCCGAAATCTCAGTATTCGAAAAGGGGCGCTCGCATCTTTATACGTTTGAACGAGAGGAGAGGGTGAGTATTGCTGTTGAGAAATCGCTACGAGAACGAATGCGTCGCATCCTCGGGCGAGAGCTTCCGTTCGGCTATGCGACCTAACCAGTCACTGCGGCCGACACGGGGCATCTGTCACGTCTCTTGCCAGGGCAAGAGCCGCGCCAGCTGCGTCCGTGCGTCTGAGCCCCGGCGTTATGCAGCACAGAAAACGCAGTTGCATGCATTGAGGCGAGGCGATAGTTGTGTTCGAGCAGGGCTTTTTTCCGAGTGGCCATCCTCGGCCGAAAGCTGACTTTCATTTTCTGCTGTTACACCGTTGGAAAATGAGATCACCCGATTCAAGACATGACGCACTTTGATTATCTTTCAGTTCTGGTGTCGATCGTAGTTGCCCTGGGGATCAGCGAAGTTACGATCGCTTGGGCTCGTGTCTTACAACAAAAGCCAACACCCAAGGTGTCTTGGCTTCACGGGTTTTGGTCAGTTTTCTCTCTGTTGCTGATGATCCAATTTTGGTGGGGGTTCTGGCGCTACCGGACCGTAGAGAATTGGTCATTCGTATCTTTGATCACTGCGCTCACCGTAGTTATCACGCTGTCACTTTGCGCTCTCATGCTTGTGCCACGCACAACAGCTGGTAGAAACCTCGACTCCGAAACAACCTATTTCGATAATGCGCCCAGGTTCTTTATTCTCGGCGGCAGCTTCATCTTGCTGGTGACTGCCATGGACATATTTATCTTAGGGTCGCCTGCACTGCACATAGAAAATGCTTTTCGTGGCACGGGAGCTATTGCTGCCTTTGGAATGGCCGCTACGAAAGGTCCAAAAATGCACTATGGCTTTGCGATTCTCAGCGCCGCCCTGCTGGTAGGCTTCTTGGCGACCACAAGTATGTACTGAGCGCCAAAATGGTGGTGGCGTCTGGTCGGGAGCTGCCAATGGAGGGTATCGATCTTGGCGATGAGGAAAGAGCGGCATAACCAGTCACTGCAGCCGACACCGGGCATCTGTCACGAGCCAAGCATTGGCATGTCTCGCGCCAGTTGCGTCCGTGGGTCTGAGCGCCGGCGTTATGCCGCACAGGACAGGCTTTCGTCGGCTCAGGCGGCACGCCAAATTCGTCGCTGTGGCAAGCAGGAGCCCAGTGGCCTCAATTGACCCCAAGCTGCCGGTCGCAACGTTAAGCTCCAGACCCTACAAAGGAACCCGTCCTATGAGAAATTTTTTGAACGGACTCATATTGATGTTCGTCGTGGCGTTGGCGTCATGCGACACAGGCTCACATTCGACTGCAGTAGACGTCCCAACCGAAACAGAAAAGATAATGCAGCTGGAGTCTGAATGGTCAGAACTGTTCGGCGCCAGAGATCTCGACGGCATTATGGCATTGGTCGCTCAGGATTCAGTTTTGATAATGCCCGGCTCTGAACCAGTCGTTGGCGCCGAAGATATTCGGCGAGCTACCCGAACGATGCTGGAGTCTGGCGACGCGGTGTCGTGGAAATCGGACTTCGCCTCTGTCGCGCGCAGCGGCGATATGGCATATGACTATGGGAAGGCTACAACTAGGCTCGCGGACGGCTCACAAGTTGAAGGCTACTATTTGGTCGTATGGGTAAAAGAAAAAGGTCGCTGGAAAATCGCAGTGGACATGTTTAATTGACCGGCTTATCCAAGGCGGGCAGTTCTGGCCTAACTTCCGCTTCTGGCCGAAAGCTGCCGCACGGCGAGGCAAGGTGTAACTGAAAGGAGTAAAGAAAGTGCAGCATAACCAGTCATTGCAACTGACACTTGACCCTGCTGGAACTCTGCCTAGCGGCAGAGCCCCGTCAGCCTCAAGCGCAGCTGAACTTGGGCGTTAGGCTGCACTGTGAAGCGCATCGTTGCCGTAACAATTTGCACCGTGTTTCTCCTGTCAGGCCTGATTCGAATTGGAGTAGGCGGACTGATGATGGGTCAGGCGGCGGGGCTTTGGGCAATTGAAGGCGAAGCCACCGAAGCTTTGGCAGAGACTAAGCGGTTTGTTTCGGAGCGCGATGTCAATATCGTTGGTTTCACTCCGATAACCTACTTCGGCTTCATTGCGTTCATGGGCCTTGTAATATCGATGGGAGCTGTCGGTCAACTTCGCCGCAAGCGATGGGGCTTAGTCCTTATTTGTCTTTACATCGTTTGTCACGCATTTCTATTTGTGAATTTCATGACGGTGAACCCGAAACTGCTGTTCCTGGTGTTAGCGTCCGTGATGACGGGCGTTCTTTGGTGGGCAGGTCGTGGTGATGGGTCTGGGGCCGTCAAGAGGCAAGGTGCAGCCTAACAAAACACTGCAGCTGACACGGGGCGTCCGTCATGCCTCTTGCGGTTGAAAGAGGCACGCCGCCTGCGTCCACGCAGCTGAGCCCCGGCGTTAGGCATCGCGTGCGTAGCGCCGCGGCAGCGCTCGCGCTTCTCCTCTGCGTAGCCGCACACGGGATGGAGTCCTGGCAGCTCGCTTTGATCGATGCCATTAGCCCGGCGGACTGGGACCCTTCACCACCACCAGTCGTTGAGATAATCGCCGATTTCGATGGTAACGGTGTCGACGACGCCGTGAGAGTGCTAAGCAACGCCGATCGAACCAGACACATCCTTGTTGCATCGTTGAACAGTGGTACTCCGTCGTATCAGTTGATTCAATTCAAACTCAATATGGATGGTGTGGGTCTCCGGCCGGTAGCTGCTGGGACCTACGATACCGTTTGCGGGAAAGGCTACGGCGGCAATGCCTGCAAGGATGAGCCGCGACACGCAGTGCAGCTGACAAACCCCGGGTTTGAGATAGTCTTCTGGGAGAAGGCGAGTTCAATCTACTATTGGGATTCGCTGGCGGCGACATTCAGGAGTTTTGCAACCAGTGATTAGTGCAATGCCTAACAAGTCACTGCAGCGGAAGCGGGGCATCCGTCATGTCTCCTGCATGCGCAAGAGCCACGCCGGCTGCGTCCGCGCTGCTGAGCCCTGGCGTTAGGCTGCACTTGAGGTTCGCGTATCTCATATGTTTTCTACCTTGCGGCGTCCTCGCGCAGCAGTTCGCGGCGGAGTGCCCAAGCGAAGCGACCCCAGATGTTGTGGAAGACCCTGCAAGCTGGTCCGATCAGTGCTTTGCCGCGGTCAATGGTCGACTTCCGAATCCCGCAAGCGTCGGAGAGTCCGCCACTACGAATCGCGACATCGACCTGGACGGTCATGCTGAGCTGCTAGAGATACGGGGTGTCGGCAACGCCTCGAAGCAAATATACGTATTCAAGGAGACCTTGGACGGATACGCATACCTGGGTAGGCTAGACGCGCACCCTTCTTTCACAGTTCAATTGGACTCAAACGGTACGCCCACGATTGAGTATCAACATCGGTTCGGGGCTGACGACATTCAGACAAAGCGATTGCAATACGTGGATGGGCGATTTGTGGAAGTGGAGGGCGCTGCGCCGTGATTGATCTCATAAAGCAGATCGTACAGCCGCCTAACAAGTCGCTGCAGCAGATGCCGGGCACCCGTCATGCCTTGTGCCTGGGCCAAAGCCACGCAGGATGCATCCGCGCTGCTAAGCCCCGGCGTTATGCTGCATCCTGCGTCCCGCAGCTTCGTTCGCTTGTCTTTCCTTTTTCCTCCAGATGTCGCGCGCTGTTTCACTACTAGCGCTCGCGACCTTGCTCTGGTCCGACCCGCAGCAGATCGCGCTAGCGGATGAGTGGATCCTTCCTGGGCAGCCCAGCCTCTATTCGCAATTGACTCGATTTCAAGACAGCAGTTTCCCGATAAATAAACAACTGCCGAGCGAGGCGATGAGCTGCGAGTTCTATAACTCAGCCGCAGTAGACTTCGTTCTTCCGAATTCCAAGGGCGAGCCAGCAGCGTATCTGGTAAGCATTCCTACAGACTTTGCGGGTTACCACCTCTTCCCAAACATTGTGAGTCAAAGACCCGATGGGACCTGGGTCAGGACTCCGGTTCCCAAGACCTTCGACGGTTGGACTCACGTTCATCAATCTGAAGATCGCGTCCGGGTTCTCTTGCTGATGGACAACGTGCCTGATTCGCCGGGCGGCAATACACACTTCCTGTTTTCCGATGACAGTGGAGTGTCGTGGAGATATATCTCCGAGATAAACCTTTACGCCTACTTCCACGTCATCACGCACTTTGGCTTGGATGACGATGGAATCGGCATCGCCGTCGAGTACAACGACGGCAGCACGGATGGATACGAAAAGGCTGGCTACTACTTGTACCGGACTCGCGACTGGGCGCAGAGCTGGAGCGACCCTGAATTCGTGCAGTTTTTTGACGTCACGGGGCTAACAGACGTGGTGGGCGCTTGGCGGAAGCGGCGAGATAGTCGGTGGCCGTTTCGGGACTTGAACCTAGATTCCTTTGCCGAGTGTTCTCAGACCTAAGGCCAGCGGATACACTCTGGTGGCAATTGCGGAGGTCGCCGATGCCTAGTATGACGCAGCATAACGAGTCACTGAAGCAGACGCCGGGCGTCCGTCATGTCCCTTGCATGCGCAAGGGCCACGCCGGCTGCATCGACCCAGCTGAGCATCGGCGTTAGGTTGCTTTGCCGTTCTTCGGACATATGCTGCGGGTCTTGCCGCCACTATTCTTGATCTGCGTGGCCACGCCATTGAGCGCCCAGACGACACAATTCGAGATCGATCCGGAAAGTGCATTTGCCAGGTTCCTCTTTGCAACAGAAGACGTCGCCGAGGATAAGGATGTCCTTGAGATGGGCTATGTCGATGGTGTCCATATTGCGATCCTGGCGATTGATGGGAGAGTCGGCGATCAGTCGCCGGTCGTTTATGTATCCCCGATGGATTCGGATGATCTGATGGTCCTTGCGCCTTCGTTCTTGGAATTTCTGGCTGACGGTTCCGGCGTCAATCCACAAAGAATCGAAGGCCTTCTCGAGACGGCTGATTCTGACCCCGCGCCTTTGCTCGACTTACTCAGGTTGCGATTCGACACCGACCGGTTGTTGAGTGAAGAGAGGGTGGAGACTCTGAACGAGCGCTATATTCACCTGGCGGAGAGAAAAAGTGATTGTGAATTGCTCAAGCGCGAGCATATGAGATCACTGTTTTCGGATATGTCGGAAGACGAATATGACCGTCAGGTTAGGGAGCATTGTGATGGCGGGGGGAAGGACGCACCCTAACCAGTCACAGGAGCAGACCCGAGTTGCCTGTCACGACCATTGCTATTGCAAGGCTCGCGCCAGTCACGTTCGTACTGCTGAGCCGCGGCGTTATTCGCCTTTCAGCATACTCAAAGGATAGGAGATTCAAATGACTGGAAGAGACAACGTCGCCATTCTGAAAGAAGCATACGACTATTGGAACAAAAACAAAGAACAAGCCTTCGACAACTGGATGAACCTGTTGTCAGATGATGTTCGGTTTAAGTCTTTAGCTGATGGCCATGAGGGAATGGAGTTCACTCGGGCATGCAACTGCAAAAATGATGTTCTTCGTTATTTCGAAGAACTGGCCGGCGAATGGGAGATGGTTCACTACACGGTGCACGAATTCATTGCCGAGGGTGATCGTGTTGTCGCAATAGGAAATTGTCATTGGAAATATCTAAAGACAGGAAAGGAAGTGGAAACACCGAAAGTAGACATCATCACAATGAGGGAATCGAAAATAGTTGATTTCTTCGAGCTCTACGACACAAAAAGGGCAATTGCGTGCACAGAATAAATGCGGCACGTAGCGATCGCATACAGCCGGACCAAGTTGCCACGCTTCGCTTGAACTTGGCCGCTGATGCGGGGCGTTGTGTGCTGACCTGATGAGCGCCTCAATCGAGAAATTTGTCAACGCCGGGTGGTCGGTTGCAACGAGAGACGACGCCGATTCGCCAGCAACCCTTCGGTTCCGGCGGCCCGTACCATCCCCGAACGAGGTGAGTGACTTTAGTGAAGTGCTTCGGGTGCTTTGGATCTATGCCGATGAAGGGACAGGCGCACTGCCTTCTCAAGACGATATCAAACGCATGACCCGCTTTGAAGATGATCTCTGCGACGCCCTCGAATTGGATCGGACCGCAGTCCTAGCGGCTGTGCTAACCATGGACGGCGCAAGGCAATGGTTGCTCTACACGGTAGATGTGCAAATGTGCGGAATCCGAATCAATCAGTTGCCGCAAGAAGAAACAGGGTATCCACTGGAGATCGATACGTTTTCCGACCCCAACTGGGCCTACTTGAGGGAGGACATACTGGGGCCGATCGACAATGGCACATAACAGCCCACTGCAGCAGACGCGGTGCATTCGACAAGGCTCTTGCATGCGCAAGTGCTATGCCCGCCGCTTCCGCCCTATTGAGCCCCGGTGTTATGCCTCGTAAGTTGTGGCTCGTCTCGCTTGCGGCCATCGCCGCGATCTCGGCGCACGCTGCGCCGCCAAAATTCGACGAGGTCGCGATTCTCGAGCAACTCGCAGCACATCAACCGGACGGGTTCGGGCCGCCTGCTATCGTTGATATGGCGCAAGGTATTGTCCGTGGCGACGTTGCGGTAACGGCGGTGCTGTTCACCTTTCAGATCGGACCGTCCCAAGACCGAAATCACTGGTCTTATCTTATTGTGTTCGGGTATGGCGACCCGATCGGACCTGTTCTGGTTGGTGGTGGATCGCAGCATCTTGATTCCATTGTTATCGATGATCGCACCATCGTTTTATCGGGAAAGACCTACGCGGACGAAGACCCAAGGTGTTGCCCCTCGACAGAAGCATTGATCCGCTATGGCATCGCACAGAAACAGCTCATGCCCCTAGCAACAAGGCACAACCAATCATCGCAACTGACACGAAGTGTCTGTCACGAGCCCAGTGGCCACTATTGACCCATACCGGGTTCTCAAGATCTGACGAATTGTAGTTCGCCTGACCGCGGACTACTTCACCAGCAAAAACATATGCGGCAAAGGGATTCGAACATGCATAGCCTCGACACGATTGACGCCGTCGCGCTTGCCCGTCGCGTCGGTCTGGCCTGGCTGGCGATGATGCTGGTTGGTATTTTGGCCGCCGTCCTATTGGGCAAAGACATCGATATCAATCTGTCAGCCGATGTGGAAGCGGTGGCAGTGGCCATGCTGGACGCTGAGACCCGGCTGCGCGCCTTGGCGTATGTGGGGCTGCTCATCTTCGCGCTGGATTTGCTGGTCAGCCTGGGCCTATTCCTGTTGCTCAAGTCGGCCGGTCCGCTGCTGGCCGCTTGGTGTCTGGTTGCCCGGGTCATGGCTGGGTTGCTGAGTGCGCTGGGCGCGGTGTTCTTAATGAACTCCGCAGAGATTGCTGGTCGACCAGCTTATACCGCCCTCGCCGATAGCGCCGATCGAGTGCTACTAAATGGCTTGCAGGCCACATCCAACTACACGTCTTTCCATCTATCGCTCGTGCTTTCTTCCGCTGCGTTTGCCGGCTTCTTTTGGTTGTTTCTGAAATCTGGCCAGATTCCGAAACTGATTGCCGCTTGGGGTCTGTTTGCCTCGCTCTTTGTTGCCAGCACTATTGTGCTGCGCGACTTCATCCCCGCAATGGGCCACGGCGCGATCACCATAGCGTTTATGCTGTCGAATCTGATCGCACTGTTCTCAACGAGCATTTATCTGGTCGCCAAAGGTGTACGCGCTACATGAGCACTTTGGTGCATGTCCGCGCGGATAAAGGGCCGCCTCTGGCCGAAAGCTGCCGCACGGCGAGGCAAGGAGTCGCTGAAGGAAGTGATGGAAGTGCGCCATATCCCGCGCGAGCTTTTGCGGGAGGTGGGTTTGTCTGGGACGAGGTGCTCGAGTATCGAGTATGGCTCTATGTCCGGGAAGGCGCTGACGACCTATCCGACGGTAGCGACTACTTCTACAGCTTCCGCGCCTACGATGAAGCTAGACTCTTCTCCTCACCGAGCGGACTATTCCGGATTTCTTGTCACCGGACGCGCCGAGCAATCGACTGGAGATTCTCAGGGGGACAGCAACAAGAGAGTAATGATCCAGCCACCTGACACGCCACCGCAGCAGATTTGGCGCATCCGTCTTGACTCTTGCATACGCAAGGACCACGTCCGCTGCGTCCACGACGCTGAGCACCGCCGTTATGAAGAGAATTCTCCAAAACCCCATCGCGACAAGCTTCTTGGCATTCGGTGTACCCCTGTTCCTGATTGGCCTGGTCGGCGGTTCTGGCTTACAGACGTTACAGTTGCTAGTCGCCCCATACACCTATGACTTTTCCCGAGGCGTTGGAAAGCTAGCGGATCAATGGCTATCAGGTGGTTTACTCGGGCTGCAGGCAGCGATCATTGCGTTGGCCTTCCTAACGCCCTCGGTATCCCGCGTTGTGCTGCGACGCGTGCTCTGGGCGTTCGGTATTCTCCTTGTAATTGTCTATCTACTGGTATCGATACTCGCCTATGTGAGTACGGGTCTTCATTAGTTCGTTGATACTCGGCGGGTCTAATGGCACTTCAATGAGCGCCCGCCAATGGCCGAAAGCGGCCTCTCCAGGGAGTACACAGAGAGTATGAGCGGCACCCGACACGACGCTCTCATTGCCGTCCTCTTGGCAATTGCCGACTCGCCTAAAGCTTGACGATCAGCTTCCCGCGGTTGCCGCCTGTGAAGAACAGATTCAGGCCGTCAATGGCCGACTCGAGGCCTTCGAGGATGTGGGTGCGGAACTTGATCTTTCCACCCATGACGTAGGGCGTGAGTTTTTCGAGTAGCCGGGGAACGTCGCCGTAGTGATCCGGCATCGCAAAGCCGCGTACGTTGATCCGTTTCTTGATCAGCGGAATCCAGTTGGGCCCCGGTGACGGCTCGGTACTCGTGTAGTCCGCGATCATGCCGCAGACGATAATGCGGCCATGGGCATTCATGCGGTCGAACACATGCTGTTGGATCGGTCCGCCCGTATTCTCGAAGTAGACGTCGACGCCACTGGGTGCCAGCTCGTCGAGCTTCGCGGGGATGTCATCAGTCTTGTAGTTGATCGCACCGTCGAATCCGAGCTCGTCGCGAATCCAGTCGCACTTCTCGTCATCACCGGCGACACCGATCACGTTCAGGCCATCGGCTTTGGCCAACTGCCCAACGATCGAGCCGACGGACCCGGCCGCGCCACTCACCACGAGAGTCTCACCCGCTTTCGGGTCGCCGAAGCCGTACAAGCCCTGCGTAGCGGTGAGCCCCGGCAGTGCGAACACGGCCAACACGGTCTCGGCGTCCAGCCCGGCCGGCACGACGTTCAGGCCTTGGCCATCGGTGAGGATGTACTCGGCCCAGCCCGTCATCCCGCGAACCATGTCGCCAACGGCAAAATCGGGGTGGTTGCTTTCAACCACGTTGCCGAGCCCGGACGCACGCATCACATCACCCAGTGCCACGGGCGGGATGTAGCTCTCGGGGTCGGGACTCATCCAGCCAATCATCGCCGGGTCCAGCGACATGTGCGTCTGCTTCACGAGAATTTGGCCCGGGCCGGCCTTCGGGATCTCTTTCTCCACCACTTCAAACAGGTCCGGTGTGATGGGGCCCGGCTTCGGGCGGGCGACGAGATTGATGCTGGTGTAAGTGCTCATGTGGTGCTTCCAGGCCGGTGTGTGTGATTGGGTGGCATTATTACTGCTAAAAATGGCGCTATAAATAGGGCGCAGCGCGTAATATTATTGTCGTCGCGACAATAATCGGTCGAATCCTCATGGGTCGCAGGCGTCATGGATCAGCTTAGAGCGCTCCGGTACTTCAGCAAAGTGGTGCAGCTTGGCAGCTTCACGCAAGCCGCAGCCGAGTTCTCAGTACCGCCGTCTTCTCTCTCCAGGCGCGTCGCTGACCTGGAGAAACACCTGGGTGCGGACCTTCTGAAGCGCAGCACCCGGTCTGTGCAAGTCACAGAAATCGGTCAAATCTACTTCCAGCAAATACAGGACGTCTTGCGCCTGCTGGCGCAAAGCGACGAGACCGTACGCAGTTACCAGGCCAAGCCGATGGGCCAGTTGCGAATCAGCTCGCTTGTGGGCTTTGGTGAGCGTCTGCTGCTGCCAGCGCTGGAGGCGTTCAAGGCCCAGTATCCGGAGGTTGTCCTTGACGTTCGTCTAAGCGATGAACTCATCACGCTGTCTCGCGACGATGTGGACCTGGCGATTCGCGGCGGCTATGCGCCCAACGAACGCGTGCAGGCCATCCGATTGATGGGCAACGAGTTCATTCCTGTGGCCGCACCGGCGTATCTGAGCGAAATGGGAACGCCACAAAGCGTCTTCGAGCTGCGGGACCATCAAGGCATCTTTTTTCGAACGCCTAGAGGGCCGACACCGTGGCTCTGCGAGATCGAAGGCGAGTGGCACGATGTCTCTGCGCCCGCTGTAGCGATCTCAAACAACGGTACGTGGTTGGCGAAGCAAGCGGTCTCCGGGCACGGCATCTTGATGGCGCCGCGCTGGGCGCTGGCTGCGTACGTCGACCGCGGCGAATTGGTGGAGTTGGCGTTCGACACACCCCTGCGCGTCAGCCAGAATCCCGAGCTGGCGATCCATCTGATCTATCAGAAGCAGCGCTACCTCGTACCGAAGATCAAAGCCGCCGTCGATTTCCTGGTCGAGCGCTTCAGGGGCACGCAGAAGTCATGAGCATTGCCAGTGATCTCTGTCCGCCCCGCAGACGAATCCGAAGCGGCGCTGCTGACGGATATCGCGTTCCGTTGCACTCTGGGGCGAGAATTCGCGATCACGAACAGGGCGTCTGTGGTGCCCGGTGCAGGGACTATTACAACTTGCGCCGCCAAATGCGATCGGATCGAGGGGGAATCCTATGAAAGACATCTCAGGGATCGACAAAGACGGTAACCCGAAGAACGGGCCGTTTAAGCTGTACTTCAAGAATGGTCTTGTCTCTTGCCAGGGTGAATTCGACAACGGTAAGAAGTCTGGGAAGTGGAAGTACTTTCTGAATAATGGCCAGATGCAGTCCTCGGGCCGCTATAAGGACGGAAAGATCGTCGGTCGGTGGAAATGGTTCTACAAGACCGGTGAGCCACGGGGGACCGGCGGTTTCGACGACGAGGAACAAAAGCACGGACTCTGGAAGCGGTACCATCCCAATGGCCAACTCTGGGACGAGGGTCGATTCGAACACGGCAAGAAGCGGGGCACCTGGAAGACTTACGATGAGACCGGCGAGCTCCAGAAGACGCAGACGTTCAAGTAGTGGTATTGCTGTCACAAGCGTTGTTTGAAGGCACGCGCGGTCGCGTCGCCATTGTTGTGGCCGCCGTCGTTCTGCTCCTACTGTCACCGTCGGCGGCCGCGGGACACACCGAGAATGACCTTGTCGCTGCGGCGCTGGACCGCACCAAGCACTCGGTGCGCTATGACGGCTCCTACCGCGCGATTCCCTATCCGAATGGGGACGTCCCGCCGGATGTGGGTGTCTGTACGGATGTGCTGATTCGAAGCTACAGGGCCATCGGGATTGATCTTCAACGCCTGGTGCACGAAGACATGCGTTCCGACTTCGATGCGTATCCGCGTGACTGGGGCTTGTCCCGCCCGGACACGAATATCGACCACAGACGTGTCCCGAATCTACGCCGGTTTTTCGAGCGCCACGGCGAGGCCCTTTCCGTCAGCGACAACCCGGCGGACTACAAGCCGGGCGATATCGTGACCTGGAGACTGCCGGGGAACAATCCGCACATTGGGATCGTCACGGCTGAAATGTCGGCGGATGGCGAGCGACCGCTCATCGTTCACAACATCGGTCTTGGCCCAAAGAAGGACGACATGCTTTTCTTGTTCGAGATCACGGGCCACTACCGCTACCTCGGTCCGGAGTAATGCAAGCGCTGTCGGCCTCGGCACTACATTCGACGCGAGTGATCCGCGTCGGTGAACTCGGGCGCCAGGTAGCATGACACGACTTGGGATCGCGTGATGCAACGACTGCACATAGCCCTGGCAGGATTGGGCGTGGCGCTCGTTTGCGTTTACCTATTTGGCCGGTCACTGTGGTATCCCATCTATCTGAAGGTCGTGGGCAAGCGAACGGTTGCAGAGGTTGTCGCGGACGTCGGCGATGACGCCCGCGGTCGCATGGCGGAGGCGTTTGCGGCGGCCGGGGTTGCCTCTAAGCCCGATACAGTAAGACGCTCTCGGTTCTGATGCCGGAGCCGCCACTCGCGACGGAGACTCGTATGTCTAACGAGAACCTGCAGCGTTACGCGGCGTTCACGTCCGACCCCAGCGGCGGCAACCCAGCCGGAGTGTGGGTCGGCGATCGGCTGCCCGAGCCTGCTGCAATGCAGCGGATTGCCGCCGAAGTGGGCTATTCGGAGACCGCATTCGTGGCGCCGGCGGTAGGTTGGGAGCGAACGGTTCGCTACATCAGCCCGGCGATGGAAGTCCCGTTTTGTGGCCACGCCACTATAGCGACAGGCGTCGCATTGGCTGCCTCTGAAGGCGAGGGCGTATTCACGCTGGACACGCGCGCCGGGCGGATACCTGTGACCGTTCGCGAGCAGCAAGGGCGCATTGAGGCGTCGCTCGTTTCCGTCGATCCGAAACACGAACCTGCGTCCGACCATCTCGTCGCGGAAGTCACCGCTGCATTGGATTGGCGCACCAGCGAACTCGATGACGCCATCCCGCCGGCCAGAGCATTCGCGGGTGCCTGGCATCTGGTCCTGGCGGCACGAACCCGTGTTCGATTGGATTCGCTTGCCTACGACTTCGACGGTCTGAAAGCGATTATGGAACGCGAGGGCCTCGTCACACTTCAATTGGTGTGGCGACAGGATGACGCCGTCTTCCATTCCAGAAACCCGTTTCCTGTCGGCGGCGTCGTCGAAGACCCGGCAACGGGGGCCGCCGCTGCCGCGCTCGGCGGCTACCTGCGCGACGCCCGGCTCATTGAGGCACCAGCCGCCCTCAGTATTCGACAAGGAGAGGCCATGGGCAGGCCGAGCCTGCTCAACGTAGAGATTCCGGAGCGTGGTGGGATTGTGGTCCGGGGTACGGCGGTTCCGATCTAGCGGCGGGCCGACAGGCCATCGCGTTACTATAGTCACGATCCAGTCGTTGATGGTGCTTGGAATGATCTATCGCGGTTCCTGCCATTGTGGTGCGGTGAGCGCCGAGTACGAGACTGATGCGGCTGTCCGACTCCGGCAAGACGGATGCAGCTTTTGTTCAAGTCGCGGGGTCAAGTCGGCGAGTGACCCAACGGGTCGGCTCACGCTGGAATCGTCGCTGCCGCTTATCCGCTATCGATTTGGGCACAAGACTGCGGACTTTCTGATTTGCCCGCGGTGTGGGACCTACATCGGTGCCCAAATGACCGGGAGCGAAGGGCCGGTCGCTGTGCTTAACGTTGTGGGTGTTGCCATCGCCGAGCTGCTGGATGAACCTGCAACGCTCGCTAGCCTGGACGGAGAGTCCGTCGATGAACGCAACCAGCGACGTCTTTCGCGATGGACTCCGGTAACGCTGATCGAGCCTGCGGCTTAGGCGTACGCGTATGCATGTCCTTTTTTAGTCTGGAGTAATCAGTAGTGTCCGAATCGCTTTTTAAGGCGGCGCTCGTGTTCGCGGCGCTGTTCTTTACCGTCTACTTCGCAGTTGTGGTTGTGCCACCGCTTGTTGCCGATCCGGATATCGTTGGTGCCTTTGCAGCAGGATTCGTGAATCCGTATTCGAGCGGTTACTCGACGGACGTACTGGTCTGTTGGGGGATTCTCGCGGTTTGGATTGTCTACGAGGCCGGCGCGCATTCGGTGAAGCGCGGCTGGGTTTGCCTGCTGCTTGGTGTGGTGCCCGGGGTGGCCGTCGGATTTGCGGCGTACCTGCTCATTCGTGCGAAGCAGGTCCCGGCATGAAGATCGCGCTGACCATCCTGGCCGTCCTGATTGGGTTGCTCAGCATTGCCGCGGGCGGCGTCAAAGTGGCGCTCATCCCAGAGGAGGCCGAATTCCTCGCGACGTTTGGCTTCAGTGACTTAACGACGCGGCTGTTCGGCGTGGTTCAAATCCTGGGCGGGCTACTGGTAATGCTGCCGACCACGCGGATGGTCGGATCGCTGGTCACCGCTGCGGGCTTCGCCGCTTCCGCGGCGCTCATCTTTGCGGGGGGAGACTTGGCGTTCGGCAGCATCTCGCTGGTACCCGTCGCGCTGGCGTTGCTGGTCGCTTACAAGTCTCGCGCGACTGTCTCGTGAACGACGCTATCGCTGCGCCATGCCGTTGCCATAGCTGATCCGGTAGATCGCCCCCGCCTTGTCATCGGCCACGAGCAGACTGCCATCGGGCAGTTCCAGCACGTCGGCAGGTCGACCCCAGGACGTGCCGTCTTCACTGAGCCAGCCGTCGACGAACACGTCGTAGTGCAAGCCTTGCTCGTCGCGTCGCGCATGGATGAGTCGATAGCCGATGGGGCCGGCTTCGGGTGTTCGGTTCCAGCTGCCGTGCTCGGCCAGCACGATGTTGCCGCGGTAGGCCTCGGGAAATGCGTCGCCCTCGTAGAAGGTCATGCCGAGCGGCGCGACGTGCGGGCCCAACGCGAGGGCGGGAGCGCGATAGCTTTCGATACCGTCGCCTTTCCTGCCGAAGTCGGGGTCGGCAATGCCGTTACCGTGGAAGTAGGGGTAGCCGAAGTGCTGTCCGAGCTCGCTGACGTGGTTGAGCTCGCAAGGCGGCACGTCGTCGCCCAGCAGGTCGCGGCCGTTGTCGGTGAACCAGAAGTCGCCCGTCGCGGGGTCCCAGTCGAAGCCGACGCTGTTGCGTACCCCGTAGGCAACGATCTCTGTCTGATCCGGCTTGTCGACATCCATCCGCAGAATGCTTGCGAATGGCATGTCGCTCTCGCAGACGTTGCAGGGCGCGCCAACGGGAACATAGAGCAGCCCATCGGGACCAAACTTCAGGTACTTCCAGCCGTGGTGCTGCTCTGTCGGAAGGTCGCTCGTCACCACTTCAGGCTTTGGCCGTTTGCGACGCGTCTCGGCAATGTCAGGAAACCGATAGATGGTCGACACGGCACCGACGTAGAGATCGCCGTCGTGATAGGCGATGCCTGATGGCATCTCGAGGTCTTTTGCGATAAGCACCACGCGGTCGGCACGGTAGTCGTTATCGGTGTCGAGCACCGCGTGCACCTTGCCCGCGCTGCGGCTGCCAACATAAATGACGCCGTCGCCGCCGCGCGCCATCTGCCGCGCATTCTCGACCTGCGCGAACAGGCTCACGGAAAAGCCAGGCGGAAGCTGAAGGTTTTCGATTGGCGGCGGATCCTCGGCGGAACACGCCGACACGATCGCCAAAGCCACAAGTCCGGCTGCACATCGAGTTCTGTTCATGACAAATCCTCGTTCAGGTTTGCAGTGGTCAGTGGCTGGTAGTGTAATCGTTGGCTGGTCGGAGGAGACATCTATTGTGGCTGGGTTGTCCGAGAACATGGTTTGATGAACTTCGATAACAGCTACGCAGCCTTGCCGGCCGCGTTCCACGCAACGGTAAGCCCCGACAAGGTGCGCGCACCCGAGCTGCTTGCCTGGAATGGCGAGCTGGCCCGTGAGCTTGGCCTCGATGCGCTCGACGGTAACGCAGCTCAGCGCGCGCGCGTATTCGGCGGGTCCGATGCGCTGGAAGGCAGCCAGCCCATCTCCATGGCGTATGCGGGCCATCAGTTCGGGCACTTTGTGCCGCAGCTCGGCGATGGCCGGGCCGCTTTGCTGGGTGAGGTGGTGACAGCCTCGGGGCAGCGCTACGACATCCAGCTCAAGGGCTCCGGCCGTACGCCGTTTTCGCGGGCCGGGGACGGCAAGTCGTGGCTGGGCCCCGTGCTGCGTGAATACATCCTGAGCGAAGCCATGCACCGGCTTGGTGTGCCGACCACGCGGGCGCTCGCGGCCGTGGCGACGGGCGAGACTGTCGTGCGGGAGTCCGCCTTGCCTGGCGCGGTGTTCACCCGTGTGGCGGCCAGTCACCTGCGCGTCGGGACGTTTCAGTTTTTTGCTGCGCGGGGCGACGTTGAGTCGCTCAAGACGCTCGCGGATTACGCCATCGACCGCCACTATCCCGAGGCAAGGGATGCACCTTCGCCCTATGTTGGGCTCTTTCGTGGCGTCGTTGCACGTCAGGCCAGGCTGGTCGCGCACTGGATGTCGATCGGTTTCATTCACGGCGTCATGAACACCGATAACACCGCGATCTCCGGCGAGACCATCGATTACGGCCCGGCGGCCTACATGGACGAATTCCGTTTCGACAAGGTGTTCAGTTCGATCGACCGACATGGCCGCTACGCCTACGGCAACCAACCGAGCATCGCGCAGTGGAATCTCGCCCGGCTTGCCGACACCTTGCTCTCTCTCGGCGTCGAAAAGGACGAACTCGAGGCGGTCCTCGCCGCATTCTCGGACCAGTACGAGTCTCACTTCCTGGTGCTGATGGGACCGAAGCTTGGCCTGCACGAACTGCGCGAATCCGACACGGACCTCATCGTCGCGTGGTTGGAGTACCTCAATGACGAGGCGCTCGACTACACGCTGAGCTTTCGCGAGCTGGCCACGCGTATCGACGCGCAGGACGAGGCGCAGTTTGGTCCGTTTGAGTCAAAGTGGCGCCAGCGTGTTTCGAACCAGGGCAAGACCTCCGGCGAGGTCGCTGCGCTCATGGACTCGGTGAACCCGCTGTTCATTCCGCGCAACCACCGTGTTGAGCAAGCAATCGATGAGGCGGTGCGCGGCGACCTCACGGTCTTCAACGAGATGAACACCGTGCTCGCGCGACCGTACACTGAGCAACCCGAGCTTGCCGACTACGCGAAGGCACCGATGGAGCGCGAGCGCGTGACGCGGACGTTCTGCGGGACTTAGCGGATGGTCACCCGATTCCTGAGACTCACCCTGATCGTCGCGGCAATGATGACGGCGCTCGGGTCATGGATGTTCCTGGCGCCGGACTCAGGCCTCGCCCAGCAATATGAGCTGCCCGCCGACGTGCCCGTGCTGTACCGGGCGCTCGTCAGCTTCATGCTGGCGGTCTTCGCCGGTCTCTACGCCTGGATGGCGACGCGGGCCGAGCTCATCCGACCGCTGCTCTGGCTGGGCGTTGCCGGCAAGGGCGGTGCCTTCCTCATGGCGCTCGCATTGTTCGCAACGGATCAGGTCTCAATGGGCGTGGTGTCTCTGCTCGTCGGGGACGGTGTCCTGTCGACGATCTGGTTGGTGTGGCTGCTGCGGAAACGAGAGGTGGCGGGTGCCGGAAACTGACGGTTCCTTGTCGCTGATCCGACCCCGCGCGGCGTACGCGCAGAGCTACCGCGACTACATCCGCGAGCTCGGCGACCAGGAGCGCTACCCGTTTCCCCTCGACTTCGAGCACAACGATTTTGCCGCGCTGCTCAAGCGGCTCCGCGACTGCGCCGACGGGATTGGATTGCCAGAGGGATTCGTCGCGAATTCGACGTTTTGGCTGGTCGACGGCAACGAGCTTGTTGGCGTGTCAAACCTCCGGCACGAGCTAAACGACGGGCTTCGCGCGCACGGCGGTCATATTGGCCTGGGTGTTCGTCCTTCTCGACAGGGACGTGGGCTGGGCAAGCTGTTGCTGGCATTGACCATCCGGGAAGCGACAAGCCTGGGGATTGATGAGATTCACGTGCACTGCCACAAGGGCAATTTCGCCTCAGCCGGGATGATCCTGGCCAACGGCGGGGTGCTTCGCTCGGAAGTCGCGTATGGACATGCGGGCGAGATCGTTCAACGATATGTCATCGAAGAGGTGTCTCAATGACGGCTACTTTTTTCCGACCGTTCCTCTCCAACCACTGGTTCCTCGTTGCGGCGCCGGTTGTGCTGGTCTGCAATGCTCTTGTGGCGGCCAGTGGTCCGATAGACCGGGTCGTTGAGTTTGCGGTGCTGTTTGACCTGATCGTTCTGGTGCCCTCGCTCTACCTGATCTGCTATCGCAAGCGAAAGTCCGGCACTGCGGTTCGCGCCGTCGGCCTCGCTTGCCTCGGTGTCTGGGTCGCGACAAAGCTGATTCCGGAGGCAGACCAGGTCCTGCTCGTGTACCTGGCGCCCCTACGGTACGTCGGGCTCGCGGTGTTGATCCTGCTAGAGCTCGCGGTGATTCGGCTGATCTTCAGGATGCTGTCCTCCGGGGATACCGCAGACGCCACAGTAAAGCGGGTGGCTGATACCGCCGACATGCCAGCGTGGGTTGCGAAACTGCTCGTCTGGGAGGCCGGCGTCTGGCGGCGTCTGCTAGCATCAGTCAGGCGGCTCGTTGGGCGTCGCCGCGACGACGACTGACGAATCAGTATGACCGACACCTCAGAGCCTTTTACCGAAATTTTCAAGGATCCGGAGCACGCTGCGCAGTACGCGGAGGGCCCGGCAAAGTTCATGCCGGGGTTTCATTCCGTACACCGCATGGCCGGAGTACTGATACGTGAATTCGCGTCGCCCAATGCGCGGGTGCTCGTACACGGAGCCGGCGGTGGCTTGGAAATCGAGGCGTTCGCGCGAGAAAATCAAGGCTGGACGTTTCTGGGTGTCGACCCGGCGAAGCCCATGTTGGACGAAGCAAAGTCGCGACTCGGTCGCCTCAACGAGCGCGTCGAACTCCACCACGGTTACGCCGAGGATGCGCCGGCGGGACCCTACGACGCGGCGACGAGCTTCTTGACGCTCCACTTTATCGATGCTGCTGAACGCTTGAGAACCGTCACTGAAATCGTGCGTCGGCTGAAACCCGGCGCACCCTTCGTGACGGCGCACTGCAGCTTCCCGCAAGGCCCAAAGCAGCGCGAGGCCTGGCTGGCCCGGCACCGGGAATTCACCATGTCTTCTGGCGTTGCCGAAGCGCTTGCGGAACAAGGGCGCAAAGACATCGCAGAGAGTCTTGCTGTCCTGGACCCGGATACTGACGAGAAGATCCTGCGGGACGCCGGTCTTTCGGACGTCACGCTGTTCTACTCGGCGTTCACCTGGCGCGCCTGGTTTGGGCGTGCGTAGCAGCCCGCTCGGGCACCGCGCAGCGTCCCGGCGTGGCGCGCAGCACGCCATGGATGCGTCGTGGTTCGTGGCGTCAGTGAGGGAGCAGGGTGCGACCTGAGGTATTTCGAGTTGAAGGCGAGGGCGCCAATGCAGAACTCGGTCGGGTTCGTTGGGCGCCGGCCAAATCACTGTGGTTCAACGGCCACCTGGCGGTCACGCTGGTGCTCGGCCCGCTGCTCTTCAGCCCTTCGGCGCTCGTTGTGTGCCTGGGGCTCACCTACCTGACGCTTCTGCTCGGTCACTCTGTCGGCATGCACCGGATGCTGATTCACCGGACATTCGACGCGCATCCCTGGGTTGATGGCTTTCTGATCTATCTGGGCGTTGTGGTCGGCATGGCCGGTCCGTTCGGGCTCCTGCGCGTGCATGACATCCGGGATTGGGCGCAGCGACTGCCGGCCTGTCACGATTTCTTTTCACATCGGCGCTCGCTCCGGCAAGACGCGTTCTGGAACCTCAACTGCCGGTTCGAGTTCGAGAATCCACCGCGCTTCGTGCTGGAGCCGGCGTCCGCGCAGAATGCCTGGTACCGATTCCTCGAACGGACCTGGATGCTGCAGCAACTTCTGCCCGCGTTGTTGCTCTATTGGATGGGAGGCTGGTCCTGGGTCGTTTGGGGTGTGTCCGCGCGTGTCGTGCTGAGTGTCGCCGGCCACTGGACCGTCACCTACGTGACCCATAATCCAGGCCCCGGAAACTGGCTCGTGCCCGACGCGGGTGTGCAAGCCTCGAACCTCCCGGGGTGGGGTTTGCTCACGATGGGCGAGTGCTGGCACAACAACCATCACGCTTTCCCGGAGTCGGCCCGGATCGGTTTTGAGGGCCAGCTGGACCCCGGTTGGTGGGTGATCCGAGCACTTGAGGGGCTTGGCCTCGCGTCGAACGTTGGGCTGCCCCGAGATCAGGGTGATCGCGATGACATCGAACGCACGGCGCCGGGCCAGTTCGTTCCGATGCCCCGCGGACGACGGGCACAACGAGAATCCTGATGGCGCGTACCAAGTCGAGCCGCGTCCGGATAATCGCACTGCGCGTTCAGCTCGGTGCCGTCGCTATTGCGGCCAGCCTGCTCGCGTCCAGCCCCTCGCATGCGGCGGGCTTTGGCTGGTATGCGATCCTCTTTGACTACGAGACCTTCGTGTCAGACTTCGACGCGGACCTCGACCGACAGCTCACACGCGACCATGCCGAACTGTATGGCGCGCGCGTTCGGCGTACGCGCTCGACGGACGGCGCCGTGTTCGACTACATCGAAGCGAACGCCGAGACCTACGGCGTCGAGTACCCGGAGACGTTTGAGGTCGAGCTCATGTGGCACCGCGCGTTGATGATCATCGTAGGGCGCATCCAGAAGCTGCATCCCGAGACGCCACTGCGGTTTCTCGAGACGGGTCGTCGCTTCGTTGGGCCCGGCAAATTGCCGGTCTGCAAATCCGACTTTGATCTGATTCATGGCAGCTGTCGGACTTACATCATGTTCACGCGCCAGGAATCCGAAACGGCGTTTTGGCAACTGACCGAGTACATCGCCACGGAGCCTTCATTCAGCGACCCGCTCTACCTCGAAGAACTCAAGCAGCTGCGGGACATCTTCAAGGAGGCCACCCTGAAGAACAAAGCGGTCTACATTTATGGCCACGACTAGACGCCCTTTGGTGTGTTCAGTCGTTCTGGCGCTGGTTCTGTTGGCGCCGGGCGCAAGCGGCGCGGCGACCGTAGACGCGGAGATGGCGCGCCAGCTCACCGTACTGTTCTCGGATACCACTGAGACGCTGTACTGCGGCTGCGAATTCTCAGTGCGCGGAATGCACGGCACGGATGCGTGCCGGACGTCGCCGGGCGATGCGGCTGGCGGCGTCGCGTGGTCTCCCTTGCTGACGCCGCGGCAGCTCGGTGAGCTGGCGCAGTGTTCAGGCGACGACTGCAACGAGGCGGTCGATCTGGCGATGCGCGACCTGCAGCTTTGGGCGCCGATGCGCGAGGCTGTTGCGGCGGCGCTGGCCGATCTTCGGCTGGGGCAGACCGACAACACAAGTCGGGGGATTTGTGGGGTCTCGATTGACACCGCGCGTGGTGTCTTCATGCCGCCGCCCGAGCATCGGGGGCGGATGGCGCGGGTTCTGCTCTACCTGCAGCAGCATTACGACCTGAAGTTTGACGACGGGCTCAACCAGCTGCTGCTGGACTGGCATTTCGACAACCCGCCCACGCTGGCTGAGACGGAGCTGAACCGGTGGCTTCAGGTCGTGCAAGGCAAAGGCGTGTCGACCTCGAGATCTTCCATTGAAACCCACCTCGCGGAGCTCGCGGCGCGCTACGAGGCTCAGGCCGTGCGTGGCCGCGCAGATCGGCTGGAGCAGGACGTATCAGAGAAGATCGCCGCGACTGCCACCGCAGTGAACCGAGCAGATAGCTTTCGGTCTGCGCTGTTCTACACAAGCTTCTACGTCGGTGCGATCGGCGATCGGTACGCCTACCCGATCCTGCAAGGCGACGACACCGCGTGGCAACGGATGTTCGATGCGCTTGAAGCGCATTGGCTGGCCTCGCAGGTGAGCCCTTACAAGGTCAGCGACGTCGAGACCTACGGCAAGATGATGTCGCTGGCCCTACTCACGGGCCAGGATGACAAGGCCGAAGCCTACGCCGCCGCCTATCTTCACCCTTACAACCAGCGGCACCTCGAATTCTACATTTACGACAATCAGTACCCCGAGCTCATACGGGCCATTGCGCATCTGATTCGAGATGACACCTGGCCGACCGAAGTGGCGCCGGCGCTGTCCGCGCATCCCTACGGGCAGATGTTCGCGGCGGGCGGTGACGATGCATTGTTTGCGCTGGCGCTGTACGACTCCGGCAATCACTTTTTCGACATGTCCGGCGTCATCCTGCCGCACTTCCGACTGACGCCGTTCGAGTTTCTCGCGGTCGTTGAACTGCGAAATCGCATCCTCGGTACTGAGACGCCCCGACTGGCGCACCCGATGTTCAGCACGCGCCTGGCGGTTGTCCCCGAGTACGCACCGTCTGGCAAAGATCCGATCGTCAACCAGATGCGCGCAGCGTGGGGCGATCTCGATCCCTTGCCCGAGTTGATCCAGTTCATTCTCGATGGTGATCTCGAGCGCTTCGAGGCCGAGCTTGAGCGTGGCGCCGACCCAAGCGTTCGGGATCATCTTGGCAGGACGCCGGTGACGCTGGCCGCGGAACTCAACCTGACCGAGGTCGTGCGCGCCGCGCTCGGACGGGGCGCGGCGACCGGCGGCGACGTCGGTCGAAGCCTGCACAGCGCACTTCGGCACGAGAACTACGAGATGTCGCGCCTCTTGCTTGAAGCCGGCGTCGACGCGAATTATGTGTGGGATGGCGGGACTGGTCCGTCGACATCCGCGATTCGCGTGGTAACGGAAAACCCGCGCGCGGACCTCCTCGGTCTGTTGTTCGATCACGGGCTCGATGTCAGCGCCGCCAACGGTATGGCGTCTTTCGCCAATAGCGTGTTCCGAACGGTGGATCCGGCCGAGCTCCGCGGCGCGGTCGACGTTCTCGCGCGCAATGGTCTCGATCTCGCGGACGCAGATCCGTTTTGCCAGGATCTGGTAATCAGGGCCAGCGAGGCAGACCTGAACTTTCTCATCGACCGGGGCGCTGGCGTCAACAAGCGCTACGTCGCGCAATCCACGCCACTGATTTGCGCGGCTCGGTACGGCAGCGTGACAGCGACGAATGTGCTGCTCGATCGCGGCGCTGATAGAAGCGCCGAGAATCGATACGGTGAAACGGCCCTGGACACGGCCCAGAGCTATGACAACGACAACGTGGCGCAGCGCTTGAGGCAGCGTCGGTGACTGATGCGGCACCACCTGCAAGGTCTACTAACCTGGCGGCCGGTCGAACAGGGATGGGCTCGGCTTCGACGTCGAGCTGCCCAAGCACGCTGTGGCAGATATGCGGCTGATGGCGATCTGCGTGAAAGGGCGACGGTAGCCACTTCATGACGGGTGAAAGTCTCAGCCTGTTGCGCCTTGCCGAGGACACGGAGACAACGGCACAGGACCTGATCAATAATGGCATTCCCACGGGAATTGTCGATGACGTGGTGCTGCTGACCAAGCGACGCGAAGCGACGTACGACGCCTACATCGATGCTCAAAAGCACTCAGCGGTCGCGTCGATGGTAAAAAAAGCGGATATCGTTTCGAATCTCATGGACAACCCGGGCAACAGGCAGATGATTGAGATGGCGAGAGCGTTGATTCGCTTGTGTCAGGAGTCATGACTGCGACATTTCTGCCTAGTGTCGAGTGCGTCGGCGATCGGCCAGGCTGTGGCCAGTTGGTATTCGAGCGACGACTATTTGACCTCGACTTTTTGAGCTCAAAACCCACACGGACTGATCGATGCCCCAGAGGAACACTGACGAGCTGATTCGCCACGTAGATCAAGGCAATCCTGTGAAGTACGTGTACTTCTGGGGTCACAAGTCCCGCGGATCGCGCGTCGACGAGACCTGCCTGAGTCAGTGGTATCCATCGCCGTTTCGAGTCTATTCGCGACGTTTTGCGACGGCTGAGCATTTCATGATGTTCCGCAAGGCGGAGGTGTTTGGTGACCGGGGGATCGCGGCCAAAGTGCTCGACGCGCAGAGCCCCGGCGAGGCGAAGGCACTCGGGCGACAGGTGCAGGGATTCGATGCGCCGACGTGGCTCGAGTTTCGGTGGGACATTGTCGTCGAAGCCAACGTCGCCAAGTTTTCGCAGAACGCAGCGCTGCAGCAGTACTTGCTTGGGACCGGCGAGCGCGTCCTCGTTGAGGCGAGCCCCGTCGACGCGATCTGGGGTATTGGCATGGACAAGGCAGCTGCCATGCATGTGCATCCGAAGGATTGGCAAGGTGAGAATCTCTTGGGTTACGCGCTGATGGAGGCGCGAGAGCGTGTACGCCAGGGTGCTGCGTAATTCGATTGGCTCGCGGCGATAAAGCCACCATGGTGACCTACTTCGAAATCCCCGTGGCGGACCTTGAACGCGCGGTGGCGTTTTACACGCAAGTCCTGGATGTCGAGATGACCCGAGAGCGCGTCGACGGAAACGAGATGGCGCACTTCCCCGAAGCGAGTGCCGATGGCGGCATTACGGGGTCGCTGGCGCTCGGCGACAGCTACGTGCCCGGCGACGCAGGCGCGCGCATTTACTTTGCGGTCGCATCGATCGACGCCGTGATTGAACGCGTCGCCGCTGCCGGTGGCCGAGTGGCCTATCCCAGGACGGACGTGGGAGCCTACGGCTTCGTCGCAGAGTTCATGGACTCTGAAGGTAATCGAATCGGCTTGAGCGAATCCGGACCCGCCGATGACTAAGCCCGCGACTTACATCGCTTTGTTGCGCGGCATCAATGTCGGTGGCAAGAACATCGTGCCCATGGCGGCGCTTCGCGCCTGCCTGACCGATGCCGGGCTCGACAACGTCAGGACCTACATCCAGTCAGGCAACGTGGTCTTTGGCAGCACGTCGAGCGACAAAGAGGCGCTGGTGGAGACGGTGCGCAACGCCATGAGCGAGGCGTTCGATGTAAGACCGGCGGTCATGATTTTGAACGCGTCGGAGCTGTCCGAAGCCGTTGCTGCTTGCCCGTATCTGTCCGAACCGGTCGAGGACAAGTGCATTCATCTCACGTTCCTGGACGGCGACCCGGCCGTTGATGCGCTGGAGGCGGCGGCCGCGCTTGCCACAGCTTCAGAGCGCTTCGCGCTGCACGGGCGGGTGTTTTACCAGCTGGCGCCGGATGGAATCGGACGCTCCAAACTGGCGGCGCGCATCGAGGAGGTGCTGGGCGTCAGCGCGACATCGCGAAATCTCCGCTCGTGCCGAAAAATTCTGGAACTGGTATAGATAGGGCATGACGCAACTGCTGTGCGAAATAGACGTCGTCGGCGTGACCCGGAAGATCGGCCCCCGTGCTCACTAAGGACCGGCTCATTCGACTGTGTCGCGCGCGCGAGCAGCTTCGCGTGATCGGTGATACCGCCTTATCCATCGACGAGATCGCCAAAGCCGCGGCCATGTCCCGATTCCATTTCGTGCGGCAGTTCAAGGCGCTGTTCGGCGAGACGCCTGTCCAGTTGCGCACCAGAGCGCGTCTCGACGACGCGCGGCATCGACTGATCTACACTGACGCGCCAATCACCGAGATTTGCATGGCCGTGGGATTCTCGAGTCTCGGCAGCTTCAGCACGCTGTTCTCGGGCCGGTTCGGCCGCAGTCCCAGTCAGTTTCGCGAAGCGCTGGCGCACACGCCGGAACGGGTGTACCCCGACTGTCTGTCGGTGTTGCGTGCGGCATGGGAGCACGGTGCGCAAAATTCGAGAAGCGAAGAACGTACCGACTGAGGTATCAAGGGGCTCCGAAACACCAGGGAGAGAACGCATGAAGATCAGTCTGACGAGCATCATGGTCGATGACCAACAGAAGGCGCTGGACTTCTACACCAACATACTCGGCTTCGTGAAGAAGCAGGACTTTCCAGTCGGCGAGTTTCGCTGGATATCGGTTGTGTCACCCGAGGGCGGTGACACCGAGCTTTCGCTGGAGCCCAATGTGAACCCGGCCGGTAAGACATTCCAGGAGGCGATCTTCGAGCAGGGGCTCCCTTACACGGCGTTCGAGGTCGATGACCTCGAGGCCGAGTACCAGCGACTCAAGGCGCTTGACGTGACATTCACGACGGAGCCAACACAAGCCGGGCCCGTGTCGATCGCTGTCTTCGCGGATACCTGTGGCAACCTGATCCAGATTTACCAGCACAGCGCCGACGGATGAGCGGTTCGCGCGCGCCGATCATTGAGTCCGCAAACGCGACGCTGATCGCGGCGCGGGACCTTGATGCCGTCGGCGATTTCTTCTCCGCGGACTACACGGCCCACGTCACCGGGCGCAGTATCCGCGGCGGGCACGAGGTCGTTCGCAAGACGCTCGGCGCGCTGTTCCGCGCCTTCGCGAGTATCGACGTCGACGTCGGCGTGTTTCTTGAAGACGGCGATCGCGTCTGTTGGCAGCGCACACTGAAGGGCACGCAAACGGGCAGCTTCAAGGGCTTCCCGGCATCGCAGCGTGAGATTGTCTGGCGCGACATGGTCACAAGCCAGTTCGAAGGTGGCCTGATCTCTGAGGAATGGGTCGTGACTGACCTCGCGGAGCAGCTCTTGATGGCCCGAAAGATTTAGCAGCTGGAGTCTGAAATGAACCTGTCGACTGTCCTACGCGGTGCCGGTCTCGCTCTGGTGCTCTCACTGGGTGGCCAGAGCACCGCCACGCTCGCCGAAGCGCCGATCAGCGAGACCGAGTCCCACCTGTACTTTGTTGGCCTCATGGAACAGGCCAAGACGTTTCGCGTGGCGCCCGACGACGCCGGCGACTACCTCAAGGGCGTCTGGCGCCTCGATGAAAAGGCCCACTATGGCCCGGGTCACTACGTGCAGGCTGCGCGCGGTGACGGCGTCTATCTGATTTGCAACGAGACGCGACTGGTACAGGTCGACTTCAATCACGCACAGCGTGAGTTCATCGAGACGGTATCGACATTGTCAGACATGAGCGTTGAATCGGAGGGGTCGTTCAAATTCAAAGGCGGGCGCCAGTACATCCCGCTCGACAACAATCACATGGCCGTGGCCGCCTACGACTACATTGCCATTCTCGAACGGGCGTCAGGGATCGCCGCGGCGCAACAGCCTCCAGCAGTACCGGACTGATGCAAGCAGTCAATCTCAAAGCCAAGCTCGACACATTCGACGAGCATTGGTCGCCCAAAATCGTCTCGGCGTTCAACGGCCACGATGTCATGGTGGTGAAAGCGGAGGGCGCATTCACGTGGCACTCGCACCCGGATACCGATGACTTTTTCCTCGTGCTCGAAGGCGAGCTTGTGATCGAGATGCGCGAGGGCGATGTGCACCTGGGGCCCGGCGATCTCTACGTTGTGCCAAAAGGTGTCGAACACCGGCCCGTCGCCAAGGGTGAGGTGCACGTGCTCCTGATCGAACCGGCCGGGACACCCAACACGGGCGATACGAACACGGCGGTCACAAAGGAACGGATCTAGGCGCGACACACGATGCGACGACGCGCGAGGTGTGCACACGGTACTCGTGCCAAGCCGGTGGTATCTTTGCCGTGTGAGATGGGACTCGCGTCGGGGGACGATACGATGAAGCAGCTTAGTTGTGACCTTTGCGACCATGTGGCCGAAGGTGAGACGTTCGAGGACTGGTTGATGGCGCTCCGGCCGCACTATATGGAGGCGCACGCTGACGTGATGCAGGACGCAAGTCGTGGCCAGGAAGAAATGCAGCAGTGGATGGCTGACAATCGCGTGCGGTTCGACGCCGCGTGATCGGGGCCTGGCGGGCCCATGACGCTGGATCCGGCATACGAGCCAATCGTACTGGCCGTCGTGCTCGCGCTTTGCGTGGGCGTTGCGCTGGTGCTCTTGCGCCGGCTCGTGGTGCGCCGGCCCGCAATTGTCGCGCTCTGCATTTGTTTCGTCGTAGCGCCCGTCCTCGTGCTGTTGTGGCGCAGCGTCGCGAGTGGCCAGTTGCTTATGCTGCTCGGCATGTGGGTGGCCCTGTTGTTGGTCGTGCTGGCAGCGGCTTCGTTCATGCGCTCGTTGAGTCTCAAGCGCGTGCCGTGATGCGACGCTTGGAGGTGTAGCGTGTCGCGACTCGAATACAAGGGTCAGCGGTCCGCAAAAGAGGTCGCGGATTCGTTCCTGCGGAAGATCCGTATGGCAGCCCTTGCCGGGTTCCCGGGCGCGATCCTGCTTTCGCTGGGTGTCTACAGGCTTGCGCATCCCGGGGCTGCGCTGCACCCGATTCTCGGTGACCGCAATGTCGCCGTTTCGCTGACCGCTGCCGGCGGCATGATGCTGGGCTGGGCGTTCTTCCGTGTCGCCATGTCGTCGCGGGCGCTCATTCGTCGCGCGCGGGAGCTTCAGGACGCCGCGTCGGACGAGGAGCGCTAGTTCGTCTGACATGTCCAGTATTCCGACCATCGATTTCTCGAGCTACGACGCCGCGGACCCTGTGGCGCTTCACGCGCTTGCGCAGTCTGTGGACGACGCGCTGTCGACGGTTGGGTTCATGGCCATCCGCAACCTGGGTGTGAACGGCACGCAAACCGGCTCGGCGTTCGATGCGGCGCGCGCGTTCTTCCAGGGCGCGCACAGCGACAAGCAGCGCTGCGCGTACAGCACGGCAGCGGACAACTTCGGATACCAGTGTTCAGGTGATGAGCACCTGGACCCGACGGCGCCCGCTGATCTCAAGGAAACCTTCACGATGCGGGACGTGGGGCACCGCGCCGTGAACGACGCGCGCTGGCCGTCCGCGGCGTTTGCGCAGCTTATGCGTGCGTTCTATGCGGCTTGCCTGGAGGGTGCGTTTCGGCTCATGCACGTCATGTCGATCGCGCTGGACACCGAGCCCGATTTCTTCAGGCGCTGCCATCACGGTGAAAACGTGACGATGCGTCTGCTGCATTACCCTGCCTACGACACAGCGACAGTCGCGCCAAGGCAGCTCGGTGCCGGCGCGCACACCGACTACGGGCTGCTGACCCTGCTGTTTCAGCAGGGCATCCCCGGGCTGGAGGTCCAGAGCCCCAATGGTGCCTGGCTGCCCGTTACCGCCGACCCTGGGCGCATCGTCATCAACTCGGGCGATTTGCTGCAGGTGTGGACCAACGGCCGGTACCGCTCGACACCGCACCGCGTGCAGCCGCAGCTCGACGGCCGCTCGCGCCAATCTATCGCGGTGTTCATCGACCCCGACAGCGCGACCAAGGTTGCCGCGCTGCCCAGTTGCACAAGCGCCGACAACCCGCCACGCTTTGCACCGACGACTGCGGGTGCGCACCTGCAGTCGCGTATCGAGGCGTCACACAGGGCGCGCCCGTGACACTCGAGACGTGGTTGTTGCTCGGCGCCGAGGTGCCGCCAAGCGCGTCGGATGTCGAGGCGCGGTGAGCGCCGTCATCACCCATCAGTGAGACAAACATGACCCAGGCCATTGTCCATGTGGCACTCGTCGTTCGTGATTACGACGAGGCCATCGAGTTCTACACCGAAGTGCTGGGCTTCGAGCTTATCGATGACACGCCCCAACCCGAGCAGGACAAGCGCTGGGTGGTCGTGGCGCCACCGGGCGGCGATGGTGCAGCACTGTTGCTGGCGCGTGCGCGTGACGAGCGGCAAGGCGCGTTCATAGGCAATCAATCGGGCGGGCGGGTGTTTCTGTTTCTGCGCAGCATCGACTTCGAAGCCGATGTAGCGCGGCTGCGCGAGCACGGCGTCACCTTCGTGCGCGAGCCGTCGGTGCAGGAGTACGGCAAGGTTGCCGTGTTTGAAGACCTCTACGGCAACCTCTGGGACCTCATTGAGTACAGCGACGGGCACGCCTTCGCACCGGGTTCATGAGCCGCGTCCGACAGTGGCCAACCATGGGGCCTGACGGGCTTACCATTCGCGATGAAGCGGCTGCCGATCAGGCGGCCATTCACGCCGTTACCGCGGATGCGTTTCGTGACATGCCGTACTCGGACGGCAGCGAACCCGAGGTCATCGCGCGCTTGCGCGCGGCCGGCGCGCTTTCGGTGTTGCTCGTGGCCGAGCTCGAGGGTGTGCTCGTCGGGCATGTCGCGTTTTCACCCGCCGTGGCCCACGACGGCAGCGGCCCCTGGTTCGCACTGGGCCCGGTCGCCGTCGCGCTCGCCATGCAAGGCCGGCACATCGGCTCGGCGCTGATCACGGCGGGTCTCGCGGCGCTCGAGGCGCAGGGCGCATTGGGGTGCATGTTGCTGGGCGATGCGGGCTACTACGAGCGTTTCGGCTTCAATCCCGCGCCCGAGAATGCGCCGTCGAGCGTGCCGGCGGAGCACTTCATGCTGCGGCAAAGCGGCAACCATGCGCCCATGGGGCCGCTGGAGTATCACCCCGCGTTCTTCGGTCCCGTCGACGCGGACTGAGCCCAAACAGGAACCTCGACACGTGTTAGACTGGTCACAGGCTCGGGCGCGACCGCGCCGGTCCCGTCCGGATCTTGTCTGCCTTGCAGACGCGAATGATCTTGGGGGGATCATGATGCACACCAATACCGCACACATTGCACCGTGCCGCTGCGCGGGTTTTGCTGCCTTGTCCCTGGCGACTGTCGCCGTCGGGGGCTGCGCGACGCAAGCTGCGCCAGACGCACCTGAGGCGCTGGGCATCGCCACGCCACAACCCGCAGCACAGCCGGAAGCCGAGGAATTCGGCGTGATCCGCACTTGCAACGCGGCCTACCCACAGGTGGCCGGGGGCATGATGGGATACGTCGAAATGACCTTCCAGGTTGGTATCGACGGCAAGCCCTTTAACCTGGCTATTGCCAACGCGGAGCCGCCCAACGTATTCGATGACGTGGCGCTGGAAGCGCTGGCCTGCTGGCGATTCCAGCCTGAGTACGACACGAGCCGCGTCCGCCGCGTCGTGATCGAGTTCGTGCCGTGAAGAAGCTGCCCGCCAGCATCCGGCAGGCGTTGGCGGTCGGCGTCACAGTCGGGCTCGTGCTCGGGGTGATCTATTCGGTTGGCGGCTTCTTCATCGACCTCATGGGACCCGGTCTCAATGCGGGCACAGCGTTGGCGTTCCTTGCGTTGATCGGCATGCCTGTGCTGTTTGGCGCGGCAGGGCTCATCATCGGCGGCATCGCGCACACGGTGCGGCATCACTAGCGAGTCCGCGCACAGCGCTGAGGTCTTGTCCACGCGCTGGCTGCGTCGCGCCTTCGCGGCACTGGCGCTCGCGCTCATCGCGCCGCTCGTGGCCTGGATCGTCGTCTGGCAGTTCTACGCGGGCTCGGGGACCTGGGATCAGCTGGGCAATGTCCTGACGGTCTACCTGATCGGATTCGGTGCCGGCGGCCTGCTGACACTGGCGGCGATCATCATGGCATCGGTCGCAGCCTGGCACCGGCCCTCGGTGTTGCTCTGGGTGGTGCCGCTGGGTGCATTCATCGCTGTCGCGGTCTACTGGTTCTTCGACACCCGGCTCACGGCGCTAACGGGTTGACATAAGCCATGACGCAGGCCCGGTTTTGAGCGCTGCTCCCTGTGGCGGGTAGGGCTTTGCAGTAGACTGCAGGGATTCGCAAACCCACACGGAGACTGCTGTGAAGCGACTCGTGATTACCGCACTCATGGCCCTGGTCGCCATGACGGCGCAAGCTCAGGACGATCCGGCCGACGGCACGGGCACTTACCGTGTCAGCCTCGAAGTATCCCGTGGTGGCGATTTTCTGGGTGCCCCGTTCCTGATCATGGTCGAGGGCAAAAGAGAGCAGATCACGCTCAAGGACGGCCCCGCCACCATCGTGCTCGAGCCGCTCATCGATGCCAACACGGCATCGGCCAGCGTCGACACGATCGTCACGATCGGCACCCAGACCTGGCGCCCCGTGATCGGCGTGGCCTTTGGCACCCAGAAGTCATTCCTCGTTGAGCAGCTGTCGGTCAAGGTCAAGATCATCCCCGTCGGCAACAACGAGAGCTGATCACGCCACGCGGGCCGCGTTGTGACCCGCGACTCCATCGTATTGCGGCTGGCGACGCCCGACGATGCACCCATGTTGCGGCTCTGGGACGAGGCGCCGCATGTGCAGGCCTCGGACCCCGACAGCGACTGGGGCTGGGAATCCGAACTCAAGACGAATCCCGACTGGCGGCAACAGCTCGTGGCCGAGCGGGCCGGCCGGCCGTTCGGGTTCCTGCAGATCATGGATCCCGCTGGCGACCCCGACCGCTATTGGGGTGACGTGGACCGCGACGTGCGGGCCATCGACATCTGGATCGGACCCGCAGATCATCTGGGCAAGGGCTACGGCAGCGAGATGATGCGCCAGGCGCTGGCGCGGTGCTTCGCCGAGCCAGGCGTTGTGGCCGTGCTCATCGATCCGCTGCTGAGCAACACCCGCGCGCATCGGTTTTACCGGCGGCTGGGTTTCGTGGCCGTCGGTGAGCGCTGGTTCGACGACGACCATTGTCTCGTGCATGAGCTGACACGCGAGGCCTGGCTGGAACGGCACACAAACGACAAGGGGGCAGCCTCATGAGCCGACTCGAATACGACCCGACACCCGATGGCCCTACCCATCCCGGCCGCGGTGGCAACTCGGCCGTACGCCTTGTGTCCCTGGGCGCGCTGTCGCTGTTGGGGACCGCATTGCTCGTTGTAGGCATAATGAACTACGTGCTTGACGCCGTACCCGCGGGCCTGACACTTGATCCCGGGACGGCCATCGGCGCCATGATCGCGGGCGCCTCGCTCGACGCCATCGCCAGCGTGTTTCTGTTCAAGCATTTGAGAGTCATGGGGAAATCAGGCGGGCCGCACGCCTGAGTCTTCTCCAAGAATACGGTATATGGGCGGCATGGCCCAAGTTTTCTATCGGGTCGCAGACGTGATGAACACGCGCAGCCGCAATTACTGCTTGGCAAGCTTCGGACCGCGCCGTATTGTGGTGTCAGCAGGAATACCTACAGGGCGGCCCCGATCATGTCCATCCGGTTCACGGTCGACAACAAGGCGGGCATCTACGTTACCACCCTGGATGGTGTGCTCAGCGAGAGCGACATTCGCGCCGCCTACGCCACGTTCTACACGACGCCTGATTTCCGTGCTGAGCTCAACCGCATCATCGACCTGAGCAATGCCGACATCACCGCGATTCCCGCGCTGGGTTTTGAGGCGATTTCGGCGCGCGTGGTGAAAACGATGCGCCAGCACGGGCGCAACGAACTGCGCACCGCCTTTGTCGTTCCCGACGACCGCAATTACGCGCAGATCCAGATCTACAAGGGCATCGCCGACAACACGCTCGAACGCGTCGCCCTGTTTCGCGACATGGACTCGGCGCGACGCTGGTTGCTCGGAGACTGATCGGCGACAATCGGGGCCGATGTCCAATTCCGATCCCATCAAGAGTGGCCTCGCGCCCAGCGGTTGCCTGCTACAGGCCTACCAGCAGCCCGAGCACTACTGCGACTCGTTTTCGATCCGGCTGCCGGGCACGGTGCGCTTCGCCGATTACGTGACGGCATTCTACTGCTCCCGCGCGTTTCGTCCCGAACGCTGGTTGCTTGCGCTCTGGCCGTCAATGCGCGCGGGCGATGCCCATGCGCGCGCCCTGGCCGAGGGCCACCGCGACGGGTTCGCAGCCTGGCTTGTCGAGGCACGCCGCGACAACGAGTTGCTGCTTGTTGACCGCAGTGGTCGCACGCGGTCGTGGCTTATGGCATCACCCAAATCGTCGCCGCAGGGCGAGCGACTAACGACGCTGTACTTTGGCTCGGCCGTTTGTGACGTGGCGCTCCAACCACCGTGGTGGTTCAAGCTGACGCGCGGTTTCCACGTGCGCTATTCGCGGCGTTTGCTGGCCTCTGCCGTACGCAAGCTGCCTGCTGTTATCCCACCGGAACCGGAGCGAGAATCCTGATGCGTGCTTTACAACATCCCGCGTCCTGGCTTGCGCTGGGCTGGCTTGCTGGTGGTCTGGGTCTGCTGCTGTTGCCCACGGCCTGGCTTGAGACCTTGCTGCCGGGCGGTTTGCCCATCGGCAACCTGCTCACGGCTGCGGGCATGGTGTGTGCGGGCCTTGCGGGACTGGCCTACAGCCGGTCGGGCACGGTGCTCCGCTTGCTTGCCATCGTGACAACGATGGTGGCGCTCGCATGGATTCCCGTCGGCGTGGCGACGAGCGGCAACCTCAATTTCAACTTCTACAGCAACGATGCCGGGTACATGCTCTGGTTTCGCTACACCGCCGTCGCGGGTGTGCTCGGTGTGGCCACGTTGATCGCGACCCTCGCCGTCGCCATCAGTGAGTATCGCGACCGACGCTACGCCGAGTCCTGAGCCGGCCCACGTTTTCGCGTGGGGCGACGCTGGATGCCTTGCGGCGTGCTGTCATTGCGAGGGGCGAAGCCCCGAACACCGTAGCGAGAACCGTCATTGCGAGGGGCGAAGCCCCGCGGCAATCTCCTATCGTCGCAGTGGCGTTTAGAGATTGCCGCGCCTGCTACGCAGGCTCGCAATGACGGTACTTGGGGTCGCCGCTCGCAATGACGGTACTTGGGGTCGCCGCTCGCAATGACGGACTCGCGCTGCGCGGCTAGTGCATTTCCTCGCCGCCTGAGACGTTGAGCGCCTCGCCCGTGATGTACTGGGCGGCGTCGCTCGCGAGCCAGGCCACGGCGTTGGCCGTGTCATCGGTGAGACCAGGTCGGCCCAGCGGGATGCGGGCCGCCAGCGCGGCGCGGTAGTCCTCGACGGACACGCCGCGAAACTTCGCGAAGTACTCGTTCTGTTTGGCGCCCAGTCCCGTCGTGACGTGGTTAGGGCACACCGCGTTCACCGTGATGCCGTGGCTGCCCAGGTCGATGGCGCAGGTTCGCGTCAAGCCGATCATGCCGTGCTTGCTCGCGCAGTAGGGCGCCATGTGGGGGAAACCCGACTTGGCCGCCTGGCTTGCGATATTGATGATGCGCCCGCCGTCACCCTGCCTGACCATCTGCGCCGCTGCCGCCTGGCTACCATAGAACGCGCCCGTCAGATTCACGTCGATGACGAGATCCCAGTCCTCGGGCTTGAGTTCGAGCAGCGGCTTCATCACGAAGCCCACGCCCGCATTGTTGACCATGATGTCGAGCCGGCCGAACTCGGAGACGGTTGCGTCGACGAGTGACTGAACTGCGGCCGGGTCGCGCACGTCGCAGGGGCGCACGAGCACACGTGTGCCGTGTTCGCGCAGCGCCTCGGCGGTCGCTTCCATCTCATCGGTGTTGCCAATGTCGCCGTCGTCGAGCAGTTCGGCGTTGCGGCCGAGGTCGGTGACGACGACGTCGGCACCGTCCGCCGCAAGCTTGTGCAGTATGCCCTGGCCCAATCCACCCGGGCGACCACTGCCCGTGCAGATCGCGACCTTACCCGCGAGCGGCTTCATGCACCGCCCCCGTCGAGCAGTTCGCAGACAATGAATTGCGGATCCCTGGCGAAGTCGCGGAACGCACCCGCGACGCGCTGCATGGTCTCGGTCGCCACTTCTTCGCGGAAGCGGTCGAAGTCGTTGAGCTCGATGATTTCGATGTATTCGTAAGGCGGTAGCGAATCGGTGCCCAGCAGCATCTTGGTTCGCAGGGTGTCGAATCGATCGACAGAGTCCATCTTGCGCACGGTCGGCAGGTCGGTGTCGAGCGCCCAGGCCTCGTACCTGGCTTTGGCTGCGGCGTCCTGCAGGTTGAAGAGGGCGATAATGACCGTCATGACAAACTCCCGCTGTGTCGAAGCGCGTACAACATACCAGAGGGGCGAAAGCGCAACACGCGCTGGAGGCCGTGGCGGCCGGGTCATATTGACCGGCGCAGGGGCGCTTTGTATGTTGATCCGTCTAACTCCCACGCAGGCGACACCCGGATGATCACCGACCTCACCCACGAGATGAGCATGACGGCCAGCCGCGACGAGCGGGCACGCAAGAGTTTCGTCGCGCAGCTGCGCGGCCACGTGCTGGTCAATATGGCCGATAACATGCACCGCCATTATCACGACCAGGTCGCGCCGCGTTACGAGCGCGAGCACGGCGAACCGCCGGCCGATGGGCCGACCGTGCACAAGCTCATGAAGGAAGAAGACTACTTCCGCTTCTACTCGAGCATCCGCTACAACGCACAGGAGATGGTCTGGCGTTCGGTCATCCCGGGCATCGAGCGCAACCTCGAGTCGCTGGCCGGCAAGGCCAGGTCGCTCTCCGACCGCGATGTGGGCGGCACGCTGACACTCGACCCTGACTTTGAGGTGCCGAAGAACGTCACGCGCCTCGATGTTCACCTCGCGCCAGGCTGCTACCACAGCGAGTTCACGGATGGTGATGTGGCCACGGGCGCCATCTACGATCAGGGCCTCAACGTGTTTGCGGCCGGTATGATGGGCGAGCACCTTTGCGACATCGGCGACTCGTTCTCCAATTACGTACGCCTGCGCTTCAAGGATTTCAAGCCGGGTCGCATGCTCGATATGGGCTGCACCGTGGGCCACAACACGCTGCCGTTCGCGAAGCTGTTCCCCGAGTGCGAGGTGCACGCCATCGACGTGGCCGCACCCGCGCTGCGCTATGCGCACGCCCGCGCCCAGGCGCTGGAGGTGCCCGTGCATTTCCGCCAGATGAGCGCGACGAAGCTCGACTACCCCGACAACCACTTCGATCTCGTGTTCTCGTCGATGTTCCTGCACGAGCTGCCGCTCAAGGACATCCGTAGGGCGCTGGCCGAGGCCCACCGCGTGCTCAAGCCCGGCGGCATCCTGCTCACGATGGAGCTGCCGCCCAACAACCAGTCGGCGCCTTACGACAGCTTCTACCTGGACTGGGACAGCTACTACAACCAGGAGCCCTACTACAAACCGTTCCGCGATCAGGACTACCCGACGCTGATCGCCGACGCGGGCTTCGGCGGCGACGCGTACTTTGAGACCGTCATGCCGAGCTGGGGCCATTCCGACGAAGCGTTCTTCGATCAGGTGATTCACGCCGACGGCCGCTTCAACGACAAGACGGGCCGACTCACGGATGGCATCTGCTGGTACGGCTTCGGTGCGCGCAAGTAGCGCGGTGATCTGATGTCCGAACGGATGCCACGCTCGGCCAAGGGCCGGCGCCCTGCGTTTTTCGAAGACAAGGCGCTCGACGCCATGGTCACGATGTTGCTTGAGCTCACGACCGAGCTCTGGGTGACCAAGGAACGCATGGCCGCGCTCGAGGCGGTACTCGCTGAGTCAGCGCCTGATCTGGTCGCGCGTATCGAGGCCTGGGAACCTGAGGGCGGGGCCCGCGCCGCGCTCGACGCAAAACGGGCTGAATACCTGCAGACCATTCTGCGCACGCTTGAGGCCGAGTTCACGCCGCGTGCCGAGATCCAGAAGGCACAGGATGACTTCGCAGACGCCACACTGGCCGAGGCCGACGCGTGAGTGAGCTCTACACGCTCGTTCTGTTCGTCCACCTGCTCGCATTTGTCTTCTGGCTCGGCGCCGACATCGGCGTCTTCATCCTCGGCAAGTTTGCCCAGAACCCAGCGCACTCCGTCGAACAGCGGCTGTTGTTGCTGCAGGTCGCACTCATCGTCGACAAGTTTCCGCGCGTGAGCATGGTGACGGCCGTGGCGACGGGCTTTTATCTTTCCGTGACGGCCGGCTGGATCACCTTGCCGGGCTGGCTCACGCTCGTGTGCTGGGTGGTGCTCGCGGCCTGGTTTGTGGTCATTGTCGCGCGCGTGCGCGCGGAGCAGGCGCCGCACTGGGTCGAGCTCGCCGAGAAGCTCATCTATTACCTGTTGCTAGCGGCGTTCCTGGGCGTCATCGTCACGGCGACGCTGGGCACCTCCGTCGTGGGCCCGAGCTGGCTGTTCGGCAAGCTTGCGCTGCTGGCCGTGATCCTCGTGCTGGTGCTCTGGCTTGAGAAGGCGTTCCAGCCCGCCGTGGTCGGTTTCATGACTCTGGCCGAAACGGGCTCGACGCCCGAGCTTGAAAAGCAGATCAAGGGCGCGATGGATACGACCTACACGAGCGTTATCGGCATCTACGCCTGCACGCTGGGCGCGGCGTTTCTCGGGCTGTCCAAATACGCGTTCGGCTAGCGGCGTGGCCGCGGAGACAACGGGCGCGGGCTACCCGCTGACGTTCTCGCCGATCCAGCTTGGCGGTCAGCAGCTCCGAAACCGCATCATTCATGCCTCGATGACCACGCGCTACGCGCGCGACGGCCTGGTTACCGACGCCTACGAAAACTACTTCGTCAGTCGCGCCGCGGGTGGCGCCGGCGCCATCGTCAGCGAACCCATGAATGTGGCACCCGGGCAGCATGCACCGTCGCGGCTGGCCGTGCACGATGGGCGGGCGCTCGATGGCATCGCGCGCATGATCGAACGCATCGAGGCGCACGACTGCCGGTTCTTTGTGCAGGTGCAAGACCGCGGCCGCGGGCGCCACGAGGGCGGACGCATCGATGACGCTTACGGCGCCTCGCCGCTGCCCGACGACATCAGCTGGACGGTGCCGCGCGCGCTCACCGTGGGCGAGCTCGAAGCGATGGTCGACGGCATGGCGGAAAGCTGTCGCACGCTCGCGGCCGTTGGCGTCACGGGCTGCGAGATCTCAGCCGGCCACGGCCACCTGTTCCACCAGTTTCTGTCGCCCTGGTCGAACGTTCGCGAAGACGACTACGGCGGCAGCCTCGAGAACCGGGCGCGGCTGCTTACAGGCCTCATCACGCAGATTCGCGAGCGCTGCGGGCCGGATTTTGCCATCGGTGTGAAACTGCCCGGCGTCGACGGCGTCGCCAGCAGCATCGACCTCGAGCTGGCCCGCGACATCGCCGCGCACGTTGCCGCAACAGGCGCCGTCGACTTCTGGTCGTTCGCCTGGGGCTCGCACGCGAACTCGTTGTACGAACACCTGCCCGACGCGCACGGTCCTGCGGTGCCCTACGTCGACCCGACCGCCGAGCTGCGCGCGGTGGCGCCCGATATCCCGACAGGTGCGCTGGGCTACATTACAGACCCCATGCAGGGCGAACGGCAGATTGCCGACGGCAAGGCCGAGCTTGTGATGCTGGCGCGCGCACTCGTGACCGACCCCTGGCTGCCGCGCAAGGCGGCCGAGGGACGCGAGGCCGAGATTCGCTACTGCGTGTCCTGCAACAGTTGCTGGCGCGCGATCATCGAACGTAACCACCTCGAGTGCGACAACAACCCGCGCGTGGGCCGTGCCGACGAGGGCGACTGGCACCCCGCGCGGTCGACGTCGCCACACCGTTACGCCGTTGTGGGTGCGGGCGTCGCGGGCATGGAGACGGCCTGGATCCTGGCCGAGGCCGGGCACGAGGTGACCGTGTTCGGCCGCGGTGATGAGCCCGGTGGCGCGACGCGACTGCACGCCGAGCTGCCCGGCGGTGAAAACCTCTCAAGCGTTTACGACTACCAGACCCTGCGCGCGCAAAAGGCTGGTGTGAAGTTTGTGATGGGCGCCGAGGCCCGGCTGGCCGACGTGACGGGCTGCGACCCGAGCGCCGTGGTGCTCGCGACGGGTGCAGGCCTGTCGACGCCACAGTGGCTTGACGCCGACTGGCGCGAGGAGGGGCTCGTCCCTGACCTGCGCACGCTCTGCGCCGACTTTCTGCCACGCCCCGCCAAGAGCGACGGCCGGCTCGTGATCTACGACCAGGATCACACCGAGATGACCTATGCCGCAGCCGAGTACTTCAGCGACTGGTTCGACGAGGTAGTGCTCATCACGCCGCGCGAGCGCGTGGCCACGGACGTCGCGCTCGTGACGCGGCAGAAAACCTACCGACGGCTCTACGAGTGCCGCGTGCGCATCGTGACCTCGGCGGTCCCGACGGGTGTCGAGGCACTGGAGGAGGCTGCGTTCGAATACCGCAACGTGTTCAACGGCGACACGGCGCGCATCGAGGACATCGCGGCCGTGACGTTTGCGACGCCGCGCGTGCCACGCGACGCGCTGCGCGGGCCGCTTGAGCAGGCCGGGCTACCCGTGCACGTGATTGGCGACTGCCTGTCCCCACGTACCGTGATGGCGGCAACGCGCGAAGGTCACGGGATCGCCGAGCGTCTGCTCGGACTGCCGACTCACTAGTTGCCTGGCTCTTCGCCGGCGATGTCGGCGCTGCGTGTGATGGTCTGCCAGGTGTGTTTGCGGCCCGAAAGCCAGCGTACAAGACCCTGGAACCGCCAGAGTGCTGTGAGCTGGCGGAAGCCAAAGTTCTCGATGATGGCGATGAAATAGAGCAGCAGCAGGTCGCGCGTCCTCGGGTACATGTGGAACGAGAGTTCCTCGAGCATGATGGCCGACGTGGAGAGCAATACCCCGAGCCCGATCGCAAGCGCAAGGAATATGCTGGCCTCGGGCCAGGCGAGCCAGCCGTTCCATGCGCAGATAACGAGAAAGAGGAATCCCGCGATTTCGATGATCGGTCCGAACAGCTCGAACACCAGGTAAAACGGGATGGCAAGCCATGACACGGCGCCACCGCGCGGATTGAAAATCAGCGACCGGTTGAGCATGAGCGCCTGACCCAGCCCGTGTTGCCAGCGCACGCGTTGCCCCTTGAGGTCACCGTACTTCGTTGGCGCGTCGGTCCAGCATACGGGGTCGGGCACAAACGTGATGCGGTAGGGCCTTCGTTTCGACTTCATGAGCCGGTGTAGCCGGAGCACGAGCTCCATGTCCTCGCCCACGGCGTCGGGGTTGTAGCCGCCGGCCTCGATCAGCGTTTCCTTGTGGAAGACGCCAAACGCACCCGAGATGATGAGCAGGCCATTGATCGGCGACCAGCCGAGCCGCCCGAACAGAAACGCGCGCAGGTATTCGACGACCTGGAAAAGCGCGAGCAGGTTTGTTGGCAGGCCCACTTTTTCAAGGAAGCCGTGGCGGATGGTGCAGCCGTTGGCGATACGTACGGTGCCGCCCACGGCGACCGTGTTGCGGTCCTCGAGGAATGGCCGAATGACGCGGCGCAGGCTGTCGGGTTGCAGGACCGAGTCGGCATCGACCACGCAGACGATGGGGTAGCGGCACACATTGATGCCCGCGTTCGAGGCGTCGGCCTTGCTGCCGCCGTTGACCTTGTCGACGACGCGCAGGTTGGGCACACGCGGCGATTCGTACACGCCGTTAACGGGCTTGCAAGGCACACGCGCGCGATAGGCTTCGGGGAAGCGCTGCAAATCGAATGCGTCGATGAGCAAGTCGAGCGTGTTGTCCTTGCTGCCATCGTTGACGACGACAACCTCAAACTCCGGGTACTCGAGCTGCAGCATGGCTTTGCAGGCCGTGATGATCGAAGCCGACTCGTTGTAGGCCGGCATCACGATACTGATGGGCAGGTCGAGCGAGGCGAACGCGCCCTCAGCCTCGTTGTAGTCGGCCGTTTGAAGGTAGCGCCGCATGCCGCTGATGGCGATGACGTTCTGCGTCAGGTAGCCGAGGTTGATGCCGACAAAGTAGGCGAAGAACACCCACTGACCCGTGATGACAACGTCCTGTAGCGTCATGCCAGGTCCGCCTCAGCCATGGCGTGCGCCAGCATGTCGCCCGCGTAGGGGTCTTCCTGCGTGTCGCGCAGGCGACGCAGCGCGTTGGGCCCAAGGAAGGGCAGCGTCACAAGCGCCTGCGCGGCGCGGTAGCGCACCCACCATTCTTCATCAGCCAGCAGACGTGTCAGCAGCGGCACGTGCTCGGGCGCGCCAATGCGACCCAGCGCGCCCGCAGCTTGAATGCGCACGAAGGGGACATCGTGCGCCACGAGCCAGGGTAGCCGGGGCACGTCGAGCCGCCCCGTCACTAGCTTGAGTGCGCCTGCGAGCACGCGTGGGTCCGTGCTCTCACGGAGTCGCTCGGTCGCAATGTCATCGTAGACGTCGGGCGCGAGCAGCGGCGCAAAGTCGAGCAACCAGGCCTGGGTGTCGTCATCGCTGTCACTTAACACATGCGCGAAGGGTTCGCGGATGCGCTCGCTGCCCAGCAGGGCGAGGGTCTTCGAGAGGTTGTTGCGCGGCCAGTCCCGCCGCTGCGTGAGCCGCGACATGACAGGCTTGATCGCATTGTCGGGATCGATACGCGCGAGTGCCGCTGCAGCCGTTGCCGACAGCGCCGTGTTCTCGTCGTCGAGCAGCTTCACGAGGTCGCCCCAGCGCGCATTGCTGTGCAGGAAGCCCAGTGTCTGCGCACCGAGCAGTTTGCTCGTGAGTCGGTGTCGGTCGAGTTTCCGCGTGGCGATGCGTTCGATGCCCGCAAACTCAGCAAGCTGAATCAGGCTCTCTGCGGCGGGCCCTTCAACGAGGTTGCGAAACGCGTTCCAGAGTTCGAGCACGAGCGTGCGCTCGTAGCGCCGGATGCGCGGGGGCACGACGTTGGGTTCGCCCATGGCAGCGCGCGACAGGACATCGCGCCAGCGCGCTTCGATGTCGCTACTGCGTCGCCGCTCAATGACGGTGGCCGCGCGCAGACCGAGCGTGTAGATGAACAGTACCACGGTCGTCAGCCCCGCGACGAGCGTGGTGTGCCAGGCGGTCAGCGCCAGGCCTTCAATACCGGCGGGTGACAGAAAGTCCAGCATAGCGGCGGTCGTAAAAGTCGCCTTGTTCGATGGTGCCCACCCACCAACCCAGGGAGAGCCCGCGAGACACGGCGTGTTCCCCCGCGAGGGTCAGCGACTTCACGCGGGTTTCAAGAACGGTGTTGTTAGCTTCGATGGTGTCGAGCTCGTCACCCAGCGACGCTGTGACGCGGTAGCGGTGCGTGTCGTTGGCGTACCAGTCGAGACTGGCCACGGTACCCAGCGAGGTGCCGGCCCCGGAGAGGCGCGACACGGTGACGCCGCCCGCGAATCGGAAGCTCGAAAAATAGTAGTCGGCGCCCAGCGTGACGTTGTCGGCTTTGGTGCGATCGAAGCGGCGCTGTGCGAGTTCCCCGCGCAGCACCCAGCCGCCCGCAAGATCGCGTTCGGCGCCGAAGGCCGCCAGCACTTCGGGGCGGAAGGTGGCATCGGGTGTCAGGCCCAGTCGCGCGGAAAGGCGTGTCCCGCGCCGGACGGTCCAGAGGGCATCGCCCGTAATCGTGAAGTCGTTGGCATCGCCGCGCCGCTCGCCTTCGAGCAGGCCGCCGAGACTCAGGTCACCCTGGCTGCGTCGCAGTCCAACGGCCACGTCGTTCCAGCCGTCACGCCCGCCCGTGAGTTCGTGTGCGGCGACCCAGGCGTTGGCGAGCCAGCGCACGGGCGCGCGTTGCTGCTCGGGCTCCGGGGCTTCGAAATCTTCTTCGACTTCGGGCGCCTGCGCGGCGGTTTGCGCCTCGAGGCGATTCGCGAATGCCACGAGTTCTTCGTACTCGGGCGCCCACTTCGCAGCGCGCGCTGCAATCTCAGCGGCTTCCGCGATACGGCCCAGCGCCGCCAGCGCGAGTGCCTGTTGGTAGAGGTAGTCGACGTTGTCGGGGAAGCATTGGGCAAGCAGGCCTGCGTCTTCCAGTGCCAGATCGAAGTCGCCGGCACGGTGCGCGCGCTGGGCGCTTGTGAACAGCGCGGGCCGCGCGTCCAGGCAGGGGTGCGGCTCAGGCCCGTCGCCGGCTGGTAATGCTGCGGCAAGTAGTAACGCGACCGCCGGACTCACGACGCAGCCGCCTTGAGACGGCGCGCGATGTCGAGGCTGTGGCGGATGCGCGCGAGCAGTTCACCGGGCTTGAAGGGTTTTGCGACGTAGTCGTCGGCGCCTGTGTCGAAGGCGCGCGTGATGTCCTGCTCGAGCACCTTGCCCGACACGACAATGACGGGCACGCCCATCCAGGCTTTGTCGCCGCGCAGTTTGCGCAGCACCTGAAAGCCGGACGCGTAGGGCAGCATGAGGTCGAGCAGCACGAGGTCCGCCGGCGTGTCCTCAGCGATGGCTCGAAGCGCCGCATTGCCGTCTGCAGCTACGGACACAGCGAAGCCCGCCCGCTCGAGCATGAATTCGAGAAGGTAGGCCGTGTGTTGGTGATCCTCGACCACAAGGATCCGCGGCCCCGTCGAGTCATCGGGCAGGACCGTGCCGTGTTGTATTGCGCCTGACGTCATCGGTGCGTGTCCGGGGCATGCGGCCCCACACCGGTATAGCGGCAGGCCGCCCCGAAATTTGAGCGGTGCGCCGCGGCGCGTTCAGGTCACGTTCGGCGAAGTTGGCTCAGCAATCGACGAAGCTGACGGGTACTTCAACGACGTTGGCCGCCAGGCCGCCGCGCGCCGTTTCCTTGTACTTGTCCTGCATGTCACGACCCGTGTCGCGCATGGTCTTGATGACCTTGTCGAGCGAGACCATGTGGCGGCCGTCGCCGCGCAGCGCGAGCCGGCTCGCGTTGATGGCTTTGACGGACGCCATGGCGTTGCGCTCGATGCAGGGCACCTGCACGAGCCCGGCGATGGGGTCGCAGGTCAGGCCCAGGTTGTGCTCCATGCCGATCTCGGCGGCGTTCTCGCATTGCTCGGGTGTGCCGCCGCGCACCTCAGTCAAAGCGCCCGCGGCCATGGAACAGGCGGAGCCGACCTCGCCCTGGCAGCCGACCTCGGCACCCGAGATCGAGGCGTTCTCCTTGAACAGGATGCCGATGGCGCCGCAGGTGAGCAGAAAGCGGCGCACGCCGTCGTCGCAGGCGCCGTCGCAGAATTGCGTGTAGTAGTGCAGCACGGCGGGGACGATGCCCGCCGCACCGTTCGTGGGCGCCGTGACGACGCGGCCACCGGCGGCATTTTCCTCGTTGACCGCGAGCGCCCAGAGATTGACCCAGTCCATGATCGTCAGCGGGTCGCTGGGGTTCGCGCCCGACTCGAGCTGGCGGTACAGGTCTGCGGCGCGACGCCGTACCTTAAGGCCGGGCAGCACGCCGTCGGTACGGCAGCCGCGCGCGACACAGTCCTGCATGGCCTGCCAGATGGCGTCGAGCCCCGCGTCGATCTCGGCGTCGCTGCGCCAGGCGCGTTCGTTCTCGCGCATGACGTCGGAGATGCCCACGCCACGCGCGTCGCAGTGCGCGAGCAATTCGGCGCCCGTGGTGAAGCGCAGCGGCAACGCGATGTCTTCGGCCACGATAACGCCCTCGCTGGCCTGTGCCTCGTCGACAACAAACCCGCCGCCAATGGAGTAGTAGGCGCGCTCGCTCAGCGTCTCGCCGTGCGCGTTGCTGGCCGTGATGCGCATGGCGTTGGGATGGTAGGGCAGGCGCTTGCGTACCTCGAACACGAGATCCAGCTTCGGGTCGAACGTGATCGCGTGCTGGCCTCCCAGCGCCAGCGACTGTGTGTCCGCAATGTGCTCGAGCAGGCCGGGCACGGCGTCGGGCTCGACGGCGTCGGGCGCGTGACCCAGCAGGCCAAGTTGCACGGCCTTGTGCGTGCCATGGCCACGGCCCGTAGCACCGAGCGAGCCAAACAGCGCGACCCGCACGCGGGCGACGTCAGCGAGCGCGCCGGCCTCGACCAGACTGTCGACAAACCGCGCAGCCGCCACCATCGGTCCGACGGTGTGCGAGCTCGACGGTCCGATGCCGATCTTGAACAGATTGAAAACGCTGATGGTCATGCACGCCCCCATGCAAGGTCCCGCAATTCTACAGGGAAGTCCGCGCGTGGGGTGCCCCGACGCCAATCAGTGGATTCGTTTAAGCTTCCGGCCAACAAAAGCGCGGAGCCTCTGAATGCGAACCCTGTCCTGTGCCTTCATTTCGTTGCTGTGTCTGTCCGGCAATCTGGTCGCCGACGACGATGCGGATTGGGAGGTCACCGCACCGCCCGGGGACGCGAGCAGCATCCGTATCGACACCGACGAGGGCACCTGGCTCAGCCTTGATGTGAGCCCCGACGGCAAGACGATCGTGTTCGACCTGCTGGGCGACATCTATTCGGTGCCCGTGACGGGCGGCGAAGCCTTGAACCTGGCGCCTGGCATCGAATGGGCCATGCAGCCGCGCTTCTCGCCCGATGGCAGCCAGATCGCCTACACCTCGGACGCGGGTGGCGGCGACAACATCTGGATCATGGACGCCGACGGGGACAATGCCCGCCCGCTCACGACGGAGAACTTCCGGCTGCTCAACAATCCGACCTGGTCGGCGGATGGTCAGTACATCGCGGCGCGCAAGCACTTCACAACGATGCGCTCGCTGGGCACCGGTGAGATCTGGCTCTACCACGTCGATGGTGGCGATGGCGTGCAGGTCACGAAGCGCCCCAGCGACACGTTTCAGAAAGAGATCGGCGAGCCCAAGTTTTCACCCGACGGCAAGCACATCTACTACAGCCGAGACGCGACGCCGGGCATCACCTTCCTGTATGCGCAGGATTCCAATAGCGAGATTTTCCGCATTGACTGCATCGAGCTGGCAACGGGTGACATCACCAATGTGGTCTCGGGCGCCGGGGGCGCTGTGCGTCCCGAGCCTTCACCCGATGGGCAGTACCTGGCCTTTGTGCGCCGCGTGCGCACCGACAGCCGGTTGTTCATCAAGGACCTCGAGAGCGGCACGATTCGCGAAGTGTTCGATGGCCTCGATCAGGACCTGCAGGAAGTCTGGGCCGTGCACGGCGCCTACCCGAACTTCGACTGGCTGCCGGACTCGCAGCACGTTGTGATCTGGGGTGGCGGCAAACTCAACAAGGTCAACGTGCTCACGGGTGAGGCCGAGGTCATCCCGTTTCGTGTGCGTGATACGCGCACCGTGTACGCACCGCCCAGGCCCGCGATCGACGTGGCGCCCGAGTCGTTCGAGACGCAGATGATCCGCAACCCTGCCGTGTCACCCGACGGCAAGCGCGTGGTGTTCGAGACCAATGGGCGACTCTGGATCAAGTCGTTGCCCAATGGTCGGCCGAAACGCCTGTCGCGCGAGGATGCGGCTTTCGAGTTTTTCCCGAGTTTCTCGCCCGACGGGCGCAACGTCGTTTACGTGCACTGGACCGACGAAGGCCTGGGCGAGGTGCGCAGCATTTCAGCCTCGGGCGGGCGCAGTCGCACGCTGACCACGCAGCCGGGCCACTATCGCAATCCGCGCTTTGCGCCAAACGGCGAGTTTGTCGTGTTCTCGGCGACCTCGGGTGGCTACCTGACTGCACCCGAATGGTCCGAGGACAGGGGCGTCTTCCGTGTGCCCGCGCGCGGCGGCAATGCGGTTCGGATCACGGAGCGCGGACACGACCCACACTTCGGCGCGAGCAGCGACCGGGTGTTCATGCGCCGCGCCGACGGCGGCCAGCAGCTCATCAGCACCGACCTCAATGGCTACGACCTGCGGGTCCACGCGACGGCCAAGCATGCCCGGCGCCTGTTCGTGGCGCCCGACGAGCGCCACGTGCTGTTCCGCGAGAACTACCATATTTACGCGGTACCGCTGCCGCCGGGCGGTGAAGCCCTGACGCTGTCGACCGGCGTATCGTCGGTGCCGTTCGCGCGTCTGTCGGGAGATGGCGGTAACTATCCGCAGTTCTCGGGCGACGGCGCGACTGCGTACTGGTCGCTGGGCAACACGCTGTATTCGACCCGGCTCGAGGAAGCGCTTTCGCCTGGCGAGGCCGGCTACGAGGCACCGGACTCTGGCGCCTCCATGGCCGTCCGGCTCACCGCGGATGCGCCCGACACGCGGCTCGCACTCGTGGGCGCCAAGGTCATCACGATGGCCGATGCCCAGGGCGGCATCATCGAGGACGGTGTCGTGCTCGTTGAGGGCAACCGCATCAAATCGGTTGGCAGCCGAGACACGGTGCGCATTCCCGATGGCGTCGAGACGCTCGACGTGTCGGGCAAGACCATCGTGCCGGGATTCATCGACGCGCACGCGCACGGGCCGCAGGGCAACGAGATCATTCCGCAGCAGAACTGGAAGAACATCGCCACGCTGGCGCTGGGGGTGACCACGATCCACGACCCGTCCAACGACGCGACGGAGATTTTCGCGGCAGCCGAGATGCAGCGTGCGGGCACGATTCTCGCGCCGCGCATCTACTCGACCGGCGACATCGTCTACGGCGCCCGGTCCGCCTACTTTGCCAAGGTCGACAATATCGACGAAGCGCGTGAGCACGTGCGCCGGCTCAAGGCGCAGGGCGCCATGAGCATCAAGAACTACAACCAGCCGCGCCGAGATCAGCGCCAGCAGGTGACCGTGGCGGCGCGTGAGGCGGGTATGGCGGTGGTGGGCGAGGGTGGCTCGCTGTTCCACATGGACCTGTCGATGGTCGTCGATGGCAACACGGGGATCGAGCACAATCTGCCGCAGTCCGTGCTCTACAGCGACATCATCCAGTTCTGGTCGCAGACTGCGGTCGCCTACACGCCGACGCTCGTTGTGACCTACGGCGGGCCTTCTGCCGAGAGTTACTTCTACAAGCAGAGCAACGTCTGGGAGCACCCGCTGCTCTCGCGCTGGGTGCCGCCGCACATCCTGCAGCCGCGCTCGGTGCGCCGGGAGCTCGCGCCCGAGTCGGACTACTACCACATCGTCAGCGCGCGCACGTCCAAGCAGCTCGCCGACGCGGGGGTTCCCGTGTCGATCGGCGCGCATGGCCAGCGCGAGGGCCTGGCGGCCCACTGGGAGCTCTGGAGCTTCGCGCAGGGTGGCATGAGCCCCATCGAGGCACTGGCCACGGCCACGACGCAGCCAGCACGCCACCTGGGCTTCGAGCGCGATCTGGGCAGCCTCGAGTCGGGCAAGCTCGCCGACCTCGTGGTGCTCGACGTCGATCCGACGGTGGACATCTTCGCGACCGATCGCGTGAACATGGTCATGCAGAACGGGCGTCTGTTCGATGCGGCAACGATGAACGAGCGCATTACCGGCGACCGCAGGACGGCGCCGTTCTACTGGCACGACAGCGAGGCAGCGCAGTGAGCGACGAGATCTACTACACCGACGAGGAGCCGATCGACGCCGATCAGTTCATTTCGTTGCTCAAACGCAGCGGTCTGGCCGAGCGTCGGCCCGTCGGCGACCGTGACCGCATCGCCTCGATGGTGCTCAATGCCGACATCATGATGACGGCCTGGGACGGTGACGCGCTCATTGGCGTCGCGCGTTCGGTCACGGACTTCGCCTACTGCTGCTACCTGTCCGACCTGGCCGTCGACGCCGACTACCAGGGCCGCGGTATCGGTGGGGCACTCATCGACCACACCGAGGACCGGCTGGCGCCTGAGGCGACGCTGATCCTGCTGGCCGCGCCCGATGCCGACAGCTACTACGGCGAGCAGCGCTTTGTCCGGCACGAACGCGCCTGGGTGCGCGAGCGTGGCGATCAGCCTGTGGTGAAATCGCCGAAGGCGCTCTGATACGCGGGGCGCTCGGTGCAGCGCGCGACGTAGTCGCTGATTGCCTGTGACTCGGGCGGGATGCCGAACAGGTGCATGAAGGCGGCCGTTGAGCCCACCACCACGTCGGCGGCCGTGAATTGCTCGCCCATCAGCCAGGGGCCGCCGCTGGCGAGCCCCGACTCGAGTGCTGTGACCATCGTTGCAAAGTCGCCCCAGCCGTGTGAGGCGCGGTTGGGCTGGCTCGTACCAAACTTCTCGCCCATGGTGGGCTCCATGACGCCTGGGCCGAAGAACATCCAGAACAAGAACCGACCGCGGTTGGGGTCGTCGATCGCGGGCGCCAGACGGCCGGCCGCGTAGCGGTCCGCGAGGTACAGGCACATGGCCGCGCCGTCCGCCATGACCGTGTCGCCGTCGCGCAGCGCCGGAACCTTGCCCATTGGGCTCGCCTCGCGGAACCCCTTGTGTTTGCGTGCCTCGGGGTCGCGAATGTCGATAAGCGTCTTCGTGTAGTCGATGCCCATCTCTTCGAGCATCCAGATCACGCGCGCCGAGCGCGTCTTCGGGCACCAGTAGAGTTCCATGCGCTATTCCCCCTTGTCTGCCGTGTCCGCGACGAGCAGTTCGGCCATCGCGGGCTCCCGTTCGATCATACCCACAGTGCGCATGGCGCTGGCGACGCTAGCCAGCATGCCGGGGTCCAGCGCCGTGGCGCCGGCCCATCGCGTCCCCGCAAGCCAGGTGGCCGCCTGCGCCGGGTCGAGCGCGTAGGCATCGGCAAACGCCTGCGCGGCCTGATCGGCACGCTTCAGGCGTTGTGCTTCGTGCAGGGCGGCACGCAAGGCCAGCCGCGCTGCATCAAGTGTCTCGGGCGCCAGGTCATCGCGCACGGCCGCCACAAAGCAGGGCCAGGGTGTCGGTAGCTCATCGACGCGCTGAAAGTCGCCGGCGTCCACGACGGGTTGGGTCGTGAACCGCTCCCAGAGGAAGACCTCGGCGTCACCTGCCGCCAACGCGCGACGGGCGCCCGCGAGGTTGTCGACGACGACAAACTCTGGGGCATCGGGCCAGTCGTGCTGCTGCGCGTAGATGCCCGCCATGAGGTGCGAGCCCGAGCCGTAGCGGCTGATCGCGAAGCGCTGGCCGGGCAGGTCGCTGGCATGCTGCGCGCTGCTGGCGGCGGCCACGTGCACACCCCATCGAAGCGGCGAGGCCACCCAGCCACCCAGCAGGCGAATGCGGCGCCCGTTGGCGACGCCGGCGACCGCGCCCTCGGTCAGCAACAACGCCATATCGGCATCGCCGGTCTCCAGCAGGTCGATCATGCGGCCCGTGCCTTCAGAGACTTCCTGCCAGTGCAGGTCGATGGCCAGGGATTCGAGCGCGCGGCGTTCCGCGAGCTGCCGCCAGGCCAGATTGAAGTGCTCAGGGACGCCGGCAACGGCTAGACGAGAACTGGTCATGCGCAGACGCTACCGCGCCGGCGCCTCACGCACCAGTGTCGGCAGGGCACCCGACAGGTCCAAAACCCAAGTCAGAATTCAGAAACAAATCCTAAGGTGCTGATTCGCAACGATAGTGACTTGTCGCCTGCATACAACGGGGTGCCCTGTCACATTCCCGTAACGGTTTCGTCACGGACATTTCACGAAGCCTTCCTACTGTGCACGCCACTCATCGAGGCGTGGTTGTGCCACGCCAGACGAACAACCCCGAAGACAAGGCTTGGACGCGTTGGCGTGCGGGCCACCTTTCGACCCCAAAAGACAGTAACGCACCAGCGAAACGAACGGAGTTTCAGACATGAAGCGCATCTACCTGGTTCCCGGCGTCCTGGCCGTAGCAGCACTGGCTGCCTGCGGCGGCGGTGACATCAACATCGAGCCGACGACGAACACCGAGAACAGCAACAACACGACGCAGACGGGCGGCGGCAACGCGAACGACGTGTGCGCTTCCTACACGAACTCGGGTGGCCAGACCATCTCGGGTACGTTCGATGGCACCAACTGCACCTACTCGCCGGCGTTCGCCGATGCGGGCAACAACCTGTCCGTCGATCTGACCATCCCGGCCCTCGACACGGGCGGCGCTCATATTTTCGAAGGCAGCCTGTTTGTTGGCGAAACCTTTGACACGGACGCGGCGCTTGCCGCTGCCGGTATCGCCCAGGGCGGCGACGGTCCGGTGCTGACGATCGAAGCCGGCGCGACGCTGGCCTGGCAGTCGAGCCAGAACTTCCTGATCGTCAACCGCGGCTCGCAGATGTTTGCCGTGGGTCGCGCCGATGCGCCGATCACGTTCACGTCGACGACCGACCTCGACCTCACGGGCCAGATCCCCGGCCCGGGTAACGGCACGGTCGGCCCCGAAGACGTCCAGCAGTGGGGCGGTATGGTCATCAACGGATTCGGCATTACGAACCGTTGCGCCTACACGGGCACGCTGGCTGGAGGCGACCTCGCCACCACCGACTGCCACGTTGACGCTGAAGGCGCGGCTGGCCTCGACGAGTCGCAGTACGGCGGTGACGTCGTGGACGACAGCTCGGGTCGCCTCGAGTACGTCGTGGTCAAGCACACAGGCGCTACGGTTGGTAATGGTGACGAACTGAACGGTATCTCGTTCGGTGGTGTCGGCAGCAACACGATCGTCGAAAACCTGCAGGTCTACTCAACGTTCGATGACGGCATCGAAATGTTCGGCGGCAGCTTCGACATCAACAACTTCGTGGCCATCTACGTCCGTGACGACTCGATCGACATCGACGAAGGCTACAACGGCACGATCACCAACGCGCTGGTCATTCAGAACGCCACCGACGGCAACCACTGCATCGAAGCCGACGGCATCGGCGGCTTCTCGGGCCTGACGGCACAGGCGGTTGAAGACATCATCGCGCAGGGCATCAACTCGGCGCCGACGATCAGCAACCTCACCTGCATCATCTCGCCCAATGGCGCCGCTACGGCAACGCATGATCCCGGCGCGGGCTGGCGTCTGCGCGAAGGTATCTTCCCGACGATCACGGACTCGCAGATCATCTCGTTCAACAGCGCTGCTGACACGGTCTCGGGCAACGACAACTACTGCCTGCGTATCGATAACCGCTCGCAGCAGGCTGCCCTCGACGGCGACCTGGTCCTGGACAACATCGTCTACGCCTGTGAAGAGCAGACGCGCGGCCAGACCTTCCCCGATGGCACGACGACGGAACTGTCGTTTGCCTCGGCGACAGGCGCTTTCGCCACGTTGACGGGTGCCACCGATCCGACGGCCGCTGCCGACACCGATCTGCAGCTGCTCGAAGGCACGCCTCCGTACTTCTCGATCGAAGCCAATGCGATTTCGGTTGACGGCGCGAACCCGGGCCTGACCCCGACCACGACCTACCTTGGCGGCATCGCCCTGTCGATCACCGACTGGACGCAGGGCTGGGTCTACGGTCTGCAGGATCCGAACCGCGGCGTCGCACTCTGGTTTGAGTGATTCGAGCTAGCGCTGCGATAGGCCCGCTGCAGACGCTTCGGGCCTGACGACACCGGCGGGCGCCGTGCCGGAGCAGGCACGGCGCCCTCGCCGCTTCAAGAGAACGAGCAAAGACTAGCTGGCGTACGCCGGCAATACCGAGACGGAAGCGAAGATGAACAAACTGCGATTTGCGATTGCCTGTGCCCTGGGCGCGACCTTTGTTGCGACACCGGTAATCGCGCAGGAAACCGAGGAAGATCAGGCCGGTGTGCAGGCGCCGACCCTTGCCCCGCCCGCCGAGGCCATCGAAGAGGTCGTCGTTCTGGGCCGCCTTATCGACAGCAGCCAGTCGCTCGTACTCGAGCGCATGGACGACGCGGCCGTCACGGACCTGCTGGGTTCCGAGACGATCAGCCGCCTCGGTGACTCCACGGTTGCCGTTGCACTCAAGCGTATTCCTGGCCTGTCCGTCGTTGGCAACAAGTTTGTCTACATTCGCGGTCTTGGTGAGCGGTACTCACAGAGCACGCTCAACGGTGCGTTCATTCCGTCGCCGGACCTTACGCGCAACGTGATCCCACTCGACATCTTCCCGACGGCCATCGTTGACTCGCTGCGTGTACAGAAGGCCTACACGGCTGATATGCGCGCCAACTTTGCGGGCGGCAGCGTGGACATCCGGACCAAGGGCATCCCCGATGACTTTACGGTGCTGTTCGAAATCGGTTCGGGTTTCAACACGGCCGTCGACGGTGACGTATTCAGCTACGCCGGCGGCAGCCGCGACGCGCTCGGTTTCGACAACGGCGAGCGCGAAATCTCCCAGGACTTGCTGAACCAGGTCGCCGCGTTTCAAGGCCAGGTTGGCACCCAGGAAATCTTCAGTTTTCTGCGCCGACAGGATCCGTTCACGCCCTTGTCCGACGCGCAGCAGATCAACCGCGAGCTGGCCTTGACGCTGAACCGCGACATCACCGTCGAGGAAAAGGACCCGATCCCCGACATTGATGTGCGCGGCTCAGTCGGTGACAGCTTCATCCTCAGCGAAGACTGGGAAGTCGGCTACTTCGTCGGCGCCAGCTACGAGCACCAGTGGCGCGAGGAAGAGACCTTTCAAACCAACTTCAACTTCCCCGAAGAACAGACGCGTAACCAGATCGAGTCGACGCGCACGGTTGCCATCAACGCGATCGGCAACCTCGGTCTCAACTACACCGACGAGCATTCGCTGTCGACGATGACCCTGTTTCTTCGCAACACCGACGACGAAACGGAAATCGAGGACTTCTTCGATGACAACCGCCAGCGTTCGGACGGTCTTGGCAGCCGCAATTACCGCTTCCAGTTCGAAGAGCGCAATATGGTTGTCAATCAGTTGCGTGGCGAGCACCGCCTCGGCGAGCGCACCCGCGAGCTGCTGGGCGGTGCGGCCGGACTGATCAGCTGGCTGCCGGCGGACACAGAGATCGAGTGGTTCATCTCGGAATCGGACGCCCGCACGGACATTCCGAACCAGGTCAATGTTACGGCTCAGACCACGAATGACCCCGTGACGGGTGCCGTCATTGACTCGTTTGTGACGCAGGACGCCACCGCAGCGCTGTTCCGCTTCACGGATCTCGATGATGACGTGGACTCGAGCGGCATCAAGTTCACGGTGCCCTTCGATCTTGATTCGAGCTACGGCAACATCCAGTTCGGATTCGACGCAGACTCCAAGGCGCGTACCTACCGCCAGGACGAGTTCAGTGTCGGGGTCCTTAACGTGGCGGATCCGAGCACGCTGTCGCAGCCGCTTGGCGACGTGTTCTCGGATGCCAACATCCTGAATCCGGCGAACAACTATCTGTTCGACCGTCGCGGTACGCAGAACCAGAGCTACCTGGCGGCCACCAAGACGGACGGCGCGTTCGGCCAGGTGGACTGGACCTTCGACGAGACCTGGCGCATCGCCGCGGGCCTGCGTTGGGAGGACTACCGCCAGGCCGCGCTCGACTGGAACCCCTTTGGCTTCACCGCTACCAACCCGCAGGTCACGACGGATCCCGTCGCGCTCGAGAATGCAGTGTTCCAGGACGACGACATTTACCCGTCGCTCGCTGTGACCTACATGGGCGATTGGATGGCAGAGACATTCCAGCTGCGCTTCGGTTACTCGGAGACGGCAATTCGCCCGGACCTGCGTGAGATTACGGACGCCAGTTACATCGACCCGATCACCGACGACCTCGTCGACGGCAACCCGGGTGTGATTCCTTCGAGCATCACGAGCTACGACATCCGTGGTGAGTGGTTCTTCAGCAATGGCGACAACTTCACGATCACGGCCTTCCTCAAGGACATCGATAATCCCATCGAGTTCTTCGAGTCGGCCGCCAGTGACCTGACCGTCGCGCGCGAGATCATCAACGCCGAGTCGGCCGAGGTCTACGGCGTCGAGATCGAAGGCCTCAAGAACCTGGCGTTCCTCGGTGACGCGTTCGCGGGCTTCTTTGTGCAGGGCAACCTGACACTGCAGGACTCGGAACTCGTTGCGGGTGAGCAGGCCGACGCGCCGACCAATCCCGTGCGCAAACTGACCTCGGCGTCGGACTACGTCGCCAACGTCACGCTGGGTTACGACTCCGATGACGGCAGGCACGCGGCGACGCTCGTCTACAACGTCTTCGGCGAGCGCCTCTACGTCGCGGGCCGAAATGGTGCACCGGACGGTTTCGAGCAGCCCTTCCACGGTCTCGACGCGACTTACAGCTGGTTCCCGACCGACCGCATCGTGTTGAAATTCAAGGCGCGAAACCTGCTGGGCGAAGAAGTCACGATCGAGCGTGAAGGCATCGAGACCTTCCGCGAGGATCCGGGTTCTACGTTCTCATTTGCGTTCCAGTGGTCCTACTGACCCTAAGAACGCTGCACGACAATGTGCGAAACGGGCCCTTCGGGGCCCGTTTTTTTTTGCGCCGCAACAAAATTGGATGCGCGAAAACAACGGCTTGAAGCGCATTGTTTATTGATTCCCAGTGTCATGTCGGCGTATAACAACAGGCGACGGCGGCCGCGGGGGTGGCCCGCCGCAATCGTTTTTCACGGGGGGTAAAACGTGAAACGCATTTCGACCAGGCTGGCGGCTCTACCGCTGTCCTGCGCGCTGCTTGCTGCCGTCCCGGCACAAGCGCAGGCGCAGGACGAAGATGACGCGATCGAAGAGGTAGTCGTCACCGGTTCGTATATCCGAAGAACGTCTCAATTCGACTCGCCGTCGCCGATTCAAAACGTTGATGCGACGCAGCTCGAAAGCATCGGCGCCAAGAACATCGCCGACATCGTCCAGACACTGACGATCAACACGGGTTCGCAAAACAACCCGGACGCGTTCACGCAAAACTCGACCACGGGTACCTCAAACTTCAACCTGCGCGGTCTGGGTGTCGCCTCGACGCTCGTGCTGCTGAATGGCAAACGCCAGGTACTCACGGGGCTGCCCACCAACGACGGTCTGAACTTCGTCGACACGAGTTCGCTCGTGCCGCTCATCGCCGTCGACAACATCGAGATCCTGAAGGACGGCGCCGCGGCGCTGTACGGCTCTGACGCGGTTGCCGGTGTGGTCAACTTCCGCACGCGCGACGACTTCGAGGGACTTGAGGTCACGGGCGACTACCAGTTCGTCTCCGACGAGGGTGACCAGAGCGAGTACGTGCTGCAGGCCCTGTACGGTGCGCAAGGTGACCGTTCGAGCGTGATCGCCGCGATCAGCTACACGGACCGCCAGCCGCTCACGACAGCGGAGAAGCGACTGAGCCGACCGCAAGACGACACCAGCTCTCTCGGTAACCCGGGTGCGTATTTCCTGACTGCGCCGCCGCCGGGGCTCGAGGGTTTGCCCCTCATCGATCCGGGTTGTGCGGCTGCTGGTGGTGGTCCCATCCTGCTCGCGCCTCCGGGCGCAGCCGGCCCGTTTGGAGACGTCGGCTTTTGCGGTTTCGACTTCGGTGATTTCTTCAATCTGATTCCCGACGAAACCCGCCTCAACGGTTTCGCGCGTGGTGCCTTCCAGCTTACGGATTCGATCGAAGCCAACATGGAAGTCGGGTTTGCCCGCAACCGGGTGATCCGCGGTAACTCGCCAACCTTCCCGAACCTGCTTGGCCCCATCGTGCCGACCAGCAACCCGGGCAACATCTACGGTCAGCCGGTGATCTTCTTCGGCCGTGCCATCGGTAACGGCGGCGATGTCTCACCGAGCATCAACGAACTCGACACGTGGCGCTTCTCGGGCGGTCTCGAGGGCGAGTTCGACAATGGCTGGTTCTGGGAGCTGAGCTACGTCGGCGGCAAGAACGAGTCGGTCAACGACACCGAAGACACGCTGGGCCAGGAATTCCAGGATGCACTGAACGGCTTCGGCGGCACGCGCTGCGATGGTCCGACGGACCCGACGGCGCTGCCAGGTGTTGGCGACTGCCAGTACTTCAACCCGTTTGCGTCGTCGTTTACCACGATCCCGAACTCGCAGGACACCATCGACAGCTTCATCGCGTCTCAGGTACTGGACACGACCTCAGAGCTGCAAACGGTACAGGGTGTCATATCCGGCGAACTGTTCGAAATGGCCTCGGGTATGGCGAGCATCGCCATCGGCGGCCAGTGGCGTAAGGAAGAGCTGCAGCACGACTACAACAGCCTGGCAAATGCCGACCGGTTCGCTTTCGTTATTGGTAACCCCGATTTCAACGCGGACCGCGACGTGAATGCGGCGTTTGTCGAGCTCGCGCTGCCCCTGGCTGACACGTTCGACCTGCAGCTGGCTGTGCGCTACGAGGACTACGGTGGTGCCACGGGCAGCACGACGGATCCGAAGATCGCGGGCATCTTCCGTCCCAACGATACGTTCACGGCGCGTGCGTCTTACAGCACCGCATTCCGTGCGCCGTCGCTGTTCCAGCAGTTCGGCGGCTCGACGTCTCTGAACCAGGTATCGGATCCGAACAACCCGGGCGGTGCCTTCTTCGCGGCCGTGCGGTCGTCGGCCAACCCGAACCTGACGCCTGAAGAATCGGACACATACAATATCGGTTTCTCCCTCGAGCCGACCGATGGCCTCGTGCTCGACTTCGACTACTGGAGCTTCGAGTTCACTGACGTGATCATTCAGGAGAACTTCCAGGCGGTGATCAACGCCTTCCCGAATGACCCAACGCGCGTCGTCCGTTCGACGGGCGGCCAGATCCTGCAGGTCAACGTGGGCTTCGTGAACGCCAGTGAGGTGACGACCAGCGGTGTCGACTTCAGTGCCAAGTACGACTGGGACACGTCCGCCGGTCTGGTGCGTCCGTTCATCGAGGGCACCTACGTGCTTGAGTACGACCTCGAGGACCCGCAGGCGGGCTCGGTCGACGGTGCCGGCCAACGCAACTTCACGAACTTCGGGACCTCGACGCCTGAGCTGCGTTTCAACGCGGGCGTCGGCTGGTTGAATGGCGCACACTCGGCGAACATCTTCGCGCGCTACATCTCGGCCTACGACGATGATCAGAACCCCGACGCGTCGACGGGCGCCCTGCCCGAAATCGACTCGTGGACGTCGTTCGATGCGCAGTACGCGATCGACACGGCGGTTCTGCTCGATCGTGAGGTCGCGCCGATCCTGACCTTTGGTGTCATCAACCTGACGGGTGAAGATCCGCCGCAGGTATTCACCAACGGCGGTTTCGACTCGAAGGTGCATGACCCGCGCGGTCGCATGTTCTACATCCGCTTCAAGCAGGCGTTCTAGCGCCTGCCCCGGTCTGGGGGGAGGGGTCGTCGGCCTAGGTCGGCGGCCCCTTTTTCTTTGCCGGTGGCCCTCGGGCGGCCCGCCGCATACACTACGCGGCCATCCCGGTCTCTGGCCGCAACACGCAGAATGTTCACCTATCTCGATCCCGCTGTGCGCCGCCAACTCCTGGCGGAGGGCAAGCTGCGCCGCATCGATGCCGACGGCCAGCCACTCGACGTCGATGCCGAGCCCGTGCCCGGGCAGCTTTCGGTCAACCTGCTGGGGCCGATCCCGTTGCCCATGCGGCTAGGGGCCGTTGAGGAGACGTTCCAGTGGTATGCCGCCGTGCGTAACACGGAACTCAGCAAGGTCGAGGCATTGGCCGAGTCGCTGCGCCGCGAGGGCGGGCAGAACCTGTTCGCGCAGATGGCCTCATCGATGGCCGTGAACAGCGTACTGGTGCACGGGGATCTCGACGCGGCCGCGGAACCGCTGGTCCGCGTACATTCGAGCTGCCTGACCGGGGACGTCTTCGGCTCGCAGCGTTGCGAGTGCGGGCCGCAGCTCGAGGGCGCCCTCAAGCGCATTGCCGAACACCCCGACGGTGGCATGCTCGTCTACATGGCCGGCCACGAAGGACGTGGCATCGGGCTCTGGGCCAAGGCCGCAACCTACCTGCTCCAGGACGGGGGCCAGGACACCTACCAGGCCAACCGCTCCCTGGGACTGCCCGACGACTCGCGTGACTTCAGCGAGGCCGCAGCCATCCTGCGCCATTTCCTCGACGCGCGGCCGTTCCGCCTGCTGACCAACAACCCCAAGAAGATCGCCGACCTCAAGGCGGCCGGCCTCACGGGTCTGACGCCGGAGAAACACGTTCAGGGCGTGAGCGACTGGAACCGCCGCTACCTGCAGTCCAAGCGCGAAAAGGGCCACCAGATCGGGTCCGACGACCTCGACGACTGACGCGGGCGCAAGAAGCGCCACCGCGTCATTGCGAGGCCACGCAGTGGCCCCCACCGTCATTGCTAGGCCGCCCCACCGTCATTGCGAGCCTGCGAAGCAGGCGCGGCAACCTCGTGACGAAATCGTGCTGCCAATCAGCACGACCCCCTAACCACCCCCGCCTGCCCGCACCGCCGATAGGTATTGTCGGGAACGCTCGAGTCCATCCCTGGATCGCTTGGCGAGCGACATCCCTGTCGCTCGACATCCCGACAATACCTATCGGCGGCACAGACAGGCTGCCTCAACTCAACGTGGTGAGCTCACCGCTCCTGGTGAGGCAGCCATCCTGTCGGGTCGGAAGGGTTTGACGGACCGTTGGGCGACAGGACGTCGCCCAACGAGCGATACAGGGATGTACTCGAGCGCGTCCGGCAAACCCTTCCGACCCGGCGGGATGGCGGATGGAGGGCTCGTTTGGCAGCGCGATGGCGTTGGGAGATTGCCGCGGGGCCTTCGGCCCCTCGCAATGACGGAGGGGGGCACGCAATGACGGGACGGCCACTGCGTGGCCTCGCAATGACGAGGCGTCAGGCGTTCTCTAGCTGGAAGCGCTTTGCGAGCGCGTCGCGTCTTCCCGGTTGGAAATTGATCTTGCGGGCGTCTCTCTGGATGTGTGGGAGATCGACAAGGCGCTTGTCCATGACGCGGTACCAGAGCCGGGGGACGTAGGCGAGCAGGTACATGCCCATGTAGCCATTGGGCAGCGTGGGCAGGTCGTCGAAATTGCGCAGGCTCTGGTAACGGCGCGCCGGGTGCGCGTGGTGGTCCGAGTGGCGCTCGAGCTGGAACAAAAGCAGGTTCGAGTAAATGTGGTTCGAGTTCCAGGAGTGGTGCGGCTGGCAGCGCTCGTAGCGACCGTTTTCGTTCTTTTCGCGCAACAGGCCGTAATGCTCAATGTAGTTGGCTGAAGTCAGCTGCCACCAGGCGAAAACGTTGTGGATGGGCAGGAAGATGAGCATGGCCCAGCCCAGCCAGGCAATGAGACCCACCTGCAGGACGATGGTGATAGCCATGGATTGCAGGATGAAGTTGCTTAAGTGCCAGACGCTCTTGCCCTCGCGGGCCATGCGTTCAGTCTCGAGCTGCCAGGCGCGGCGCATCGTGCCCGGGATCTCACGCAGTGCGAACGCGTAGATCGACTCACCCATGCGTGCGCTGGCCGGGTCCTCCGGCGTCGAGACATCGCGGTGGTGGCCGCCATTGTGCTCGATCCAGAAATGGCCGTAGGCGGGGACCGCCAGCACGATCTTGGCCAGGTTGCGTTCGAGCCTGGTCTTCTTGTGGCCCAGTTCGTGGCCCGTGTTGATGCCGAGCCCGCTCGTCATGCCAGCCGTGATGGCCAGTGCGGCGAACGCCCACCACGACAGGTCGGCGGCAACGGCCCACCACGCGGCACCGATCAGCGCAAGGAAGTGTAGCGGCACAGTGATGTAGGTCAGGATACGGTAGTAGCGATCCGCTTCGAGCTGCGGCACCACCGCCTCGGGCGGGTTGCTGTGGTCTTCGCCGATCAGCCAGTCAGCGAGCGGCGCAATACCGTACGAGAACGCAATGGGCAGCAGCAGCCAGGCTTCGACGCCTGTCGCTGCGTGCAGGCCAATGCCGAGGAACGGAAACAGCGGATAGGTCACCGACAGCAGCCACAGCTTGCGCTTGCGATCCGTGTAGGTGACGGTGCTGCCGTCCTTGAGTGTTGCGGTAAGCGTGGTCATCGCGATCGCCTGAGTCACTCGATACAATCAGCATAGCAAAGGGCTGCAGGGCGTTTCTGCGCCCGAATTCACGCAAAAATGCCTTCCGCCGCTAAACCTTTTGGCGGCTGCGCCGTCTTATTGTCAGTCCGTTGGGGGGATACGATTGATGTCGAGGGGTCGGCAGTCTGTACCGCTGCTAGTCTTTGCAGGGCTTTTGGCCTGGCCCGGTGCGCCTGCGCGCGCCGATTACTCCGTGCCCGCCGTCGAGGGCAACATCGTCGTGGACGGGGCGCTCAATGAGGCGTTCTGGCAGTCCGCGACGGTGGTCACACTCGACTACGAAACGAATCCCGACGAAAACACACCCGCCGATGTCCGCACCGAGGTGCTGCTTGCCGAAAACGGTGACAAGCTCCTCGTGGCCTTTCGTGCTTTCGACCCCGAACCCGAGGGCATCGTCGCCTACCTCTCGGACCGCGACGCCGCCTACAGCGACGACTTCGTCGGTATTGTCCTCGACACCTTCAACGACGAACGCCGCGCCTTCGAGTTCTTCGCGAACCCGCTGGGCATTCAGATGGACCTGACCTTTGACGACGTCAACGGCAACGAAGACGACTCCTGGGATGCGATCTGGGATTCCGCGGGTCAGATCACCGACGAAGGCTTCATCGTCGAGATGGCGATCCCGTTCCGGATGCTGCAGTTCCCGGCGGGCAATGGCGAGAAGACGTTCGGCTTCGACCTGCTGCGGTTCCGCCCGCGCAGCGACCGCGTGCGCCTGTCCAACAACCCCCAGGACCGCGAGCGACCCTGTTATCTCTGCCAGCTCGACAAACTCACGGGCTTCAGCCGAGTGACGCCCGGCCGAAACCTCGTGATTGCGCCATCGGCCGTGGCGACGCGTGACGATGCCTTGCCCGAGACGGGAGACAGCCTGGAGAGCGGTGACGTCGAGTTTGAACCGTCGCTCGACGTGCGCTGGGGCGTGACGCCCGATATCAACCTGACCGCCACGCTCAACCCCGACTTTTCGCAGGTCGAGGCCGACGTTGCGCAGCTTCAGATCAATCAGCGCTTTGCACTGTTCTTTCCCGAGCGGCGCCCGTTCTTCCTCGAGGGTGCGGACTTTTTCGCCTCGCCCATAGACGCCGTGTTCACGCGCAACGTCGCCGACCCGGACTACGGCGCCAAAGTGACGGGCAAGATTGACGGCCACACCTTCGGCGCATTCGTTGCTGACGATCGGCTCACGAACCTGCTGCTGCCCGGGCCGCTGGGTTCCGATGTTGCGGGTCTGGAGACCGATTCCGAAACCGCGGTCGCGCGCTACGCCTACGACGTCGGCCAGAATTCACGCATCGGCGCACTGGTTACGGCCCGTCGCGGCGACGACTACGAAAACCTCGTGGCCGGCATCGACGGCCGCTTCCAGTTCGCCGACTACCACGAGGTGTCGTTCCAGTACCTCGGGTCGAGCACCGAGTACCCCGACGAAGTGGTCAGCGACTTCGGGCTCGGTGACGCGGCGCCCGATGGCACGGCCTGGCGCGCGCGCTGGAGCCGCGACACGCGCAACTGGTTCCACTTCATCCAGCACCAGGATTACTCGCGCGGGTTTCGGGCAGACATGGGTTTTGTCCCGCAGGTCGACTTCACGAAGTCCGTGGCCGGCGTGTTCAGGAACTTCTGGGCGCCCGAGGGTCAGTGGTGGAACCGTGTGTCGATGGGCGGCGACTGGGATATCACGCACGACCAGTCGGGGCGGCTGCTCGAGCGCGAGCTCGAGGCCGAGGTGTCACTGCAGGCGGCTCTGCGCTCATTCATCGAGGTCGGTGTCACGCGTCGCCAGCAGCTCTTCGACGACCAGCTGTTCAGGGAAAACCAACAGCGCCTCTACGCCGAGATGAACCCCGATGGCGCGACGTTCCTGGGACTGTTTGTTCGCACGGGCGACCAGGTCGACTTCGATAACTCGCGGCTGGCCGACAATCTGCTCATCAGCCCGCGCATCAACCGCCGCTTCGGCAAGGGCGGTCTCATGCGCCTGCGTCACACCTGGCAGGAACTCGAGTTCGAGGGCGAGCGCGTGTTCCGCGTTAACCTGACGGACCTGCGCGTGCAATACCAGTTCAACCCGACCATGTTCCTGCGGCTCATCGTGTTGCACCGGGACATCGATCGGAACCCCGCAGCCTACCTCGAGCCCGTCGAGGCCAGCACGCGCTCGGTATCGAGCCAGCTGTTGTTCTCCTACAAGGCCAATCCGCAAACAGTGTTCTTTCTGGGCTACGGCGACTCCCGGCTCGAGGACGACGAGTTTGCCGACCTGACCCAGACCGACCGCAGCTTCTTCCTCAAAGTCGGCTACGCCTGGCTGCCCTGAGGCTGGCGCGGCCCCTGCGCTGCGACTATGCTGTGGCGGCGGTTTCAGGGGGGGAAGCAACATGCTGTTTTTCGATTGCGCCACGGCACCGAGTCCGCGCCGCGTCCGCATCTTTATCGCCGAAAAGGGTATCGACGTGCCCGTGCAGCAGATTGACCTGCGCAACGGCGAGCACCTGCAGCCCGAGTTTCGGGCCAAGAACCCCGACTGCACGGTACCGGCGCTCGAACTCGACGATGGCACGGTGCTTGCCGAGTCACTGGCCATCTGCAGCTACCTCGAAGCGCTGTATCCCGAGCCGCCGCTCATGGGCCGCACGGACGTCGAGCGCGCGCAGGTCCTCATGTGGAACGCGCGGATCGAGCACACGGGGCTCTCGGGTGTCGCCGAGTCGTTCCGCAACCACTCGAAGGGCTTCGTGGGGCGCGCTGTCACGGGCACGGAGGGCTTCGACCAGATTCCGCAGCTCGTGCCGCGGGGGCGGCGACGCGCTGAGGTGTTCATGGCCACGCTCGACGATCGTTTGGCAGACCATGAGTACATCGTTGGTGATGCGTTCACGATGGCCGACATCACGGCGCTCGTGACCATCGATATGGCCGCGTGGATCAAGCTGCCGATTCCCGCGGCCTGCGAGCACCTGAAGCGCTGGCACGACAGCGTCAGCGCCAGGCCCAGCGCCCGGACTTAAGCCATCATGTCCGCCGATCGTCAGTGCACGGACACCGTGTTCGTGGTGCGTCCGTGCCGTTTTCAGGCCAACCCCGAGACCGCCGCGAGCAATGCCTTTCAGGCGCAGGCGCCCTGGCAGGATCTTGCGCGGTCGAATGCGCTCGCCCAACAGCAATTCGACGGGCTCGTCGCAACGCTCGAGGCCACGGGCGTGCGGTGTCTTGTGTTCGAGGATTCGCCCGAACCGCACACGCCTGACAGCATCTTTCCCAACAACTGGATCACGACGCACGCCGACGGCAGCGTGGTGCTGTTTCCCATGGAAGCGCCCAGCAGGCGTGGCGAGCGCCGCGGCGACATCGTTGAGGCGCTTTCCAAGACGCACGGCTTCGAGGTGGCCCGCGTCGTCGACCTGAGTCCGGCCGAAGACGAGGGGCGCTTTCTGGAAGGCACGGGCAGCCTGGTGCTCGACCGAGTGAATCGCGTGGCTTACGCCTGCCGCGCGTCGCGCACGGACGCACAGGTGCTCGAGGCGTTCGCGAACGAGATGGGCTACACGCCCTTGCTGTTCGACGGCGCGGACGCCGACGGCCAGCCCATCTACCACACCAACGTCATGATGTGGCTCGGCACGACGCTGGCCGGGGTGTGCCTGGCCGCGCTTGGTGATGCAGACCGCGAGCGGGTCCTGGCCGCGCTCGAGGCCAGCGGGCACGAAGTGATCGACCTTGCATTCACCCAGCTCGAGGCTTTTGCAGGCAACATGCTTGAGCTCGTGGCGCAGGACGGCAGCCCCGTGATGGCGATGTCTCAGCAGGCTTTCGAGGCTCTCACGGACGCCCAGCGCGCGCAGCTTGAGGCCCACGCACGGCTCGCCGTCTGCCCCATCGATCACATCGAAACGCAATCGGGCGGCAGCGTGCGCTGCATGCTGGCAGAGGTCCACCTGCCGCGCGTCCAGGCGCTACAATAGCGGGCTATCACCCGCCTGATTACTGAGACCCCAATGACTGATCGCGACCGCATTCTCATGTGTCCGCCGGACCACTTCACCGTCGACTACGCCATCAACCCCTGGATGGGCGGCAACGAAGGCACGCTCGACGCCGCGCTCGCGCAGCAGCAGTGGGAGAACCTCGTCGCGGCCATCAGCGAGTACGCCGAAGTCGTCACCATGACGCCGCAGCCCGATCTGCCCGACATGGTGTTCACGGCCAATGCGGGTGCCGTGTATGGCAACAAGGCCATCGCCAGCCACTTTATGCCGCATGAACGTCGCCCCGAGGAGCCGCACTTCAAGCGGTGGTTCCGCGACAACGGTTTCGAGCTGCTCGACCTCGACGACAAGCTCGGTTTCGAGGGTGCCGGGGACTGCCTCGTGGATCGCGGCGGGCCCTGGCTCTGGACGGGCTACGGGTTTCGCACCGAGATCGAGGCGCACCCCGTCATCGAGGACTTCTTCGGCCGCGAGCTCGTGTCGATTCGCCTCACCGACGAGCGCTTCTACCACATCGACACGTGCTTCTGTCCGCTCACGGACGGCTTTCTCATGTACCACCCGCCTGCGTTCGACTTTGAGTCGCGCATGAAGATCGAAACGCGTGTGCCGCCGCACAAGCGCATCATCTGCGACACACTCGATGCCGGAAACTTCGCCTGCAACGCGGTCAACGTCGGGCTCGAGGTGTTTGTGCACAAAATGTCGGAGCCGCTGAAGGCGCGCCTGATGCTGGCCGGCTTCCGGGTGCACGAAATAGACCTGTCGGAATTCCTGAAGTCGGGCGGTTCGGCCAAGTGCCTGACGCTCAAGCTCACGGAACCGGTCAACCACTGATGCAGGTTGGCTACACGGTCGCCGCGAGCGAACCCGGCAGCCACCTGTTCGATGTCACGCTTCGCGTCGATGGCGTCACCGAAGGGCCGCTAGAGCTCGCGCTGCCCGCCTGGATCCCGGGCAGCTACATGGTCCGCGACTACGCGCGCCACGTCGTGAGCCTTTCGGCCCGGGACGACTCGGGCGAGGCGCTGGCCGCAAACAAGACCGACAAGTCGACCTGGCTTGTCGCCGTGGCCAGCGCGGGCGGCATCACGGTCGCGCTTCGCGTCTATGCCTGGGACCTTTCCGTGCGCGGCGCGCACCTCGACGACACGCACGCCTATTTCAACGGGACCTGCCTGTTCCCGCGCGTGACGGGTCACCCGGGCGCGATCACGCTCGACATCGAGGCGCCCGCCGGGCTTAGTGAGGCCGCCTGGGTGGCTACGGCGATGCGCGCCGAGGGCGTCGATGCACGTGGCTTCGGACGCTACGTGGTCGACGACTACGCGGAGCTCATCGACCATCCCGTCGAAATCGCCGAGCAGCAGTGCATCGAGTTTGAAGCCGCGGGCCTGCCGCACCGATTCATCGTGCGCGGGGCAAACGAACTCGATGCGCCGCGGCTTGCCGCCGACCTCGAGAAGATCTGCGCCGCCCAGCACGAGCTGTTGGGCACGCCCGACGATCTCGACCGCTACACGTTCCTGGCCTACGCCCTGCCCGGGGGTTACGGCGGGCTCGAGCACCGCTGGTCAAGCTCACTCGTCGTTGACCGCGACGCGTTGCCCGCACCCGGTGTGGCGAGCTCAGGTGATGGCTACCGCGACCTGTTGGGTCTGATCAGCCACGAGTACTTTCACCTCTGGAACGTGCGCCGACTCAAGCCGGCCGTGTTGTCGCCGCCCGACCTTTCGGGCGAAGTGCACACGGGGCTGCTCTGGGTGTTCGAGGGTATTACGTCCTACTACGACGACCTCATGCTCGTGCGCTCGGGCGCCATTGATGTCGAAAGCTACCTCGAGGTCGTGGGGCGGACACTCACACGCGTGCTGCGCACGCCGGGCCGTCTGGTGCAGAGCCTCGAAGACTCGAGCTTCGATGCCTGGACCAAGTTCTACAAGCAGGACGAAAACGCCGCCAACGCCATTGTCAGCTACTACGCCAAGGGCGCCATCGTGGCGCTGGCGCTCGACCTCAAGCTGCGCGCCGAGTCGGACACGACCCTCGACGCCGTCATGCGCGAGTGCTGGCGACGCTACTACCGCGAAGGCGAGGGTATGCCAGAGCGCGGGCTCGAGCCCGTGGCGGCGGAACTGTCGGGGCTTGATCTCGGTGACTTCTTCGAGGGCGCCATCCGCGGCACCGACGACGTTGATCTGGCCGCCTTGCTCAGGCCCTTCGGGGTCACGCTCAATTTGCGCGCCGCCGCGGGCAAGGACGACAAGGGCGGCAAGTCTGCGGACAAGCTGCCGAAGTCCTGGTGCGGCATCAGTATGGATCCGCGCGACTCCGCGCGTATCGCCCGCGTGCTCAATGGCAGTCCGGCTGCTGAGGCGGGCGTGAGTGCCGGAGACCGGCTCGTCGCCATCGATGCCACGCGCTGCAACAGCGGCCGGCTCGAGACGCTGCTGCAGCGCCACGCGCCTGGTGATGCGTTACGCGTGACGGTGTTCCGCGGCGATCAGCTGCGCGAGTTTTCCGTGACGCTCGTTGCGCCACCCGCCGATACGGCCTGGCTCACGCGCGACAAGGCTGTCGACGCCGCAGTCAGGCAGCGCTTTGCGGACTGGCTGCAGCCGCCGAAGGCTTAGCGCGCCGCTGGCGTTGCCAACGCCAGTAGACCCGGATGCCGAGCAGGCCCGCGAGTACGGCCGCGTAGATGGCGGGTTCCGTGATGTCGGATTTCACCTGCCACCAGAAATGCCAGACACCGAGGATGCCCACGAGGTAGACGCTGTTGTGCAGTTTCTGCCAGCGCTGGCCAAGCCTGCGGCGTGCCGCGAGCGTTGACGTCGCGGTCATGGCCAGAAGCAGCACAAGCGCGATCATGCCCAGCGTGATGAACGGGCGCTTCACGATGTCCTCGATGACGGGTGCCAGCGCAAGCCCCTGATCGAGCACGAGATAAACTGTGAAGTGCAGCGTGACGTAGAACGCGGCGAACAGCCCGATCATGCGCCGGAACTGCGCGATCCAGTTGAGCCCGGTCAGCCTGCGCAGCGGCGTCACGGCCAGCGCGAACATCGTGAACCGAAGTCCCAGCGTGCCGAAGTCCTCGAGCAGGGTCTCGACGGGATTGACGCCCAGGCTGAGCCCGCCGACGCCAAACGTCGCGGCGACGAGCCAGGCAAAGGGCGTCAGCGACAGCGCGAACACGAGCGGCTTGCCGATGAAGCGCACGCGGTCACGCGTGTTGAGGCCACGTTGTGGACGCGGGGTGCTCATGTCAGAAGTAGCGGCGCAGATCCAGACCGTCGTAAAGGCTGGCCACTTCCTCGCCGTAGCCGTTGAAGGGCAGCGTGTCGATGCGCGGCGCGAACAGGCCGCCACCGATACGGCGCTCTGTCGCCTGCGACCAGCGCGGGTGGTCGACCTCGGGGTTCACGTTGGCGTAGAAGCCGTACTCGCGCGGCTGCGACATGTTCCAGCTCGTGGCCGGCTCGCGCCGCTCGAAGCTGATCGAGACGATCGACTTGATGCTCTTGAAGCCGTACTTCCAGGGTACGACGAGTCGCATGGGTGCGCCGTTCTGGTTGGGCAAGACGCGTCCGTAGACGCCCACCGCCATGATCGTCAGCGGGTGCATTGCCTCGGCGATCGTGAGCCCCTCACGGTACGGCCAGGCCAGCGTGCGGTAGCGCTGCCCGGGCAGCTGCTCGGGGTCGACGAGCGTCTTGAATGCGACATACTTGGCGTCAGACGTCGGCTTGAAGCGCTTCAGGATGTCCCCGAGCGGGATCCCCACCCAGGGCACGACCATAGACCAGGCCTCCACGCAGCGCAGGCGGTAGATGCGCTCCTCGAGCTGGTGCGGCTTAATGAAGTCCTCGATGTCGAAGGTACCCGTGTTCTCGGCAGCGCCGCTGACTTCGATACTCCAGGGGCGCGGCTTGAGGTACTGGGCATTGCGCGCGGGGTCGCTCTTGCCCGTGCCGAGCTCGTAGAAGTTGTTGTAGGTCGTGACGTCCTCGTAGCTGTTGGGCGTCTCGTCGGTCGAGTAGCGGCTCTTCGCGATATCGGCCAGCGCACCCTCGGCGGGCAGCTCAGCGGCCTGCGGCGAACATGCAGGCAAGGCAATGCCTGCGGCCAGGCCGGCCATGAGCTGGCGGCGGTTCAGGTAATTCGATTCGCTCGTGATCTCACTGGGGCGAATCGGGTCGGGCCGTTTGATGAGCATGTGTGTGTCCTTTGCTGCCAGGCTGCCTTCAGGGCAACTCGGTGCCGTTAAGGCTCCAGTCGTAGTCCTGGAAGTCCAGGTCCCAGTCGTCGTTTTCGAGGCTCTCGCGCAGGCGGTCGTCGGTGACGTACTGCGCCAGGTAGCCCTGCAGGCTGCCGCCCGCAGCTTTGAATTCGTCCTCGTACCAGTCAAAGATGCGCGACAGGTCGGCCTGGCGGCGCTCCAGGTCGAAACGGTTGCTCGCCGGGTTGTTGATAAAGGCGCTCGTGACCTCGTCCAGTTGCGTGCCAAGAGCGGCGCCGTCGTAGAGCCAGCTTTGCAGCGGCGGGCACGACTTCGACGAACACACAATCGCAAAGTGGATGCGTGGGTCACCGCTAGCAATGATGAAATCGTGTTCGAGCTCAAACAGCGTCATCGAGGTATTCAGCAGCGCGTACTCGCGGCGCTTGAAGAACCTGAGACGGCCCCAGAGCGTGCTCGGCGAGTAGCCGTCGAGAATGCCCTGGATCGAGGTGGCGTTGTAGGCGTTGATGTAGAAGGCGAGCTTCTCGTCGTCGCTGGCCGAGGCCGCGGGCGCCGTCGTTGCCAGCGCCGCCATCATGCCGGCAAACACCGACGAGTTCGCAAACGCCGGGTAATCGACATCACCCCCGGTCACACTCGCTGCGAGCAGTTCGCCGAAGGGCGCGAACACCTCGGCCGGTTCCGCGGCCAGTGTCGGCGCGAACAGTGCGAGCGCAAGCGCAAGCAGGCTACCAGGGAATTTCCTGGCCATCCCAGGCGAAGAATTTGCCGTTGTCGTCATCATCAAGTTGGTCCAATACGGTCAGCAGATAGTTCACGGACTGCGCTACATCAAACAGCTTGTCATCGCCGACGTTGCCGCGGAACGGCGCACTCAGGTCGGTCGCGACCGTTCCCGGGTGCAAGGCCACGCAGCGCACCTTGCGGTAGCGGCGGGCCAGTTCAATCGACAGCGTCTTCGTCAGCATGTTCTGTGCAGCCTTGGCCGCCCGGTAGGCGTACCAGCCGCCGAGCCGGTTGTCGCTGATGCTGCCGACGCGGGCCGACAGCGTGGCGACTGTGCAGGGCTCGCGGCGCGGTAACAACCGGGCCAGGTGCTTGACGAGCAGCAGTGGTCCAACGGCGTTGACCGCGAAACTGCGCTGGATATTACCGGCCTCGACGTCTTCGAGCCGTCGTTCGGGCTGCAGGTCGCCCGCGTGCAGCAGGCCGATGGTGTTCAGGATCCAGTCGAGCCGGTCCGTGTGTTCGGCGACCTGGGCCGCAGCGGCTGTGACGCTGTCCGGATCGGCGATGTCGAGGGTCACGGGCACGATGCGGCCACCGTGCGTGTCGCGCAGGGTCGCAATGGCGTCGCTGTCGTCGGGCTGGCGCGCGGCAACAAAGAGCCGCTCAATGCCGGGCCGGTCTGCGAGTGCGCGGGCAAAGCCAGCGCCGATACCGCGGCTCGCGCCCGCGATGAAGGCGTTTGTGGGTTGGGTGTTCATGAGGTCGGAAATCGCTGGATTATCAGTGATTTCGAAGGGTCGGGCCCGTCAGATGCAGCGCGCCTCAGCGCGCCGGGTAGCGTTGCCCAAGCCAGTTGAGCATGAGGCGGTTCACGGCCTCCGGGTGCTCCTGTTGCGTCCAGTGGCCGCAGTCTTCGAGCACATGTACTTCGAGATCATCGACATAGCGCCGCATGGTCTCGATGTGGGCGGGCGCAATGAGCACGTCATCGTTGGCGCCGATGAACAGGGTCGGTACGCGGACGCGCTGCTCGACGGCCTCGGTCAGTGCCCAGTTGCGGCTCCAGTTGCGGTACCAGTTGATGGGCGGCGTGAAGCCTGACTCGCGGAAGGCTTTGACATAAACGGCCAGTTCCTCATCATCAAACAATGGCGTGCCCGGCAGCTCGGTCTTGCGCATCTCGCGCAGCATGCTGAACGCGTGCCGGGATTCGGGGGGTGTGGCGTCGAAGGCCGCGCGTGTCGCGGGCAGCCGCCGGTACATGGCGCGCAGGAAGCGTTCGGGGTCGGCGTCAAAGGCGCGGTCCGCCTCGTCCGAGTCCTGGAAGTTGACGATGTAGAAGTCATCTCCAAGCACCTGCCGCGACATGACCATGGGGTCCACGTCGCCGCGCGGGGCGAACGGGATGTTGAGTGCGATGAAGCCGCGCATGCGCTCGGGGCGCATGAGCGCCATCTGCCAGAGCAGCAGCGCGCCCCAGTCGTGCCCGACAAACACAGCGTCCTCGTGACCCAGCGCATCGAGCAGGCCACACAGATCGTCCATGAGATGAAAGACGTCGTAGGCCTCAACCGATTCCGGTCGACTGCTGCCCGCGTAACCGCGCTGGTCGGGGGCGACGAAGCGGTAGCCTGCGTCCACGAGCGGGGTGACCTGGTGGCGCCACGAGTACGCGATTTCCGGGAAGCCGTGGCAGAGCACGATCGGCGGGGCGGTGTCGTTGCCGGCCATGTGGACGTCGAGCGAAATACCGTTCGCGGCAATCTTCGTGGCTTTCGGGAATCTTGGCATGGGCGGAGTATCGCGGGAGCGTCGGCCGGGTTCTAGTCGATTGGGTGCCAGTCGTCCGGCCCGCCGGTCGACAGGGTGCCATCGCGGGTACGCAATTCGTACATCCCTGTACGCTCGTGGGCGACATCCCTGTCGCCCACGCCCCGCGATGGCACCCTGTCGCCCGACGGACCTGCACCGGTGGTAACCGGTGCGCACGTGCCTCAATCTCAATCGCGCGGCTGGTGTCGCATTACCGAAGATTGCGCGCTAAGATCGCGGCGAACGCGATGACAGGGCCAGTAGGGCCGATCGCGCAGGTATGAGCGAGCGGGAGACGGTGAGAGTCCCGCGCCTGCGCCGGAGCCGAATATCCCCCTCGAGCGGCGCCCCGAACCCCGATACCGGGCAGTAGATGGCGACGGCTGGTTCCCGACACGGACCGGGTCTCGTACCCATAGAGGCGGTGCGCGCGAGCGTGCCGTGAAACCGGGTGGTACCGCGGAATCCCGCCCCGGACGCTTTTGTTAAGGCGCCCGGGGTTTTTTGTGCCCGGGTGAGGACGAGACGATGACATTTGACCCGATCAAGGGCCGCTACGACGGCCCGAAACTTGAGCAGGACGTGCTCGGGTTCTGGCGTGCCAGCGACACGTTTGCCAAGAGCCTGGCGCAGACCGAGGGCAAGCCGCGCTACAGCTTCAATGAAGGCCCGCCCACGGCCAACGGCAAGCCCGGCATCCACCACGTGCTCGCGCGCACCTTCAAGGACGTGTTCCCGCGCTTCAAGACCATGCAGGGCTACCACGTGCCGCGGAAGGCGGGCTGGGACACGCACGGGCTGCCTGTAGAGCACGAAATCGAGAAGCAGCTTGGTATCTTCGACAAGTCGGAGATCGAGGCCAAGGTCGGCATTGAGGAGTTCACGCGCCGCTGCCGCGAGTCGGTGATGACCTACATCGGCGACTGGGAGCAGATGACCGAGCGCATGGGCTTCTGGGTCAATCTCGACGAGGCCTACTACACACTCGATAACGCCTACATCGAGTCCGTGTGGTCGTTGCTGCAAAAGATCTGGGACCAGGGTCTCATCTACCGCGGCTACAAGGTCGTGCCCTACGACCCGCGCATCGGCGCGACGCTGTCGTCGCACGAATTGGCGCAAGGCTACCGCGAGGTCGAGGACCCCTCGATCTTCGTACGCTTCAAGCTCGCCGACGAAGACAATACCGCGTTCCTGGTCTGGACCACGACGCCCTGGACGCTGCCCTCCAACCTGGCGCTGGCCGTGGGCGACGACATCGACTACGACTACGTGCGCCACGGCGACGAGACGCTCATCGTGGCCAGCGCGCTGCGCGAGCGCGTCTTTGGTGAGGCCGAATACGCGGTCGAAAAGACCGTGAAAGGCGCCGAGCTCGTGGGCAAGACCTATCAGCGCCTGTTCGACTACCTCGATGTGGATGCCGACTGCCCGGCGTTCCGCGTCTGGCACGCGGATTTCGTAAGCGTCGAGGACGGTACGGGCATCGTGCACACGGCGCCCGCCTACGGCGTCGACGATCTCGCGCTGGGCCAGGCCAACGGCCTGCCGATCCTGCATGGCGTCGGGCTCGACGGGCACTTCGTCGAGGCCGTCGAGCCCGTGGCCGGGCTGTTCTTCAAGGACGCCGATCCCGTGCTCATCAAGCTGCTGCGCGAGCGCGGCGACCTGTTCCGCGCCGAGCGCTACCTGCACAACTACCCGTTCGGCTGGCGCACGGGCGACCCGATCATCTACTACGCCAAGAACGCCTGGTACATCCGCACGACCGAGGTCAAGGACCGCATGGTCGCGCTCAACCGCGAGATCAACTGGGTGCCCGAGACGATCCGCGAGGGTCGCTTCGGGAATTGGCTCGAGAACAACGTCGACTGGGCACTCTCGCGCGAGCGCTTCTGGGGCACGCCGTTGCCGGTCTGGACGGACGGCGCGGGCAACTTCAGGTGCTTGGGTTCCGTGGCTGAGCTCGCCGAGCTTGCGGGCCGCGACCTGTCCGAGCTCGACCTGCACCGCCCCGCCGTCGACGACATCACGTTCGAGCTCGACGGCAAGACCTGGACGCGTGTGCCCGAGGTTATCGACTGCTGGTTTGACTCGGGCGCAATGAGCTACGCGCAGTGGCACTACCCGTTCGAGAACGCCGAACACTTCGAGGCGCATTTCCCGGCCGACTATATCTGTGAGGCCATCGACCAGACGCGCGGCTGGTTCTACACGCTGCACGCCATCGCGACGCTGGTGTCGGACAGTGTGGCCTACAAGAACGTGATCTGCCTGAGCCACATCGTCGACGCCGACGGCAAGAAGATGTCGAAGTCGCTGGGCAACATTCTGAACCCCTATGACGTCTTCGATTCCGTGGGTGCCGACCCGCTGCGCTGGTACTTCCTCGCGCGCGTGGCGCCCGACGTGCAGAAGCGCATCTCCGTTGACATCGTGGCCGACGTGGCGAGCTCGTTCGTCAACACGCTCTGGAACACCTACGCCTTCTTCGTGCTCTATGCGCGGCTCGAGGACGTCGACTACACGAATCGGAGCGAACCCGCGTCGCGTCCCGAGATCGACCGCTGGGCCATTGCGCTGAAGCAGCGCACGCTGGCCGATGTCACCAGCGCACTCGAGCGCTATGACGCGCAGGCGGCCGGCTTGGCCATCGAGTCGTTCGTCGATCAGCTCTCCAACTGGTACGTGCGCCGCAACCGGCGCCGGTTCTGGAAGGCGGCCGACGGCGACGACAAGCGCGCCGCCTACCACACGCTGTACGAGTGCCTGTCGTCGCTGACCTACATGCTGGCGCCGTTCACCCCGTTCCTGGCCGAGTCGCTCTACCAGAACCTCGTGCGGCGCGTGGACGCCGCCGCACCGGAGAGTGTGCATATGGCCGTCTGGCCCGAGGTGGACGCCTCGCTCATCGACGATGACCTGCTCTATGAGATCGATGTCGTGCAGAACGTGGTCGGTCTGGGCCGCGCCGCGCGGTCGCAGAGCGGCGTTCGCACCCGCCAGCCGCTGGCGCGCGCACTCGTGCGCGCGCCCAGTGAGGCCGCAATGGCGGCCGTGCTCTCGCACCGCGAGCAGATCGAGGACGAGCTCAACGTCAAGTCCATTGAGCCCGTGGCCCGCGACGCGAGCCTCGTCGACTACCGAATCAAGCCGAACTTGCCGGTTGTGGGCAAGAAGTTCGGCAAACTGGTGCCGAAAATCCGGGCCGCGCTCGACGCGGCCGACGGCGAGCACATCGCCACGGCCGTGGCCGCCGGCAAGACCTTCGAGCTCGATGTCGAGGGCGACACGCTGACGCTGGGCGCCGAGGATTGCCTCGTCGAGACGGCGTCGGCCGAGGGCTACGCGTCGGCCGAAGAGGCGGGATACCTGGTCGGCCTCGACACGGCCCTCAATGACGATCTGCGCCGCGAAGGACTGGCCCGGGAGCTCATCCGCACGGTCCAGGAGGCGCGCAAGCAGGCCGGGCTCGAGGTCGAGGACCGAATCCGGCTTGGTGTCTCGGGCGATGCAGCCGTTGAAGCCGCACTGGCCGAGTATCGCGATCTGCTCATGTCGGAGACGCTCGCCGAGGCCTGGCAGGTCGGTCAGACGGGCGCTTTCGAGGCCCGCGGATCGCTCGAATCGGCGCATTGGGACATAGAGATCAGTCGCTTATCGGGGGCTTAGGCGGACTGCTTGCAGGGTCTTCGAAAAACCTGCTATAAGTTTCGGGGAAGGGGAGAGTCACGCACTCGGTGTTGCTGTCGGTGTCTCAGCGGTCCGGTCCAGGTCCGCGACGCCGGAATCTGAAGCGACATTCGATGCCCGACCTCAGAGCCCGAAAGGGCAACAAGAACACGCGAGCTATCGCGGGGGATCTATGTCGGCCATAAAGAACTCGTTTCACGAGGCACTGGTCATCTTGACCAGCCACGAGAACGCAAAAACGCGGCTCACCAAGGCGTGGGTGGACACCTTGGAGCACCTGGCCACAGACGAGCTTCCCGACAGTATCCGCGACCAGTTCAACCGCATGCGCAAGCAGCTCATGGCGCGCCGCCCCGTCAACAATGAGCACCCCATCGTGGCCACGATCCGCAAGATGTCGCCCGCCGAGGCGGCCCGTTTCGGCTGTGAGATCGTGAACATGTACGCCAATGTCATGGCCGCCGATCACCCAGTGCAGCTGCGCATCGTCGATGTCACCGCCGAGCCCCAGTCCGAAAAGGCCGAGGGCAAGGACGGCGTGCCGGACTTCCTGTCCCGCCACTAGTCGCGCCCACGGGCATATCGCCCGGTACAATCAGGGTCTCGACACATCCAACCGGGCCCCGAGATGCCACACGTCTATTCCTGCACCGCGTTCGTGCGACCCCTTCTGTTGTCATTCTGCGCCGTCTCGCTGCTCGCGGGCTGCAATCGCGGCTCCGAGATCGAGCCTGTGGCCGCCGAGCCGCCACCGGCCTGGCCGATACTGAGCGTCTCGGCGTCGTACGATCTTGAGCGCCGCATTGCCGACTACGCCACTTTCACGTTGACGGCCGACCTGTCCGGGCTGGCCGAATCCGATCGGCAAGTGGTCGGTGTGCTGATCGAGGCCGCCGATATCATGGACGACCTGTTCTGGCGCCAGGCCTTCCGCGACGGCTACCGCGAGTGGCTGGACCGGCTGCCCACGCCCGAGGCTCGACGGTTCGCGCAGATCAACTACGGCCCCTGGGACCGGCTCGCCGACAATACGCCGTTCATCGACCCCATCGGTGCGAAGCCCGCGGGCGCCAACTACTACCCCGCTGACATGACCGTCGCCGAGTTCGAAGCAGCCGAGCTCGCAGGCAAGCGTGGTCTGTACTCGCTCGTTCGTCGCGACCCCATGAGCGCGCTCGCGCTCGTGCCCTACCATGAGGTGTACGAGGAAGAGCTGACGCAGGCGGCCGATCTGCTGCGGAAAGCCGCCGGGCTTGCCACCGATGCCGACTTCGCACGCTACCTCGAGCTGCGTGCCGACGCACTCGTCACGGGTGAATACCGCGAGTCGGATCTGGCCTGGATGGACTCGAAGACGAGCCTCGTCGATGTCGTCATCGGGCCCATCGAGACCTACGAGGACCAGCTGTTCGGCTACCGCGCGGCGTTCGAGGCCTTTGTGCTCATCAAGGACGCCGAGTGGAGCGAGCGACTGGCCAGGTTCTCGGCCTTCCTGCCCGAGTTGCAGCGCGGGCTGCCCGTGCCCGACGCCTACAAGCAGGAGTCGCCGGGTACGGACTCCGACCTCAATGCCTACGACGTCGTCTACTACGCCGGCGACAGTAATGCCGGTTCAAAGACCATCGCCATCAACCTGCCCAACGACGAGACCGTCCAGCTCGAAAAGGGCACACGCCGGCTGCAGCTCAAGAACGCCATGCGCGCCAAGTTCGACAAGATTCTCTTGCCGATTTCAGAAGCGCTCATCGACCCAGAGCAGCGTCAGTTCATTACCTTCAACGCGTTCTTCGCCAACACGATGTTCCACGAGGTCGCGCACGGACTCGGCGTCAAGAATACGCTCGACGGCAGTGGCACCGTGCGCGAGGCGCTGCGTGACTACGCGAGCAGCATCGAGGAAGGCAAAGCGGATGTCCTGGGCCTCTACATGATCACGAAGCTGCATGAGGCCGGCGAACTGGGCGATACCGACCTGCGGGAGAACTACGTGACCTTCATGGCCAGCATCTTTCGCTCGATACGGTTTGGTGCCTCGAGCGCGCACGGCAAGGCCAATATGGTTCGGTTCAATTTCTTTCTCGAGGCCGGTGCCTTTGTGCGCGATCCCGAGACGGGCTACTACCGAATCGATTTCGAGCGTATGAGCGAGGCGTCGGACGCGCTGGCGCGTGAGATCCTGACGCTGCAGGGCGACGGTGACTACGACGGCGCCAAGGCCCTGACGGACACTCAGGGTGTCATTCGCGACACGTTACAGGGCGACCTCGACAGCCTGTCGGCCGCGGGCATTCCCATCGACATCGTCTTCGAACAGGGTCCCGAGGTGCTCGGGCTCTAGGCTGCGACCGGCGCCGTGGCGCGCCGGATCAGGATTGGCAGCACGAGCGTGGCCGAGAACATGGCGACGCTCGCGGCGACGATGAAGACTGCCATGGGCTGGGGCGATGCCAGGCCCCAGAGCGCCACGACCTGCGTCGCGATCCCGGCAATGAGCTGCTGCGAGCAGCCGACGATGCCCGACGCCGTCCCCGCATAATTCTTGCTCTGCAGCACGGCCGCGCTCTGCAGGCTCGGCGACGACAGGCCATTGGCGAACGCCAGCATCACCATGGGCAGGAACATGCGCACGGGCGACAAGCTGCCCGTCGATACCGAGACGATCATGACCACAGCACCGACGAGTGCCAGTGTCGTGCCGATCCGGATCATGTTGAGCATGCCCACCTCGGAGGCGAGCCGCGAGGACAGAAACGTCCCGAACATGTAGCCGCCCGACAGCAGGATAAAGTACTTGCCGTAAGCGGTCGGCGGCTCACCCAGCGTGTTCTCCATGACGTAGGGCACCACGGAGATGAACGTGTAGAACACCGAGAGCGACAGCGCGCTCTGCAGCGAGTAGACGAGGAACAGCGGCTTTTTCAGCAGCGACAGCGTGCCCGCGATGAAGGGCTCAGGGTCTTTTACCTGCTGACGCGTTTCGGGCAGTTTCGCAAACGCGATCGCCGTGACCACGGCGATCATCACCGCAGAGGCCGCGAACACGCTGCGCCAGCCGTACCAGTCCGTGAGATAGCCACCGACGAGCGGTGCGATCATGGGCACCACGACAATGACCACGATGACCGAAGACAGCCTTGCCGCCATGCCCTCGCTGCCGTAGCGGTCGCTGAGCACGGCGCGCGTGACCACCATGCCACCGGCGCTGCCAAACGCCTGCACGATGCGCGCCACGACCAGGGCGCCCACGGAAGGCGCCAACGCGCAGGCCAGTGTGCCGACGAGGCAGATGATGAGGCTGGCGATCGCCGTCGCGCGCCGACCGAAGCGGTCCGCGATCGGGCCGTAGACGAGCTGCGCGGGCCCCACGGTAAAGACGAAGGCCGAGAAGGTGAGCTGCACGGCGCGGCTGCTCGCCTCGAGATCGCGACCGATGCCCGGCAGGGCGGGCAGGTAGATCTGCATGACCAGCGGCGCGATCGAGGTGATCGCGGCCAGCAGGAAGATCAGCGGGCGGTCACTCGCGGATTTCGACTGGGGTCGCACCGAGGTCACGATGCGGTGGCGCTCAGCTTCGGCCCAGGACCTGCAGGAACTCGGCGCGTGTGCTCGGGTCGGTTCGGAAGGTGCCCATCATCTGGCTCGTGACCATCGACACGCCTGTCTTGTGGATGCCGCGCGTGGTCATGCACTGGTGTGAGGCTTCAATGACGACGCCGACACCGCGCGGCTTGAGCACGTCATCGATGCACTGTGCGATTTGCGCGGTCATCTTCTCTTGCACCTGGAAGCGGCGTGCGTAGGTTTCGACCACGCGGGCCAGCTTGCTGATGCCCACGACCTTGTTGTTGGGCAGGTAGCCGACGTGCGCCTTGCCGATAATCGGCGCCATGTGGTGCTCACAATGAGACTCGAAACTGATGTCGCGCAGCAGAATGATTTCGTCGTAGCCCTCGACCTCCTCGAAGGTACGCTTCAGGAATTTGACGGGGTCATCCTTGTAACCCGAGAACCAGTCTTCGTAGGCTCGGGCGACGCGTGCGGGCGTGTCGAGCAGGCCCTCACGTGTCACGTCCTCGCCGGCCCAGCGCAACAGCACGCTTACGGCTTCTTCGGCCTGCTTGCGCGATGGCTTGCGCGGCTTCGGCATCTTTTTCTTTGTGGTCAACGAACTCTCCAATGGTGCGTGTTGCAGTGTAACCGAAGCCGTTTTCGTCCGCGCCCGCCAAGGAGATGCACATGAAGACCATCCTCAAACGCAGCGCCGTCGCGCTTTCAGCCCTGATTCTGATGTCGGGCTGCGCCAGCTTCGGCGGCGCTGAGCGGCCCGAGATTGAAACCGCGAGTCGCGTAGATCTCGACCGGTTCATGGGGCGCTGGTATGTCATCGCCCACATTCCGACTTTCATCGAGACCAAGGCCTATAACGCCGTTGAGGCCTATGCGCGACGTGACGTCGACACCATCGACACCACGTTCTCGTTCAACAAAGGTGGTTTCGACGGGAAGCTAAAAACCTACACGCCCGTGGCGACAGTTCGGCCCGGCACGGGAGACGCGATCTGGGGTATGCAGTTCGTCTGGCCGTTCAAAGCCGAGTACCGGGTGATCTGGGTCGACGACGCGTACGGCGTCACTGTGATCGGGCGCAACAAGCGCGATTACGTCTGGATCATGGCGCGGGAGCCCGAGCTTGATGCGGGCGTGCGCGCCGACATCGATCAGTTCCTCATGGCGCAAGGCTACGACCTCTCGAAAATGCGCGAGGTGCCGCAGCGCTGGAATGACCGCGACGCATCCTGAGCGCGCCGCGGCCAGGTCTCAGGCGCCGGTGCCGATGGGGCAGCTCACGCCTGTGCCACCGATACCGCAGTAACCGCCAGGATTCTTGGCGAGATACTGCTGGTGGTAGTCCTCGGCGTAGAAGTAGTCACCGGCGGTCGCAATTTCGGTCGTGATGTTGCCAAGGCCAGCGCCATTGAGGCGCTCCTGGTAGCGCTCACGTGAGGCGCGCGCCGCGGCGAGTTGCGCTTCGCTGGTCGTGTAGATCGTCGAGCGGTACTGCGTGCCGCGATCATTACCCTGGCGCATGCCCTGTGTGGGATCGTGTGCCTCCCAGAACACGCGCAGCAGCTCGTCGTAGCTGATTACCTCGGGGTCGAAGATCACCGAGACCACTTCGGCGTGCCCCGTTCGGCCGCTGCAGACTTCCTCGTAGCTCGGGTTGGGTGTGTAACCGCCCGCGTAGCCGACCGAGGTCGAGTAGACGCCTTCAAGCTGCCAGAACACGCGTTCGGCACCCCAGAAACAACCGAGGCCGAACACAGCCTGCTCCAGGTGGTTGGCGAACGGCCCAGCGAGCGGGTTGCCGTTGACGAAATGGGTTTCGGCGACTGGCACGGGCGTGTCACGGCCGGGCAGGGCGTCGTTGCGGTCGGGCAGTTCTGTGGACTTGCGGGCAAACAGCATGTCGAGCTCCTCGCAATGGGGGTCTGGCCTTCTAGTATGTGGTGCCGCAGCCGTGATTCAATAGCGCGCCCCCCGCACCGAGACCCAAATGGCTCCAATTCAGACGCCCCGCCCCTACCACTGGCTGCTGCTGCTGTCGCTTGTGGTGCTCTGGGGATCGCGTTACTTCGCCGTGGAGATCGCGCTCGAAGCCTACCGGCCCCTCGACGTGGTGTTTCTGCAGCTCGCAGTTGCCGGCGTCATGCTTTGGATCGTCATGCGCGCAGCGGGCGAGCGATTGCCGCGCGATCTCAAGTCCTGGGCGTACTTCAACGCTATGGCGCTGTTCGGAAACGGCCTGCCGTATTTTCTCGAGGCCTGGGGTCAGGTCTATATCGAGTCGGCGCTTGTAGGCATCCTCATGTCCGTGTCGCCGCTCTCGGTGCTCTTGCTGGCACACCTGTTGTTGCCTGACGAGCGCGCCACGGGCGGGCGGGCCGCTGGCTTCGCCGTTGGGCTTGTCGGTGTCGTGTTGCTCATCGGACCCAATGCGCTCACGGATATCGGTGGTGGCTTTATGCGCGTGGTCGCGCAGCTGGCAGTGCTGGGTGCCGCCGTGTGCTACGGCCTGGCGGCAGTTCTCGCACGGCTTGCGCCACAGCATTCGCCACGTGTCGTTGCGGCGGGCGTTCTGGTCGCGGCCGCGCTGCAGCTCGCGCCCATTTGGATCGTGTCGAGCGGTCTTCCGGAATGGCCGGGCTTCGGTCCGCCGACACTGGCGGTCATCGCGGTGGGCACGCTGTGCATCGGGCTCGCGGCGCTGGCGTTCTACCAGCTCATTGCCGAGTCGGGCGCTTCCTTCCAGTCGCTGAGCAACTACCTGACGCCCTTGTGGGCGGCATTACTGGGGTATGTGCTGCTGGACGAGCGCTTGCCCGCCAACGTCTACGCGGCCCTCGGGCTGGTATTCGTGGCGCTGTGGCTGACGAGTCGCGGTGAGCGCAAGGATACGCCAACCGATTCGGGCTAGCCGCCGCTGGCGGCGCCCACGGGGGCGGTCGCCTGTGCAGCGATTTTGGCGTCGCGCTCCGCTTTCTTGCGTTTCAGAAACTTGCGCTCGTTGGTCGAGAATCGGGACGCGTTGTAACGAAAGTCGTGGCGAAACGTGAAGCCGTCCTGCGCTATGGGTTTGCCGTCAACAAATCGGGGTCGGAACACGTACGCACCCAGCCGTCGGTACACGTAAACGTCCCGAAGACCGGCCGGCTTGCTGTCCACGAGATCGATGTCGAACACCTTGCCCGACGCGTCGACGCTGTAGTTGACGGTCACGAAGCCCTCATCGGGATAGAAACGCGGGTCGTTATCGACCTCGCCCGCGTTACCGTAGATCTCGTACATGGGCGCTTCGTAGATGGCGACCGCCTGGCCGAAAAGCTCGCCTTTGAGTGGCGCAAGCTCAGGCGCCGCATCCATCAAGGACCAGGCCTCGTTGTAGCTGTCACTCGCGCCACGGGCACTGCCGACGTACTGCATCCAGTCACCCTTGTGCACGAGCATGCGTGCCAGGACTTCGGCATCCCCGGACTGGCGTGCGATGCGCTCGGCGCGGCCAATGGCACGGCGTGCCTCGGAGAGCAGGCCCTGTTCTGTGCGGGCATAGCGACCCGTCTCGCGACCCAGCGACACCGTCGCAAACTTCATGAGCGGGTCGATGAGGCGCGGGTCGTCATCGCCGAAACGTTCGGCGAGCCCCTGCGTGATTTGTGTGTAGCAGAGTGATGCGAGCGCGTCGTTGTCGACGCGGCGTGCCCAGCTTGCGCGGTACTCGAGTGCATCGACGAGCGCATCATCCCCGGCCTCGTAGCGGCGTTGCACGATTCGGTAGCGCTGATCGTGCATGCGGCGGGACTCGCGCCACTCGCCGATATCTTCGTAGAGCACGCTCAGGGCATCGATGAGCGGGACCTGAGACAGGGTGTCGGGCCCCTCGTTGACGTGCGTGATGTGGATCGCGCGCTCGTAGGTGGCGATGGCGGCTTCTTCTTCATCCGCAGCCTCGAGCGCGCTGGCGAGACCGATGAGCGGGTTGACGAGGCCCGGTGCAACAAGCGACCTGCCAACGGCCTCGCGTGTCGCGATGGCGGCCCGGAAGTTTTCGATGGCGGGTCCGTAATCGCCCGCTTCGGCCTGCAGCAGGGCCAGGTTGTGGCGCGCACTCGCAACGCTGTCGTCTCGCAGCCCGTTGGCGGCGGCGGCCCGCGCAACCACCTCGCGCGCGCGCTCCAGACGGGCTTCGAGGTCATCGTCGCCGGCCCGGTAGGCGACCTCTGCGTCATGCAGCATGACGGGCTCCGGCAGTGCCACGGCAAACTGCTGCGCCGTCGCCACGGGTGCGACCAGGCACATCGACAGCGCGACCGCAGTCACGCAGCGGCAACGTGCCCTGGCGTGATCAGCCACCGTTGTAGCCCGACCGATCGTCCTGACTGTCGCCCACGCGTTCGCTGGCGACGCGCTCGATGAAGGCGCGCTCGCTGTCGGAAAAACGCGTGTCGTCGTAGGAGAACTCATGGCGCAGGGTCAGTCCGCGCTGGCGAACGGGTTTTCCGTCGCGGTACTCGGGGCGGTACAGCGAGCCGCGAATCTGGCGGACGACGTGGGCGTCGAGCAGGCCCGCAGGGTAGCCGTCGATGATCCGGATGTTTACGGGGCGACCGCGCGGGTTGATGTCATAGCGGACCTCTACAAAGCCCTCGCGCGGAAAGTCACGCTCGTCGAAGGTGCCCTCGCGCGACGCGTTGTAGACGCGCTGAAGCGGGGCTTCGTAGATTGAGGTCGGCGTGGCGAACAGCTCCGCGCGAAGTTCGCCAAGATCGGGATGCTCCGACATCATCGCCCAGGCCTCCCGGTAGGCCTGCTGACCGCGACGGCGCAGCCCGACGTACTGCATCCAGTCGCCCTGGCGTACGAGTGTGCGGGCCAGCAGCGCGGGGTCGGTGTCGGCCATCCTGCGTGCGATACGCACGGCTCGGGCAGCGGCACGATCCGCCTCCATCTGGATGCTGCGCGGCGTACGCGCGAACTTGCCGGTCTCGCGGTCCAGCGACACAAAGGCGAAGGCCATGAGCGGATCAATGAGGTCCGTCTCGTACTCGCCGTAGTGTTCGCTCACGATGCTCACGATGCGCTGGTAGGCCCGCGCGGCCGACTCGGCGGCGCGCATACGCTCTGCCCATCGGGCGCGCGTGTACAGCGCATCCACGAGCTGCGGCGAGTCCTCACCGTAGTAGGCTTTCTGCATCAGAAACGTTTGTTCCTGAAGTTTCGTGGCGTCGCGGCCGTCACCACGGGCCATAAGGGTTTCGGCAAGCGCGTTGGCCAAAGCCACCTGGGCCACGCTGTCTTCGCCCCGCTTGGCCTGAATGATATGGATCGCCTCTTCATAGGCGAGCATGGCTCGGTCGAAACGACCGGCCGCCTGTTCCGCCAGTCCCTGGTTGGCCAGCGCGTCGGCGTACTCTGCGGCGTCCGAACCAAACTGTTCGGCGGCAAGCTTGGCCGCGGCTTCGGCGTGCATGGCGGCCGTCGCCGGGTCGGATTCGAGGGTTTGTGCAAAGGCCGCGTATTCGCCTGCAAGGGCAGCGCCCGCCGTCGTCTCAAGCTGCGTCGGCGTAAGGTCCGGCGCGGCGGGTGTCAGCACCTGGCCCGACGATGCAGCCAGAGGGCCCGGCATGAGCCAGGTCGCTGTAAGGGCCATTCCAAGCATGTATGCGCGCGCCACACGCGCAGTCGTGAGTTGAGTCGTCACGCTGCTAACCTCCCTGGGGACTGAGCCCCGTCTTATTCTGTGTCGTCTTCGGAATCCTCTGGTATATCAGTGGTTTCCGGCGGTGTCTGTTCGGAAATCCCGGTCGCATCGATTGTCGGTGCCGCATCCTCGTCGGGCGGCGCCGATTCTGTGACTGCGGGCCCATCCCTGGTGTCTTCGACGGTGTCTTCCGCTGCTTCGGGTGCCTCGGGCTCCGTCGGGACGGAGATGGTGCGCCCAATCAAACCTTCGTCGCGCCGCGGATCCAGATTCACACTCCGTCGAATGGGTGCCTCGGCCGCCTCTGCCGAGTCGCCATCCTCGCCGTAGGTCGTCTTGGCGACAACGTCGCGTTCACGATCAGTAAACCGGGACTCGTCATAGCGAAACGGGTGCCGGTAGGCGAGGCCTGTATAGAGGACGGGCTGACCGTCCTGAAATGCGGGACGGAATCTGAACCGCCGAATCTGGCGGCGCAGGTGGCCATCCATGAGGCCCGGCGGGTTGCCACCCACGATGCGGACGTTGAGCGGTCGGCCCAGCGAGTCCACGTCGAACGCGACATCGGCGTAACCGCGCTGCGGGAAGCGCTCAGCGTCGGCGGGCTCGTTGACTCGCTGACCGTAGATGGACCGGAACGGCACCCGAAGGATCGGGACCGGGCTACCAAACAGCTCGTCGCGCAGTGCGTGCAGCTCGGGGTTGGCGTCCATCGTTCGCCAGGCTTCGCGATAAGGCAGCCGTGAGTTTCGCATGAGGTTCAGACGCGAGAGCCAGTCGCCCTGCTTGACCAGGGTGCGTGCCAGACGCTCCGGATCCGCTTCGCCGTTATCGCGGGCGATGCGCACGGCACGCGCCATGGCGCGTCGTCCTTCGTTGATCGCCGGCTCGCCGAGTTCCGTGATGCTGATGGCTGCGGTTGCCAGTGCCACGAGCGGCTCGATGAGTCGCGGGCTGTCGTTACCGTGCTTCTTCGAGATGGAGCGCTCGAGGCGTCGGTACGCTTGCACGGCCTCTTCGAAGTCACCCAGACGCGAATACCATGTCGCGCGCTGGATGAGTGCGTCGACGTACTGGTCGGACTCCTCGCTAAACCGGCGCTGGCGCAGGCGGAAGATCGTGTCCTGCATGTCGCTGGCCGTGTCGAGGTCGCCCTGGAAGAAATAGGCGCGGCTGAGCGCGTCGATAATCTGGACCTGGTCGAGGTTATTGGGGCCCTCGTTAACGTGCGTGATGTGAATTGCACGCTCATAGACGGGGATCGCCGCGTCGATTTCATTGAGCGCCATGAACGCACTCGCAAGGCCGCGCAACGGATTAATGAGCTCGCCGTCAACCAGCGTGCCGTCGACGCGCTCACGCGAGACGATCGCAGCGCGGTAGTTTTCGATGGCGGCGGCGTACTCGGTATTTTCCGCCTGCACGATGGCGAGGTTGGTCAGCGCGCGCGCGAGGTTGTCGTGATCCTCCCCGTAGGCCTCTGCCGTGAGCGCGACGATCTCCTTCGCGAGCTCCAGAGCGCGCTGCGGGTCGACGCCAACGTTGGCGCGGAACTCGTTCTGCAGGGCGTCGAGCTCGGCACCCAGTGGCGTGGCCAGGTCGGCCTCGGTAATGTCGATGAACTCGGGTACAGCGGGCGCGACGTCGGCAGCGGTCAGCGACAGCGGCAGTGCGGCACAAGCCAGCGCCGCGAGAAAGGCGGTCAGTCGGGCCGGGGAACAGAATCTGCTGCGTCGAATCATAAGGTCCTGAGCGTAACCGAGTTACAAGGCATGATGGCATGTCAGCGAATAATAGACAGCGTCATTCGCGGATAGTTTAGCCTCTAGCGGGCTTCGCGATGCAGACGCGTCGGATACGAAGGCCTAGCGTCACAGGGGACAAGGACATGGTTGATTCAAGAGTACGTGCAACAGCAGGACTGATGATGGCCTGCGCGGCGGCGTCCGTGGGCGCCGAGACCGCCATCACGATCTACAGCAAGGCGTCCCCGGGGGCCGTCGATCCGCGGCTGTACCGCCCTGGCGTGGGCGGTTCCGGTTACTTCGGTCAGTCGTTGCCCGGCTACGCCATCGTGCGGGACCAGCGCAGCATGACCCTGCAGGCCGGACGGGGGCAGTATGCCCGCGACGACGTGGCCGCACTGATCGATCCAACCACGGTGCGATTCGAGTCACTTACGGATCCCGAAGGTACGCGTGTGCTGGAACAGGACTTCCGATTCGACCTCGTGGACCGCGACAAGCTGCTTGAGCGCTATCTCGACCGTGAGGTGGTCGTGACCCAGCGCCAGGGCGACGATGTCCGGGAGCGCCGCGGCACATTGCTCAGCACCCGTGGCGGCATGGTGTTGCAGGACGGCGATGGCAGTGTTGATGTGCTGTCGGACTGGAACCACGTTGCGTTGGGCGAGCTGCCCGGTGGACTCATGACGCGGCCTACGCTGGTCTGGGATCTCGCGGCCGAACGCGGCGGTGCGCATGACACCCGTGTCAGCTACGAAACCGCGGGCATTACCTGGTGGGCTGACTACAACCTCGTCTGGGCACCAAAGGGCAACGGCGACACGGGCACGCTGGGTGTGGGTGCCTGGGTGAGCATCGTCAACCAGAGTGGTGCGAGCTATGAGGACGCCAAGCTCAAGCTCGTGGCGGGTGATGTGCAGCGCGTCACGGCGAGCGCATCGCCGCGCGCGCGCAACATGGTGGTCGAGTCCGCGTTCGTCGATGCGGCGGGTTTCGAGGAAAAGGCGTTCTTCGAGTTTCACCTCTACACGCTGGGTCGCGAGACGACGCTGCCCAACAACGCCACAAAGCAAATCGAGTTATTCCCGCAGGCCGCTGGCGTGCCGGCAGAGAAGCAGCTCGTGTACTACGGATTTCCCGACGGCCGATTCGCCGGGCAGGGCATCGTCGATCGGGGCTTTGGCATGCAGTCCAACCCAAAGGTGGACGTCTATCTCGAATTCGAAAACCGCAAACGCGATGGCCTCGGCATTCCACTGCCGGCGGGACGCCTGCGCGTGTCACAGCTCGATGACGCCGATGGCACGCTCGAGTTCATTGGTGAGGACGTCATTGGTCACACGGCGCGTAACGAGCCCGTGCGTGTGCGCCTGGGCAGCGCATTCGATGTCACGGGCGAACGCAAGCAGGTCGATTACGCCATCGACTCGCGGGCGCGCTGGATTGAAGAAACGTTGGAGATCACGCTCACCAACCGCAAGGACGCAGCGCAACGCGTGACCGTTGCCGAGTCACTCTACCGTTACGCCAACTGGGAGATCTCGGGCGAGAGTGACGACTTCGAGAAAATCGACAGCCGAACCATTCACTTCGATGTGCGGGTGCCGGCTGACGGCAAGAAGACGGTGCGCTACAAGGTGCGTTACACGTGGTAGTGACGCCGGCGCTCAGCCTGCGCCTGAGTCTCCGCGCTTGCCCTCAGCCAGCGCGCGCTGGGCGCGCGTCCGGTTCACAAAGTTGCGTTCGCGCTCGGTGAAGCGGCTGCCGTTGTAGCGGAACTGGTGACGGTAGGTCATGCCGGTGTGCTTCACAGGTCTGCCGTCCTTGAACGCCGGGCGGAACACGAAGCGTCGCATGCCGCGGTACACCTGGCCGTCGAGCAGACCCGCGGGCTCACTGTCTGCAATGTCGATATTCACGGGTGCGCCACCCACGCTCACGTTGTAATTGAGCTCGACGAAGCCACGTTGCGGGTAGTCCTCATCGTTAGCTGGCGGCAGCAACCCGCTCGAGTAGACGCGGTCGAAGCGCACGCCTGAGAGTAGTGTGGGTTCGGCGAACAGGTCGTCGCGCACCCGGTGCAGCGCCGGGTCGGCATCGAGTAATGCCCAGGCTTCGCGGTAGGCGCGCCAGGCCAGTATGCGTCGGCCGAGCAGCATGGCCCAGTCTCCCTGGGCCACCAGCGTCAGCGGCAGCAAGGTCGGGTCCTCGCCCGCGTGGATGCGTGCTATGCGCACGGCCTCGTCGACGGCGCGTCGTGCTTCCAGCACGACAAAGGTCATGCTGCGGCCGCCGCGGTCGATGCCGCTCAGCGGGCTAGTGGCGCTCTGTGGTGCCGAGAACGCAAAGGCCATGAGCGGCTCTATGCGGCGCGCGTCTGTGGCGTCGGCGTTGTTGGCGAGCGTTTGCGCGGCGCGGCGGTAGGACTTGGCGGCCGCGTAGAAGTCGCGCACGCCTTCATACCATTGTGCGCGTTGCATGAGGGCGCCAACGTAGCCGTCGGACGTCTCGTCCATGTTGCGCTGCTGCAGCCGGTAGATCGATTCCTGGATCGCCGTCGCGCGACGGTTCTTGCCCAGGATCAGCCATGCGCGGCTCAGCGATGCCGCCGTTGGAATCTGATCCAAATTGGACGGTCCCTCGTTGACGTGGGTGATCAGGATGGCGCGCTCGTACAGCGGGATTGCGTCCTCCACAGCGTCTATTGCCATGTAGGCATCGGCAAGACCGCGCAACGGAATCTCGATCTCGGCTGCCGAGGCGCTACCCGTCGCGCGCTCGAGACTCGTGATCGCGGCGGTGTAGTTCTCGATCGCTGCGGCGTAGTCGCGGGTGTCGGCCTGGACGATGGCAAGGTTGGTGAGCGCCATACCGACGCGGGGGTCTTCGTTGCCGAACGCCTCGGTGGCGAGACTCACGACGTCTTTGGCGAGCGGCAATGCCTGCTCCGGGCTTTCGGCCAGGATGCTGCGAAACTGATTTTGCGCGTCCGCAAGTGCCGCCCCTGCGGCCGTGGTTCGGATGGCGTCATCAATCTCGATGAGCATGGGCGCCACGTTTGCGTCCTGCGCCCGACTGTCGGTCGAGACGACGAGTGCCGCAGCGACGAGCGCAAGCAAGAAGCCGTGGCGCACAACAGGCGACAGGGCCCTTCTGGTGGGCGAGATCCCTTCAACAATCGACTGGGACATAGCGGGCATTCCCATGTGGGGGTGAGGCTTGCGCCAGCCTGGCGCCACCAGCGCTGCCGGTGCAGACCTGAAGACTAGCAGACCGGCCGGGCCCCGTTGCTCAACGCGCTGATCAACCGTTTTTGGTCGAATCAGACCCAGATAGCGATCGCTGCGAGCGGCAATGCCACGCCAGTCGTCAGTGCTGTACGCAGTTGGCGATACCAACGCGGAAACACGTCCCAGGTTGCGACGCGCTCCCAGGCGTACCAGCCGACGAACGCGGCGACGAACACCCAGAGGTCGACAGGCGCTGGCAGGCCCAGAGCGACCCAGGCCACCAGTGCGGGCACGACGCTGGCCGCGAGACAGGTCCGCCTTGCAGGCAACGCGGACTGGACCAAGGCGACACCCCAGTGCACGGCGCCGACAAAACTCAGGATCGTGGCCGCGTAGGCCGCAAGCCAGCTCCGGGTGTCGATGCCGGCCACATCCAAGCCCAGAAGTGTCGCCAGCGCGAGCGCAAAGAACGGCAGCAGGCCGCCGTAGCCCAGCACCCGCGCCACAGCCGCGGCCTGCGGCTCGCCCGCGTTGCGCCCGCCGAGTGTGTCCGCAAGCTCAGGCTCGCCACCGATGAAGCGGCCGTCGAGGAACACCATGGGCAGGTTCTGCCAGTCGTGCTCAGCCTTGAGCGCGCGATAATGCGAGCGCTCGGCTTCACTGCCCATCCCCAGGATCTCGACCCTGCAGGGCAGGCCGTGCGCGGCGGCCAGAGCCTGCACGCCGCGCACATCGGTTGCCGTACTGGCCAGCACCCGAATCTCCATACGATCAGTCTGCGGCAACCTGGTGCACGTAGACGTCACGCTGCGGGAACGGGATCGAGATGCCTTCCGCGTCGAGGCGCTCCTTGATGGCGAGCGTCAGCGCGAAGTGCGTGGGCCAGTAGTCACTCGTCTTGACCCAGGGGCGCACGACGAAGTCGACACTCGAGGCACCCAGATTGCTGACCTCAATGGTGGGCGCCGGGTCGGCCAGAACGCGTTCGTCCGCCGTGACCACCTCGGTCAGCACGGCCTTGGTTTTCTGCAGGTCGTCGCCGTAGCCCACGCCGATGACCATGTCGAGCCGACGCGTGTCGTTGGCCGAGTAGTTGGTAATCGCATCCGCCGTGACGTTGGCGTTGGGCACTACGACGCGCCGATTGTCCGGCGTGATGAGGATCGTGTTGAAGATCGTGACGGCATCCACACTGCCGGCTACGCCCGCGGCCTCCACGTAGTCGCCCTTCTCGTAGGGCCGGAAGAACACGATGAGCACACCCGATGCGAAGTTGGCCAGTGAGCCCTGAAGGGCGAGACCAACGGCCAGGCCGGCGGCGCCGAGTACGGCCACGAAAGACGCCGTAGGCACACCCATGAAGCTGATGGCGGCCAGCAAGATGACCAGCGTCAGCAGCACACTCATGATGTTGCCGAGGAAGCTCTGCAGCGTCTCGTCGACACCCACGCGAGCCATGGCCTTGCGCATCCCGCCCACCACCATGCGGGCAATCATCCGACCGATGATGAAGATCGCCAGTGCGCCGGCGACTTTGATGCCGAGATCGATGGCGAGCGTTTGCGCCTGCGAGAGCAAGCCACCGACATCGACGTCGGTGAGGTTTTCGGGCAGCGCGAGGCCCTGTTGTTCGTCTTGACCAAACACGATCGTCCCCTGTTCGAATGAAGATGGGTGCGAATGCTACGGGCTCAGCCCGCGCAATCAAGCGTGTTGCTTCGCTTCGCCTTTGCTTGCGAGCGCCAGCGCATTGCCCGCCACGGCGATCACGAGCCCCGCGAGCGCCAGCGCCGACCACCGGTAGTCCTCGAAAAGCGTGGAAATGACAAGCGCTACCACAGGCAGCATGACCGACGTGTAGGCCGATTTTGCCGCGCCGATGCGGTCGAGCAGGACCAGGTAGAGCCCGAATGCGATCGCCGTCCCGGGTATCGCCAGGAACAGCAGCGAGCCGACGTAGGGGATGCGCCAGTCGAACGAGAAGGGCTCACCGAGCACAACGGCGAAGATGGCCGAGCAGACGGCGCCGATGGCCATCCCGTGGGCATTGACGGCGACGACGGGCAGGCGCCGCCGCGTATTGACGATGGCGGCCATGTTGCCCAGGGACGCCATGAGTGCCCCCATGAGAATCAGCCCCGCTCCGCGCACGGCGTCGTCGGCCAGCGTGAGCTGGCTGACCTCGGGCCAGAACATCATGCCGATCCCGGCCAGCGACAGCGCGCTGGCGACCACGGCACTCAGTCGGATCGGCGTGCCGAAAAACAGGCGTTCATTGATGAGGTTCATGACCACCATCGCCGTGAACAGCACGGCCACGAGCCCGCTCGGGACGTACTCGGTGCCGTGGTAGACGAAGTAGTAGTTGGCCGAAAACATGAACACGCCCTGGGTCGCGACCATGGGTACTTCGGCGCGCGTGATGCGTAACCGCCGGCCACGAATCAGGCCGAAGATCACGAGCGCGATGGCCGCCAGCGCGAAGCGGTACACCAGCGACGCCTGTGGCGACACAGTCCCGAGCTGGAACGTGATCATGATCCAGGTCGAGCCCCAGATGAGCACGACCGCGGCGTAGATCAACGCCGTGGGCACTCAGGGCGCCGGTTCGGTGCGGGTGCGATAGATGCGATAGGGCGCCCCGGCCTCGACCTGCTCGGGGTCGCCAAACAGGTAGTCCTGCAGCGCGCTGTCGCCATACCAGAGCGCGCCGTCGTCGCTGACGGCCACGCCCGAGGGCCAGCGCAGGCCATCCGGTGCGGCGAACGCGCGCGGCCGACGATCGTTCGCAACGCGAATGATCGAACCATGCTGGACATCGGTAACCAGAAGGTCTCCCGCGCCGGTCACGGTCAAGCCAGCGCTCAGCGGTTTGTCGCTGTAGCGCTCGATGCTGCCGGCAAGGGTCTGTGGCGCAACCTCGGGGTCACCCAACATTTCGGTCGCAATGCGGTACAAGCCATCGTGCGACGTGGCGGCCAGGTACAGCCAGCGCTCGTCGGCGTCGAGCGCAAGGCCAGCGACGCCGGGCATGACCGAAAACAGACCGCCGAAGAACTGCATGCGCTTGCCGCGTGCTTCGATGAGAAAGCCCTGGCTCGTCACCGGCATGCTGCGCTCGAGCACGCGCCGGGCGGTACCCGTCGCCACGTCATAGACGATGAGCGCCGGTCGCCGCCGGAACAGGCTCGTGTCCGCCACATACACCGTGGCACCGTCGCGTGTGACCGCCAGCGCCTGCAGGAAGCTGCCGCGGGGCGCGATGGCGCCATCGAACGTGTGCTCGTGAACGCGCTCGCCGGAATCGGCGTCAAAAGCCATGAGGCGAGCGGGCGACGTGCCGTGTTTGCCGTGATCGAGCACCCAGAGGCGGTTGTTGCCGTCGAGCGCCAGCCCCAGGGGCGTGATGAAGTCATCCTGCTGCGCGGCCCCGTCGGGAAACGGCTGGGCGATCCCGTCTTTGATCGCAAGCAGCTGGTTGCCCTGCGGGCGCGAGGCCGAGTGCACCGTGAAATACACACGGTCGTTGCCGGCGACCGCGACACCCCCGATGGGCTCGGGGTACTCGAACACGATTTCCGTGCGGGTTGCATCCGAGCCCTGCTGAATGACGACATCAGGGTAAGGACGCCCCCCGCCGTAGATCAGGCGCACGACAAGCAGGGCGACGAGAAACAGGGCGACAAAGCCCAGTAACACGCGAGTCATTCAAACATTCCGGACGAGCAATCAGCCGCGATGATCGTGCAAGCGCAGTACTTGATCAACACACCGCGACACGTGCGCCTCGCGCTCGTCGGGGTCGATATCCGTGATGTGGCGCATGAGGCGGCGCTTTAGGTAATGCGATTCAACAAGACACAAAAAATCGCTGGCGGCCCGTTTGGGGTCGTCAATATGGCACTCGCCGCGCGCGTTGCGCTCACTGAGCACGTGCGAGATGGCGGCGATGGTCTGTTCGGGGCCCGTTTCCCAAAACGCGTAGGCGAGCTTCGGAAAGGCTGTGGTCTCGGCGATGAGCAACCGGTACATGGACACGACGTCCTCGTCCGACAGCAAATCGAGGAACCGGCGCGCCGTCGTCTCGAGGACCTCGCGCAGCGGTGTCTCGTCCGCAAAGTCCTTCATGTCGAGCCCGTAGCGCCGGATCTTGGTCAGGATGCACTCGCGAAACAGCGCGTCCTTGTTCGCAAAGTGCGAGTAGACGGTCTGCTTCGACACCCCGGCCGCTGTGGCAATGGCGTCCATGGAGGTGCGCTCGTAACCCTCGCTCATGAAGTGGCCCGTGGCCGCGCGCATGATCGCGACGCGCTTGCTGTCGCTCTTTGGGCGGCCGGCACGCGTCGGGGTTGGATCGCTGTTGGAGAAGGCCTCGCTCATAATCAAACTGGACAGTTCCGTAATGCTTGTCTAATATCAAACTATACCGTCTAGTATATCACCTACGCCTCCACACGCCACTGCGGCGTGCACCCCCAAGAGGACTCTGACATGCGCCCGTTTTTGCGCCCCATCCGGTTGATTCCGGCCATTGCCTGCCTGACCCTGCTCGCCGCGTGTGGCGAGGCGCCGCCGCCGCCCCAGGCGCCCAGCGCGCTGGCCATTGCGCCCTACACGGCCTCCGAAGTGGACAGTTATCAGGTCGCCCAACGTTTCAATGGCCAGGTTGAGGCCGCGCGGCGTTCATCGCTGGGCTTCGAGCTGGGTGGCGAACTGGCCGCCGTTCTCGTTGATGAGGGCGCAACAGTGCGTGCAGGCGCGGTGCTGGCGCGGCTCGACACGGCGCGCCTTATCGCCGCACGCGCGGAGGCCCGTGCGGCCGTGGATCAGTCGCTGGCTCAGGCCGAACTGGCGCAGGCCACGCTCAAGCGTGTCGAGGGCGCACTCGAGTTCGACGGCGTGTCAGTCCAGGAAGTCGATGAGGCGCGCGAGCGCTCGCAGCGCTCCGAGGCCGCGGCCATCGCCGCCAAGGCACAGTTGCAACGTATCGAAATCGACCTTGCCAAGTCCGAAATCCGCGCCCCGTACGATGCGGCCGTCGTGGGCCGCTTCGCCGACGAAGGGCAGGTGCTCGGCGCCGGCCAGGCCGTGATTGAAGTCCAGGAGGCCGCATCACTTGAGGTGCGGCTGTCTGTTACGGGTGATGTGGTCGACTCGCTCGCCAAAGGCGCGCGCGTCGAACTCGATATCGACGGCCGCGCTGCGGCGGCAACCGTGGGTGCGGTCATCGCGCGACGCGACCTGCGCACGCGCGCCATCGAAGTCATCCTCGAGCTCGATGACGGCGCCCCGGCCCGAGTGGGCGACATCGCCGAATTGCGTTTTGACCGCACCGTCCGTGACACCGGCTTCTGGGTACCCGTCGACGCGCTGACCGAAGGCGCGCGCGGGGTCTGGAACGTACTCGCCGTGCGCGAGGGCGACCGTGACAATAGCGACGCCGAGGCGGCCAAGCGCACGGGTGCGACGCATGTGCTCGAGCGCCGCCCCGTCGAGATCATCTACCAGGAGGCCGATCGCGTCTTCGTGCGCGGTGCCCTCGAAGACGGTGACACGATTGTCGGTGGTGGCTTGCACCGCGTGGTCGCGGGACAGGGCGTCCGTATTGCGCCACAGCTGCGCGCCGAAAACGATGCAGAGGTAGAAACGCCATGAAGCCGCGCGGCAGAAAGAGCGGCGTCTCGCGCGCCGCCGAACGTCTGTACGAGAACGGCTACCTGCTCTGGCTCACGATTATCATCGTGTTGCTCGCAGGCTGGTCGTCACTGTCCAACCTGCCGCGGATCGAAGACCCGCGCATTACCAACCGCTACCCCAACGTCATTACGCTGCTGCCTGGCGCGTCGGCGGAGCGCGTCGAGGCGCTGGTGACGGAGAAGCTCGAGGACGCGCTCGAGGAACTCAACGAGATCAAGAAGATCGAGTCGACCTCGCGCAACGGCATCTCATCGCTGTCGATCGAGCTCGCCGATGACATTGGCCCGGGCGAGAACGAACAGGTCTTCTCGAAAATCCGCGACCGCATCAGTGACACGGTGCCGGACTTACCCGAAGGGGCGCTCGAGCCGGTGTTCGACGACAAGATCGAGGCTGTTGCCTTCAGCATTCTGGTTGCCGTGCGCTGGACCCAGCCCGGCGAGCCGCCGCTGGGGCTCATGTACCGCATCTCGGACCAGCTCGCAGAAGAGCTGCGCGCGCTGTCGGGGACGGACATCGTGCGCTACTACGGTGAGCCCGAAGAAGAGATCAGCGTTACCGTAGATCCCGAGACGCTTGCGCAGATGGGGCTCACGGCCGCCGATGTCTCGCGGCTTGTTGCCGCGGGTGACCCGAAGCTGCCTGCCGGTGCGCTGCGCAACAGCAACCGCAACCTGTTCCTCGAAGTCGAGGGCGAGTTTGATTCGGCGGCAACGGTTGCCAACACGCCCCTGGTACAGAATCAGAGCGGTGGCGCGATCCGCCTCGGTGACATCGCCGACGTGCGGCGCGGCTGGCGCGAGCCCGCCGAGGAAATTGCCTGGACCAATGGCTCGCGAAGCGTGCTGCTCGGCGTGCGCACCGACGCCGACATTCGTCTCGACCGCTGGGCCGTGCGGGCGCGCGAAGCCGTGCACGCCTTCAATGAACAGCTCGGCGCGGGCGCTGAGGCCACGATCGTTTTCGATCAGAGCCGTTACACCGAGGCCCGGCTCACGACGCTCGGTGGCAACCTCATGGCCGGTGCTGTCGTTGTCATGCTCGTCGTGTTCGTCGGCATGGGCTGGCGCGCCGCACTCATTGTCGGTTCGGCGTTGCCGCTGTCGGCATCGATCACGGTGTTTGGCCTGGGCCCTGCCGGCCAGCAGATCCACCAGATGTCGATTTTCGGCATGATCGTCGCGATCGGGCTGCTCATCGATGCCGCCATCGTCATGACCGACGAGGTCAAGAAATATCTCGATGCGGGCAGTGAGCGCAAAGCCGCGCTGCGCCACGCCGTGAGTCACCTCTTTGTGCCGCTGCTGGCCTCGACGCTGACCACTGTGCTCGGCTTCATGCCCGTGTTCCTGCTGCCCGGTGCCATGGGCGACTTTGTGGGCCCCATCGCCATTTCCGTGGTGCTGGCGCTCACAGCCTCGTTCGTGCTCGCCGTGACTGTAATACCGGCGCTTGCGGCACGCTTCATTCGCCGTTGCGAGCCCGGCCAGCAGCGCCATTGGTGGAGCGACGGCGCGAGCAACGAGCGACTCGCGCGGCGTTACCGGAAGCTGGTCACCGCGGCTGTGCGTCGTCCCGTCGTCACGCTCGTGGCCTGCCTGGTGCTGCCGATCTCGGGCTTCATGCTCGCCGGCACGCTGGGGCAGGAGTTTTTCCCGACGGCGGATCGCGATCAGTTCGAAATCCAGCTCTGGATGCCCTCCGGCACGTCGGTTGACGCCACGAACGACCTGACGCGTGAGATCGACGCACGGCTGTCTCGCGAGTCGGGTATCACCGATGTGCACTGGCTCGTCGGTCACAGCTTCCCGACCATTTACTACAACCGCATCATGCGCAATCGAAACAACCCGGCCTACGCCCAGGCCGTGGTGTTTACGGACACGGTCGAGAGTGCCGATGCGCTGACGCGCGTGCTTGGCGCTGAGCTGTCCGACGCGTTCCCCGACGCCCGGATCGTCGTCAACCCGTACTCGCAGGGCCCGCCCGTCGAGGCGCCCGTTGGCTTCACGATCGAAGGCCCAGACGTGGGCGAGCTCATTCGGCTTGGCAATGAGGCGCGGCGGGTGATGCACACCATTCCCGATATCGTGCAGACGCGATCGTCGATCACGGGCGGTGAGCCCAAATTGTCATTCGTTGCCGATGAGATCGCCGTGCGCCAGGCCGGGCTGACGCTCGACGCCGTCGCGGGGCAATTGCAGGCCAGTCTCGAGGGCCGCACGGGCGGATCCGTGCGTGAGGGCCGAGAAGAGCTGCCCGTGCGCATTCGCTACCGTGCCGACGCGCGCGACGCGCTGGATTCGCTGAATGCGGCGAAACTCGTCACAGGGGGCGGGGTTATCGACGCGCAGAACATTGGTGCGCTCGAGTTGACGCCCGAGTCGGGCCGCATTTCGCGCCGCGACAGCGTTCGTGCCAACAAGGTGCTGGGTTACATCACCCGTGATGCGCTTGCCGTCGATGTCGCCAACGCGATCTCCGTTGCGCTTGATGAGGCGGGCTTCGAGTTGCCACCCGGTTACACGCTTCGCGCGGCCGGTGACAGTGACGCTCAGGCCGATGCCATCGGCAATCTGCTCACCTACCTGCCGATCCTGGGCATGCTCATGTTGGCCACGATCATCCTGTCGTTCCGCAGCGTCCGTCTGGCTAGCGTCATCGCCGTCGTCGCCTTCCTGTCAGTCGGGCTGGGCATGCTGGGGCTTTGGATTGGCGGCTACGCGCGCGGCTTCAACGCCGTGATCGGCGTCGCGGGTCTCATCGGTGTCGCCATCAACGGCACCATCGTCGTAATCGCGGCGATCCGCTCGGACGCCGGTGCCTGCATCGGCGACTGCGAGGGCATCGTCGAGGCCACGGTCGGCGCGACGCGCCACATCGTGTCGACGGTGTTTACGACCATCGGGGGCTTCGTGCCGCTGATTCTCTCGGGGGGTACGTTCTGGCCGCCGTTGGCCATCGTCATCGCGGGCGGCGTCGGGTTTTCGATCACCTTGTCGCTGTTTTTCACGCCGGCCGTCTACCGGCTGCTGTGCCTGATTGGCGAGCGTACCGGCCGACCTCTGGCGCTCGCGGAGGTGCCGGCATGAGACGCGCGACGGTCATCATTCTGGGCGCGGCCGCACTGGCCGGCTGCGCCGCCGGTCCCGACTATGAGGCGCCGACGTTCGGCGACGACGCCGAATGGCGTCAGAGCGTCGACGCGGAAGCGGGCAACGGTGCGGGCTGGTGGGTCGACTATGGCGATCCCAAGCTCGCGGCGCTCGTGACTCAGGCGCTGGAGCAAAACCGGGAACTGGAGGCGGCGCTGGCCCGCGTCGAGGCTGCTGTTGCGGGCCGCCGTGCGGCGTTTGGTGCCCGGCTGCCCGCCGTCGTTGCCGACGCGCGTTACACCAATTTCGAACAAAGCCTGGTCACGCCGCGCGTGGCTGAGCAGCTGATCCGCTCGGGCGTCATTCCGCGCGACGGCGAGTATTACAACGCCACGCTCGAGGCCAGCTGGGAACTCGATCTCGCAGGGGGCATCCGGCGCAGCGTCGAGCGCGCCGACGCGCAGGCGCAGGCCGCCGTTGCTGCGGCGGAGGCAGTTGCCCTGCAGGTCGCCGCCGAGACCGTGTCGGCCTACACCGATTGGCAGACGTTTTCGCGCCGCGTCATCGCAGCTGAGCGCAACGTTGCGTTGCAGGGCGAGTCGCTGTCGATCATCGAAGGCAAAGTCCGGCTGGGCCTGAGCCGCAGGCTCGATGCCGTGCGCGCGGGGTCGGCGCTGGCGGAACTCAAGGGCCGGGTGCCACCGCTCGTGGCCGCGCGAGAGGCCGCACTTGAGCGGCTGGCTGTGCTCGTGGGCAGCGAGTCGTCGGCGCTCGAACTGACGGTGCGTGCCCCGGACCCTGCGGGCCCCGGTGCCATCGCGGCCGGACTGAAGAGCGACGTGCTGCGTCGCCGCCCCGATGTGCGCGCCGCGGAACGTTCGCTGGCCGCGGCCGTGGCCGATCAGGGCGTTGCGGCGGCGGCGTTTTTCCCGAGCCTGACACTGTCCGCAAGCGGCGGTTTCGAAGCGGGTGTCACGAGCGATTTGTTGAGTGGCGACGCACGCAGCATTGGCATCGTGCCGTTTCTGCGCTGGCCCGTATTTCAGGGCGGCCGTCTGCGCGCGGCACAGGCGGACGCCGACGCACGTCAGCGCGAGGCGCTCGCCAACTACGAGCAGGCGGTCTTGAGTGCCTTCGCCGACAGTGAGTCGGCGATCGCGGACTATTCTGCCGCGAACCAGGCGGTCATCGCCGTTCGCGAAGCGCAGGTGCTGGCGGCCGAAGCCGAGTCGCTCGCCGCACGGCTGTATCGCGAGGGTCTCTTGGACTACCTGGCGCTGCTCGATGCGCAGCGTCAGCTCGCCACCGTTGACGACGCGCTGGCGGCGGCCGAGGGCGAGGTCCTGCTGGCCGCCACCCGGCTCTACAAGGCGTTGGGCGGCGACTGGGACAGCGCCGGGTCGTAGATGAACGCGCTACCCGGCAACCGCGCGACGCTGCGGCTTGTGCTGGGCCTGGCGCTCGTGGCCAGTGCGGCCGCGGCGCTCGTGTTCATGCTGCTCATCGTCGACAGCACGGGCTGGGACGAGGCCTGGTTGCAGTTTGCGTTGTTGCCCGTGGCGCTCGTGCTCGTGCTCGCCGCAGGCCTCGTACTCATCGTCAGCTGGCGCCGCACGCCGACGAGCGTGTTGCCGCCATCCGTGCCGGTGCTCGTTGCCGGATTCGTCATTGTGCTGGGTGCGCAGGTGGCCTTTATCGGCGCCATTTGGGCCGGTATTGCCTGCATGGCCTTCGGCCTTGGGATGCTGCTGTTTCGGGGCCGCGTGAGCTGACGCCGCTCAGGCGCTGATGGCGTCGGGTACGCCCAGGGCCGAGGTGAGCGCCTCGAGCGCCTCCGCGGCCCCCGCTGACATCTTGGCGGTCGCGATGTCGTCGGCGCGGGTTCGGCCACGATTCATGATGAAGAGCGGTTTGTCGAGTTCGCGCGTGCGCCGCGCAAAGCGGAAGCCCGAGAACACCATGAGCGACGAGCCGACCACGAGCAACGCGTGCGCAGTCGAGACGGCCGCGTAGGCCGCGTCGACGCGTTCGCGTGGTACGTTCTCGCCAAAGAACACGACTTCGGGTTTGACGATGCCTTCGCAGCGCGGGCATGCGGGCACGACGAACGCGCCGTAGTCGGCACCCTCGATGATGGCGTCGCCATCCGGCGCCTCGCGGACCGAAGAGACGAGTGCACGAAACTCGCGATTGGCGTCGGCAATCGTGCCCTGCCAATCGGCGCGCGGCAGCACGAGGCCGCAGCTCTGGCAGGCCACTTCGTCGAGACGCCCGTGCAGGTCGATGACGGCCTCACTGCCTGCGGCCTGGTGCAGACCGTCGACGTTTTGTGTGATCAGCCGCTCAATGTGGCCCGCGTGCTGGAGCCGCGCGAGTGCCGTGTGCGCGCGGCCCGGCCGGGCCTCATTCATACGGGGCCAGCCCAGCATGCTGCGGGCCCAGTAGCGTTGACGCACGGCGCTCTGTTCCATGAAGTCCGCGTACATCACCGGGCGCGCGTGTTTCCACTCGCCGTCGTCGTCGCGGTAGTCAGGGATGCCCGAGTCGGTGCTGCAGCCGGCGCCCGTGAGCACCGCGACGCGACCGCCATCGTCCAGCAGTCCGGCCAGTGCTTCGATGTGCTCGTTCATGACAGGGCATCCAGGTCGATGCGATCACCGGGGCGTGGCCGGGTGACACGACAGCCGTGGTCGCGTTGCAGACGGTGGGCCAGCGCCTCGCCCGAGTCGGGCTCACCGTGCACGAGCCAGACGGGCGGCGTGCCGCCCAGGCCGCCGTACCAGCGCGACAGGTCCGCGGCGTCGCCGTGCGCTGAAAGGCCACCGACGGTGTGGATCCGGGCCTTGACCCGTATGGTCTCGCCGTGGATGCGGACGCTGTCGTGCCGGTCCACGAGCCGGCGCCCGAGTGAGCCCGGGGCCTGCCAGCCGACGATGACGACGTGGGCGTTGGGCCGCCAGAGGTTGTGCTTGAGGTGGTGCAGCACGCGACCGCCATTGCACATGCCGCTGCCCGCGATAATGAGCGCGCCGCGTTCCAGGCGGTTGATGACGCGCGATTCGGCCGGCGAGCGGGTCAGGTAGAGGTTGTCGAGCGGCGGCATGCCATCGGCGTCGGTGAGACGCTGCGCCTCGTCGTCGTGGAGGTGCTTGTGCGACCAGTACACCTCGCTGGCCTCGATTGCCATGGGGCTGTCGAGGAAGATGCGCCAGCGGTCGACGCCCCAGTCGTCCGCGTGTTTTCCCAGCAGGTACAGGAGCTCCTGGCTGCGGCCGATCGCGAATGCGGGCACGATGATGTTGCCGCCTGTCTCGGCGGCGCGCTTGAGGATGTGCCCCAGCTCGGCCACGGTTTCGCTGCGGTCGCGGTGCAGCCTGCCGCCGTAGGTGCTTTCCATAAGCACCAGGTCGCTTCCCTGCGGTGACACGGGATCTTCTAGAATGGGCGTGTCGTACTGGCCAAGATCGCCCGAAAAGGTCAAAGTACGAGGTCCGTTCGCGGTTTCGACGCGGAGCTGGACGCAAGCCGAGCCAATAATGTGACCGGCGTCGTAAAACGTCGCTCGAAGGCCCGGCACGACCTCGAAGGACTCGCCGTAGGTGTGGCCGCGCAGCAAGCGCTCCACAGCCGCCGCGTCTGAGGCCGTGAACAGAGGTTCGACAGGACGTCGACCTGAGCGCTCGCGTTTGATGTTTTCGCGTGCGGCATCCCGTTCGGCCAGTGAGGCCGCGTCGCCCAGCAGGATGGGCACCAGGCCGGCGCTGGCGTTCTGGGTGTGGACTGCGCCGCGAAAGCCGCGTTGGCAGAGCAGGGGCAGGCGCCCGCTGTGGTCCAGGTGGGCGTGGCTCAGCACCACGGCATCGATGTGGGCCGGGTCGAACGGGAAGGGGTCGCGATTGCGCGCTTCGTTGCGCCGTCCGCCCTGAATCATGCCGCAGTCGAGGAGTACGCTGCGGCCGCCGACGCGAAGGACGTGGCAGGAGCCCGTGACCTCGCCCGCGGCGCCATAGAACTCGAGGCTGTTGGTCATTGTGGCCGGCAGTGCGGACAGGAGAGGGGAGATGTCAAAACGTCGCATTTTCGGCGCGCAGGCCCGGTTCTGCGGCGTTTTTGACAGAATATTTTTGGTGTCATGTGAAGAACGTCACGGACCGCTTGTCGCCGATCGCCTACGGTTGCAATTCCACTAGGCTCAGGCCGGAACAGGAATGCTGAAGAAGATACTCATCGCACTGACTGCGGCTTCAATTATCATCCTGCTCGCGATGCTCGTTCGCGAGTCGAGGTCTGTTAGCGCCCAGTTCTACATTGACTATAGCAACTACGTCTCGGCCTTGCGCCAGGGCCAGCGCGACTATGAAACGCTCGCAGACACGCTGAGCGTCACGGCCCGCCAGGCGCAGACGGTGCCAGAGACTGTGGCCACACTCTCGAGCCGCCTGCGCAGCGGGACCGAAACCCTGCGTGCGCCGGCCCAGAACATCCGCAATGCCGACGTCATGGCGTCGGCGTCTGCCTACATTTCGACTCTGAACGGCATGCTCACCAGCGTGACGGAGTTCTCGGACGCACAGGACCGGATCGCCGCTGCTGCGACGGTGCTGCGCGACGACGGCCCCGCAGCCGTGCGCCTGCTGCGCGACCGGGACAACGAGGCCCCCTCGCAGGTGCTGTTCGGGCTGACAGCGGAGCTACTCGACTTTGCTAGTGGCGAATCGACGGTTCCCGTCGAAGAGCTGCAGCGCCGCCTTGACGCCTTCTCGGCCGAGATTGATGCCGAGCGTCAGCCGCGTGCCCTGTCTGGCGTCCTCGACGCGGCCAGCGTACTGCTCGCTGAACGGGGTACCGCCGAAGCGGCGCTCAGCAAGCTTACGGGAAGCACCTACGCGAGCCGCGCCCAGGACCTCTACGGTGCCGTGGCCTCGATGAACGCGGCGGTCACCTCGCGCGCCGACCGGGCGCGTTTGCTGCTGGCGGCCGTCTGCGTGCTGCTCATTCTCGGCATCGCGCTGATCGGTCTGCGCCTGCGCCAGAGTAACGCGACGCTGGCCGACGCCAACGCCGAACTCGAGCAGTTCAACGTGTCGCTCGAAGAACGCGTGAACGAACGTACCCGCGAGCTCAGCGCGGCCCTCGAGGAGCTTCGCGAGTCGCAGGCTCAGCTCGTTCAGGCCGAGAAGATGTCGTCGCTGGGTGAGCTCGTCGCCGGTATCAGCCACGAAATCAATACGCCGCTCTGGTACCTGCTCAGCAACACCACGACGATTCGCGAGCGCCTGGGCAGCTTCAACAACTTCGCCGATATCGCCGACGACATGCTGCGTGTGGTCCGTGAAGGCGGGTCTGACAAACAGAAGTTCGTGGCCCAGCTCAAGCGCCTCGACGCGGCGCTCCACAAGGACGGCCTGCGCGACGATCTCGACGAGTGCAACGACCTGCTCGAAGACAGCGTCGACGGCCTCGAGCAGCTCTCGGAAATGGCGCAGTCGCTCAAGGACTTCAGCCGCCTCGATCGCGCCGCGACGGCGCAGGCGGATCTCAACGAGGGCCTCGAGAAGACACTCGTAATCGCCAAGAACGCGCTCAAGGGCGGCATCAAGATCGAGAAGAACTTCGCCGACCTGCCGCTCGTGACCTGTTCGCCGAGCCAGATCAACCAGGTGTTCCTGAACCTCATCAAGAACGCCTCAGATTCCATGGAGCGCGACGGCACGCTGACGTTGAGCTCATGGGCCGACGACGATTTCGTGCACGTGAGCGTCAAGGACTCGGGCCACGGCATGGACGAGGCAACACTCGCCAAGATCCGCGACCCCTTCTTTACCACCAAGGAAGTGGGCAAGGGCACGGGTCTGGGCCTTTCCATCAGCCAGAAGATCGTCGACTCTCACGACGGGCGGCTGGACATTCAGTCCACGCTCGGCGAGGGTTCGACGTTCACCTTGAGCCTGCCGCGTACGGAATCTGCGCCAATGAGTGACATGGCCCGCGAGCTCGCCGAGCTCGAAGCCATGACAGGCGACACGATGCGAATCGAGGGCCTGGTGCTGGACGAAGAGAATGAACTCGACTTTCCCGCGGAAAAATCCGCCTGAGCCAGGCAAAAAATGGGCGCGAATCAAGCACAAGCCATGAGTACTGACCAGGGCGCAGCAACAGTTTTGGACCGCAAGCCACGCGTCGTTTTCGTCGATGACGAAAAGCGCGTGCTCAATGCGATGCGGGCCCTGTTTCGGCGCGACTATGAACTCTACCTGACCACGTCGGGCGAGGAGGCCGTGAAGTTCTGTGTCGAGCACGACGCGGACGTCATTGTGGCCGACCAGCGCATGCCCGAAATGGAAGGCGTCGAAGTGCTGGGCGCCGTTCGCGAGCAGGCGCCCCGCACGATGCGAATCCTGCTCACGGGGTATGCCGACCTCGACGCTATCGAGGGCTCGATCAACGTCGGTGAGGTGTTCCGCTTCCTGTCGAAACCGTGCCCGCCTGACAATCTGCGCGCGACTATCGACCAGGCCGTCCAGGCCTCGGCTGCGCCCGCGCTGACGCCTCATTCACCGACCGTACAGGCACCGCCGGCCGAACCCGAAGGCGAGGACGATGCGCCTGCGGATTCGCTGGCCACACAGACGCGTCCGATCACGCGCCGCAAGTCGCCGTCGCTCGTGCCCGCCATGCTGGCGTCGCAGCCCGAAGTCCAGGAAACGCCTGAGGAAGAAGACCTCGAGGCGCAGGGCGAACAGGTCGTACTGTCGGGCGACACCGTCCAGATCCGCAATTCCGAGTCGTTCCGCGACATGGAAAGTGTGGGCGTCGTTGTGTTCACGTTGTCAGACGATTTCTTCAGGGAAGTCGAAGGCGCGTTGCACGGCCGCTACAAGCTCTACCAAGCCAACCGGCTGCTCAAGGTTCTTGAGCTCATCTCGGCCAAGAAGGCTGGCGTGCTCATCTCCGAGGTGGCCAGTGAAGGCGGCGTGTTGCGCAAGGTGCTCAACAAGTTCAAGCAGCACCTGCCCGAGCTCATCGCGATCGTAGTCAGCGATGACCGCGACGCGGCGGAGATGATCTCTCTGATCAACCACGGTCAGGTCTTCCGTTACATGGCAAAGCCCGTCAATCACGACCGGCTCATGCAGAACGTCAACGGTGGCGCGTTGCGCCACCTGCAGATGCGTGCCGACCCCAACCTGATTCCGCGCATGGCCGTGGAGCAGACGCAGGACGAGGCCGAGCAGTCAGGCACCGTGGAACAGCTGTTCAAGCGCATTCGCTCGATCGGCAGTATCTGGAAACGCAAGAAGGACTAGGCCATGAGCGACGAGGCCGTTCTCGACGCGCCCGTGGCGGCGCAGAAGAAATCATTCGACACACCGATCCTCATCGGTGCGCTCGTGGTGATTGGGGCTATGGCTGCATGGTTCTTCCTTGGTTCCGACGGCGAAGTCGTAGAGAGCGCGCCGGCAGTGGCCGCTGAGCCGACACCGGAGCAAGCCGAGGTACAGGCCGTCGTGGCGGCCGAGACGCCCAACGGTGAGCTGCTGTCCCGTGCACGGCTGGCGGCCGATGCCGGCATGCTCACGGAGCCCGCCGGCAGCAACGCCCTGTACTACTACGCGCTGTTCCTCGAACAGGCGCAGGCCGATGACACGGTCGCCGCCGAAGTCGATACCGTGGTTGACCGCGTGGGCAGCCTTGTAGACGCTGCGCTCGGCAGCGAGGACTGGACGCGTGCCAACTACGTGGTCGAACAACTCAATAACTCGGGGTTCGAACACGACAGCATCGGGCGCTTCGAGCAGGGCCTCCTTGATTTTCGACAGTCGCAGTCGTCGCTGGCCCTGACCGCGGCCGACTCCGGTAACGAGGCTCAGGCCAACACCATTCTCGATACGCTGGCGGCGCTGCCTCGTACACAAGCCGGCGAATTGCTGGCGCTGCGGGCCGATGTCCGCGACCGGATTGATGCGCAGCGAGTTGCGGCACAGGCAGCCGCCGAACGCGCCGCTGCCGCAGAGCGCCAGCGACTTCAGCAGCAGCAACAGGCTGCCGCGCGCGCCGCGGCCCGCACAGCACCTGCTGCGGCCACGTCAACACCGACCCCGCCGCCGGCCGCACCGCAGCAGGACGCCGGTGAGATCGCGGTGCGTGAGGCTCTGGCCGCAGGCAACCTGCGCGGTGGTAGCGGCGCCGTCGCGTTGCTCGAAAACGTCTCCAACGCCGCGACGCGTCAATCGCTGCAAGGCGAGGTCGTTGCCGCACTCGCCTCGGGTATTCGCGACGCGTCTGTCGCGGCAGACCCGGGCACCGCAGACCGTCTGTACCGCGAGTACGGCACGCTCGTGACCGCGGACACGGCCGAGAAGACCGAACTGCTCGCCGCCGTGGACCAGGCCTTCATTGCCCGCGCGACGTCCGAAGTCGTGTCGGCCGCGACGTTGCGCCGGACCAAGTCAGTCGCCCCCATCTACCCGCGTCGCGCGCTGCAGCGTGGGCTCAATGGCCGCGTGAAGGTCGAGTTCACGGTCGGTACCGACGGCAAGACCCGCGAGATCGACGTGGTCGAAAGCAGCTCGGGCACGCTGTTCGACCGTTCCGCGCTGCGGGCCATATCCGAGTGGGAATACGAGCCGCGGCTTGTGCGTGGCCAGGCGGTCGCGCAGCGCGTCTACGCCTACCTCGACTACAACATCGAGTAAGTCCCAGCGCCCTTGCATCGCTGACCGCGCGCGGCAGATGCGGTAGCGTGTAGCGCTGTTGCCAATCGTGGGGCCTGCGAGGTGCTTGATGCCGTTCGCCTGAACTTCTCTGCCGACGCGCTCGTGGCACTCAACGTGTTGCTGGCTGCAATCATGTTCGGCATTGCGCTCGACCTCGACTTTGCCGATTTTCGTCGCGTCAGCCGGCGCCCCCGCGCGCTCGTCACGGGGCTCGTGTCGCAGTGGGTCGTGCTGCCGGCCGTGACACTTTTGCTCGTGCTGGCGGTCGCGCCGCCACCCTCGATCGCGCTCGGCATGATCATCGTGGCCGCCTGTCCCGGTGGCAGTGTCAGCAATTTCTTTTCGCACCTTGCGCGTGGCGATGTGGCGCTCAGCGTGACCCTGTCCGCCATCACGAGCTCGTTTGCGTTCCTGGCGACACCGCTGAATATCGCGCTCTGGGGCAGCCTGCTGCCCGAGACGCGCGCGCTGCTGCGCAGTGTCGAGATCGACGTGGTGCGCATGCTGCTCATTGTCGTGCTCGTGCTCGTGTTGCCTACGATTGCGGGGTGCTGGCTGGCCACACGTCGACAGCGCATTGCGCAGCGCCTGCGCCTGCCATTCCGCCGGTTCTCGATGCTTGTGTTTGCGGGGTTTGTGATCGTGGCCTTCGCGGCCAACTGGACCCTGTTCGTCGAATGGGCTGAGGTCATCGCCGGTGTCGTGATGTTGCACAACGGGGCCGCGCTGGCCGCGGGCTTCCTGCTTGCCACCCTGGCTGGCCTGTCGCCCCGGGTGCGCCGCAGTGTGACCATCGAAACGGGGATTCAGAACTCGGCACTGGGCCTGACGCTGATCTTCGCGTTCTTCGACGGTCTGGGAGGAATGGCGCTCGTCGCCGGATGGTGGGGCGTCTGGCATCTGGTCAGCGGCGCCGCCCTTGCGCGTTTCTGGGGCGTGCGGGACACGGGGCCCGCGCCGGCCTGAGTGCCAACCGCATTTCTTGTATCCTGCGCTTATGAGTAGCGTTTTTCAGCGACTGGCGCCGCGACTGGCCGCGGCGGGACTCCTGGCGTCACTGTCGGCGCCGGCGGTGCAGGCCGAGGTGTTGCACGCCGCGGAGACAGGCTTCGTGGTGCGCCACGAGCGCACCGTGCTCGCACCGCCCGAGACGGCATGGCGCATGCTGCTGGGCCACGTGGGCGAGTGGTGGCACCCCGATCACACCTACTCCGGCAACGCCGAGAGCCTCTACATCGAGGCACGACCGTTGGGCTGTTTCTGTGAACACATCGGGCCCAACGACGTCGTTGTGCATCTGACGGTGACCATGCTGCGCGAAAACAAGCTGCTGCGGCTAACGGGCGGCCTGGGGCCGCTGGGGCTTATGGGCGTGGACGGCAACCTGACCGTCAGCCTGTTGCCCAGCGAAGACGCCACGAATGTGGCGCTCGAGTACCGCGTCGGTGGCTACGATCCCGATGGTCTCGAACGGATCGCGCCCGCCGTGGATTCCGTACTTGGTGAACAGATGGACCGGTTCGTCCGGTTCGTTGAATCGGGGTCACCCGACGATTCGATCCCCGAGGACGTCATGCCGGGTCCGGAGATGGACACGCCCGCCGACGTGGCCACGGACGCACCCGCAACCGAAGGCTAAAAAAAAGAGCCGGTGCCATTACGGCACCGGCACGAGCGACAGGCGGAAACGACCTGCTTTCGTCAGGAGGCGTCTGACGACACGCGTCAGACGAGCGGGTTGAAGGCGGTCAGACTGTCGCGCAGCTGAACGTTACCCAGGCCGTGGTTCGGGAACAGGACTTCGAAGTTGGCCTGTTCGCCGTGGATGGCGAGGTAGTTGAGCACCACGGCTTCCACGAGCAGGTTGACGTTGTTGGCGATCGGGCTGGATCCCGTCTCACCCGAACCATCGGGTCGGAAGTAGCCGATCTGCTGATGGTTCTCGGGCGGCAGGCTGTCACCGGAGAACAGCTGCGGTCTGCCGTTCGGGTTGTAGACCAGGATGAACGAGGCCGCCGTACTCTGGTTGTCCGAGGCCCACTCGAGCTTGCCGCGACCGTCGACCGTGTCGTCGATCATGCCGTTACTCGACAGCGAGCCGTCGGAGAACACGTACATGAACAGCGGTACGCCGCGACGTGCTGCGTACTCGAGCGCGGCACCCATGCAGCGACCGGCGCGCAGGTCACGCACTTCACCGCGGGCACGTCGACCACCGTGGTAGTCGTAGCCGCCCATGGTGATGGTGCCGGCGCCCGCGTAGCCGTTGGCGACGAGCTTCATGACCGAAGCCGTCTTGCGGAATTCGCGGTCGTCGTCGTACTCGGCCTGCGAGAAGATGCCCGCGGGGCCCACGAGGTCCTGGTCGAGCGATGGGTTGAGCTGCGACGGATCACCGAAGCGATCGGCGAGGTCGGCAGACTTCAGGTAACCGCAGGCGACGAGATCCTTGACCACGGCGTCTGCGTCGATCTTGGTGTCGACCTGGCCGAGCTTCTGGTCACTGAGGCGGTACACGGACTCGAGCACGGCCACGGCGTCTTCCTGTGAGAGCAGACCAACGAGCTTGCCCGTGTCGACGAGACCCGTCACGTCACCCGGACGGTCGACTTTCGAGGGGCGCAGGGCCGGGTCGATCATCGCGGCCGGTGCCATCGAGTTACCACCCGACTCCGACGTGCGCGAACCGATGAGGTCGAGCAGTTCGCCGCGCGCACCCGTCTTGGCGATGCCGTACATGGGGTTGTGCGGGTTGTTGCCCGTGTCGTTCTCGGAACGTGCCACGAGGATCGCGCCGTTGGTGTTGGCGAGCGTCGCCGGTGAGGCGCGCTCAAGAATCCCGCGCAGGAACGCGCTGTCCGAGTGGAACGCCAGACCGAGATCCGTGTTGATAAAGTCGTTGGTGCCCGTATCGGGGTTGACCGCATCAGGCGTCTGGTCACCCGGGAGACCGAGCTTGTTGTAGCCCGCCGTCGACAGGAAATCCATCTGGCCGCCGGGACCGCCAACGAGAACGTTGGAGCCGGCCATGTTGGCGCCACCCGCGAGGTCGAAGCAGACGAACGGCACCTTGCCGGCGCCCGCCAGCTCGAGGCCGCAGCCCGCACGCAGCGGTTGCAGGTCCGAAGAGAGCGCAGCGCGCGCTTCCATCGGGTTGGCGAACAGGCTGAACAGACCGCCCGACATGAGCGTGGATGTACCCGCCATCAGTCCCGTGGCGACAAACTCACGACGGGTGGTCGGGCGCTTGTGGTCCGGGTGCAGAATCGGCGTATCCGGGTGCAGATTCTCTTTTCGCTTTGCCATGGTATCGGTTCCTGAGTTGATTCTTACTGCACCAGCATCGAGGCGCTGCCCAACGCTGCTGCGCAGACGGCCGTGCCGACGGTTTCGGTGCGGTCTGCCGCACAGTTGTTGCCACACGTGGTGAGGCGGCTAATGAGGGCGTTCAGCTCGCCTTCCATGTCGGCGCGCAGCGGCTCGGAGCCCAGGTTGATGCCGGAAACGGCGTCAACGACGGGGTCGATGACGAGGTCGCGACCCGCCTGCGTGGCAAACGCGCTGCCTGCCGGGGCGTTGAAGTCCATGCCCGGGAAGAACGAGGCACGTAGCGCCGTGTCCTGAACCAGAGCGTTGCAGTACTCCACCGCCATCTGCGAGATGCCGACCTGCTGCGAGGCAAGGAAGCCACCGAACAGCGGGCTCGAGGGCATCTGCTGGCGCACGGCCTCGTAGGTCAGCATGACTTCGGGATGCGTCCGCGGCACACCCGTCGCCTGCGCCATCGTCTCGGCAACTTCGTCGAAGATGCGTACGCCGATGTCGACCTGGTCCGGGATGTCGGCCGCGTCGCCCGATGCCAGCGGCACGGGGTCGGTGCGGACGTTCACGTTGTCACCCAGCACGTCGAAGGTCAGGAAGAACTCATCGGTGTCGGGACCCTGTTCCTGCTGGAACACAGCACCGTACGGCGAGAGCGGCTGACCGAGCTCGGCGAGCAAATCGCTCGAGAGACTCTCGTTGACCGTGCGGAAGGCCTGGCCCACGGGCGCCTCGACACCATTGACGCCGACACGGATGCCCTGGACGGGGATGCCGTCCCAGGTCGCCGAGTTGTCGAGCGAAATGAAGTGCGGTGCGTTGAACAGGTAGCTGTAGTTGTCAAACTGAGCGACCTCGAACAGCACGTAGGCTTCGGGGACGTCCACGAGGTGTGACACGCTGAACAGGAGGTAGAACTTCTCGCCGACGCCGGCATCGAAGTTCTGCAGAATCTGTTCGGGCGTCAGCACACGGTTGTGGATCGACACGTAGCGGAACGTGCCGGCGAACAGGCCGTCACTGGACACTTCGTTGCCGAGTACGAAGGCAAACGTGTCGTCCCAGTCGGCGATGCTGCCACCACCCGTGTCGTCGGTGAGGTCAACGAGCTCGCCGTTGAGCCACAGGCTGCGACCATTGACGGGGTCCCAGTTGGCGACGACGTGTTGCAGCGTTGCCTGCAACAGTTCGTCGGCCGAAGGCGTCTGCAGCGCAGGCATGCCGTTGCCGTCTGTGACGTCGGAGCGGTTTGCGAACGTGTAGTCGTAGAGGTTCTGGCCGAGCGTGAAGTTGCGCGCCGTCGGGCCGGCCGAGTAGCTTACGATGCGCGACTCTTCCTGTACCACATTGGCGGGCACAACCCAGGCTTCAATCGAGTACTCGCCCGTCGCCTTGATCATGTCGTGCAGCTTCTTGCTGTCCGCGGTACGGCCCTGGGCCTTACCGTTGCGGATCTCGATGCCCCAGCCGCCGACCCAGCCGACGTCACCCGACAGCGTGAGGTCCAGCGCAGGCGACACACCACTCGTGTCGTAGGCGATGAGGCCTTCACCCGACTTGAACTCGTAGGTCGCGATGGCGTTGGCTTCGTAACGGCTGCCGCCGCTGGCGACGATGCCGTCGAGGATCGTGAGTGCCTTACTGACGGTCAGGCTCGGATCTACCGAAGTCGGCGTGATCGAGTTGGCCATGGCTTCGATGGCCGCCTGCATTTCGTTAGCGTTGGAGCCACAGTCGCTCCAGCAGTTGTGGAACTCGTTACGCAGGCGCAGTACCAGGCGCGAGAGGGCCGGGTCGTTGAGCTTGATCTTCGGCTTGGCCGCGTCGTAGGCGACTTCGACGTCAGGCTCCGCCATGAACGGCGACTGCGCGAACTGGGCACTTGAGTTGTGGCAGGCCGAGCAGTATTGCGTCAGGACCGGGTGCACCGTGCTCGCGAACAATGCGGGGTCAGCCGGGAAGTTGCGGCTCGCGCCCGGGTCCTTGATGACCGGTGCTTCGAGGTCGATCGTGCGGCCACCGCCGGCAACAAGGTCGCCTGCCCAGCCGGAGATCCACGTTTCCATGAGGTCGCCACAGACGGCGTCGCTACCCGACCAGCAGTTGTGGCCACCGGCCACCTTGGTCGCGAGCAGTGAGTCGCCCGGCGAGCTCAGGTCGACGGCCGTGTTGGCCGCCTCGTAAGCGAGGTTGATATCGTCGTCGCGAGCGAAAGTCGGCGACTGCCCACCCTGGCCGTGGCACCCGCCACAGCCCGCTTCGGACTGAATGTTGTCCCACAGGTTCAGCTTGAAGGACTGAACGTCTGCCGTGGCCGGTGCCGGGCCGTTGTAGCCCGACGTATCGGGTACCGACGTAACCGGGTTGACCTGGGTTTCAGCGCCGCCACCCGAGCAGGCACTGATCACCGCTGCGGCGGCGAGAAGGCCGGTCAGGCGGCTGACGGTAATGGCTGTTTTATGCATCGTCATCGTTCTGTCCTCAGTCGCCCATGCAGTAAGTGGCTGCTTCGGCGAAGGTGGTCTTCAACCGGTAGTTGCTGCCCACGAGCGACGCCGTCATGGCGTCGACCTGTGCGCGGTCCGCGGCATCGCCGGGCTTACGCAGGCAGACGTTTTCGAACACCTTCTCGACCTGGCACTGGGCGAACGCCTGGCTGCCAGCGAGCTCGCGGCCCATCGACTTGGCGCCCTGGCCCGAACCCGTCTGCGCGGGGTCCCAGCCCAACAGGGCGTTGCGACCGTCGCGCCAGTAGTTCGACCAGTTGTCGTCAGGCGTGCGGAAGCCGAACGGGAAGTTGGTGTCGTTGTTGAAGTACTTGGGATGAACAGCGCCGTCGGTGTATTCGATGCGGCCCGTTTCCTCGTTGTAGTTGTAGTAGGCGAAGGCCTGCGCGAGCGGGTCCATGCCGCTGTGGCAGCTGATGCAGTTGCCGAGGAACAGACGGCTGTCGCCACCCGGGCTGCGCGTCACGTCCTGGCGGATGCGATCCGGCGGACGCGTCACGTCAGCCACCTGCTCGAGGTCGCGGCAGAGGTGGTTCATGAGCGTGAAGCGAAGCATCGCGCGGTTCGTGCCCGCGATGAAGAACGCTTCGGCGGCGGCGCGTGTGGTCATGACGCCCGCTGTGGCTGCGGCCGGCAGGTCGGTCTGTGCCGACTGCGTGGTCGCAACGAGGTTGTCCTTGAGGTCGATGGCGTTCTGCTCGAGCGCCTCGTAGTGGTCGTTGTTGGTCATCGAGTAGCCGGGAACACCCAGGCCGGCGCCGCCGACGTAGAGGTGGTCGCCGAACAGCACTTCGTTGAAGGGCACGTCGTCACGGATCATGCCGATGACCGTGGCCGTGTAGTCGTTGAGCGGCGCGAAGATGTCGCCGTCACGGTTTGTCCAGGGCGTCGCCCAGTTCTTGAGCGTGACGCTGTAGAACGCGCTGTTATCCATCGCAGTCTCGGCCGCAGCGATGGCGTTGCCGCCAGCGATCTGCGCTTCCATGGCGTCGAGCACGGCCGCCGTCGGGGGCACGCCCGCGAGCCGGTCGTGAATGCGCTTGGCCTGCTCTCGCGGACCCGCCCAGGCGCTGGCAATTGACAATGCCAGCGTGAGTCCCGCTGCCCCAAGTCGTGCCGTTCGTGAAATCGTCTGTGTATTCATTTCGACCCTGCTTTGACCGATCGCCGTGCCACATGGCAGCGGCGGTGACCTCGTTCGTTGTCGTTCTGCGGCGCCCCTAAAGACACCGCGTTGCGTCCCGTTCGCGAGCCCTGCCGGAGTCTGATCGCAGTTCACTGACGTTGCAGTGATCGCGCTCACAATCCCGACGCTGGTGTCGCGTCGCACCCACATGTGGGCGGCTCTTGGCGGTTCGCTACACGGGAGTGGTTGCAATCGGCGTGCCAGCACGCGGCGTTTTGGGGCTGCAGGAGTCGTGGCGCTGGAAAATCAACGGCTTAGCTAAAAAGGCCCCGTGTCGCAGGTGATGAGGATATGTAAAGCCGTTGTCGTGGGGTTGGGACAGTAGGGCGGGGTGCTAGGGTTAAGTCACTGAAAAATAACAAATAAAAATTTGTCGCCGGAGTGAGACAGGGGTGCCGCGCATTGGCACCAGTGGTTTTGCCCGATGCGCGTGCGCCAGTTCACAAAAATGCGTCGTCGGTCGAAGACGTGCCCGTTCCAACGCGAAAAAGGGCTGATCGGACGCAAGACCGCTAGTTTTCTCGGGTTTCGCGCGTCGCCGGGTTTTGGGAATTCCCGGTGGCGGGACGTCGCCGGGTGCGCTGTCGTCTTTTCGAGACATTACGGGTGACGACACCGATTTCTATACTCGCGCCGTTCCGAGATTGCTGTGGCATGTGCCCAGTTGGGTCGGAGCGCACAGTTCGGACCGATGCCAACCCGTGCCGCGGGCGAACTGTGAAGTTGTTAACAGAATGCGCGACGGGCGATCGTCACCATGCCGTTAAGTTCAATCGGCAGGCATGCAGTGCAACTCGGGTCACCGACCCGTGCACGGCAAAGGCGACGCTTCGAAATGCGCTTCGAGGTGCTCCCATGGACAAAGCGGTAACGGTGAAAACAAGCAATACAACCTGTGTCCGCGCGCTCGCACTCGTGCTGGCGCTCGCAACGGCGGCAGGCTGCAGTTCCGGCGGCGAAGGCGACCAGGTCGGCTTCGGTGCGGGCCAGGCGCCTGACCCGGTCGCGCTCGAGTTTCCGATTGTTTACGTCCAACGCCCGATCCCCCTCGACGACGACGGTGCGCTCGTGGAGGAGGACATTCGCGAGGTGTTGTCGTTCAACCCAGGCGCAGACCTGTTCTTCCGCGACCGCGCTTCGCCGAGCACACCCGATGTGAACCTCACGGGCGATTTCACGATGGGTCTTGCCGACATCCGGGATGTCACGGTGTCGTTTGATGCCACCAAGGTGGCGTTCGCAATGCGTTATCCGTTCGACCCCGATGCAGACGACGACGAACAGGTGACCTGGAACATCTGGGAATACGACATCCCGACCGACACGCTGCGCCGCGTCATCGCTTCGGACATCACGGCGGAAGCGGGCCACGACATCGCGCCGCAGTTCCTGCCCGATGGTCGACTCGTATTCAGCTCGACGCGCCAGCGTCAGTCGGTGGCTATCCTTCTCGACGAAGGCAAGCCGCAGTTCCCTGCGCTTGACGGCGACGAGAATGAACCCGGTTTCCTGCTGCACACGATGACCACGGACGGCACGGACATCGAGCAGATTGGTTTCAACCAGAGCCATGAGCTCAATCCCGTCGTGCTCGACGACGGTTCCATCGTGTTCTCGCGTTGGGACAACGTCGGCGGTACCAACGAGTTCAATCTCTACAAGATGAACCCAGACGGTACAAACCTGCAGCTCTTGTATGGCGCGCAGAGCCATGACGTCGACAACGATGGCCAGCAGGAGCAGTTCATGCAGCCGCAGGTGCTTCCTGACGGCACGCTCATCTCGCTGCTCAAGCCATTCACGGGGCCGACGACGGGTGGCGCGCTCGTCGACATCGAAGTGTCGACGTACATTGAAAACACCCAGCCCAGCGTAAACAACGCGGGCATGGCCGGCCCGGCGCAAACGCCTGCAACGATCAACAATGTCGTTGCGGCGGCGAACCAGGTGTCACCGGGCGGGCGCTATCGTTCCGTGTACCCGCTTCGCGACGGCACCGACCGACTGCTCGTGAGCTGGAGCCAGTGCCGCTTGCAAGACATCGACCTGGTCATTCTTGCCTGCACGCCTGATAACCTCGCCAACCCCAATCTCACCCAGGCGCCGCCGCTCTACGGCATCTGGATGTACGACCGGGAACAGGAAACGCAGGCGCCCGTCGTGACGCCTGTCGAAGGCGTGATCTTCTCGGACATCGTTGTCGCGGAGCCGCGCGATGTGCCGCTGGTCTTGCTGGCAGGCTCGAACACCTTCCTGCTCGATCCCGATATCGGTGACGAAGGCGTTGGCGTTCTCAACATTCGAACCGTCTACGACTTCATGGGTGTCGACACGGCGCCGGGCGGTATCGACGTGCTCGCCGATCCTGCGCAGACGCTGGCCGCGGCGCGCCCCGCGCGCTTCCTGCGCCTCGAGAAAGCCGTTTCAATGCCCGACGAAGAGCTCGTCGATGTGCCGGGCTCGGCCTTTGGTGTCGGTGGCGGACAGGGTTTCCGCGAGATTCTCGGATACACGATGATCGAGCCCGACGGTTCGGTCATGGTCAAGGTGCCGGCCGACATTGCGTTCACAATGTCGATCACGGATGCCAACGGCCGCCGCATCTCGGCGCGCCACAACAACTGGCTGCAGATTCGCCCGGGTGAGGAACTCAAGTGCCAGGGCTGCCACGACGGCGGCAGCGGTCTGTCACACGGGCGCGCCGATGCCTTCGCCTCGGCGCACGACGGCGGACAGAACATCAGTGTGCCGTTCCCGAATACAGATCCCGCGTTGTTCATCGACACGCCCGGCGAAACGATGGCGGAAGTGCGCGCGCGCGTAAGCTGCTCAACGGACAACTGCTCGTCGCTGCAGCCGACCGTCGACGTGACCTACCGGGATGTCTGGACCGACGAGGTCGCAGCCGGTCGCCAGGCGGATCCCGATATCGATCTGCGCTACGCCGATCTGCTGTCGCCGCGTCCCGTGCAGCCCTCGTGCGAGCAGAACTGGACGTCCAGTTGCCGTACGGTCATTCACTACGAAGATCACATTCATCCGTTGTGGTCGGTGTCGCGTGTGACTCTCGACGGCATGGGTAACGTGGTCAGCGATTTCACCTGCATCTCCTGCCACACCGACCGTGATGCTGCCAACCAGATTCAGGTGCCCGCCGGGCAGCTCAACCTGACTGACGGCCTCGCGCCCGAGGAACAGGACCAGTTCGAGGCCTACCGCGAGCTGCTCATCAATGACGTCGAGGTCGAAGTGAACATGGGCGCGCTGCAGCCGCGTCTCGTTCAGGTCGATACCGACCCAGTAACGGGTGACCCGATCTTCGCGACCGTCAACGTCGCGCCGAGCATGCGCGGGGCAGGCGCCAATGCGTCGCCCGTGTTCTTCAGCCGATTCGCGCCGGGCGGCACGCACGCCGGCTACCTCAATGAAGGTGAGTTGCGTCTGATCGCCGAGTGGCTCGACATCGGTGCGCAGTACTACAACGACCCGTTCCGGGTTCCCCAGAACTAATTCCAAGGACCGCCAGTGAGCCCACGCCCCAATTCATGCATCTCCGCAGTGATCGCGTTGGTCGTGGTGCTTGCCGGCACGCTGGCAACCGCACCGGCGGCATTTGCCGACGAGAAGCCGCTGCGCACGGTTGAGGTTGCGGATCCGTACCTCGAGATGCACACGGGGCCGGGCAAGGGTTACCCGATCACGAACGTCGTCGAACGCGGCGAGTCCGTGCAGATCGTGCGCCGCAAGACGGACTGGTTCAAGGTGCGTACGGACCGTGGGCGCGAGGGCTGGGTCAACATCGTGCAGCTCGAGCTGACGCTCGACGAGTTCGGCGAGCGCACGGCCATCGAGCGGATTGGTCGCGACGAGTTTCTCCAGACGCGCTGGGAAACGGGAATCATGACGGGCGATTTCGCGGGCTCGGACGCCCTGGCGGTGTACGGCGGCTACTCAATCAGCCGCAACCTGTCGGTGGAAGTGTGGGGCTCGCAGCTCGTGGGTAACTTCTCGAACGGCTGGCTCGGCACCGTCAACGTGGTGCACGAGACGTTCCCGGAATGGCGCGTGTCGCCGTACTTCACGATCGGTACGGGTGTTGTCAGCACGTCGCCGAAATCGACGCTCGTGGCGCAGGAGGATCGCACCGACCAGGTGGCGCTCGTCGGCGGCGGGTTTCGCGCATACGTCACGCGCCGTTTTGTGCTGCGCGCCGAATACAAGAGTTACGTGGTCCTCACGAGCCGCGACGAAAACGAGGAAGTGGAAGAATGGAAAGTCGGCTTCGGTTTCTTTTTCTGAGCGTGGCCGTACTGGCCATGCCGGCGCTGACGGGCTGCTCGTCACTGCCGTTCTTTGGCCAGGGTGAAGACACCGAGGTGGCCGACGCGCCCGAGCAGGTCATCGAGCCCGAGGTCGAGCGCCGCGAGATCGTGCAGCCGAAGATCGACACCGAAGACTTCGAAATCGGTGTGTACGCGGGCGGCATGAGTGTCGAGGACTTCGGCGTCAACGCCGTGTACGGCGCGACGATTGCCTACCACCTCAATGAAGCGCTGTTTGTCGAGGGCGCTATCGGTCGTACCGACACGGAAGAGACGAGCTTCGAGCTGCTCAGCGGTGCGGCGCAGATTCTCAACGACGACGAGCGCGAGTTCACCTACTACAACGCATCGATCGGTTGGAACATCTTTCCGGGCGAGGCCTTTTTCGGCCCCGGCCGCGCGTTCAACCAGTCGTTCTACGTGATTGCCGGACTGGGCAGCACGCGTTTCGGCGGCGACGACCTGTTCACCATCAACCTGGGCGCGGGCTACCGCCTGTTGTTCAACGATGTCTTTGCGTTGCGTGTGGACTTCCGCGACCACGCGTTCGACACGGACCTGCTCGGCGAGAGCAAGACGGCTCACAACCTGACCGGCCATGTCGGTTTCACTTTCTTTTTCTGATTGCGAGGTAAGACCCATGCACCGCAAAACCGCACATCGAATCGCTCGCGTCGCGTTGGCGCTGTGTCTCGTCACAGCCTCGAGCGCCTGCTCGAACATCGAACCCTGGGTCAAACCCTATGAACGCGATCGCCTGGCCGATCCGATCATGTTCCTCGACCACGACCCCGTGTCGACGTCATACATGTACCACGTGTTTGAGTCGCGCGAGGGCGCACGCGGCGCAGAGGGCGTCGTTGGCGGCGGCTGCGGCTGTAACTGATCGAGACCCCTGAACTCCGGATGGAATTTGCCATGCGCAATCGCCTGCTGCTCACCCTCGGACTCGTCGCCACGCTGTGGACGGCAACGGCGGAAGCTGCCGTATTGCCCGACGAGCGTACCGACGTGCTCTACCACCGCTACGAAGGTGACAACATCACCATCGAAGGCCCGTCGGTGCTGGTTCGAAAGAACGTCGGCAAGAGTGTGTCTGTCTCGGCCAACTACTACGTCGACATGATCACGAGTGCCTCGATCGACGTCGTAACGACGGCGAGCCCCTACGAGGAAGAGCGCAAGCAGGGTTCCATCGGCGTCGACTACCTGCGCGGCGGCACGATGATGTCGTTCGGCCTGACGCGAAGTTCAGAATCTGACTTCGAGGCCGAGACCTGGAGTCTCGCGGTCAGCCAGAATCTCTTTGGTGACCTGACGACTGTCACCATCGCCTACAGCCTTGGTGATGACGTTGTTGGCATGTCGAATGACGAGACATTTGCACGGGATGTAGCGCGTCAGGCCTACGGCCTCGGCATCAGCCAGATCTTCACCAAAAACCTCATCATGGGCTTCAATTTCGAGGCCATTACGGACGAGGGCTTCCTGCGTAACCCCTACCGATCCGTGCGCTATCTCAACGACGACGGCGCGACCTACAGCTACCAGAGCGAGCGCTACCCGAATACGCGCACAAGCTCGGCAGCCTCCATTTCGGGCCGCTACTATCTGCCGTATCGCGCAGCGATCAACGGCCAGATCCGTGGCTTCTCGGATACCTGGGGCATCACGTCGATGACCTACGAGCTCGGCTACACGCACCCGTGGCGCGACTTTACGTTCTCGACGCGTTTGCGCTACTACACCCAGGATCAGGCTGACTTCTACTCGGACCTGTTCCCGCGTGTCGACTTCCAGAACTTCCTGGCGCGCGATAAGGAGCTCTCGACCTTTACGAGCACCACGTTCCGCGCGGCGGTTGCCTGGGACATCGGGACCGACGGCTTCGGGCCGTTCAGCAAGGCACGACTCACGGCCTTCTGGGACCACATTCTCTTCGATTACGAGAACTTCAGTGACCTGCGCGTCGAGGGCGTTCTGCCCGGCGAGGAGCCGAACTTCACGTTCGAAGCCGACGTGATCCAGCTCCTGTTCTCAGTCTGGTACTGATCCCGGCAGCGGCGGCGGCCGCCACTCCCCGCTAAACGCCTGGCGTTGCAGCACCACAAGTTGCAGCAGCGTGGCGGCGGCCGCGTCGATCGTATCCCCGACGACAATGTAGGCAGTGCCGTCGCCTTCACGCGGCAGTGCGTGAACCAGGCGTGCTTCCTCGGCAGCCCGTTGCCGCATGCGTTCCAGCGCCTTGGCGGGCACCCAGTTCGAAAGCCGGCTCAGCGTATCCGGCGTTGCGACGGCAACCACGGGTAGCGCAGCGTGACGCCCTGCCGCAGTGCGCATGTTGTTGACCGTAACCACATCGACAAAAGACGTCGCAGGCGTAAGTCGGTCCTGCGCCAACCGTTGCGCCGGCCCAAGTTCGGGCGCGGTCAATATGAATGCGACCGTGTGCAGCGTGCTGTCGAGTCGTTCGCACTCCGTGCCCAGTGCCTCGCGTGCGATGCGGATGTAGTCGTTGACGAACTCGACACCCAGAGCGTCGCCGTTCTGCAGCTGTTGTTCGAGTCTCGCCCGCAGTGCCTTGGCAATTCGGTCGACGCGGTAGTCGGCGTAATAGGATTCGGGCAGCGCCTCGTAACTGGCGAATGCGGCGGGACCCAGAAGGCGCGATTCGATGATGCCGTTGCCGATGGCACTGGCCACGGCTTCATCAAAGAAGTGGTAGGCCGTGACGGCGCAGCCGCCCGGCGCCAACACAAACGCGTCGATGAGCTCGCGACGCTGGGCTTCGGGCATGCCCGCCTGCCAGTGGTGCACGAACTCGTGGACGATGACGGGCAGGCGGCTGTCCGAGGAGTCGGCCAGTGGCGTTTCAACAAACGCGACGCGCTGACCCAGCGTTGCCAGGCTGCCGCTGCGGGCGCCCTCTATGGCAATTAATGAGACGGGCGGTAGTGTGTCGGCCGTTTGATCAAACAGCGCGGCGATTTGTGGCAAAAGGGTGTCGAGGTCGATGCGAGACGCCGCCGTTTCAAGCCCGATGCGCTGGCGTGCAAGCTCGGGCGCCAGCTCTCTTTGCCAGGGCCGCGACGTGCGCCGGAGCAGCTTGTCGATGAGTGCGCGACGCGCAGGCGGCGGCAACGCGCGTCCCGGTGCCGCGCCCGCTTGGTGGCGCGACGAGACCTCACGAAGATCCGATGCCGTGGGCAGGGCTAGGGTGTCAGGGCCCTGTGCAGGCGCAGCCATGCGCGCCGTTTCGCGCCAGCGCTCGACGTCGATGGGGTCGATGTAGGCTGCGAGTGGCAGCTGGTCGCGGGTGCAACGCACGAGTCCAGCCAGGCAATCGAGCTCGTAACTCAGGTTGTCGATGTGTGTGTGGCGCACATGAATCTGTGCCAGCGTGCGCGCCTGCAGGGGCAGGCAGGCGAACAACAGCACCAGTGTCACGAATCTCGACATGGCGCTGAGCATAGGGGGCGCGCTCGTGGTCGGCAATTCTGCGGACCCACAAAAAACGCCGCGACCTTGCGGACGCGGCGTTTCTTCACCAGGCGGCACGGTGCCGGTTTGCCGGCGAGTGCCTTGTTCCGTTGGGCTAGCGCCGTTTGGGCAGGAACCCCTCGGCTTCGGCCAGCGTGCCCAGCGCCTCTTCCATGATGCTGCGGGCTTTGGCTGTCATTTGGTAGAGGTAGCTGTGCAGCGCCGCATCCTGGTCGTTGCGACTCTCGCACTGCGCGCTGTACTCCTCGAACGCACAGAGGTTCTGGACGAGGTCAGCGGTGTGCTTGGGACATTCGCATTCGACCGTCGTGCTCGTGCGCGCAAGCTGGGCCAGCTCGACGTCGTTGAAGCGGCGCCGCGGCACGGATTCCTGAGGATTGATCTCCAGCGCCGTCGCGCCCGTCGGTGCCACGTCCTCGAGCACGGGGCGGTTCTCGGCGCCGCGACGCAGCAGCTGGTACAGCGTCTGCGTCGTCACCGGTGAGCGGAGCAGCTCAACGCGGTCGGCTGCCAGCGCTTCGAGATCCGCCTTGGTTCCGAAGTTGAACAGCACGATGGCGCGGCGCGTGCCCGAGAGGCGGCGCAGACGCGCCACGACCTGCCGGACTTCAGGGTCGATGACGGGAAACTCCAGCAGCAGAACATCGGGCTCGATGCTTCGGACCTGTTCCGAGAACTCGTCGAGGTCGGTCGCATTGATGCAGACCTCAAGCTTGCTGGCACTATTCAGGCGCTCGGCCAGGTTCTCAAGCGAAAAGCCACCGAATGCCGCGACGCGTACCAGCCCCACCGAGGCCACAAGCTGCAGGCTGCTCGACTGTTCAATGAGCTGGTCGCGACGCGACTTGAGCTCTTCGGTCGAGAGGTTGGCGATCTGGCCAATTGATGACCCGTTGTCGGACAACGACTTGAGCAGAGACAGCTTCTCAATATCGGCTTTCGAGTAAACGCGACGACCGCTGTCGGTGCGATCTGCAACGACGGCGCTGTAGCGTCGCTCCCAGATACGCAGCGTGTGCGTCGAAATGCCCGTCAGTCGTGCAACGGCACCAATCGAGTAACCGGCAGCTTTGGTATCTTCGTCAATAACGGCAGACTTCTCTGTAGCCATGGGTATTCCTCGCTAGGCGCTCGCGGCACGCCTGGCAGTGGGGGTTGATCTTCGCGAGTTGGACAATAGCACAGAAACCTATACATCGCTACTGCGTGTCGAGGTTTCTGTGATCTCTGTCGAAGAACGCCTTCAGGGCCGCCGCCGTATGGGAAACATCTTTTAATTCAGCGATTTGCTTCGGTTTTCCCTGCGCAACGATGCGACCGCCCGCGGCACCCCCCTCGGGACCCATGTCGACGATCCAGTCGGCTTCGGCAATGATGTCGAGATTGTGTTCTATTATAAGTACTGAGTGCCCGGCATCCACGAGTCGGTGCAGCACCCGGATCAGTTTTTCGACATCAGCCATGTGCAGCCCGATCGTCGGCTCATCGAGCACGTATAACGTGTGTTGCGGATTGTCGATGGCCTGGACGACGGGCCGCGCCGGGTCCGGTCGCGCCTTGGCCAGCTCACTGACGAGCTTGATGCGCTGCGCCTCGCCGCCTGACAACGTGGGGCTCGGCTGACCCAGCGTCAGGTAACCCAAGCCCACAGCGTCCAGCAACTTGAGCGCGTGGCGGATCTTCGGGTGTGCCGCAAAGAACGCGACGGCGTCCGAGACCGCCATCTGCAGGATGTCGCCAATGCTCTGGCTGCGGTAGCGAATCCCGAGTGTGTCGGGTGTGAAGCGTTTCCCGCCGCAGGATTCGCAGGGCACCTGCACGTCTGGCATGAAGCTCATCTCGATACGCCGCATGCCCTGGCCGTCGCACTCGGGGCAACGACCCTCCTTGGTATTGAACGAGAACCGACTCGCCGTGTAGCCGCGCATGCGGGCCTCGGGCGTTTGCGCGTAGAGCTTGCGGATGTCGTCCCAGAAACCGACGTAGGTCGCGGGGCAGGAGCGCGGCGTCTTGCCGATCGGCGTCTGGTCCACCTCGAGAACGCGACTGATCGATTCCCAGCCTTCGAGCGCCCGGCAGCCCACGAGCGGTGCCTGCTTGCGCCCGCGACGTCGACCCGCCGCCACGAGCCGCGCGACGTTGGTTTCAACGACGCCGCGAATCAGCGAGCTCTTGCCGCTGCCCGATACGCCCGTCACGGCGACGAGCGCACCCAGGGGCAGACGTGCAGAGACGCGCTTCAGGTTGTTGTGCGTGGCTTGTTTGACCGCGAGCACGGGTGCGTTGCGCCGGCGCGGGTTTACGTCTCGCGGTGTCTCGATCACAGGATGCTGCAACGGCTCCCGCAGCATGCGGCCCGTCAGTGACTCGGGTGCGCGCTCGATGCGCCGAAGGCTGCCCTCGGCAACGATGCGACCGCCTCGCGTGCCCGCGCCGGGGCCAATGTCGATGATGTGCTGCGCACCGCGGATCGTGTCCTCGTCGTGCTCGACGACGACGACCGTGTTGCCGCTGGCCTGCAGCGCCTGCAGCGTACCCAGCAGCTTGGCATTGTCGCGCGCGTGCAAACCGATCGTCGGTTCGTCGAGGATGTAGCAGACGCCACGCAGGTTGGAACCCAGTTGCGCCGCGAGTCGAATGCGCTGCGCCTCACCGCCCGACAGGCTTGGCGCGCTGCGCGAGAGCGTCAGGTAACCGAGTCCCACGCGGTCGAGGAAGCCGAGCCTGCCGTCGAGCTCGGTGATGATGTCGCGCGCCACCTCGGCCTCGCGGCCCTCGAGGTCCAGTGTCGTCACCCAGCTCAGGGCGTCGGCTACGGGCATCTCCGCATAGCTTGCGATGTTGCGGTCGCGGAAGGTGACGGCCAGTGCCTCGTCGTTGAGGCGGGCACCGTCGCAGGTCGCACACGTCTCCTGCGATTCGCCAGCCGTGCTTCGCCACCACTGGGCGTCGTCTGCTTCCTCGTCGCTGTAGACGCCTGTGCCCGAACAGCTCGGGCACCAGCCACGCGGCGAGTTGTACGAGAACAGCCGCGGGTCGAGTTCCTGGAAACTGCGCGCGCAGCTTGGGCACGCCCGGGCCGTGGAGTACAACGTGTCATCGCCGTCCACGCTCACGATGACGTTGCCGTTGCCAAAGTCGAGCGCGTCTGACAAGGCGGTGCGTAGAGCTTGTTCCTTGCGCGCATCAACGCGCAGTGTGGCCACGGGCAGCTCGATGTCATGCTCGACGAAGCGGTCGAGCCTTGGCCAGGGATCGACAGGTGTGATGCCGCCGTCGACGCGCAGTGCCTCGAATCCCTTGCGACCGGCCCAGGCGGCGAGGTCCGTGTAGTAGCCCTTGCGACCGACGACAAGCGGTGCGAGTAGCGTGACCTCGCGGCGCTTGTGGCGCTTTTGCAGCAGCGCCGCGATCTGCTCGAGCGTTTGCGGCTCGATGGCAGCGTTGCAGTCGGGGCAGTGCGCCGTGCCCATCTTCACGAACATCAGTCGCAGGAAGTGGTAGACCTCGGTCATGGTCCCGACGGTGCTCTTGCGGCCGCCGCGACTCGTGCGTTGCTCGATGGCGACCGTGGGCGGGATGCCCAGCACGGCGTCGACGTCGGGCCGGCTTGCGGGTTGTACGAACTGCCGCGCGTAGGCGTTCAGGGACTCGAGGTAGCGGCGCTGACCTTCATTGAAAAGGATGTCGAAGGCGATGGTGCTCTTGCCGCTGCCGGACACGCCGGTGATGACCGTGAACGTGTCCCGGGGGATCGTGACGTCGACGTCACGCAGATTGTGCTCACGTGCATGGCGGATCTCGATTTTCGACGCGCGGCGCGTTCGCTTGGGTGTTTGGTACTCGGCTGCGGCTTCGGCGGCGATGGCGATGGGCGCCTGCGCCGAGCGGTACTCGGCCACGGCCGCGGCCGTGTGGTTGTCGCGTGTGCTGACCAGCGCGTCGACTGAACCCGTGAAGCACAGCTCGCCGCCACCCTCGCCACCCTCGGGCCCGAGGTCGATGACCCAGTCGCAGGCGTCGACGACGTCGAGGTTGTGTTCGATGACGACGATGCTGTGGCCTTCGTCGATGAGCTTGTCGAACGCACCCAGCAGACGCTCGATATCGCTGAAGTGCAGCCCGGTTGTGGGCTCGTCGAACAGGAACAGTTTGCCTTTGCCGCCGCGTCGCGTTTGCGCCTCGGCCAGATGTTTGGCGAGTTTCAGGCGCTGTGCTTCGCCGCCCGACAGCGTGGGTACGGGCTGGCCCAGGCGCAGGTAGTCGAGCCCGACATCCACGAGCGGTTGCAGCGTGCGTTCGATGGCGGGAGTGCCCGCAAAGAACGCCAGTGCTTCCGTAACTGTCATTTCAAGCACGTCGGCGATGGACTGCGAGGCGCCGTCGCCTTGCGTGGGCCAGGCGTGCACCTCGAGGATTTCGTCGCGAAAGCGCCTGCCGTCGCACTCGGGGCAGCGCAGGTATACGTCGGAGAGAAACTGCATTTCGATGTGTTCGAAACCGTTGCCGCCGCACTGCGGGCAGCGCCCGTCGCCCGAGTTGAAACTGAAGGTGCCCGGTTTGTAGCCGCGCTCGACAGCCAGCGGCTGCTCGCAATAGAGCTTTCTGATCGCATCGAAGGCGCCGACAAAGCTGGCCGGATTGGAGCGTGTGGTCTTGCCGATCTGTGCCTGGTCGACGTAGACGACGTCTTCAACGGCATCAGCATTGACCAGGCCATCGTGTGCGCCCGGTAGCTCGCCGCCACCACCGAAGTGGCGCCGCAGCGCAGGGTAGAGAATGTCGCCGATAAGGGTCGACTTGCCACTGCCCGAGACGCCCGTGACGCACACGAGGCCGCCCAGCGGGATGTCGACGTCGACGTCACGCAGGTTGTGCGCGCGTGCCCCCCGGATGCCGACGGCGCGTTTCGGATCCAGTGGGCGCGCGTCGCGGCAATCGGCCACCCGGCGCTGGCCCGTCAGGAAGGCGCCCGTGCCGCTGCGCCGCCGCGCGAGCCCCTTGATCGTGCCGTTGAACACGACCTCACCGCCGCGCTCGCCCGGTCCGGGACCGATGTCCACGATGCGGTCGGCGACCTGCATGATCTGCGGGTCGTGTTCGACGACGAGCAGGGTGTTGCCCGCGTCGCGAAGACGGGTGAGCACCCGGTTGATGCGGCCAACGTCGCGGGGGTGGAGTCCGATCGAGGGTTCGTCGAGCACGAACAGCGTGTTGACGAGTGACGTGCCCAGCGCTGTCGTCAGGTTGATGCGCTGCACCTCGCCACCGGACAACGTGCGCGATTGCCGGTCGAGCGTCAGGTAGCCGAGCCCCGTTTCTGCGAGGAACCCGATGCGCCCGCGGATCTCGTCCGTGAGCAGCTCCGTGGCCTCGGCCAGCGCAGCGGGCGCCGTCCACTGTTCGAAGAACGCCGCGAGCCGCGTGATGGGCAGCAACATGAGCTCGTGCATGTTGAGCCCGGGTGGCGTCTCGGTGTCTGTCGCCTCGGCGGCATCCGTTGCCGTGTCATCGCCAAGGCGCCAGCGCAGGCCGGCGGGCTTGAGTCGCGCACCGTTGCAGGTTCGACAGGTCTCGTAACTGCGGTATCGCGACAACATGACCCGCACGTGCATCTTGTAGGCTTTGCTCTCGAGCCAGTCGAAGAATGCCGTGACCCCAGGCCAGAGCCCCTTGCTAACGCTGCCTTCACCGTCGAACACCCAGGCGTGGTCCTCGTCATCGAGGTCTTCCCAGGGCGTATTGGTCGAAATGCCGGCCTTCCTGGCGCGGCGCATGAGTCGCGTTTGCAGGTCGCTGTAGCTCTTGCTCTGCAACGGCTTGATGGCGCCCTCGGCCAGGGACAGCCGCGGGTTGGGCACCACGAGGTCGCGGTCGATACCCATCGTGCGACCAAAGCCGCGACAGGTCTCGCAGGCGCCCAGCGGTGAGTTGAACGAGAACAGGCTTGGCGTGGCGGGCGAGAAGTCCCGGTCGCAGCCTGCGCAGTGCAGCCGGGACGAGTAGCGCGTGACGCCGTCATCCCCTGCCTTGGCGTCGAGGTCGACGATCTGGATGTGACCATCGCCTCGAACCAGTGCTTCTTCAATGGCCTCTATGGCGCGGTCGCGCTTGCCGGCTTCGAGCTTGAGCCGGTCCTGCACAACCTGCAGCGCGTCGTCGCTGCGCTCAAGGATGCGCGTGTAACCCTGCTGCGAGAGAAAGCGCTCGATCTCTTCGGCCGCGAAATTCTCAGGAATGGCGGCCTTGAAGGTGATCGCGGCGCGGCGGCCGGGCCAGCGCTCGAGCAGGTCCGCCCAGATCGACTGCGGATTGTCCTCGCGAACGGGCGTATTGCAGCCGTCGCAGTAGAGCGCGGCGGCACGCGCGAACAGGAGTTTCAGGTGGTCGTTGAGCTCCGTCATCGTGCCGACGGTCGACCGCGACGTCCTGACCGGGTTGGTCTGGTCGATGGCAATGGCGGGCGGGATACCGTCGATGCGGTCGACGGCGGGTTTGTCCATACGGTCGAGGAACTGACGCGCGTAGGGCGAGAAGGTCTCCACATAGCGCCGCTGGCCCTCGGCGTAGATCGTGTCGAATGCCAGAGAGGATTTGCCACTGCCGGAGACGCCCGTGACGACGATGAGCTCGCCCAGAGGCAGATCGATATCGATGTTGCGCAGGTTGTTCTGGCGGGCGCCGCGGACGGCGATCCGGTCTCGGGCCATGTCAGGCAGCTCCGGTCTGGCGGGGGGCGGGGTGGTGCCACAGCGGGCGTCCGACGCGACCGGCGGCATGCTGACACGCGGCGGTAGCGGGACAGCCGTTATACTGTGCCGGCGCCGTTGCAACAACGTCGACCCCGCCCGGACAAACCTAACCCCCTCGCAAACAGCCAGCCCGACAGCAGGACCCCCATGCAGGACGACACTTTTCCGCCCGTGATCTTCTTTTTGTTGCTGAGCAACGCGCTGATTTTCGTGGGTGGCCAGTTCATGCCTCAGTTTGGACTGATTGCCTACGCGAACTTCGCGCTGTTCTCGATTCCGGACTTGTTCGCGCTTTGGCAGCCCGCGACCTATTCGTTCCTGCACGGCAGCGTCCCGCACCTGGTACTCAACATGTTCGCGCTCTGGATGTTCGGGCGCACGATGGAAATCGTCTGGGGCTCCCGGCGCTTCCTGATCTACTACTTCGTGTGCGTGCTGGGCGCCGCGGCCGCGCAACTTGCGCTCGCCGCGATCACGGGGCGGCCGTCCGTGACCGTGGGCGCCTCGGGCGGCGTGTTCGGAGTCTTGCTGGCGTTCGGCATGACGTTCCCGAACCAGCGCATCCTGCTGTTGTTCCCGCCCATCCCGCTGCCGGCAAAGTACTTCGTGCTGATGTACGGCATCGTCGAGCTGTACTTCGGGTTCACGCGCGCCAACTCGGGCGTCGCGCACTTCGCCCATCTCGGCGGCATGGTGGTCGGCTTGGTTCTGATTCTCCTTTGGCGCTCGCAGCGTCGTATCCGGTGAAGATCTTCTCGAAAACGGTACGCGCCGTTATTGCGCTTTGCGCCGTCGTGGCGCTGGCGGCCTGCCGGCCCGAAGCGCCCGCGCCCGTGCCCCTGCCCGAAACCAGCGGCGGCGCGACGCCTGACGTCACCGCGGGCATCGAAACGCTCGCCGCCGAGCTCATTGCCAGCGATCCCGACATCAGCGGCGCGGCGGTGCTCACGGCCGATAACGGTGACCTCATTCTTGCCGCGGCGCTCGATGGGCTCACCCCGGGCGCCTACGCGATCCACGTCCACGACGGCACCGACTGCGCGGGCACCAACAGCGACCGCGCGGGCCCACGCTACTCGCGCCCTGGTGAGGCCGAGCGTCTGGCCGACAGCGGCCAACCGCCGGCCGGCGCCTTCGGAGGCTTCGACGTGGGCAGCACGCGGCAGGCCAAGTTCTCTATCGAGAAATCGGCTGAACTGGAGCCCGCGCAGTTTCTCGGTCTGGCTGTCGTTGTCCACGCGGGCGCGGACAGCGCCTCTGGTGAACCGACGGGGCGGCTGGTTGCTTGCGGAGTGCTGAAGCCTATTGCGCGCTGACAGATTGCGCGCTGTTCTCACGGCTACGACTCACAACCTCAAACTCCCGGGACGAGTCACTGCGCTACAGCCCGCCCCCCAAGACCCGAAAACAGTGCGCCCAAGTCAATCGGTGACAACCGGCTCGTCCAGCGCCGCAAACTGCTCCCGCAGCGACAAAATATGCTCGTTCCAATACCGCTCCGTCCCGAACCAGGGAAACGCCTGGATAAACGCCGGGTCCTCGCGCCGCCGATGCAGCCAGGCTGCGTAGTGCATGATGCGTAGCGTGCGCAGTGACTCGACGAGTGCGAGTTCACGGCGGTCGAAGTTGCGGAACATTTCGTAGCCCTCGAGCAGGTAGCCCAGTTGCTGGCTGCGCGCGTCCTCGTCACCTGACAGAAACATCCAGAGGTCCTGCACGGCCGGACCAATGCAGCAGTCGTCGGTGTCGACGATGTGCAGCTGCTCTCCGTCTTCGAGGATGTTGCCCGGGTGCAGATCACCGTGGATCGGGATCTCGGTGACGCGGCCGACGGCCTCGAACTGGGCGTCGACGCGATCGAGCAAGTCGTCGATGAGGCTTTCGTAGGCATCGACGAGGGTGTGCGGGACCGCATCGGCTTCGAGCAGGTAGTCGCAAGGCGCGTGACCCAGGCGCTCGCTGTCCAGGACAGGTCTCGCCTGCATGGGTTGTACGGCGCCGATCTGGTGAATGCGTGCGACGAGCCGACCCAGTTGACGCAGTGTGTCGGGTGCGTCGAGATCGGGCCAGCGACCGCCGCGACAGGGGTACAAGGCGAATCGAAAGCCACCGTGACGGTGCAGCGTGCCGTCGTCATCGAGCGGTGCGACGACGGGTATTTCGGCGTCTGCCAGCGCCTTCGCAAAGGCGTGTTCCTCTTGCAGCTGCGCGTCGCTCCAGCGGCCATTGCGGTAGAACTTGGCCACAAGCGGTGCTGCGTCGAAGACGTCGACCCGATAGACGCGGTTCTCGTAGCTGTTCAGTGGCAACAGCCCGCCTGTGGCCTCATGGCCCACGCTCTCGACGGCGTCGAGGATGTCGTCGGGCAGCAGCTGGTCGAATCCGGGTCCTGCGTCTTCGGTCATGCGCGCAAGCTTACGCGCAATGCCGTCCTGCGTGCGCCGATGCCAGCCCTATGCGACCATGCGCCGCTCAACAGACAACCGTTGTTGCCGGAGATTTGATGCGCGCGCTGCCCCGTTTTTTCATTGTTCTGCCGTTGTTCTTGTTGGGTGCCGTGTCGGCCTGTGCGCAAACGCCCCAGGCCACCGAGAGTGACGCGCCCGTTTCCGCTGGCGTCGATGACGAGCAGCCCGAATACTGGCGTGCGCTGGGCCAGCAATCGCTTGCAGCCGCACTGACGCGGCCGCGCTACGAGAACCGGGCGCGCGGCATCATCCTGTTCGTCGGCGACGGGATGGGCGTGTCCACCATCACGGCGGCGCGCATCTACGCGGGTCAGGTCGACGGCGAACGCGGTGAGGAGACGTCGCTCGGCTTCGAGCAGTTCCCGTACGCCTCGCTTATCAAGACGTACAACGTCAATCAGCAGACGCCGGACTCGGCGGGCACGATGAGCGCCATGATCACGGGCGTGAAGACGGATTCGGGTCTTCTCTCTGTGGGTCCGGCAACCGTCCGAATGGACTGCGAGAGTGGGCTCGCCAACAGCGTCCCAACGCTCATGGAACAGCTCGAAGCGGCCGGCTGGTCGACGGGTGTTGTGTCGACCGCACGGCTCACCCACGCCACGCCCGCTGCCGCCTACGGCCACTCCCCGGAGCGCGGCTGGGAAGACGACAGCGCATTGCCCAAGAGCGAACGCGACAAGGGCTGCAAGGACCTGGCGCTCCAGCTCGTGGAGATGTCCTCCGGCGACGGGCTCGAAGTGGCGCTGGGCGGTGGCCGGCGGCATTTTTTGCCGCGTGAGCGCAGCGGCCAGCCGTTCCGCGATCCCGAGAATCCGGGCCTCACAGGCCGGCGGCTCGACGGTCGCCACCTCGGCGAGGAATGGGCAGCGCGGCCGCGTTCGGAGTGGATCTGGAACCAGAAGCAATTCGACAAGATCGACATCGACAAAGTCGACCATCTGCTGGGCACCTTCAACCACTCGCACATGCAGTATGAGTTGGACCGCGAAAACGACCCGGGCGGCGAGCCGTCGCTCGCGGAAATGACGGCGCTCGCGATCCGCATGCTCAGCCGCAACCCCAAGGGTTACCTGCTTGTTGTGGAGAGCGGTCGCATCGACCACGCACACCACGCCACCAATGCGGTGCGCGCGTTTGCCGATACCGTGGCGCTCGACGCGGCCGTGGCGACGGCCGATTCGATGACCGAGGACGACGAGACCCTGATGCTCGTAACCGCTGATCACAGTCACGTCATGACGATCGCTGGCTACGCGAGCCGCGGTAATCCGATTCTCGATGTTGTCCGCGGCAATGACCGGCGCGGCGATGCGACGGGCCAGGCGCTGTTGGCCGGAGACAAGCAGCCTTACACTACGATTGGCTACGGCAACGGGCGTGGCGGCCGGGTTCTCGATCAGGCCGTCGATGAGTACGGCAATGAGGCCATCTACGGCGAGGCCGTGAACGAGCAGCGCCGGCTCAATCTTGCCGAGGTCGACACGATGTTGCCCGGCTACCACCAGGAGTCGTTCATCCCCTCGGGCGCGGAAACGCACGGCGGCGAGGATGTCGCCTTGTTCGCCAAGGGCCCTTGGGCGCATCTCGTGTCGCGCACTGAAGAGCAGAGCTACATCTATTACGTCATGCGCCACGCCAGTGGCATCGACGCTGGGGAATAACCGCCGGAAATCAGTCGTCGCGGGTTGCGAGCAGCATCGCCCGCAGGGGTCGGGGGTGACCCTCGACGGTTCGGTCGGGGTCCGCAGGATCGAGCGCAGCGGCCAGTGACTCGAAACGCATCCAGTCCGTCGACCGCTGCTCGTCGACGGTGGTCGCTGTGACGTCGACGATCCGGATGTCTCGAAATCCCGCGCGCGTGAGCCAGGCCTCGAGCAGGGGCAGAGAGGGCAGGTACCAGACGTTACGCATGCGCGCGTAGCGGTCCGCGGGCACGAGCACACGTGTCGAATCGGCATCGATCACGAGCGTCTCGAGCACGAGCTGTCCGCCGCGCCGAAGCTGCGCACGCAGATCCTCTAGGTGTCCGGACGGTGCACGCCGGTGGTAGAGCACGCCCATCGACAGCACGGTGTCGAAAGGATCCGCGGGCGCCAGTGCTTCAAACGGTATCGGCAACATGCCCGCGCTCGCGACACCGAGGTATCGCTGCACCGCCAGAAATTGGAAATAGAACAGCAATGTCGGATCGACATTGAGCACGCTGCGCGCGCCCAGGGCCGCCAGACGAATCGTGAAATAGCCGTTGCCGCCGCCCACATCGAGCACCCGCTGGCCCTCCAGATCGGCAAGGTGCGGTTCGAGTCGCGCAAACTTGTAGTCGCTGCGCCACTCTGTGTCGATCAGGGTGTGGCCGATGCGCCAGGGGCCTTTGCGCCAGGGCATCAGCGCCCGCAATGCGGCCTCGACGGTCTCCGCACTGGCTGCAGGCAGGCAGACTCGCGGTGTGGCCGCAGTGGCATCGGGATCGCGAGCCTCCACGTCGGGTAACGACGCGATCGCCCGACGCCAGGTCGGCAGGTCGCCGTGCAAGAGGCGAACGGAGTCATGCTCGAGTGCGCGCTGGTAGGTCTCGCGACTTGCAGCAAACGCGGGCCCGAGCGCATCGAGCACCGCGCCAACCGTGAGGCGCCTTGGGTCAGTCACCAGGCTTGAAGGCCACTAAAGTGCCGAAGTTCAGGTGCGCCTGCCAGAGTGTGACGCCGCGAAATCCGGCCGTCTCGAGGCGCCCAACGTGTCGGGCGCGGGTGTCGGCAATGAGCACGTCCTCAAGCGCGTTGCGCTTTCCCGCAATCTCAAGCTCGGTGTAGCCGTTGCTGCGCTTGAAATCGAGGTGTTGCGTCGTCATCAAGTCCTGGACGGCAGCATTCTCGAAGCGAAACTTCTCGCTGATGACGAGGACGCCGCCCGGGCGCAGCCCCTCGAAGATGCGCGCCACGATGTGGCGGCGCTGACCCGGCGGCACGAACTGCAGGGTGTAATTGAGCACGACCAGGCTGGCGTCCGAGATTTCGGTCTGCGTCAGGTCCTGTTCGAGAAAGCGGACCGTCTGGGCCAGGTCCTGAAACGCCGCGTCGCCCGCGCAGCGCGCGATCATCGCCGACGAGTTGTCGACGCCGATGACTTCCGCGGGCCGGCTGTCGAGACCGTGGCAGATTGCGTGTGTGGCCGCGCCCAGCGAGCAGCCCAGGTCGAAGCAGCGGCCGCCATCGGGCACTCGCGCGGCCGCCATGGCACGCACGGTGGCCAGCGCCTCGGCGTAGCCGGGCACGGAGCGCGAGATCATGTCGTCGAAGACCTCGGCCACGCGTGCGTCAAACCGAAACGGTTGGTCGCCGCTGGCTGGGGAGTTAAATAAGGTGTCTTTGGGCATCTCGTGGCTCATGAGACAAAGCGCCCCAGTGTAGCGCCAGCGGGCGGCCGGTCGCGACGGGTGTCGGGCGGCGGTACACTGCGGGCCCCGCAGCGCCCGACCCAGGTCGGGCCGAGGAACGGTCACCGATGCAGCGAACGGAGCAACTCAGCCAGATTCTCGCCGAGCTTGGCATTGCGTCTGACTACGCGCAGACGCATGGCCTGCCCGTGTTCGAAGAGGCAACGACGCGCGTGAGTGCGGGGCCCAACATCATCGGCCGCGAGCAGGAGCTCGAGCCCGTGACGGCGGGCAAATGGGTGGCCATGCGCCAGGCGGCGCAGGCTGAAGGCATCGAGCTGCTGCTGGTGAGCGGTTATCGGAGCTACGCCTACCAGGCCTCGCTCATCCGCCGCAAGCTCGACGCGGGGCAGGGCCTCGATGACATCCTGTCCGTCAACGCGCCGCCCGGGTGCAGTGAGCACCACACGGGCCGTGCCGTGGACATCGCAACGCCTGGTGTGCCGCCGCTCACGGAGGACTTCGAACGTTCGTCGGCGTTTCGCTGGCTCGAGCGGAACGCAGGAAATCACGGATTTTCAATGAGTTACCCGCGCGACAACGCGTTTGGCTACATTTACGAGCCCTGGCACTGGTGTCGGCCGACGGCCTGAGACCGATCGGCTGAAAATCAGGTGTGACGCGGTGTTGACACGAACCGGCAGGGCTTAGACAATAGCGGGCTTCTGTGCGGAGGGGTACTCAAGCGGTCAACGAGGGCAGACTGTAAATCTGCTGGCTATGCCTACGTAGGTTCGAATCCTACCCCCTCCACCATTCTTTAATGATGGCAAGGACTTAGGCAGCCAAGGCAGGTTCAGGCACGCGCTTGCGCTGAGAGTAACCCACCGCAGAGTTAAAGAGCGGTAACGAACCAACGGACACGCTGGCCGGGCCGGCCCGCCGGATTGCTATAGCAGGCATTCCGGCTTTTTTAGCGGCTGGCAAAACAGCAAACCGGCGGTTGCGAAGCGACAGGATTGCGCTGGCGAGCGCCGGGAAGTGAGAGGACAGGCTTAGTCGGCGGGTGTAGTTCAACGGTAGAACCTCAGCCTTCCAAGCTGATGATGTGGGTTCGATTCCCATCACCCGCTCCAGCTTCAGCAGGCGCGACGAAAGGCACAACGACAGGCACGGCGAGCGACAAGACGCACAAACTGGCGAGCAGCAGAATAGGCAGGCGGCCCATATAGCTCAGGCGGTAGAGCACTTTCTTGGTAAGGAAGAGGTCACTGGTTCGACTCCAGTTATGGGCACCACTTTCGAGCTGGCGGGCAACAGACAGATTCGACGCGTGGGCTTTCGGGCCGGCGCATGAGCAATAGCGACAACAACGAACTTTGGAAACGGACCGGAGACGAGGTCGATGTCAAAAGAGAAATTCGAGAGAACCAAACCGCACGTGAACGTAGGCACGATTGGCCACGTTGACCACGGTAAGACGACGCTGACGGCGGCGCTCACGAAGGTGATGGCGGAGAAGCACGGCGGCGAAGTACGTGCCTACGACCAGATCGACAACGCTCCGGAAGAGAAGGCCCGTGGTATCACGATCGCCACGGCGCACGTGGAGTACGAGAGTGACGTACGCCACTACGCCCACGTTGACTGCCCCGGCCACGCCGACTACGTGAAGAACATGATCACGGGTGCGGCACAGATGGACGGAGCGATCCTGGTGGTGAACGCTGCAGACGGCCCGATGCCGCAGACGCGCGAGCACATCCTTCTGGCACGCCAGGTCGGCGTTCCCTACATCGTGGTGTACCTGAACAAGGCTGACATGGTCGACGACGAGGAGCTTCTGGAGCTCGTCGAGATGGAAGTGCGAGATCTGCTCTCGACCTACGAGTTCCCGGGCGACGACACGCCTGTGATCACGGGTTCGGCGCTGAAGGCGTTCGAAGGCGACGATTCGGACATCGGCATTCCCTCGATCTACAAGCTGGTAGACGCGATGGACAGCTACATTCCGGAGCCCGAGCGTGCGATCGACGGCGACTTCCTGATGCCTGTAGAAGACGTGTTCTCGATTTCAGGGCGCGGCACGGTAGTGACGGGTCGTATCGAGCGCGGGATCGTGAACGTGGGCGACGAGATCGAGATCGTGGGCATCAAGGACACGACGAAGACGACGTGCACGGGCGTTGAGATGTTCCGCAAGCTGCTGGACCAGGGCCAGGCGGGCGACAACGTTGGCGTGCTGCTTCGTGGCACGAAGCGTGACGAGGTGGAGCGTGGTCAGGTACTGGCCAAGCCGGGCTCGATCACGCCGCACACGAAGTTCGAGGCCGAGGTGTACATCCTGACGAAGGAAGAGGGTGGTCGCCACACGCCGTTCTTCAAGGGCTACCGTCCGCAGTTCTACTTCCGCACGACGGATGTGACGGGTGCGGTGGAGCTTCCGGAAGGCACCGAGATGGTGATGCCGGGTGACAACGTACAGATGGTTGTTGAGCTGATAGCGCCGATCGCGATGGAAGACGGTCTTCGTTTCGCCATCCGCGAGGGTGGCCGCACGGTTGGTGCGGGCGTTGTAGCGAAGATCATCGAGTAAGGACAACCGTCATTGCGAGCCCGCGCAGCGGGTGCGGCAATCTCGAAACGCGCTCGTGCCGTTCAACGGCGCGACGGCCCAAAGAGATCGCCACGTCGCTTCGCTCCTTGCGATGACGATTTAGTCGCTTCTGGCGATGACGGTTAGGTCGCTTCGCTTCTGGCGATGACGAATTAGTAGAGGCGCTTGCAGCGCCGGGATTGTTTTTACGGTTAGCACAGGCCAGTAGCTCAATTGGCAGAGCGGCGGTCTCCAAAACCGCAGGTTGGGGGTTCGATTCCCTCCTGGCCTGCCACGTGCTGATCGCAAAGTGTGAGACATGACGGATACGACGCATACAGAAGGCGCCACCGCGCTCGATACAGTGAAGCTGCTGCTGGCGCTTGGCGTGATCATCGGCGGTCTCGTGGCCTATTACCTGACGCCGGAGCTGGCACTGCCGCTGCGCGTGCTCATGGTGCTGGGCGGCGTGCTCGCAGGCTCCGCCATTGGCTTCACGTCGTACAAGGGTCAGCAGCTCTGGAAGTTCATCCAGGGTTCGCGTGTCGAAATTCGCAAGGTCGTCTGGCCGTCGCGGCAGGAGACGACCCAGGTCACGATCATCGTGTTCATTTTCACGGCCATTCTCGCGCTGTTCTTCTGGGCCGTGGACGCGGGGCTGCTGCTGCTCACCCGCTCCGTGCTGAGTTAGGCCTGACGCCTGAGCCGCGGTCACCGCAGGATTAACTGGAACACAACGTGTCGAAACGCTGGTACATCGTTCATGCCTACTCGAACTTCGAGCACAAGGTGAAGTCGTCGCTCGAAGAGCGCATCAAGCTCGCCGGTCTCGAGGACAAGTTCGGCGAAATCCTCGTCCCCACCGAAGAGGTGGTCGAGATGCGCGAAGGACAGAAGCGCCGCAGCGAGCGCAAGTTCTTCCCGGGCTACGTGCTCGTGAACATGGAGATGGATGACGAGACCTGGCATCTCGTGAAGGAAGTGCCCAAGGTGCTCGGTTTCATCGGCGGCTCGAGCGACAAGCCGGCCCCGATTACAGAACGCGAGGCGGACAACATCCTGCAGCGCGTGCAGGAGGGCGTGGACAAGCCGCGGCCCAAGGTGCTGTTCGAGCCGGGCGAAGTGGTACGCGTTACGGACGGACCGTTCAACGACTTCAATGGCGTCGTGGAGCAGGTCAATTACGACAAGAGCAAGCTGCGCGTCGCCGTGCAGATTCTCGGTCGCTCGACACCGGTCGAGCTCGATTTCAGTCAGGTCGAAAAGGCCTGACGACCCCAGGGGCGCTGGCTAGGCCAGGGCCGCTGATATTGACGGGGAGCCGCAAGGCGTTTGCACCCGGGAGTAAAGTGACATGGCAAAGAAAGTAACGGCTTACATCAAGCTGCAGGTCGGCGCAGGCCAGGCCAACCCGAGCCCGCCCGTGGGTCCGGCGTTGGGCCAGCACGGCGTCAACATCATGGAGTTCTGCAAGGCCTTCAACGCCGAGACGCAGAGCATCGAGCCCGGTCTGCCCGTGCCCGTGGTCATCACGGTGTACTCGGACCGCAGCTTTACGTTCATCAAAAAGACCCCGCCCGCTGCAGTTCTGCTGCGCAAGGCGGCTGGTGTCGCCAAGGGTTCGGGTACGCCGAACACGACCAAGGTCGGCAAGGTCACGCGCGCTCAGCTCGAAGAGATCGCGACCACGAAGATGCCCGACCTGACGGCGGCTGACATGGACGCGGCCGTGCGCACCATCGCAGGTACGGCACGCAGCATGGGTCTCGAAACGGAGGGTGTGGTCTGATGGTTGCCATGACGAAGCGCCGCAAGGCGATTGCGGAGAAGGTCGAGCCCGGCAAGGTCTACAGCGCTGACGAAGCCCTGGGCCTGATCAACGAGCTCGCCGCCGCCAAATTCAAGGAAAGCATCGATGTCGCCGTGAACCTCGGCGTCGATCCGCGCAAGTCCGACCAGGTCGTGCGTGGCGCCACGGTGCTGCCCAAGGGTACGGGCAAGACGGTACGCGTTGCCGTGTTCGCTCAGGGTGCCAATGCCGAGAAGGCAACGGCCGCCGGTGCCGACATCGTTGGCTTCGAAGATCTTGCCGACAGCATCAAGAGCGGCGAGATGAACTTCGATGTCGTCATTGCGACGCCCGACGCCATGCGTGTCGTGGGTCAGCTGGGCCAGATCCTGGGTCCGCGCGGCCTCATGCCGAACCCCAAAGTGGGTACGGTCACGCCCGACGTCGAAGGTGCTGTGAAGAACGCCAAGGCAGGTCAGGTGCGTTACCGCACGGACAAGGCCGGCATCATCCACTGCACGATCGGCAAGGTCGGCTTTGAAGTCGCCGATCTGCGCGAAAACCTCGCGGCCCTGCTCGCTGACCTAAAGAAGGCAAAGCCGGCAGCGGCGAAAGGTACGTACTTCAAGAAACTGACTGTCTCCTCGACGATGGGCCCCGGCCTCGTCATCGACCAGGCGACGGTCGAGGCGGCCTGAGCCGCCAACCAGGAATTTGTGCTGCGTCCTTCGGGGCGCGGTACAGGTGTGCCGGCTTCGGCCGGCGAATCGTCGAAGACCGCTGGCGCTGAGGCCGCAAGGCCAAGGCTTAATACTTCAGCCCGCGCAGATGGTGACACCCGAGTCAGAGTTCTGGCGACGGTCACCGTCCGACAACCGGGAGTGGCGAAAGCCACTCGTTTGTGACCGAAGCCAGGAGGAATCTATGGCGTTAAGACTCGAAGACAAAAAAGCGTTTGTTGCCGAGGTTAATGAGGTCGCCGGATCTGCCCTGTCAGCCATTGCGGCTGAGTACCGGGGCCTGACGGTCGAGGAAATGACCGCGCTGCGCAAGGACGCCCGTGAAAGCGGTGTGTACCTGCGTGTTGTGAAAAACACGCTGGCGCGGCGGGCATTTGAGGGTACGGACTACGAGTGTATGAACGACACACTCAAGGGTCCCCTGATCCTCGCGTTCTCGAAGGATGATCCCGGCGCTGCCGCACGGTTGGTCAAGGGTTTTGCCAAGGAGCATGAGGCGCTGAAAGCCGTCTCGCTCGCGATCGGTGGGCAGGTACTGCCGCCGTCGGAACTGGGCACACTCGCTGATCTGCCGAACCTCGACCAGGCCCGGGCCATGTTGCTCGGTTGCCTGCAGGCACCGCTGTCACAGCTCGTACGCACGCTCGCCGAGCCGCAGGCCATGTTGGCCCGCACGCTGGGCGCCCGCAGCGAGCAGGCAGCCTGAGTGTCTGGCGACGCATTAACTAACTCTGACTTGAAACAAGACATTTAAGGAACCAAGACAATGGCACTTTCTAACGAAGACCTGCTGAAAGAACTGAGCGCCAAGCCGATCATGGAAGTGGTCGAGCTCGTGAAGATGCTCGAAGAAGAGTGGGGCGTATCTGCCGCCGCTCCCGTCGCTGCCGTAGCAGCACCTGCCGCTGGTGGTGACGCCGCTGCTGCCGAAGAGAAAGACGAATTCGACGTCGTCATGACGAGCTTCGGCGGTAACAAGGTCGCTGTGATCAAGGCCGTTCGCGCCATCACGGGCCTGGGCCTCAAGGAAGCCAAGGACATGGTTGAAGGCGCGCCTGCAACCGTCAAGGAAGGCGCTTCGAAAGACGACGCCGAAGGCTTCAAGAAGCAGCTCGAAGAAGCGGGCGCCAGCGTCGAGCTCAAGTAATCGAGCTCGCGGCAACCGCAATCGTGTGCGGCGGCCGGCCTTTGGGCCGGTCGCAGTACACGGCGCGACGCAAGGCCTGAGGTCTTGCGTCATCCACCGGCTCGCCAGTTGTGGCGTGCCGGTGTTCGCGCTTCTGCCACGTGGTGCCCGAGGGCACGCGCGGCCTGAGCGCCCCGCCACGGAAGTGTCGTGGCGACACAGAATTTTTTGATCGAGGTATCAAAATGGCCTACTCGTTCACCGAGAAAAAGCGCATCCGCAAGGACTTCGGCGAAAAGCCCAGCATCCTGGATGTGCCGTACTTGCTGTCTATCCAGATCGACTCCTACAAGAAGTTCTTGCAGGAAGGCAAAGACCCGGATCAGCTTGGCGACATTGGATTGCACGCCGCCTTCAAGACGGTGTTCCCGATCGTCAGCTACTCGGGCAATGCCGCGCTTGAGTACGTCAGCTACCGGCTTGGTGAGCCCGTCTTCGACGTCAAGGAATGCCAGCTCCGTGGTCTGACGTTTGCAGCACCGCTGCGGGTCAAGGTCCGCCTGGTGATTTACGACAAGGAAGCCAGTGGCACGCCCAAGCCCGTGAAGGACATTCGCGAGCAGGAAGTCTACCTCGGTGAAATGCCGCTCATGACCGAGAACGGCACGTTCGTCATCAACGGCACCGAGCGCGTCATCGTCTCGCAGCTGCACCGGTCGCCGGGCGTGTTCTTCGACCACGACAAGGGCAAGTCGCATTCGTCGGGCAAGCTCCTGTTCTCGGCGCGCATCATCCCTTACCGCGGTTCATGGCTCGACTTTGAATTCGATGCCAAGGACGGTGTGTTCGCGCGTATCGACCGCCGCCGCAAGCTGCCGGTCACGATCATCCTGCGCGCGCTGGGTATGACCAACGAGGAAATGCTCGACCTGTTCTTCGATACGGTCACCTTCCAGCTCGGCAAGAAGGAGATCAGCATGGAGCTGATCGCCTCGCGCCTGCGTGGTGACACGGCTCAGTTCGACATCAAGGTCGGCCGCAAGGTCATCGTCGAAGAAGGACGCCGCATTACGGCCAAGCACGTGCGCGATCTCGAGAAAGCCGAGATCGAAGAGCTCATCGTGCCCGCCGAATACCTCGAGGGTCGCATCCTCGCGCACGACATCATCGACGAAGGCACGGGTGAGGTGCTGGCCAACGCCAACGCCGAGCTCACGGCTGAGCTCATCGAGCAGCTCATCGAGGCCGGCGTCACGGATATCCGGACGCTCTACGTCAACGACCTCGACCGTGGCCCGTACATCTCGAACACGCTCAACATCGACCCGTCGACGACCAAGCTCGAGGCGCTGGTTGAAATCTATCGCATGATGCGTCCCGGCGAGCCGCCCACGAAGGAAGCCGCCGAGAACCTGTTCCAGAACCTGTTCTTCAACGCAGACCGTTACGACCTGTCGGCGGTTGGCCGCATGAAGTTCAACCGTCGTGTCGGTCGTGACGAGATCACGGGTCTCGGCGTGCTGGAGCCGCAGGACATCACCGATGTGCTGAAGGTGCTCATCGAGATCCGCAACGGCTACGGCAGCGTCGACGACATCGACCACCTGGGCAACCGCCGCATCCGCAGCGTCGGCGAGATGGCAGAGAACGCCTTCCGCATCGGCCTTGTGCGCGTCGAGCGCGCCGTCAAGGAGCGTCTGACCCAGGCCGAGTCCGAAGGCCTCATGCCGCAGGAAATGATCAACGCCAAGCCGGTCGCGGCCGCTGTTAAGGAGTTCTTCGGTTCGAGCCAGCTCAGCCAGTTCATGGACCAGAACAACCCGCTGTCGGAAGTGACGCACAAGCGTCGCGTCTCGGCACTGGGTCCTGGCGGCCTGACGCGCGAGCGTGCCGGCTTCGAAGTGCGCGACGTTCACCCGACGCACTACGGCCGTGTGTGCCCGATTGAAACGCCGGAAGGCCCGAACATCGGTCTGATCAACTCGCTGGCCGTGTACGCGCGAACCAACGAGTACGGCTTCCTCGAAACGCCCTACCGCAAGGTTGAGAACGGTCGCGTCACGGACGTGATCGAGTACCTGTCGGCGATCGAGGAGAGCCAGTACGTCATCGCCCAGGCCAACGCGGCCGTAGACGGCAAGAACGCGTTTACGGATGACCTGATCTCAGTGCGTCACCGCAACGAGTTCACGCTCGCCGCGCCGGACGCGGTCCAGTACATGGACGTGTCGCCGAAGCAGATCGTTTCGGTCGCGGCCTCGCTGATCCCGTTCCTGGAGCACGATGACGCCAACCGCGCACTCATGGGCTCGAACATGCAGCGCCAGGCGGTCCCGACGCTGCGCTCAGAAGCGCCGCTCGTCGGCACGGGCATGGAACGTGCCGTGGCCGTCGACTCAGGTGTGACCGTGGTCGCGCGCCGCGGCGGTGTCGTCGATTCGGTCGACGCCTCGCGAATCGTGGTCCGCGTCAACGACGACGAGACCAACGACGTCGAGCCCGGTGTCGACATCTACAACCTGACCAAATACACGCGTTCGAACCAGAACACGTGCATCAACCAGCGCCCGCTCGTGAAGATCGGCGACAGCATCGCGAGCGGCGATGTGCTGGCTGACGGTCCGTCGACGAATCTCGGTGAGCTGGCACTGGGCCAGAACCTGCTCGTCGCGTTCATGCCCTGGAACGGCTACAACTTCGAAGACTCGATCCTGATCTCGGAGCGTGTCGTCAAGGAAGACCGCTTCACGACGATCCACATCGAAGAGCTGACCTGTGTCGCGCGCGACACCAAGCTCGGTTCCGAAGAGGTGACGTCGGACATCCCGAACGTCGGTGACTCGGCACTCGCCAAGCTCGACGAAGCGGGTATCGCGTTCATCGGCGCCGAAGTCGGCGCGGGTGACATCCTCGTCGGCAAGGTCACGCCCAAGGGCGAGACGCAGCTGACACCTGAGGAAAAGCTGCTGCGTGCGATCTTCGGTGAGAAGGCCTCGGACGTGAAGGACAGCTCGCTACGCGTTCCGCCCGGCATGGACGGCACGGTCATCGACGTGCGCGTGTTTACGCGCGACGGCGTCGAGAAGGACAGCCGTGCGCTGTCGATCGAGCGTGCAGAGCTCGAGAGCGTCCGCAAGGACCTCGACGACCAGCTGCGCATCCTCGAGGGCGACATCTTCGACCGTATCGAGAAGCTCCTGCTCGGCAAACACGCCACGGGCGGCCCCGGCAAGCTCAAGTCCGGCGACATCGTCACCAAGGACTACCTTGAGAGCCTCGACCACGCCAAGTGGTTCGAGATCGGCCTCAAGAACGACGAAGCCAGCGCCCAGCTCGAGCGTGCCTCGGAGCGCCTCAAGGCGCTGCGCGAAGAGTTCGACAAGCGCTTTGAAGCCAAGAAGGAAAAGATCACGGTCGGCGACGACCTGGCGCCCGGCGTGCTCAAGATGGTCAAGGTCTACCTGGCTGTTAAGCGTCGGATCCAGCCTGGCGACAAGATGGCTGGCCGCCACGGCAACAAGGGTGTGATCTCAACCATCGTTCCCGTCGAGGACATGCCTTACACCGAAGACGGCACGCCCGTCGACATCGTGCTCAACCCGCTGGGCGTGCCTTCGCGCATGAACGTGGGCCAGGTGCTCGAGACGCACCTGGGCTGGGCCGCCAAAGGCGTGGGCCAGAAGATTGGCCGCATGCTCAAGGCGCAGACGGCGATGAAGGAGCTTCGCGGCTTCCTGCACGAGGTGTACAACGCCACGGGCGGTCGCATCGAAGACCTCGACAGCCTGTCCGATGCCGAAGTCATCGAGCTGGCCGGCAACCTGACGAGCGGCGTGCCCATGGCAACGCCGGTCTTCGACGGTGCCGCCGAAACGCAGATCAAGCAGATGCTGTCGCTGGCCGACCTGCCCGAAACGGGCCAGGCCGAGCTGCGCGACGGTCGCACGGGCGACCAGTTCCTGCGTCCGGTGACGGTCGGCTACATGTACATGCTGAAGCTCAACCACCTCGTCGACGACAAGATGCACGCGCGCTCGACCGGGCCGTACAGCCTCGTCACCCAGCAGCCGCTGGGTGGTAAGGCGCAGTTCGGCGGCCAGCGCTTCGGTGAGATGGAGGTGTGGGCGCTCGAAGCCTACGGCGCCAGCTACACGCTGCAGGAAATGCTGACGGTCAAGTCGGACGACGTGCAGGGTCGTACCAAGATGTACAAGAACATCGTGGACGGCACGCACCAGATGCAGGCCGGCATGCCCGAGTCCTTCAACGTCCTCGTGAAAGAAATCCGCTCGCTCGGCATCAACATCGAGCTCGAAACGGAATAAGGTGACCCATGAAAGATCTTCTGAGACTCTTTAAGTCAGAGACACCCGACGAGGACTTCGATGCGATTCGCATTGGCCTCGCGTCACCGGACATGATCCGTTCGTGGTCGTTCGGCGAGGTCAAGAAGCCCGAGACGATCAACTACCGGACATTCAAGCCGGAGCGCGATGGTCTGTTCTGCGCCAAGATCTTTGGCCCGATCAAGGACTACGAGTGCCTGTGCGGCAAGTACAAGCGGCTCAAGCACCGCGGTGTGGTGTGTGAGAAGTGTGGTGTCGAAGTCACGCAGACCAAGGTCCGTCGTGAGCGCATGGCGCACATCGACCTGGCCAGCCCCGTCGCGCACATCTGGTTCCTGAAATCGCTGCCTTCGCGTATCGGCCTCATGCTCGACATGACGCTGCGCGAGATCGAGCGCGTGCTCTACTTTGAGGCCTTCACGGTCATCGAGCCGGGTCTGACCCCGCTCGAGCGCGGCCAGCTGCTCTCGGACGAGGGCTACCTCGACGCCATCGAGCAGTACGGTGACGAATTCGACGCCAAGATGGGCGCCGAGGCCGTGCACGAGATGCTGCGCACGATCGATCTGCAGACTGAAGTCGCCAACGTGCGCGAAGAAATTGCGGGCACGAACTCCGAGACCAAGATCAAGCGCCTGTCGAAGCGTCTGAAGCTGCTCGAGTCATTCATCGAGTCGGGCAACAAGCCCGAGTGGATGGTCATGACCGTGCTGCCCGTGCTGCCGCCGGACCTGCGTCCGCTGGTACCGCTCGACGGTGGCCGCTTCGCGACCTCGGACCTCAACGACCTGTACCGCCGCGTCATCAACCGCAACAACCGCCTGCGTCGCCTGCTCGAACTCAATGCGCCCGACATCATCGTCCGCAACGAGAAACGCATGCTGCAGGAGTCGGTCGATGCGTTGCTCGACAACGGTCGTCGCGGCCGCGCCATCACGGGCACCAACAAGCGCCCGCTGAAATCGCTGGCCGACATGATCAAGGGCAAGCAGGGTCGCTTCCGCCAGAACCTGCTCGGCAAGCGCGTCGACTACTCGGGGCGTTCCGTCATCGTGGTCGGCCCGACGCTCAAGCTGCATCAGTGTGGTCTGCCCAAGAAGATGGCACTCGAGCTGTTCAAGCCGTTCATCTTCTCGAAGCTGCAGCTCCGCGGTGAGGCGGCGACGATCAAGGCCGCCAAGCGGCTCGTCGAGCGCGAAGGCCCCGAGGTCTGGGACATCCTCGAAGAGGTTATCCGAGAGCACCCGGTACTGCTGAACCGCGCGCCGACGCTGCACCGCCTCGGTATCCAGGCGTTTGAGCCCGTGCTCATCGAGGGCAAGGCCATCCAGCTTCACCCGCTCGTCTGCACGGCGTTCAATGCCGACTTCGATGGTGACCAGATGGCCGTTCACGTGCCGCTGTCGATCGAAGCGCAGCTCGAAGCACGCGCATTGATGATGTCGTCGAACAACATCCTGTCGCCCGCCAACGGTGACCCGATCATCGTGCCGTCGCAGGACGTTGTCCTCGGTCTGTACTACATGACGCGTCAGCGCGTGAATGCGCTGGGCGAGGGCCTCGTGTTCTCGGACGTTGCAGAAGTGCACCGTGCTTACGAGGCCGGTGTCTGCGAACTGCAGGCCGGTATCAAGGTGCGCCTCAAGATCATGGACGACGAGACCGGTGAATACGGCTTCAGGCTCGTTGACACCACGGTCGGCCGTTCGCTGCTGTCTGAAATTCTGCCCGAGGGCCTGTCGTTCAGCCTCGTCAACCAGGACATGACGAAGAAAGCGATCTCGAACGTCCTTAACGAGTGCTACCGCCGCGTGGGTCTCAAGGAAAGTGTCGTCTTCGCCGATCAGCTCATGTACACGGGTTTCCGTTATGCGACGCGCGCCGGTGTCTCGATCGGTGTCAACGACATGGTCGTGCCTGGTGAGAAGGACGACATCCTGGGTCGCGCAGAAGCCGAAGTGAAAGAGATCCAGGACCAGTACGCGTCCGGCCTCGTCACGGATGGTGAGCGCTACAACAAGGTTGTGGATATCTGGTCGCACACCAACGACCAGGTCGCCAAGGCCATGATGGACAAGCTCGGCACCGACGACGTAAAAGCGGCCGACGGCAAGACGGTCTCGCAGAAGTCGTTCAACTCGATCTTCATGATGGCCGACTCCGGTGCCCGTGGTTCGGCGGCGCAGATTCGCCAGCTCGCGGGCATGCGTGGTCTCATGGCCAAGCCGGACGGTTCGATCATCGAGACGCCCATCACGGCCAACTTCCGTGAAGGCCTCGACGTCCTGCAGTACTTCATCTCCACGCACGGCGCCCGTAAGGGTCTGGCCGATACGGCGTTGAAGACGGCCAACTCGGGTTACCTGACGCGTCGCCTCGTCGATGTGGCGCAGGACCTGGTGGTCACCGAACCCGACTGTGGTACCTCGGCGGGCCTGACCATGAACCCGCTCGTTGAGGGTGGAGACGTGGTCGAGTCGCTGCGCGACCGCGTTCTGGGCCGTGTGCTGGCGCAGCCTGTACTGCACCCGGGCACCGACAAGGTCGCGCTCGACGCGGGCACACTGCTCGAGGAGGCCGAGGTCAAGCTGCTCGACGACCTGCAGACGGACCACGTTGTGGTGCGCTCGGCGATCACCTGCAACACGCGCTACGGCGTGTGCTCGCAGTGCTATGGCCGTGACCTGGCCCGCGGCCACCGCATCGCCATCGGCGAGGCGGTCGGTGTCATCGCGGCGCAGTCGATCGGTGAACCCGGCACGCAGCTGACCATGCGTACGTTCCACATTGGTGGTGCGGCCTCTCGTTCGGCCTCGGTCAACAGCATCGAGATCAAGAACAAGGGCTCGATCCGCCTGAGTAACATCAAGACCGTGAAGCACGCCCAGGGTTACCTGGTTGCGGTGTCGCGCTCAGGTGAGCTCGTGGTGTCGAACGAAGCCGGTCGTGAACGTGAGCGTTACAAGGTGCCTTACGGCGCGACGATCAACGTCGAAGACGGCGCCAGCGTCGAGCCAGGCGACATCGTGGCCAACTGGGACCCGCATACGCACCCCGTTGTCACGGAAGTGACCGGTACGATCCGCTTCAAGGACTTCGTCGATGGCGTCACCGTCACCGAGCAGGTCGATGAAATCACGGGTCTTTCCAGCACCGTGATCGCCGACCAGAGCCAGCTCGGCAGCGCCGGCAAGGACCTGCGCCCCGTGGCCATGCTCGTGGACGACAAGGGTGAGGAAATCTTCTTCGCCAACACCGAGATCCCGGCTGTGTATGCACTGCCGCCGGGCGCCATTGTGACGCACGAAGACGGCGCTCGAGTGGGCGTGGGCGACATCATCGCCCGTATCCCGCAGGAGTCGTCGAAGACACGTGACATCACGGGTGGTCTGCCCCGCGTTGCCGACCTGTTCGAAGCCCGCAAGCCCAAGGAATTCGCCATCATGGCCGAGCACACGGGTACCGTGAGCTTCGGTAAGGAAACCAAGGGCAAGCGTCGCCTCGTGATCACGATGGCGGAGGGCGAGACCTACGAAGAGCTGATTCCGAAATGGCGTCACCTCAACGTGTTCGAAGGTGAGCAGGTGACCCGTGGCGAAATCATCGCCGACGGTGAGCCCAACCCGCACGACATCCTGCGCCTCAAGGGCGCGGCGGAACTGGCCGACTACCTCGTTCGGGAGATCCAGGACGTCTATCGCCTGCAGGGTGTGAAGATCAACGACAAGCACATCGAGGTGATCATTCGCCAGATGCTGCGCAAGGTCGTGATCACGGCATCGGGTGACACCACCTACCTGCGCGGTGAGCAGGTCGATCGGGCGCGTGCCCTCGAGGCCTGCGAGCAGATGCAGGCCGCGGGCAAGGAAGAGCCGGAGTTCGAGTCAGTACTGCTGGGTATCACCAAGGCCTCGCTGGCGACGGAGTCGTTCATTTCGGCGGCCTCGTTCCAGGAGACCACCCGCGTCCTCACGGAAGCTGCGGTTCGCGGTCTCCGCGATGACCTGCGCGGCCTCAAGGAGAACGTCATTGTGGGTCGTCTGATCCCGGCCGGCACGGGCTTTGCCCACCACGCCGAGCGGCGCCGGACGCGCGAGCAGGAGCTTGCCGACGAGCTGGCGGGCCTCGAAATCTCGGCGGCTGACGCGGAGACTGAGGTGGCCGCAGCTGACGACGGGGCGGAAGACGCCGCTGCGGAATCGGCTGAGGCACCTGCGGAGGAATAGGCTTTCGCCACGCGTCCCGGGCGACGCGATGACAGAATCCCCGCCCCGGACCGGTTTTTGGCCGATCCGGGGCGGGTTTGAGCCCGGCCAGCGACGCGGCGCGTCCCTTGACACGCCTTCGCCGTGATCCGTAAAATGCGCGCCCTCATCGAGACGGGCCCGCATCGCGTCGGACCCGCGCCCCGGGATAAGAACCGGGGCTACAGAGGTGGCAACGCCGCTTTGTGGCGCCGCCAACCCAGATTGCGAGGTTGGGTCCGCGCCCGACCGGTCAGCGTGCGCGCTAGCGTGTACGCTTTTTTGCATTTTTTGATCATCTTTTTGATCAGTAACAGACAGCGAGGGCCCCATGGCCACGATTAATCAGCTCGTGCGCAAGCCGCGTTCGACCAAAGCCGAAAAGAGCAACGTACCGGCGCTCGAAGGCAGCCCGCAGAAGCGCGGCGTCTGCACGCGTGTGTACACAACGACCCCGAAAAAGCCGAACTCGGCCATGCGGAAGGTTGCTCGTGTCCGGCTGACCAATGGTTTCGAGGTGACGAGCTACATCGGCGGTGAAGGCCACAACCTTCAGGAGCACTCGGTGGTGCTTATTCGCGGCGGCCGCGTGAAGGACCTGCCTGGTGTGCGTTACCACACCGTGCGCGGCACGCTGGACTGCGCGGGCGTCAGCGATCGGCGCCAGGGCCGTTCGAAGTACGGCGCCAAGCGGCCCAAGGGCTAAGTAGCCCAGGCTGATTCAGCATTTTTTGGACGACCCCGGCCTTCGGGTTCGGGACGAGTAAGCGGCAGCGCCGCTGAAGCAAGAGAGTAGAACACATGTCGAGACGTAATCAGGCGCCCAAGCGCAGCATCCTGCCGGATCCGAAATTCAAGAGTCAGCTTCTGGCCAAGTTCATGAACATGGTGATGGTCGACGGCAAGAAGTCCGTCGCCGAGCGCATCATCTACGGTGCCCTTGACCGCATGACGGAGCGCAGCGCGCAGAGCGATGAGCAGTCGCTGGAGATGCTTGAGCAGGCGCTCGAGAACGTGAAGCCCGCGGTCGAGGTGAAGTCGCGGCGTGTCGGTGGTGCCACCTACCAGGTGCCCGTCGAGGTACGCCCGCAGCGTCGCCAGACGCTGGCCATGCGCTGGCTCATCGATGCCGCGCGCAAGCGCAGCGAGAAGACCATGGCCCATCGCCTGGCGCATGAGCTCATGGAGGCCGCCGACAACCGTGGCGCGGCCGTCAAGAAGAAGGAAGACGTCCACCGCATGGCCGAGGCCAACAAGGCGTTCTCGCACTACCGCTGGTAAGACGATTCCGTGGGGCGCAGGCCCCATCCCCGAACACACCAAGTCAAGGATTTCATCGTGGCACGCACGACCCCGATCGATCGCTATCGCAACATCGGCATCATGGCGCACATTGATGCCGGCAAGACGACGACGACCGAGCGCATTCTTTTTTACACCGGTGTCTCGCACAAGATCGGCGAGGTGCACGACGGTGCTGCGACCATGGACTGGATGGAGCAGGAGCAGGAGCGTGGCATCACGATCACGTCTGCCGCGACCACGTGCTTCTGGCAGGGCATGGACCAGCAGTACGACCAGCACCGCATCAACATCATCGACACCCCGGGCCACGTCGACTTCACGATTGAAGTTGAGCGTTCGCTGCGCGTGCTCGACGGTGCGGTCACTGTGCTGTGTTCCGTAGGTGGCGTTGAGCCGCAGACGGAGACGGTCTGGCGCCAGGGCAACAAGTACGAAGTGCCGCGCATGATCTTTGTCAACAAGATGGACCGTGCCGGCGCAGATTACCTGCGTGTCGTGGGCCAGGTGGAGTCGCGCCTGGGTGCGACGCCCGTGCCGATTCAGCTTCCCATTGGTGCCGAAGAGAACTTCAAGGGCATTATCGACCTGGTCAAGATGCGTGCCATCTACTGGGAAGAAGACAACATGGGGATGACCTACGAAGCCAAGGACATCCCGGCCGACCTCGCGGATCTCGCCAACGAATGGCGTGAGAAGATGATCGAGGCTGCGGCGGAAGCTGACGAAGAGCTGCTCGAGAAGTACCTGGGCGATGGCGACCTGTCGGAAGACGAGATCAAGCGCGGCTTGCGTGCACGCACCCTGTCGAACGAGATCGTGCTCACGATGTGCGGCTCTGCGTTCAAGAACAAGGGCGTGCAGGCCATGCTCGACGCGGTCATCGACTTCATGCCGTCGCCGATTGACGTGCCGCCGATCAAGGGCATCAACGAAGACGAGTCGGAAGGCGTTCGCGAATCGCGCGACGACGCCCCGTTTGCCGCGCTCGCGTTCAAGATCGCCACGGACCCGTTCGTCGGTAACCTGACGTTCTTCCGTGTCTACTCGGGCGTGCTGAATTCGGGCGACTCGGTCTACAACCCGGTCAAGAGCAAGAAAGAGCGTATCGGCCGTATCTTGCAGATGCACTCGAACAGCCGTGAAGAGATCAAGGAAGTTCGCGCCGGCGACATCGCCGCGGCCGTGGGCCTCAAGGACGTCACCACGGGTGACACGCTGTCGGACCTGAAGGACGTCATCACGCTCGAGCGTATGGAGTTCCCCGAGCCCGTCATTGCGGTTGCTGTTGAGCCCAAGACCAAGGCCGACCAGGAAAAGATGGGTATCGCGCTGCAGAAGCTCGCGAAGGAAGACCCGTCGTTCCGCGTGCACACCGACGAAGAATCGGGCCAGACCATCATCTCGGGTATGGGCGAGCTGCACCTCGAGATCATCGTCGATCGCATGAAGCGTGAGTTCAAGGTCGAGGCCAACGTCGGCAAGCCGCAGGTGGCCTACCGCGAGACGATTCGTCAGATCGTCGAGCAGGAAGGCAAGTTCGTTCGCCAGTCGGGCGGCCGCGGCCAGTACGGTCACGTCTTCCTGAAGATCGAGCCGCAGGAGCCGGGCGAAGGTTACGAGTTCGTCAACGCCATCGTTGGCGGTGTGGTACCCAAGGAATACATCCCGGCTGTGGACAAGGGTGTTCGCGAGCAGATGGAAAATGGCGTGATCGCGGGCTACCCCGTGGTCGACTGCAAGGTCACGCTCTACGACGGCAGCTACCATGATGTCGACTCGAGTGAGATGGCCTTCAAGATCGCCGGCTCCATGTGCTTCAAGGAAGGCGCCAAGGCGGCCAGGGCCGTGCTGCTAGAGCCGATCATGAACGTTGAGGTCGTGACGCCCGAAGATTACTTCGGTGACGTCATGGGTGACCTGAACCGCCGTCGTGGTCTGCCGCAGGGCATGGACGATTCGCCGTCGGGCAAGGTGCTGCGCGCCGAGGTCCCGCTGTCGGAGATGTTCGGTTACGCCACGGATCTGCGTTCGATGTCGCAGGGCCGCGCCAACTACTCGATGGAATTCGGCAAGTACGCGGAAGTGCCGCAGAACGTCGCAGAAACGATTATCAACAAATAACTTTCAGCAAACACTTTCCTGCCGCATTGCGGCTTGTGGAATGACCTGTACCGGAGACGAGGTCGATGTCAAAAGAGAAATTCGAGAGAACCAAACCGCACGTGAACGTAGGCACGATTGGCCACG
>JBCBNV010000006.1:0-284310 GCA_039821605.1 Pseudomonadota bacterium | reverse complement strand
ATCGTGCTGCCGAACGACACGGCCCCCTAACCACCCCCTCCGACCCGGCGGGATGGCGGATGGAGGGTTCGTTTGGCAGCGCGATGGCGTTGGGAGATTGCCGCGCCCACTGCGTGGGCTCGCAATGACGGTGGGGGGGGGCTCGTAATGACGGTGGGGGGCTCGTAATGACGGAGGGGCCCCCGCGATGGCAGGGCGGCGCTGTGTGCCGCCGTCAGAAGAATGCGTGCCAGAGCGAATAGAGCGTGAGGCCGGCCAACCCGCCGACCAGCGTGCCGTTGATACGGATGAACTGGAGATCGCGGCCAACCCGGGTTTCGATGAGGTCTGCGGCCGTGTCAGCGTCCCAGCCCTGGATTGTCTCCGAGATCACCTGGGTGATGCGGTTGCGGTAGCGCGTTAGGACGTAGATGGCCGCGTCGCGCAGCGAGGTGTTGATCTCGTCGCGCAAGTTGGGCTCTTTGGCCAGCGCCGCGCCCATGCCGGCCAGCGCGTCGGCGAGGCGCTTTCGGAATGCCGAGTCCGGGTCGCGCACTTCGCGCGCGAAGAACGAGGAGACGTCGCGCGTTACCGTGTTCAGGTAGCGCTTGAGTTGTGGGTGTTGCAGCAGATCCTGCTTGAGCTGCTCGCCCCGCATCACGAGTGACGCATCATTGCGCAGCGCGTCGATGAGGTCGATGAGGAAGCGGCGCAGGTGTTCGCGCGCACGCTTGTCGCCATCGGTTTCCTCGTCGGCGAGCGCGATCTCGACCTCGCTGACGAGCTTTCGGTAGATGCGGTCGTCGACAAAGCCCGGCAGCCACCAGGGCGTTCGGTCGCCAACCGTTTCGCGCAGCGTGCCGCGGTTTTCGTCGAACTGGTTCTGGGCCAAAGTGACAAGGCCCGTAAGCAGCGTGTCGTCCGGGTCGTTGACGACGAGCAGCTCCAGCACGCGCGCGAGCAATGGGGTAACACGAACGCGTTCCACGGCCGATGACAGGTTGTCGCTGACGAGTGCCCGCAAGGAGGCGTTGTCATCTCCCCCTACGATGCGGTCGAGAATCTGGATGACGTCCTCGGTGAGGCGGTTCGCATTGTTGTCGCGCGCGAGCCAGTCGGCGGCGACGCCCGCCACGTCGATGCGCTCCAGCCGCGGCCCCAGAGCCTCGCGCGTCAGGAAGTGCGTGGCGATGAAATCTGCCAGCGTCTCGCCAATGTCATCCTTACGCCGCTTGATGATGGCCGTGTGCGGGATGGGCAGGCCCATGGGTTCGCGAAACAGCGCCGTGACCGCGAACCAGTCCGCGAGCGCACCCACGGTGCCGGCTTCGGCAAAGGCGCGCAGATAGCCCAGCGCCGGATGCGTGTCTTCGTAGTAGCCCGTCACGAGATAGAGCACGAACATGGCCGCCAGCAGTCCGTGCGCCGTCCATTTCATGCGCGCGAGCCGCGCGCGGCGTATCGGATCCGGATCGGCATTGCGATCCATGGCCGCGGTCAATCCGAACTGTGAAAGCGCGGACTGTATTCGCGGACCGTGTCCACCATGACGCCCACTTTGGCGGGGTCGATCTCAGGGTGGATGCCGTGTCCCAGGTTGAATACGTGGCCCGGACCATCACCGTAACTGTCGAGCACGCGCTTCACGCCCGCGCGGATGGCGTCGTCGCTCGCGTAGAGCAACGACGGGTCCATGTTGCCTTGCAACGCCACGCGGTCGCCTGTGAGTTCCCGTGCCTCTGCCAGGTCCGTGGTCCAGTCGACGCCCAGCGCATCGCAACCCGTTTCGGTCATGATGTTGAGCCGGGTGCCGGCGCCTTTCGTAAACAGCACCACAGGCACATCGCGTCCGTCGTGATGGCGAATCAGACCGTCGACGATGGCCTGCATGCCCGACAGCGAAAAACGGCGGTAGGCCTCAGGCTCGAGCACCGAGCCCCAGGTGTCGAACACCATCACGGCCTGGGCGCCCGCGCGAATCTGCGCGTTGAGGTAGTTCGTGGTTACAGTCGCGAGCTTGGCGATGAGCGCATCGGCGGCCTTGGGGTCACTGTAGAGCAGCCCTTTGATGTTCTCGTAGTTCTTGCTGCTGCCGCCTTCGACCATGTAGGTCGCGACGGTCCAGGGGCTGCCCGCAAACCCGATCAGCGGCACACTGCCCTCGAGCGCGCCGCGGATGGTGCGCACGGCATTCATGACGTAGCCCAGCGTGTCCTCAACGTCGGGGACGGGTAGCTTCTCGACATCGGCTGCACTTTCGATGCGACGCTCGAAGCGTGGGCCTTCGCCCGCCGAGAAGTAAAGACCGAGGCCCATCGCGTCCGGCACCGTGAGGATGTCCGAGAACAGAATGGCCGCGTCGAACGCGTAGCGACGCAGCGGCTGCAAGGTTACCTCGCAGGCGAGATCGGCGTTGCGACACAGCGACATGAAATCGCCAGCCTCGGCGCGCGTGGCGCGGTACTCGGGCAGGTAGCGTCCGGCCTGGCGCATCATCCAGGCGGGCGTGCGCGGTACGGGTTGGCGCATCAGCGCGCGTAGCAACAGATCGTTCTTGAGTTCGCTCATCGGGGTCCCTGATGCCAGGTCTAGTTGAAGTGCTGTCGGATCGTCTCGACGATCGATTCGGCCGCCGCGCGCGGCGACGGCGCATTGCGAATGGGCCGGCCGACCACGATGTGGTCCGCGCCATTGGCAAACGCCTGCTCGACGCTGACGACGCGTTTCTGGTCGTCAGCCGGGCGGTTCTCGACGGGGCGGATGCCCGGGCAGACCACAAGCAGGCGATCATCGACATACTGGCGCAGGCGCGGCACCTCGAGGCCCGAGGAAATCACACCGTCACAACCGGCTTCCAGCGCACGACGCGCGCGTGACAGCACGAGCGCACTAATGTCGCAATCGAAACCCAGGTCGTCGAGATCGCCGCGATCCAGGCTCGTGAGTACCGTCACGCCGAGGATCTTGAGGTCGCCCTTCTCGGCGGCCGCAGCCTCCATGATCGACTGGTTGCCGTGCACGGTGCAAAAGGTTGCGCCGCGCGCCGACAGGTTGCGAACGGCAGCCGCGACGGTCGCAGGCACGTCGAACAGCTTGACGTCGATGAAGGTCTTCTTGCCGCGGGCGATGAGCCAGTCGAGCAGCTCGAAGTAGCCCTCGCGCATGGCCAGCTCGAGACCGATCTTGTAGAACGTGACGGCGTCGCCGAGTTCGTCGACGAGTGCCCGCGCCGCGTCGGCGTCAGGCACGTCGAGTGCGAAGATCAGGCGATCTTCGGCCGCGATATCTTTGCTCACTGCTGGGTGTGTCCCCGCTGGTCCCGCGCCGTATTCTAGCCTACCCGGGCGGCGGACGAAGGCCCGTTTAGTCTTGCAGTCGCTGGTGACAGGTGATCGCGAAACGGTCGGTCATGCCCGCAATGTAGTCGGCGACGCCACGATGCAGCGGCGCACCCGCGGCGACCCGTGCCGCAAAATCCGCCGAGATGCGCGTCGGGTCGTCCGTATAAGCTTCGTACAACGCCGTCACGGTGTCACGCGCGCGCTCCTGCATGCGCACGACATCTGGGTGGCTGTAGAGATTGGCGTAGAGAAAGCGCTTCAGTGCCCGGTGGCTCTCGCCGACTGATTCGGAAAAGCCGACGAGTCGCTGGCCATGCCGTCGAACGGCCTCGATGTCGGCGGGAGCGGCCGCCTCAAGCTGTGCGCGGCTCGTGTCGATGAGGTCGTAGACGACGCGTGCGATCATGCGCCGCTTGACCTCGTAGATGAGCCGCTCGCGCGCGAGACGCGGATGCTTCGACGTGACCTCGCGGTAGGGCTCGTTAAACAGCGGCTCCCCCCGTAGCGCTTCGATGTCGAGCAGCCCCGCGCGCAGGCCGTCATCGACATCGTGGTTGTTGTAGGCCACGGCGTCGGCCAGGTCAGCGAGCTGCGCCTCGGCACCCGGCTGTGTGCGTTCGATGAATCGACGGCCCAGCTCGCCCAGTGCTTCGGCGTTGCGTTTTGAGCAGTGCTTCAGGATGCCCTCGCGCGCTTCGAAGGTCAGATTGAGTCCATCAAAGTCGGCGTAGCGCTCCTCGAGCGTGTCGACGATGCGCAGCGACTGCAGGTTGTGCTCGAAGCCGCCGTGGTTGCGCATGCAGGCATTGAGCGCGTCTTGTCCCGCGTGACCGAAGGGTGTGTGACCCAAATCATGGGCGAGACAAATCGCTTCCGTCAGCGTCTCGTTGAGACCCAGAACCAGCGCGATCGTGCGCGCGATCTGGGCGACCTCCAGCGAGTGTGTGAGCCGCGTTCGGTAGTGGTCGCCCTCGTGATTGACGAAGACCTGGGTCTTGTACATGAGCCGGCGAAACGCATTGCTATGCACGATGCGATCGCGGTCGCGCTGGTACGGGTTGCGCCGTGGCGGCGCGGGTTCGTCGTGAATGCGACCGCGCGACGTCTCGGGGTGCGCCGCCCAGGCCGCGAGCTCAGCCATGTCCGGCCAGTACGGCGTAGAGCCGGTCGGAATCGTAGTCATCAGTCAGGAAGGCATCGCCCAGACGCCGCAACAGCACGAGCCGGATCTTGCCGGCCTGGACCTTCTTGTCGTGGCCCATGGCCGCGAGCAAATCGTCTGCAGCAATGTCGTCAGGCGGCTGCGGCAGGCCCGCGGCATCGATGAGCGCATCGAGTCGGTCACGACTCGCGGTATCAATGTCACCCATCTGCGCGGCCATGCGCATACCGGCACCCACGGCTTCGCCGTGCAACCAGGGGCCGAAGCCCGTGCAGGCCTCGATGGCGTGTCCGAAGGTGTGCCCGAAATTGAGGATCGCGCGCCGCCCGGCCTCGCGCTCGTCCTCGCTGACCACAGCAGCCTTGAGTGCGCAGGACCGCACGATGGCGTGACGCAGCGCCTCGGTGTCACCGTCACGCAGGCGCGCCATGTTGCGCTCCAGCCAACCCAGGAACTCGAGGTCGGTGATGGCACCGTACTTGATGACTTCGGCCAGGCCGGCCGCGTACTCGCGTGGCGGCAATGTCTTCAGCGTGTCGGTGTCGATGACCACGCGTACAGGCTGATGAAAAGCGCCGATCAAATTCTTGCCCGCAGGATGGTTGACGCCCGTCTTGCCGCCGACCGAGGAGTCGACCTGCGCCAGCAGCGTCGTGGGTACCTGCACGAAGCGAACGCCGCGCATGAAGCATGCCGCCGCGAAGCCGGCCATGTCACCGACGACGCCACCGCCCAGCGCCACGATCGTGAGGTCGCGCCCCGCGCCTGCGGCCAGCGCTGTGTCGATGATGCCAAGCGCCTGCTCGGGCGACTTGTATTGCTCACCGTCCGGCAGCACGTGCTCGGACACCCGGTAATCGGCAAGGCCCGCACGCAGCGCCTCACCGTAGAGCGGCGCCACCGTCTCGTTGCTGACCAGGAGCACATCGCGGCCCACAATGGCGCCGTCAAAAGACGCGGGTGCGCTGATGAGACCCTGGCCGACATGGATGTCGTAGGCGCGTTCGCCGAGATCGACGCGCAGCGTCTGCGTCGCGCTGTGACTGGGTCCGTTCATGGCCCGCGAGGATAACGCATTTGGCGCCGGGTCAGCGGTCGCGGAGCGCCTCGAGTTCCGTTCGAATCCGCCGCGCCACCTCGGCCACGCGGGCGCCGTCGGTTTCGACGACAATGTCGGCAATGCCGCGGTATAGCGGGTCGCGGATTTCGAACAGCTTGCGCAGCGCCGCCTGCGGGTCAGCGGTGTCGATAAGCGGGCGGTGCGTGGAGTGACGGACTCGCGCGTACTGCTGCTCGGGCGTGGCAACCAGGTACACCACGGTGCCGCGGCGACCCAGCCGGCGCCGGTTGGCGGGCGTCACGACGGCGCCACCCCCCGTGGCCAAGACGATGCCATCGCGGCGGCTCAGCCTGTCGATGGCCTCGGCCTCGCGCCGCCGAAACCCCGGCTCACCCTCCTTCTCGAAGATAAAGCCGATATCCACGCCCGTGCGTGCCTCGATGACCTGGTCGGAATCCTCGAAGTCGAGCCGCAGCGAACGCGCGAGCGCCTTGCCGACAGCCGACTTGCCGGCACCCATGGGCCCAACGAGAAAAATCCGGTCACTCACACGACAAAACGCTCAGACAAAAACGCCGCCGCCGGCACCCGACAGAGTCGGGGCCGGCGGCAGCATGATACGCACCCTGAGGTGGTCGCGCAGACGTTAGGGGCCGATGAACGAGCCTTCCTCGAGAATCTTCGGCGTGACGAAGATCAGAAGCTCAGACTTGTTGTTGATGCGCTGCGTCGTCTTGAACAGGTGGCCGAGACCCGGAATGTCGCCGAGCAGCGGTACCTTGGAGACCGTCTCACGAACTTCGGTCTCGTAGATGCCGCCGAGTACGACCGTCTGGCCGTTGCTGACAAGCACCTGCGTCTGAACTTCGCGGGTGTCGATACTGGGAATCGCGCCACCGCCAATGACAGTGAAGACCTGGCCGACCGTGTCCTGGCTCACGCGCAGATCCATGGCGATGTTGCCATCGGGCGTGATTTGCGGCGTGACCGTGAGCGACAGTACCGCTTCCTTGAACGTCACCGCGGTAGCGCCACTGGCCGCCGCTTCCTGGAAGGGAATCTCGACGCCCTGCTTGATCACAGCTTCTGTCTGGTTGGCCGTGACGACGCGCGGGCTCGATACGATTTCACCGCGACCCTCGGCCTGCAACGCCGACAACTCGAGGTCGACGATATAGTCTGACTCGAGAATGGCCAGCGCGAACGTACCGGCCGGGTTGGCGATCGGCAGGTTCACGTTGTAGCGGTCGAACGCCGTACCGACGTTCACGGGGAACGGCGACGTGGGTACGCCCGAAGCGATGTTGTCCGTCGCCGACGCCACGATGTTGTTGGCGTTGTTGGCGGTACCCGTTACGGCCACGAGGTTGTCGGGATCCGAGCTGTCGAGTGCCGTCAGGCCCAGGCGTGCGCCGAGTTCACGTGTGAAGTCGTCGTTGACCGTCACGATGCGCGACTCGATGAGCACCTGCTGCACGGGAACATCGAGTTCCTGTACGAGGCGGCGGATGTTGCGCAGGCTGTCAGCCGTGTCGCGAAGCAGCAGCGTGTTGGTGCGCTCGTCGATCGACACCGCACCGCGCTCGGTGAGGATGCCGTCGTTGATGAGCGTCGCCATGTCGCCTGCCTTGGCGTAGTTGATCTGCAGGAACTCGGAGTACACGGGCTCCAATTCCTGGATCGCGGCTTTCGACTCGAGGTCAGCCTGCTCGCGCGCAGCGATTTCCGTCGCCGGTGCGACGATGATGACGTTGCCGTTCTCGCGCTTGTCGAGACCGCGCGTGGTCATGACAATGTCGAGCGCCTGATCCCAGGGCACATTCTTCAGGCGCAGCGTCAGGCTGCCCGACACCGTGTCCGAGACGACGATGTTGCGACCCGAGATTTCGGCCAGTACCTGGAGTACGGCGCGGACCTCGATGTCCTGGAAGTTGAGCGTGACGCGCTCGCCGAAGTACTCCTTGTCCTCGGTGAACAGGCCGCCCTCGACCACCTGGTCGACGACTTGCGTGATTTCGATGGCGAAGGTGCCGTCGGACTGGTAAGCCAGCTGCTCATAAGCGCCGTCTGCCGTAATCACAAGCCGCACGTCGTCGTTGACGCGAATCGTGTCGACCGTGGTGACTGGCGTGGCGAAATCCTGCACGTCGAGGCGACGCAGCAGGTCGTCGGGCAGCTGCGTGCCCTTGAACAATGCGATGACCCGGCCACCTTCCTGACGAATATCGACGGGCGTAGACGGGTCCGTGAGCGTCACGACGATGCGGCCACCACCGTCGCGGGTGCGGCGGAAGTCGACGTTATCAATGGCGCGCGGGCCCGAGTAGTTCTGTTGCGCTGACGAGGGGGCGGACGAAAACGTCGTTGCACCCGAAGAGGCGCCGGTGGCACCGCCGGCCAGCGTCACAATAATGGCGTTACCCGACACACGTGTCTCGTACTCAACGAGCTGCGAGAGGTTGAGCACGGCGCGCGTGCGGCCGCCGGCTTCCGCCATGAGTACGGTGTCGAGCGGGCCGAGGTCGACCTGCTGGCGACGCGTGCCGATCTCGAGCGCCGTGTCCGGAATATCGAGAACGATGCGCGCCGGGCTGTCGATCGTGAATGTCAGCGGCTCGGGTGCGCTCTCACGCATGATGAGCCGCAACTCGATACCGCGATCAGGCAGCGACTGAATCTGAATGTCGCGCAGCCCGTTGGCAGCTTCTTCCTGGGCCTGGACCGACGGGACGAACAACGCAAAGCCGAGAGCGGCGATGCCAAAAGCACGACTGCAGGCAGCGGCAATGCCGTGCCAGGTGCGTCTGGTCCGTGTCGGTTGCGCCGCGTTTGTGGTGCGCTTCATTGTCTGTTCTCCGAATGCCATTGTCTCTGGCCTAATTTGCAAGGGCGATAGCGACATCGCGTTCGATGTAGCCGCCGATCCCGTTGGACACGATTTCTGTCAATTCGATTTCCGACTCGGTGATCTCGGTAATGCGACCGTCGTTCTGCCCGATGTAGTTGCCGGGCAGGACGCGGTGCACGAGACCGTCCTGTGCCCGGAGCAGACCGTAGGTGTTACCAGCCATGGTGAGCGTGCCGACCATGTCGAACGAGTCGAGCGGGAATTCTTCAAGGTACTCACGGCTGCGCGTCGTATCGGGACGCACGCCACCACTGCCGCCGCCGCTGGCCGCCGCGGGGGTGTCGGGCTCGAACGGCGAGCGCAGACCTTCGGCATCGGCGATGTAGGTAAACGTTTCGTAAGGCTTGATCTCGGGCAGCGGGTCGGGGCGCTTTCCGGGTCGGCTCTTGATCTGGTCAACGTAGCGCTCAAGATCATCCATGTCGCCGCCGCAACCCGTGAGGGCCAGCGTGGCAGCGGCAATCGCGCACAGAGCGGCGCGGCGGATGCGCGTCAACGAATTTCGGTTGGCGGACATGCTCGGCTAGCCCTCTTCATCCAGGTAGCGGTACGTCTTGGCGGTGACGTCCAGCGTCAGTTCATCGGGGTCTGCGAGGTTGCCGCGTGACTCCGGCACGATCTTGATGTCGTGCAGCGTCACGATGCGCGGCAGCGCCGCAACGCTGGACGCAAAGTTGGCAAACGCGTGGTAGCTGCCCGTGAGCCGAATCTTGATCGGCTTCTCGGCGTAGAACTCCTTCTGGATCTCGTCCTGGGGTTCAAACAGCTTCTCTTCGAGGCCGGCGGCCAGGCCCGTCTGTGAAATATCGATAATCAGGTTCGGAATCTCTGTTTCACCGGGCAGCTGACGCAGCATGGCACCGAAGGACTGCTCCATCTCGACGAGCTGTGACTTGTACTCTTCGTAGTTGGCGGCCTTGCGCTGCTTGTTCTCAAACGTGCCGCGCAGCTCCTGCTCTTTGCCCTGTTCGCGCTCGAGCGTGACCTGCTTGTCCTTGACGATGGTCATGTAGACACCGCCGGCAGACACGAGCAGGAACACGAGCACGATGGCCGCGATGCGGAAGCCGAGCGGCCAGCGACCAATGTCGTTGATATCTAGCGCCTGCAGATCGTCGAGCACGCTCATTGCTCACCCCCGTTCTCTTCCGGATCGGTGCTCTTCTGGCGTGCGCTGAGCTCGAACGAGAACCGTTCGCGCTGGCGCCCGCCCGACACCGTTTCGATTTTTTCGAGATCCGGATTTTCGAGCCACCCGGACTCGTTGACGTTGCGCATGTACGACGACACACGCGTCGATGACTGTGCCACGCCCGAAATCTTCACACTGCGCCCGCTCTGCGTGACGGAGTCGAGGTGCACGCCGTCAGGCAGCGTCCGCGTCAGCTCGTCGAACAGGTGCACGACCTCGGGACGGCTTTGCTGCAGTTGCTCGATGACTTCCATGCGTGCGAGCAGGCGATCCTTCTGCTCCTCGATGCCATCAATATCCTTGATGCGCTCGTCGAGCTTCTTGATCTCGCCGCGGAGCAGGTCGTTGCGGTCCTGCTGGTAGTCGATGCGGCTCGCGAAGACGAAATTGGTCGCTGCGATGACACCGAGACCAACGACAACGGCGCCGGCAACGGAAATCAGGAATACCTTCTGGCGCTCCTTGCGTTGCTCGTCGCGCCACGGCAGCAGGTTAATCTTCGGCATTAGTCAAAGCTCCTCAATGCCAGGCCGCACGCTGTCAGCAGTGCACAGGCGTCGCGTTGCACACCCTGACCTTTGGCGCGTGCAGATACTTTCATCTGGCCCAGCGGGTCCCCGATCTCGGTCGGTATACCGACGCGACTCGCGATGAGGTCGGCGATGCCCGGAATGTTTGCGCAACCGCCCGACACGAGAATCAGGTCCGGCTGCTCACGACCACCGCCCGACGCCAGGTAGAACTGCAGCGAGCGGCTGACCTGCTGCGTCACGTCGTCGAGGAACGGGTCGAGCACTTCGGGTTCATAGTTGCTGGGCAGACCGCCCTCTTTCTTGGCGCGGCCCGCGTCTTCCATCGACAGGCCGTAGGTCCGCATGATTTCTTCCGTGAGCTGCTGGCCGCCAAAGGCGAAGTCACGGGTGTAGATGACCTTCATGTCCTGCAACACGCCGAAGGTGGTGTTGCTGGCGCCCAGGTCGACGACGGCGACGGACTGGCCAATGCCGTTGTTCGGAATCTGGTGGGTCAGCAGGCGGCAGGCGTTCTCGAGGGCAAAGGCCTCAACGTCGACAACCGAGGCCTTGAGCCCGGCAGCCTGCACGGCGGCCTGACGCTGGTCGACATTGTCGGTCCGCGTCGCGACGAGCAGGACGTCGTTCATTTCAGGGTCGGCTTCGTTCGGGCCAATGACCTCGAAGTCGTAGCTGACCTCTTCCATGGGGAAGGGAATGTACTGATCCGCCTGAATCTCGACCTGACCTTCCATTTCGGCTTCGGACAAGCCGGCCGACATCTGGATGGTCTTGGTAATGGCCGCGTCGCCGCTGATGGCAATCGCGACATCGCGCGCCTTGCTGCCCGAGCGCTTCACCGCGCGGCGCACAGCTTCGCCGACAGCCTGAGCGTCGACGATGGCCTTGTCGTTAATAGAATTGGCGGGCGTGGCCTCAGCTGCGTAAGACTCGACCCGGTAGCCCCGACCGGCCTCAGACAGCTCGACCAGCTTGATCGACGAAGTCGTAATGTCGAGCCCCAGCAACGTACGGTTTTTCTTGCCGAAAAGCACTCAGTTCTTCCTTAGAAATTAATAACTTACGACTTTTTATTGCCGATCGCCTGAAAAATCGAAGTTAACTATATATCAACGTTTGTACGAATAAAATGTGACTGCGTACCGCTTTTAGACATTCGTATGCTACGGCAGCATTTAACGTGGATTCTGTGAACCAGGTACCGTTGACAGGATGGTTGAGGGTGACGCACCTCCCCATTTGCGTGCGTCACGGCGTACCCGGCGATTGTGTCCCCCCGCGGACACATCAATATGCATAATACGCCTCGCAGTGACAAGGACCGAAATCTCAGCTTGAAGTACAAAATCCCTATTCGAATCGCGGTGTTGGGCGCGACTCTGGGTCTGGCGTTGACGATTGGGGCCGCTGGCGCCGTGTTTTCGGCCTACCACTACGCCCTGCCGAACCTGCCCGACGCGGCCACGGTGCGGGACATCCCGCTCGAAGTGCCGCTGCGGGTGTACAGCCGTGACGGACGGCTCATTCAGGAAATCGGCGAGCGGCGGCGCATTCCCGTCACCTGGGAGGAGATCCCGGACTATGTGGTGCACGCCTTCGTGGCCGCAGAGGACAAGCGCTTTTTCGAGCACGGTGGTATCGATCCCGTCGCGCTGGCCCGGGCATTGGTCGTCGCCACCGTGTCACGCCGCTCGGCGCGGGGCACGAGCACGCTGACGCAGCAGCTCACGCGCGACTACTTCCTCTCGCGTGACCGCACCATTGTGCGCAAGCTGCGCGAGGCGTTCCTGGCCTACAAGATCGAGCAGGAGTTCACCAAGGAAGAGATCATGACGCTCTTCCTGAACAAGATGTTCTTCGGGCAGCGCGCCTACGGTGTGGGTGCTGCAGCGCAGATCTACTTCGATCGCGACCTGGCTGAACTCAACATCGCCGAGGCCGCCACTCTGGCCGGCGTGCTGCCGGCGCCGTCGCGCGCCAACCCGGTGAATGGCCCCGAGTACGCGAAAAGCCGTCGCACTTACGTGTTGGGCCGCATGCTCGACCTCGGCTACATCGACGATGCGCAATACCGCGAGGCCATGGACCACCCGATGCTCTCGAAGCTGCACGGTCCGGCCATCGAACTCTCGGCCCCCTACCTGGCCGAAATGGTGCGCCGCGATCTCGTCAACCGCTACGGCACCGACATCACCACGCGCGGCTACAACGTCTTCACGACCATCGACAGCAGCATGCAACGCGCGGCCAACTACGCCGTGCGCGACAGCCTGCTCGAATACGATCGGCGCCACGGCTATCGTGGGGCACTGGCGACGCTCGAACTCGACGGCAGCGACGAGCCCGCGATCGAGCAGGCGCTGTCCGACTTCGCCGAACCCGGCGGGCTGCGTACAGCGCTCGTCACTGCCACCGATGTCGCGACCAATACGGCGAGCATCCGTTTAGCGGGCGGCGAAACGGCGCGCATCCCCTGGCAGGGCATGAGCTGGGCGGCCGCACACATAGACCGCAACCGCATCGGCGACAAACCCGAATCCGTTGACGACATCCTGGCGCCAGGTGACCTCATCTATGTCATCGATACGGTGTCGGGCTTCCCGGCGCTGGCGCAACTGCCCGAGTCGCAGGGCGCCATCGTCGCACTCGACCCAAGCGACGGCGCCGTCGCGGCGCTGACGGGCGGCTTCGACTACGCGGCCAGCAAGTTCAACCGCGCCGTACAGGCGAAGCGGCAACCGGGCTCGAGCTTCAAGCCATTCATTTATTCCGCCGCGCTGGCCAACGGCTTCACGGCGGCGAGCACCATCAATGACGCACCGATCGTCATCGAGTCGGCCGAGTACGAGGGCGTCTGGCGCCCGAAGAATTACAGCGGCCGCTTCTTTGGCGAGATCCGGATGCGCGAGGCGCTGCGTCGCTCACTGAACCTCGTCTCCGTGCGCATGGTGCTCAACATGGGCGTATCGGCGGCACGCCGTCACATCCGCGCATTTGGCTTTGGCGACGAAGCCCTGCCCAGCAACCTGTCGCTGGCGCTCGGCAGCGGCGCGGTGCCGCCGCTCGAACTCGCCAGCGCTTACGCCGTGCTCGCAAATGGCGGCTACCGCGTAACCCCTTACTACATCGACCGCATCGAACTCGCCGACGGCACACTGCTCGAGGCGGCGACACCGCGCATGGTGTGTTCGGCCTGCGACCCGACCGCAGCGCTTGCGCGGCGCGTTTCGGTGCCCGGCGCCGAAGACGGCACGCGCATGCCGATGCTGACGGCCGAAGAACTGGCCGAGCAGATCGGTGCAGACCGCATCGCCGAGCGCGTGGTGCCGGCCACCAACGTGTGGATCGTGCAGGACCTCATGCGCGACGTGATCCGACGCGGCACCGGCGTACGTGCGATGACGCTGGGCCGCAATGACCTCGCCGGCAAGACAGGCACCTCCAACGACCAGCGCGACGCGTGGTTCGCTGGCTTTAACCCGGACCTGGCCGTCGTCGCCTGGGTTGGCTTCGACAGCGACGAGCCGCTGGGCGCAGGCGAAGAGGGCGGCCGCACGGCGCTGCCCATGTGGATCCACTTCATGCGCGACGCCATGGCCGGCGCACCGGAGCGCGCGTATCCGCAGCCGCCGGGTCTCGTCACCGTTCGCATCTCGCCCAAGGACGGATCGCTCGCGGGTGTCGGCGAAACCAATTTCATTTTCGAAACCTTCATCGACGGCACCGAACCCGAGCGTCGCGACGACGCGCCCACGATCTCGCCCTACGGCGATGACGAAACACCCGTTGAGCTTGACGACGTTTTCTGAGTTAATCCGCGCAGTGCTGCTGGCAACCAGGGAAGTCTGATGTCGCCGCCGAACGGCAACGAACGTTCACGTCTGAGCGTGGCCCAGGAGGCAGCGCGCATCATGGCTGACCACGGCGTCACGGACTTTCACGCCGCCAAACGCAAGGCTGCTGAACGTCTCGGCCTCGATCAGCACGGCACGCTGCCAAGCAATATCGAGGTCGAGGCGGCACTCATCGAGCACCGCCGCATCTACGAAGAGGAAGACCATTTCCAGTCGCTGCACCGGCGGCGCGGTCTGGCCCTCGAGGTGATGCACGAAATGGTGGAGTTCGAACCGCGGCTCGTCGGTCCGTTACTTGCGGGCACCGCGGCCTCGGATGCGCCCGCCAATCTGCACGTGTTCACGGACTCGGCTGAAGACGTCGCCTGGTTCCTCGAAGCGCGCGGTATCGAACACCGCCTGTTCGAACGCCGGCTGCGCGTACGCCGCGACCAGAGCTGCGCTTACCCCGGTTACCGGTTCGACTGGAACGCGTTGACGATCGAGGCGACTGTGTTCGCTTACGACGGCTTGCGCCAGGCGCCGCTGTCACCTGTCGACGGCAAACCCATGCGACGGGCGTCGATCAAGAAGGTCAAACGGCTGCTTGCAAGTTGAGGCGGGGCGCCAGTCCGGCGCCAACACCGATCAGCGTTTTTCGATGGGCGCGTAGTCGCGCTTGTCGCTGCCCGTGTAGAGCTGACGCGGGCGGCTGATGCGTCGGCCCGGCTCGCTGATCATCTCGTCCCAGTGAGCGACCCATCCCACGGCACGGCCGATGGCAAACATCACCGTGAACATCGATGTCGGGATCCCCAGCGCGCGGTAAATGATGCCCGAGTAGAAATCGACGTTGGGGTAGAGGTTCTTCTCGATGAAGTACTCGTCCTTGAGTGCGACCTGTTCGAGCTCGAGTGCGAGTTCGAACAGCGGCGTGTCGACCTGGCCCAGGTTCTTGAGGACCTTGTGGCACATCTCGCGAATGATCGTCGCGCGCGGATCGAAGTTCTTGTAGACGCGGTGGCCGAAGCCCATGAGACGGAACGGGTCGTTCTTGTCTTTGGCCTTGGCGACGTACTTCTCGATGTTCTTGCGGTCGCCGATTTCCTCGAGCATCTCGAGCACGGCTTCGTTGGCGCCGCCGTGCGCGGGGCCCCAGAGCGCCGAGATGCCAGCGGCGATGGCCGAGTACGGGTTCGCGCTCGAGCTCGCGGCCATGCGTACCGTCGACGTCGAGCAGTTCTGCTCGTGGTCGGCGTGCAGGATGAAGAGCAGATCGAGTGCTTCGGCGGCAACGGGGTCGATCTGGTAAGGCTCCGCGGGTACCCCGAAGAACATGTTCAGGATGTTGCTGCAGTAGTCGAGATCGTTGCGCGGGTAGATGAACGGCTGACCGATCGAGTGCTTGTAAGCGGCCGCGGCAATCGTCGGCAGCTTGGCGATGATGCGGTGCGCGAAAATCTCGCGGTGCTTGGGGTTCGTGATGTCCGTGGAGTCGTGGTAGAACGCCGACATAGAACCGACGACGCCCGACACCATGGCCATGGGGTGCGCGTCGTGATGGAACCCGTTGTAGAAGCGCAGCAGCGACTCGTTGAGCATCGTGTGACGCCGGATCGAGTCCGTGAACTGGTCGAGTTCGTCGGCCGTGGGCAGCACGCCGTTCAGCAACAGGTAACAAACCTCGACGAAGTGCGAGTGCTCGGCAAGCTGCTCCACGGGGTAACCGCGGTACATGAGCACGCCCTCATTGCCATCAATGAAGGTGATTTCGGATTCGCAGCTGCCCGTTGAGACGAAGCCCGGATCGTAGGTGAAGATGCCCAGCTGTTTGTACAGCGAACCGATGTTGACGACGTCGGGGCCGACTGTGCCGCTCATCGCAGGCAGTTCGGCAGATCGACCATCCGGTGCGGTGAGGGTGTACGTCTTGTCGCTCATCGGGGGCAGTGCTCCATGCGGATGATTCCAGACTCAGTGGCGCGCCTGATGGCGCGAACACTTATTGTATATGGCGACGACCCGACTGCGCCTTGCGACATTCGTCGGGTTCGCCGCGACGCCGATTACTTGCCGTAACGACGCTTGAAGCGGTCTACGCGACCGCCGGAGTCGAGGATCTTCTGCTTGCCCGTGTAGAACGGGTGGCAGGAAGCGCACACTTCGACCTGCAGGTCTTCGCCTAGCGTGGAGCGCGTCTTGAAGCTTGCCCCGCAGCTGCAGGTCACCGTGATCTCGGTGTACTCGGGGTGGATCTCAGCTTTCATTTCAGGACCTCAGGCGCGCGAATGCTGCGCCGCGTCAGGAAAAAGGCCGCGTACTATAAAGGCCGGGCCTGTCTTTGACAAGCTACGGACCGCGCCGCTCCGGTTATCCACAAATCCTGTGGATAAGTCTGTGAATTGATTTTGGGCAACGGCCTGAATCCCGCATGCCACGGGGGCGGTCCCTAAAATGGTTAAAATATCGCCAAAAAATAATAACTATGTTTTTCAGTTGTTTATCGTCGCTTCTGAAGTGCTGACTGTAGGCGAGTGGCATTCTGCCTTACGTTTTCAGCGGCGCGCCGGCGGATGTGAATAACGAAATCCAGATTGCAGCCTCTGTCAATCGAGAAACAGCGCCTGCAGGTCGTTGAGAAAGCGCGCGCCCAGCGCTGTCGGCTGCCAAATATGGTCCTCGCGCTCGAGCATGAGCCCACGTTCTGCGGCCCGGGTCAGACGCGCCGTCACGGCCGCCCGCGGCAAGCCCGTGCGGGCCTCGAAATCCCGCAGAGAAAAGCCGTCGACGAGCCGCAATGCATTAAGCATGTACTCAAACACAAGCGTCGACCCCGACACGGATTGCGAGACCACGCCGGCGCCCGCCGCAACGGCGTCAATGTACCCCCGCGGGTGACTGGGCCGGACCGTGCGCGCAACCGACTCGCCGTCACTGAGCTTGCCGTGAGCACCCGCGCCAAGCCCCAGGTAGTCACCGAAACCCCAGTAATTGAGATTGTGCCGACAGGCCTCGCCGGGCGCGGCCAACGCCGAGACTTCGTAGCGGGAGAGCCCCGCGTCGGCAAACACGGCTTCGGTCGCCTGCATCATGTCGGCGACCTCGTCATCGCCGGGCAGCACAGGCGGCTGCGCATGGAACACCGTGTTGGGCTCCAGCGTGAGCTGGTAATGCGACACGTGGGTCAGGTCCAGTGCGACCGCGGCACGCGCATCGGCGACCGCGGCTCCGACGGATTGCCCGGGCAGCGCGTACATGATGTCGACGTTGATGCGCTCAAAGCCCGCCTGGCGCGCCGCGTCTACGGCGTTGCCGATGGCCGCGGGATCGTGCAGGCGCCCCAGCCGCCGGAGCTGCGCCGCATCGAAGCTCTGACCACCGATCGACACGCGGTTGACGCCCGCGGCTCGGTAGCCCGCGAAACTGCCGCGCTCGAGTGCGCCCGGATTGACCTCCATGGTGATCTCGGCGTCGGCAGACAGGCTCACGGCCTGCTCGAGTGCGCGAAGGACACGGCCAATCTCCTCGGGCGTGAATAGCGACGGCGTGCCGCCGCCCAGAAACACGGTCTCGACAACGCGTCCCGCGACGCCGAGTGCCTGCTGCTCAATGTCTAGCACCAGCGCGTCGACGTAGGCCGCGCGCGCCGTGTCCGGCGCATCAGGGACCCGGTGGCTGTTGAAGTCGCAGTACGGGCACTTGGCCAGGCACCAGGGCAGGTGCAGGTAGGCCGACAGCGGCGGCAGCTCAGTGGCCACCTGCGCACCAGGCCTCAAGCGCCGGTCGCAGCGCCGCCAGCGCCTGCGCCCTGTGGCTCACGGCATTCTTGGTCGTCGCCTCGAGCTCTGCGGCCGTGACCGCGTACTCGGGCACGAAGAATACGGGGTCGTAGCCAAAGCCCCCCGAACCCGCAGGCCGGCGCGCAATCTGTCCCGGCCAGCGGCCCTCGCAAATGATCGGCGCCGGGTCATCGGCATGGCGCAGCAACACCACCACACAGCGAAACGCGGCACCCCGGTCGTCGTCGGGGGTCTCGGCGAGTGCCGCGAGCAACTTGTCGACGTTGTCGGTATCGCTGGCCTCGGGCCCGGCATAACGCGCCGAATACACGCCCGGCGCACCGTCCAGTGCGTCGACCTCGAGTCCCGAGTCGTCGGCCAGCGCCGGCAGCCCCGTTTCGCGCGCGGCATGGCGCGCCTTGAGGATGGCGTTCTCGACGAAGGTCAGGCCGGTTTCCTCAGCCGAAGACAAACCGAAGGCCGACTGCAGGCGCACCGTAACGTCGAGCCCCGCGAGTAGCGCCTCGAGCTCGCGCTGCTTGCCCACGTTGCCCGTGGCGAGCACGAGCTCCGAGCGCGTCGCGGTCACGCCAGCGCTTCCCGCTGGGCGACCATGAGTGCGTCGATGCCCTGGCTTGCGAGGTCGAGCAGGCGGTCAAGCTCGTCGCGCCGGAACGCGTGCCCCTCGGCCGTGCCCTGCACCTCAATAAAGCCGCCGGCATCATTCATGACGACATTCATGTCCGTCTCGGCCTCGGAGTCTTCCGGGTAGTCCAGATCGAGCACAGGCTCGCCCCGGTAAATGCCCACAGACACAGCGGCAACGGCGCCGTGCACGGGGCTCGCCTTGAGCAGCCCCTGTTCCCGAAGGCGTGCGACGGCCAGCATGAGTGCGACGTAGGCGCCCGTGATCGACGCGGTGCGCGTGCCGCCGTCGGCCTGCAGTACGTCGCAGTCGAGCGTCACGGTGCGCTCGCCGAGCGCCTTGAGATCGACGACCGCACGCAGGCTGCGGCCGATGAGTCGCTGGATCTCGAGCGTGCGCCCGGACTGCTTGCCGCGCGCGGCCTCACGCGACACGCGGCTGTGCGTCGAGCCGGGCAACATGCCGTACTCGGCCGTGACCCAGCCTGACCCCTTGCCGCGCAAGAACGGCGGCACCCGGTCCTCGACGCTGGCCGTGCACAACACGCGCGTGCCGCCGCAGGCGATGAGTACCGAGCCAGCGGCGTTGCGGGTGTAATGGGGCTGAATACTGATGTCGCGCAGCGCATTGCTGGCGCGGCCACTGGGTCGTTGCATGGTGCAAGCTCGGGTAACGCGGGGCGGCGGATTATACCGCCTGCGCCCCCCGGCCGGTCGCGTCGCGTGTCAGGGCAACCAGCGCAAGGCCGTGACGGACGTGTTGTCCGCGCGCTTGCCGTTGTTCTTGATGGCCACTTCGCACATGACCTTGAGCACCGTGGGAAACGGTGCCGCCGACTCGTAGGCCAGCTTGACGATCTCCGGGTCACTGAGACCCGACCAGAGGCCATCGCTGCAGAGCAGCAAGACGTCGCCCGGGTGCAACTCGTGTCGGCGCGACACCGTAATGCCCGGCAATGCGTCATCGCCGCCCAGGCAGCTCTCGACGTAGTTGCGCATGGGGTGCTCAAGCGCCTCGGAGCGGCTTATCACGCCCTCGGCGATGAGCACCTCAACATGCGAATGGTCGCGCGTAACCTGGTGCACAGCGGCATCGCGCAGCAGGTAGATGCGGGAATCACCCACGTGAACCCAGTAACAAGCGTCGTCCTGCACGAGGCATACGGCGCAGGTCGCGCGCGGGCGCTGATCGACATCGAGATCGCGCGCCACGGCCACCACGGCTTCGTGGGCCGCGCTCATGGCCAGATAGAGAAAGCCCTGCGGGTCGAAAATGGGCTGTGGCGTCGCATCGAAAACCTTCTGCACGGCGGCCAGCGCGGTCTCGGCGGCGACCGCGCCGTCGGAGTGCCCGCCCATTCCGTCAAACACCATGAGCAGCGCCGACTCGTTGCCGACGGCAATGGCGACGCGATCCTGATTGTCCTTACGGTTGCCCGTAAGGCTCAGCTTGGCATATTCGATTTTCAAACGGTTCGGCTACTGTGTGCGCGTCATCGCGCCCTGTCCTGCCATCCGGTGGCACGTTATCATTCCGGGCTGCACCGCCCCGCGGTGTCTGTCCTCCCGGCCGATGTCGAGCCGTCCGCCACGTGCGGTCGCCCCTCAGCAGGCCGGAAGATAACGCAGGCCGCACGCCGCAACCATGACATGACGCACATCCCGGGCGCATCACGATGACCGATACGATCAACAGCATGACCGGCTTCGCCCGCGCTGAGGCCGCCACGGCCGCCGGCACATTGGGTTTCGAGCTCAGAAGCGTCAATCACCGCTATCTCGATGTCCAGTTCCGTATGCCGGACGCGTTGCGCAGCTTCGAGCCCGCGATGAGGCGCGAGATTGGCGCCCGGCTGGCGCGCGGCAAGGTGGACTGCTCGGTGTCGCTCCGGCGGGCCGACGACGAGGCCCCGGCCATGGTGCTCGACGCAGCGTTGTTGCGGCGTCTGCGCGACACGACCCGCCAGGCCGAGAAGCTCTTTGGCGACCTCGACGAGCCTACGGCGCTCGACCTGCTGCGCTGGCCCGGCGTTGTGCGTGAGGAAGCGCCCGGCGAGCAGCTCGACGAGGCGACGCTGCTGGCGGCGCTCGACGACGCACTGGACGCCATGGCCGCCACGCGGGCCCGCGAAGGCGCCCACCTGGCCGCCGTGTTGCGCGATCGCTGCAACGACATCGAGCGGCTCGCCGTCGACATTCGCGCCCGGCGCCCGACCGTCGTCGAGGCCATGGAGGCCAGGATCCGCCAGCGCATCGAACGGCTCGATGTCGACGCCGATCCCGCGCGACTCGAGACCGAGATTGTCATCAACGCCCAGAAGCTCGATGTCGATGAAGAACTGGACCGGCTTGATGGCCACCTGGCCGAGGCTCGCCGCATCCTCGACACGGGCGGCCCCAGCGGGCGCCGGCTCGACTTTCTCGTGCAGGAGTTCAACCGCGAGGCCAATACCATAGGCTCCAAGTCCGCGGATGCCGATACGACGCGTGCCGTGGTCGATATGAAGGTCGCCATCGAGCAGATGCGCGAACAGGTGCAGAACATTGAGTAGACGCCGCGGGCGCCTGGTCGTGATTTCTGCGCCGTCGGGAGCGGGCAAGACCACGCTCGTGCGCGGCCTCATCGACCGCGATCCCCGGTTCGTATTCTCCGTGTCCTACACCACGCGCGACAAACGCCCGACCGAAACCGACGGCGTCGACTACCATTTTGTGACCCATGACGAATTCGAGCGGCTACGGACGGCCGGTGAATTCCTCGAATACGCGCAGGTCTTCGACAACTTCTACGCCACGGGCCGTCCCGCCGTCGAATCGCTGCTCGCCGAGGGCAAGCACGTGATCGTCGAAATCGACTGGCAGGGTGCGCAGCAGGTTCGGGCGCGACTGCCCGAGTGCATCTCGATTTTCATCGTGCCGCCGTCGGTGCGCGCACTTGAGGAACGGCTGCGCAACCGCCAGACGGACAGCGAGGCCGTGATCCGGCGCCGCCTGCGGGACTCCATCACGGACCTGTCGCACTGGGGCGAGTTCGACTACATCGTCGTCAACGACGACCTCGACACGGCACTCGACGAACTGGCCGGCATCGCCAGCGGCCGGCTGCGCCGCAACCGGGTCGGCACGGCCCGCACGGCCGCCACCATGGCGCGTGTCATGGCGACCGGCGGGGACTGAGCGCGTGCCCATAAAACGCGCCCCACGTCTGGTTATTTTGTAAGCGCTTCCGCTACACTAACCGATCGACGCGCGAAAACCGCCGAGCCCGCGCCCCTGGTGTGGTGTGGCGGCGCGACAGAATTTTGAGTCCACCCGGTTGCCCGAGCGCTGGCACATGCCCCGAAATGGGGGCATTGCGGCCTGTCCGGCGACCGCCACAGAGAATCAGATCATGGCCCGAATTACCGTTGAGGACTGCCTCGACAAGATCGACAACATCTTTGACCTCGTGCTGGTCGCCGCCAAGCGCGCCCGCCGGCTTGCAAACGGCGCCGATGCCACGCTCGATTGGGAAAACGACAAGCCCACGGTCATGGCCCTGCGCGAAATCGCCGAAGGCAACGTCACCACGGCCATCCTCGACGAGCCCGATCAGCCTCCGCAGGAGCTGATGCCGGCCGAAGCCACACCCGAAGACATCATGCCGCTGCGCGCGCTGGGTCTCGGCGACTGACCGCAAGCGACATCGCCGTGCCACGTAATGCTGACAGGAGACGCACATGTCGTCTGTAAGCGAGCGTGGCATGGACTATGCGGCGGGATTGCTGGCACGCATCCCCAATAGCCGTTGGGCCACGGGCCTGCCAAAGCTCCTTGAGGCCATCAAGGCCTACATGCCCGCCGAGCAGATCGCGGAAGTCCTTCGCGCCTATGAATTCGGCGCGGCCGCCCACCACGGCCAAAAGCGCAAGTCGGGCGCCCCCTACATCAGCCATCCGGTCGCCGTCGCCACGATCCTCGCTGAAATGCGCATGGACTCGGAGACGATTGCGGCAGCCATCCTGCACGACGTCATAGAGGACACCCCGGCCGCCGCCGAGGAACTCGAGGAGCGGTTCGGCAAGGCCGTCGCCACACTCGTCGAGGGTGTCACCAAGCTCGATCAGGTCCAGTTCAAGAGTCGCGCCGAGGCGCAGGCATCGAGCTTCCGCAAGATGCTGCTTGCGATGATCGAGGACATCCGGGTGATCCTCGTCAAGCTCGCCGACCGGCTGCACAACATGCGCACGCTCGAGTCGATGCCGCGTGACAAGCAAAGCCGCATCGCCCGCGAAACGCTCGAGATCTACGCGCCCATCGCCAACCGCATGGGTATCAACACGATCAAGACCGAGCTCGAAGACCTGGGCTTCCGCTACCTGCACCCCTATCGCTACGCCGTGCTCAGCAACGCCCTGCGCAAGGCGATCGGGCACCAGAAGCAAAGCGTCAGCAAACTGCGCGAGGAACTGGGCGCAGCCCTCCACGCACACGACATCCGCGGCGAGGTCCTGGGCCGGCGCAAGAACCTCTACAGCATCTATCAGAAGATGCAGCGCAAGGGCACCTCACTGTCCGAGATCGTCGACGTGTTCGGCTTTCGCATCATCGTCGATTCCGTCGACACCTGTTACCGCACGGTCGGTGTCGTGCACAAGCTCTACCGACCCATGCCGGGCCGGTTCAAGGACTACATCGCGATCCCGCGCATCAACGGCTACCAGTCGCTGCACACGACCTGCTTCGGCCCGAGTGGCATGCCGCTCGAGGTCCAGATCCGCACCGCGTCGATGGACATGGTGGCCGAGGACGGCATCGCCTCGCACTGGCAGTACAAGGCCACGGAACAGGCCGCGAGCGCCTCGCAGGCGCGCGCGCGCGAATGGCTTGGCCGGCTCATGGACCTCGACCAGACCGAGAACTCCGAGGAGTTCCTCGAGAACGTCAAGGTCGACCTGTTCCCGGACAAGGTCTACGTCTTCACACCGCGCGGCGACATCAAGCGCCTGCCGCGGGGCGCCACGCCCGTCGACTTCGCCTATGCCGTGCACACCGACGTCGGCAACCGCTGCGTCGCGGCCAAGGTCGACCGCCGACTCGTGCCATTGCGCACGCAATTGTCGAGTGGACAGAGCGTCGAGATCATCACGACCAAGGGCGCCAAGCCCAACCCGAACTGGGTCAACTTCGTGGCCACGGCAAAGGCCCGTACGGCCATTCGCGCCTACCTGAAACAGCTACGGCTCGACGAGGCGCGCGATCTCGGCAAGCGCATGCTCAATCAGGCGCTGGCCGAGTTCGGCACGAGCGTGCGCAAAGTGCCGGCGAAACGCATGAGCGCCTTGCTCGACGACTTCGGCCTCAACAACCGCACAGAGCTCTTTGAGCAGCTTGGCCTCGGTGAGCGGCTGGCGCCATTGGCCGCGCGCCACCTCGTCGCCGAGCCCAAGGAAGACGAATTCGATTCGGCACGAGGGCAGCCACTGACGATTTCCGGCACCGAGGGCATGGTCGTGAGCTACGCCCGGTGCTGCTACCCGATTCCCGGCGACACGATCATGGGGCATCTCAGTTCGGGCCGCGGCATCGTCGTGCACCGCGACGGATGCTCGAACCTCGCGAGCTACCGCAAGGAAGCGCGCAAATGGATTGATGTCGAGTGGTTGCCCGACGTCGACCAGACCTTCCATGTGCAGCTCAACGTCGAGGCCGTAAACCGGATGGGCGTGCTGGCCGAGGTCGCCGCGACGATTGCTGATGTCGAGTCGAACATCGACCAGGTCGAGGTCCGCTCGCGCGACCTCGATTCGTCGCAGCTCACCTTCAACATCGAAGTGCGCGACCGCAAACACCTGGCCGAGGTCATCCGCAGCATCCGGTCGATGAAGAGCGTGCTGCGCGTCTCGCGCCAGCTCGGCTGAGCCCCGGGGCGCCCGCCCGCCCGTTATAATGCGGGCCCGAACCTCGCGCCGACCGCAAACGGAGATCCCCATGTCGCGCCAACCGATTGCCACCGAACTCGCGCCGGGCGCGATCGGCACCTACTCGCAGGCCATGCAGCACGGCAGCCTGCTGTTTCTCTCGGGCCAGATCCCGCTCGACCCCGTCAGCATGGATCTCATCGAGGGCGACTTCGCCGACCGCGTGCGGCAGGTATTCGATAACCTGGACAAGGTGGCGAGGGCCGCGGGCGGCAGCATCAACGATGCCGTCAAGCTCACCATCTACCTGACGGACATGGCCAACTTCCCCACTGTCAACGAGGTCATGGCCGAGCGTTTCGAGGCGCCTTACCCGGCCCGCGCGGCCATCGGCGTCGCGAGCCTGCCCAAAGGCACCGACATCGAAGCCGACGCCATCGTCGCGCTCTGATCCGAACGCCATGAGCCGACTCGACGCGCCTGTCACGGCGCTTTCAGGCGTCGGTCCCGCCATCGCCGGTAAGCTCGAGCGACTCGGCGTCGAGCGCGTCGCCGACCTGCTGTTCCAGCTCCCGATCCGCTACGAGGACCGCACGCGCGTGACGCCCGTCGGCGCGGCCGTCGCGGGCACGCGCTGCGTGATCCACGCGGAGATTCTGCTCGCAGAGGTCGTGTTTCGCGGACGCCGCAGCCTGCTCGTTCGAGTCGGTGACGGTACGGGCCAGCTCACGCTGCGCTTCTTTCACTTCTCCAACGCCCAGCGCAACGTGCTGCAGCGCGGACGATGGGTCACCTGCTACGGCGAGTTTCGGCACGGGCCCTCGGGCCCTGAGATGGTCCACCCGGAGTTTCGCGTGGTGTCTGAAGACGCCACACCAAACCTGTCCGACCGGCTTACACCCGTCTACCCGACGACCGAAGGCCTGCACCAGGCCCGCATGCGTGCACTCGTGGGCAAGGCGCTCGCCCAGCTCGACCGTGAGCCGCCGACGGAGCTGCTGCCACCGGGGACGCGCGTCGCCGGCGGCCAGACGACGCTGGCAGAGGCCATTCGCTTCCTGCACGCGCCGCCGCCCGACGTCAGCCTCGATGCGCTGGCCGACGGCACGCACCCCTGTCAGCGTCGACTCGCACTCGAGGAACTTGTGGCACACCACCTGAGCCTGCGCCAGGCGCGCGTGAAAGTGCGCGACACACAGGCGCCCGCGCTCATTGGCGGCCGAAATCTTCTCGACGCGTTCATCTCGGGTCTGCCCTTCGAGCCGACGGACGCGCAGCAACGCGTGCTCGAAGAGATCCTCCACGACACGGCAGACACTGAGCCCATGATGCGACTCGTGCAGGGCGACGTGGGCGCGGGCAAGACCGTCGTGGCCGCAGGCGCCGCGCTCGCGGCCATCGGCGCCGGTCACCAGTGCGCGCTCATGGCGCCCACGGAGCTGCTTGCCGAACAGCACTTCAGAAGCTTCAAGGCCTGGTTCGACCCGCTGGGCGTTGAGGTCGCCTGGCTCACGGGCAGCCAGCGTGCCGCGGAGCGCCGCGAGGCGCTGGCCGCGGTGGCCGACGGCAGCGCCAGAATGGTGGTCGGTACGCACGCGCTGTTCCAGGAGCAGGTGCAGTTTGCGGCGCTGGGCCTCGTGATCATCGACGAGCAGCACCGCTTCGGCGTGCACCAGCGGCTCAGCCTGCGCGACAAGGGCACCGCGGGCTTGGTCCCGCACCAGCTCGTGATGACGGCGACGCCCATCCCGCGGACCCTGGCCATGACGGCTTACGCTGACCTCGACACCTCGATTATCGATGCGCTGCCGCCGGGACGCACACCCGTCACCACCGTGGTTGTGCCCGAGGAGCGCCGCGACGAGGTCGTGCAGCGCGTGGCGGCAGCCTGCGCCGAGGGCCGCCAGGCCTACTGGGTGTGCCCGCTCGTCGAGGATTCCGAGGTGCTCGACTACCAGGCCGCTGAAACCACGGCGGCCATGCTGCGCGAGCAGCTGCCCGCGAACACGATTGGCCTCGTGCACGGCCGCATGAAGCCGCGCGACAAGGAAGGCGCCATGGCTGCGTTCGCGCGCGGCGATAGCGACGTGCTCGTTGCGACGACCGTCATCGAGGTGGGCGTCGACGTACCCAACGCCAGCCTCATGATCATCGAGAACGCCGAACGCATGGGGCTTGCCCAGCTGCACCAGCTGCGTGGCCGCGTCGGGCGCGGCAGCGCCGCGTCCAGCTGCGTGCTCTTGTACAAGGCGCCGCTGTCGCGCATGGCGAAAGAGCGTCTGGCCGTGCTGCGCGAGTCCACGGACGGCTTCGTCATCGCCGACAAGGACCTCGAGCTGCGCGGCCCGGGCGAGGTGCTGGGGACGCGCCAGGCCGGCGCCATGAACCTGCGCATCGCGGACCTCGCCCGCGACGCCGATTTGCTGCCGAGCGTGCACGCTACGGCGCAGACGTTGCTCGACGGCGATGACGCGACAGTGACGCGCCGCATCGACGCACTCGTCGCGCGCTGGATTGGCAGCGCGAGCCGATACGGGAACGTATAAAATAGCGTGCTGGCCAACCGAGGCCGAGGGAGCAACCCAACGTGCTGACACAGGCAATCCGTGACAATTCGCAATGGCTGGCCACCGCCGCGGTCACGGGCGATTTTGCCGACTGGCTCGTCAGCGAACGGCTCATGACACCTGACATCCAGCGCTCGTTCGAGGCGCCCGTGCACATCAGGGTCCTGGCCGAGGGCGCCACCGCGCTGCCCGACGAGGTCGCCGCGCTCGTGGCCGAAAGCGACGCCGCGGGGTGGCTGCGGGAGATCGTCATGTACTCGGGCGACACGCTGCTCGTGCACGCGCTGTGCTACGCGCCCGAGCGCACGCTGGCAGCACACCCCTGGCTCATGGACCTGGGCGCGAACCCTCTTGGCGGGCAGTTGGCGCAACGCGACGATGTCGCGCGCGTCGCCCAGCACTACAGCCGCAGCGACGTGCTGGCGAACGGCAACGCGCGCGTGGGCGCTGGTGGCTGGTCGCGCCGCTCACTGTTCGACATCGGCGGTGCGCCGCTCGTGTTGTTCGAGCACCTCTCGGCAGGCTTTGTGGGCGTGCCGCGACGCACGGACGACGTCGCCTCATGAACGGCGGCGCCGGCGCAACAGCGCGGGCCGTCGTCAGCCAGCTTGGCGTCTACGGTCGGCTCATGCGGCTCGACCGCCCCGTCGGCATCTGGCTGCTCATGTGGCCCATGCTCTGGGCGCTCTGGATTGCCGGCGAGGGACGGCCCGCGCCCGACATCCTGTTCGTGTTCCTGGCCGGTTGCATCGTCACGCGCTCCGCGGGCTGCGTCATCAACGATATCGCCGACCGCAAGTTCGACCCGCAGGTCACGCGCACGCGGTCCCGGCCGCTGGCCTCGGGCGAGATCGGCGTTGTCGAAGCGTTCATGGTGTTCGTCGGCCTGGGCTTCATTGCCATCGGCCTTGTGGCCACGCTCAACCCGCTGACCCAGGTACTGGCCGCGGGCGCCGTCGTGCTCATGATCGTCTACCCGTTCATGAAGCGGGTGCTGTCGGTGCCCCAGCTCATCCTGGGCGCCGCATTCGCCATGGCGATTCCGATGGCCTTCGCGGCCCAGACGGGAAGCATCGATCCCATCGCTTGGTTCGTGTTCGCGATCACGGTGCTCTGGGCCGTCATCTACGACACGATGTACGCGATGTGCGACCGCCCCGATGATCTCGAGGCGGGCATCCGGTCAACGGCGATCCTGTTCGGCGATGCGGACCGCTTCATCATCGGCATCATGCAGGTCATGCTGCTGCTTGCGTTTGTCGTTCTCGGCGACCGCATCGGCGCCACGCCCTGGTACTACGGCGCACTCGTGGCGGTGGCCGGTTTCATGGCCTACCAGCAGTACCTGATCAGAAACCGCGAACCCGCCGCCTGCTTCGCCGCGTTTCTCAACAACCGCCACATCGGCATGACCGTTTTCATCGGCCTGGCGCTGCACTACCTCTACGCGCCCGCCTGAGCGGCACTGACGGCGCGCGCCAGCACCACGCAGTCGACCTGGCGCGCACCGTGCGTGAACAGCGCCTGCGTCGCCGCCGTAAGCGTCGCCCCCGTGGTCATCACATCATCGACGAGCACGATGTGCCGACCGGCAACGTCGGGGGTCGCGACGAAAGCGCCCACGAGATTGCGTCGTCTTGCCGCGGCCGTGAGCCCGACCTGCGCGGGCGTATCGACGCAGCGCGCGAGCCACCGCGCGCGCATCGGCCGTTGGGCACACCCGGCAAGCGCCCGCGCCAACACCTGCGCCTGATTGAACCCGCGCCGGCGTTCCCGACGTGGGTGCAGCGGCAGCGGCACGAGATCGGCACCCTCGAGCCAGGGCAACCGAGCCAGCGGTCGCAACAGCGCGGCGAGCGCGGGACCCAGCGTGCGATCGCCACGGTACTTGAACCGACGCAGCACGGCGTCGACGGGAAACGCGTAGCGTTGCGCGGCCGCCGCATAGCGCCAGACGGGCGGGCCCGACCGACATGCGGCGCAGCGCGCGTGGTCGTGCGGCAGCGGCAGCGCGCAACGCGGGCAGGCGGTGGTGAGCGCGGGGCAAGCGTCGGCGCAGTCCGCACACACAGGGTCGGGCGCGGGGAGTCCGCACAAGACGCAGGCCGGTGGTGACAGGACATCGACCACGGCACGCCCGACTCGTTGCCATATACCGTTCACAAAGCACAGCCTGCCTGCGGGCCGGGTGGCCTGCCGCTGCCATTCCCGGTGGAACACGCTGATAATTGGCCGATGACTTCGCCACTGCTCGAATCCAACCGCGACCTGCAACGCCGGCTTACACGCGCTGCGACCGGGTTTTCGGCGCACGCGTTCCTGCACGAACGCTGCGCCGACGAACTCGTCTCGCGGCTAGAGCTCTTGCGGATCGCGCCCGAGGCGGTCCTCGACGCGGGTGCGGCCACGGGCGCGCTCGCACACAGGCTCGCAAGGCGTTTCCCGGGCGCGCGCGTTACAGCCGTGGAGCTCAACGAGACGCTGGCCGCGCACATGCCTGACGTCGGCGCACTGGCGCGGCTGTTGGGCCGCGCGCGACCCATTCAGCGACTGGCAGCCGCGCTCGACAGCCTGCCGCTCGGCGATGACAGCGTGGACCTCGTCGCCAGCAACCTGGCGCTGCCGCGATTTGCCGAACCCGACGCTGCGCTGGCGGAGGTGGCGCGCGTACTCAAACCCGGCGGCGCCTTCAGCTTCACCACACTGGGCCCAGACACACTGCGCGAGCTGCGCGAGGCCTGGGCGGACGTCGATAGCGGTGTGCACGTCGCCACGTTCACGGACATGCACGACATCGGCGACGCGCTGGGTCGGGCCGGTTTCGCCGAGCCCGTGCTCGACGTGGACACGCTCGAACTCGCCTACACCGACGTCGGCGCACTCTGGCGCGACCTGTCGGCACTGGGCGCGCGCAACTGCCTGCCCGGGCGACAGCGCGGCCTGACGGGCCGACGCCGATTCGCCGAGATGTGCAGGCGGCTTGCGCGCGACGGCGCGCTGCGGGTGAGCGTTGAAGTCGTCTACGCGCAGTGCTGGGGCACGGCCGGGCGACCTGCCGCGGGCGAGGTCGCCATCGCGCCTGACGCCATCGGCATTCGACGCCGCGGCGACTGAACCGCGACAGGCCTGCTACAGCCGTTTTACCGGCGGCGTGCCGGGCCGCTATGCTCCGGGAATGGAGCCCCACCGCCACACCTTCAACCTGCAGGCCAACTGCGCACTGAGCGCGGGCCAGGCCGTGGCGTTCTTCGCGGGTATCGCGGCCGTGAGCCTCGGCATCGCATTGCTGTTCGTGGCACGCGGCTACTGGCCCGTGCTGCCATTTGCAGGCGCCGAGCTGGCCTTCCTCGCCTGGGCGCTGCGCGCGAGCTGGCGCGCGGGGCAGGCACGCGAACAACTCGTCATCGACAGCGACGAAATCGTGATCACGCGCTGGGACCCGGATGCCGAGGCACCCAGCACGACGCGACTGCCGCGTACCTGGACGAAAGCGGCGCTCATCGAGGTCCGTGATCGACGCGGCGGCGAGCAGCTCGCACTCGGTCAACAGGGCCGCTGGTGGGTCATCGGACGCTTCCTCGGCGATGACGAACGCAAGCGCCTGCACCAGCGCCTGAGTCAGGTTCTTCGACAGAACGGGCACATCGGGCCGCGCTGACCCGCGACGAAACCTCGACCCGCAAGAAACCCGCCGATTGCAGGCCTTTCAGCGCGACGTAGGTCTCCTTTTTGCGCTGGAATATCAGTACAATATTGAAACTTGAGACGCGGGGACGCGCGTCTCGCCGCGCCGTACCGTCGACCGGAGAGCGGGGGCGCCACTCAACACAAGACGTGAGAACGACTATGACTCGCAGGATTGCCGCGGCGCTTATCGCGCTGCTGTCCACGGGTGCCGCGTATGCGGACTGGGAACTCAACATGCGCGAAGGCGTCACGGCCATCAGTCGTGAAGTCTACGGCCTCCACATGCTCATCTTCTGGGTCTGCTGCGCCATCGCCGTGTTTGTTTTTGGCTGGATGATTTTGGCGCTCGTGCTGCACCGCAAATCGCGCGGTGTGGAAGCGGCGCAGTTTTCTCACAGCACCAAGGCTGAGATCATCTGGACGCTCATCCCGGCCGTGATTCTCGTCGCGATGGCCGTGCCGGCGGCGAAGACGATGATTGCGATCGAGGACGATCGCAATCCGGACCTGACGATCAAAGCCACGGCCTACCAGTGGAAGTGGCAGTACGAGTACCTCGACGAGGGCGTGAGCTTCTACTCGAGCCTGGCGCGCACGAGCAACGACGCTCGCCGCACCGGGTCCGGCATCGACCCCGAGTCGGTCGAAAACTACCTGCTCGAAGTCGACAACCACGTCGTCGTCCCCGTCAACGCGAAGGTGCGCGTGCTCATCACGTCGAACGACGTACTGCATGCCTGGTGGATGCCTGATTTCGCGATCAAGAAAGACGCCATCCCGGGCTACATCAACCAGGTCTGGTTCAAGGCCGAGAAGGCTGGCATCTACCGCGGCCAGTGCGCCGAGCTCTGCGGCCAGGACCACGGCTTCATGCCGATCGTGGTCGAAGTGCTCGAGCAGGAAGACTACGACGCCCGGCTGGCCGCCATGAAGGCCGAGTTCGGCACGGACACCCCGCGCCTCGCGAACAACGACTGAGCGAACCCACGCCACCGGATTCAGGAAAGGCAGACACGACATGACTGCAACGACACAAAACGACGCCCACCACGCAGACGATCACCACGATCACGGTCCGGAACTGACGGGCATCAAGCGCTGGCTGTTCACCACGAACCACAAAGACATCGGTACGATGTACCTGATTTTCAGCCTCGTGATGCTCTTCGTGGGCGGCGCCATGGCGCTCGTCATTCGCACGGAGCTGGGCCAGCCCGGCATGCAGTTCGTGCAGCCCGACTTCTACAACCAGATGGTCACGATGCACGCGCTCATCATGATCTTCGGCGCCGTCATGCCGGCCTTCGTCGGTCTCGCCAACTGGATGATCCCGCTCATGGTCGGCGCACCCGACATGGCGCTGCCGCGCATGAACAACTGGTCGTTCTGGATCCTGCCGGTCGCGTTCAGCATTCTGCTCGCCACGCTGTTCGTGCCGGGTGGCGCCCCGGCCGGCGGCTGGACCATGTACCCGCCGCTCGTGCTGCAGACGGGTGACGCGTTCCCCATGCTCATCTTCTCGGTGCACCTCATGGGCATCTCGTCGATCATGGGCGCGATCAACATCATCGTCACGATCATGAATATGCGCGCACCGGGCATGACGCTGCTCAAGATGCCGCTGTTCGTCTGGACCTGGCTCATCACAGCCTACCTGCTCATCGCAGTCATGCCCGTCCTGGCCGGCGCGGTGACCATGCTGCTCACCGACCAGTTCTTCGGCACGAGCTTCTTCCGCGCGGCCGGTGGCGGTGACCCCGTCATGTTCCAGCACATCTTCTGGTTCTTCGGGCACCCCGAGGTCTACATCATGATCCTGCCGGCGTTCGGCATCATCTCGGAGATCATCCCGACCTTCTCGCGCAAACCGCTGTTCGGCTACACCTCGATGGTCTACGCCACGGCCTCGATCGCGTTCCTGTCGTTCATCGTCTGGGCGCACCACATGTTCACGGCCGGCATGCCGCTCACGGGCCAGCTGTTCTTCATGTTTACAACGATGCTCATCGCCGTGCCGACGGGTGTGAAGGTGTTCAACTGGGCCGCCACGATGTGGAAGGGCGCGATGACCTTCGAGACGCCCATGCTGTTCGCGGTGGCCTTCCTGTTCCTGTTCACGATCGGTGGTTTCTCGGGCCTCATGCTGGCCATCGTGCCCGCGGACTTCCAGTACCACGACAGCTATTTCGTCGTCGCGCACTTCCACTATGTACTCGTGCCGGGTGCCATCTTCGCGATCATCGCGGGCGTGTACTACTGGCTGCCCAAGTGGACGGGCCACATGTACAACGAAACGCTGGGCAAGGCGCATTTCTGGCTCACGACGATTTTCGTCAACCTGACTTTCTTCCCCATGCACTTCCTGGGGCTGGCAGGTATGCCGCGTCGCATTCCTGACTACTCCACGCAGTTCGCGGATTTCAACATGATCGCAACGGTCGGTGCATTCGGCTTCGGCCTCTCGCAGCTGCTGTTCGTCTGGATCATCGTCCAGTGCGCGCGCGGCGGTAAGAAAGCCACGGCTGAGGTCTGGGAAAGCCCGGTAGGTCTCGAATGGACCGTTCCGTCGCCGGCACCGCACCACACATTCGACGAGCCGCCTGTCGTCAAGTGACATGAGCACGGACGTCCGCGACACGACCACGCAGCGACGCGCAGCCCGACGCAGTGCGGCCATCCTGGGGGTGGTCGCGGTGGCTGTGTTCGTCGCCTTCATTGCGGCGACCGTGTTGCGCAGTGGTGCCGGGGTCTGACGTGAGCGCGCCCGACCGCTTGCTGCCGCTCAAGCTCGTCGCCATGACGGCGGCGATGTTCGGCTTTGCGTTCTCACTCATACCGCTCTACGACGCGTTCTGTGAGCTCACGGGTTTCGGTGGCCGGACGAACACGGCCCCCGTGGCGCTGGTCGAGACCGACACGGGTCGCACCGTGACGATCCAGTTCACGACCACCGTCAATCAGCTGGCGCCGTATGATTTCGCACCGGCGGTCAACAGCATGGAAGTGGAAGTCGGCAAGATTTACGACGCGACGTTCGTCGCGAGCAATCTGACGCAGGCCGCTCGCGTCGGCCAGGCCATCCCGAGCGTCGTGCCCAATCGTGCCGGCGAGTTCTTCAGAAAGACCGAGTGCTTCTGTTTCAACAACCAGCCTTTCGAGGGTGGTGAGACCAAGGAAATGCCGCTCGTGTTCATGGTCGACCGGGGACTGCCCGAGTACATCGACACGATCACGCTTTCCTACACCTTCTTCAATATCGAGTCCGCCGCGAACAGTGGGACCTGATCGCGGCGCGTAAGCGTACTCCCAGGGGACAGCCAACATGGCAACTGCAGATTCATCCAAATACTACGTTCCGCACGGCAGCCACTGGCCCATCGTCGGCGCCATCGGCCTGTTGCTGACCATGGCCGGCGTTTCAGCCTGGCTCAATGGCAGCACGTTCGGCATGTGGACCTTCTACGCAGGCCTCGGCGTCGTCGTCTTCATGCTGTTCGGTTGGTTCGGCAACGTCATCGACGAAAGCGAAGGCGGCATTTACTCGGCGCAGGTGGACACCTCATTCCGCATGGGCATGAGCTGGTTCATCTTCTCAGAAGTCATGTTCTTCGCGGCATTCTTCGGTGCGCTGTTCTACGCTCGCACGTATGCCTTGCCCTGGCTTGACGGCGGCAGCAACAACTTCTTCACCAATTCGCTGCTCTGGACTGGTTTCGAGTCCTCTTGGCCCAGCAACGGGCCGTCCGGTATTGGCGGTAGCTACGAGGGCATGGGTCCGCTTGGTCTGCCACTGATCAACACGCTGATTCTCATCAGCTCGAGTGTCACGATCACGATCGCCCACCATGCGTTGGTTGCCGACAAGCGCAACGTCGTGAAGTTATGGCTGGCTGCGACGTTCCTGCTCGGCTTCATCTTCGTCTACCTGCAGGGTGTCGAGTACATCCATGCCTACAAGGAACTGAACCTGACGCTTGAGACGGGTATCTACGGATCCACGTTCTTCATGCTCACGGGTTTCCACGGCATGCACGTGTCCATCGGGGCGCTGATGCTGTTCATCGTGTGGATCCGCATCATGCGCGGACATTTTACGGCCAAGCACCACTTCGCATTCGAAGCATCGGCCTGGTACTGGCACTTCGTCGATGTCGTATGGCTTGGCCTCTACATCTTCGTGTATTGGCTCTGAGCAGCGCCATTCTCTGAACAAAGTGTGCTGAACAAAAAAAGGGCCCGGTGCTTGCCCGCACCGGGCCCTTTCTTATTGAACGGTCTGTCGCGTTACAGCGCGCCCGGCTCCACCCAACCCATCATGGCGGCGAGGACCAGCACACCGAGCAGTGCGACCGACAAGCCGACGCGCCAGGTCAACGCGCGGGCGAGCTTGCCCGAGTCGTCGCCGCGGCTTAAGTGCCGGAAGCCAGTAGCCAGCGAAACAATGATGGCCGCGAGCAATAGAATGATAATGATGCGCATACGTGCAGTTTCCGGAAGGAAGCGCATAATTATACCGTGAGCAGCACCGCAAACCGCAGACCCGTCTGGGTACCCGTCCTCGCCTACCTGGTGCTGATGCCCGCAATGCTCTGGCTGGGGTTCTGGCAGCTCGACAAATCCGAACGCCAGACCGAGCGCAACGCCGCCTTCGAGTCCGCTGGCGCAGCAGATGTGATGTCACTCGCGAATATCGACCCCGTTGCGCAGCAATTCGAGCGCGTTCGAGTCAGAGGGCAGTTTCGCGGCGACCGCCAGGTACTCATCGACAACATGGTGCGCGGTGGTCGCAACGGCTTCTTCGTCATTACGCCGTTCGAGCTCGACACCGGCGCGACGCTGCTCGTGAATCGCGGCTGGATTCCCCAGACGCCCACGCGCGAACCCATTGGTGAGTTACAGGTTGACGCTCGGCCCCGTGAGATCAGGGGTCGCATCGGCGCGCTCCCCGTTGGCGGACTCAAACTGGGCGACGGCGATCCGGCTGGCGGCGTGTGGCCGCGGGTATTACAGTTCCCGACGATCGCTGCGGTCGCGGCACAGCTCGAACAGCCCCTGACAGACTGGGTGCTTCTGCTCGAGCCCGAAGCCAGTGACGGTTTCGAGCGCGACTGGCAACCCGGTGGCTTGCCACCCGAGCGCCACCTGGGTTACGCGGTGCAGTGGTTCGCGATGGCGTTCGCACTGACCGTGCTCGCCGCGATCGTGGCCTGGAAACGCCCTGGAGCACAACAAGAAACATGAACACCGCCGCCGAAGCCAACCGGCGCCGTGGCCGCCTGCAACTGATCCTGCTCGCGCTCGTCTTTTTCGGCCCGCTCGCCGTCGCTATCGCCATGTACTTTTCAGGCGGCACGCAAGACGGCGAAGGCGTCAATTACGGCGGCCTGCTCGAACCGCCGGTTTCCGTCGAACCGAAGCTGCACTTCGACTCAGGCCTGCGTGAGCGCTGGGCGCTCATCGTCAAGCCATCCGGCGATTGCGATGACGCCTGCGAACGCGCGCTCATCGACGTACGCCAGGTCCGCCTCGCCACTGGGCGCGAGATCGATCGCATCGAACGCGCGCTGCTGCTCTCGAGCGGTGCGGCGCTCAGAGAGGAAACGGTCGACGCGCATCCGGGACTGATCGTGCTCAAGGCCGGCTCGGACGCACGCCTGGCCACGGCCATTGCGTCGGCGCTGGACGCGTTGCCCCCAGATCAGATCTACATCATGGATCCGATTGGCAATGTCATCCTGAGCTACCCCATGGCGCCCGAGCGCAAGCGCCTGCTTGGCGACCTCAAGAAGCTGCTCAAGCTTTCGCGTATCGGCTGACCGCAACCGCGATGGACCAGGCCGCACTCATCGAAGCGATCCGGACCCATCGCCCCTTTGCGTTGCTGCTGTTCACGTTCGCGTTCGGCACCGGGCTCGCCTTCGAATGGCTGCTCTGGGACCCGGCGCTCAGCGTAGGCCCCGTCACCCTGAGCGCCGGTGTGCTCGAAGCGGTGCTGCTCATCACGCGGCGCTCGCAGTGGCTAACGCTCATCGGTATCGCGCTGGTGCTGCGGGCTGCGTTCATTGCGATCGTGATGGGTGTCGCCTCCATATTCCCTTTTCTCTTGAGCACGGTCGGCGTCATCGCTGTCGCCGTACTTGTGGGCCTCACGCCCTGGCTGCTGGCCCGCAAACAGGAGGCCGAAGTGCCGCCCTTCGAACTCGTCGCCACAACGATATCGCTGGCGCTGGCGGGGGCCGCTGCCGTGGGGCTGCTGCGGCTGCTCATGATCGATAGCGCCACGCCTATTTCGGAAGCGGCGATTACGAGTCTCTCGCTGTTCCTGGGACTGATCATCGCGGGACCACCCATCGTCGTGCTCGGACGACACACACATGCGCCGCGACCCGCTTCAATACGGCGAGTGCTCGACATGGTTGTGTGCATCGTCATCTTCTCCGCTGCCGGCGTATTCGCTCTGGGGCACTACCCCGAGCCCGTCTGGGAAGTGCTGGGGCCGTTCACGGCGGCGTGGCACTGGATCGCCTTACCGTTGGGCATTCTCATGGCCATGCGCACGCACACGATTGGCGCGGCCTGGGTCATCGCACTGGTCGCGGTTGCGGGAACGGCGGCGTACTTCCTGAACCACGAGCCAAGCATCCCGACACAGCTCAACTGGCAGATCAGCGCGCTGGGCCTGTTGATCGTCCTGTTGGCCTGCCAGGCGCTTATCGGCAGTGTGCGCCGCGCCAACGACCAACGCCGCGCGCAAGAAGCCGTGTCCCACATCATGCTCGGTCGTGCCGAGCGTGGCACCGATGCAGCGCTCGCTATCGGCGATGAGTTTTCACGAGCGCTGTCGGTGGTCGCGGAATTCAGCAACGCCAACCAGGCCACGCTGTATTGGCTCGACAACGACCGGCGCAGTGTCGGTGTCGCCTACGGCTGGCCCGGAGTCGATGGCGAGAAGGCGCACTACGAGACCGCGTTGCGACCGCTGCGCGACATCCTGGGGCCCGTGTTGCTCGGTCGCATCGCCCAGCTCAGCACCTCGGCCGCGAATGGTGAGGCTGTCGTGGATGTTTTCCACAAGCTGGGTGCGTCGGAGATGCAGGCGGCGCTGTTGCAACCCGTCGCATTCGGCGGGCGCGTCGTCGGCTTTGCGCTGCTGGGCAGTCGGTTTGACACACCCTTCCGCCGGCTCGAGGTGGCACCGCTTTTAACAATGATCGCCGAGTTTTACGTGAGCGACCTGACGCGTGAGCGTGCGCTGGGCTCGATCCGGAACTACCAGCGGCGTTTGCGCGAGCTGGCAGCGCGTACGGCGCAAGCCGAGGAACGCGTGCGCCGCGAAACCGCCGTGGAACTTCACGACGGTCTCATTCAGCGGCTCGCGGTCGCGCGCATGAAGCTTGGTGAGCTGCGTCACCGCGCGGGTGACACGGGTCCGGTCACAGCGATCACGGACATCGTCGATGAGTCTCTGGCGGCGTCACGCGGAATCATCCACGACCTGAGCCCGTCGGTTGTTTACGAGCTGGGCCTGATCCCGGGTCTCGAAAAACTCGTCGACGATCAGCGCACCGAGGGGCGCTTCCGATTGGCGCTTCGCGAACACGGTGAAGGCAGTGCGCTCGAGGAACCCGTGCGTGTCGGCATTTATCACGTCGTGCAGGAACTCGTCGCCAACAGTATCGAGCACTCGGGCGGTAGCCAGGTCTGGATCGACGTGTATTGGGAGCAAGCGTCGCTCGACGCCGTCGTGGTCAGCGACAACGGCCGCAGCGACGCCTGGTGGTTGCGTGAGACGGCCGCTGACGAGCCTTCAGGCCTGGGCCTGCTGTCGGCCAGTGAACGGCTGCGACCCATTGGCTACGACATCAAATTCGAACGGCGACTGGGCGGCGGTACGCGCGCCATCGTGTTCTGGTCGTCATCGACAGACGGTTGATGGTATTTTGACGCGATGACAACAAGGATTGTTATCGTTGATGATCACCAGCTCGTGCGCGACGGCCTCGCGTCGATGCTCAAGAGCCTCGATGGCAACATCGACGTCATCGGCCACGGCGCCACGGGTCGCGAGGCGGTAACACTCGCCGCCGATCTTGTGCCCGACATCATGCTCATCGACGTCGCCATGCCGGGTGTCAATGGCATCGACGCGACCCGTGAAATCCTCGCCTCGAACCCCGAGATCCGTATCGTCGCCGTGACCATGCACGCCGAGCGCTCGTTCATCGCGGGCATGCTGCAGGCGGGCGCCAAGGGCTACATCAGGAAGGAATCGGCATTCGAGGAAATCTCTGCCGCCATCGACGCGGTCCTGCAGGGCCGGACCTACCTCGGCGACGGCATCGCTGAGATCGCGGTTGCCAATGACATCATGGGCAACGATGACGATCGCCCGGCACTCACGGACCGAGAAAAAGAAGTCCTGACGCTGCTTGCGGATGGGATGAAGACCCGCCAGATCGCCAAGGCGCTGTTCGTGAGCGAGAAAACGGTGGAGACCCACCGGCGCCAGATCAGCCGCAAGCTTGATCTCTACAGCGTTGCCGAACTCACCAAGTACGCGATCCGCAACGGACTGACCTCGGTCGAGTAATTCGACGAAAACTCGTCTTTTGGGTCAGCTTGACGAGGTTTTGGCTAGAAAATCAGGGTTTTCCCTGAGGCCGAATCCGGTTTTTCCCGATGCCCAGCCCTTGACGGGGTGCCTAATATGCTAGTCCCGGGATTCGAATGCCCAAGGACGGGCCCCGATTTTCAGGACGAATCAAGGTGGACTGGGCAAGTGCACGCGACATGAGGTGTGGGTCTCTTTCGGGAGGCCGCCGCGACCGCAAACACGGAACGGTTTTGGTTGTGGCCCCGCACGAAGGCCTCTGTCGGATGCTCTCCCAGTTCGTCACGAACCTCGGGCACCAGGCGGTCGCTGCCAAGGATGGCGGCGCTGCATTCCGCCTTGGCGGACGGCACGACCCCGACCTGGTCATCATCAGGGAGAACATGCCGGGCACGCGGGCAACAGACTTTATCGATGCGGGGCTGGAACGATTACTGGCAAGACGCATCCTCGTCGTCGAGCGACGCACCGCAGGCCAGCGCCGCAGATTGCCGACGATCGAGTTTCCGACGGATGCGCAACGTCTCGCGGACCAGCTCCAGGGATGGTTGTACTAACGAATCGGATTGCTGCTGACGCCATCTCTCCCACGATCGTCAGCGGCTGATTCCGTAGGCCCCCTCAGGGGGCCTTTTTTTGATCTCGAAGCCACCGGGCCGGCGCGGGCCATCTGCTAAACTAGCGACGACCGCGCGCATGATCCGCACCGCGCGCCAGCAAGCCGCACCCATGGACGTAAGCCCCCTTCTCGAAGGCCTCAACGAGGCCCAGCGTACCGCCGTTACCGCACCGCCCGGACCTGCGCTCGTCATCGCTGGCGCCGGCAGCGGCAAGACGCGTGTGCTCGTGCACCGTGCGGCCTGGCTCATGCAGGTCGAGCATGTCTCACCGCAGAGTCTGCTCGCCGTGACGTTTACGAATAAAGCCGCCAGCGAGATGCGCAGCCGCATCGAGCAGCTGCTCGGCATGCCGACGCAACACCTCTGGATTGGCACCTTCCACGGCCTCGCGCATCGATTGCTGCGCCGGCACTGGCGCGAGGCGGGCTTGCCGCAAAACTTCCAGATCATCGACTCGGCCGACCAGGACCGCCTGATCAAGCGGCTCATCAAGGACTCGGGCAAGGGCGACAGCGAGTGGTCGCCGCGCGAGGTCAAGAGCTTCATCAACTCGAACAAGGACGAAGGTCTGCGGCCGCAGCACATCGACGACGGCGGCGACCCGAGCAAGCGCCAGCTCATCGCCTTTTACGCCGACTACCAGGAGACCTGCGAGCGCGCCGGGCTCGTCGACTTCGCCGAGATCCTGTTGCGCTCGCTCGAAACCTGGCGTGCTAACCCGGACCTGCTGAGCCACTATCAGCGGCGCTTCCGGCATCTGCTCGTCGACGAGTTTCAGGACACCAACGCCATCCAGTACGCCTGGCTCAAGCTGCTTACCGAAGGCGGCGCGATCCCGTTTGCGGTTGGCGATGATGACCAGTCGATCTACCGCTGGCGCGGCGCCAAGGTCGAACACATCGGCAAGTACACGCTCGACTTCTCCGGCACGCTCGTCGTCAAGCTGGAACAGAACTACCGCTCGACGGGCAATATCCTCAATGCGGCCAACGCCATCATCGACAACAATGGCGGTCGCATGGGCAAGAACCTCTGGACCGAGGATGGCGAGGGCGCCCCGGTTCGGCTTTACGCGGCGTACAACGAGCGCGACGAGGCCGACTTCGTCGTCAACCGCATCAAGGACTGGGTGAACCAGGGCAACCGCCGCGATGAATCGGCGGTCCTGTACCGTTCCAACGCGCAGTCGCGCGCGCTCGAAGAAGCCCTGCTCAATGCGCGAGTGCCCTACCGGGTTTACGGTGGCCTGCGCTTTTTTGAGCGCGCCGAGATCAAGGACGTCCTCGCCTACCTGCGGCTCATCAGTAATCGCGCCGATGACGCGGCGTTCGAGCGTGTCGTTAACCTGCCCGCGCGGGGCATCGGCGCACGTTCCGTAGAGGCCATCCGCGCGTACGCGCGCGCCAATGCCTGCTCGCTGTGGCGCGCCGCGGGCGCCGTGGCGGCGGACCAGATGGCGGCGCGGGCCGCCAACGCCATTATGGGCTTTCTGAATCTCATCGAAGGCATGACCGCAGAAACCAACACGCTTGATCTGCACGAGAAAGTTGACCACGTCGTGCACGCAAGCGGCCTCATCGCCCACTACCGAAAGGAGGGCGAGGAGAAGTCCGCAACACGCATCGAGAACATGCAGGAACTGGTCTCGGCGGCGCGCGGCTTTGACCCCGATGTCGGCGATGAGGAGATGAACGAGCTCGACGCCTTCCTGGCCCACGCGGCGCTTGAGGCCGGTGAAGGCCAGGCGGACGCCTGGGAAGACTGCGTGCAACTGATGACGCTGCACTCTGCCAAGGGCCTCGAGTTTCCGCTCGTGTTTCTCTGCGGCATGGAGGACGGATTATTCCCCCACCAGCGTTCGATTACGGACCCGGCCGGGCTCGAGGAAGAGCGACGGCTGTGTTATGTCGGCTGCACGCGGGCGATGCGCGAGCTCTACCTGACCTACGCCGAGCAGCGGCGGTTGCACGGCATGGACAACTACGGCGTGCCGTCACGCTTCATCAACGAAATCCCCAAGAGCCTGCTCGAGGAGATCCGCCCGCGTGCCCAGGTGTCGCGCCCCATGGCGTCGAGACCCGTGAGGGGCGGCGCTCATGCTGCGCTGCGCGATCCCGATGCGCCGACCGTGCAGTTGGGCCAACCCGTGCGTCACGCGCGCTTCGGTGACGGCGTCATCCTCAACTGTGAGGGCTCGGGCGCGCACGCACGTGTCCAGGTCAACTTCGAGGGCGCGGGCACCAAGTGGCTGGTCCTGAGCTATGCGAATCTCGAACTGATGTAGAATTCGCGGCAATGAAGATCCTGATTCTAGGGGCCGGCCAGGTCGGGGCGAGCGCTGCCACGCAGCTGTCCCGCGAAGAAGCCAACGATGTCACCGTGGTGGACATCAACGCAGAGGTCCTGCGCGACCTGCAGGACCGTCTCGACATCCGCACCGTGGTCGGGCACGCCGCATTCCCCGACGTCCTCGAACGCGCCGGCGCACGCGACGCCGATATCGTCATCGCGCTCACGGACTCCGACGAGACCAACATGGTTGCATGTCAGGTCGCCTACTCGCTGTTCCGCACGCCAACCAAGATCGCACGCATTCGCGCCGCCGAGTACATGAATGCCGACAAGCTGTTCGCACAAGAGGGCATGCCAGTCGATGTGCGCATCAGCCCCGAGCAGCTCGTCTGCGAGTACATCGAGCAGCTCATCCTCTACCCGGGCGCACTGCAGGTGCTCGAGTTTGCCGACGACCGTGTCCGTCTTGTGGGCGCGCGCGCGGATCGCGACGGCCTGCTCGTCGGCCAGCAGCTCAAGAACATCAAGGAACACATCCCGAACACCGAGGCGCGCATCGCAGCCATCTACCGTGAGGGCCGTTCCATCGAGCCCAAGGGCGACACGGTGATTCGAGAGGGCGACGAGGTCTTCTTCATCGCCGCTCGCGAGGACATCCGCGTGTTCATGAGCGAGATGCGTGCGCTCGAGGATCCCGTGCGACGCGTCGTCATCGCAGGTGGCGGCAATATCGGCCTGCGCCTCGCGCAGACGCTCGAGCAGACCAACTCGGTCAAGATTATCGAGCGCGACCCCGATCGCGCCCGCTTCATTTCGGAGCAGCTCTCGAAGGCCATTGTGCTCAATGGCGATGCCGCCAACGAAGATCTGCTACTCGAGGAGAATATCGACTCGGCCGACGTGTTCTGCGCACTGACCAACGCCGAGGAGGCCAACATCCTCTCCGCCATGCTTGCGCGAAGGCTCGGCGCCAAGAAGGTCATGGCACTCATCAATCGCCCCTCGTATGCCGAACTCATGGAGTCGGGCAGCATCGACATCGCGATCTCGCCGCAGCAGATCACCATCGGTTCGCTGCTCGCGCACGTGCGCCGCGGTGATGTCGTCAAGGTGCACGCGCTGCGGCGCGGCGCAGCCGAGGCCATCGAGGCCGTGGCGCATGGCGCCAGCGGTTCGAGCAAGGTCGTGGGCAAGACCATCGAGAACCTCAAGCTGCCGCGCGGTGCCTCGATTGCCGCACTCGTGCGCGACGAGCAGGTCATCATCGCGCACCACGACACCCAGATTCAGGCCGACGACCACGTCATCATCTTTCTCACCGACCGACGCAAGGTGGATGAAGTCGAGTCGCTGTTCCAGGTGGGCGTGTCGTTCCTCTAGGCGCGCGCCGCTGACATGAACTGGCAAGTCATCCAGCGCATCCTCGGCTTGCTGCTCATGATGTTCAGCATCACGATGCTGCCGCCCGTGGCCGTGTCGTTGATCTACGCGGACGGCACCTGGCGTGTATTCGTGTACTCGTTCCTGTTCATCGTCGCGCTGGGTTTCTTCCTGTTCTGGCCCGCGCGCCGCGCCAGGAACGACCTGCGCCTGCGCGACGGCTTTCTCGTGGTCGCGTCGTTCTGGCTCGTGCTGGGTATGGCCGGTGCGACACCGTTGTGGTTGTCAGCGTCCCCCAGCATGACGCTCACGGAAGCCGCGTTCGAATCGATCTCGGGGCTGACGACGACGGGCGCCACGGTGCTCAGCGGTCTTGATGGCCTGCCCGAGGCCATCCTGTTCTACAGACAACAACTGCAGTGGCTGGGCGGCATGGGCATCATCGTGCTGGCCGTGGCCATCCTGCCCATGCTGGGCGTCGGCGGCATGCAGCTCTACCGCGCCGAGACGCCCGGGCCCGTCAAAGACACCAAGCTCACCCCGCGCATCACCGAAACGGCCAAGGCACTGTGGTACGTCTACCTGGGCTTCACGACGCTTTGCGCGGTGTCGTACTGGCTTGCCGGCATGACAGTGTTCGACGCCATCTGCCACGCCTTTTCGACCGTCGCCATCGGCGGCTTCTCCACGCACGATCTCAGCATCGGCTATTTCGACAGTCCGGCGATCGATGCCGTGGCCGTGGTGTTCATGTTCCTGGCCGGCATCAATTTTTCACTGCACTTCTTTGGCTGGCGCAACAACTCGATCCGGCACTACGTCGAGGACCCCGAGTTTCGCGCTTACGTGTTTATTCTGCTCGTACTCACGGCCACGGTATTCGTGGGCCTCTCGATAACGCGCACCTACGACGACACCGGCACGGCGTTCATCAACAGCCTGTTCCAGTCGGTGTCGATCGCGACCACAACGGGCTTCACGACGGCCAACTACGCGGCCTGGCCCGGCGCGATTCCCGTGCTGCTCATATTCGTAAGCTTTATTGGTGGTTGCGCGGGCTCAACGGCTGGCGGTCTCAAGGTGATGCGCGCCTTGTTGCTCTACCGCCAGGGCGCGCGCGAGATAGCACGCCTCGTTCACCCGAGCGCCGAGATTCCCGTCAAGATCGGAAACACGGCCGTATCGCGTCGTGTTGTGGAAGCCGTCTGGGGCTTCTTCGCGCTTTACGTCGTCGTGTTTACCGTACTGTTGCTCGCGCTCATGACGACGGGGCTCGATCAGGAGAGCGCCTTTGCCGCTGTCGCCGCGACGCTCAACAACCTGGGACCGGGGTTGGGCGAGGTGACGAATGGATTCATGACCGTGTCGCCCGCGGGGCAGTGGATCGCCATCGTGGCGATGGTGCTCGGGCGCCTCGAGATCTTCACGCTGCTCGTGCTCGTAACGCCGACCTTCTGGCGCCGGTAGTGACCGGCCTGGCTGAGCGACTGACGCGCTTCAACGCGTGGATTGGCCGCACAGTGGCCTGGTTCACGCTGCTCATGGTCATCAACACGGTCGCCGTGATCGTCGCGCGCGATGCGTTCTCGTTTGGGCGCATCTGGATGCAGGAGATCACGACCTGGCTGCACGCGAGCGTGTTCCTTTTGGGTATCGCCTACACGCTGGGCCGCGACGAACACGTGCGTGTCGACATCTTCTACTGTCGCCTCGGCAAACGCGGCCGCGCCTGGGTCGACCTGACGGGCACGCTGCTGTTGTTGCTACCCGTTGCCGGTTTCATTCTCGTCGAGTCCTGGGATTACGTGTTTGGCCCGCGCGGCAGCTGGGCCGTCATGGAAAGCTCGCGTCAGGCGGGCGGGCTCGGTTACCCGGCACCGCCGTTGCTCAAGACCTTCATGATCCTCATGCCAGTTACGCTCATGCTGCAGGGGCTGGCCATCATGCTGCGCGCTGCGCTCACGTTGAGGACCAAGCCGTGACCTGGGTTGCCATCGCGCTGTTCCTGGTCGCCATCGCGGTGCTCATGACGGGATTTCCGGTCGCGTTTGCGCTGGGCGGCACGGCACTGCTGTTCGCTTTCGTCGGTACGCTGCTCGGCGGCTTCGATCCCTCCTACCTTGGCAGCATCCCGAACCGCCTGTTCGGCATCATGTCCAACGAGACGCTGATCGCCGTGCCGTTGTTCGTGTTCATGGGCGTCACACTGGAGCGCTCGCGCATCGCCGAGAGCCTGCTGGGCGCGCTGTCGTCGTTGTTTGGCCGCTCGAGCGGTGGGCTCGGCGTCGCGGTCACGCTTGTGGGCATGTTGCTGGCCGCAAGCACGGGCATCGTCGGTGCCACCGTCGTTACGATGGGACTGTTGTCGCTGCCGACGATGCTCAAGCGCGGCTACGACCCGGCCGTGGCCACGGGCACCATCTGCGCTTCGGGCACGCTCGGTCAGATCATCCCGCCGTCGATCGTGCTCGTGCTGCTCGGCGACGTGTTGTCGTCAGCGTACCAACAGGCGCAGTTGTCGCAGGGCAACTTCAACCCCGAGTCCGTCTCCGTTGGCGACCTGTTCGCGGGGGCGCTGCTGCCCGGCGTCACGCTCGTGGGTCTGTATCTCGGCTGGCTCCTGCTCTTGTCCTGGCTCAGGCCCGGCAGCATGCCGGGCAAGACCGAGGCCGAGTTGGCCGAACCCGTTCGACTCGTGACGCTGTTGCGAGCGTTGTTCGCGCCGCTCGCGCTCATCATCGCGGTTTTAGGTTCGATCCTCACGGGTATCGCGACACCCACGGAAGCCGCGGGCGTCGGTGCCGCGGGCGCGCTGTTGCTCGCGGCGGGTGCGCGTGAGCTCAGCCTCGACACGCTGCGCGACATCATGCGGTCGACGACGCGCGTGACGAGCATGGTATTTCTTATTCTCATCGGTGCGTCGATCTTCGCACTTGTATTTCGCGGCTACGGCGGCGACGAGGTCGTGCGCGCGGGGCTGACCTCGCTGCCCGGTGGGGCCGTGGGCGCGTTCGTCGCCGTGATGCTCGTCATGTTCCTGCTGGGCTTCGTGCTCGACTTCATCGAGATCACGTTCGTGGTGGTCCCCATCGTCGGCCCCGTGTTGCTGGCCATGGGCTTTGACCCCGTCTGGCTCGGTGTCATGATCGCCATCAACCTGCAGACCTCGTTCTTGACACCGCCCTTCGGGTTCGCGCTGTTCTACCTGCGAGGCGTAGCGCCTGAGTCGGTACCGACCAGTGCAATTTACCGTGGCGTCATTCCGTTCATCGTGATCCAGGTGCTCATGCTCGCCATCCTGGCCGTGTTCCCCGAACTCGCCACCTGGCTGCCTGACGTGGTCTATGGTGGCTAGGACGGACTTCGGCGCTCTGCTTACAGCGCACTGGGACCTCGACGGTCCACTGCGAGCGCTCGACGGCGAGCACGACCGCAACCTCGTCGCGGGCGACACCGTGTACAAGGTCATGCGCGCTGGCGGCGACGAGGCTCACGTCGCCCTGCAGGTTGCCTGCCTGGAACACCTCGCCGAACGCGAGCTGCCCGTGCCCGTGGTGGTGCCGACACGCAACGCGGCGCGCTGGGTCGTCGTCATCGATGCCGATGGCAATGACCGCGTCGCCTGGGCCGTCTCGCGCTTGCCAGGAGCGGTGCTGGCAGCCGTGCGGCCGCGTACCGTCGCGATGGCGCATGCGCTGGGTGCGGCCATCGCGGAATTGCATGGCGCACTCGCAGACTTCGAGCACGGCGCCCTGCCGCAAACGCACGAATGGGACCTGCGCGCGGCGGCCGATCTGTATGACGGACCCGAGACCCTGGCCGATCATCCGCACGCCGCCGCGCTGGATCAGATCTTGCGCGTAGAAGCCCCAAATGCGATTGCTGCACTCCAAGCACTCCCCACGCAAGCGATTCACAACGACCTCAACGACTACAACCTGCTGGCGACCTGCGCGCCGCTGGGCGAGCCCGAGCTGTCGGGCTTCATCGATTTCGGCGACATGCTGGCCGCGCCCGTGATCTGCGACCTGGCCATCGCGGGCGCTTACCTCGTGTTGGGGCAGTCGCGCCCGCTCGATCTGTTGCGCGCGCTCGTCGCGGGCTACGCCGCGCAACGTGCGTTATCGGCAACTGAGGTGGCCCTGGTCTGGCCGCTCCTGCGCACACGACTCGCGCAGAGCGCGCTGATCGCCTGGCGCTCTGAGGGCTTAGGCCGGGACGACCCCTACCTGCAGGTTTCGCAGCGACCCATCAACGACTTCTTTTGCGCCCACGCACACGCCGACGGCAGGCTCGTGGAGACGACCCTGCTGCGCGCCGCGGGGCTCGAGACGCCTGACGTCGCGCTGTCGCGATGGCTGGCGAGCGATGAGTGTGTGGTCGCACCCGTGTTTGCTGCGCCGCTCGCCGATGCGCCCATACTGGACCTGTCGATTACAGGCGCGCACGCCTGCGACAACCCGGTGCGGCCCGACATGGCGGATATTGAGCGGGCCGTCGTGGCCCTCGATGAGGGCGGCACGCGCGCCGTGCTCGGCCGCTACGACGAGCCGCGGCTTGTGTACGGCGCACCGTTCTATCTCGCGGGCACGCACGGCGCCACGGATCGCCGCACGATACACATCGCCATCGATGTGTTCCTGCCCGCCGGTACGCCCGTGCATGCACCGTTGGCCGCCACCGTGCACACGGCCGATGTGCGCGACGCCGACTACGACTACGGCGGGCTCGTCGTACTGCGGCACGAAACCCCGGATGGCACGCCGTTCTTTACGTTGTATGGACACCTCGCTCACGACAGCGTGCGTGCGCTTTCGGAGGGGCAATCCATCGCCGCGGGTCAGGCCTTCGCCGCATTGGGTGGGGCCGACGAGAACGGTGGCTGGCCACCGCATGTGCACCTGCAGCTTGGCGTCACGGATGCGCCGGGTGCCGACTGGCTCGGCGTCGTTGATCCCGATCAGCGCGACGACTGGTGCGCGCTGTTCCCGGACCCGGCGCCACTGCTGGGGCTGGCGCCTGGGCATGCGACGGCACCGCGCGATGACCTTGCCGCGCTCGCCGGGCGTCGAATGGCGCACGCACCGCCCAGCCTGCGCACAAGCTACCGCGAGCCCCTGGACATCGCACGCGGCTGGCGCAGCCTACTGTTTGATTCGCAGGGACGCACCTACCTCGACGCCTACAACAACGTGCCACATGTCGGACATGCACACCCGTGCCTCCGCGCGGCCGTTGACGCGCAGATGCGCTTCGTCAACACCAACACGCGCTACCTGCAACGCGTGCACGCCGACTACGCGGCGGCGCTCGCCGAACGGCTACCCGACCGGCTCGACACCGTGTTCCTGCTCAGTTCGGGCAGCGAAGCCAATGAGCTCGCGCTGCGTCTCGCGCGCACGGCTACAGGCCAGCGCGACACGATCGTGCTCGCAGCCGGCTATCATGGCCACACGGTCGCGACGATCGACATCTCCGACTACAAGTTCTCGGGGCCGGGTGGCGAAGGCGCACCCGACTGGGTGCACGTCGCACCCAACCCTGATGCGTTCCGTGCCGGCTGCGATCCCAATGCCGCGGCTTCCGGTGCCCACTTCGCGGACGCGGTCACAGACATCGTCACGGCACTGTCCGTGCGCGATCGCCAGCCCGCCTGCTTCATCGCGGAGACTTTTCCGAGCGTGGGCGGCCAACTCGTGCCGCCACCGGGATGGCTACGTGGCATCTATGCGGCCGTGCGCGCCTCGGGCGGTGTCTGCATCGCCGACGAAGTGCAGACGGGTCTCGGCCGACTCGGTACGCACTTCTGGGGCTTCGAGCAGCAGGAGGTCGTGCCCGACATCGTGGTGCTGGGTAAACCGCTGGGCAATGGCTACCCACTCGCGGCCGTGGTCACGACGCGCGCCATCGCGCAGGCCTTCGACACAGGCATGGAGTTCTTTGCGACGTTCGGCGGTTCGAGTGTGGCCTGTGCGGCCGGGCACGAGGTGCTGCGCATCATCGACGACGAGGGTCTCGCGGCGCACGCGGCCGACGTCGGCGGCTACCTGCTTGAGGGCCTCCGCGCACTCGCGGCCGATCATCCGGTGCTCGCCGATGTGCGCGGTATGGGTCTGTTCATCGGTGTAGAGATTGCCGACGCGGCACGGAAACCCCTGGCCAGTGTCGCCGGATGGATCGTGGAACGGCTGCGCCAGCGACGCGTGCTCATCGGGCGTGACGGACCCGACCATAACGTGCTCAAGATTCGCCCGCCGCTGGCGTTCGATCGCGCTGACGCCGACTACCTGCTGGCCGTGCTCAGCGAGGTGCTCGGCGAGACCGCGTTCAGACCTTAGAGGATTCCTGCTCGTCCTCGACGGGCTTGAACCAGGACTCACCGGGTTGAACGTAGCGCTTGCGTCGCGTGGGTCGCGGCCGCCAGATTCCGAGAATGACGTTGACCACCGCAAGGCCCAGCAGGATCACGAGTGCCATCCACTCGTCGTGCATCATGCCCGACAGCTCGGACAAGTCGAACTCGCCGGCCGCGGCACGCTCTGCAGCCTCTTTGGCGCGACGCGCGGGTGCGTCAATGCTGGCCAGCGTGGCCTCGAATACGAGCACGCCCGACACGGCCTTGAGTAACGCCCAGCCCTGCTCCATGAACGGCGTGTGCACCATCATCGAGACGAGGCCCGAGATGAGCACCACGAGCATGCCGGGCACGATGAGCCAGGAGACGAGCAAGTCGATGCTCGTGCGCAGCGTCAGGATCTGCGAGATGTCCGTGGGCTCGGGCGCGGCCGCAAGCACGAACAGGTAAGCCGCAATGCCGCCCGCGTAGGCGAAGGCGGACAGCGTGTGCACGATTTTGGAGAGTTTGCGCTTCCACATGGTCTATTCGTCGTCTAAAGGCTTGGCCTGCCCCTCGCGGTAGGCGTCCCACATGCCGTGGGGGTCTTCGTAAACAATTCGTTCGCAGGCCGCGTCCGGACGCGGCAGATTGAACTGATCGCCAAGCCAGCCCATCACGTTGGGGCAACGCCGCCACAACATCAACGGCGTAAGGAAATGATCGCCGTCCTCGTCGATCACGAGTTCGACAGTGCCAGGCGCAGCAGCAGCAAGCTTCTCGCTCTGCGACACAGGAACCAGGCTGTCCTCGCGGCCATGCACAATAAGCGTCGGCACGGTGTAGCCCGCGAGCAGCGGCGCGAGTCGCGCGTCGTCGAAATCAAAACCTGCGCGTTGCTCCGCGATCGACACCGCTTTATCAAGCCGGCGCCCGGACACCAGGAATCGCAGCCACGCCGGTGCCATGGCACGGAAATTCGGGATCAGTGCCGCGGGATCTTCGAAGGGCTGTAACGCGACGATGGCGTCCCAACCGAGCTCGGTCGCTGCCGCGCGCAGGGCCACGCTACCACCCAGCGAGACGCCGAAACCGATGAGTGGCCGGGGTACCGACCGCAACTCCAGCTCGCGACGCAGCGCGTTGATGGCTGCAGCCTCGCGGATGCCGTAGGTCAGGTAGTCACCATCAGACTCGCCGTGCCCGGGGAGGTCGACCAGCACGACCTCGAATCCCGCGTCGGCCATGAGCGCCGCGAAAGCGCCCATGACTTCCTTACTCATCTCGAAGCCGTGTAGCACGACGACAGTGCCCAGCGGCTCGGGAGCTGGCTCCCGTTCATTGGTCGCCTCGAAGCTCCAGGCAAACTGTCCTTCGAAGCCGCCATCCGCCAACTGTTCACCGAGCGAGGTCCGCAGGGTGACCTCGAAGGCACGCCGTGGGACATGCAGCAAGGCCAGTGTGCCGTCGGGCGTAACGAGCGTTTCTTGCCGGCCTTTCAGCCCTTCGCGAAACGCGTCGACCGTCTCCGAATCAACGGCTGCGCCCCGTCGATTCGGCGCCTCGACGATCCGGTCGGCGACGAGTCCCGTGCAGCCTGCCATTGCCAGCGCAGCAACAGCGACGCTGGCGCGCAGTGTCTGACCTGTCGCGCTAGTGCTGCGCCACATGCTCCGGGGTCGGACGCAAACCCGTGTTGGTTTCACCGGCGATGTCGGGCGGCTCAATGCCCTGGCACGCTGACGGCAGGTACTTGTCTTCAAGCCAGCTGCTGCACTCCCAGTCCACGATGCCGCCGTCGTCGCCGATGATGGGCTGAATGTAGAGGTAGTCGCCGTTGATGGCGTCGTTGGCTTCTTCCGTGCCGTAGCGCACTCGGATGAGCCCCGTGTCACCGAACACCACGATCTCATCAACGTAGCGACCCGTCGGACGCGGCACCTCGAGCGCCTGTGCGGCGTTGGGGAAGGCGCCTGTCTCGTAGTAAGTCTGGGCGATGAACGCCTTGGACTGCGCCGACAACGCGAGACCCTCGGAGATCTGCGCACGAATCGTGTAGTCCTGGTAGGCGGGAATGGCGATGGCCGCTGCGATACCGATGAGTGCCGCATTTTGCGCTGCGCCACCGCCCAGCAGCGAGTCGAACAAGCTCGACTCGGTCGTGATCTCGAACGCCACGTAGGGCTCGCCGACGCTGAGGGTGATTGCCAGCGGGCTCTCGCCGGGCAGGCCGAGTTCTCGCGCCGTCGGCAGCGACAGGGCATCGAATTCCACGCCCGCAATGTCGGCCATGACCTGCATGATCCCGAGGTAGCCGTAGTAGAGACGGCGCGGCAGCTTGGCCGAGCTGCCCGTCATGGCGAATGCGGCCGACTCCAGGGACACGCGCTGCGTCTCTTCGAGCCACTGTCCCATGGATAGCTTGCTGCGCTCCGCCGTGCGGTCGATAAGCGGCTGCGGGATATCGGAGAAGTAGGCGTAGTCGCCCTCGATGACGAAATAGTAGTGGTCGCGCATGCGCTGCATGATGTGCACGACCGACAACGGCAGGGCGGAGTCCTCTCCCATCTCCTCTTCGACTTCCAGCGAGTCTTCCGAAATGATGTGGTAGAGCGTGGCGCGCCCGCGCCGCACGCGGTCGATGCTCACGCTGTCGACGTCGTCGATCGCCTTGATGAGCGCATCAAACTTCTTGCGATCGCGAATGCGCATGGCCACGTAGTCACCCACGTCGTCGAAGATCACGGCCAGGTCGGGGCCCAGCGCACCCAGCAACAGGTCAGTGTCAAAACCGATCTCCTCGCGCAGCGCGGCTTTCGTCGACGCCCAGTCGTCATCAGGTTCCGTCGCCGACTGCGCCTCGAAGTACTCGACGATCGTGTCGAGCTGCTCGGGGCCCGGGATCGACGCAAAAATCACTGCGCCCGGTACACCGACGGTCGTGGCACCGAGGTCATTGCTGAACACCGGCAGCGGCGAGTCTTCGCGCGCGCCGAGGTCGGCGACGATACCCAGACGTGCACGGCCGTCGGCCACGCCCATGCCCACGGCCACGGCGCGTGCGTCATCGAGACCGGCCTCGGCCATGGCGGCGTACTGCTCGGCGGGCAGCATCATCTGCGCCATGGGCAGCGCGTCCTCGGCGTTGATCCAGAACAGGACACCGAATCCCGAGTCGTCGAGGCGACCCGCCATGGCGGGCAGGCGTTCATTGTCTGCCGTCAGCCTGCCTGCAATGCCCGCCATGATCTGTTCGTCGACAACCTGGCCTGCGACCACAAGCACGCGGCCCGTCGCGGCATCAAACTCAACCCAGCTTGAGACAGGCAACCCAAGTAACGGTGCGCGACCGTCGGCATCGAGCGGCGCGCCCAGTGCCAGCGGCGTGCCGGCCTCACCGAAGCTCTCGAACCAGGTGGCCAGCGCCGGCTCGTCTTCAAGGTCAGTCGTGAGGGCGACCAGGCCCAGCGGCCGCGGGGCACCCAGGACCGCCACTTCGACGGGTGAGCGCGTGTGCTGCAACAGGCCGCGCACAAACGGCAGGTCAAATCCGTCGCTGCCGAACACGTTTTCGATGAAGCCGCGTTCGATGCGTTTGAGCTGGTCGAGGTGGCGCGGGTCGCGCAATGCGGCGTCGAGCGCATTGCCCTTAGGCAGGCTGACAAGACCCGTCGGGTGCGGCACCCGGAAATAGGCGAGCGTTCCCGCCGGCAAAGTGGGTTGCAACCAGGGCTCGGACAATGGCAAATCGTCCGCGCGGACGGCTGAACTCAGAAAGACAAGGCAGGCCACGAAGGCCGCAATAAGGCGTAGGGCTCGCAAAGTGGGCTCCATTCCGTGCGGCGGGGCACGCAGCCCCGGGGGAAACCGGAGCTTAGCAAAGGCTGTGGGGGTATCGCGTGCGCTGTTTCTCGTCCGTGCACATCGGCGATTGCCGTAGACTCGAGGCCATGCAGGACCTGTTTGCCAGCCAGCGCCGCGAAATCGAGCCCCTGGGCGATGGCCTCGTGCTGTTGCCCGGGTTCGCAGACACGACGGCGCTTCTTGAAGCGCTGCCCGACATCACAGCCACGGCGCCGTTTCGACAGCAGCAAACCCCTGGGGGCAAGACCATTGCCGTGTCCATGACCAATTGCGGCGCGCTGGGTTGGGTGTCGGACCGGCGCGGCTATCGTTACCAGGACACCGACCCCGAGTCGGGCGAACGCTGGCCACCGATGCCCGAGCGTTGGTCGACGCTGGCCAAGCACGCAGCCGAGCTCGCTGGTTGCCCGGATTACACGCCCAACGTGTGCCTCGTGAATCGCTACCTGCCCGGTCAGCGCCTGTCGTCGCACCAGGACCTCGACGAGCGGGACTTTTCCCAACCCGTGGTGACGGTCTCATCGGGTTTGCCCGCAACGTTTCTCGTGCATGGCGCGACGCGCGGCGGCAGACCGCGCCGGCTGCCGCTCGTGGACGGCGACGTGCTGGTCATGGGCGGTGTGTCGCGTCGCCACTTCCACGCCGTCGACCGCATCGCACCTGACCCCGCGGGCCGCGTCCCGCACCGCATCAGCCTGACCTTTCGCGCCGCGTGAACGACAGCACCGTAGCCAGAAACGTCCTCGGAGACCCGCTTGCGCCCTGCTGCGACATCACGCGCACGGGCTACTGGCGTGACGGGTTCTGCCGCACGGGGCCGCAGGATGTGGGGCGCCACGTCGTTTGCGCCGTGGTCACCGATGCATTTCTCGAGTTCAGCCGCTCACGCGGCAACGACCTCGTGACGCCGATGCCGCAATTCGATTTCCCGGGCCTGAGCGCCGGAGATCGCTGGTGCCTGTGCGCGGGCCGCTGGCTCGAGGCGTATCAGGCGGGGTGCGCACCGCCCGTCGATCTCGAGGCCACCGAGAAATCAGCGCTCGAGATGGTGCCGCTCAAAGCGCTTCAGGCACATGCCATCGCGCCCGACACCGACTAGAGGTTGCGCGTAAACAGCGTCGAGCCCTCACTGATCTGCTGCCAGGGCGTCGAGCGAACCTGGTATTCCCGAAGCGAATCGTAGATTGCTTTGGCGTCGGCATTTCTCCCGGTGATCTCAGCCACGACATCATCGGTATGCCGTTTCATTTCCTGCAACACCGTATTCGGGAACGGCAGTACAGTGACCTCGGGGTCGTTGCGCAGCGTCTGCAGTGCCTCGGCGTTGCGGTAGCTGTACTCGGCCAGCATGTCGCAGTTCGTGGCCTGGCAACAGATCTTCACCAGCGCCTGCAGGTCCTCGGGCAGCGATTCCCAGGCCTGGCGGTTGATCATGGCCTCGAGCATCGGGCCCGGCTCATGCCAGCCCGGGTAGTAGTAGTACTTGGCGACCCGGTGAAAGCCGAACGCGATGTCGTTGTAAGGCCCCACCCATTCCGTCGCGTCGATGTTGCCCGTCTGCAGCGCCGTGAAAATCTCGCCGCCGGGCAGAGACACGGGCGTCCCGCCGGCGCGCGCGAGCACCTCGCCGCCCAGACCCGGGATGCGCATCTTGAGGCCCTGCAGGTCCCCGACGCTGTTGATCTCGCGGTTGAACCAACCGCCCATCTGCGCGCCCGTGTTGCCCGCGGGGAACGGGATCACGTCGAACGGTGCGTAGAGTTTCTCGTAGAGCTCGAGCCCATTGCCGTAGTACATCCAGCCATTCATTTCGGCGGCGTTGAGTCCGAACGGGACGGTGGCGATGAACTGCGCCGCCTCGATCTTCGACTTCCAGTAGTAGGCGCCGCCGTGCCCCATTTCGGCGGTGCCCTGCGACACGGCATCGAACACTTCGAACGCGGGCACGAGCTCGCCCGCGGCGTAGATGCGAATCTTGATGCGGCCACCCGATGCGGACTCGATCATTTTGGCCAGATTCGTGGCGCCCGTCCCCAAACCCGGAAAGTTGGGTGGCCAGGTCGTGACCATTTTCCAGTCAAAGCGCTTGCCCGGTGCCGACTCGGCAGCCGCCGGACCTGAGGCTTCCTGGCCGCAGCCCGCGAGTCCCGCTGCCAGTGCACCGGTCCCCAGACCGGCAATGACGTCACGACGTTTCATAGCAATTTCCCCCGCGAGTAATGGCCGGATTATTTCACAGCGCTCATGCCGCGCGCAGCCTGGCGTGGCACTGGGTTAGACTCGCGCCACACCCCGCAAAGGCCCACCTGACTTGATCGGACTCCTGCAACGTGTGACGGACGCCGCCGTGCATGTCGACGGCACCTGCATCGGCCGCATCGACGCGGGCCTGCTCGTGCTCGTGGGCGTGGTCCAGGGTGACATCGACAGCGATGCGACGCGGCTGGCCGAACGGCTCGCGACCTACCGAGTGTTTCCCGACGAAGAGGACCGCATGAACCGCTCGCTCGTCGATACAGGCGGGGCCATGCTCGCGGTACCGCAGTTCACGCTTGCCGCCGACACCGGCCGCGGTCGCCGCCCCTCGTTCGGCCGCGCCGCAGCACCCGACGAGGGCCAGCGGCTGTTCGAGGTCTTCTGTGGCGCCGTCGGCGATCTGGGCGTACCCCTTGAAACCGGGGAATTCGGGGCCGACATGAAGGTCCAATTAACCAATGACGGCCCCGTGACGTTCTGGCTGTCCACGCGCTAGCCCGGGCCTGGCCGCCGCTTTTTTCATCATTTTCTGAGACTTCGGCAACCAAACTGTCAGATGAACTGGCGTATTATTGCGCGATGTGTCTGCGCCTTGGGCGCGAGTAGAGGTTAACCATGGGTTTTGGCGGAATCAGTATCTGGCAGCTGTTGATCATCCTGGCCATCGTGCTGGCGATCTTCGGCACCAAGCGTTTCAAGAACATTGGCTCGGACCTCGGTTCAGCCATCAAGGGCTTCAAGAGCGCCGTCGGTGAAGGTGAGCAGAAGGCGGACGAGAAGCCACAAATCACCGAGACCGAAGACGCAACCTTCGAGTCGACGCCCGGCACCAAGCAGGAAGCGAACGAGCAGAAGTAACCCGGGCAACTTGCCCCGGGGAACGCTATGGACGCGAGCCTGCCAGAATTCTTGCTGCTGTTTGTCATCGGCCTCATTGTGCTCGGCCCCGAGCGCATGGCCGCCGTTGCGAAGAAGATCGGTCAGTTCGTCGGCTATGCGCGACGAATGAGCAGCAATCTGCAGACCCAGCTCGAGGACGAGCTGGAGCTCAAGCGCATTCGCGAATCACTGCCCGCGCGCGTCGACCTGCGCGAGCAACTCGGCATCGACGACATCGAGAAAGACCTGAAGGCCGTTGCCGACGATGTCGAGAGGGCGCCGGGCAGTCAGGCCAAAGCGCCTGAAGCGGAGGCCTCCCAGGCGGACGCCGACGCGCCCGAATCGGACGCCGAGCCCGAACTCGACACCTCGCACCACGAAGATGTCGTCACGACGGACCCCGACGACGAGGGCATGGACCACCGTGAGGTCGAGTGGGAAGAGGAAGACGACGACTACGTCCCCGAAGTCGCCGCCAGCGAGTCACGCCCGACCAGCACCGCCAAATCGTCATGACGGACACCACCAAGGACAAAGAGGCACTCGAGGAATCGAGCCTGCTCTCACACCTGCTTGAGCTGCGCTCGCGCATGCTGCGCGCCTTTGCTGCCGTCATCGTGGTGTTCATCTGCCTCGTGCCGTTTGCGAAGACGCTGTTCGCGATCGTCTCGCAACCGTTGACCAACGCCCTGCCCGAGGGCAACACCATGATCGCCACGCAGGTGGCATCGCCGTTCCTGACCCCGTTCAAGCTCGCGTTCTTCATTGCGTTGTTCATCGCGATGCCCGTTGTGCTCTACCAGGTCTGGGCATTCGTCGCGCCGGGTCTCTACAAGAAGGAAAAGCGCTTCGCACTGCCGATGCTCGGCAGCAGCATCTTGCTCTTCTACCTCGGCATCCTGTTTGCGTACTACGTCGTGTTCCCGCTCATGTTCGCGTTCTTCAACCAGGTCTCACCGCAGGGCGTTGACGTGATGACCGATATAACGGCCTACCTCGACTTTGTGCTCGCGCTTTTCTTCGCGTTCGGCATTGCGTTCGAGGTACCCATCGCAACCGTGCTGCTCGTCTGGGCGCGCATCACAACGCCGGAGAAACTCGGCAAGGCGCGGCCTTACGTGTTCCTCGGCTGTTTCGTCGTGGGGATGTTCCTGACGCCGCCCGATGTGATTAGCCAGACGCTGCTGGCGGTACCGGTGTACGTGCTGTTCGAACTCGGGATCATCATGTCGCGCACGATGGTCGGACGTGAGCGGGCGTCTTCGGCCGACGCAAGCGCCAGCTGACTGTGTTCAGATGCCGGCGTCTCGGTCAGAGACGCCTGGGCCGATCAACGGCGGCCCGCGCCCTTCAGCAGTTCACCGACCGACGTAGCGCCGCTGCGGTCGATGTCTTCTTTCCTGTAGACGGTGACCCGGCGAGCCTGGTTGCCGCCTGCAACGCGCGTGCCCGTGGTGGGCTGGCTTTCCGCGGCAGTTTCAGACTCGGGCAAGGGCTGCGTGCCGATGGGCGTGGCGCAGCCAACGGCGATAAGACCCGTTGCGGCTGCGAGCGTCAGCGTACGAATGGGATGACGCATAGCGTTTCTCCTGCGTGACAAGCCGGCCGAAGCCGACTGGCGGATGGTGCGATGCGCCGGAAGACGCAGTGGACAGCACAGCCACCCGCGTTTGACTCACAATACATTCTGCTGAATCCTTCGCAAAGTTTTTCGCGGGGATAGTAATGTCTGAAACCATCAGTGCGCCCTCAGAGCGCCAGATTCTGGGGCACCCACGTGGGCTGGCTACCCTGTTTTTCACCGAAATGTGGGAGCGTTTCAGTTTTTACGGCATGCGCGCGCTGCTGGTTCTGTTTATGACGACGCAGGTCGTCGATGGCGGACTGGGCTTCACAGATGCGACCGCGAACGCCATTTACGGCCTGTATTTGTCTTCGGTTTATCTGATTGCGCTGCCGGGCGGCTGGATCGCCGACCGACTCATGGGCGCCCAGCGCGCGGTGCTGGTCGGCGGCATTATTATTATGTTCGGCCACTTCGTGCTTGCGGTGCCGGGTGTCCAGACCTTCTTCCTGGGCCTCGTACTCGTGGTTCTCGGAACCGGCCTACTCAAGCCGAACATCTCCGCCATCGTCGGCGAGCTGTACCCCCCAAAAGACCCGCGTCGCGACGCCGGGTTTACGATCTTCTACATGGGCATCAATCTCGGCGGCTGGCTTGGGCCCATTCTCTGCGGCTGGCTCGCGGCGGTGTACGGCTGGCACTACGGTTTCGGTGCTGCCGGCGTCCTCATGTTGCTCGGGCTGATTCAGTACCTGGCGACTTCCAACTACCTGGGCGACGCGGGGAAGACGGCCACACTCGACAGCGGCAACCCGGAACACGCTGCGTCGATCAAGCGTGGCTGGTTCGGCGTGGGCTTCGCTGTCGCGGCACTGGCCGTAGTCGTCGGCGCCGCGTTGACAGGCGCGCTCACCATCGATGCCCGATCACTGGCACAAGTGATGACCTACGTGATCATTGGCGTCGCTGTGGCCTACTTTGCCGCGATGTTCATGCTGGGCGGGCTGAACCGTGACGAGAAGAACAAGATGATCGTGATCATGGTGCTCTTCGTGGGCTGCGCGACCTTCTGGAGCGGCTTCGAGCAGGCCGGCTCTTCATTCAACCTGTTCGCGCAGCGATACACGGACCGCGTGATCGGGAGCTTCGAAATCCCGGCAGCGTTCTTCCAGTCGCTGAACTCCATTTTCATCATCATCTTCGCGCCGTTCTTCGCGGCCTTCTGGGTCATGCTCGGCAAGCGCAACCTCGAGCCGTCGACACCGCTGAAGTTCGCCATTGGCATTCTGTTCATCTCGCTCGGCTTCGTCGTCATGGCGGGTGCCGCGGTGTACGTCGCCGCTGGTGACCAGGTGATGCCGACCTGGCTGGCGCTGACCTACTTGCTGCACACGTTCGGCGAGCTGACGCTGTCGCCCGTCGGGCTGTCGGCCACGACGAAACTGGCACCGAAGCGCTACGTGGGTCAGATGATGGGTATCTGGTTCCTGGCGACGTCGCTGGGCAGTCTCATCTCGGGCCTGATCGCGGGTGAGTTCGACGCGGAGAATGTCGCGGCCATGCCCGACCAGTACATGCAGCTTGTGTTGACCTATGCCGGCATTGGCGTCCTGATGCTCTTGCTGACGAGGCCCGTGAGAAAACTCATGGGCGACGTCAAGTAAGCCGCGAGGGGGCCCGAACCATGCAAGTGCGCGTCCTCGGATGCCTCGGTCTCGCGAGCCTGCTCACGGCGTGCGCGACTGTCGGTCCATCCGTCACCCCATACGCGCCCGAGGCGCCAGCTGAAAGCGCGGCCGACTTTGTGGCACGCGTCAACGCGGAGCTTTCCGAGCTGGCTGAAGAATCCGGCTCGGCTGCCTGGGTGCAGTCGACCTACATCAACAAGGACTCGGCGCGACTGGCCGCACGCGCGCAGGAGCGCAACGCCGCCTTCCTGTCCCGCGCCGTCGCCGAATCCGGGCGATACGACCTCGACGCCATCGACCCCGCGTCGGCGCGGGCGCTACGCCAGCTCAAGCTCGGCACGGCCCAACCCGCGCCCGACAACGACGCGGCCCGCCGCGAGCTCGCCGAAATCACGACGCGAATGGAAGGTCTCTACGGTGCCGGTCGCTACTGCCCCGCGGAGGGGGAGTGCCGCACGCTCGGTGACCTCGTGACCGTGATGGCCACGAGTCGCGACTACGAGGAACAGCTCGACGCGTGGCTGGGCTGGCGCACCGTTGCGCCGCCCATGCGTGACGACTACGCCCGGTTCGTCGAGCTGACCAACGCGGGCGCCCAGGAACTGGGCTACGTGAATCTCGCCGAGATGTGGCAGTCGGGCTACGACATGACCGCGGCCGAATTTGACGCAGAGTCCGCGCGGCTCTGGGGACAGGTCGAGCCGCTGTACGAAGCGCTGCACTGCTATGTGCGGCGAGAGCTTGCCGAGACCTACGGCGAGGAAAGCGTGCCGCTCGACGGTCCGATTCCTGCGCACTTGCTCGGCAACATGTGGTCGCAAGGTTGGGGCAACATCTACGACCTCGTGGCCCCGTACCCGGAAGTCGAGTCACCGGACATCACGGCCGCGCTGGAGGCGCAGGACTACACGGCGGTGCAGATGGTCGAACTCGGGGAGGACTTCTTCGTCTCGCTGGGCATGCCCGAGCTGCCCGATTCATTCTGGGCGCTGTCGCAGCTGACCCAGCCCCGCGACCGCAACGTCGTGTGCCACGCCAGCGCGTGGCCGCTCGAAGGCGGTAACGACCCACGCATCAAGATGTGCATCGAGCAAACGGGCGAGATGCTCGCAACGATCTACCACGAGCTCGGACACATCTATTACTTTCTCGCCTACAAGGACCAGCCAACGCTGTTCCAGGACGGCGCGCACGATGGATTCCATGAAGGCATCGGCGACACGATCACGCTGTCGCTCACGCCCGAGTTCCTGGCCGGACTCGGTCTGGTCGATGCGATCGGCGAAAGCGATGAAGCGCTCATCAACACGCAAATGCAGATGGCGCTCGACAAGATCGCGTTCCTGCCGTTCGGAAAACTCATCGACGAGTGGCGCTGGCGTGTGTTTGCGGGCGAGATCGCGCCCGACAACTACAACGCAGCATGGTGGGATCTGCGCACGCGCTACCAGGGCGTGGCGGCACCCGTGGCGCGCAGCGAGCGTGACTTCGACCCGGGTGCCAAATACCACATCCCGGCCAACACGCCCTACACCCGCTACTTCCTGGCGCACATCCTGCAATTCCAGTTCCAGCGCGCCCTCTGCGACGCGGCGGGATTCGAGGGCCCGCTGCACGAGTGCTCGATCTACGGCTCCGAGGCGGCGGGCGAGAAGCTCTGGGCCATGCTCGAGCTCGGCTCGAGTCAGCCCTGGCAGGACGCGCTCGAGGCGGCGACGGGCACGCGCGAGATGGACGCTTCTGCGCTCGTCGAATACTTCAGCCCGCTGTTGGGCTGGCTGGAGACGCAGAACGAAGGCCAAGCCTGCGGCTGGTAGCGGTTCGGTGAGCTATACGGCGACCGACCGCACCGAGCAATGGCTGGCGCGCGTGGTGGTCGGCCTCGGGCTGTGCCCGTTCGCCGCGCCGGTCCTTTCCCAGGGCAGCCTCGAGATCCTCGTGAGCGACGCCGGGGACGCGGACACGCTGACGGCGGATCTTGACCACGCACTGCAGCGGCTGGCGTCTGCCCCGGCAGACGATCTCGAAACCACGCTTGTGGTCGTCGAGCACCTGCTCGGGGACTTCGACGCCTTCAACGACTACCTCGACATCGCAGAGGCGCTCATCGAGGCGCGGGGTCTCACGGGCGTCATCCAGCTCGCGAGTTTTCACCCTGACTATGTGTTCGCGGAAGCCGAACCCGACGATCCCGCCAATGCCACCAATCGGGCGCCGTACCCCACACTGCATTTGTTGCGCGAGGCGAGTGTGGCCCGGGCGGTCGCCGACCACGCAAACAGTGACGCGATACCGGCGCGCAACGCGCGTCTGCTGCGCAGCATGACGCCCGAGCGCTGGCGGGCACTGTTCGGGGAATAGAACCTACCAGTGCGTCGCGCGCTTGGCGAGCGCCTTGCCGGCTTCGAGCAGCAACCAAAGGAACATCAGCGGCAGCGCGATGGTCTGCAGCATGAAGATCACGATGAGATCGACGACGTGGCTCGTGGTCATCGAGGCGCGTTCCTGAAGATTGGCGAGGCGCTCCTTCACGTTGAGCGACGACAGTGAGTTGCCGACCATATCCGTAAAGCGTTGCAACATGCCCCGATCCGGGTCATTCGCCTCGGGCGTGTCCGACGTCATTTCCTCGATATCCGTCGTCGTGTCACGCAGTGCGGCCGTCGCCGCTTGCTGCTCGGCGGCCAGGAAGTGGTCGAATACGAGACTTGAGCCGATCACCAGAAACGGCACGGCCAGGCGCAGCAAGAACGTGATGAGCAGGAAGCGCAGTACGAATGCGCGCAAGCGCTCGCGTCCTGCCAACGACGGCACCCAGATCACGAGCAGCGCGGCGAATGCGGCCAGCCCAAGGAGAATGCTGAAGCCTGCATTGCCCGTAATGCGCAGCAACACGTTCTGCAGCCCAATGGCGCTTGTCGCGACGAGCATGACCGATGAGAAGCGCTCGATGAGATCGTTGACGGGATCGAGCACCTCGCCCACGGTCAGGTTGACACCCACACCACCGGGTTCGAGCGCGACTTCGGTGCCCTGGGCCACGGAGATCACCGCGTTGAGGCCGCGCGCGACGGCCCAGGTCAGGAAAGCCCGTTCGAGTGCGGTGGCTGCAAATTCCTGACCCAGCGAGTCGGCAACGCCGGACAGCGCCAGCGCCGTTACGGCAACCGCAAACACCGTCCAGCCGATCTTGATGGGCGTGGCATTGGCTTCCATGCGCCGAGCGTACCAGATGGTGGTAGCCCGACACCGTGCGCCCGTTCGCAGCCAAGTTGCTACACTCCCCCGGGATTCGCAGGTGGGGAACGAGACAGATGGGGACCTTCGAGAAACTCGGCGCGTTTTACCTCGGCAAACGCATCGACGGTGACAACGACAAGCTGACCGACGAGCTCGTGCTTTACGACTCCAAGGACCTCAACACCCACGCGGTCATCATCGGCATGACAGGCAGCGGCAAAACGGGTCTTGGCATCGGCATGATCGAAGAGGCGGCGATGGACAACGTGCCCGTCATCGCGATCGACCCCAAAGGCGACCTCGGAAACCTCTTGCTGACCTTCCCGCAGTTCCGCGGCGAAGACTTCGAGCCCTGGGTCGACCCGCAGGCGGCCGCCAACCGCGGCGAGACTGTGGCGCAGTTCGCCGCCGGACAGGCGGGACTCTGGGAAAAGGGCATCGGCCAGTGGGGCCAGGACGCCAAGCGCGTCAAAACGTTTCGCGCCAAGGTCGACACCGCGATCTACACGCCGGGCTCCGATGCCGGACTGCCCGTATCGGTGCTGCGCTCGTTCGATGCACCCGGCGCGGCGCTTGCCGATGATCGTGACCTCTACCGCGAACGCGTCCAGGTCACGGCGACGAGCATCCTGGCGCTGCTGGGCATCGACGCGGACCCCGTAACCAGCCGCGAGCACATCCTGATCGCCAACCTGCTCGACCACCACTGGCAACAGGGTCAGAGCCTCGACCTGGCCACACTCATCGCGCTCATCCAGAACCCGCCCATCACGAAGATCGGGGTCATGGAACTCGACACGTTCTACCCGGCCAAAGACCGCCTGTCATTGGCCATGCAGCTCAACAACCTGCTGGCGGCGCCCGGTTTCGAGGCCTGGATGTCGGGTGAGCCGCTGTCGACGGCAAACCTGTTATTCACGCCCGAGGGCAAGCCGCGTATCTCGGTCATGTCGATTGCGCACCTGTCTGACGCCGAGCGCATGTTCTTCGTCTGCATGCTGCTTAACGACCTTATCGCCTGGATGCGGGCGCAACCGGGTACCTCGAGCCTGCGCGCCATCCTCTACATGGACGAGATCTTCGGCTACATGCCACCCGTCGCGAACCCGCCTTCAAAGCAATTGCTGCTCACGCTGCTCAAGCAGGCGCGCGCTTACGGCGTCGGTCTCGTGCTCTCGACACAAAACCCCGTCGACCTCGATTACAAGGGGCTCTCCAACACGGGCACCTGGATGATTGGCCGGTTGCAGACCGAACGCGACCAGGCACGCGTCATGGACGGACTCGCGGGTGCGGGCGACGGGGGCGAATTCGATCGGGGCGCGATGTCCGAAACGCTTGCCGGCCTCGGCAAGCGACAGTTCCTGCTGCACAACGTGCACGAGCGCGGACCCATTGTCTTTGGCACACGCTGGGTCATGTCCTACCTGGCCGGTCCGATGACGCGTGACCAGATCAAGCGGCTCATGTCGCCGCGCAAGGACGCGATGGCCCGCGACGCAGAAAAGCGCGCAGCCGCGACCACGCTGACCCAACGCGACAGCCGCGCTGTGGAACGCGCGAGCCTCGCAGCTGCCCCGAGCGTGCCCGCGGGTATCACGCAGTACTGGATCGCCGGCGGCAACGACGAGTGCGTGTACCGCCCCGCTGTCATTGGCGCCGCCGAACTCGTATTCACCTCGGCGCGCTACAAGGTCGATACCGAACGCGCCTGCCTCGCAGCCGTTCTGCCTGAAGATGGCCCCGTCGCCATCGACTGGGACGAAGCGCTGACGCTCGACGCGACGCTCGATGACCTTGGCGACGAGCCCGAATCGGACGCCGCCGGTCACAGCGACGTCCCTGCTGCGCTCACCAAGACACGCGCCTATTCGGGCTGGGAGAAGGGCTTCAAGCGCTGGCTGCGCAAGGCGCAGGTGGTGACGCTCTACCGCAGTTCCGCGATGAAGGCCGTATCCGAACCCGGCGAGACCGAAGGCGACTTCCGCGCGCGGCTGCAGATCCTCGGCAACGAGAAGCGCAACCTTGCCGTCGCCAAGCTGCGCAAGCGCTACTCCTCGAAAATGAACACGCTCGAGTCACGCCTGCTGCGCGCGCGCCAGGCCATCGAGCGAGAGAGCCAGCAATCGCGCAAGAAGAAGCTCGACGCGGCGATTTCATTTGGCACCGCCATCCTGGGCGCCGTCCTCGGCCGCAAGCGCGTGTCATCGACGTCGGCGCGCTCCATCGGCAGCGCCGTTCGTAGCGCGGGCGGCATCGGCAAGGAGGCGGGTGATGTGGCGCGTGCCCGGGAAACCGAAGCCCGCGTCCAGGCCGAACTTGCCGAGCTCGAACACGCTTTTGAAGACGACGTGCGCGCGCTTGATGAGGCCTACGACGCGCAGACCGATGACCTCACAGAGATCACGGTCAAGCCGAAATCAACCGACATTCAGATCCATTTCGTGGCGCTCGCCTGGTTGCCCTATGCGCGCGACAGCAAGGGCCGTCTCAGCGCGGCGTTTGCGCTCAACGAGGACTAGTGGGTCTGCTGCGCCTGAGGCAGCGTCAGAATCACCTGGGTTCCCCGACCTGGCGCCGCTTCAATTCTGAAGCCGCCGCCTAGTGCGAGCATGGCGTTGCGTACACTGGCGAGTCCAAAAGAGTCGGCCGCCGTCGACTCGATGTCGAGCGCAGACGGGTCAAAGCCGGCGCCGTTATCAGCAATGGTCACGACGAAGCGTTCCGGCCTGGGTTGGATGGCCAGGCCGACGCGGACCTCGCTCGCATTCGCATGCTTTGCAGCATTGACGAGGCATTCACGCACGGCGCGCGATATGACCACGGCCACCTCATGCGGCAGTTCGGGAACGCCCTCGCTGTTGAGCGTGGTTGCGACACCCGTGTCTTCGAACACCGTCATGAGGTGTTGGCTCACCGCAGCACCGATGTCGTTGCCTCGGTAGAGACCGGCAGAGACATCCCGGGTCATGTCGCGAACCTGGACGATCGCCGTGTCGAATGCGGTTTCGATTCGCGAGAGCCGCTCCGAGAGTGCGTCCGGGCTTATCGGTGGCGACAACACATCCTCGAGTCTCATGCGGCCAAGCGACAAGGTCTGACCAATACCGTCGTGCAGGCGGATTGCGATATTCTCGCGATAGCGCTCCTCGCTTTCCAGCAGGTGCATGGAGAGACTCTGCAGGCGCCGCTTGTCGTCGGCTCGGTGCTGCTGCGCGAGCTCGCGGGCCTCGGCGTAGGCGCCCAGCAGCAATGTCATGCCGGCCACGATCATCAGGAACAGCTGCAGCTCAATGACTGAAAGTTCCACGTCGCTCTGGTCGTGAAACGGCCCCAGACCCAGGAGCGCAGCCCCGATCATAATGAGGGTCAGGCTCAGATTGACCAGTGCGGCGCCGCGGCAGCCGAATCGTGCCGCCGCCCAGATCATGACGGGCGTCGCTGCATAGAACGGCGTGTGCTGATGCGGATCGATCGGCGGCAGCACGTAGACACTGATCAACACCAGGGCCGAGACCATCACGATGAGCACCGCCTCGGCGCGCGAATCAGAGATCGAGACGCTGCGCGGCTGCAACCAGAACAGCAACGTGGGCGCCATGATGGCGATGCCGCATGCCTCGAGCAGCGCCCAGCGCCAGTAGGCCGCGAACAGCGGGTCGAAGAAGACCATCTTGGTGAGTTGCGGGGGGACCGCAGTCAGCAGCGGCACAGCGACACAGGCGATGGCACCGAACCAGGTCAGCGCGTGCACCGTGGGTGGCAATCCCCGTTGGCCAAGTACGCGGTGCACGGCCCAGGCGGCCAGGAAGCCCGTCAGCGTCTTGGAGGCACTGAAAATGACGCCGACGACGATCGGCGAACCGTAGACCACAAGCTCGCCCAGGAACTGAGAGGTGAACACGCCGGCAGCAAACAGGGTTTGTCCGCGGCGACCCAGCAGCATGAAGCCGGCGACGGTAACGCCGCTTGCGAGGTACATGGCCGGCACATCGGCCGTCAGGTAGTACAAAAACAGCGTGGGCCAGGACAACAGCGCATGGAGTGCGACAAGTCCCAGCGAGAGTGCGCTCTCGCGCCGTAATGCGACCGGCGCGTTCTGGGTCAAATGCGCTGCGATGCCTGGTGCGTCCTGCAAGGCGTCTTCCTTGTGTTTGGGGAACGTCTCGAGTGTCGACGCTGCTTCGACAGCCGTCAATGCCGGCCGCCGTCAGGGATTGAGTTCGATGCGCTTCTTCAGGTAATAGTCGGTATGACCCGGCGGGCTGTCCTCGAGTTGGGCGAAGACGTCGTAACCCTGCTTGATGTAGAAATCGAGTGCCTGAAACGACGCTGTGTCGACGCGAAACCGAAACACGCCGTGTGCCAACGCCGCGCGTTCGAGTCGCGCCAGCACCTCCGTGCCAACCCCGTCGCCGCGCAATGCCTCATCCACCCAGAGCCGCTCGACGTAGAGCCAGCCCCAGGTCACGGTGCCATGCGCGCCCGCCACGATGCGGCCCGTCTCGTCACGCGCGAACGCGCCCACCCGGATCTGGGGCGAGGCGCCCATAAAGCGTTCATTGTAGCTCGCAAGACCGCGCTGCACCGCGGCGATGTCGTCGTCAGCGGGATCCTCGCCCGCTTCGTAGCTGAGCGAGGTCCGCGAACGGTTCCCGCGCAGCCAGTCAGACAGTCGTCGACGCAGGGTCACGTGGGCACTCACTCGCGAAGGCTCCTCGCGCAGGCCCCCGCGTAGAGCAGGTTCACGCCAGCGGCGTCGAGCAGGCAGCGGTTGTCGTAGGTGCGGCCATCGCTGCCACAAACGGGCTGGTAGGTGTTGCGGCAGTTGGTGTTGCTGCAGTCACCGGGCGCGACGATGCGCACGCCGGCCCGCTCCGCCTCGCAGGCGTTGCCATAGGTGCGCTCATCCGCGCCGCAGACGGGCACGTAAACGGACGGACACCGGCGCGCGCCGCAGGCGCCCGTCGATGCGATTTCAACACCCGCCTTGTCGGCTTCGCATGCGTTGCCGAACGTGTCGCCGTCGACGCTGCACACGGGCGCGTAGACCTCGGGGCAGGCATCGACTTTGCAGGCGCCGTCATAGGCCACGGCGACTCGGGCGCGATTGGCCGTGCACCGGTTGAGAAAGGTCCTGCCATTGCGCCCGCAGACGGGCAGTACTTCTTCGGGGCACTCACCCGCCGCGCAGGCACCGGCGGACGACACCGTGGTTTCGGCCAACGCGGCGAAACAGGCGTTCGCGTAGGTGTTGCCATCGTCGCCACAGACGGGTGCAAAGCGCGATGGGCAGTTGCCGCTCTCGTCGGGCAACACCTGGTCTTCAACTTCTTCGCACTCGCCGTCGCGTTCCACGAGGACGCTGGCTGCGCGGCTCTGACACTCGTTGGCGTAGGTCTTGCCGTCGACACCGCACACAGGCTGCCAGACTTCCGGGCACAACAACCCGGGGCGATCCGTCTGGGCCGCCACCGAGCCGGCCACCCACAGGGCACACAGTGCTGCCAACACCCTCATGATGCACTCCGTCGCGACAGGCTCAATAGTTCGTCATCCGCAAAGTGGTAGCCGCGCGTCGCGAGCCAGTCGCGCAGCGCGTAGCCCGTGCCGCTGGCCCAGGGCCGCACCTCGGCGAGTGGCACCTCACGGTAGCCCTCGAGTTCGCTGGCATCGAGCACAATGTCGCCGTCGGCGACTGTCACGTGGTAGCAGATGAGCAACTGATTCATGCGGTAGAACGGGTACAGGCCCAGAAACGTGCCCAGCTCGGCCTTGAGCCCGACTTCTTCTTCGACCTCGCGCAGCACTGCCTGTTCCGGCGTCTCCCCGGCCTCGAGAAAGCCGGTGATGAGCCCGTACCAGCCTTCGGGCCAACCCAGGCTGCGGACCTGGATCACCGTGTCGTTGCGTTCGGCGACGGCAGCCACGACGGGCACGGGATTATCCCAGTGCACAAACTGGCAGCGCGAGTCGCTGCAGGCAAGCCGCTCCCTGCCGCCGTGGTGGGCGGGCACGAGTGACGCAGAACAGGAAGGGCAGTAGCGGTGCTGAGGCATGATGACGGGGGTTTGAATCGCGGCGCTAGATTATCACGGTGCCGTGTGTGTTCCAGCCAGCACCGTCGCGGGTCGCTCTGACGCCGTCACGCCCTCGAGCAACGCGGTGGCGGGCACGAGTGTGACGCCATGCTGCTCGAGCAGCGCCAGTTCGGATTCCAGTACCGCCAGCGTTTCAGGTTGCGGGTGACCGATGGCGAGTGCGTGGCCGCGCTGGTGCGCCATGTGCACGAGCCGCCGAAACTGCGCGCGGATGTGGGCCTCGTCGTGGCTGTCATCGAGAAACACGTCACGGCGCGCCGTGGGCACATGCGCCTCCTGCGCCATGCGGTGCGCGACACTGTCCGCAGTGGTATAGCTGTCGATGAAATAGAGGTCACGATGGCAGGCGAGCGTTTGCATGAGCCAGCGCATGGGTTCGTGCTGTCGGGTCAGCAGGCTGCCCATGTGATTGTTGATACCGCGCGCTTCGGGCACTGCCGCCAGTGCGTTGGCCACGACGCGTTCGAGCTCAGCGCGCGTCAGGTCGTCGTGCAACGCGACGGGTGCGTAGTCGGCGAGACCGCCCCGCCCCAGCGCCTGCATGGGCAGGTGCACGAGCACGTCGCGCGCCTGGCGCGCGGCCGTCTCGGCGACGCGCCGCGTGTTCGGCGCGTTTGGCAGTACCGCGACGGCGACTTCGAGTGGCAGCTTGAGGATTCGCGCGTCGAGTGCCGCGCGGTAACCGAGGTCATCGATGATAATTGCGATACGCGGTAGCGCGGCCGCCTCTGCGGCCTGCGCGGCGGGCACCGCGGCGAGAGCAGCCGCGCCTGCCAGTGCGGCAAGCGCCCCGATGCACCGCGAGGCCGTCACAAGGCGCTGTGTTGCACGAGTCGCCGGTGTCCCAGCGTAGCGAGTGCGCGCGCCAGCTGGCGGTCGTCATCGGCGTCGCCGTTTCGAACCACGATATCGGGCGTGATGCCCCGGTCCTGGATGTAATGCCCGTCCGGCGTGTAGTAGCGAGATGTCGTGAGCTTGATGGCCTGCCCGTCGCGCAGCGGCATCACGGTCTGCACGAGCCCTTTGCCAAAGGTCGAGGTGCCAAGCAGGCGAGCGCGTTCGTGGTCCTGCAGGGCACCCGCGACGATCTCGGCCGCCGAGGCCGAAGCGCCGTTCACGAGGACAAGGAGTTCGGTTCCCGACAATAGGCTGCCGCGCTGTGCGCGCAACTCGAATGCCGCGTCATCGGTGCGTCCGCGCGCACTGACGATGACACCGCCATCGAGGAACAGATCGGCGACGTCTGCGGCCGCGTCGAGCAGACCGCCCGGGTTGTTTCGCAGGTCGAGTATGAGGCCTGCCAGCGGCGTCAGGTTTTCGCGTTCGAGCCTGCGCAGCAGTCGTGACAACTCCTGCGCCGTGGCTTCGTGGAACTGGCTCACACGAGCGTAACCGATGCCCGGCGCGAGTAACGAGCCCTCGACGCTCGCGATCTGCAGTGACGCGCGTTCGACCCGGAACTCGAGCGGTGACGACACCTCGGGGCGCATGACCGTCAAGTGGACGGGCGAGCCGGCCGGGCCACGCATCCGCTGCACGGTTTCAAAGAGTTCGCTGCCGCTCACGGGACGTTCATTGATGGCGATGATGACGTCGCCAGGCTGGATGCCCGCGCGGGCGGCGGGCGAGTCGGTGAATGGCGCGATGACGACGACGTCGCGACCCTGCAGCGTCACCTCGAGACCGACGCCCGAGTAGCGGCCCGTGGCCCCGACGCGGATGTCTTCGAATTCGTCGGCGTCGAGAAACTGAGAATGCGCATCGAGGTCTGCGACCAGGCCGCGCACGGCGGCTTCCATGAGACGTTCATCGTCGATGGGGTCGACGTATTCGCGCCGCACGCGTTCGAGCACCTCGTGCAGCAGCCTCGCATCGCGGGCCGTATCGACTGGCGCCTCGGGCGCCATGACACGGCCAGCCGTGGTCAGCGTCAGCCCAAGGGCGACGCCAACGAGAACGGCAATAAAAGCGCGACTTCCCAACGACATGCGGGTCTCCGTAGCGGCCCCCGAACATAGCACAGCGTCCGCCTGCGCCGCAGTGCTCGAGTTCACGCCTAGCGGCGGCCGGCGCCCGGGCGATTTCGGAACCAGGGCCGGGGATTGACGGCCCGCGTGCCCTGGCGCAATTCAAAGTAGAGACCGGGCTGCGACTGGCCGCCGGTGTTGCCCACGGTGGCGATGACCTCGCCGGGTGCGATCCACTCGCCCACGGACTTGGTCAGCGTCTCGTTGAAGCCGTACAGCGACAGCAGGTCGTTGCCGTGGTCCACGATGATGAGCAGGCCGAGCCCGGGCAACCAGTCCGCGTAGGCCACACGTCCATGGTAGATCGAGCGCACTTCCGTGCCCGCGTCGGTCGCCAGCACGATGCCCTTGCTGCGCAACGACGCGCCCGCGCGCGCCTGGCCGAAGTTGCGAATGAGCCGACCGGCAACGGGCCAGGTGAGTTCGCCGCGCAGGCTCGTGATGGGCTGCTCTGCATTGATCGGGTAGTCGGCGAGGATGTTGGCCAGCTCGTCGATAATGCGCTTGAGCTCGGCTTCCTGCGCCGACAGAACTTCGAGCTGGCGGCTCTCATCGGCGAGGCGCCGGTCGATGTCGGCCACGAGCTGCTTGCGGGTTTCGCGCTGCCGGCCCAGTTCGGCGATGAGGGTCTCGGCCTCGGCGGCCAGCGCCTCGAGCGCCCGCTGCTCGCCATCGGCCTCGGCCACGAGCCGCGCCAGCGTGGCCAGGCCTTCGTTGAGTGCCGTGATGTTCGTGAGCCGGGCGGCATTGAGGTAGCGGTAGTAGGTCAGCATGCGTCCCACGGCCTCGGGGTCGCCCTGATTGAGCACGAGCTTGATGCGCTCCTGGCGCCCACTCTTGTAGGCCGAGCTGAGTTGCCGCCCCAGCGCATCGCGTTCGCTGGCCAGCGCGGCCTCCTGCAGCGTCACCCGCTCCCGCGCGAGCGCCAGGCGCTTGCCCGCATCCGCCTGCTCCTGGCGCAGCTCGCGGCGGCGCGTCTGCACTTCGGCCAGTTTCTGTTCGACATCCGCGAGCTGGGCTGTGACAGCATCGCGCTCCCGCGTGCGCTTGGCGGCCTGCGCCGTCAGGCGCTCGATGCGCTGGCGCACCTCCTTGAGCTCAGCCTCCGTGGCCACGCGGGACTGCGCCTGGGCGCTGCCGCTGGCGACCAGCAACAGGAGCAGGAGCAGGCCGAGCGAGGTCCGCTTGGCGCGCGCGGACCGGGCCCGTGGATTCGACATAAACGACTCGTGCGGCCCGGCACCCGCAAATCGTCGTCCGCGGCACACGTGTGGGAGTGGCATGTTGGTATACTAACCGGCTTTGGGCGTGCGCCAAATACGATGGAACAGGTCGTCGAATTCACCAACAACCACCTCTGGCTGACGGCTGCTCTGGTCGGCAGCCTGTTTCTTGTGATCTTCACGGAGTTTCGGTTGCAGGCCGGCGCCGGCATCAACCTGACGCCCGCGGATGCGGTGCAGCTCATCAACAACGATGGGCAGGTTATCGACATCCGCCCCGCCGAAGCCTTCGCCGCCGGCCACATCGCTGGCGCGCGCAATCTGACGGCCGACCAGGTCGGCAGTAACGAGGACCGGCTCGAGGCGCTCAAAGGCAGCAAGCTCATCATTGCCTGCCAGTCGGGCCTGCAATGCGGTCGGGTTGTTGCCGACCTGCGTCGCAAGGGCTACGGCGATGTCTTTGCGCTCAAGGGCGGTATCGCGAAGTGGCAGCAGGACGGCATGCCGCTCGTGTCGGGCAAGAACAAGCAGGGCGGCAAGAAAGACAAGAAGCGCAAGGGCGGCAAGAACAAAGCCGGCGCGAGCTGATGGCCGACATCACGGTTTACAGCAAGACCTGGTGTCCTTACTGCAATGCGGCCCGCGGCCTGCTGCAGCACAAGGGCGTCGAGTTCACGCTCATCGACATCGGCCAGGTGCCGGAGCGCCGTGACGAGATGATCGCGCGCGCCAACGGGCACAGCACCGTCCCCCAGATCTTTGTCGGCGACACGCACATCGGCGGCTACGACGACCTCGAGGCGCTGGAGCGCGCGGGCAAGCTCGACGCCCTGCTCGCAGACGCCATCAACGACTCCAACTCCAACTCGACCGAGAACCCAAGCCATGACTGACGAAACCGCTGCCGCCGCTGCCGGCGAGACCGAGCAGCCGCGCCGCACCGTTGCCCTGCGCAAGATCTATGTGAAAGACATGTCCTTCGAGTCGCCGATGGCGCCGCAGGTGTTCACGGCAGCCGACTTGAAGCCGGCCAGCAACCTCAACCTTCGCACGACGCACCGGAAACTCGAGGACCAGCCCATTTACGAGATGGTGCTCACACTGACGCTGGATTCGAAAGTCGGTGACGACACCGTGTTCCTCGTCGAGCTACACCAGGCGGGCCTGTTCCAGATCGAGGGCTTCAACGAGGCTGAGACGGCCCAGATCCTTGGCACGTTCTGCCCGAATACGCTGTTCCCCTACGCGCGCGAGACCATCGCGTCTGCCGTACAGCGGGGCGGCTTCCCCGAGTTTCTGCTGCAGCCCATCGATTTCGACGGTCTCTGGGCCCGCAACCAGGCCGAACAGGCCGCTGCCGAACAGCAAGCCGCGGGTGACACGCATTAGCGGAGGCGCCCACACGCCCGTCGCCGTTCTGGGGGCTGGTTCCTACGGGACATCTCTGGCCATCCAGTACGCGCGCTCGGGCACGCCCGTTTTACTCTGGGGCCGCAATGCTGTGGCCATCGAAGCGATGGCCGGCGCGCGTGAAAATGCGCGCTACCTGCCTGGCGCCGCATTCCCCGATGGCATCGAGCCCGTTGCCGATCTGGACGACGCGCTGGGGCGTTGCGAGGAAGCGCTGGTCGTCGTTCCGAGTCATGCTTTGCGACGCACGCTGGTGGCCATGAAGGCCACGGGGCGGTGCCCCGAGCGCGTGAGTTGGGCCACCAAGGGGCTCGAGCTCGAGACCGGCAAGCTGCCGCATGAAGTCGTTCGCGATGTACTCGGTGACGGCAGCCAGCACGCGGTGCTGTCGGGCCCCACATTTGCGGCGGAGCTCGGGCGCGGTCTGCCTACGGCGCTTACGGTCGCGTCTGACGATAGCGACTACGCCACCCATATTGCCGAGCGCATCTCGGACGGCGCGTTTCGCGCCTACACCAGCGGCGACATTCTCGGCGTGGAAGTGGGCGGCGCGACCAAGAACGTCATGGCCATCGGCGCTGGTATCTCCGACGGATTGGGCTTTGGCAGCAACGCACGCGTGGCGCTCATCACGCGCGGGCTGTCCGAGATGACGCGCTTCGGCCTTGCGCGCGGCGCGCGTGCAGAGACCTTCATGGGCCTCGCGGGCATGGGCGATCTCGTGCTGACCTGCACGGACAATCAGTCGCGCAACCGACGCATGGGCCTGGCGCTCGCCAGCGGCAAGACCGTGGCGGAGGCCGAAGCGGAAATCCAGCAAGTCGTCGAGGGCGTACTGGCGGCGCGCGCTGTGCACAAGGTCGCGCAAGAGATGGATGTGGATATGCCCATCACCGAGCAGATCTACCGCGTTCTCTATGAAGGCGTGACGCCCGACGAGGCTGTGCGCGCCCTGTTCCAGCGCGCGACGGGCGCCGAGTTCAGTCCGGGCTGAGGCGCGCGCCCTCGAAGCCGTTCTGGCGCCAGGCCTCGTAGAGCACCACAGAAACCGAGTTGCCAAGATTGAGGCTGCGACTGCCCGTGACCATGGGCAGCGTCAGGCGCTGCGCCTCGGGAACATGGTCACGCACCTCGGCAGGCAAACCCCGTGTCTCGGGGCCAAACAGCAACGCGTCGCCAGGTTGGAACCCGGCATCCGTATAGCGCGTACGGGATTTACTCGACAGCGTGTAGAGCGCGCCCGGGCGAATCTCGGCAAGGCAGTGCTCGAGGCTGGCCCAGCGCTGCACAACGGCCAGTTCGGCATAGTCCATGCCCGCACGACGGACGCTGCGCTCGTCGAGCGAGAATCCCAGCGGCTCAATGAGGTGCAGGCGCGTGCCGGTGTTGCCGCAAAGCCGAATCACGTTGCCCGTATTCGGCGGAATCTCGGGCTGATATAGAATGATATGGAACATGCTGCCCGTTCGCGGCGCACCACCAGACTGGATATTGTCATGACTTCAGCGGCTCTAGCCCACACGCCCTCGCGGCCGGACAAATCGCTGGCCACGGAGTTTTGCGGCCTCGAACTCGACTCACCGATTATTCTGCTGTCGGGCTGCGTCGGATTCGGTGAGGAGTATACGCGCGTCGTCGGATTCGAGAACACGGACGTCGGCGGCATCGTACTCAAGGGCACGACCTTCGAACCCCGGCTCGGCAACCCGCCGCACCGCGTGTACGAGACGCCCATGGGGATGCTCAATGCGATCGGGCTGCAGAATCCCGGTGTCGACGTCGTGGTCGACGAGATCCTGCCCACGCTAGACTTCACCGAAACGCGCTTCATCGCCAATGTCTGCGGCTCGACGGTCGAGGACTATGCGGCGACGACGGCGCGTTTTGACGACTCACCCATTGACGCCATCGAGATCAACATCTCGTGCCCGAATATCAAGGAGGGGGGCGTGGCGTTCGGCAACGACCCCGACATGTCAGCGCGCGTCGTGGCGGCCTGCCGCGAGAAGACGAGCAAGCCCATCATCACGAAGCTGTCGCCCAATCAGACTGACATTCGTGAAAGCGCGCGGCGTTGCATTGATGCAGGCAGCGATGCGCTGGCCGTGATCAACACGGTCATGGGCATGGCCATCGATGTCGAACAGCGCACGCCGGTGATCGGCAACGTGCAGGGTGGCCTGTCGGGCCCGGCCATCAAACCCATCGCACTGCTCAAGGTGCACCAGGTCTACGAGGTCGCGAAACTGCACGGCGTGCCGATCATCGGTCAGGGCGGCATTCACACCGTCGAGGATGCGCTTGAGTTTCTCATCGCGGGTGCGACAACCATCGGCATCGGTACGGCGCTGTTCTACGACCCGCTGCTGTGCCGCAAGATCAACGCGGGTATTGCTGGCTACCTGTCACGCCATGGCATGGCGGGCATCTCTGAGCTGACCGGCAGCCTGCAGCGCTGATCGCGCGTCAGACGTCGAGCTTGTGCTGCGCGATCTTGCGCGTAAGCGTGTTGCGGCCCCAGCCCAGCAGTTTCGCCGCTTCGCCACGCTGACCTGAGGCCATGCGCAGCGCGGCGCGAATCAGCGTGCGTTCGAAGGCCGGGATCGCGTCGTCGAGCAGCGGCCGCTCGCGTGACACATCGAGCTCTCGCTCAGCCCAGTGCTGCAGGTTGATGGTCCAGGACTGGGTCGCGGCCTCGCCGCCACGCGAGGCACCAAACTCATCGGGCAGGTCATCGATGCCAATGACGCGACCCGGTGCGGTGACCGTCAGACGCCGGCAGGTGTTCACGAGCTGGCGGACGTTGCCGGGCCAGTCGAACGCGTAGAGCACCGTCTGCGCCGCCGTATCGAGCGTCTTGGCATCGACGTCGAGTTCGTCGGCCGCCGCTTTGAGGTAGTGCTCGAGCAGCAGTGGAATATCGTCGCGGCGCTGGCGCAATGGCGGCGTTTCGATACGAATCACGTTCAGGCGGTGGAACAGGTCCTCACGGAAGCGGCCCTCAGTGACGGACGTGGCCAGGTCCTGGTGCGTTGCCGCGATGACGCGCACGTCGACCTTGATCGGCATCTGCCCGCCGACACGGTAGAACTCGCCCTCGGCCAGAACCCGCAGCAGACGCGTCTGCAACGCGGGCGACATGTCGCCAATTTCATCGAGAAACAGCGTGCCGCCATCGGCTTGTTCGAAACGGCCGATGCGGCGTGACTCGGCGCCCGTGAAGGCGCCCTTCTCGTGACCGAACAGCTCTGACTCGAGCAACTCCGAAGCGATGGCCGAGGTATTGAGCGCAATGAAGGGCTGCGTGCGACGCGGGCTGTTGCGGTGCAAGGCGCGCGCGACGAGCTCCTTGCCCGTGCCCGACTCACCCGTGATGAGCACGGTCATGCTGGATCTGGCGAGCCGACCGATCGAGCGAAACACATCCTGCATGGCAGGCGCCTGGCCGATGAGCTCGGGTGCCGGTGCATCGGACGCGGGCTCACCGCCGGCGTCGGAATCATTGGCGGCAACGGCGCGGCGCACGAGCGCAACGGCATCGTCGACATCGAACGGCTTGGGCAGGTATTCGAAGGCACCACCGTGGTAGGCGGCGACGGCACTGTCGAGGTCCGAGTGCGCCGTAATGACAATGACGGGCAGGTCCGGGTGGCGTTGCTGCAACGCGTCCATGAGCGCCAGACCGTCGGTGCCGGGCATGCGGACATCGGTGACCACAACATCGGGCGCGCCCGACTCGATGACCGCAAGCAACGACTCCGCAGTCTCAAACGTTTTGACGTCGAGCCCGGCCTGGGTCAGCGCCTGCTCAAGAACCCAGCGAACGGACTGGTCGTCGTCAACGACCCAGACGGTGGGCGTGGCGGTCACGAGGACGACTCCATGGGCAGACGAATCTGGAACACCGTGTGTCCCGGCTCACTCGTAAATTCAATGAGACCGCCGTGGCGCTGAATGAGCTCCTGCGACAATGGCAGGCCGAGCCCGGTGCCGTCGGGGCGGCCTGTGACCAGGGGATAGAAAATCGAGTCCCTAATCTCGGGGTCAATCCCGGGCCCGTTGTCGGCGATCTCGATGCTCGCGATGACCCGGTGCGGCACGGCACCGATGGTGTCGTTGGTCAGCGCGCGAGTGCGCAATGAGAGCTCGACATCGGCACCATCGCTTGCGGCAATGGCATTGCGCACGATGTTGAGCACGGCCTGGATCATCTGGTCACGGTCGAGCATGAGCGTTGGCAGGCTCGGGTCGTAGTCGCGCTGCCAGTGCACGTTGACGACGCGGTCCGCATCGATGAGGCGGATCACATGTTCGAGCACATCGTGAAGGTTCACGTCGCTCTTGTTGATGCTGCCGCCCGGCCCCAGCAGCGAATCCACGAGCGCTGCAAGGCGATCGACCTCATTGATGATGACGGCTGTGTAGCCCGTGAGCTCGGGATCGTCGAGATGACGGCCGAGCAGTTGCGCGGCACCGCGCAGGCCACCGAGCGGATTCTTGATCTCGTGGGCGAGCTGGCGAATGATCATCCGGCCCGTGTCGTGCTGCGACCGAAGCTGGTTATCGCGCGACACGCGCACACGCTTCGTGACGTCGGAGAACTCAACGATGAGCCAGCCTTCGGCATTGCCCGTGAACGGTGCGACCCGGCAGTCGATGTAAACGGGGTCGCGGGCGTCTTCGCCGCGCCGCAGCACGAGCTCGCTCAGATAACCGCGCGAGGCATGTCGCGCGCTGTCGAGCAGCTCACGCAGTGCATCGGCGTCGTGGACGTAGCGCGTGAGGGGTTGGCCGCGCAAATGGTCGCGGCTGACCTGCAGCAGGTTCTCGGCCGCGGGGTTGAGTTCGCAAACCTTGAAGTCACGGTCGAGCAGGACGACGCTCGTGACCAGGTGCTCCAAAATGTGTGCGTACCCGGGTTGGTCGGCGCCGCTCAGCGGCGGCCGCGGATCGTCGCCTGCTGGACGTAAAACGTCACGGGTGCCGTGCTGAAGATCGTCGTGCCCTGGCTGTCCACGACGTTCGCCGACAGCGTGTGGGTCCCCCGGTACACGGGTGTCAGGGTCGTCTGCAATCCCAGCACCGGCTCGCCGATCGGCTGGCCGTCCAGCAACCACTGGATCCGATGTGAACCCGCCAGCGCCGGCTCCAGCGTCATCGAGACGGACAGCTGGGTCGCTATGTTCCATATGACCTGCTGCGGTTCGGGCGAGGTGATCGTTGCGCGGCGGTAGCTGCCCACTGCCTCGAGACCCTCGTCATCGCGACTAATGGCACGCCTCGTAGACTGGCCGCTTGCGATACGCCGCGCGGGGTTCGAGAAGCCCTCGGGCACGTCGAGCTCCACCGTTTCGGCGCCGTCGTCGGGCGGCGGCTGGTCCGAATAATGGACCACACCGTTTTCATCGACCCAGCGGTAGACCTGCTGTGCTGCCGCGGTGGCGCACAACAAGAGGCTGCAGACAATGAAAACGCTTGCTTGTCGCATGGTTCGAGCATAGCGCTTGGGCCTCAAGGGCACCAGTGCCCCGCCACATTGGGCGGGGCACCGGGCACGGTCATCAGAGGCTGTAGTACATGTCGAACTCAACGGGGTGCGTGGCCTGGCGCAGGCGCTGCACTTCCTCGTTCTTGAGCTCGATGTAGCCATCGATAAGGTCGTCGGAGAACACGTCGCCAGCCTTCAGGAACTCGCGATCCTCTTCCAGGGCGTGAATGGCCTGGTCGAGCGAGAAGCAAACCGTCTTGAGTTCGGCTTCTTCCTCGGGCGGCAGATCGTATAGATCCTTGTCGGCGGCGTCGCCGGGATGGATCTTGTTCTTGATGCCGTCGAGGCCCGCCATGAGCATGGCTGAGAACGCGAAGTAGGGGTTGGCCATCGAGTCCGGGAAGCGCACCTCGATACGGCGCCCTTTGGGGTTCGCGATGAACGGGATGCGGATCGATGCCGAACGGTTGCGGGCCGAGTAGGCCAGGATCGTCGGCGCTTCGAAGCCCGGGATCAGTCGCTTGTAGCTGTTTGTCGACGGGTTGGCGAACGCGTTGATGGCGCGGGCGTGCTTGATGATGCCGCCGATGTAGTAGAGCGCCGTTTCGGACAGGCCACCATAGCCGTCACCCGTGAACAGGTTGTCGCCGTCTTTCGACAGCGACTGGTGCACGTGCATGCCGTTGCCGTTATCACCAACGAGCGGCTTGGGCATGAACGTCGCCGTCTTGCCGTAGCTGTGTGCGACGTTGTGCACCACGTACTTCAGGATCTGGACTTCGTCGGCCTTGCGTACGAGCGTGTTGAATTTGGCGCCGATTTCACACTGACCGGCCGTGGCCACCTCGTGGTGGTGCACTTCGGTCGAGATGCCCATTTCCTCGAGCGCAAGGCACATGGCCGAGCGCAGGTCATGCAGGGAATCGACGGGCGGTACCGGGAAGTAGCCACCTTTTTGGCCGGGGCGGTGCGCGTAGTTGCCGCCGTCCATTTCAGCGCCCGAGTTCCAGCAGCCTTCGACGGAGTCGATCTTGTAGAACGCGCCGCCGATGCTGTCGTCGAAACGCACATCGTCAAAGACGAAGAACTCGTTTTCGGGACCGAAGAACGCGGTATCGGCGATGCCCGTCGACTTGAGGTAGGCCTCAGCGCGCTTCGCAAGCGAGCGCGGGTCGCGCGAGTAGCCCTGCATCGTCGCGGGCTCGATGACGTCGCAACGCAGGTTGAGCGTGGTTTCTTCCGAGAAGACGTCAACAACCGAGGAGTCCGGATCCGGCATGAGGATCATGTCCGACTCGTTGATGCCCTTCCAGCCGGCGATCGACGAACCGTCGAACATCTTGCCGTCTTCGAACAGGTCGTCGTCGACCGTGTGGGCCGGCACCGTGACGTGCTGTTCTTTACCTTTCGTATCAGTGAAGCGGAAATCGACGAATTTGACGTCGTGCTCCTTGATGGTGCTGATTACATCGTCAGCGCTGCTCATGCGGTGATCCTCCCGGATTGAGTGTCGTCGTAGGTGACGGCAGTGATTTTGGTGTCATTACGGGTAAATCAGCGGCCGTGGCGACCGCCGCATGCCTGGGCAAGCGCAGCCCTGTCCCCCGAAAACCGTGTTGATTGCCGTGTGCGCAAAAATAGTGCAGAAACCGTGCCAGCCGCCTATGTATGTAACTCATTGTTTTAAATAAACATGGTCGTCGGCATTCGAGCGGTACTGCACTACAATAGTGCGCATTAAAACTGGCGATGTCCAAAATGGGGCGACGACCCGGCCGAAGCGGTGCGCCGGCGTCAACAGTTGGGGTCTAACCGGCTATACTGCGCGGCTGCCGGGCGGCCCGAGGCCCCCAATGAGGCTGCGAGAGCCAACCATCATGACTGAACCGACCAAGCCCGCGGCCGTCGCCACGACGGTGCCGCAGACCTTTCAGGACCTGATCCTGACGCTGCAGCATTACTGGGCCGCGCGCGGTTGCGTGATCCAGCAGCCCATAGACCTGCCTGTTGGTGCGGGCACGTTTCACCCGGCCACGTTCCTGCGTTCGATCGGGCCCGAGCCCTGGAGTGCCGCCTACGTGCAGCCTTGCCGCCGGCCCACCGACGGTCGCTACGGCGACAACCCGTTCCGGCTGCAGCACTATTACCAGTATCAGGTGGTGATCAAGCCCTCGCCGCTCGAGATTCAGGAGCTCTACCTGGACTCGCTGCGCGCGTTGGGCATCGACCCGGCCGTGCACGACATCCGCTTCGTTGAGGACAACTGGGAGTCGCCGACGCTGGGTGCCTGGGGACTGGGCTGGGAGGTCTGGCTCAATGGCATGGAGATCACCCAATTCACCTACTTCCAGCAGGCCGGTGGCCTTGAGTGTCGTCCGGTAACTGGTGAAATCACGTACGGGCTCGAGCGCATCGCCATGTACCTGCAGGACGTGGAGAGCATTTTCGATATCGTCTGGACCGACGGACCGCTGGGCCGCATCAGCTACGGCGATGTGTTCCACCAGAACGAAGTCGAGCAATCGGCCTACAATTTTGAGCACGCGGATACGGCGGCGTTGTTCACGGCCTTTGATCAGGCCGAGACGGACTGCAAGCACCTTATTGAGGCGGACCTGCCTCTGCCCGCCTACGACCAGGTGCTGATCGCGTCGCACACGTTCAACCTGCTTGACGCGCGTCAGGCGATTTCTGTCACCGAGCGCCAGGCCTACATTCTGCGCGTGCGCGCACTCGCACGCGCTGTGGCCGAGGCGTATTACGCGCGGCGCGAGGCCATCGGGTTCCCGATGGTGGCGTCCGTGGCGAAGGCGAGCTGAGGGGCGCGACATGAGCACGCACGCGGATTGCCTGATCGAGATCGGCATGGAAGAGCTGCCGCCGCTCGCGATGCAGCCGTTGTCGGTGGCATTGGAAGCGGGTCTGCGCGAACGACTGAGCGCCGCCCGTCTGGGCTTCGGTGACATAGAGTCGTTCGCCGCACCACGGCGGCTGGCCGTCCTCGTCCGCGACCTGGAGCGCCAGCAGCCCGATGAGACGGAGCTCCTGCGTGGGCCGCCTGTTCGTGTCGCCTTCGACGACAGCGGGGAACCGACACGCGCCGCCGAAGCATTCGCCGCGAAAGCGGGCGTCACCGTGGCAGATCTCGACCGGCAAAGCACAGACAAGGGCGAGTGGCTCGTCTTTGAGGCCCACCGAGACGGTGAGCCCGCAAGCGCATTGCTCGGTGACATGGTGGCCGAGAGCCTGGACGCCTTGCCCATACCGCGCCGCATGCGCTGGGGCGATGGCGATGCGAGCTTCATTCGGCCGTTGCACTGGCTCGTGATGCTGCACGGGAATGACGTGGTCGACGCCACGCTCTACGGCGTCGCGTCCGGTCGCCGTTCGCGGGGGCACCGGTTTCACCACCCGGACTGGGTGAACATCGATACACCCGCAAGCTATGAAGCCACGATGCGGGACGCCTATGTCATCGCGCGCTTTTCGGAACGTCGCGAGCTTGTGTGGTCTCGCGCGTGCGCAGCGGCCTCTGAAGTCGGTGGCACGCTCGTTGAGGACACGGCGCTCATCGACGAGGTGGCCGCGTTATGCGATTGGCCCGTCGCCGTACTTGGCGAATTCGATGCGGGCTTTCTCGAGCTGCCCGGTGAGGTGCTCGAGAGCACACTCAAGAAGCACCAGCGCTACTTCCCCGTCGTGGATTCGTCTGGTGCGCCGCGTAACGCGTTCGTGACCATGGCGAATATCGAAAGCGTCGCGCCAGTCGAGGTGCGGCGGGGCAACGAACGCGTCGTCGCACCCCGATTGGCCGATGCAGCTTTTTTCTGGCGCAACGACGCGTCGGCGCCGCTCGAGTCACGACTCGCGCGACTCAATGATGTCGTGTACCAGCGGGCGCTGGGCAGCATTGGCGACAAAGTGCGGCGCGTGTCGGCGCTCTGCACGCATCTCTGCGACGCACTGGGCTTCGACGACACGGATACGCTGCGCGCCGCGACGCTCGCACGCTGCGACCTCGTCACCGACATGGTGGGCGAGTTTCCGGATCTGCAGGGCATCATGGGTGGCCACTACGCGCGCCATGACGGCGAGAGCGACCGTGTCGCCACTGCGATTCGCGAACAGTACTTCCCGCGCTTTGCGGGTGATGCCATCCCCTCGGCTGCGGCCGGCCAGGTGCTGTCGGTGGCTGATCGCCTCGACACGCTGGCGGGCATCTTTGCGATTGGCAAGCGCCCGGGTGGCAGCCGCGACCCGTTCGCACTGCGGCGCTCAGCCGTGGGCCTCGTGCGCATCCTCATCGAAGGCGAACTCGACGTCGATCTTGTCGCTGCACTCGCCGAGGCCGTGGCCTTGCAGCCTGTCGATACCTCCAAGCATCCGGAGCTCGCTGAAGATCTCTATGACTTCGTCATGGAGCGCCTGCGTCATTACTACAGCCGTGAGGCGGGCATCGCCCGCAGCGACCTGTTTGATGCCGTTCTCGAGCGGACACCGCGCTCGGTGCTCGACTTCGATCAGCGGCTGCGCGCCGTCGCGCGGTTTGTGGAGTTGCCCGAGGCCGAAGCGTTGGCGGCTGCCAACAAGCGCATCGTGAATATCCTGCGCAGCGCCGGCGTCGATGCGGGCAGCACGCTCGATGTATCGACGCTCTCGGAGCCAGCCGCGGTCGCGCTGGCGAATGCGATGGTTCAGGCGCAGACCGACACGCGTCCCATGATCGCCGAGCGCGACTACACGCAGACCTTGTCGACGCTCGCGTCTCTGCAGCCCGTGGTGGATATGTTTTTCGATGACGTGATGGTGATGGCCGAAGACACCGCGGTGCGGCGCAACCGACTCGCGTTGCTCAGCGATGTGCGGGGTTTGTTCCTCGAGGTCGCAGATGTGTCCGAGCTGCAATCGGGAACCGGCGGCTGAGGCGATATGGCCCGGCTCGCCATTCTCGATCGTGACGGCGTCATCAACGCCGACAGCGACTCGTTCGTGCGCAGTGTCGCCGAATGGCAGCCGTTGCCAGGCAGCATCGAGGCGATCGCGCGGCTGCACAAGGCCGGCTTCGTGGTGACTGTGGCGAGCAACCAGTCGGGCGTTGGCCGCGGCTTGTTCACGCGGGAGACCGTGTACGGCATGCACCGGAAGATGCGGCGGGTCGTGCGCGCCGCGGGTGGCGAAATTGCGGCCATCGCGTTCTGCCCCCACCACCCCGATGAAGGCTGTCGTGGACGCAAGCCACGCACAGGACTGTACACACGTCTGGCGAACGAGACGGGGCTGCCGTTGGAGTCAGCGCTGGTCGTCGGCGATTCGTTACGGGACCTCGAGGCGGGCGACAGGGTGGGTGCGGAGCTCTGGCTCGTGCGGACGGGCAAGGGGCCCCGCTCACTGGCGCAGGCCGCGGAGAACCCGCCCGCCTGGTGGTCACGTGTCCGCGTTGCCGAGAATCTTGGCGCCGTTGTCGCAGCGGTAACCGCGTGAGCGTCATCGTGCAGTGGCTGGGCTCCGTGATCTTCACGCTGTGGATGTTCGCGAGCGTCGGCGTTTGGTCGGTGGTACTCGTTATCGCCGCGCCGCTGCCCTACCGCATTCGATTCGCGATCGCGCGTTCCTGGATCCGTTTGATCATGGCAAGCCTCAAGCTGTTGTGCGGGCTCGACTACCGCGTGATTGGGCGCGAGCACATTCCTGATGAAGCCGCCGTCTATCTGCTCAAGCATTCGTCCGCGTTCGAGACGCTGGCCGAGATCATCATTTTTCCGCGTCAGACCTGGGTGCTCAAACGCGAGCTCAAATGGATCCCGATCTTTGGCTGGGCCTTGTCACAACTCAAGCCGATCGCGATCAATCGTGGTGGCGGGCGCAACGCTGTGAAGCAGGTGATACGACACGGGCAGGAGCGGCTCGACGAGGGCATCAACGTCATGATTTTCCCCGAAGGCACGCGGGTGCGGCACGGAGAGACACGACGCTATGGGGTGAGTGGCGCAGCGTTGGCCGCCGCATCGGGTCGACGCATCGTGCCCGTCGCGCATAACGCGGGCGCGTTCTGGCCGCGGCGCGGCATCATGAAACACCGCGGCACGGTGACCTTCGTGGTGGGTGAGCCCATCGACGTCGGCGACCGGGACCTCAAAGCCGTCAATGCCGAGATCCAGGCCTGGGTGGAAGCCGAGATCGTCAAGATGGGTGGGCGCAGCGCGGAAGCCGCCGCCCGCGCTGTCTCAACGCGTTGATTGCGCATTGACGGCGCGCCCCGGGCACTGGCGCCCGGTCAGATATCGAGGTTCGACACCGCCATGGCGTTTTGTTCGATGAACTCGCGACGCGGCTCCACCTGGTCCCCCATGAGCGTCGTGAAGATCTGGTCGGCCGCGATGGCATCTTCGATCTTCACCTGCATGAGTCGCCGGGTGTCCGGATTGACCGTCGTGTCCCAGAGCTGGTCCGGGTTCATCTCACCGAGACCCTTGTAGCGCTGGATAGTCTGGCCACGGCGCGCCTCGCTAAGCAGCCAGTCGATGGCCGCCCCGAAGTTCACGATATCCGAGGTTCGTTCGCCGCGCTTCACAGTGGCGCCAGGCTCGATGAGCGTGCCCACGTCGCTGCCGTATTCGGTGAGTCGGTGATAGTCGCCGCGCTCGAAGAACGACTGGTCGATGTGCTGGGCCGTGGTCACACCATGGCGCGTCTTTTCGACCAACACGTACCAGTGATCGGCGTCGTCATCGTCGTTACCGCCCAGGCGTGCCTCATAGTGCGCATCACCGCCTCGCAGCGGTCGCACATCGGGATCGCGCTTGGGCAATGCTGCGTCGAGCCTCGCGACCCATTCCGCGAGCGCAGGGTCGCTGTCTGACAGGTCGCTGGCGAGACGCGGCAAGGCCGTGAGCGTGCGCAGTACGGGTTCGTCGTAACGCTGCGACAGGCGTTCGATATCCGACTCGACGCGCATGTGCAGATTCGCCAGCTGCTCGAGCGCTTCGGCCGCCATGGGCGGCGCGCCCTCGTTGACGCGCAGCTCCGCACCATCGAGAGCGCTCGTGAGGAGATAGGCGTTCAGTTCACCATCATCCTTGACGTAGATCTCCTGCTTTCCACGCTTTACCTTGTAAAGTGGTGGTTGGGCAATATAGATATACCCATTTTCAATGAGTTCTGGCATTTGCCGATAGAAAAACGTCAGTAAAAGAGTACGAATGTGGGAACCATCGACGTCCGCATCCGTCATGATGATGATGCGGTGGTAACGCAACTTGTTGATATCGAACTCTTCTCGGCCGATACCGCAACCCAGTGCGGTGATCAGTGTTCCCACTTCTGCTGAAGAAAGCATCTTATCGAATCTTGCCTTCTCCACATTGAGGATTTTACCCTTAAGTGGGAGGATGGCTTGCGTCCGACGATCCCGCCCCTGCTTCGCGGAGCCGCCCGCTGAGTCACCCTCGACCAGGAACAGTTCTGACAGGGCCGGATCCTTCTCCTGGCAGTCGGCAAGCTTGCCGGGCAGCCCCGCGATATCGAGCGCGCCTTTGCGGCGCGTCATTTCGCGGGCCTTGCGCGCGGCTTCCCGTGCACGGGCCGCATCCATGATCTTGGCCACGATGCTCTTCGCGGCCGTGGGGTCCTCGAGCAGGAACTCCTCGAGTGCGGCGTTCATCGCGGACTCTACGATGCCTTTGACCTCCGACGAGACGAGTTTGTCCTTGGTCTGCGACGAGAACTTGGGGTCGGGCACCTTGACCGAGAGCACGGCCGTCATACCCTCCCGGGCATCGTCGCCCGTGGGATTGGCCGTCTTTTTGTTGTTGAACTCGCGGTCGATGTAGGTGTTGAGCGTGCGCGTCAGCGCCGATCGGAACCCGGCCATGTGGGTGCCGCCATCGCGCTGGGGGATGTTGTTCGTGTAGCAGAACATGTTTTCCTGGTAGGCATCGTTCCACTGCACCGCGGCCTCGACGGTCACGTCGTCGCGCAGCGTCTCGAAATAGAACACCCGCTCGTGAATGGGATTCTTGTTGCGGTTCAGGTGCTCGACGAAGGCCCGGATTCCGCCCTCATACTTGAAGACGTCGCGCGTGTCGGTGCGCTCATCGACGAGCTCGATGTGGATGCCTGAGTTCAGGAACGACAGCTCTCGCAGGCGTTTGGCGAGGATCTCGTAGTGGAATTCGGTATCCGTGAAAATCGTGTCGCTGGGCCAGAACCGAATGTGGGTACCCGTACGGTCCGTATCGCGCACCCGCTCCAGGGCCGCCTGAGGCTCGCCCATACCGTATTCCTGGCGCCAGAGTGCCCCGTTGCGTCGGATCGTCAGGGTCAGGCGCTGCGACAGCGCGTTGACCACAGAAACACCCACGCCGTGCAGGCCGCCGGAGACCTTGTAGCTGTTGTCGTCGAACTTACCGCCCGCGTGCAGGACGGTCATGATGACCTCGGCCGCCGAGCGCTGTTCTTCGGGGTGCGTGTCGACGGGAATGCCGCGACCGTCGTCATCGACACTCACGGAGACGTCATCATGGATTGTGACCACGATCCTTGAGCAGTGACCGGCCAGCGCCTCGTCGATACTGTTGTCGACGACCTCAAACACCATATGGTGCAGACCCGTGCCATCGTCGGTGTCGCCGATGTACATGCCCGGGCGCTTGCGCACGGCCTCAAGGCCCTTGAGGACCTTGATATTACTGGAGTCGTATTGGGTCTCGTCGGTCATAGATTGCCTCCCGGGGCAGCGGAGCATTATACCACTACCCCCTATGCTGCTGGCGGCAAACCGGGCTCTCGGGGCCGCTCACAGCGTCCAAGCTGGTTCGGCGAGGCTTCTGGGTGTTTTGCGGGGTGTCAGTGCGGATAGGGGGTGTTTCACGTGGAACACCGTTATCGGTGTTCCGCCTGAAGCGCCCCATGTTCCACGTGGAACACGTCGTGTTGTTCAGGTAATCCGGGGATCTCGGCATCCAGACCCGTTATTACGAGCTGCCCTGGCATGTCCTCGAGCTCGCGCATCAGACGCGCCAGCGCGTCAGCGTCGAGCTCTGCCGCCGGATCGTCAACCAGCATCACGGCTTCGTCGTTCTTCAGCCCGGCGAGCAAGCGAGCCTGCGCCAGAATCAATGACGATGCCAATAGTTTCTGTTGGCCCCGGGAGACCACACTCTTGGCAAGCCGCCCCGACCAACTGACACGCAAATCTGCCCGATGCGGACCCACCGATGTTTGTCTCAATTGCCGGTCGCGCTCCAGATTGGCCGCCAGCGCATCGAGCATGGTCTGTCCCGACTCCCAGCCCGGCCGGTACGCCACGTCGATGTTGTCGAGTCCCAATCGCGCCGCGGTTTCCGCGATAGGCTCGCGCAACAACTGCGCATAGCCGTTGCGATAGCTGTCGATGAGCTCTCCTGCCGCAACGAGCGCCCGGTCCCAGGTACCCAGCTCGGACGCCGAGCCGCCGGCCCGCAGCACGGCGTTTCGTTGCTTCAGTGTCTTGCGGTAACGCTGCCAGGCCGGCAGGTAACGTGGTTCCACGTGGAACACGCCGTAATCGAGGAAGCGGCGGCGACCTTCGGGGCCCTCGGAGACGAGCTGATGGATTTCCGGCTCAATCACCTGTAACACCAGCTTGCCGCTGATATCGGCGAGATTTCGGGCATCCGCACCATCAATTCGGATCCGGTGTACGCCCCTGCCGTATTCGAGCCCAACGCGGCGCTCGCGGCCGCCCAGCTGCAGCGTTGCAACAATGCGGAACGTGGACTGGCCGTGCCGAACGAGCCGATCGCTTCGGGGCTGGCGGAAGGAACGACCCCGCGTGGCATAGTAGGCCGATTCGATGACACTCGTCTTGCCGGCCCCGTTTGGGCCCGCGATAACGCTTACGGGCGAAGTCAGTACAAGATCGAGCTCGGCAATGCAGCGGAAATCAGCGATCTGGAGCCGTTGGAGAATCACGCTCCGCTGCGCCCGGAACTACAGTCGCATGGGCATGACGACGTATTTTGCGTCCGACTGCTCGATATCCGGAATGGTAATGACGCAGCTCGAGTTCGCATCGTTGAGACTGATCCGCACGCTGTCATTGTCTACGGCGCCAATCGCGTCCAGCAGATAGGTGACATTGAAGCCGATCTCGATGTCCTCACCGCTGTACTCGACCTCAACCTGCTCCTCAGCTTCTTCCTGCTCAGGGTTGTGCGCCATGATCTTCGCACCACTGTCCCGAATCTCGAGCCGGATGCCCCGGTACTTTTCGTTGGAGAGAATCGCCGCGCGCTGCAGCGCGCGCCGCAACGTCTCCCGGTCCGCAATCATGTAGTTTCCGGTTTCCGCGGGGATCACGCGCTGGTAGTCGGGGAATCGCCCGTCAATGAGCTTGGACGTAAAGCGGATATCACCCGAATGGATCCTGATGTGGTTCTTGCCCATGCTGACCGTCAGATTGCCTTCGTCGCCCAACATGCGCTGCAGCTCGAGCACACCCTTGCGCGGGACGATGACCTGCTCGCTGGGAAGGTTCTTGTCGCCGAGCTCGGCCTGGCACAACGCCAGACGGTGCCCATCGGTCGCCACCGCACGGATCACGCCGCCATCCGTTTCCATGAGCATGCCATTGAGGTAGTAGCGCACATCCTGCTGCGCCATGGCGAAGTAGGTCTTGTCGAGCAGGCGGTGCACGACATCGACGGGCAGTTCATGCGTCTGCGTTGCCTCGATGTCATCGATGACGGGAAACTCCGCAGCGGGCAGCGTCGAAAGGCTGAAGCGACTGCGACCGCTCTGAACCGTGAGCCGCTCGCCCTTGAGCGTCAGCTTGAGCTCCGCGCCTTCGGGCAAGGCCTTGACGATGTCGAAAAGCTTGCGGCCGGGCACGGTGACGTCACCAGCCATGTCGATCTTTGCCTCGCAGCCTGACTGCAGCTCCACCTCGATATCGGTGGCCGTCATGGCCACGCGATCGTCTTTCGCCTGCAACAGGATGTTGGCGAGGATCGGCATCGTCTGGCGTCGCTCCACGACACCAATGACCGCCTGGAGTGCACCTAGCAGCGCCTGCCGCGACACAGTGAATTTCATGCAATCGTTCCCAAACTGATTAATAAGAGAAAGAATCTCTATATGAAAAACTGTAGTTATTATTAGCCCGGCCCAATGCCGTGCAAAACTCTGATAAAGCCTTATTTATCAGTTCTTTATGTCCATATTTCGTGCCTCGAAACCTGTCTGAAACCACGCGCCAAAGCTGTGTACGGTCTGTGGACAACTTTGCCGTTTCGAGCGTCCACAACTTATCCACATCATCCTGTCAGCGTTCTCAACAGGTTCTTGTAGTCCTCGTCCACACGCGTCTCGGTCTCACGTAATTCCTTGATTTTACGGCACGCGTGCAAAACGGTCGTGTGGTCTCGCCCACCGAAGGCGTCACCAATTTCGGGCAGTGAATGGCGCGTCAGTTCTTTCGCCAGGCTCATCGCAATCTGTCGCGGTCGGGCAATTGACCGACTGCGCCGCTTGGAGAGCAGCTCGCCGACGCGAATCTTAAAGTACTCAGCCACGGTCTTCTGAATATTTTCCATTGTGACGAGCTTGTCCTGCAGGGCCAACACGTCGCGCAGCGCCTCTTTGCACGAGTCCATTGTGATCGGTCGGCCCGTGAAGCTCGCCGTGGCGATGACGCGACGCAATGCACCTTCGAGCTCGCGTACGTTTGAGCGAATACGCTGCGCAATGAAGAACGCCACTTCATCGGGTAAATCGACACCTTCGGCGTGCGCTTTCTGAATCAGAATCGCCACAGACGTTTCGAGCTCAGGAGGCTGGATGGCGACCGTCAGGCCCCAACCGAAGCGCGACTTGAGCCGCTCCTCGAGCCCGTCAACTTCCTTGGGGTAGCGATCGCAGGTCAATATGATCTGGCGCTGGCCCTCGAGCAGCGTGTTGAAGGTGTGGAAGAACTCTTCCTGGCTCCGGTCTTTGTTGGCGAAGAACTGGATATCGTCAATGAGCAGTGCGTCGAGTGACCGGTAGGCACGTTTGAACTCACTGATCGTGTTGTGCTGCAGCCCGCGCACCATGTCGCCCACGAACCGCTCCGAGTGCACGTAGCACACACGGGCATTGGGGTTGCGCGCGAGCACGGCGTTACCAATCGCATGCATGAGGTGGGTCTTGCCCAGACCAACACCGCCGTAAAGGAACAACGGGTTGAACGCCGTCCCGGGGTTCTCGGCGACCTGGCTCGCCGCGGCCCGCGCGAGCTGGTTGCTCTTGCCCTCGACGAACGTGTCGAACGTGAACTCCCGCATGAGCCGGCTTTCGGGCATTGGCACCTGCGGTGCAGCGACCTGTGGACTTGCCATCGCAGAGACGTGTGCCGGAGGAGGTTCCCGTTCTGCCACGGACCCAACGGCGGCAGTCACCGGCACCGGTCCGCCCGAGAATTCGTCGGCGAGCGCCTGCAGACGCTTCAGGTACTGGGCGTTGAGGTGGTCGACGACGAAACGATTCGGCGCCAGCAGCCGCAGGCCGTTACCGTTAGACTCGACCTGCAGCGGCCGGAGCCAGGTGTTGAACTGTTGCTCTGACAGCTCCGAGCGCATGCGCCGGAGACACTGTTGCCACAACACCTGTTCAGACTGCACCGAGATCACCTGCCGGACCGTACGCTAGCCACCGACGGACGCCTTGGCCGCCGGCAACGGGTCGGCAAGCTTATACCCAGAATCGAGACTTATCCACAGGCAATCGCAAGCCCTTGAAAGCCGACGCCGAGCATTGACAGCCTGCGGGTCTGCGCGTATCTTCTCGGGCCTTTTCAGTCACCTGGGCGCCCTTGAAATCAAGGCCGCACCAGCGCCGCGCACAGCCGCGCGGCCCGCCACACGGACTCTAGCGCCATGAAACGTACTTTCCAGCCGAGCAAGATCAAGCGCAATCGCACCCACGGTTTCCGTGCCCGCATGGCCACCAAGGGTGGTCGTCTGGTACTGAAGCGTCGTCGCGCCAAGGGTCGGCACCGCCTGTCTGCCTGACAGGTTTACGCCACCGCATTTCGGGTTGACCACCAGGCCCGCCGCTCTAAGCTAAGTCATGCGCCTCTCGCTGCCCCGTCAGCAGCGACTGCTCAAAAGCCGCGAATTTCAGAATGTGTTCCGCCGCAGCCGCAGGGCTTCGGACGGACTCTTTATGGTGTGCGCACGATTCACGGATCAGTCGGAACCCCGGCTCGGTCTCGCGATCTCAAAAAAGCACGCCCGGCGCGCCGTCGATCGCAATCGCATCAAACGCCATGCCCGGGAGGCCTTTCGCAGCCTTCAGGCCGAACTGGCACCCGCTGATTACGTAGTCGTCAATCGCGCCAGCGCGACTCAAGCCTCGGGCAGCGCGTTGCGTAAGAGCCTCGAGACGCATTTTCGATCACTGAGCCGCAAATCGGCGCGACGACCGGGGCGTGATTCCGCATAATACCGGCCCGTCGACTGTGGCCCGCGCCACGGACCGCACCCATCGTCTGCAAAACTCGCAAAACGTTCACCTATGGATAATCAACGCCTGTTCGCGTGGGCCCTGTTTGGCCTGATGCTGCTCATGACCTGGCAAGCCTGGCAGGCGGACTACGCCACGCCTCAGAGCGCGCCTGTCGCGGACACATCGGCGCTTGAGATTCCCGAGCTCGAGGCGCCGATCCCGGGCGACGATGTCCCGGCACTAGAGACCACGCCGGACGCAGTGCCGATCGTCGAGCCCACGCCCGACGCGACCCCGTCGCAGCGCATCGAAGTCATTACCGACGTACTGCGTGTCCAGATCGATACGACGGGTGGTGACATTGTCTTCGCGGAACTGTCGGCGTATCCCGTCGACAAGGACCGCCCGGACGACTTCGTCGTGTTGCTGTCCCCGGACCCGGACAACTATGGGGTGTTCCGAACCGGTCTCGCCGGCCGCGACAAGGACGATGCACCCAATCACCGCGCCACCTTCTCGGCCGCGCGTGACCGCTACGAACTGGCCGATGGCAGTGACACACTGGTCGTGCCGTTGACCTGGCGCAACGCCGCGGGCCTTGCGGTCGTCAAGGAATTTGTCTTCGAACGCGGCCGCTACGATGTCGACCTGACGTTCCGTGTCGAAAACGGCGGTGCCGAGGCCTGGGTCGCGGCGCCTTATGCGCGCATTGTCCGCGAAGCCGTCGCACCCGATCGCTCGATGTTTGATGTCGAGAGCTACTCGTTCCAGGGCCCGGTGGTCTATGACGGTGACAAATACAAAAAGCACTCGCCCGGCGACCTCGATGACGACCCCGTCGATCTGAAGAACGTCACGGGCGGTTGGGTAGCGGCCATCGAGCACCATTTCCTATCCGCCATCGTGCCGCCCGCCGACGGCCCCGCCCGCATCCAGGCCGGGCTCAGTGAAGGTACCTTCGTCGCGGGGGTTGTGGGTCAGCCCGTCAACGTGGCAGCTGGTGCCACCGCCGCACTGGGCGTCACGCTGTTCGTGGGCCCGAAGCTCCATGACCAGCTCAACGACGTTTCGCCGCGACTCGAACTGACCGTCGACTACGGTGTGCTGACGCTGCTGTCAGATCCGCTGTTCACGCTGCTCGCCTGGATCCACGGCTTCATCGGCAACTGGGGCTGGTCGATCATCATCGTGACGATCCTGATCAAGCTCGTGTTCTACAAGCTCACGGAAAAAAGCGGGCGCTCCATCGCCAAGATGCGCAAGCTCCAGCCGCGCATGAAGTCGATCCAGGAACGTTACAAGGATGATCGCCAGGCCTTGTCGCAGGCCATGATGGAGCTCTACAAGCGCGAGAAGATCAATCCGGCCGCCGGCTGTTTGCCGATCCTCATCCAGATGCCGTTCTTCCTGGCGTTCTATTGGGTGTTGCTCGAATCCGTCGAGATGCGCCAGGCGCCCTTCCTGCTCTGGATCCAGGACCTCTCCAGCCGCGACCCGTTCTTCATTCTGCCGCTGGCCATGGGTGCCGCCATGTTCCTGCAGCAGCAGCTGAACCCGGCGCCCGCAGATCCCGTGCAGGCGCGCGTGATGAAAGTCCTGCCGATCGTGTTCACGGTGTTCTTCGCGTTCTTCCCGGCCGGGCTGGTGCTCTACTGGTTCACGAATACGCTGCTTGGCGTCGCCCAGCAGTGGAAGATCAACAAGGTCGTCGAGGCCGAAGACAAGAAGTCGCGCGACTGAGGCTCGGCGCCGCTGTGCGCTAGCCCAGCACGTTCTCCACGACGACTCGGCCGTGCAGCGTCCGATGCACGGGGCACTTGTCCGCAATCTCGAGCATGCGCTCCCGAACCGTCTCGTCGAAGTCACCTTCGACGCGGATCACCCGCGTAAAAGCGTCGTAGCGTCCGTTCCCATCGCCGTCATCGCGTTTCTCGTGGCTCACGTCCACCTCGGCGCGGTCAAGCGCGATCCCCTTGTGCTTGGCATACATCTGCAGCGTCATGCTCGTGCAGCTCGCAAGTGCCGCCGACAACAATTCGTGCGGCGTGGGTCCGCTGTCGCTGCCGCCGACGCTTGCCGGTTCGTCGGCCATGATCGCGTGCCGCCCGCTCTGGATGGGTGTCCGAAAGCTGCCCGCGCGCGTGACGGCAACCGTGTGACCGGGTTCGGCCGGCGTCGCCAATTCAGGTGCGGGCAGGAAACGCTGCGCCCAACCGGCAATGACACTGCCGGCCCAGGCCGCATCTGCAGGCTGGCTCAGGAGGTGATCGGCGCCGTCCAGCGAGACGAAACTCTTGGGGTGCATGGCATTGGCAAACAATGCGCTCGCGTTGTCGATTTCGACTGTGTCGTCGATGGGTGAGTGCAGCACGAGCAGCGCCTTGCGCAGGCGGCGAATCATCTCGAGCGGCGGTTGCGAGTCGAGGTCGTCGAGAAAGCCGGCGCCAATCCGAAACGGCCGGCCCGCAAGAACTACCTCTGCCGAACCGTCGGCCCGAATGGCGTCCTCGGCATCACTGAACAGGTGGCGTACATGCGAGGCCTCGGCCGGCGCGCCAATCGTCGCGACCGCCACAACGTCATCGAGTGTTGCGGCCGCGTGCAACACCGCCGTGCCGCCCAGCGAATGCCCGACGAGCAACTGCGGCGCACCGTGCGTGTCCCGGAGCCACTGCGCGGCCGCGATAAGGTCGCTGACATTGCTCGTGAACGTCGTGTCCTCGAACGCCCCCCCACTGTCGCCCAGCCCGGTGAAGTCGAAGCGCATGACGGCAATGCCTGCGTCAGTCAGAGCCCGCGAGATGTTCGTGGCCGCGCGCAGGTTCTTGGTACAGGTGAAGCAATGCGCGAACAGCGCAATGGCGTGATGGCCACCGCCAGCGCCGCCTGGCCAGTCGATGAGACCCGAAAGCGTCTCGCCGTTGTCGTTCTCGAACGTCACGCGTTCCGATTGCATGTGTCTTCTCCGATGGGTTGGCAGGCGTAGACCGTCGTGCGGCGACCAATATTGCAACGCCCGCGCGATTCGCGCACGGTGGCGCCGATGAACAGTGCGGACACCATTGTGGCGCGGGCCACCGCGGCAGGGCGCGGTGGCGTTGCCGTGGTCCGCGTCTCGGGTCCTGCGACGGCGTCACTGGTGACGGCCGTCGCCGGCGAGCTGCCCCGGGCGCGTCACGCCGCGCTACGGGATTTTCTAGACACAGACGGCACGCCCATCGATACGGGACTCGTGCTCTGGTTCCCGGCGCCGCGCTCCTTCACGGGGGAGGATGTGGCCGAGTTTCATGGCCACGGGGGTCGCGTCGTCGTCGACCTGCTGATTGCCCGGCTCTGCAAACTCGGTGCGCGGCCCGCTCGGCCCGGCGAATTCTCCCAGCGTGCCTTTCTCAACGACAAGCTGGACCTGGCGCAGGCCGAGGCCATCGCTGACCTGGTCGACAGCGGTTCCGCGCAGGCGGCGCGTGCGGCCGTGCGCAGCCTGCAGGGCGCCTTCTCACAGGCTGTCCATGCGCTCGTGGAGCAGATCACGACGCTGCGCATGCACGTCGAGGCGGCCATCGACTTTCCCGAGGAGGAGATCGACTTCCTCGACGACGCGGGCTTGCGCGCGCGTATCGAACAGACGCTGGCCGCTTTCGACAGCCTGCAACAGAAGGCACAGCAAGGGCGTGCCCTCAACGACGGTCTTACGGTGGTTCTCGCGGGTGCGCCCAACGTGGGCAAATCGAGCCTGCTCAATGCGCTGTCGGGTGACGACACCGCGATTGTGACCGACGTTGCGGGCACCACGCGCGACCTCATCGAAACCACACTCGATGTCGCCGGCCTGCCCGTCACGCTCATCGACACGGCCGGGTTGCGCGACACAGATGACATTGTGGAACGCGAGGGCGTGCGGCGCTCGCGCCAGGCCGCGGCGCGCGCCGATCACCTGCTGGTCATGGTTGAGGCGACGGGTGATCCCGTATCTCAGGCAGCCGCACTCGACGACGCGCTGCCCGATGACATTCCGCGCACGCTAGTCGTGAACAAGGTGGACCTCGTTGACTCGAATGCCGGCACGGAGACGCTCGCGACGTCCGAAGAGACAGCCGTGTTCGTGTCGGCGACTCGGGGTGACGGCATCGTGGCCCTGCAGCAACGCTTGCACGACGTGGCAGGTCTGGCCGGCGACATCGGGGGCGGGTTTTCGGCACGGCGGCGCCATCTCGATTGCATCGACACCGCACGCGCGCAGTTCGATGCGGGTGTCGCACGGCTCGAACAAGACCGTGCGGGCGAACTCATGGCGGAGGAGTTGCGGCTGGCGCAGCAGGCGTTGTCGGAAATCACGGGAGTCTTCACGAGCGACGACCTGCTCGGGCGCATCTTCTCGTCGTTTTGTATCGGCAAGTAGCGCCGACGGATCAGCGGTCGGTCTTGTAGTCAGACAGGTTGACGACATCGCTGCCGCGATCGGGCGTGGCACGTCCGTCGGCCGAGATCGATCGCACGCAGTTTCGACCCTCGGCCTTGGCCGAGTACAGCGCCATGTCGGCGCGGCGCAGTAGCGTGTCGATGGGCTCGGCCCCCGAAAACTCGGCAACGCCCGCCGAGACCGTGATCGAGATGCCACTGCCGAAGCCATGCCCGGCCGTGACGCCTCGCACGCGTTCAGCGCACTGTTGCGCCCCCGCCAGTCGCGTGCGCGGCAGAATGAGGATGAACTCTTCACCACCGTAGCGCCCGAGACGCCGGTCATCGACGACGGGCTCGATCTCGTCGAGCAGCCTGAGCTCGGCGCGGATGCGATTCGAGAAATCGGCCAGCACGCGGTCACCGACCATGTGGCCAAAGCGGTCGTTGACCTGCTTGAAGTAGTCGAGGTCGACGATGACGATGCTGAACGGCTCGCCGTAGCGCAACGCCCCCTCACGCAGCCGCCCCAGCGTCTCGATGATGGCGCGTCGATTGTAGGCCTGCGTCAGGTCGTCGCGCTCGGCGAGATGCGACACCTCGCGCACCATGGTCTCGAGCTGTTCATTGCGCGTGTAAAGCGCGTCGCGGAGTCCGCTCACGTGGATGCCGAAGTAGGCGCACCAGATCATGAGGCTTCCGACCACGACACTGCGGAATACAACCTGCGACAGCGATTCGTTGCCCGCGGCGAGATCGATACCGCTCATGGAGACGTAACCGACGAAGGCCGCAAACGCGAGCGCGGCGAACTGCCGCGGGCGAAGCTGGAACGTGCCGAACATGAGCACGATGAGGAAGACGGCTAGCAGCAGGTCGCGCCACTCGGGCACGACGTACATGAGCAGCATGAGCCAGCTCAGTCCCACGCCGCACTGCGCCAGCGTCAGCGATGGGTCCTTGAAGCGCTGGTTGAAGTCTGTGGCGAAGGCGACCCAGAAGCCGATGATCGACACGATGACGCCCAGGCCCATGCTCATGAGCACCCAGGACGGGGTGCCGATGAGGTCGAGCAGCCAGGCCGAACCGGTCACGATGCCCCAGAGGGCGTACAGCGTGACGGACATCAGGAAGCGCTGCATGCGCAGGCGCTGCCGGGCCACCGGATCTAGACTCGGCTTAGACATCCTGACAGGTTAGCTCCGCAACAGCACCAATTCTGCGGGTACTGTCACGAAACCGGGCGCTATCCCGTCACATAAGCAGCTTTTCGCGGCGGTAGAACATCACGGCTATGGCCGCAAACAGCACCCCGAGGCCCAGTGTCGAGCCAACGGAGATCGCCACGTAGGTCAGGTTCAGCGGCTCACCCTTGATGAGGTCGAGCATGAGCAGGTGCTGCGACATGCTGGGAACGGCCATCCAGGCCGCCGTCGACTTCAGGTTCATGACCGCCGCGACCATGATCGGCAGCGTGGGCGCGAGCATCGCGAAGGTCACGTAGCTCTGCGCTTCCTTGAAGCTCTTCGTGAACGACGCGACGACGGTCATGAGCGACGCACCAATAAGCGTGAAGGGCACCATGAACAGGAACGCCGTGACCACCTGCGCGGGGCCGAACTCGACGCTCATGCCGAGCCGCTGGAGCGGCACGTATCCCAGCGCCGCGGCAAGCGCCACGAGCGCTATCGCCAGCGACAGCGACATGAAGAAACAGGTCGCTGCGAGTTTGCCGAGCAGCAGCGCCGTTCGGGTGACTGGAAGTGTCAACAGCGGTTCGAGGGAGCCGCGTTCGCGCTCGCCGGCCGTCGTGTCGATGGCCAGGTACATCCCGCCAGCGAGCATCGAGAACAACAGGAAGTACGACAGCACACCGAGGACGAGGCCCGCGCGACCACTCGGGGTCGAGGTGTCGATTTCGTCGATATTGATCGCGCGCGCCACATTCGGATCGATGCCGCGCGCAACGAGCCGCATGGCGCCCACCTGCCGCGACCAACCGTTGATGTAGCCGCGTGCACGGCGCGCCTGGCGCGAGGTGCTCTGGTCCGAGCCGTCGAGCACGAGGCTCACGCGTGCCGGGGTGGCGGCATTCCAGCTCTCGCCGTAGCTGTCGTCGATGAGCAGCACCATTTCTTTCTCACCGTCGCGCACGAGGCCGATGGCCGTGTCGGCGTCGACGTCGAGGAGTTCGAGGTCCGTATCCTGTTGCCCCAGGTAGGTCACGAGGCTGGGCGCGTGCTCGGCGCCCACGACGGCGAGCGGCAGCGGCTTTTGCGCCTTGCCCGTTGCCTGGTTCAGCGTCAGCGAGATCACACCCGCGAAAATGACGGGACCAAACAAGGGGCCAAATACGAGCGCGGAAAGCATCGTCCGGCGGTCGCGGAAGTTGTCCTTGATCTCTTTGAGGACGATGGTCAGGAAGCGGCTCATGCGGCGGCCTCCGTGCGACCGATGGCGCGCACGAACGCGTCCTCGAGATCGTCGCAGCCGGTCTTCTGCCGAATCGCATCCGTGGTGCCAGCCATGGAGACGCGGCCGTTGGCGACGATCACGATCTCGTCGCAGAGTGCGGCGACTTCCTGCATGACGTGCGAGGAGAACAGCACGCAGCAGCCGTCTTCACGCAGCTTGCGGATGATGTGGCGCAGGCTGCGCGTGGCCATCACGTCGAGCCCGTTGGTGGGCTCATCCAGGATCACATTCCTGGGGCCGTGCACGAGCGCGCGCGCGAGCGCGACCTTGATCTTCTGGCCCTGCGAGAAGCCCTTGGTGCGGCGGTCGGCAAAGTCATGGATCTCCAGCAGGTCGATCATGCGCTGCACACGATCGCCGCGCTCCGATTTTTCGACACCGTGCATGGCCGCGAAGTAAGCGATGTTCTCGCGCGCCGTGAGCTGGTTGTAGAGGCCGGCGCCGTGCGGCAGTGCGCCCAGCCGACGGCGCACCTCGAGCGGATCGCGGCTGACATCGATGCCGTCAACACTGGCGCTGCCCTGGTCTGGCTGGATCGCCGTGTAGAGCACACGCAGTGTCGTCGACTTGCCCGCGCCGTTGGGGCCGAGCAGGCCCGTGATGCGACCATCGGGCGCGCTGAAACTCACGTCAGAGACGGCCTTCACTTTGCCAAACGACTTGGCAATGTTGCGTACTTCGATCATGTCGTGCTCAGGGCGTCGGGCCGATGGTGCTGACAAAAAATGGGGTTGGGCCCAGGCGGTCGACGCAGGCGGGGTCGAGCGCTTCGGGATCGAGCGAATTCACAAACTCGCCGAGCAGCCGCGGCACGCAGCCCGTGGCGCTTACGATGTGACCTTGTCCCGGGGCAACGATGTGGCGAGAGACCGACAGCGTCTTCGCGGCCTTGTCACCGTTCTCGGGCGGCGTCACAGGGTCGAATTCGCCCGAGAGGACCAGCGTGGGCACGTCGCTCACGATGGCTTTGCCGTTGTCGGGGTCGACGGGGCCGCGCGGCCAGCCGTCGCACATGGCGTTGAGCCCATCGATCTGGACCTCGCCCAGGTAGGTCTTCGCGAGCGCTTCGCGGTCGAAATTGGCATCGGCGTAGAGTGGCGCGTCTTCGCTGCAGACGACGCTGTTGTGCATGCCCAGCGCCAGCAGGCCGTCGAACTGGGTCTCGATGAGCGAGGCCTGGCTCGCGAGCATGTCGAAACGGCCCTGCGCCGCTTCACTGATCATGAGCGGCATGAGCGCCCGCGTTGCGGGTGAGTAGCTCGACATGCGCACCACGGCGGCCAGCATGCTGTCGTTGATGGTCTGCTCGCGCATGGCGCCCGTCTGTGGGTGCGCCACGGTCAGTGTCACGGGCGACTCGGCCAACGCGGCACGCAAGCCATCGAAATCGGCGGGCAGGTTCGGGAACGCGGCGCTGCAGGACTCGGACTCGGTGCAACGGTTGAAGAGCTTGTCCAGGCTGTCCTGAGCGTCCGTGGCCAGGGCCGGGCCCAGCAGCTCATCGCCGGGGACGACCCCGTCGATGATCGCGCTGCGCGTGTGCTGCGGGTAGCGGCGCATGTAGGCCAGTGCCACGCGAGAGCCGTAGGAGCCGCCCCAGAGGTTGAGCTGTTCGTAGCCGAGCGCGGCACGCACGGCGTCGAGATCGTCGATGGCGACGCTGGTCGTGTAGAAGCGCAGGTCGGCATCGAGCGCATCGATGCAGGTCTGCGAGAACGCGCGGATGGCTTCGACGTCGCCGCCCCACATGTCGGCCATCGGGTCGCTCGGCTGCGGGCAGTCGAGCTTGTTGGAGCGCCCCGTGCCGCGCTGGTCTACGAGCAGGATCGGGCGGTCGCGCCGGATGTTCTCGAAGGCGCCACCAACCTGCAGGTAGGAATCAATGGCCGACTGACCCGGTCCGCCCGCCAGCAGCACGAGCGGGTCGGGCAGCGCCTCGACGTTGAGCGCCGGGATCACGGCGATGGCCAGTTCAATGCTCCGGCCATCCGGGGCTTCGGGGTTCTCGGGGCGCGCCAAGCTCGCGCAGAGCGCCTTGGCCGTATCGAAGCCCGGCCCGGCATCAATGCGGCAAGGCTCGAGATCGAGGGTCTGGGCCGGATCCTGGGCTTGGACGGGCAGCGCCAGGGTGGCGGCGGCCGCGGCCAGCAGGGTCTTGAGGGAATTCGGCATTCGCATGTTTGGCTCTCGCGTCAGGCCAGCGTTGAAGTCGCGCCGAAGTATGCACAAAAAACAGTGGGCAAACAGTGATCTGCGGCGATCGACCCCGGTTCGGCCCGGGTCCGCCCGGAGCCGACGTGCTGCCACCTGCTAGCGCTAAGCGATTGATTCTTGGATCGATCCCAGGTGGGGGCGCCCCGAACACGGCGCTCGCACGCCGATGACGACCGCGGGCAACCGCAGGCGACGTCGCGCGCCGCACGCCCGGCTCGACACCCGGTGCGTTGCGCACTTTTGGTTGCGGGGCCGGGCAGTTAGACTTGCCGGCCAGATCTCAGCGCGTCACTGCAACGACGCCAGCGCAAAAACATGCACGCATCCACGCAACGCTTCGATGTCATCGTCATCGGCGGCGGTCACGCCGGCACCGAGGCCGCCCTGGCGGCCGCGCGCGCGGGCGCGCGCACGCTGCTCGTGACGCAGGCGATCGAGACCATCGGGCAGATGAGCTGCAACCCGGCGATCGGCGGGATTGGCAAAGGCCATCTCGCGCGCGAGGTCGACGCACTGGGTGGGGTCATGGCGCAGGCCATCGATGAGGCCGGCATCCAGTTCCGTACGCTCAACGCCAGCAAGGGCCCGGCCGTGCGTGCCACGCGCGCGCAGGCCGATCGCGTGCTCTACCGCCAGGCGATTCGACGCCGCGTCGAGGCGCAGCAAGGTCTCGCCCTGTTTCAGGCGACAATCACCGACCTCGTGGTCGAGGGCGGCCGCGTGCGCGGTGTCGAGACGGGCCTCGGGCACCGCTTCGAAGCGGAAGCCGTGGTGCTCACGGTGGGTACGTTCCTGGGCGGCAAGATCCACGTTGGGCGCAGCGCGTCGGCCGGGGGTCGCGCCGGCGATCCGCCGTCCAATCTGCTCGCCGAACGCTTGCGTGAACTGCCTTTCCGCGTGGGTCGATTGAAGACGGGCACCCCGCCCCGCCTCGATGGTCGCACGCTCGACTACGATGTCATGCAGGTGCAGCACGGCGACACGCCCGCGCCCGTGTTCTCGTTCCTGGGTCGCCGTGCGCAGCATCCGCAGCAGGTGCCCTGCCACATCACCTACACGAACGAAGCCACGCACGAGATCATCCGCGGCGCCCTGCACGAGTCGCCGATGTTCTCGGGCGACATCGAGGGCGTCGGCCCGCGCTACTGCCCTTCGGTCGAGGACAAGGTGGTGCGGTTTGCCGACAAGGCCTCGCACCAGGTGTTCGTGGAGCCCGAGGGTCTCGAGACGTTTGAGGTCTACCCCAACGGCATTTCGACCAGCCTGCCCTGGGAGGCGCAGCTTGAGCTCGTGCGCAGCATTGCGGGTTTTGAGCGCGCGCACATCACGCGGCCGGGCTACGCCATCGAGTACGACTACTTCGATCCGCGCGATCTCGAGCCGACGCTGCAGACCCGTCACCTGCCCGGCCTGTTCTTCGCGGGCCAGATCAACGGTACGACGGGATACGAAGAGGCCGCTGCACAAGGCCTGCTCGCGGGCCTCAATGCGGCGCGTGCCGCACAGTCGCTCGAGCCCTGGTACCCGCGCCGCGACGAAGCCTACCTGGGCGTACTCGTCGACGACCTCGTGACGCAGGGCGCACAGGAGCCCTACCGCATGTTTACAAGCCGCGCCGAGCATCGGCTGCTGCTGCGCGAAGACAACGCCGACCGACGCCTCACGCCCGTGGGCCGCGAGCTCGGGCTTGTCGACGACACGCGCTGGCGGGTGTTCGAGACACGCCAGGCCGAGGCGGCGCGCGAACACGCGCGGCTGGCCGGTATCAACATCCGCGCCGGACAGCTCGAGGGCGTCGCGCGCGACGCCAAGGCCCTCGACGTATTGCGCCGCCCCGAGTTCGACCATAAGGCGCTCACCTCGCACGACATCGTCGGTCCCATGCCGGCACCCGAAGCCGCAGACGGCTACCTGGCCTGCGCAGAATTCGCCGAGCAGGTGGCGCTGCAGGTCGAGACCGACGTCAAGTACCAGGGCTACGTCGAACGCCAGCAGCGTGAAGTGGCCCAGCAGCGTCGCCAGGCTGATCTGCGCCTGCCCGAAGACCTCGACTATGCGGTCGTGCACGGGCTCTCCAACGAAGCGCGTCAGAAGCTCGCCGACGTGCGCCCCGCCACGATCGGCCAGGCCTCCCGCATTGCCGGTGTCACCCCGGCGGCCATCTCGCTGCTGCTGATTCATATGAAGAAGCGGTCTCTGAAGCAGAGCGCCTGACTTCACGCGATGCGCCGATTTCTTGTTTTCGCTGCGGTTGTGCTGGCGAGTGTCGCGGCGTGCACGGATGCGACGCAGGCGCCCGAGCAACTGCGGCGCGGACTGTCCGCCGATCCCGCCACGCTCGACCCGCAGCAGGCGCGCAGTGTCGCGGCCCTCAAGGTGCTCGGCGATGTCTATGAGGGGCTGCTAACCCGTGATGCGGCGGGTGCCTCGGTGCCCGGTGTCGCCAAGAGCTGGCGCGTCTCGGGAGACGGCACGCGTTACACCTTCTCGCTGCGCGACGATGCGCGCTGGCAGGACGGGACACCCGTGACGGCTGCGGACTTCCTGCACGGCTGGCGGCACCTCGCCGATCCCGAAAATGCTGCGTTCTACGCCGATTTGCTGCGCCCGGTCTTGGGCGCCGAAGCCGTTGCTGCGGGTGACGCGGCACCCGAAACACTGGGCATTGCTGCGCCGGATAGCCACACCTTCGTCGTCACGCTGACGCGGCCGCAGGCGGATTTCCTGCAGCGGCTGGGTCACCCGGCGCTGGCCCCGCGCCACGCCAGTGCCACGGCACCGTTTGGAAACGGCGCTTACGCGGTGGCCGAGCGCGGCCCGGGCCGCATCCTGCTGGAGCGCAACGTGGCGTTTCATGCCGCGGAACGCGTGGGCATCGCGCAGGTCTCCTACCGAGCATTCGAGCAGGAGGCCACGGAGTACAGCGCATTTCGCGCGGGAGAGCTCGACATCACAAGTCGTGTGCCGCGCGAGGTGTTTCGCTTGCCCGAGGGTGAGCGCCGCGACGTGCGCGTCGCACCGTATCTCGGCACCGTCTTTCTGGCTTTCAACATGCGCGAAGCGCCGCCGCTCGGCTTGCGGCGCGCGTTGTCGCTGGCTGTTGACCGGGAGGCGCTGGCGGCGTCCGTTGTCGGCCGCGGTGAATTGCCGGCCTTCGGACTCGTGCCACCGGGTGTCGCCAATGGCGCCGAGCCCTACACGCCGCTCGCACAACGCGATCCCGCGGCCGATCATGCTGCGCGCGTGGCGCTGGCGCGGACACTCGCGGGCGACCAGCAGCAGGCCGTTACGGTGGCCTACGCCACCTCCGACGAGAACCGCGTCGTCGCGGCCGCGCTGCAGGCCATGTGGCGCGAGGCGTTGCCCAACGTTGAAGTGACGCTTGAGAACCGCGAGTTTCGGGTGCTGCTCGCGCAACGCCGCGCAGGCGACTTCGAGGGGCTCATGCGGGCAAGCTGGATCGCAGACTTCGATGACGCGGCGCAGTTTCTGGACATCCTGCGCAGCGGTCACCCAGCCAATGGGGCGGGTTTTTCGGACGCACGGTTCGACACGCTCATGGATGCTGCCGGCTACACGGACTCATCCGAGCGGCGCGCCGATGCGCTGCGTGCGGCTGAGGCCATCCTGGCAGACCGGGTCCCCGTGATCCCGCTCTACCACTTTGTCTCCAAGCACGCCGTGGCGCCGCGCGTTGCGGGCTGGCGCGACAACCTCCTCGACTTGCACTACAGTCGATACCTTGATCTGACGGGGGCGGGCGACGAGGGTCGGCGCTGACGATGCTTCGCTACACCGTGTCACGACTAATCAGTGCGGTGCCGACGCTGGCGCTCGTGCTCGTACTGGCTTTTTCGCTGGTGCACGCTGCACCCGGGGGACCGTTCGACACCGAACGTGCGCTGCCGCCCGAAACCGAGGCGCGCCTCAACGCAGCCTACGGCCTCGACGAACCGTTCTGGGTGCAGTTCGGCAACTACGTCGGCGGTTTGCTGCGCGGCGACTTCGGTCCCTCTTACCGTTACCCCCAATCCACAGTCGGCGAGCTCATTGCCGACGCGTTTCCCGTGTCAGCGACACTCGGCCTGCTCGCGCTCGTCGTGGGTGCGGGTCTGGGTATCGCCATAGGCATCGCAGCCGCGCTGCGCCAGAACAGCGTGGTCGACCACGTGCTCATGTCCGTTTCGATGACGGGGATCTCTGTGCCGGGGTTCGTCATCGCGCCACTGGCCGTGCTGCTGTTCGCCGTAACGTTGCGCTGGCTGCCCGCAAGCGGCCTGCAGACTCCGGCGCATTATGTGTTGCCCGTGTCCGCACTGGCATTGCCCATGCTCGCCTACGTTGCCCGCCTCATGCGCGCGAGCCTCGTGGAAACGCTCAAGAGCCAGTTCATCCGCACGGCGCGTTCGCAGGGACTGTCCTCACGAACGCTCGTGTTTCGCTACGCCATGAAGCCCGCACTGATACCTGTGGTGTCCTACCTCGGACCCGCGATCGCGGCCGTGCTCACGGGGTCGGTGGTCATCGAGCAAATCTTCAACATCCCCGGCATCGGGCGCCTGTTCATTCAGGGCGCGCTGAACCGCGACTACACGCTCGTTATGGGTCTCGTCGTGCTCTACAGCTCGCTGCTCATCGTCATGAATCTCATCGTCGACCTCTTGTACGGCGTGCTCGACCCGCGGGTGCGGTACTGATGGCATCGGGTGCGACACCGAACGCGCCACGCCACGGCCTGACCCGCCATGCGCTGGGTGCCATCGCCCGGGACAAGTTGTTCGCCGCGTGCTGCATCGTGCTTGGCGTCATTGTGCTGGCCGCCATCGTCGGGCCCTGGCTGTCGCCGCATTCCTATTACGCGATCAACCTGGACTTTGCACAGCAGCCGCCGCAATTCACCGGGCAACACTGGTTCGGCACCGACGACCTCGGCCGGGACCTGTTTGTACGCACCATGCAGGGCGGGCGCATCTCGCTCATGGTCGGACTCGTGGCCACGGTCGTGAGTCTTGTGTTTGGCGTGGTCTGGGGCGCGACGGCGGGCTACCTGGGCGGTCGCATCGACCATCTCATGATGCGGGTGGTCGACATTTTCTATGCGATCCCGTTCATGTTCTTTGTGATCCTGCTGATGGTGCTGTTCGGTCGCAACATTATCCTGATCTTCGTGGCCATCGGTGCCGTGAACTGGCTCGACATGGCGCGCATCGTGCGCGGCCAGACGCTGGCCCTGCGGGGCCGAGAATTTGTGCAGGCGGCAGAGGTCATCGGTGCTTCGCGCCGGCGCATCATCTTCCGCCACATCGTGCCCAATCTCGCGGGCATCGTGGTCGTCTACGCGACGCTCACGGTGCCGCAGGTCATTCTCATCGAGTCGTTCCTGAGTTTTCTGGGGCTTGGTGTCCAGGAGCCTATGACTTCCTGGGGCGCGCTCGTGCAGCAGGGCACGCAGGTCATGAGCACGGCGCCCTGGGTGCTGCTGTTCCCGGCCACATTGCTGGCGGTGTCGCTCGTGTGTCTGAACTTCATTGGTGACGGCCTGCGCGACGCGCTCGATCCAAAGGACCGCCACCGATGAGTCTGCTGCGTGTCGACGACCTCAACGTGCACTTCGAGACGGACGATGCCGATGTGCACGCAGTCCGCAATCTCGACCTGCGGCTCGAGCCGCAGGAGTCCGTGGGCATTGTGGGTGAGTCCGGCAGCGGGAAGAGCCAGGCCATGGCGGCCATCATGGGCCTGTTATCCGAGAACGGTCGCGCGACGGGCAGCGTGCTGCTCGACGGCGAGGAAATCCTGAACCTCGATGAGAAGGCGCTGCGCGGTGTCCGCGGTCGGCGCTTGTCGATCGTGTTTCAGGACCCGATGACCTCGCTGAACCCCTACCTGACGATCGGCCAGCAACTCTCGCGGGTGTTGATCGAACAGCGCAACATGAACGAGACCATGGCGCGCAATGAAGTGGTGCGCATGCTTGATGCCGTGAAGCTGCCCGCGGCACGGCGACGCCTGTCGAGCTACCCGCACGAGTACTCGGGCGGCATGCGCCAGCGCGTGATGATTGCCGCCGCATTGCTCTGCCGTCCCGACATTCTCATCGCCGACGAGCCGACGACGGCGCTTGATGTGACCGTGCAGGCCAGCATCCTGCAACTGCTCGGCGAGCTGCGCGAATCATTCCGCACGGCGCTGATTCTGATCTCTCACGACCTGGGTGTCGTTGCGGGCGTCTGCGATCGACTCGTGGTCATGGATCAGGGCCGGGTTATCGAGGAGGGCCCCACGGAGACCGTGTTCGCCAGCCCGCAGACGGCCTGTACGCAGGCACTCATCGAGGCCGTGCCGCGGCTTGACCGGCCCGGGCCCACGCGACGCGAGGTCGATCGGTCGGTCGCGCCCTTGCTCCAGGCCGACAAGCTCGTCGTGCGTTACCCGTTGCCGCGACCGGGCTGGCGCGGGCCGCGGCGATTCACGGCTGTGCGCGGCGTGGACCTCGATCTCTACCCGGGCGAGACGCTGGGCGTGGTGGGCGAATCGGGTTGTGGAAAATCATCGCTGGCGCGTGCGCTACTCGATATCGGGCGCGAAAGCGGCGAGGTGCAGTACCTCGGTCGGCCGTTCTCGGGTTTGCGCGGTGAGGCGCTGCGTCGCGCCCGCCGCGACCTGACCTTCGTCTTCCAGGACCCGCTGGGGTCGCTCGATCCGCGCATGACTATTGAGCAGACCGTGGAGGAGCCGGCGCTAGTGCACGGTCTCGTTCGCGAGCGCGGTGCCTGCCGCAGCCGCGTCATCGAGATGCTCGAGCGCGTCGGTCTCGACGCGAGCATGCTCAATCGCTACCCCCACGAGTTCTCGGGCGGCCAGTGCCAGCGCATCGGCATCGCGCGGGCGCTCATGACGCAGCCGCGCGTCCTCATCTGTGACGAGGCGGTGAGTGCGCTCGATGTCACGGTTCAGGCCGGCATTTTGTCGCTGCTCGACGAATTGCAGCGCGAGCTGTCGCTGGCCATCGTGTTTATCGCGCATGATTTGGCCGTGGTGCGCGAAGTCAGCGACCGCGTGATCGTCATGTACCTCGGGCGCGTCGTCGAGGCGGGCCCCGTGCAGGCCTTGTACAGCGCCCCACGTCATCCCTACACGCGTGCCCTGCTGCAGGCCGCACCCATTCCGGATCCCGTCATCGAGCGCCGCCGCGACCGGCCCGCGACACAGTTCGAGATCCCCGCGCCCTGGAATCTGCCGCCGGGCTGCCCGTACCGGCAGCGTTGCGCGCACGCGACGGACGCGTGCGCGTCGTCGTTGCCCGAGCTACGCGTACTCGACGGCGATGGGGTGCGGCGCGTGGCCTGCCACCACGCGGAGGTACTGGACCTCGGTGCGCCCGACTACGGTGATCTTGGTCCGAGCGGTGTCGGCACGGGTGCGCCGTTGACGGTCAGCTCGCCGCCCGAGTAATCCACAACCATCGTCAGTACGTCGCCACTGGGATCGGGTGCCAACACGCCCATTCCCCGCAGCATCGTAAGTTGCTCGTAGAGACCCGGGTCGGTGGCACCGATGGCGTCTGCGAACGCCGTCGGCAACTCGATTCGACCATCGATGGTCGTGGCCGCGGCGATGCCTGCGAGGAGCGCCTGCCCGCCCACGGTCGAGCCGATGGCGTCGTTGCCGGGCAGATCGATGTCGAACCGCACCTGGATGTCGCCAAATTCCGTGCCAGCCACCTGCCGCCAGCGCAGCGGCAGCGGTGACGCAAGCGCTGCGCGAATCAGCGGCTCGTTGCGTTCTGCCAACGCGGGCAGGTTGGCCGGACCCATGGCCGCGAAGTCGCGAAACAAGGGTGTGAGGTTGCGCAGCGCGTCCGTCGGTACATCGTCGACACCGACGCTGCCCGCAATCCGGTTGACGGGTGAGCCGATCTGCTCGAGGTCAAAGGCAAAGTCCGCGGCGAGCGACGTCGTGGCGTCGGACCGCGTCATGACGTATCCCAGCGCGATGTCGTTGAAGGTTTGCTCGCCGTTGCCGAAGCTCATCGAGCCGATGTTGACGGTGGCCGCCTCGGCTTTGCCGCCGCTTGTGGCCTCAAAGTCGCCGTTCGCATCGGTCCAGGTCAGCGTCGGGCCGCCCCGTGGCGTGAGAGTGCCGCCCTCGGCCAGCGCCCACTCTGTGCGCATGTTGCCGGTCAACCCGAACGTCGTACGTGCACCCAGCGGCAGCTGCACGCGCTGGCCTTCCTGGTTCTCGGTGAACAGCAGGCTGTCGATCTGGGCGGCCGCGGGGGTCAGGACGCCGACGAGCGGGCCGTGGGCCACCCGGCTGACGACGGTGAGCGCGGGCTGGTCGCCGAATTCGCCCGGGCCCAGCACATTGGCAAACAGTTCCGCGCGCTGCCGGTCGGTCACGACCAGCCGCAGGTTGCTTGACGCATTGAACCAGCCCCGCCGGTAGTCGTGCGTGACGGCCTCGAGCCAGGGCGGCAGGCTCGCTTCGAGCGGGTTGCCCTCCCCGGAGACGGCGTTTTCGACGAGCCGGCCAGTGAGGGCCGGACCTGCGAGTGCGACAACGATGAGCAGTGTCGCAATAACAATGAGTAACTTGCGCATCGGCGCATGATGCCACGGGTGCCCGCCGGCCTCGACCGTCGCCGCGTTTCAGGCGTGTCCAAGGCATGTGGCGCTGGCCCATCTGGACGCGCGCGACGCACTGCGCAACGCGTCGCAAATCCTCGCCGCCCTGGTGGAAATGCGCGGGGCCACGCACTACTATTGCGCCCACTACAAGGAACCGGCCGCAATGCGGCCTGCCGTTGCCGCGACCGTGGCCGGCACACACCAAGAACGGGACAGCGAATGACCAATCGACGTATTGCCGGCGCCCTTGCAGCGTTGCTGGCTACGGTTCTCGGAGTGCTTGCGGCACCCGCAAACGCCCAGGGCGATGCAGAGCGCGGCAAGGTGTTGTCGTACACCTGCCTCGGCTGCCACGGCATCGAGGGCTACCGCAACCAGTACCCCTCTTACCGGGTACCGATGCTGGGTGGTCAGCACGCGGCCTACATCGAGATTGCCCTCAAGGCCTACCGCAGCGGCGAGCGTTCGCACGCCACGATGCGCGCGCAGGCCTGGTCGCTGTCGGACCAGGACATCAAGGACATCGCGGCCTACTTCGGGAGTCTCGGTGAGATCAAGGACGCCGACGTCGTGACGTCGGGTGTCGAGCGCGGCAAGGAAAAATCGCAAACCTGCGTGGCCTGCCACGGCGAACGCGGTGTCAGCGCCAACGAGATCTGGCCCAACCTGGCGGGCCAGCACGAGAGTTACCTCGAGAACGCGTTGCTCCAGTACCAGCTGGCCAACAAGGAAGAAACCGCAGGTTACAACCAGCGGAACAATGCCGTGATGGCTGGGCTGTCCGCAGTGCTCAGCAAGCGCGATATCAAGGATCTCGCGGCCTATTTCGCAGCCCAGGACGGGTTGTACACGACCAAGAAGTCGGACTAGCCCACGGCGGCGTCCAGTGCGTCGCGGTGCGTCTGCGCCGTGGCTTCGATCGCGGCAACCTCTTCTTCGCTCCAGCGGTCGAGGTTCTTGAGCACCATGCGCATGCGCGGCGTGGTCGACAGCGCCTTGCGGTGGCGGGCCAGGAAATCCCAGTACAACGCGTTGAACGGGCAGGCCTTGTCGCCCGTGCGTTGCGTCACGCTGTAGCTGCAGCCCTTGCAATAGTTGCTCATGCGATTGATGTAGGCGCCGCTCGCGACATAGGGTTTCGAGCCCACAACGCCGCCGTCGCCGTGCAGCGCCATGCCCAGCACGTTGGGCAGCTCGACCCACTCAACGGCGTCAACGTACACGGCCAGGAACCAGTCGCAGACATCAGCGGGTAGCAAACCCGCCAGCGTTGCGTAGTTCCCGATCACCATGAGCCGCTGGATGTGATGCGCGTAGCCGTTCTCGATCGTGTCGCCGATGCACTGCTTGAGGCAATTCATGCGCGTGTCAGCCGTCCAGAACCACGCGGGCAGCGGCCGCTCGTGTCCGAAGTGATTACGTGACTTGTAGTCGGGCATCTCGTGCCAGTAGACGCCGCGGATGAACTCGCGCCAGCCCAGGATCTGGCGGATGAAGCCCTCGACGGCGGCGAGTGGATAGCGTTCGGGGTCGGCGTGCCAGGCCTGCTCGGCGGCCTGCACGGCTTCGCGCGGGTTGATGAGCTTCAGGTTGAGCGTGGCACCGATGAGGGCGTGGTAGAGAAAAGGCTCGCCCTGCCACATAGCATCCTGATAGCGACCGTAGAGGGGCAGCCGCGTCTCGATGAAGGTCTGCAGTGCGGCCACCGCGTCCTCACGCGTCACGGCCCAGGCGAAGTGCTCGAGCTGCCCCGGGTGTTCTGGGAACCGTGCATTGACCGCCTCGATGACGGCTTGGGTGATCGCATCGGGTTCGAAGCGGGGGATGTCCGGCAGGTCGCCGGGGCCAGTCTTGCCGAAGCTCTGGCGGTTGTCGGCGTCGTAATTCCAGCTGCCGCCGGCGGGTGCCTTGCCGTCCATGAGCACGTCGAAGCGCTTGCGCTGCTCGCGGTAGAAGTACTCCATGGTGAGCGACTTGCGCCCGCGCGCCCAGGCCGTGAAGCTCTCGGGCCCATCGTAGAAGTGGCTGTCCTCGAACAGCCGGAACGCGATACCAGCACCGGCGCAGTGCTGCTCGATGGCGTCGAGCAAACGCCACTCGCCCGGACGTACGACCCAGACGGCCTCGGGTTGCAGCGCGGCGATCGCCTCGCCGAGGCCTTCGACGATGTGTGAGAGCCCCTCGTCGAGGTCGCGGTAGGTCAGCGTCCAACCGGCCTCGCGCAGCGTTTCGGCGTAGTGGCGCATGGCCGAGAGAAATACGGTGATGCGGTGTTTGTGAGTCCAGACGTGCGTTGACTCCTCCGCGCACTCGACCATGAGCACCTGATCTAGCGCAGGATCGGCGGCCGCAAGCGCTGAGTGCTGCGCATCGAGCTGGTCGCCGAGTATGAGGATGAGGTTTCTGCAGTGCTGGGTCATTTCAGGTCCTGGGCCGGATTCCGGGCGACTGTCGCCGCGCGCTCGGGTTTTCGCCAACGCGCCGGAATCGGTTGCGAAACAGACGTGCGCAGTTGTCCCGGCCCGGTCGTTCTCGCACAATACGCGGATGATGTCGGCGGCGCGGGACACTAGCCGCTGACACTTAATGATTCCCTGGGAGGAATACACATGTCTTTTCGAGCTTTGACGCGCCTGCTCGCGCTGGCCACCGGATTGTCGCTGGCGCTGTCAGCGCCCGCTGCTGACGGCGAAGGCCAGATCTACGTTACGCCGTTCGCGGACTTCGTTGACGATGACACCGATCGCAGTGTCGATGACGACTTCGGCGGCTCGCTGGCGATTGGCTACACCTACACGGAACGCTGGAGCGTCGAGGCCTTCGCGCACACAGCGTCGCTGAACGGGTTCCCGGCAAGCAACGGCCAGGACCACCTCGAGCTCGGTATCAACGGTCTCGCCGTATTCGACCGCGACAGTCTCGTTTCCCCCTACCTGCTGGCCGGCCTCAGCAACCTGCAGATCGACTTTGATAGCGGTCGAGACACGGACCGTCTCGCGGCCAACATTGGCGCGGGCTTCCTGATCTCAACGTCAGACCGATTCGGGCTGCGCTTCCAGTACCGGCTGCGCAACGAGCTCGGTGGCGGCGAATTCAGCGACAGCATATACAGCGTCGGCTTGCAGTTCGCATTTGGCGACAAGAAGACCAAGATCATCGACAGCGACGGAGATGGCGTGCCGGACATGACGGACCGCTGCCCGAATACCCCTCCGGGCATTGCCGTTGATTCCAGCGGTTGTGAGCGCGATGACGATGGCGACGGCGTCAAGAACTCCGCCGATCAGTGCCCGAACACGGCCGCTGGCGCGAGCGTCGACGCGAACGGTTGTGAGCGCGATGATGATGGCGATGGCGTCAAGAACTCGGCGGACAAGTGCCCGAACACGCCGCGCGGCGCTGATGTCGATGCCAACGGTTGTGAGCGCGACGACGACGGTGACGGCGTCAAGAACTCGGCCGACGCCTGCCCGAACACCCCGGCAGGCGCCAACGTCGATGTTCGCGGTTGCGAGATCAAGGCGGGCGACGTCATCGAGCTGCCCGGCGTGAACTTCGAGACCAACTCGGATCGCCTCCTACCAGGTGCCGAAGCGGTGCTCAACGAGGCTGCCGCCACGCTGGCACAAAACCCCGACCTGGCCGTTGAAGTGGCCGGCCACACCGATAGCGACGGTGCGGCTGCCTACAACGCGTCTCTCTCGGAGCGTCGTGCCCGCACGGTACGCAACTACCTGGTCGAGCGCGGCGCCAACGGCGACAACCTGTCGGTGCGCGGTTACGGTGAGGAATCGCCGGTCGCGGACAACGGTACGGCTGCCGGCAAGGCCGCCAACCGCCGCGTCGAGCTGCGCATCCTGAATCGCTGATTCGGGACGCCGATCGAACGAAAGCCCCGGCGCGCGAAGGCGCGTCGGGGTTTTTCTTTCCTGTGACTGACGATGTCTGAACCCAACGCACTGCGATCACGACTCGATGCGGGCGCCGAGCAACTGGGGCTCGCGCTCGGGACGGGCGCCTGCGATCAGTTGCTTGCCCTGCTCAAGCTGCTCGAGCGCTGGAATCAGACCTACAACCTGACTGCCATCGCCGAACCCGGCGAGGCGCTCGTGAAGCACGTGTTCGACAGTCTCGTCGCAGCACCCGCGGTGCAGGGCTCGCGAGTACTCGACGTCGGTACGGGCGCCGGTTTTCCAGGCCTGCCGCTTGCGGTTCTGGCCCCGGCGCGGCACTTCACGCTGCTCGACAGCAATCGCAAGAAGCTCCGGTTCGTGACGCAGGCCGCCGCCGAACTGGGGCTCGCCAATGTGTCGACCGTGCACGCGCGTGCCGAGGCGCACGAGGACGCCGCGGGCTTCGATACCGTCACATGCCGCGCGCTCGCACCGCTCGAGCGCTTCATCGGTTGGGCCGGTCATCTCGTCGCACCGGGCGGGCGATTGCTCGCGCTCAAGGGGCCCATCGGAGAGGACGAACTGGCCGCTGTACCGGCCGGTTGGCGGACCGTTTGCGAGCCCGTGGTGGTACCCTTTCTCGACGGCCGCCGGACCCTTGTTGTCATAAGTCGCGACGGGGACGCCTAGTGGCCGGGAGCCCAAACATGACCAGAGTGCTCGCTGTCGCCAACCAGAAGGGCGGCGTCGGCAAGACGACAACTTGTGTGAATCTCGCTGCCTCGCTGGCGGCGACGCAGCGCCGTGTCCTGCTCGTCGACATCGACCCGCAGGGAAACGCGACGATGGGCTGCGGTATCGACAAGATGAGCCTGGACCGCTCAGCCTGCGAGGTGTTGCTCAATGAGGCGACGGCTGCGGATACAATCGTAGGTGCCCCCGAGGGCGATTTCGCGGTGCTGCCCGGTAACGACGACCTGACCCTGGCCGAGGTGCAACTGCTCCAGGAGATCGGGCGCGAGATGCGATTGCGCAAGGCGCTTGAGCCGGTGCTTGGCATGTACGACTTCGTGCTCATCGACTGCCCGCCGTCGATCAACATGCTCACGGTCAACGCGCTGACGGCCGCGGACGGCGTGCTGATTCCCATGCAGTGCGAGTACTACGCGCTCGAAGGCCTGACGGCGCTCATCGGTACCGTCGAACAGGTGCAGGACACTGTGAACCCATCGCTGAGCGTCTACGGGCTGCTGCGCACAATGTTTGACCCGCGCAACAACCTGGCCAACGCCGTGTCCGCGCAGCTGCACGAGCATTTCGGCGAGAAAGTGTTTCGCACCATCATCCCGCGCAATGTGCGGCTGGCCGAGGCACCGAGCTTCGGTCGCCCCGTGCTGCTGCACGACCGCCACTCGCGCGGCGCACTCGCATACCTGGCGCTCGCGGGCGAGATCATCCGCCGCGAGGAGTCACTTGCAGCGGCAGCCGCCGCGCAATAGGGTAGCGGCCTCACCCCGTCCGGATCCCAGCCGCCATGGCCAACAAGCGAAAAAGTCTCGGTCGCGGGCTCGGCGCCCTGCTCGGCGACGCGCAGCGCCAGGCCCCCGCGACGTCCGATGCAGAGCCGTCCGCAGCCGCAGCCGCCAGCCAGCGCGAGCTGCCAGTGGACCTCTTGCAACGCGGCCAGTACCAGCCGCGTATCGACATGCGCACGGAATCGCTCGAGGAACTCGCCAGCTCGATTTTGGCGCAGGGCATTGTGCAGCCCATTGCGGTGCGACCGCTGGCTTCGGGCGCCGGCGAACAGCGCTACGAGATCATCGCCGGTGAACGCCGCTGGCGCGCGGCCCAGATCGCCGGCCTGCAGTCGGTGCCCGTCGTTGTGCACGACGTGTCCGATACGGCCGCCGTGGCCATGGCGCTCATCGAGAACATTCAGCGCGAAGACCTGAACCCGCTTGAAGAGGCCCGCGCGCTGTCGCGGCTCATCCATGAATTCGACATGACCCACCAGCAGGGCGCCGAGGCCGTGGGGCGTTCACGTGCCGCGGTCAGCAACCTGCTGCGTTTGCTCGACCTGGCCGATGACGTGCAGTCCTTGGTGGAATCGCGCGAACTCGACATGGGCCACGCGCGCGCCCTGCTCGGCGTGTCCGACAAGCGGGCGCAACTCGAGCTCGCCCGCCAGGTAGTCGCGAAGGGCTTGTCCGTGCGCGAAACCGAACGCCGTGTTCGCGAACTCGGCAAGCCGAAGAAGAAGGCGCCCGCGCCCGCCAAGCGCGACCCTGACGTCGTGCGCCTTGAGACCGACTTGCAGGAAAAGCTGGGCGCCAGTGTGGCGATCCGGCAGAGCGGCCCGGGCAAAGGCGCACTCGTGATCAGCTACACGAGTCTCGATGAGCTCGAGGGCATTCTCGAAAAAATCGGTTAACGGCGCCGGGCCTGCCGGCGCTAGCGGCTTGCTGCGTACCGACCCGTGGCTTCGTTGATGACTTCCATGGCGTTGGCCTGGTCCACGGCCGGGTAGCAGCGCTGGATGATCTCGGGCATGACGGCCTCCGAGATGAAAAAGCCCTGCATCTTGTCGCAGCGGATCTCCTTCAGGAAATCGAACGTGGCCGCGTCCTCGACGCCCTCCGCGCAGACCGTGATCCCAAGTGCGTGCGCCATGCCGGTGACGGCCGCCAGCGCCTGGCGCGTGATGGCATTGTCGCGGGCCTCGATGAGCAGCGATGCGTGAATCTTGATTTCGTCGAAGTCGAGCCGGCCGAAAGAGGACAGCGATTCGCGCGCGGCGCCGAAATCATCGAGCGAGAGCCGGAACCCTTTGCGGCGCAACGCGGCCATGACCGTCGTGCAGGCCTCTTCGTCACCGGCAATCGTGGGCTGCGCGATCTCGAAGGTGATGGCGTCGCAGGGCAGGTCGAAACGGCGCACCATGCGCTCGTAGTGGCCTGCGAGCTCGATGTCCTTGAGCAGGCTGGCGTCCAGGTTGACGCAGCCGTTGAGCTGCAGCCCGTTCGCTCGCCAGCGCGTGAGCTGAGTCAGTGTCTGCTCAAGCACGTAATCGCCAAGCGCGGGCATCATGCCGCACTCGACGGCCTGGGAAAGGAAATCGAGGGGTGAGATCCGGCCCCGTTGAGGGTGGCGCCAGCGAATCAGCGCTTCGGCCTCGGTGGTGACCCAGTCCGTGCGTCCCGTCATTCGGGCCATCTTGGGCTGGTACTGGACCAGAAACTCGCCGTGCTCGAGTGCGCGTTCGAACTCGTCCCTTGAAATGCTCTGCATGCTTGTCTTGCCCCGTGCTGGTCCTTAGCGCCCGCCGTGCGGCGGATTCCTGGTTTTCGGCCTGTCGGAGCCCCCGAAACCGGCCCCAAACGGGCGGCTCGGGTCGCCGGAATCGGCCCGCTCGCCTAGCTAGCGGCCGCGACGTCAGGAACTGTACGGCGCGCCCGACACTTAGCGCCGTGTCAGGTGTCTCATTTGGCTTGGATTATTGTCCTGATTACGTCACGAACAGGTTTGCCGAGGGGCAATCGAGCCTATATACTGCGCGCGCTTTTGAGGTTTCCGGCCCGGCGAGTACGCCAAGGAGTCGACCAGTGCGACCCGGCGCGGTCCCTGTCCGCATCGTTGCGATACAGGCGTTAATCGGAGTCTTCGGGGGCCTGATTTGGTTGCTCGACAGCCCCGCCGCAGCGCTTGCCGCGCTCGCCGGAGGACTCGGCAGCGCATTACTCAGTCTGCAAGTTGCGGCTCGAGTGTATGCCCAAAAAGATACGGCGCCGCCACAAGCGATTGTGGCGGCCTTTTATCGCGCCGAAGTGTTCAAGCTCTTCGGCGCGGCTTTGATGTTCGGCATCATGGCGAAGTACTTCGCGGCGCAGTTTGTGCCGTTTGTGGTGACCTTCGTAGTGACGCTTTTTGTGTTTGCGGCAGCCCTGCGCTGGCGCATCGACACGGGCCCCGCCGGGGACGAAACGGCGAATTGAGATACGGCGACACGCCCCCAGATTAACGGTGTGCGCTGACAGTGATAATTAAGGTGTAGCAAGCGAATGGCCAGCGGCGCGGACAAGCAGACTCCCAGCGAGTACGTCTCCCACCACCTCGAGCATCTTTCCGTGGGCGAGGGCTTCTACACCGTCCACGTCGACACGCTGTTCTTCTCCTGGCTGTGCGGCCTGCTGTTCATCGCCCTGTTTTGGACCGCGGCGCGGCGCGCCACCTCGGGCGTCCCGGGTAAGTTCCAGGCGTTCATCGAGCTCGTGGTCGAGTTCGTCGACGACTCAGTCAGAGAAGGCTTCCACGGCCCACGCCAGTTCGTGGCCCCGCTCGCACTGACGATCTTCATGCTGGTGATGTTCTGGAACCTGCTCGACATCATTCCCGTCGACCTGATCCCAATCTTCGCGCACGACGTGCTGCACCTCGAGTACATGCGGATCGTGCCCTCGGCCGACGTGAACGCCACCTTCAGCCTGTCGCTGACGGTGTTTGTGCTCATCATCATTTACAGCTTCAAGGGCAAGGGCGCCAAGGGCTACCTGCAGGAATGGCTGTTCCACCCGTTCGGCAAGTTTCCGCTGTTGGTTCCGTTCAACATCCTTTTGAACTTCGTCGAGCTGCTCGCCAAGCCGCTGTCGCTGGCGCTGCGTCTGTTCGGTAACCTCTACGCTGCCGAACTCATCTTTATGTTGATCGCCCTGCTGCCGTTCTACCTGAACTGGATTCCGGGGTCGATCTGGGCGATTTACCACATCCTGGTAATCCCGCTGCAAGCGTTCATCTTCATGACGCTGACCGTCGTTTATCTGAATCTCGCTTACGAGAAGCACTAAGTATTGTTTGTTTACGCCATTAGCGCGTTTTGATTAGGAGTCATCATGGAAGCTCTCATCGCTGATATCCAGGGCAACACCGCCATTGCCGTCGGCATGATCCTGGCATTCGCCGCACTGGGTACCGGTATCGGCTTCGGCCTCCTGGGCGGCAAGTTCCTTGAAGGTGTCGCTCGCCAGCCCGAACTCGGCAACATGCTGCAGGGCCGCATGTTCATCATCGCCGGCCTGCTCGACGCCCTGTCGATCATCGGCGTCGCGTTCGCTGCACTGCTGCTGTTTGCAAACCCGCTGCTGAGCGCAGTCACGGGTTAATCGCGGTCGGCATCTGCCGACCCTGCGTCAACGGCTAACGGAGTAATCGCGCGTGGATCCAAATATCAGCCTATTCGGGCAGATGATCACGTTCCTCATTTTCGTGGGCGTGGTCATGAAGTTCATCTGGCCGCCGCTCATGGAAGCGGTCGAGGAACGCCGCAAGAAGATCGCGGACGGCCTCGCGGCCGCGGAACGCGGTCAGCAGGACCTGGCCAAGGCCGAGTCCCGGGTCGAGGAGCTCATCACTGACGCTCGCGGCCAGGCTGCCGAGATCCTCGACCAGGCGCGTGCGCGTGCCAACGAGATCATCGCCGAAGGCAAGGCCGAGGGTCAGCGCGAGCGCGACCGTCAGCTTCTGGCCGCACGGGCGGAGATCGAGCAGGAAACGAACTCGGCGCGCGAAGCCTTGCGCAACCAGGTTTCGGCCGTGGCACTTGCCGGCGCCGAGAAGATCCTGAAGCGCGAGATCGACGCAACGACCCACGAATCATTGCTGGCCGATATGGCCCAGCAGATCTGAGTCGGAGGTCACGATGGCGGACAAGATCACGCTGGCACGACCCTACGCACAGGCAGTGTTCGACATTGCCAGCGCGGGTGGCGGCCTTGCGGGTTGGTCTGCGGCGCTCGCCGCCGCGGGTGCCGTCGTATCGGACGCATCGATGGCCGCATTGGTCGACGACCCGCGTGTCTCCGACGACGAGCTGCTGACGCTGCTGCAGTCGGTGCTGGGCAGCGTACCCGGCGGCACAGTGCTCGCAGGCGCGGGCGACGGCGCCAACCTGCTGCGTCTGCTCATCGAGAACTGCAGGCTTCCCATCCTGCCCGAGATTTCGGTGCGCTTCGACGCGCTCAAGGACGAAGCCGAGAACGCAGTCGATGTCACCATCGTTTCCGCGACGCCGCTCGACGCCGGCAAGCAGGGCGAAATCGTCAGCGCACTGGGCGCGCGTCTCGGCCGCAAGATCAACGCCACCACGGCTGTGGACCCCGACCTGATTGGGGGCGCAGTTATCCGCGCCGGTGACTTTGTCATCGACGGCTCGGTGCGGGCCCAGCTCACACGCCTTCAGGCGACGCTGGCCCGATAATCAACAGGAACAGACATGTCACTCAAAGCCTCTGAAATCAGCGACCTGATCAAGGACCGCATCAAGAATTTCGACGCCGCCGCGGAAGCGCGCGATGTCGGCACGGTCATCGCGGTATCTGACGGTATTACGCGTATCCACGGCCTCGCTGACGCGCGTTACGGCGAAATGCTCGAGTTCCCGGGCGACACCTACGGTCTCGCACTAAACCTGGAGCAGGACTCGGTCGGTGCCGTTGTCCTGGGTGACTACAAGCACATCTCGGAAGGCGCCACGGTCAAGACCACGGGTCGCATCCTCGAGGTGCCCGTGGGTGAAGCGCTGCTGGGTCGCGTCGTGAACTCGCTGGGTGAAGCCATCGACGGCAAGGCCCCTATCGATACCCAGCACAGTTCGCCCATCGAAAAGGTGGCGCCGGGCGTCATCGACCGCCAGTCGGTCGACCAGCCTGTGCAGACCGGCCTCAAGGCCATCGACGCCATGGTGCCGATCGGTCGCGGCCAGCGTGAGCTCATCATCGGTGACCGCCAGACGGGTAAGACCGCTGTCGCCGTCGACGCCATCATCAACCAGAAAGGCACGGGCATTAAGTGCATCTACGTCGCCGTCGGCCAGAAGGACTCCTCGGTCGCCGCCGTCGTGCGCAAGCTCGAGGAAGAAGGCGCCATGGACCACACGATCGTGGTCAACGCCTCGGCCTCGCAGTCCGCGGCCATGCAGTACATCGCCCCCTACTCGGGTTGCGCCATGGGTGAGTACTTCCGCGACCGCGGCGAAGACGCCCTGATCATTTACGATGACCTCACCAAGCAGGCCCAGGCTTACCGCCAGGTGTCGCTGCTGCTGCGTCGTCCGCCGGGCCGCGAAGCCTACCCCGGCGACGTCTTCTACCTGCACTCGCGTCTGCTCGAGCGCGCCGCGCGCGTCAACGCGAAGTTCGTCGAAGAAGAAACCAACGGCGCGGTCAAAGGCCAGACGGGTTCGCTAACGGCGCTGCCGATCATCGAAACCCAGGCCGGTGATGTCTCGGCGTTCGTTCCGACCAACGTGATCTCGATCACCGACGGCCAGATCTTTCTTGAAACGGACCTGTTCAACGCGGGTATCCGCCCCGCCATCAACGCGGGCCTCTCGGTCTCGCGTGTGGGTGGCTCGGCACAGACCAAGGCGATCAAGAAGCTTGGTGGTGGTGTCCGCCTGGCGCTGGCGCAGTACCGTGAGCTCGCGGCCTTCGCCCAGTTTGCCTCGGACCTCGATGAAGCCACGCGCAAGCAGCTCGAGCGCGGTCAACGCGTCACCGAACTCATGAAACAGAAGCAGTACTCGCCGCTGTCGGTCGCCGAGATGGCGCTGTCGCTGTTCGCCGCCAACGAGGGCTACCTCGACGACGTCGACGTCAAAAAGGTCGTCGACTTCGAGGCCGCGATGCACGACTTCGCGCGCACGAGCTACGCCGAGTTCCTGGCAGAGCTCAACGCCTCGGGCGACTACAACGACGACATCGTGGCGAAAATGAAAGACGTGCTCGACGCCTTCAAGTCGACGGGCGTCTACTAAGCGACTTCAGGTCGTACACGACTAGCGAACGGACAACGGACGCATGGCAAGCGAAAAAGAGATCCGCACCAAGATCAAGAGCGTGAAGAGCACGCAGAAGATCACGCGCGCCATGGAAATGGTCGCAGCGAGCAAGATCCGCAAGGCGCAGGCGCAGATGCAGGCATCGCGTCCCTACGCCGAGCGTATTCGCCGCGTCATCGCACACCTGTCGGAAGCGAATCCCGAGTACCGCCACCCCTGGCTCGACGAGCGCGAAGTCAAGCGCGTGGGCTACATCGTGGTGTCGTCGGACCGGGGTCTTTGCGGCGGTCTCAACGTCAACCTGTTCAAGAAGCTCATCGCGGAACTCGCCGAGTGGAATGACAAGGGCGTCGAGGTAGACCTAGCGCTCATCGGCTCCAAGGCCGTGCAGTACTTCAGTCGCCTGGGCGGCAACGTGCTCGCTACGGTCACGCAGCTCGGCGACAAGCCGCACATGAACGAGCTGCTGGGTCTCATCAAGGTGATGCTCGACCAGTACACGGACGGCAACATCGACCGCCTGTTTATCGCGCACAACGAATTCGCAAGCGCGATCTCGCAGAAGCCGCGCACCGACGCGTTGCTGCCCGTGAGCGAGCTCGAGAACAACGACGAGCTGCAGACGCACTGGGACTACATTTACGAACCCGATGCGGCCGAGCTGCTCGATGACGTGCTGACGCGCTACGTCGAATCACAAATCTACCGCGGCGTGGTCGAAAACTTCGCCTGCGAAATGGCCGCCAAGATGGTTGCCATGAAGAGTGCCACTGACAACGCCGGTGAAATCATCGACTCGCTGCAGCTGCAGTACAACAAGGCGCGTCAGGCTGCGATTACGCAAGAGATCTCCGAGATCGTCGGCGGCGCGGCAGCGGTCAGCGGTGGCTAGGCCGCGCGCAAACAGATTGAACGAAACACAAAGTGAACTGATCGCGGCCCGCGCCGCGCTCTGACCGAGGAACCAGAATGAGCACCGGAAAAACCGTGCAGATCATCGGCGCCGTCGTCGACGTGGAATTCCCGCGCGATGACATCCCCAGCATCTACGACGCGCTGATCCTGGATGACAATGGCCTGACCATGGAAGTCCAGCAGCAGCTGGGTGACGGCATCGTGCGCGCCATCGCAATGGGTGCCAGTGAAGGCCTCAAGCGCGGCATGGCCGTGACCAACACGCGGCAGCCGATTCAGGTTCCGGTGGGCGAGGCCACGCTGGGTCGCGTCATGAACGTCCTGGGTCAGCCCGAAGACAAGGCGGGTCCGATCAATTCGGAGCACATGCTGCCCATCCACCGTCCCGCGCCGAGCTACGAGGAACAGGCGTCCTCGCAGGAGCTGCTTGAGACGGGCGTCAAGGTGATCGATCTCATCATGCCCATCGCCAAGGGCGGTAAGGTCGGCCTGTTCGGTGGCGCCGGTGTCGGCAAGACCGTGACGCTCATGGAGCTCATCAACAACATCGCGGTACAGCAGGAAGGCCTGTCCGTATTCGCGGGTGTCGGTGAACGTACTCGTGAGGGCAACGACTTCTACTACGAGATGGAAGAGGCCGGCGTCCTCGACAAGGTGGCACTCGTCTACGGCCAGATGAACGAGCCGCCGGGCAACCGCTTGCGCGTGGCACTGACGGGTCTGACCATGGCGGAGCACTTCCGTGACGAAGGCCGCGACGTCCTGATGTTCATCGACAACATCTACCGTTACACGCTGGCCGGTACCGAAGTATCGGCGCTGCTGGGCCGCATGCCTTCGGCCGTGGGCTACCAGCCGACGCTGGCCGAGGAAATGGGTGTTCTGCAGGAACGCATCACCTCGACCAAGACGGGCTCGATCACCTCGTTCCAGGCCGTCTACGTCCCCGCCGATGACTTGACCGACCCCTCGCCGGCCACGACCTTTGCTCACCTTGATGCAACGCTCGTACTGTCGCGCCAGATCGCAGAGCTCGGCATCTACCCGGCCGTTGACCCGCTCGACTCGACCTCGCGCCTGCTCGACCCGAACATCATCGGCCAGGAACACTACGACTGTGCGCGTGGCGTGCAGGCCGTTTTGCAGACCTACAAGGAACTGCAGGACATCATCGCGATCCTGGGTATGGACGAACTCTCGGAAGAGCAGAAGCAGGCGGTGACGCGCGCTCGCAAGATCCAGCGCTTCCTGTCGCAGCCGTTCTTCGTGGCACAACAGTTCACGGGCGCCGAAGGCAAGTACGTGTCGCTGGCCGACACGATCCGCGGCTTCCAGGGCATCGTCGACGGCGACTACGACCACCTCCCCGAGCAGGCCTTCTACATGGTCGGCTCGATCGAAGAGGCCGTCGAGAAAGCCAAGGGCATGAGCAACTAAGACTATGCCCACGTTGCACGTCGACATCGTATCCGCGGAAGGCGAGATCTACTCGGGCGAAGCCGCCATGGTGTTCGCGCCGGCCCAGCTAGGGGAGATCGGTATTGCACCACGGCATGCGCCGCTGCTGACGGGTCTCAACGCCGGTGAAGTGCGCGTGCAAACGCCCGAAGACGGCGACCGTTACTTCTACATCACGGGCGGCATGATCGAAGTGCAGCCCAACATGGTGACGGTGCTGGCAGATACCGCATTGCGTGGTGACGAGCTTGATGAAGCCGCGGCGCGCGAAGCCGAAGAGGCCGCGCGTGAAGCGCTCGCCGGTGCGTCCAAAGAGACTGACCTCAAGCGCGCGCAGCACGAGCTTGCGGAAGCTTCCGCGCGCCACCGCGCCGCCCAGCGCATGAAAGGCCGAAGCTGACGGCGCCGGACGCCGTCGTCTTCAGACGCGCCGACGTCGCTGACGTCGGTCCCGTCGCCAGGTTCGCGGAACGCGTGTTCCGCGAGACCTTCGGCCCGCACAACACCGCCGAAAACATGGACCGATACGCCGCCAAGGCGTTCGGTCCTGTGGCCATGGCGGCCCGCATGTCCAAGCCCACGGCCGTCACGATCGTGGGTGAGTATGAGGGCGAGATCGTCGCCTATGCCTTGTTGTTTGAGGCGCCGTTCCCCGATTGCATCGACACAGCGGCACCCACGCGATTCCTCGAACGTTTCTATGTCGACAGTGCGTGGCAGGGCAAGGGTCTTGCCGACCGCCTGCTCGGCGCGGTGCGTGACGCCGTACGCCAAGCCAACGCGCGCCATCTCTGGCTCACGGTCTGGGACCAGAACCCCCGCGCCATCCGCTACTACGAGAAGCGTGGCTTTACGCTCTGCGGCCATGTCGACTTCACGCTGGGTGACGAACGCCAGCGCGATTTCGTGATGGCGATTCCCTTCAAGGGCTGATGCGTACGCACCGCACGACCCGGTGTTACCCTGACCGCATGCGCGTCACGCAAAGGTAAGCGATGCCCGCTTCGCGGCCCACGCTCGTATTGTTGCCGGGATTCGACGGCACGGGGCAACTGTTCGCGCCGCTTGTCGAGCAACTGCGTTCGCGTGTCGATACCCAGGTCATCGCCTACCCCGACCTGATCGACACCCAGGCCTATGTCGAGTACGTCGCGACGCAATTACCCGAAGGTCGCGACCACATTCTCGTTGCAGAGTCGTTCTCCGGCCCGATCGCCTTGCACCTGCTGGCTCGCTACGCAGACCGCATTGGCGCCGCCGTACTCTCGACGACATTTGCGCGGCCCCCACTCGGCCTCGTGCTGTCGCTGGCCAATAAACTGCGGCTCGCGAGCTTCGTCCGGCCTGCCATGAACGAACAAATCCTGCGCATGTTCTGCCTCAACGGCGTCGCTGATATCGCGCTGATCAGGAGCATCGTCGACGTCGTCCGACCCATTGGGCAGGCGACGGTGGCGAGCCGGCTGCAGGCGCTCGTGACGATGGACGCCACGAACGTGCTCGATGCGGTCAAGCAACCCGTCCTTGTGTTGTCGGCGCACGCCGACCGTGTGGTGCGAAAGCGATTTTCGTCGAGCCTGCTGGCGCGCCTCGCGGATGTGACGCCCGCCACGCTCGAGGGTCCGCACCTCTTGTTGCAGGCCGCGCCCGAAGACAGTGCGCGCGAAATCCTGGCATTCCTCGAACAGAAGCTGGATCTCAGGGGAGCGTAGCCGCGTAACCCCAGGAGCCGATGAGTCGCGTTTCGGGCTTGTGCCGACGCGGCAGGAACTCGGCACGCCAGGCCGCAAAGCCCTCACTGTCGAGATCAGCCGGCCGCGTCCAATCCCGGCGCCGCAGGTAGTGCCAGACGTACTCTTCGAGGTAGCCGGCCTCGGTGGTCGCCGAGAGCAGCTCGAGATAGGGGTCACCCTGGGCAAGAGATTGCTGCCAGCGCGTCACGAGCGCCTCCCGGGCCGCCAACTCGCAGCCAAAGGCATGATTGCGGGCCGGATTGGGCCCTCCCATCTCGAGCTGGCAGACACTGCGCGCGAGCCCGTAAGCCACCCAGGACTGCAGGGCCGGGTCGGCGCTCGCATAGGCATAGGGCGGCACGGAGAAGCGGTCCCCGTCGGTGACACCGTCCAGGACGTAAATGCGCCGATCACAGCCCGTGATGACTGCGATCAACGCCATCACTAGTACCAGCCGCCAGGGTGCCGTTTCGTGATCCATGTCGCAGAGGGTACGTGTCAGCGTTCACACGTTTCAATGAAGCGCTGAGTTAGAATACCGCGATGACAGCCCACAACCCGCTGCAGATTGTCGTGCTCGCCGCCGGCCAGGGCAAACGCATGCGCTCGGCCCTGCCCAAGGTGCTGCAGCCCCTCGCCAGCCGGCCTTTGCTCACGCACGTGCTCGACACGGCAGCAGCGCTTTCGCCCGCGCGCACTGTTGTCGTCTATGGTCACGGCGGCGCCGCCGTCCGTGAGGCGATGTCAGCGCGCGATGTCGCCTGGGCCGAGCAGGCCGAACAGAACGGGACGGGCCACGCCGTACAGCAAGCCTTGCCGGAGCTTTCAGACTCGGGCCGCGTGCTCGTACTGCTCGGCGACGTACCCCTGCTGCAGGCGCAGACCTTGCGTGACCTGCTCGACGAGACCCCAGAAGATGGTGTTGGCGTCCTGTCCGTGCGCGTTGCCGACCCGTCGGGTTACGGACGCATCGTGCGTGACGCCGCGGGCGGCGTACAGGCGATTGTCGAACACCGTGATGCCACGGCTGAGCAACACCAGATCGATGAGATCAATACGGGCGTGTTCGTGTTGCCGGCCGCGCAACTTACGGGTTGGCTCGGTCGCATCACGCCGCAAAACGCGCAAGGCGAGTACTACCTCACTGATGTCATTGGCCTGGCCGTCGCCGATGGCGCGCCGGTGTCGGCAACGGCTTGTGCCGATGCCGAAGAAGTCATGGGCATCAATGACCGCGTGCACCTGGCACAAGCAGAACGCGCCTGGCAGCGACGCACCGTCGACGCGCTTATGCGTGCGGGTGCGCGCGTTGCCGATCCCGCGCGTGTCGACATTCGTGGTGACGTCACAGTCGCCGAAGACGTCTTCATCGACGTCAACGTCGTGCTCGAGGGCAAGGTCAGCCTCGGGGCCGGCAGCGTGGTTGGGCCCAACTGCGTGTTGATCAACGCGGACATTGGCGCGGGCACGACGCTGTTCGCCAATACCTATATCGAAGACAGCCGCGTTGGCGCGCGCTGCAACCTCGGTCCGTTCGCGCGGCTGCGTCCGGGCGCCGACTTCCGCGACGGCAGCAAGGCGGGCAACTTCGTCGAGGTGAAGAAAAGCGTCATCGGTGAGGGCAGCAAGGTGAACCACCTGAGCTACGTCGGTGACTCCGTGCTGGGGCAACGCGTCAATGTGGGCGCCGGCACCATCACCTGCAATTACGACGGCGCCAACAAACATCAGACGATCATCGGCGACGACGCATTTATTGGCTCGGGCGTCGAACTGATCGCACCCGTTGAAGTCGGTCGCGGCGCCACCATCGGCGCGGGCTCGACGATCTCAAAACCAGCAGCGGCAGACGCGCTGACTCTCGAGCGCGCCCGCCAGCGCACCATCGAGGGCTGGCAGCGGCCCGTCAAAAAGAAATAGGGGCACAGCAACATGTGTGGAATCGTCGGCGCGATCGCCGAGCGCAACGTGGTACCGATTCTCGTCGAGGGTTTGCGCCGTCTCGAGTACCGGGGCTATGACTCTGCCGGCCTGGCCGTACTCCGCGACGACCGGTCGCTGGGCCTGCGCCGGGCCGTCGGCAAGGTGTCGGGTCTGCAGAGCAAGCTCGACGCGGACCCGCTCACGGGCAGCCTGGGGCTCGCGCACACGCGCTGGGCCACGCACGGTGGCGTCACGGAGCAGAACGCGCACCCGCACCTGTCGGGAGATCGCATCGCCGTCATCCACAACGGAGTCATTGAGAACTTCCAGGAGATCAAAGACGAATTGCTCGAGAAGGGCTACGAATTCGCCTCCGAGACGGACACAGAGGTGGCCGCGCATCTCGTCCACGATTACGTGAAGAATGGCACGGACCTCGTCCAGGCCGTGCAAAAGGCCACGCAGCGTTTCGAAGGCGCATTTGCCCTGCTGGTTGTCGATGCCGAGGACCCGGATCGCGTGGTTGTGAGCCGCGTCGCGAGCCCGCTCGTGATTGGTGTCGGTATCGGTGAGAACTACGTCGCGAGTGGCATCCAGGCGCTACTGCCCGTGACCCAACGTTTCATCTACTTAGAGCAGGGCGACCTCGCCGAAATCACGCGCGAGACGATCCAGGTGTTTGACGCCAAGGGTGAACCCATCGAGCGCGAGGTCCACGAGATCAATGCGGCGACGGACACGGCCGACCGCGGCCCCTACCGTCACTTCATGCTCAAGGAAATCTTTGACCAGCCTTCAGCGCTCGCGGACACGCTCTACGGGCGCGTCAACAACAACCGTGTGCTGCCGGATTCCCTGGGCCCGCGCGCGGCCGAATTGCTGGCCCGCGTCGAGAACATCCACATTGTCGCCTGCGGCACGAGTTACCACGCCGGCTGCGTCGGCAAGTACTGGTTCGAATCGATCGCAGGTGTGCCCTGCCAGGTTGAGATCGCCAGCGAGTACCGCTACCGCACGGTCGTCGTACCCGATAACACCTTATTCGTGACGCTCTCGCAATCCGGCGAGACGGCCGACACGCTCGAGGCGTTGCGCCTGGCCAAGGCATCGAACTACATCGGTTCATTGACGATCTGCAACTCGGCGCACAGCTCCATGGTGCGCGAGTCCGATCTCACGATGATGACGCACGCGGGCCCCGAGATTGGTGTTGCGAGCACCAAGGCCTTCACGACGCAGCTGATGTCGATGCTGCTCGTCACGCTCATGCTGGCGCGGCATCGCGGCATGAACGATGCGCGCGAAGGCGAGCTCGTGCCGCACGTCTATCACGCCGCCGCTGCCGTCGAGCAGGTGCTCGGCATGAACGACTTGCTGCGTGATCTCGCCGAGGACTTCGCCGAGAAACACCACACGCTGTTCCTGGGTCGGGGCCCCATGTGGCCGATCGCCATGGAGGGTGCGCTCAAGCTCAAGGAGATCAGCTACATCCACGCCGAGGCCTACGCCGCGGGCGAGCTCAAGCACGGCCCGCTGGCACTCATCGACGAAGACATGCCCGTCGTGGTCGTGGCGCCCAACAACGACCTGCTCGACAAGCTCAAGTCCAACATGCAGGTCGTGCGCGCACGCGGTGGTCAGCTCTACGTCTTTGCCGACAAGGAAACAGGCATCGAGTCCGAAGAAGGCATCCGTGTCATCGAGATGCCGCACGCGGACCGGCTCATCGCGCCCATCGTCTACACGGTGCCGCTGCAGCTGCTCTCCTACCACGTCGCCGTGCTCAAGGGCACTGATGTCGATCAGCCGAGGAACCTCGCGAAGAGTGTGACGGTTGAGTAGCGTCTAAACACGAGCGGAACGCTGAATCTCAGAACGTAACTCCGTCACTCCGGGCATAACTCTGTCACTTTTTTGTCGTAACTTGTTGAAAGGTGGTTCGAGATGCTTTGGCCAGCATTTGCCGTTCCCGCGTGGCCGTTCTCCTCGAATGGCGAGGTCCGCTCTAACCGCATTAGCGGACGCCTGAATGGCTGCTTGCGGGATATACTCGATGACTGTTAATGACCCAAAGCAGTCATCGGCAATTTGCCCCTTTCCCACCAATTCCCCTCAAGGCCAACGACGTGTACAACGATATTGCGCGACTACATGAACTGCTTAACCAGAGTATGGGGTTGCTCGACGAAGCAGCGACGCTCATTGAGCCAAGCGGTGCGGAGCCGGGTCTAAGACTGAACTAACGTGCTTCTCACCGGCTGCTTCTGGCCCTGAATTGTCGTTCACCACAGGGTACATTCTTTGGATAATCTGTTTTCGGAGTTGAAACGACGGAATATTTTCCGCGTTGCCGGCGTCTATGCGGTTATTGGTTGGGTGTTGGCGCAGATGGCGTCGTTACTCGAAAGTGCCATGAACATGCCCGGCTGGTTCGACACGATGGTTGTCAGTAGCTTGCTGCTCGGATTCCCAATTGCGATGGTTCTGACGTGGGCATTTGAGATGACGCCGGAGGGCGTGAAACGTACGGAGTCTGCGGCCCCCGATGAATACGCTTCACGCAAAAGCGGGCGCGGATTAGATTACGCTTTGATCGGCAGCCTGGCTCTGGTCGGCTTACTCATCATTGGCGATCAATTCAGGTCGAAGCCATCATCGAGTCAAGTTGTCGAGCCGTCTTTGGCCCAGACCGGCGAGATTGACGGGCAGTCTATTGCTGTACTGCCGTTCGAGGATTTTTCGCCCGAAAAGGACCAGGCCTATTTCGCCGATGGCATCGCTGAGGAATTGCTGAATGTTCTGGCGCAAGTTGATGGCTTACGAGTCGCGTCGCGGACATCGGCTTTTTCGTTCAAAACGCGCGAAGCCAGCATCTCGGAAATCGCGACTGCATTAAACGTTGGACATATCCTCGAAGGCAGCGTTCGCAAGTCGGGTGAAACCCTGCGTATTACAGCGCAGTTGATCGATACAGAAACCGATGAGCATCTTTGGTCTGAGACTTTTGATCGTCCCCTCACGGCTGAGAATATATTCGAGATTCAGGATGAGATTTCGCAAGCCATTGTGTTGGAGCTAAATGGCCAGCTGGATTTGTTGCCAGAAACAAGCGCGCGCCCAACACAATCTGCCGAAGCCTATGACGCTTATTTGAAAGGCAAGGAAGCCTATCGCGCCCGGACAGAGGACGCATTAAATGAAAGCCTGGATTGGATGGGGCGCGCTGTCACCTTGGACCCGGATTTTGCTTCTGCCCATGCATCGCTGGCGCGCATTTACATGCTTCAGCGAGAATATGCTGGACTTGGGCCGATTCACGCTCGGTTTCGTTCGAAAACGCATATCGATCGCGCCCTGGCGCTTGCGCCAAACGACTGGGACGTGCTCTCCGAATCCGCCTGGCAGGTATTCGGTAGGCGGCCGAATCTAACGGAAGGGATCGCCGCCTTTGATGCTGCAATTGCCGCCAATCCCAACAATTCAAGCGCGCATCGCGGGCGCGGCTTAGTGCTCACAAATTATGGAGAAAACGAGGAGGGTCTGGCTTCTTTTCAGCGCGCACGACAACTCGACCCGCAATCCGTAATCGTTCTAATCAATATCGCGGGTGTTTATGATGATCGGGACGATATCGATGGTGTCCAGTCAACCCTGTTGGACGCGTTAAGGCTCAATCCTGATCTTTCGTTGGCCCGAGGTATTCTGGCGTACATTTTCATTGCGCGCGGCGATATTGAAACGGCGCACCGCATCGCGATGTCGTGCAAGGGGGACAATTACTGCGATCAATCATTGGGATACATATATTCGGCCCTGGGGATGGATGACTCATTGACCGCCCTTGGGTCGAGACAGTGGGCTACGTTCCTTGCCTTTAAGAATGATGATGCGGACGAACTGGATCGACTTGTTTCTGAAGCAACAGGTTTCTATCCATTAACCGATCTCCGTTTGTTTAATGCGCTCGGTCGACCGGCTGAGGCCTATTCGGTGATCCAGAACAATCCCGAACGTTTTGAGTTTCTGCTCGACGACGCGCCCAACCCCGGCACGTCAAATCGAGAAAATGGATTATCAGTGCACTGGGCGCTTAAACAGGCCGGAGATTCGCGCGCGGAAATTGTACGCGCTTCGCTCAAGCCGGGCTTTGACGGCGTTGAGCCGGGGCCACGCAATTACGAAATTCCCTACATCAATGGCGCGCAATGGCGGATGGTGCAAAACGATCCAGACGGCGCGATGGCGTGGCTCAACGCGCTGGCCGACAGGGGCGTCCCCACGTCTCTTGTTCAAGTAAAATCGCACTGGTTTGAGCCGCTCCATGATCGGCCTGACTATCAAGCGTTTGAAGCAAGGATGCTGGACATCGCCTCGCGCGACCGTACGCTCATAGAAGCGCAGCTCGCCAATCCTCCGGAAACATGGTGGCACCCAGACGAGGTACTCGCGGCGAAGGATTAGCCGAGCAGCTCAATTTCGCCCCAGAACGGACTCCAGAGTCGCGAAGCCCGCGGCTCTTGGCGTTAGCAGTCCGTCACGATATCTCTGGTGACGGTGGCGTATCCAAGAACGACCATTCGCTGTTCGTAATTCTTGATGACAGAAATCGTCACTCGGAGAGACGAACAATTATTGTGCTAGTGATTCTTTCCAAAAGCTCCAGTTGCCAGACAGCAACGTGATCGCTGATCCGGTGTCTGATTGGGTTGATTGCATTCGCGCCAGGTACTTCGCTGTGGCCTGGGTTGCGTTGATGTTCTACCTGCCCGGTGCTGAGTTATTGGAGGTAACTGTGCTCTTGGGAGCACCCTGGTATTGGTGGACGCTGGGCTATTGGTTCTACGAGTACCTGCTCATCATCATCGTGCTCATCGCAACGGTGTCCTTGCCCATTCGCGCTCCGGTGCAGCGCATCGTGGGTCGCCGCCCCACGCAGGCTCAAATGCGGTCGAGCCTTGTTTTCACACTGTTTCTGTTCGTCGTCGCCTGGGCGGCGGTCTATCTACTGTTCTACCCGTTGTCCTACATCGCGCCCGACTTCGTGACCTACTGGCTGCTCGATCTGCCAGACATGTTCCATGTTGAGGGAGACCGTTTTCTTGTCCTGCCAAACATCGCCACCCTTCTGATCATGTGCGTCGTCGCACCGGTCGTTGAGGAGTTCGCGTTTCGCGGCGTTATCCTGCATCGGTGGACGCATAAGTACGGTCTGTGGCCCGCGATTCTCTGGTCGTCGCTGTTGTTTGCTGTAGTCCATCCGGACACGCTGGGTGCGTTCACGTTTGGCATCGGGATGTGCGTCCTTTATCTGCGCACGCAGTCACTCTGGGTGCCCATTCTTTGCCATAGCGCTTACAACCTATTGGTTTCGGTCTGGGAGCTCACGCTGATCACTATCGAAGGCCCGAACGCCGAATACACGCTGACGGACTTTCGCTCCGAATGGTTCTATGGCGTGGCCGCAGGGTTCATCGCCGTGCTTTGGGTGTGGCTTTATTTTCGCCGACCGCGCCCGCCGGTCACCTGGCGCTTGCCCGCCATACAGAGTGAAGCCGGCTAGTTGCCGGCGACCCACTTGGCGGACATGATGATTCCGCAGTTCGAGGGCAAGGACTTCTACGTGGGAGTCGAGATAAGGGAGACCATGACGGGCCGCAACGTTGTCTTTATCAAGTGTGTCGAATCGGCGGTTGCCTTCTAAACAGGTGGTATGGAAAAGGGCCCCAAATCGGGGCCCTTCAATGCTAGGTTGTTCTAGCTCAATGCAACACTAATCTTCAAAAAGGTACTTCTTGAGCGCTGCACCGGCCTGGTCCAGTGAGTCCTGCACAGCAGGTACACCGGCCAGCGGATTGAGAAGACCGAAGTCGTGGATCATTCCGTTGTAGCGGATGCTGGTGACGGCAACGCCTGCGTCGTTGAGCTTGCGCGCGTAGGCTTCGGCTTCATCACGCAGCACATCCATCTCTGCTGTCTGGATCAGAGCCGGCGGAAGGCCACGAAGTTGCTCCGTCGTTGCACGGAGCGGTGAGGCGAAGATCTCATTGCGCTCTTGCGGATTCGTCGTGTAGTTGTCCCAGAACCAGCGCATCATCGGCGTTGTCAGGAAGTGGTTCGCGCCATAGGCCTGGTACGAAGCGTTCTCGAAGTTGGCGTCCGTCACCGGCCACAGAAGCAGCTGGAAACGGATGTTGGGACCGCCAGCCTGTTTGGCTTTGAGGCTCACAACGGCGGCCATGTTGCCACCGACACTGTTTCCGGCAACCGCCAGGCGCGCACCGTCGACGCCGATCTCACGTCCGTTCTCGGCCACCCATTGCGTTGCTGCGAACGCCTGGTTGATCGCGGTCGGGTATTGGGCTTCCGGCGAAGGCGTGTAATCGACGTACACGGCGGCCGCGCCGGAGCGAACGACGAGGTCGCGGATGAGTCGTTCGTGCGTCGGGAAGTCGCCGAGGACCCAGCCACCACCGTGGAAGTACATGAACACGGGCAGGTCGCCACGCTGGCGACCAGGCGGCTTGACGATCACGAGGTCGATCTTCTCGCCTTCCACCGTGATGGTGCGTTTCTCCACTTGCGCGTCGGGAAGCGCCGCGCCCTGTTGCGCGCCAACGAGAACGTTGCGGGCATCGGCGACAGAGAGTTGTTCGAGCGGCGTGCCGCCACTGCTGTTGAGGGCCTCGAGGAATGCCCGGGTATTCGATTCGACGCCCGGAGACACGCCAGCATTGGCAGCCAGCACTGGCATCAAGACGAGCATCGTTGTTGCGACGAGTTTTCTGAGGTTCATTTCAGTTCTCCAAATATGACGCAATAACTTTTATTGCAATAATTTATTAGTCCAAAAAATGACTGCTTGGAGCAGCCTCAAGAAAAAGATATCGCAATAATGATTACTGCGCAATATATTTTTTCAGTTGTGCTCGCAGGTCGTCAATATTCTTATGCAAATCAGTCAGTTCAGATTCCCCTAAACCGCAGGCATCGGCCACGCATTGATTGATCTCCAGCGCCTTTGTGCGCATCGCCTTGCCCTTGCGAGTCAGAAACACCTGGAGCTCCCTTTCGTTCTCGGGATTCCGGTTTCGCTGCAGCAGCCCCAATGCCTCGATGCGCTTCAGAACCGGCGTCAAGGCGCCAGATTGCTGGTCGAGCTTGTCCGCAATATGGGTCAGCGTTACCCCATCCTGCTCCCAGAGAACGAGCATCACGATGTACTGAGCGTAGGTCAGGCCCAGAGGTTCGAGCAGACCTTTGTAGAACTGCGTCATCGCGAGCGAGGTTGAGTAGAGCGAAAAACAGAGCTGGGAGTCGATTGTCAGTCGATCAGACATGGCAGCATCTCGAGTTAATAATTATTGCAATAATACTTCTCCCAATAGTTGCTGGCAACGGCTGCACATGGGAGAGGCGTTCATCGAAGCAATGAACGCCCGTCAGCAACCAGACTCCGATGCGGAAGACATCGATCGCTTTCTCGCGTTGTTTGCCGACAACGTCGTCGATGAGCACATCAAGTTCAATGTGACGGTGACCGACAAACGTGAGGCGTCTTGTCACCTGCTCCGTCTCACCCGTGTGATCCCTCGCGCATTCTCAATGCGGCTCGACTGGTTCACACTTCTGGCCACTACAACGGTTCTTACAACGGTTTCTACAACGCCGGTCGCCGACCATTCTGTCGGCTCAAACGGCGCGTACCCATCACATCGGGAAGGAACTGTTCATGAAACCGCAAGTCTTGTCTTTTGTTCTTCGGGCGCAATTCCCTCGGCGCGCTACCGTTGCCGCCGCGATGCTTCCGATTCTCACGGCCTGTGGTGGCGGAAGCGGGAGCAGCCCGCCGCCGCAGGTAGTCGCACCGCCACCGCCGGTGAATGTCGCCCCGGAGTTTTCCGGAGACTCTGATTTCACGCTGGAAGAAGGCGAGACCATCACCGTCGACATCGTAGTCACGGATCCAGATGGCGATACGTTGACGCTGAGTCTCGATGGGCCTGACGCAAGCGCCATTGTGTTCGACGCTCAGGCTTCGAGCGCCACGGTCGGGCCCTTCGATTTCGAAGCACCGCAGGATGCCGATGGCAACAACGTCTATTCATTTTCGATCGCCGCTGACGACGGGACAGATACCACCACGCAGGACTTCACATTAACCGTCGAGAACATCTCCGACACACCGCCGGCGTTCGCTGGCCAATTCGATCTATCCGTCGACGAAAATCAACCCGTGTCAGTGCCGTTCTCAGTCACCGATGCCGACGGCGACGACGTGGCACTGACGCTCGGTGGTGCGGACGCCGCGCGCTTCGTTCTTGACGAAACGACTTTAACTATCAGCGCGGGCCAGGGGTTCGACTTTGAACTGCCCGCCGATGCCGACGGTGACAACGTGTACGAATTTGAGGTGACCGCCAGCGACGATGCGGATGCCTTCACGCAAAACTTCACGCTGACAGTCCAGAACGTCATCGACTTGTTTCAAGGCAGTGTCCTCAGTGACCCGAATCCCGCGGCGGGTCATCGATTCGGCTTGCAGTTGTCAGAGCTCGTCAACGGCAATCTCGTGGTCGGTGCGAGCACGGACTCGACGGTCGCGACGGAGGCCGGGGCGGTACATATCTACGACCCGGCCGGAGTCCTGATCAATAGCTTTCGAGGATCCGAAGCCGAGCAAGAGGTGGGCTCGAGACTTCTGCCGCTGCAGAACGGCAACCTGGTCGCCAATGCGGGGGCATTCGGTCGCTTTGGTGGCGTCCAGAGCGCCAGCTCCGTGAGCCTTTTGAGCGGAGACACAGCCGCCGAAATTCAGACGCTGGGCGGGGACGATTCGAGCGATCGGTTCGGCAACGGCGGCATTATCGAGCTCGAGGGCTCGAATGCAGGCAACTTCGTAATCCTGTCCAACAGCGATGACAGCGACAACTTCGTGAACGCCGGTTCCATCGTGCTCGTGAACGGCGTTTCGGGTGAGACGATCACGCGGATTGAGGGTGATGATCCAGGTGACTCCTTCGGGCGCGAGGCGGCGGCATTGAGCAACGGAAACTTCATCGTCGTGAATTTCTTCGACATGGTGAACGGACTCGACAACGCCGGTTCCGTAATACTTGTGGACGGCGCGTCGGGCGACGAGATTGCGCGCGTCGAGGGTGAGGCCGTCAATGAATTCGTCGGCAGCCGGTTTGCAGTGCTGCCGAGCGGCGACGTCGTCGTGGGAATCCGATCACGCGATGGCGCAGTCGCCGACGAAGGACTCGTTTTACTGATCAATGGCGTGACAGGCGCCGTGATCGCGGAAATTCGTGGTGGCGATGTTGGCGCGACGTCACTGGGAAACACGCTTACGGCCCTCGACAACGGCAACTTTGTCGTCGGTGCCAGCAATTCTGACAGCGCCGGCTTGATCGACAACGGATTTATTGGCTTGTTCGACGGGACGGGCTCGCTGCTGGCATCCATCGTGGGCGACGATGACGACGACAGCTTCGGACAGAATATCGTGGCCCTGGAAAACGGTCGTTTCCTGGCCGGCAATCCAGGCGACGACGTTGAAGGCCTGGTTGATGCGGGTTCTGTCAGTTTCTTCGATAGCTCAGGCGTCGAGGTCGCTCGTTTGGCAGGCGAAGCGGACGGTGAAATGTTGGGCACCGACGAGAACATCTTCGCCCTGCCATTGGCCAACGGGAATGTCGTCATTGAGTCGTTCTTCGCTACCGGCAACGGTGTCCCGTTCGCCGGAAGGCTGGTCCTGGTAGACGGCGCCACTTTCACCGAGATAGCCAGTGTGGAATACGACAACGAATTTGATCTCGACCAGGCGGAGGTCACAACGCTAGCCAATGGCAACTTCGTCGTCGTGTCGATCGGCGATGATGTGAACGGCATCGAAGACGCCGGGTCCCTGAGACTGGTGGACGGTGCCACCGGCGAGATCGTTCTGGAAGTGGTTGGCGATGCAGCGTTCGGGATCGACTTCGTCTTAATCGAATCGCTGGCCAGTGACCATTTCGTATTCACCAACGCAAATGAGGATGTGGCGGGGGTCTCGAATGCCGGTGTCGTTCGTGTGCTTGATGCGGCGACCGGCGAGACGGTAGAAACGTTCCAGGGCGACCAGGAAAACGACAGGCTGGGTAGCAGCCTCTTTGCGCTGGACTCAGGCGGCTTCCTGTTGGGCAGTCCCGGTGATGATCTCAATGGTCTCGTGGATTCCGGCTCAGTGATGCTGGTGACGGCGCAATAACTCGAGAGGCGCCCCAAGGCTTTGTTGCGAGTCACCACTGTCATCGCCCCCCACCGACATCCACCTGTGCGTCGAGGATTTACGTAGCCGTTCTGGTCCTATCTGCGCATAATTCGACACAAGCGTCGAAGGCGATGGGAGCCGACGTGGCAGACTTGCGAATTGAAGTACTGGGCGACTTTCGAGTGGTCGCCGATGGCGACGTCTTGGACCTGCCGTCATCCAGGAAAACGCGCGCGTTGCTCGCTTATCTCGCGATCACCGCGCGACCACATCGCCGTGACCGTTTGTGTGAGTTGTTGTGGGATATCACTGACGATCCGCGCGCCGCATTGCGCTGGTCTTTGAGCAAACTGCGACCCGTGGTCAATCGAGGTGACGACGCCTGCCTCGTTGCCGATCGGGAGCGCGTGCAGCTCGACAACACGCAATACCAGCTCGATTTGCATGAGGTTGCCGACAGACTCGAAGACGCTGAGCTGTCCCTGCGCGTCCTCCTCGAATTCGCAAAGCGCCTGCAGGACCCGCTGATTCCGAGTCTCGAGTTTCCCGAGCAGGCGCCATTCTCGCGCTGGTTGCAGGCGGAGCGTGCGCAAATCCAGAAGCAGACGGCCGAGGTGACACGTCGCATACGACAACATCCATCGTTGCCTACATCGGAGCTGCTGTATTGGTCGCAACGCTGGCTGGAGCTCGATCCGTTCAATCCACAGGCCGCCCGAGATCATGTCGCCGATCTGAAGCGCTTGGGCGACCCTGCCGAAGCGGCTCGGATATCCCATGAACTCGCCGAACGGTTCCGCAACGCAGGCGTTCCACTCGAGCGCCCGGTGTCGGGCCGAACCCCATCGACGCCACTCGATGAGGAGAGTGAGGGCCGCAGGCTGCTGACGCGCCAGCGTATTCGCTTTTGCCAAACGAGCGATCACACGCGAATCGCCTACGCGACTGTCGGGGGCGGGCCAGCCGTAATCAAGACCGCCAACTGGCTCAGTCACCTGGAACTGGATTGGGACGCGCCGATCTGGAGTCCGCTGTTTCGCCGCCTCGCGCGCAGTCACCGCTTCATTCGCTACGATGAGCGCGGCAATGGTCTGTCAGACTGGCAGGTGCGTGAGATCAGTTTCGACGCATTCGCAGCCGACCTGGAATCCGTGATCGATGCAGTGGACGTTGAGCGGTTTGCACTGCTCGGTATTTCGCAAGGTGCATCGGTGGCTATCGACTACGCGGTGCGCCACCCGGACCGGGTGAGTCACCTGATCCTTTTCGGGGCCTACGATCAGGGCTGGCGAATCGATGCGGATCCGGTCACGCTCGAGGAGCGCGAAGCGGTGATGACCCTGACGAAGACCGGCTGGGGGCGCAACGATCCGACCTACCGCCAGATCTTCTCGTCGACGTTCATGCCGAGCGCCAACCCGCAGGAGCTCGCTTGGTTCAACGAGTTTCAGCGCCAGACCACCTCGCCGGAGAATGCAGCACGGTTTCTCTCGGCGTTCGGTGATATCGACGTCCGCTCGCAACTGTCGCGGGTCAACGTGCCCACCTTGGTATTGCACTCAAGAGGCGATCGGCGCATCCCGTTCGAGGTGGGTCGGGATATCGCCGCGCGGATCCCCAACGCGCAGTTCGTCGGACTAGACAGTGATGGTCACCTGCTGCTGGGCCGTGAGGCGGCATCCAACGCCTTCGTTGAAGCGGTGCAGGCATTTCTCAAGACCTGAACTATCGCGCCGAATGAATTCGCACAGCAGGAAGGCCTTCCCTGTCCGCGGGCTAAAACTATGACGCCTCCGCACCATCCTATTGGGATACCACCCCCTGCGCAGGGCCTGATCAAGCACCTGCGGAGAGATCACGGCTGATCTTCTGCCTCGGGTTCCTCGTCCGAACCACGCACGCGATCGATGACAGACCGCATGCCCTCTCTCAGCGACTCGGTTTTCTCGGCGAGCTTGCTCACATCGAAGCCGATACCGGAAAATGCCCCGTCTGACGCTGTCTTCAGGGCCTCCCAGACACCTGCCGCAGACAGCGAGTAGCGCAACGCGAACTGGTTCTCCTCGAGAACGAGTCCGAACTCGAGCGGGATGCTCCCGTCGTAGCCATTGATGAGCCTGGTCAGGGGCACCGATGCAATGCGGGCTACGCGACCGGTTCCTGGCGGTGGCGACACCTCGAGTTCCGAGAATTCGAGCCGCCAGTCGAGATCGAGCGATGTCGACTCTGTCGCCTCCCAGTCGTCCTCGACGTACACGTCGACAAAGCCCGCGCTGAACCAGCCCAGTGCACCCCCCACAACATCCGCCAAACTTGCGACAGGTACCTGTGTCGCGCGCCATTCCGTTCGCCGCCCGTCGGTTGTCGCTGACGACGCCAGTTCGAAGGGCGCGCCCGCGAGGCTGCCCGACGCGTTGGCGCGGAACAGCACATCGAACAGCAAGAGCTTCGAGCGTAACGGCGCGATGTGGAGCTGATCGACAGCGATCGGTGCGCTGAACGGGTCACCACTCGCATTGATGCCCGTCACTGCGACACGGACGTCCTGCACCGTGAGGTCGTCGATCTCGAATTCACGCCGCGGTCGGTCGCGACGCGGTCGATCGGCCGCGCTTCGCCGGTCCGTGAACACGGTGCCCGCGAGCCCCGTCACACGTACCGAATCGAGCTTGGCGGTGCCAAACATGGAGGCGATACGCAGATCGAGATCGATCTCAGCGACCTGGAGGTCGAACGTCGATACCGGGTGATCCTCGCGCGCGATGTCACAGTCGCCGAGCTGCACGCGACCGGTGAGGAGCGAGCCGTTGATCTCCCCGCAGGACGTTGTGATGCCCTTGCGTTGCTCGATCCTCTCAAATACAAACTGCACGCCCTGCTCAAAGAAGAACAGGTTCACCACCAACACGGCCACGAGCACCACAGCGGACAAACCCGCCAGGACCACGGCGACGGGTTTGGCGATCGACCCCCGAGAGCCGGGCTCGCGCTTCCGACCGGATCGCGCCGCGACCAACGCACTGACGGCCGCAGCGACGAGTTCGATGACCAGCGCGATAAAGGGGATGAGAATGACGAAGATGATCTCGCCAATAAGCAGCGCGAGTGCTTCCATAGGTACTCTGAGTTTCAGGCTGTCAAGCGCATATTACCGCTTGATGTTAACGACACTGCAAGTGCGTTAGTCTCACCGCCTAGCTGTGATTTTCGCCCCAAGCGCTGCAGGGAGATGCCCGCATGACCCACCTCGAACTGGCTGAGGCGCTGTTCGATGCATTTGCCGACGGTGATGCCGATACGGTCCGCAGTCTTTGCGCCGCCGACGTCACGGCGCGCCAAAACAAAAGTCCGCCCATGAATCTCGACACACTCATCGAGTTCGCGCTGGCGATTCACGGCGCGGTCGCGGACTTTCGCTATGCCGACGCGATCTGCACGCCCACGGCTTCGGGTTTCGTCGAGGAGCACCGGGTGCGGGGCACCCTGCCCGACGGTACGGACTTAGACCTCGCCGCCTGTGTCGTGGCCGACGTTCGCGACGGCAAGGTCATCGATCTGCGTGAATACGTCGACAGCTCTGCAGCGGCCGGGCTCATCAAGGCGATGACCTGACCCGGTCGTGAGCATCGCGCACCTGCGGCTGCTCAAGGCCGCGCTCATTGCCGCTGTGGCGCTCTGGGCCGCGGTCAGTCTCCTGCAAAACCTCCTGAAATGGTCGGCGACGCTCGACGCCGTGCGCGCCACGACATCAATGGCGACTTTTGATTCAGGGCCTGGAAGCTGGCAGGCGATATCAAACCCCGTTGTCGTGTGGCTGGGTGCGTTGTTCATCGCTTCGGGCAAGGCGGCGGCGGCCCTGCTGTGCGGCATGGGTGCGTTCGGAATGGCGCGTGCCCGTGCACCCCACGACAAGCGCTACACGTCTGCGCGGCGCGCTGCGCTCGCCGGCTGCGGGGTCGCGATGTTCATGCTGTTCGCGGGTTTTATCGTCGTCGCCGAAGTGTGGTTCGCACTGTGGCAGTCCGAAGCACTCCGCGAGCCCGTACTCGAATCCGCGTTGCGCTACGTGGCGTCGATCGCACTCATCGCGCTGTTCGTCGCCGCGCCCGAAGACTGAGCAACACCGGCGCTAGTCCTTCTTCTCGACGTGCCCGCCGAAGCCGCGGCGCATCGCCGACAACACGCGATTTTGGTAGTCGGCTTCGCCGCGCGAGCTGAACCGTTCGTAGAGTGCCGTCGTCAGCACGGGCGTGGGCACTGCTTCATCGATGGCGGCCTTGATGGTCCAGCGGCCCTCGCCCGAATCTGAAACCCGCCCCGTGAAGTCGTCGAGCGCCGGGTCGGCGGCCAACGCGTCGGCCGTAATGTCGAGCAACCACGAAGAAACCACGCTGCCGCGCCGCCACAGCTCGGTGATGTCGGCCACATCAAAGTCGTACTGGTAATGCTCGGGGTCGCGCATGGGCGTCGTCTCGGCGTCGGCCTCGTGTTGGCGCTTGCCCACGTTGGCGCTTCGCAGGATGCCCAAGCCTTCGGCGTACGCGGCCATGAGGCCGTACTCGATGCCGTTGTGGACCATTTTCACGAAGTGCCCGGCACCGCAGGACCCACAGTGCAGAAACCCCTGGTCCGCCGTGCTGCCGTTATCGCTGCGGTTGCGTGTGGGCTCGAGGTCACCACGACCCGGTGCCAACGCTTCAAAAATCGGGGTGAGGCGTTCGACGGCTTCGGTTTCGCCGCCAATCATGAGGCAGTAGCCCCGCTCCAGACCCCAGACGCCTCCGCTGGTGCCGACGTCGATGTAGTGCATGCCAAGCGCCGATAGCGCTTTGGCCCGACGCAGGTCGTCGATGTAGTAGGAATTGCCGCCGTCGATGAGCGTGTCGTCCTCGGCGAGCAGCGGTGCGAGCGCGTCAATGCTGTCGTCGACCACGGCCGCTGGCACCATGAGCCAGACGGCGCGCGGTGGTGCCAGCGCCTGCGCGAGGCCGGCCAGGGAATCTACGCCCGTAGCGCCGGCCGCCTCCAGCGTCGCAACGGCCTCGGGATTGGGGTCGTAGACCACGCACTCGTGGCCTGCGGCCATGAGTCGTCTGGCCATGTTGCCGCCCATCCTGCCCAAACCGACTAGCCCGATCTGCATGCTGTGCTCCCTGGAAACTGGCGCAGCGCCCATCGCCGCGTTGCAGCCCGCATGATAGCCGGTGCGCGCCGGCTTTCGACGCCGCCCTTCTGAAACAACCGCGCGTCGGCGACGGGCGACCCGCAGTGTCAGCCGGCGTAACCGATCAGCTTCCAGGCCACGAGCCCGGCGCAGGCTGCCGCGCCGACCAGCGGGAGGATGCGTGGCACCGTGAGCACCCCGTCGGGGGCAGGCTCGCGACCCTTGAGTCGCCACAACGCCAGGTTGGCGGCACCGAAAATGGTCAGCATCAGTAGCGACGTGGTCGTCGCCAGTCCCGCGAGTCGGCCGGCCAGTGCCAGTGCGAGGACGGCGAGCGTCACGAGTGCGGTGGCCAGAAGCGGCGTGTTGGTTCGACGGTGTACCCGGCCCAGTGCGGCGGGGAGCTGGCCGCGGCGTGACAGGCCGTACAAGACCCGCGAGGCCATAACGATCTGGATCAGCGCCCCATTGACGATGGCAAGCATGGCGACGAGACCCAGCTCCGCGGGCGCACGTCCCGTGTGATGCGCCCAGAGTGCAGCGACGGGGGCCTGAGACGCCGCGAGCGCTTCGGGCGTGAGCGTCAGCAAGGCCGACATGAGCAACAACACGTAGACCAGCGTCGCCAGCACCAGCGTGATGAGTATCGCCATCGGCAGTGTGCGCCGCACGTCCCGGACCTCTTCGGCGACGTCCACCATGTCTTCGAAACCGATGAAGGCATAGAACGATAGTGTCGCGCCGAAGAGGACGCCGGGCCAGGTGTCCATGGCGGGCATGAAGTCACGCCAGCGATCGGGCAGTGTCGCCAGCGCATCCGCACCGACGACGATGACTGCGAGCAGGCCGCCGATCTCAACAAGCGTAATGATGGCCGCGACGGTGACCGACTGGGCAATGCCCCAGGCCGCAATCGCGCCCAGCACACCCGCGGCGCCAACAATGATGAGCGTGCGATCCCAGGCCATGAATGCCTGCAGATAGCCGACGAAGCCATTGAGCAGTGCCGCAGCGGATACGACGCCCGAGACCGCAACCAGAACGCCAACCACGAGGGCAAGCCTGGGCCGGCCAAAGCCTTTTTGCACGTAGAGCGCTGCGCCCGCGGCGCGTGGATAGCGACTCGACAGCTCGGCGAAAGCGCCCGCGGTCAGCGCCGCGACACCCGCGGCGACGAGAAACGCCAGCGGTGCGCCGTAGCCGGCGACCGCGGCGACTTCACCAATCAGTGCGTAGATGCCGGCGCCAACGATCGTGCCCAGCCCGTACAGCACGAGCAGCGGCAGGTTCAGGGAGCGCTTGAGCTGGCCTTCAGGGGGTGACGGTTGCCCGGAGCCGGTCACAGGTCACACCCTGTCCGCGTCGAGGCCTTAGTCGGCCCGCGGCGCAGCGCCCGCGATCGGCACGCGAGCGGTGACCGTCGTGCCCGCACCCGGCGCGCTGTCGATGGACAGCGAGCCGCCGAGCGCTGCCGCACGCGACTCCAGGTCGAGCAACCCGAGCGACCGCGTGGGCTCAAGCCTTGAGCGATCGAAGCCTGAGCCGTCGTCGCGCACCGCGACGCTCACGGTGTCCGGCGTTTGCTCGAAGACAACGTCGACGCGACTGGCCCCGGCATGCTGCGCCACGTTGGCCAGCGCGAGTTCGACGATGCGCAGCAAACCAATCTCGATGTTCCCGGGTAATCGCCTGGGTTCCGCGCCCGAGCTTTGCAACCGGGCTTCGAGCCCCTGTTCGCGGCCGAATCGATCCAGTGCGGCCTCGAGCGCACGCGTGAGCCCGAAATGGTCGATGACGCCCGGCCGCAGTCGGCTCGCGATGCTGCGCGCATCTTCGAGCAATGAATCGACGTGCCCCTCGAGGTCGCGGAAACAGGCCACAGCCGCAGGCGGCAGCATCGGGTCCCGGGACGCTTCGTGAAGCTGCATCTTCATGGCCGAGAGCGTCTGACCCACGGAGTCGTGCACGGCGCGGGCCACGGCGGCGCGTTCGGCCTCCTGCGACTGGCGCAGTCGCTCCGCGAGCAAATGCTGCAAGGCCAGCGCCTTTTCCGCGTCGTTGCCGTTGCCGCCGTTCATGGCTTCAAGTGTAACCGGCTAGCCCCAGCCGATCTCGTCGAGGTGGTCGTCGTCAATACCGAAGAAATGGGCAATCTCGTGGATGAGCGTGGTCCGGATCTCGTGGATCAGGTCGGCCTCGGGCAGGCCCAGTTCAAGATGCGGCCGACGGAACAGATAGATGATGTCCGGCACGACGCCGACGTCTTCAATGCTGCGTTCCGTGAGCGGCGTGCCCAGGTACAAACCCAGCATTCCGTCACCGTCAGGGTCGAGCTCGGGCCCGGGCAGATCCTGGATGATGAGCTCGATGTTATTGAGTTCTTCGCGGACCCAGGCCGGCAACGAATCCAGCGTCTCCCAGACCACGCGCTCAAACGACTCTGGCGTCACGTGCTCACTGTCTCTGTCCCGATGCTGTGGCCTGTCCAGTGGCATGGACAAGGGCGATTGTGCGCGTGGGTTGTCATACGTTGCCGAAAAAGTTCAACCAAAATGCGCTAACTGACTGATTACCACAGAAACCGTTACACATTATGTTCACTTTAACTGTTCCGGTGGACGCAATTATGTCCTCTGAGTATGCTCCGGGAGCGGTCTGAATTAAGTAAGAACAATAACAAGATCAAGGAATAACAACCCGATAAGGGCCGCTTCATCAAAAAGGAGAGATGTAATGAGAGCGCTTAGGTTTACTGCGATGTTCATCGCGGTAGCGCTGTTCGTGTTGGCGAGTTCACCCGCCAAGGCAACCAGCGTACTGCAGATGAACCTCGCGCAGATGATCAACAAGTCCGAAAAGGTCTTTGTTGGCACCGTCGTCGACCTGTCGGAATCTCGTATCGCCGTGGGCGGTGGTGAAGTTCCGGCGGTGACTTACACGTTCCGTGTAGGCGACACGTTCAAAGGCAGCTACGAAGAAGAAAAGGGCGTCAAGTTCACCACAGTGACGATGCTCGGCACGATCAAGAACGTCAAAGAAGGCAAGCACCCGATCGTTGATTTCCCGTTGCTGCGCGTCGGCGAGGAATACCTCCTCGTTGTCGGTCACGCCGGTACGACTGGCCTGACCACGACGGTAGGCCTGGGCCAGGGCAACTTCTCGCTCTCGGGCGAAGACGGTGACAAGGTGGCGCTCAACGCCGCCAGCAACGTGGGTCTGTTCACGGGCATGAGTACCGGCTTCCCCGACGGCGTTGCCGTGCCCTACCCCGAACTCGCCGCACTCATCCGTGACATCGTGGGAGGTGCCGAGTAATGAAGAACCAGACACTATTGCGGCGCTCGCTCGTCGCGGCTACGGCCACGCTGGCTTCGGCATCGGTCCTCGCGGGTGGTCCGCTTAACACCAACCCGGCCGATCCGGACGGTGTGGAGCGCTGGCCAAACGGCGGTACACAGATCCCCTACAACATTGACCAAGGTGGCCTTGGGCCGCTGAGTCCCGCAGAAGCAGTCGCGCTCGTTGAAGGCGCGCTGACGACCTGGACCAGCATCCCGACAGCCAGCAACGCCTACGTCACGACGGGGCAGTTGGCCGAGGACATCGACGAGACCAACTTCGCACCGTTTATCGACAACCTGTTCTTCGGCGGCAATACGGCAGACGGCCTCAGCCCGATCGTGTTCGACGAAGATGGCGCGATTTTCGATGCGCTGTTCGGTCCGGGCACGGGCGTACTGGGTTTCGCCAGCACGGACACGCGTGATGCGGCCGGTACCCCGATCGAGGCGGTTCAGTTCCTGAACGGCGGCAGCATCCTGGGTGGTTTCCCGGTTGCCGACTTCGCCGGCGTGGTCTTCCACGAGTTCGGTCACTACTCGGGCCTGGGCCACACGGTGGTCAACGGTCAAAACATCGCCCTGGGCGATACGAGTGGTCCTTCGCCGCAGAACACGTACGGCAACTCGCCCGGTAACCAGACCGAGACGATGTACCCGTTCGCGCTTGTCGGTGGGGGTCAGGTTGACCCGCACGCCGATGACATTGCGATCATGTCGTTCCTCTACCCGGAACCTGGCTTCTTCGCCAACTCGGGCACGATCACGGGCGCGGTCCTGGCACCTGATGGCACGACGGGCCTGACGGGCGTCAACGTCATCGCGCGCAACGTCGCCAACCCGTTCGTAGATGCGGTCTCGGCGATCTCGGGCGACCGCCCGGGTATCGGTGGTCCGGGTACCTACACTCTCAACGGCCTGACGCCGGGTGCGGAGTACACGATCCACATCGACCAGATCCTGCAGGGTGGATTCTCCACGCCGCCGCTGCAGCCGCTGCCTGGTGCCGAGGAGTTCTGGGACGCTGCCGAGTCGAACAACATCGACACGCCGGATGACCCCACGAATTCTGACACGGTGACCCCGACTGCGGGTGTGGCCAGCGCGGGCATCGACATCATCTTCAACGGCCTGGCGCCCGGCGATGATCTCGGTCTTGGTGACGACGCGTTCGCCGAAGTGTTCCTGCCCTTCGACTTCAGCATCTGTGGCCAGACCTTTGGCTCGGTGTTCGTCAACTCGAACGGCAGCATCACCTTCGGTGCGGGCGACACGGACTTCAGTGAGTCGATCGCCGACCACCTGCTGGGTCCGCCGCGTATCGCTGGCCTGTTCGATGACCTGAACCCGACCACGGGTGGCCGGATCTTCATCGAGGAAGACGGCACTTCGTTCTCGATCATCTATGAGAACGTTCCTGAGTTCTTCGCGACGGGTGGCAACACCTTCACGATCACGCTCCTCGACGAAACGGCGCCGCCGGCTGCCACAGCTCGTGGCAATCGTGCCGCACGCGGTGGACGTGGTGCTCCGGCGCAGAGTTTGGGTAGCCCGGACAACAACCTGTTCACGATCAGCTACGGCACGATCACCGCGTCTGACGGCATCGCCGGCTACAGCTGTGGTGGCGCGCTGAACCTGGGTGCCGAAACGCCTGTGGACCTGACAGAAGCCGATCTCGGCTTCGAAGGCCAGCGTCAGCCGGCCGTGTTCGAGCTGTTCTCGTTCTTCGATACGAACGATACGTCGGGTAACACGTTCCGCTTCGGTACGTTCACGCCGACCGATCCTTACGAAGAGAATGACTTCATCGAGACGGCCAGCCGCCTGCGCCTGCCGTTCGATACGACGCGTCGCTTCACGGCGCTGGGCTTCGCCGACGCTGATCTCTATCAGTTCGACGGTATTGCCGGTCAGACCTTCGTTGCGGAAACGTCGGGTGTCGTCGATACGGTGCTATTGCTGGGTATCATCCTGCCGGATGGCTCGGTACCGGTCATCGCGTTCGACGATGATGGTGGCGAAGGTACGTCGTCTGCACTGCAGGTGCCGCTGCCTGAAGACGCCACCTACATCCTGGGCGTGTTTGGCTTCAGCGTGTTCGACACGGGTCGCTACGGCCTGACGATGAACGCAATGGACGGCTTCGAACTCGTGCTCGGTGACGACGACTCTGCCGAAGTCGATATCGGCTTCGCGTTCCCGTTCCAGGGCGAGGTGTACACGAGCGTGTTCGTGAACTCGAACGGCAACCTGACCTTCGGGTCGGGCGACACGGACTTCTCGGAGTCGACGCTTGAGTTGCTCAACGATCAGCCGCGTATCGCACCGCTGTGGGATGACCTGTCGCCCAACCAGGGTGGCACGATCATCGTCGACGGTGATGCGGGCTCGTTCTCTGTGATGTTCAGCAACGTACCCGAGTTCCTCGCCGGTAACTCGAACACGTTCACGGTCACGCTGACGCCCGATGGTGGCATCAGCATCGACTACGACGTGATCGATGCCGCCGACGGTATCGCGGGTATCACTGAGGGCGGTGGTGCCGCCGATCCGGGCTCAACGGACCTGTCGGCAGCGCCGAACCAGTCCAACGCCGGAACGGTGTACGAGCAGTTCGATTTCATCAATGAGAATGATCTGTCGGACCTCATCATCACCTACACCAACTAGGTGAGCCGATGGCGCGGGCCGCAAGGCCCGCTGCCAACGGAAAAGGGCGGCCATTGGCCGCCCTTTTCTTTTGCCCCGTACTTCAGCTTTTGCGGCCGTAACTCAGGCAGCCATATCTCCGAACTGCAATTCAGCGAGTCGCGCGTAGAGCGCATTGCCTGCAACGAGCTCGTCGTGCGTGCCGCTGGCGACGACGCGCCCTGCGTCCATGACGATGATGCGATCGGCCTGCTTCACGGTGGCAAGGCGGTGCGCGATGACCAGGGTTGTGCGGTTCTGCATGAGCCGGTCGAGCGCTTCCTGCACGAGCCGCTCGCTCTCGGCGTCGAGCGAGCTCGTTGCCTCATCGAGTAGCAGCACGGGTGCATCTTTGAGGATGGCGCGTGCGATGGCGATGCGCTGGCGCTGTCCGCCCGAGAGCCGCAATCCGCGTTCGCCCAGGAACGTGTCATAACCCTCGGGCAGGCGCTCGAGGAATTCGTCGGCCGCGGCCGCCTTGGCCGCGGCATACACGGCGTCGTTGTCGGCACCGGGCCGGCCGAAGCGGATGTTCTCGAGCGCGCTGGCACCGAACAGCATGGTTTCCTGCGGGACGAGCCCGATCTGGCCGCGCAGCGCTTGCGGTGACACGTCCGAGATGTTGGTGCCGTCGATCGTGATGCGACCCGCGGCGGGATCGTAGAAGCGCATGAGCAACTGCAGGCTCGTACTCTTGCCGGCGCCCGACGGCCCCACGATAGCGACGGTCTGCCCGGGTTGGATCGTGAAGCTCACGCCGTCGAGTGCCCGGTCGGCGGGTCGCGAGGGATAACTAAAAAGCACGTCTTCAAACGCGATACGCCCCAGGCAACGCTCGGGCAGTGCGGCCGGCGTTTCGGGCGCGGCGATGGCGGGCGTCGCCTCGAGCAGCTCCGACAGCCGTTCCATCGCACCGGCGCCGCGCTGTATCTCGCCCCAGACTTCGCTAAGGCTTGCGGCCGACGAGCCCACAAAGCCGGCGTAAAGCAGAAACTGGCCCAGCTCGCCGCCCGTCATCGTGCCCTCGAGCACCTGGCGTGCACCCAGCCAAAGCACGAAGGTAATGGCGCCGAAAACGAGGATGATGCCCAGGGCCGAGATCAGCGCCCGCACACGCGTGCGTGAGATGCCGGCTTCGAAACTCTCGGCGACCGCCTCGCCGAAGCGCTGCGACTGCAGCGCCTCCATCGTAAACGCCTGCACGGTCTGAATGGCGTTGAGCGTTTCCCCGGCCAGGCTCGAGGTGTCGGCGATGCGGTCCTGCGCGCGACGCGACAGCGTGCGGATGCGACGTCCGATGACGATGAGCGGCACCACGACGAGCGGGATAGCCAGCAGCATGTAACCCGCGAGCGCGGCACTGGTCACGAGCAGCAGCGCCAGCGCGCCAATAAACGTGATCGTGGAGCGCAACGCAATCGACAGGCTGACGCCCGAGATGGATTGCACAAGTGTCGTGTCGGTGGTTAGCCGCGACAGCACCTCACCCGTGCGCGTGACCTCGAAGAAGGTCGGGTCCATGCGCACGACCCGCTCAAACACGGCTTGCCGCACATCGGCGACGACACGCTCACCGAGCCAGGTGACGAGATAGAAGCGCAGCGCCGCGAAGCCGCCGAAGACGACGGCGACGACGAGGAAACCCGCGAAGTAGCGGTCGATGGCCGCGAGGTTGCCGTCGGCGAAACCGCGGTCGATGACGAAGCGGAACGCCACGGGAATGATGAGCAGGCCTGCGGCCGCCAGCAGCAAGGCTGCCAGCGCCGCAATCAGCGTGCCCCGGTAGGGCCGGATGAACGGCCACAGCGTCGCCAGCGGCCTCAGTGACCGGGCTTTGGGCCGTTCCTCCGGGTTCTCGTCGAGTACCGCCGAAATACGCTAGCCCCCGGGCAGCGTGTAGCCGACGCTCGTTCCCGGACCCAATGGCAGGCCCAGTGCGATCCAGAGCATCGTCATCACGAGACCCGTGATGAGGAGCCAGATGGAGTACGGAATCATCGTGGCCGTGAGGCTGCCGAGCCCGAAGTCCTTCTGCCAGCGTTGGGCGAAGGTCAGGATCAGCGGGAAGTAGACCATGAGCGGCGTGATGATGTTGGTGGCGCTGTCGCCGACGCGGTAGGCGGCCGTCGTCATTTCCGGGCTCACATTGAGCAACATCATCATGGGCACCATGACGGGGGCCAGCAGCGCCCATTTGGCACTCGCCGAACCGACCAGTAGATTGATCGCGCCCGAGAACAGCACGAGCAAGCCCAGCAGCACCGGCATGGGCAGGTTGGCCGATTGCAGTGCATCGGCACCGCCGATGGCGAAGATCAGACCCAGCTCGGACCAGTTGAACATGGCCACGAAGTGCGCGGCCGCGAAGGCCAGCACCATGTAGTACGCCAGATCGCCCATCGCGTCGGTCATCATCTTGACGATGTCGCGGTGATTCTTGACGGTGCCCGTCGCGGACCCGTAGGCCCAGCCGCAGGCCACGAACAACACAAAGAAGCCGGCAACGAGCGACCGGTAGAACGGCCGCATGCGTGCCTCGGGGCTCGCCGTCTCATCGATAAGCGGCGTGCCCGGGCCGATCGTGAACCCGATCCAGGCGATGATGACGGCCAGCGCCGCGAGGCCCGCGAGCTTGAGCCCTTTCTTCTCGCCGCTATCGAGCGGCTTGTCGCCATCCTCGGTAATGCTGGCCAGGCTGCCCTCGGCCTGGAAACCGCCAAGGCGGGGCTCGATGATGCGGTCGGTGACATACCAGATCACGGGCAGGTAGATCACGGTCATCGCCGCGATGAAGTACCAGTTGCCCGCGATATTGGCGTCCCAGGCGGGCGCCAGGCTTTCCGCGGCCGCCTCGGTGATGCCGAACAGCAACGCGTCGAGCTGGCCTGGCAGCAGATTGGCCGAGAAACCACCGGAAACGCCGGCAAAGGCGGCGGCGATCCCGGCGACGGGGTGTCTTCCTGCCGCGGCATAGAGCACACCGGCCAGCGGGATCAGCACCACGTAGGCGGCGTCGGCGGCGAGGTTACCGACCATGGCGACAAGCGCGACCATAGGCGTGAGCAGGAACTTGGGTGCATTGCGCACTGCGCCGCGCATGGCGGTCGCGAAGAGCCCCGAGCGCTCGGCGATGCCGGCGCCCAGCATCACCACGAGGACATAACCCAGCGGGTGGAAGTGCGTGAATGTCTGCGGCATGTCGACCCAGAGGCGCTGGATGTTGTTGGCGCTGAGCAGACTCTCCGCGGTGATGATCACGGCGGCGCCAGTCTCGTCGACGCGAGTCGGATGCAGCGCCGAGAGCCCCGTGAGGTCGGCGATCACGCTGATGACCACGAGAACGGCGATCAGCCAGAAGAAGATGAAGACAGGGTCGGGCAGCTTGTTGCCCGTGCGCTCGATCCAGCCAAGAATGCCGGTCTGCGGTAGTTGCGACTCCGCGGTGTTCATGCGGTCCCCTTCGCGGTCAGGAACAAACCGCTAAGGGTACTGGGGCCTGCAGGCTATTGCTATGGCGATCAGCCCGTTGCGGCTGCCGCTGGGTCGGCCTCCGCGACGCTTCGGCGGTGCGCCAGCCAGGCTTCGACGCTCTTGCAGAACACACTCTCGGCGACATTGATCTCGAAGATCGGTGCGAACTGCTTGAGCTTCTCGAAGGCCGCCTCAAACAGCTTGAACAGGAACTCGGCGTTGAGCCCCGTGTTTGCGACGAAGCGGCCGCAGAGCGCTTCGAGGCGCTCTGTCAGTTCGGCGCCGTCGCAGCCGTGGAAGCTTGCGCAGAGCTCATTGGCCAGCACGCAGAAATTGCGGATGGCCTCTTTCTCGTCGGCGGGCGCAGGCACCTCGCCCTCGGACACACCACCGATGGCCGTGATGATGACTTGCGGCAGCGACCAGATTTCCGCAGTCGCGGCGCCCAGCTCCGAGAAGGCGACGCCCAGCACTTCGCGCGCCGCGTCCTGGCGGCTTGCGCCCGCGGCGATGCGCTGGCGCACCACCTCGTGCTCTTCGGGGAAGTAGTAGATCGCGAGGTTTTCGCCGAGGTTCTGGCACAAACCTGCGATAAAAGCCTCCTCGGCCCCGCGCAGCTTCGCGCGCTGGCCCAGGTGGCGGGCAATGAGGCCCGCCATGAAGGAGCGCGTCATGGAGTCGCGAAGCGTCATCGAGTCACCGCGCAGGTGGCCGAACAGCGTGAGGCTCGAGGCCACCATGCGAACTTGCTGCACGCCGAGCAGTACAACAGCCTGCGACACACTCGACACTTCGCTGGCACGCGCGCCGTAGAACGACGAGTTGGCCATGGTCAGGAGCTTCCGCGTCAGCGACAGGTCGCGGAGGATGACGTTCGCAAGCGTATCCGCCGAGGCCGTGGCGCTGTCGCCCGTCAGTCGATTGATCTCGGTCAGCGTGCTGGAGATCGCCGGGAAGTCCTTCTTGTGCTGCATGCGCCGCACAAGGAAGTTCACGGTGCTGTGGCTCGCGGCCTCGGCCTTGATCGTGTCGCCCAGACCCGCGGCGGTCACAAACTTGCGGAAGGCGTCGCGCATCATGCCCGCGTCGGCGTAGCGTTCGTCCATGTCGCTGACGAACGCGCCGCGCAGGAATCGGGTGACGTGTTCGCCAGCCTGCAGGTTTGAAATGGGCGTGAAATCGACGGCAACATCGACGATATTGCGCTGAATGGCGTCGATATTCTCGCCGGGTATCGCACGCCGGCCCGCCAGCATCTCGTAGAACGTCGAGGCGAGCGCAAACACATCGGTCTGCGGACCGAGCTGGCGGCGCAGGAAGTGCTCGGGCGCCATGTAGCGCAGCGTGCCCGTGGCCAGGCCGAGGTCTTCGCGTTTGAAGTTCACGAACTGGGCGAGGCCGAAGTCCATGATCTGGGCCTTGTCCGTCGAGTCGATGAGGATGTTGCGCGGCCCGAGGTCGAGGTGCAGCACCCCGCGCTCGTGCGCTGTGGCGACGGCATCGAGAATCTGAGCCATGAGCGGCAGCGCCTCGGTGAGTTCGAAGTGGCCGCGCGAAGAGAGCTCCATGGCCAGCGTCTGGCCATTGACGAAGCCGAACACGAGATAGGGCCCCGCCGCACTCACACCGATATCGTGAATCGGGATGATGTGCGGGTGCTCGATCTTGCTCGCGGTCAATGCCTCGAGTGGCGCACCATTGTGGCCTTTGAGCCTGAACTCGGCCTTGTCCGAGGTCAGCAGCTTGATGGCGACGTCGCGGTCGAGCTGGGGGTCGCGTGCCATATACACGCAGCCCTGTGAGCCCCGACCGAGTTCTCGTCTGAGCTCATACCGGCCCAGTTTATGTACAGGATTGCCTGACACGCCCACTCCGTATCCTTCCCGGGTGCTGCGGCGCTTCGCATCTTGCGTCACCGCACTCCATGTAGCGGCCGGGTGGGTCTGCGCTTTAGGTGTGGTGCCAGCGCAGATGTTCTCCACCTCGATCTTGTCGTCGGTCATGGCCCGTACCTGTCGTTATCCCGCCCCGATCATAGTGCTCTGGAGTTACGCTAGACTGCCGCCGTCATTTTCACGAGCACCGGCATGCTGCCCTGGCTTTCCATCATCGATCTTGCGGGCACCTTCGTCTTCGCGGCCAGCGGCGCCGCCGTCGGGATCCGGCGCGACGCCGACCTGTTCGGCGTGCTCGTGCTGTCGTTCGCGGCCGCGACGGCCGGCGGCATGGCGCGGGACGTCTTTATCGGTGCAACCCCGCCCGTAGCGCTGGCGGATTGGCGCTACCTGGCCACGGCCTGCACGGCCGGGGTGATCGTGTTCTACCGCGAGCAATTGTTGCAGATGTTCGAGCGACCGGTGCGCATGCTCGACGCGGCGGGCTTGTCACTGTTTGTCGTCGCGGGCACGGCCAAGGCGCTCAATTTCGGCCTGACGCCGACGAGTGCCGTCTTGCTGGGTGTGTTGAGTGGGATTGGCGGCGGTCTTGTGCGCGATGTGCTCGTCGCCGAAGTGCCGGTGGTGCTGCGCTCAGATCTCTACGCGTCGGCGGCCCTCGTCGGTGCCGCCGTCGTCGCGCTCGCGCATGTGTTTGCGTTGCCCCGGGCGCCGGCGATGGCGATCGGCGCACTGGTCTGCTTCGCGCTGCGCTTCATGGCCATTCGCTACCGTTGGCGCCTGCCCCGGGCCCGCCGCAACCCGCCCGGTGAGTGATGCCGCGCACGGGTTCCCGCCACTCGAGACACCGGGTGCGCGCGTGCTTGTGCTGGGTTCGATGCCGGGCCGCCGGTCGCTTGCCGAACAGCGCTACTACGCCCACCCCCAGAATGCGTTCTGGCGGATCATGGCCGAGATCCTGGGGTTCGACGCCTCGCTGCCTTACGCCGATCGCGTCAGGGCCGTGACGCTTGGCGGTGTGGCGGTCTGGGACGTGCTGCAGTTCTGCGAGCGCCCGGGCAGCCTGGATGCGGACATCCGGCCCGAAAGCCGCGTCATCAACGATTTCTCGGGGCTCATCGACCGGCAGCCGTCGCTGGCGCTGGTCTGCGGGAACGGGGCGGCCGCAGCCACGGCCTGGCGCCGGCAGGTGGCGCCCGGGCTGGGGTCTCGCGGGCGGGCGCTGGCCTTTGAGCAGCTGCCCTCGACGAGTCCCGCGTTTGCGGCCATGCGGCTTGAGCAAAAGATCGAGCAGTGGCGGCGTGTTATCGGTCCTGTTTTGGCTGATCTCTGACGCCATCGCAAATGCTGCAGCACTAAGCCGCATCCAAAAGTCGTTACCGTCTTGCTGCGCTTTTTCCGGCTGTGCATGCCCGAATTGGAGTGCTTCTGTATTCAGATCAATAAAAACAGTGACTTATGAGCCTCGGTCGCAACATAGCATTTTCGATTTTGCTGCATGCTGCACAATCATTCAGGTGCAGCAAAGATTTTTCCGCAGCAAGAACCGGATTCAGAGCAGGTCGCCGAGACTCTCTCATACGCTGCTGTTGGCGGGGTTGCTGCGGTATCATTCACGCCCATTTCGGCATCGCGTGGGGGGATGCACATGATCGGGTACGTCACGCTCGGCACGAATGACATTGAACGGGCCGGCGCCTTCTATGATGCGTTGCTGGCGGAGCTGGGCGCGGGTCGTGGGATGTCCGACGACACCTTCATCGCCTGGGGGAAGAGCCCTACGAGCCCTGCGGTGTCTGTGATCAAGCCCCATGACGGCAATGCGGCCACTGTGGGCAATGGCACCATGGTCGCGCTCGTCGTCGACAGCCCCGACCTTGTGCACACGGTCCACGCCAAGGCGATGGCGCTGGGCGGCAGCGATGAGGGCGCTCCAGGGCCGCGTGGCACCGGCGGTTTCTACGCCGGCTACTTCCGCGATCTCGACGGCAACAAGCTCTGTGTCTTTAACATCGCCCAGGGCTGAGGCCCGGGCCCCCGGCCCCGACGCGGCGTTCGGGCCCGGCACGCTGCTGACCGCGGCGGCCTGGGCGGCGGCGATTGCCATCGCAGCGCGCTTCCCGATCGCCCTGCCCGGCACGGATATTCCGCAGACGGCCCAGACCCTCGTGGTTCTGTTGGCCGGCGGCATTGGCGGGCTCACGGTGGGCACCCTGGCGGTGGGGATCTACGTCTGCGCGGGCGCGCTGGGACTGCCGGTGTTTGCGGACGGCGCGAGTGGCCTCCGTGTGTTGCTCGGTCCCAGCGGTGGCTACCTCATTGGCTTCTGGTTTGCGGCGGGGCTCACGGGCTACGTCGCCGACCGCCGTTTGCTGCACCGCATCGTGCCTGCGGTAGTGACCATGCTCATGGCGCACGTGGCGATTCTGGCAGTGGGCAGCATCCTGCTCGCGGCGCGCGTCGGGTTCGTCGCGGCCTGGTTCAACGGTGTGGTGCCGTTCATTACCGGCGCGATCGTAAAATCGCTGATCGCGGCCTTTTGTGTCGTGATTGTGACCAGATTGTCGCCGAAACGGAGCAAGCTCCCATGAGCAAGGCGAACAACAAGACCCAGGCCACGACGGTCCCGGTTGCTGATTACCTGGCGGCGATCGACGACGACAAGCGCAGGGCGCAGTGCGAGACCGTGAGCGAGCTCATGGGCCGCATCACGAAGCGGCCCGCCACCCTGTGGGGCACGTCGATCGTGGGTTTCGGCAAGTACCACTACAAGTACGACAGTGGCCGCGAAGGTGACTTCCTGCTCACAGGGTTCGCCAACCGCAAGCAGGCGCTGACGCTCTACATCATGGGGGGCTTCGACGGCTACGACGAGCTCATGGCGAAACTGGGCCCGCACAAGACGGGCAAGTCCTGCCTCTACATCAAGGACCTGGACGCCATCGATCTCAAGGTGCTGGGCCAACTCGTCCGCAAGTCCGTCGCCTACCTGCGCAAGACCTACCCGACCGACTAAGTCAGCCTTCGGGTCGGGCGTCTGCCGCGTTGTCGGCCACGAGGCCAGGGCCGCGGCCGTGCGCCGTGGCGTAGTAGAACACCACCCCGAGCGCGACGACGGCGAGTCCCAGTAACCCAGCCTTGGGTTCGTCCACGAGCACAAAGATCAGCGTCCAGGCCGTGAGCGCCAGGAAGATGATCGGGGTGACGGGATAACCCCAGGCCTTGAAGGGTCTCGGCAGGTCAGGCTCGCGCCAGCGCAGCACGAATACGCCAACCACGGCCGCCAAGGTATTGAGCGCCAGCGTGAAGCCCGAGAACAAGAGAATGAACTGGAACGGCGAGGTCACAATGAAGAGGACCGTCAGGGCGCCCTGCGCGTAGATCGCAAGCGCGGGCACACCGTGGCGGTTCGTGCGCGCGAGCCAGGCAAACAGCTGGTGGTCCTGGCCGATGGCCTGGTAGACCCGGGGGCCCGCGATGATCATGGCGCTCACGGTCGAGATCAGCAGCAGTGCGAGGATAACGCCCATGATGCGGGCGCCATTGGGCCCGAACGCGTACTCGGCTGCGACATAGCCGATCTCGACCTTGCCCCGCATCGCGTCGATGGGTGCGACGTGCAGGAAGGTGTAATTGAGTGCCAGGTACAGCGCGATGACGATGAGCGTGCCGCCGCCGAGCACGCGTGGCAGGTACTTTTGCGGCGACTCCAGTTCGCTCGACAGGTAGGTCGCGACGTTCCAACCCGTGTAGGCGTAACTGACATAGATGAGGCTCACGGCAAACGCGCCGCTCGCGACCAGTCCGCCATCACCTGCGGCGGGCATGAACCCGACCGGCTGCGCGGCATCCACGGCGCCGAGCGCCAACACGCAGAAGCCGATGATGAGCAGCACCTTGATGGCTGTGAAAGCCACCTGCACGCCGCCACTGGCGCGGCGGTGGGTGGCGTGCACCACGGTCAGCGCCACCACCAGCGCGATGGCGATGCTGCGAACGGGTACGCCCGGAACGGCGGCCGCGAGGTAGCTTGCGAAGGTGATGGCGGCCAACGCCGTCGGCCCCGCAAATCCCACCGTGGCTGAGACCCAGCCCGACACAAAGCCCGCGGCGGGGTGGTAGATGCGCCCCAGGAAGTTGTACTCGCCGCCCGAGCGCGGCAGTGCTGCGCCCAACTCGGCGTAGCTCATGGCGCCACAGAACGCGATGACACCACCAACCAGCCACAGCAACATGAGCGCGAAGCCCGACTCGATGTCGACGAGCTGGAAGCCAAGACTCGTGAAGACCCCGGTTCCCACCATGTTGGCAATGACGATGGACACGGCAGCGCGTGGCCGGAACAGCGCCCGGGCGTGGTCGGTCATATCGCGGGGGTCTCCAGGTGCGGACGGGTGGGGTGATCCAGCGCGCTATTATTCCACAAGCTCAGAAACGCCCGCCCGGGCGTCACAGGAGGCTGCCGATATGAGTCACGACCCGACAGGATTTCCCGCGTTGCTTCGCGCCTTGCCCGCGTTCGAGGGCCCGTTCGACGCCCACCGTCTCGAGGCCGCAGGTTGCGAGGTGCTGTTCGCCAGTTATCCCGCCGGCACCGATATCGCTGAACACGACCATGACACGCACAACGTGGGCGTCATCACGCGCGGCGAACTTGTGCTCACGCGTGGCGGTCGTGAAGAGCGTTATGGCCCCGGTGACTGGTACGAGATTTCGCCCAACGAACCGCACGCGGCCCGCTTTGACGTCGCCACGGACGAGATCGAATTCTGGTTCGCGGCCAATTCGACATAAGGGCGTCCTCCCGCCCACGTATTCTGTGACCGCGTTCACCTGAAGTTCAGGCGCCGGGGCGTATCGTCGGTAGCCATTGAGGGAGGACCGTGGCCATGAAACTGAAGACACTGTTGCTTGCGATGCTCATCGTTCCAGCGCTGGGCTTGCTCGGTGGCTGCGCCGCCATGAGCGAGGAAGAGTGCCAGATGTCCGACTGGCGCACGGTGGGCTACGAAGACGGCCTGCTTGGTCGCAGCGGTGCGGCCATCGGCACCTACCGCAAGGCCTGCGCCAAAGCCGGTGTGGCCCCGGACCTCGACGCCTACCAGGCGGGCCGCGCCGAAGGCCTGCAGACGTTCTGCCGGCCGCAGAACGGCTACACGCTGGGTGAACGCGGCGGCAGTTACGCCGGCGTCTGCCCGTCAACCGCGGAACCCGCGTTCCTGGCCGCCTACGAAGATGGGCGCACGCTCTACACGCTGCGTCGTGACGTCAACCAGATCGCCTCCGAGCTCGCGCAAACCGAGCGCGAGCTCGACGACATCGATCAGGCCATCGAGCACGAAACGCTGCGCATGATCGGTGACGGCCTGACACCTGAGGAACGGCTGCACATTCTCTCCGAGACGCGGCGCCTTGCGGAGCGCAAGGGTGAGCTCGAGGATCACGCCGATTACCTGGCCGAAGAGCTCGGTGCGAGCCGCGAACGACTCAACGACTACGAGCAGATGCAGGCTTCGCGCTGAAAGGGTCGCGCTGAAAGAGTCGCGCTAAGCGCTTCTAGCGGGGCCGGGCCCAGAGCGTGACGGCCACACCCGCAGCCATCGTCAGCCAGCCCGCGCCCTGCGGGTCGACCTCGAAGACGAGTACTGCGCCGATGAGTGCCGCGGCCATGCCCGCCGTGGCCACGTAGCGGCGCCGGTCCTGGCGCTTGAGGTCTTCGCGCAACGCGCGCAATTCCCCGGCATCCATCCGAACCCGAAGCTGCCCGTTGGCGGCCTGCTCGCCCACGCGCCGTAGCACCGTTGGCAGCTCGCGAAGGCCCTCACGAATGTCCGGCCACTGAGTGCGCAGGTCATCGATGACGGCCTTGCCGCCCAGCCGCTCTTCCATCCAGGTACGCAGGATTGGTTGCGCCGTTTCGAACAGGTCGAGCTCGGGGTAGAGGTCGCGCCCCAGCCCCTCGATGTTCAGCAACGTCTTCTGCAACAACACGAGCTGCGGCTGCACTTCCATTTCGAAGCGGCGCGCCGTCTCGAACAGGCGCATGAGTACGGTGCCGAAGCTGATCTCGGCCAGTGGCTTGTTGAAGATCGGCTCACAGACGGTGCGCACTGCGAACTCGAGTTCGTCGACACGCGTGTCGGGCGGCACCCAGCCTGAATCGACGTGTAGCTGCGCGACGCGGTGGTAGTCGCGGTCGAAGAAGGCGAGGAAATTCTCGGCCAGGTAACGCTGGTCCTCATAGGACAGCGTGCCGATGATCCCCCAGTCCACGGACTGGTAGACGGGAAAGTCGGGGTCGCTGATGTCGACGAAGATGTTGCCCGGGTGCATGTCGGCGTGGAAGAAGTTATGCCGGAACACCTGGGTGAAGAAGATCTCGACGCCGTTCTCGGCCAGGCGGCGGATATTGGTACCCGCGGCGCGCATGGCGGCCATGTCGCTGACCTGCACACCAAAGATGCGCTCCGTGACGAGCACCTCGCGGCGGCAGTAGTCGAAGTAGACCTCGGGTACGTAGAGCAGGCTCGAGTGCTCGAAGTTGCGCTTGAGCTGCGAGCCGTTAGCCGCTTCGCGCAGCAAATCGAGCTCGTCCATGATGGTCTTGTCGTACTCGGCGACGACCTCTACGGGGCGCAGTCGCTCGCCGTCGGGCAGATAGCGCTGCGTCAGCTCGGCCATGCCGTACATGACGTCCAGGTCGCGCTGGATGACCTCGCGCATGCCGGGCCGCAACACCTTGATAACGACTTTGGTGCCATCGTGCAGCCGCGCCGGGTGGACCTGCGCGATCGACGCGGCCGCCATGGGTGTCTCTTCGAACTCGGCGAAGATCTCCGACAGGTCGAAGCCGTAGGCGCGATTGATGATGTCGCGCGCCAACGCGCCGTCAAAGGGTGGCACCTGGTCCTGCAGCTTGGCGAGTTCGTCGGCGATGTCGTTGGGCAACAGATCGCGACGCGTCGACAGGGCCTGGCCGAACTTGATGAAGATCGGGCCCAGCTCCTCGAGCGCGAGCCGGATGCGCTGGCCAATGGGGGCGTCCCGGTCGAGCCGTCGGCCGCCGAGCATGAAGACGAAGCGCAGGGGCCGCAGCGCCTGCGAGGTCTTGATCAGGTCGTCGAGGCTGTACTTGACGAGCACCCGCTGGATGCTGATCAGCCGTTTGGTGCGTGACCAGGTCAGCATGTCAGGCCTCGTCGTCCTCTGCCGCGACGCGGTCGCGCAGCAAACGCAAGCGCGCCTCGGCACGCGCGACGTCGTCGCGCAGCGTTTCCACATCGCCGCGGAAGCGGTCGAACTGCTCGCGCGACGGCAGCGTCTGGGCGCCCTCGGTCAGGTAGTCGCCGACGTTGGTATACATGCGGTCGCCGAGCTTGCCAGCCGCGCCCGCGATGCCGCGCGCCACGCGCGTGGCCTGATGCGCGGCGACGTCGCCCACCACGTTGGCCAGTTCGTCTTCCAGATCGGGCGCCGCAAAGCGCAGCAAACCCTGAAACTTGAGCCCGGCAGCCGCGTCGCCGCTCATGCGCACGCGGCCCTCGCGAATGGGGGCCGCCGGGTCCTTGCCCGCGAGCTCCGCCAGCGAGATCGGGCTGCCCGTGAGCACGACCTCAGGCTCGTCGTCGTAGCGCGTTCGCAGCCGCAGCTTGCCGTTATCGACCTGCAGGTAAGCGGCGAGCCCCGTGTCGCGAACCCGCACGGCCATGCACTGGCCTTCGAGCGACTCGGCGAGTTCACGCGCGGGCGTTTGCTCAGCAATACGCTTGTTGATGAGTAGTGTGAGCGGGGTGAACAGCGGGCCGAGGTCGAACATCCGGAGTCCCCTAGAACTTGGAGCCGATGTGCAGGGCCGCGATGCCGCCCGTCAGGTTTTCGTAGCGACAGCGCTCGAAACCCGCGGCCTCGAACATGCCCTTGAGCGTTTCCTGGTCGGGGTGCATGCGGATCGACTCGGCCAGGTAGCGGTAACTGTCGGCGTCGTTGGCGACGAGCTTGCCGAGCGTCGGCAGGACGGAGAATGAGAACAGGTCGTAGGCTGGTCGCAGCAGCGGGTCGGGCTTCGAGAATTCGAGCACGAACAGCCGCCCGCCCGGCCGCAGCACACGATACATTTCGGCCAGTGCCTGTTCCTTGCGCGTCACGTTGCGGAGGCCGAAGGCAATGGTTACGAGATCAAAGCTGCCATCGGCAAACGGCAACGCCTCGGCGTCGCACTGCGTGATGTCGACGTTGCCGCTGATGCCTGCATCCAGCAGTCGATCGCGGCCCTGCTCCAGCATGGCCGCGTTGATGTCGGCGAGCACGATGTGGCCCGATTCGCCCACACGCTCCGCGAAGGCCATGGCCAGGTCACCCGTGCCGCCCGCCAGGTCGAGAATGTGCATGCCAGGCCGCACGGCGGCCGCGGCCACCGTGTGTCGCTTCCAGACGCGGTGGATGCCGGCCGACATGAGGTCGTTCATGAGGTCGTAGTTGCCCGCGACCGAGTCGAACACCCCGCGTACGCGTGATGCCTTGTCCTCGATGTCGACGGTTTCGTAGCCGAAATGGGTGGTGTCGTCGGCGTTTCCGCTCATGGCTGTGACCGCGGGCCTTCTGGGAGGAGAATTGTAGCAAGCCGCGGCGCGGCTAGTGGTCTGCGCGCGGCGCAGGCTCGCGGCTGCGGCCCGCCGCCTCAAGCGCCGCGAGATAGGCCTTCCAGCGGGTTTCCTGGGTTTCGCCGAGCTCCCGCAGGTAGCGCCAGCTGAACAGACCTGAGTCATGGCCGTCGCTGAATATGAGTTTGATCGCGTACTGACCCACGGGGTCGATGCGCGTAATGCGCACCTCGCGCTTGCCGTACTGCAGCTGGGCCTGGTCCGCGCTGTGCCCCTGCACCTCGGCCGAGGGCGAGTGCACGCGCAGGAATTCGAATGACAGGCTGTCGCTGCGGCCATCGCTCCAGGTCAGCTCCAGGCAGCGCGACTGGCGCCGCAGCGTGATCCCGGTCGGTGGCGCCGCGTCGTTCACAGGCTCAGAGGATGTAGCGGCTCAGGTCTTCGTCTTCGACGAGCGCGCCCAGGTGCTCGTCGACGTAACCCGCGTTGATCTGGTAGCTCTGGCCGCTGTGGTCGGCCGCCTCGAAAGAGATCGTGTCGAGCAGGCGCTCCATGACCGTGTGCAGGCGCCGCGCGCCAATGTTTTCGGTCTGCTCGTTGACCCGGTAGGCAATCTCGGCCAGGCGCCGCACGCCCGAGTCAACAAACTCAAGCGTCACACCCTCGGTCGCCATGAGTGCCACGTACTGCTTCGTCAGCGACGCGTCGGGCTCGGTCAGGATGCGCACGAACTCCTCGGTCTTGAGCGAATCCAGCTCGACGCGAATGGGCAGGCGACCCTGCAGCTCGGGGATCAGGTCCGAGGGCTTGGCCACGCTGAATGCGCCCGAGCCGATGAACAGGATGTGGTCGGTCTTCACGATGCCGTATTTGGTTGTGACCGTACTGCCCTCCACGAGCGGCAGCAGGTCGCGCTGCACGCCCTCGCGACTGACGTCGGCACCGCCGCCCACATCGGCGCGGCGCGCGATCTTGTCGATTTCGTCAAGGAAGACGATGCCGTTTTGCTCGGCCGCCTCAACGGCCTGCTGCTTGAGCGCCTCCTCGTCGAGCATCTTGGCCGCTTCCTCTTCGGTGAGCAGCTTGAGCGCTTCGGCGATGGGCAGCTTGCGGGTTTTGCGCCTTCCCTGCCCCACGTTCTGGAACAGGCTCTGCAGCTGGCTCGTCATTTCCTCCATGCCCGGCGGCGCCATGATCTCCACGCCGAGCGCCGTGGAGTCGAGCTCGATTTCGATCTCGCGCTCGTCGAGACCGCCCTCGCGCAGGCGCTTGCGGAGAATCTGTCTGGTATCGGACGCCTTGTCGTCGGGCTGCCCGGCGATGGGCGCGGGCAGCAGCGTATCGAGAATGCGTTCCTCGGCCGCGTCCTCGGCCCGGTGACGAACCTTCGCCATCTCGCGCTCGCGCGTGAGTTTGACCGAGGTTTCCACGAGATCGCGGATGATCGAGTCAACTTCGCGGCCCACGTAGCCCACTTCCGTGAACTTCGTGGCCTCGACCTTGATGAACGGCGCGTTGGCGAGCTTGGCCAGCCGACGCGCGATCTCGGTTTTGCCGACACCGGTCGGACCGATCATGAGGATGTTCTTGGGCGTGATCTCGGGTCGCAGCGCGTCGTCTACCTGCTGGCGCCGCCAGCGGTTTCTGAGCGCGATGGCCACGGCACGCTTGGCGGCCGTCTGGCCGACGATGTGCTTGTCCAGTTCCTGGACGATTTCACGGGGGGTCATGGACATGATGGGGAATCCGTTGATTCAGCCCGAGCGCGCCGGACTCAGGCGTCGATGCGCTCGAGCGTAACGTTGTTGTTGGTGTAGACGCAGATATCGGCCGCGATGCGCAGGGCGCGTTCGGCGATGTCGGCGGCCTCGAGGTCGCCAGCGGCGAGCATGCCGCGCGCGGCGGCCAGCGCGAACGAGCCACCAGAGCCGATCGCGATCACCTCGTCCTCGGGCTCTATGACGTCACCGTTGCCCGACACCACGAGTGTTGTCGAGGCGTCCGCGATGATGAGCAGCGCCTCGAGGCGGCGCAGGCTCCTTTCGGTGCGCCAGTCCTTGGCCAGCTCAATGGCTGCGCGCGTCAGGTTGCCGTACTGCTCCATTTTCTGCTCGAAACGCTCGAACAGCGTGAAGGCGTCGGCGGTGCCGCCCGCGAAACCCGCGATGACCCGGTCCTTGTACAGGCGCCGCACCTTGCGGGCGTTGCCCTTCATGATGGTGTTGCCCAGGCTGACCTGGCCGTCACCTGCCACAGCGACGTTGCCGCCGCGGCGCACGGCGACAATCGTCGTGCCGTCAAATTGCTGCATGCTGAATTCCTGGCCCGTCGTGGACGGCCGCCGCTCAGTCGCGGCGCCGTTTCGCGCGGGGATGCGCTTCGTCGTATATCTGTGCCAGGTGCTGGAAATCAAGGTGGGTGTAGATCTGGGTCGTGGCGATATCGGCGTGCCCCAGAAGCTCCTGCACGCCCCTGAGGTCGCGGCTTGACTCAAGCACATGCGTGGCGCAGGAGTGGCGGAACAGGTGCGGGTACACGCGGGCGTCGATGCCCTGCTGGCGCGCCCAGTGCGCCACACGGCGTTGCACGCTGCGCGCGCCGATGCGCCGCCCGTGCTGGCCCACGAAAACGGCCTGGGTGTCTCCGGCGAGGTTGCCGCGCGCGCGGAGCCACTCGCGCATGGCCGCAATGGCCTTGCGCCCGACGGGCACGATGCGTTGTTTGCTGCCCTTGCCCGTGACGCGCACGGTGCGGTCCGCAAGGTCGATGTCGCCGAGGTTGAGTCCCACGATTTCCGCGAGCCGCAACCCGGAGCTGTACAGCAGCTCAAGCATCGCGCGGTCGCGGCGCGTGAGCGGCTCGTCGCCCCGGATGTCGAGCAGCCGCGCCATCGTGTCGCTGTCGAGTGTGCCCGGCAGCCGTTTCGTGGCGCGCGGCGCCGTGACGCCGTCGGCCGGGTTTCGCGTGACCTCGCGCTCGCGCAGCAGGTAACGGTAAAACGCCCGCAAGGCCGACAGTGCCCGCGAGATGCTGCGTGGTGACAAGCCGCGCCGGAAGCGGGCTGCAGCAAACGCCTTGATGTGAGCAGGCTCAACGTCACGCCATTCGGAGACGTCGGCGTCGCGCGCCCAGGCCGAGAACTGTGTCAGGTCGCGCCTGTAAGCGTTTTGCGTGTGCTCGGAGAGGCGCCGCTCGTTGCCGAGATGGCCCAGGAAGCGGGCGACGAGCGGGTCAGTCTCGGGCGCCACGGCGTGCTGCACGTGGCCCGTTGCTAGAAGCGCGCCAACGCGACGCTCAGGATCTGACCGATGCGTTGCAGGAAGTCGACGCTCATTGCGGGGTGGAAGTGCTCCGCGTTGTGGCTGCCGATGGCGAGAAAGCCCATGTCGGCTTCTGCGCCCAGCGGTAGCAATGCCACGGAGCCGATTTCTTCGGCCGAGGCGCCGAACAGGAACTCTCGTTGCGTATCTCGCACCTGACCACAGCGCGGATTGCCGCGCTCGAGGAAGGTTGTAAACGGTGCCAGCGTCTCGTCGTCGCGCGGCGTCACGCGCAGGAAGCGCGAGCGCGGCAGCGTGGCGTAGTCCGCGGGGTCGCCAAACAATACGAGCACGGCCTCGTCTGCGGAGAAGCTGCGCCGCAGCCGTTCCTCGATTGACGACAGCGTGTCGGCCAGCGAGCCGGCCTCGAGCATGGCCAGCGCGAGGGCGTGAATGCGGCTGGCCAGCGCGTCGTTGCGCCGCGCCAGGCCCACGAGCTCGTTGAGCTTGCGCTTCATGGTGCGTTCGTTGTTGCGCAGCGTCGCCACCTGGCGTTCGACGAGCGACACGGTACCGCCTGACTCGTGCGGCAGGGCCAGTGCCTGCAGCAAACGCGGGTTGCGCTCGAAGAACTCGGGATTCTGTTTCAGGTAGTTCGCAACCGTCTCGTCATCGAGCACGGCTGCCGGGGCGCTTGCACGCGGTTTGGCGCCGGTGGTCATAGTGTCACGTAGCCCTCATATGCGGTCTGTGCGGGGCCTGAAATAGCGATGCCCCCGCCGCTCGGGCGCCAGTCTACCACGAGCGTGCCGCCTGCAAGCTGCACGTGTACGGGGCCTGAAATCCGGTCATCGCGCAGGCCGATGACGGCCGCTGCAGCGGCCCCCGTACCGCAGGCGCGTGTTTCGCCAACACCGCGTTCGCGAACGCGTAAATCGATGCGATTCGGGCCGGTTACCTGGGCGATGCCCACGTTGACGCCCTCGGGAAATCGGCCGCTCGTATCCACCGTTGCGGCGATATCGAGCAGCGGTGCCGCGTCAACCGCCGTGTCGATGTAGATGACACAGTGCGGGTTGCCCACGTTGACCGCGGCGAACGAGACATCGCCGAGCGCGTATTGCCTGGCGGGCGCGTCGGCGTCCAGCGGAATGTCGGCGGGTTCAAAGCGGGGCGCCATGAGCGTCGTGGTGACCAGACCGTCCGTGTCGACCTGGGCCACGACGTCGCCGCCGCGGCTGCCGAGTGGCATCGGGCTTCCAGGCACGGCACCCGTGGCGCGGGCGAGCCATGCTGCGATGCAGCGCGCGCCATTGCCACACTGCTCGACCTCGCCCCCGTCGGCGTTGAAGACGCGGTAGTCGGCCAGGTGGTCGCCGCTGGGCGGGCCGATCGTGAGCCACTGGTCGAAGCCGATACCCGTGCGACGGTCGGCGAGTTCGCGAATGCGTTGTGCGTTCGTCGCCGCCTCGATCGAAGCCGAATCGGCATCGCGTAAATCGACGACGACAAAGTCGTTGCCGAGTCCGTGCATCTTGGTGAAGGTCATGCGCATCGCCGCATTATCACCACTGTGGCAACGCGACGCACGACACGCCGTAGACATTTGCACGGCCAGTCGATAAGTTTGCTCGCCAGAATAAGTCAAACCGGGGTACGCGATGCGTCACATCATGGTGCTGAATTCGAAGGGCGGTTGCGGCAAGAGCACGATCGCAACCAACCTGGCCGGCATGTACGCCGTCGAGGGGCAGTCCGTCGCGCTGGCCGACTACGACCCGCAGCGCTCTGCGCTCGACTGGCTCGATGTACGACCCGCTGACGCGGCACCCATCGTCGGGCTGAATGCCGCGGAAGACGGGCTCAAGAAGCTGCCCCGCACGGCAGACGTGCTGATCATCGACGCACCAGCCCGAAGCCACGGCCCCGAGCTGACGAACCTCGTGAAGCACGCCGAGACCATCATCGTGCCCGTGCTGCCTTCGACGATCGACATGCAGGCCACGACGAAATTCATCTCGGAGCTGCAGAACGTCGGCAAGGTTGAGCGCAAGCAGGCCAAGATCGGCGTGATCGGCAACCGCGTGCGCGAGAACACGCTCATCTTCGACGATCTCGATCAGTACCTCGAGCGGCTGCGCGTGCCCTACCTCACCTGGCTCCGCGACGCACAGAACTACGTGCGCGCCTACACCCGTGGGCTCAGCATTTTCGAGCTGCCCGAGTACCTGGCCTGGCCCGACACGGAGCAGTGGGAGCCGCTGACCAAGTGGCTCAACTCCAAACGCTCACAGCCCTGACGCCGGTCTAGTCGTCGGCAAGGCTCGCCGCGATGCCGTCGCGGTGGAATGTGTAGGTGGGCGTGACGCCCAATGCATCGCGCAGCACATGCGTGTCGAGTAGCCGGGATTCATTGAGAAACGACAGCCTCCCCGGGCTCAGGCGGTGCTGCGCGTCAGCGCGGCTGATGCGCTCGGGGGGTGCCAGCCCCGCCATGTCGGCCACGGCCAAGGTGAAGTCGCTGGACGAGGTGTGGTCGCCGTCGGCGACATTGACCAAGGCCGGCGGTGCCGGGTGGTCGAGTGCGGCGTTGCAGGTGGCCACGAGGTCGTCCACATGGATGCGGTTGCCGGGCCCGGCCTCGTCGGGGTCGATGATCGGGTCGCCGCGGCGGATACTCGCCAGGGGCAGTCGCCCGGGGCCGTAGATGCCCGAGATCCGCAACACGACGGTCGACGGCGCATCGCTGTCGGCCAGGGTCTGTTCGAGGCGCACGCGACGCCTGGCACGCGCGGTTTGCGGGTTCACGGGTGTGGACTCGGGCGTGACGCGACCGCCGCGGTCGCCGTAGACACCGCTCGTGCTGGCGAGCACCACGCGCTCGGGTGCGCTGCCCAGGGCCTGCAACAGGCGCCGCAGCCGACCGTCTTCGGTTGCCGTGTCATCGTCGTCGGGTGGCACGAGGTAGACGAGTGCCAGCGGGTCACCCCGCAGCCAGGCGTTGAGGCGGCCGTCCATGACGGGCGCATCGAGATCCTCGGGAAGGGGCGTGGCGCCCGTGTGTGCCGCGGGCTGTCGCGAAAGCAGCGCCACGCGGCGACGGTTCTGCACCAGCGCCGCTGCGAGCCGATCGCCCGTGTAGCCCGCGCCGGCGATGAGTACGGCAGGCTCCGCCAAGAGTCAGTCCAGCGGCTTGGGCAGGGCCAGTGTGTCGTCGGCGACGATGGCCAAACCCTGGCGGAAGGCGTCGGCCGCGGCACCGCTTTCGCCCAGTTGTGTCAGCAGCTGTCCGTAGCTCGCGTAGGCTGCGGGCATGGGGCGCGTCGCCAGCGACGACTCGATGTAGCTGCGCGCCTTTCCCCAGAGCTTGTTGGCCATGCAAAGACGGCCGGCCGTGAGCAGCAGCTCGGCGTCATCGCCATGCTTGTCGAGCCAGCGCTCGGCCTGCTCGAGCTGCGCATTGGGGTCATCGGTCGAAATTTCGCCGTAGCGCAGCACGAGCTTGGGGTGCCAGGTGGTCTTGAGCATTTGCCGGAGCTCGCGCTCCGCGCTCGCCTGGCTGCCCGTAGCCAAAAGCGCGTCGATGTAGGCGATGCGCAGCGTGACGTCTTTGCGCAGCCGGCCGGGCACGTCCTCCCAGGCACGCGGAATGTCACCCGAGTGTGAGGCCGTGTCACTGAGCGCGTGGACGTGCACGCGCACGGTCCAGGCGTCGAGTTGTTCGCGGCCGGGCTTGCCAATTTTGCGCAGCCGCGGCAACAAGTCGCCGAGCGCGCGCCAGTCGCCGAGATCAGCGTAGAGCCGCGCGAGCAACACCACGGCCTGTCCGCGGCCCTTCTCTTCCTCGTCGAGCCGCTTGAGCGTCGCCTGCGCGAGCTCGTGCTGGCCGTGCGCTATCTGCAGCTCGGCTTGCGTCAGCAGGATTGCGCTCGAGGCCTCGGGCTGCTGCTCCCAGGCCAGTTTGAGCCAGTTGTCGCGGCGCCCGTCTTCGTTCTGCAGCTGGGCCGCGCGCGCAGCCGCCAGGTAGTTGAGCAGGGGCGCGTCGGCCTTGCCCGCGCCGCGCGTGAGCAGCTTCTCACCGCGCGCATAGTTGCCCTCGGCAACCTCGATGAGCCCCTGGGTGAAGCGTTTGCCAGCGCGCTTGCCCTGGAAGCTGGCCGCAGCCTCGCCCAGCCGTCGCGGCGCGCGCCAGAGTTTCACGAGGAGCCAGACGCCAAACAGCACGAGCAGCATGAGTGCCAACAGGACGGGCACGGACATCTCGATGATGTAGCCGCGGAAGTCGATGACCACGTAGCCCGGGTCGGCCATCAGGAAATGCGCGCCGAAGGTGCTCAGGGCGAGCGCGAGGACAATGACGATCGCAAGCTTCATTCGCCGGCGCGCTCCAGTGTGCGCTGGCGGCGCAGCAGCGTGAGAGAGCCCGATACATCCGGCCGCGCCGTGACGATGGTTGAGGCCGAGGTCTGTTCCAGCAGCGCGAGTGCGTTGGCCACGGACGGGTTGTCGGTGTCGAAGTACTCGCCGAGCCAGCCGCCCGCGTCATCGAGGCTTTGTCGGAAACCGGCCGCGTCGCCGAGCAACAGCGACAGGCGCGCGGCCTGCAGCTGGAGCTGCAGGTTCAGGCGCAGGAAGTACTCGGCTTCGGGCGACAGCATGGCCTCGACGCGCTCGTCGGATCTGCGCACGCGAAACATGCCCGACATCGCCTGCGAGGTTGCGGCACGCGCGCGCTGCCAGCCCGACAGCGTGTCGATGTCCACATCGCCGTCACCGTCCGCCTCGGGCACGCCGATCTCGTTGACGAGCGGCAGCGTCGGCACCATGGCCGCGAGGCTACCCAGCGACAGCGTGATGCCTTCGATATCCACGTCTTCGGTGGCGGTCAGCGTGGCGATCTCTTCGGCGATGGCGCGACGCACGGGCGTGTAGGACGGGTTGGCGAGTTCGCGCACGCGCGCATCGGCGAGCTGCAACGCCCGCGCCGCGAGCGACGGGTTGTTGGCAAGCTGCACCTGCGCGTTGGCGATCTGCATGTAGTACTCGGCCTCGGCAAGCAGCCACGCGTCGCGCGAGCCCGCCGAAATGCCCTGCAGCGTTTCGACGCCTTGCTCGACGTTGAGCACGCGCCCGGGCAGCGAGTCGAGCAGGTCGACGCGTTCGTCGATGGACGCCGTCAGACGCGCATTCTCACGTTCCTGGTCGCGGACGGCTTCGGACAGCGTCCCCACCTCGCTGCGCGACGCCTCGAGCTCGGCCTGCATTCGGCGCAGCGCATCGCGCAGGTTGTCGATATCGGCCTGCGTCGCTGCCGGGATGATGGATTCGGGTGTCGACTGCGCGACCGTCGCGGGTGCCGTGGTGGTCGCGGTCGGGGTCGTTGCCGATGCCGTGTCGGCCTGCTGCGCAGGCGCCTCGTTCGCGCCGGGCGTTGTCGCAGGCGCCTCGCCACGCTGTTTGAGCCAGAGGGCACCCGCCACGACAGCGATCAGGATGACCCCGGTCGCGATGAGCCCCAGCTTGCGCTTGCGGGGCGGGTCTTCAGTCTGGGTCCCGGCGTCGGTGGTCGCTTCGGCCGGCGCGTCAACGACGCTCGGTGTCTCGTCTTGATCTGATTGTTGTTCGGACATCGGTGCGTTCTCGCCCCTTCAAATCGTACCCTGGGCCGCCATGTCGATGAGCTCGGCCACCAGGTCTTCCACGCGGGGGCCGCGCGAGAGCTGCTGCGCACCCTTGTGGCCCAGTTCTGTCGCGCGCTCGAGCACGCGCGGGCTCGGGCTCAACAGCGGTGTTGCCATGAACAGTCGTTGCGCGCGCGTGGTGAGCAGCGTCATGAGATTGTCCAGCGTCGCCACACTGAGGCAGGTCGTGACGGCAACGCCGCCCGCCGCCCACTGCGACTCCAGGTATTGTACTTGTTCGATTCTGAGTGTGGGCCGGTCGCGACGATACACCTCGAGCACGGTCACGTTCGCGCCGCGATCTCGGAGCGTGTCGATCAGCAGCGGCCTGCCGCCCACGCCGCGCACGATGGTGATGGCACTGCCCGCGCATTGGCGAAACACGGGTAGCGCGAGGAGCGACTCCGAATCGAAGCCCTCGCGCGCCCGCAGCGGTTGCGCGAGGCCTTCGGCCGACAGCGCGCGCGCCGTGCTGGGTCCGACCGCCGCCACCTGTGCGCCCGACGCGACGAGTTCGCGCACGTGGCTGAGTCCGTACTCGACGGCATTGGGGCTGATGAAGATGAGCCAGTCGGCGGCCCCGGTGGCGGCCTGTGTCTCGATCGGCTCGATGCTGATTGCGGGCAACAGAACCGGGCGTCCGCCCGCGGCCCGCACGGCGCGCGCCATGGGTTCGGCTTGGGAAACGGCGCGCGTGATGAGCACGCCCTTGTGGTTGAGTACGGAGATGTCAGTCCGCCTCGGCGATCAGCTCGGCTGCCCCCGCGTCGAGCATGCGGCCGGCGACCGCGCGGCCCAGCTTGTCGCCCCGACCGGCCGGGGCCGTGCCATGCTCCCGGATGACCCGGCTGCCGTCGGGGCTCGCGAGCAGCGCATCCAGTGTCAGTGCGCCGTCGTTGATTGACGCGTGCACGCCCAGCGGCGAATGACAGGTCGCCTCGAGCGTTCGCGCCACGCTGCGTTCCGCGGTTGCCGCGGCCACGGCGTTGGCGTCGTTGAGGTGTCCCAGCAAAGACCGCAGCGCGGGCTGGTCCGAGCGGCATTCAATGCCGACGATGCCCTGGCCCACCGCGGGCAACATGATGTCGACGGCCAGCGGCTCGGTGATGCGTTCGGCCATGCCCAGCCGTTGCAGTCCGGCGCAGGCCAACACAATGGCGTCGTAGTCACCGGCGTCGAGCTTGGCGAGGCGCGTGTTGACGTTGCCACGCAGCGGCAGGATGTCGAGGTCGGGGCGCGTCAGACGCAACTGGGCGGCGCGGCGCAGACTCGAGGTGCCGACCCGAGCGCCCTTGGGCAGCGCGTCCAGGGTGCTGCCCACAAGTGCGTCGCGCGGGTCCGCGCGGTCCAGCACGGCGGCGATGGCAAAGCCGTCTGGCATCGTTGCGGGCACGTCTTTCATGGAGTGCACGGCGATGTCAGCCCGGTCCTCGAGCATGGCGACTTCGAGTTCCTTGATAAACAGGCCCTTGCCGCCGACTTTGTTGAGCGAGCGGTCCAGGATCTGGTCACCGCGCGTGGTCATCGGCACGAGGTCGACGCCAATCACCTCGGGCTGCTGCTCGAGCAGGCTTTGCACATGGCGGGCCTGCCACAAGGCCAGATCGCTCTCGCGCGTCGCGATCCGAATGGTCTGCTTTTCCACGGTCGTCCCCACGACAGTCGCTTGGTCACCGCATGCGGGTGCACGCGGGTGACGCCACGACGTTCATACGGGGCTTAGCTTAGCGTCAAAGCGGGGTCGGCGCAGCGCCGGGGTGCGATCAGTCGCAGTGCTCGGAGACCGCGGCCTGCACTTCAGCGCGCGCCGCCAGTGTCTGGTCCTCATCGAGGTAGACCTTGGCGCCTTCCTCGTCGAGCGTGTAGAGCCGGCGCGCCTGCGCAAATTGCTGCAGCTTGGACCGGGCGGCCTCGCAGCTCTGGCGGCGCAGCTCTACCGTGCGCTCGGCCTGTGCGACGAGATCATTGGGGTCCGTCTCGCTGCGTGCTTCATTGAACGCCTCGCGCTGGGCGGTATTGAGCGCCACGGCGCTCTCAAGGCGCCGCTGTGCGTCGCCGGCGTCCGTGCGGTCCGAGTCGATCTCGCTGCGCTGGGCGTCCTTGTGCTGGGGCTGATCGGCGTAGTGGACCACACCGTCTTCGTCGACCCAGGTGTAGATCTCGGCACTCGCTGATGCAAACGCGAGAGCCGACGCGGCGAGCGTGGCGATGCGAATTGTCGTGCGGCGAGTCATGGCCTATATCCTCTAAGGAAATTCGCCCGGCGGCAAGCGCTCAGGCTTTCTGTGGAAACAGCCTATCGAACCGGGGCCCGGGATACGGTGAACTGGCTCGCAGTCCGCAATGTGCGCGGGGTCACGCTGCGTGCCGGAACCGCCGAATTATGTTCACTCTGAAGACGGGCAAAAAAAACGGGCCAGCAGGCCCGTTTGGAAGCGGCCGAGTTGCCTCTAGACCGCGCGCGGTGCCGCCGGGGGGGTTGGCGGTGCCACGTGAATAAGACTAACCGCGAACTGTGACAGCCCTGTGAAGGGCTGCCACAGCCGCGATGTTCTTATGAGTCCGTGGTGACGAACTCGGGGTAGGCCTCCAGCCCACACTCCCCGATGTCGAGTCCTTCGTACTCTTCTTCGTCCGAGACGCGGATGCCAATGGTTGCCTTGAGGACAAACCAGACGGCAAAGCTCGTGACGAATACCCAGGCAAAGATGCTGCCAATGCCGATGAGCTGCCACGTCAACTTCGCGTCGGTGTTGGTTATCGGCACAGCCAACAGACCCCAGATGCCAACCACGCCGTGCACGGAGATGGCACCCACAGGATCGTCGATCTTCAGCTTGTCGAGAAACACGATTGAGGCGACGACGAGCAAGCCACCGACGGCGCCGATCAGCGTGGCCTCGAGCGGTGCTGGCGTTAGCGGCTCGGCCGTGATCGCAACGAGGCCTGCGAGAGCGCCGTTCAGGATCATGGTGAGGTCTGCTTTGCCGAACCAGAATCGCGACAACAGCATCGCGGCGACCAGGCCGCCGGCTGCGGCCATGTTCGTGTTGACGAAGATCAGCGCGACGGCGTTGGCGTTCTCGATGCCCGTGACCTGCAGCTGCGACCCGCCGTTGAAGCCGAACCATCCCAGCCAGAGGATCAGCGTACCGATCGTGGCGAGCGGCAGATTGGCGCCCGGGATCGGGTGTACCTGGCCATCTTTGCCGTACTTGCCCTTGCGGGCACCAAGAAGGATGACGCCGGCCAGCGCTGCAGCCGCGCCCGTCATGTGCACAACCCCCGAACCGGCGAAATCGAGGAAGCGCTCGCCGGCATTGCCCGGATCGAGCCAGCCGCCGCCCCATTTCCAGAATCCCTGAATGGGGTAGATAAAGCCCGTGAGTACGATGGCGAACACGAAGAAGGCGTAGAGCTTCATGCGCTCGGCAACGGCGCCCGAGACGATCGACATCGCAGTAGCCACGAAGACCACCTGGAAGAAGAAGTCTGAAAGGCCGGAATAGTAGTTGCCATCGGCGACCGCGGCCGCGTCATTGTCCGACGAGCCGAGGATGCTGATGTTGGCGATGGCGTCGAAGTAGCCACCAGCGAAATCGCCGCCCGGGTACATGATGCTGTAACCACAGAGCATGTACATGATGCAGGCGATCGAGTAGAGACCGACGTTCTTGGTCAGGATCTCGGCCGTGTTCTTGGAACGGACGAGGCCCGATTCGAGCATCGTGAAGCCCGCGGCCATCCACATGACCAGCGCGCCCATGACAAGGAAATAGAAAGTGTCGAGGGCATAACTGATGCCCGAGACTTGTGTTGCGAGTTCTTCCACCTGAATTACCCCTGAGCCCTATACGGCTTCTTTGCCCGTTTCGCCGGTGCGAATACGGATGGCCTGTTCGAGCTGGGTGACGAAGATCTTGCCGTCTCCGATCTTGCCCGTTCGTGCCGTGTTGATGATGGCTTCGACGACCTGTTCTGCGATCTCGTCGTCTACCGCCAGTTCGACTTTTGCCTTTGGCAGGAAGTCGACGACGTACTCTGCGCCGCGGTACAGCTCGGTGTGTCCGCGTTGACGCCCAAAGCCTTTGACCTCGGTGACCGTGATGCCCTGGATACCGATATCGGCAACCGCCTGGCGCACGTCATCGAGCTTGAATGGCTTGATGATGGCTGTGATCAGCTTCATGGATGCTCCTTCTCGTGGCCGCTGGGGCCGCCCCTTGTCATTGGCCGCAGTTGGCGCCTCCCTTCCGCGGGCCGCCCCGGTCGAAATCGACGGGACCGCCTGCGACACCTGGCCCGCATGCTGCCGAGGTTTGCTCAAAGCACTAACCGTGCCAACAAGAAACCTTATTAAAATGAACGGCTTAGATTCAGGGCGTGTTGGCTATCGCACCAAAGTGGTGCAAGGCTGCTACTGCAATGCACCAGCTTGGCGGCCGTCGCTATGGCGATTCACGTCTCGCGACCCGGGTCTTTCTGGCACCATCGCGACGAAACGTATGCGGCGCATCGGGCGCCCCTCCGGAGAGCATTCAAGTGACCAATGACGACACGTTGAACGGGCTGGCCAAACGCCTCGCCGACGCGATCCCGCAGAACCTGCGCACGGCGCACGAAGACATCGAGCGCAACTTCAGGTCCGTGCTGAGCTCGGGTTTGGGCAAGATGAACCTCGTCTCGCGCGAGGAGTTCGATGTCCAGGCCGCCGTGCTCAAGCGCACGCGGGAACGCCTCGAGGCGCTCGAAGCCAGCCTGGCCGACCTGGAGCAGGGCCTGAGCGACGACTGACAGGCGTCCCGCCGCTCCGGTAACAGGAGCGGGCGATGGGATATGCCAGGGTGCGGTGCCGCGGTGAGCGCGGCCTCGACGCGCCACCGGTTTCGGTTGAGGTGCAGCTGGCGGGCGGCCTGCCCGCTTTCAATATCGTGGGCCTCGCGGAAACGACGGTGCGCGAAAGCCGCGATCGCGTGCGCGGTGCACTCGCGAGCTCAGGCTACGACTTTCCCGTTTCGCGCATCGTCGTCAATCTTGCACCCGCCGACCTGCCCAAATCGGGTGGTCGTTTTGATCTCGCCATCGCGCTCGCCATCCTGGCTGCATCGGGCCAACTCCGCTCGACCCTGCTTGATGACACAGAGTGCTTTGGTGAGCTGACGCTGGCGGGTCGCGTGGCGTCCGTCGCGGGCGTGCTGCCGGCGGCCATCGCGGCCGCGACTGCCGGTCGCAGTGTCATCGTGGGGCCGCGCGACGCCGACGTCGCAGCTTTGGCGCCAGGGGCCCGGGTCCACGCTGTGGCCACACTCAGCGATGCCGTCGATCATCTGTCCGGCAAGCAGCCGCTTGTCGAAGTCGCGCCAAGGCGTATCTTTGATGCAGACACGGCGATGGTGCCCGACCTTGCAGACGTGCGCGGTCAACACGGTGCGAAGCGCGCGCTGGAAGTGGCGGCGGCCGGTGGGCACAACCTGCTTATGATCGGGCCGCCCGGCAGCGGCAAGAGCATGCTCGCGGCTCGCTTGCCGGGTCTCGTGCCCGAGATGACCGATGCCGAAGCGCTCGAGGTGGCCACGATCCGGTCGGTCACCGGGCCGGCGCCGTCGATAGCGCACTGGAGTCAGCGACCCTTCCGCGCCCCGCACCACGGGGCCTCGGCGGCTGCACTCGTCGGTGGCGGCTCGCGACCGCGCCCCGGCGAGATTAGTCGCGCCCACCACGGTGTGCTGTTTCTCGATGAGCTGCCTGAGTTTTCGCGACATGCCTTGGAGATGTTGCGAGAGCCGCTGGAGACTGGACGGGTGCACATCGCGCGCGCCAATGCCTACGTCAGTTTCCCCGCGCGTTTCCAGCTTGTGGCCGCTATGAACCCCTGCCCCTGCGGCTACCTGGGCGACCCCGATACGCTGTGCCGCTGCTCCCAGGACCAGGTGCTGCGTTATCAGGGACGTCTGTCAGGGCCTTTGTTGGATCGCATCGACCTCAGCGTCAATTTGGGCCGTGTGCCGTTCAAGACGCTGCGCAGCCAGTCACCAAGAACCGAGTCTCCGCCAGTTGCTGCCCGGGTCCGCGACGCGCGCGGGCGGGCGCACCATCGCCAGGGTTGTTCCAACGCCCGCTTGAGTCCGGCGCGGCTGGGCGCCTTGCTCGAAGGCGCAGATGCGGCGCAGGCGCTGCTGGAACGTGCGGCTGATCAACTGCATTTGTCGGCGCGCGCCTGTCACCGCGTGTTGCGGGTGGCGCGCACGGTGAGCGACCTAGCCGGCCGCGACTACATTGGTGAAGACGACATGGCAGAAGCGTTGTCGCTTCGAGCTCCCACGACAGCTCCTGCTGGTCACCATAGCCCCAATCCGCAATCGCGATAGCCAGAGTTACGCTTGAGGCTCATTGCTCGCGAAACAGGTCGGCATCTTCGCGGACTATGTGAACGACCATGAAGCGCTCATCGAGTCTCCGGAACCCGACGATTGGCACGTCGATAAATGTCTCCGTGTCTATAAGATCCTGGAGTCTTTCTATCGCCCGGATTCGGCGAAATATCTCGATAGGCATCTCGAGTCTGCAAACGGATTCGGCGCACTCAGTTCTGATTTGGAGACGGTCTTGCCCTACTGCCCGCTCCATAAACTCATCCACTAGGCTGACGTTGCGCTCGATCACCCGGAGATCTGCGTTTGGCCGACTGAACTGCTCATCCACCCAGCTAGTGAACTCGTCACCGGGCGTCGCAGCAAACCCGGAAATGAACCTTGATCTTCGAGTCTGACCAAATCTGTCGATCTCGCCCCCTGGTCTTTGGCGATACAGCTCATAGAGTTCCGCATAGCTGGCAGATTGTTGGAGGCTAGTGGGTTGTGCCTCATCTTTGACCGATTGAGACTGGACACTTGGATCCACAGAGCCAGCAACACCTTTGCGGACGATTGCTGCATCGCGCGCAGAGTCGACAGTGGCCGCAACGGGCGTCTGGTTGTTCAAGACCTTGTCCGAACAGTCCTGCCCTTCCCCTGCTAGCTCACTGCATACCGATTGATCACCAGTGGAGCTAGGCGGTCTCGGCTGGCTAAGGAAATAGTGAATTGATGCAGCAAGTGCCGCAGAAGCGGCTAAGAATGCACCTATGACGCCTACGCCCAGTTTCATGTTCCATCGCGACCTGTGACTTCGATCTACACACTATGGTGGGAGTTGATTATTACCCTCCAGGCAGATAATCAGGGTGTTGCAGTACCCGCTCGCGAACGATGATATTGACGAGTACCAGTGTCCCCAGTCGTAACGATCTGCAGTGCCCGGAAATGCTGCATCGTATTCGCCATCTGAATCGTAGATATCGGTTCGTGAGATTTCGTTCCGATAGCATCTAGGTTCATCCCTACATGGACAGCACCGTCTTGTCGCCAGAATCGACGGGTGATGCCCTAGGTTGAGAGTTCCCTCCAGCGTAAGCGTCTTGCTCTCTCGCTAAGGGATGGAAGCCGCTGTAGCCCACAGGTGGTAATACTCGTTGTAACTGTTCGCGAAAATCTTATGAATGTGTGCAGTCGTTACGATATAACAGACGCGCTCGGGCCACTGTGGCGCCGTGCACCAGTTCTGTCTAGCCAGGCCGCACCCGAGCTTGGCCGGACCACCCCACGATCGTCACAGGTGTCCTTGAAGGGGCGCTGGCGGCGACAACACGTATTGATGAAGTAAAGGAGTCAACGTGAGCATTACTGAATCGGAACTCGACCAGGCACGGATAGCATGGGGCGAAGCGCTTATCGCCATCGCCAAGGCTTACGATGCCGACGGCATCGATAGTGCCCGCAGCGTTGCCGACGGCGTGCTTGATGCCGCTTACGGCTACAACCTCGGCCCGGTCCTGTTCAAGCCGACGCTGGCCAGCGGCGAGAAGACGTTCCGCCCGACCAAGAAGGGCGCGCTGTCCTACTTCGTCGGCCACGACGACGACTACCCGCTCGACGGCGGCTTTGCCCTCAAGGGCTGGCGCGAATGCCGCTCCGAGACCTCGGCAAGCTTCATCGAAGGCGACGTCGCCATGTGGATGGGCTGGGTCATCATGACCGACAAAGACGGTCAGGTGACGACGGTGGACAAGAGCTGGGGCTACAAGAAGGACGCCGACGGCACGCTGCGCATCATTCAGCACCACTCGTCGCTGCCCTACCAGCCGTAAGTCTCCAAAGACTCACGCGAAAACAAAAAGGCCACCGATTTCGGTGGCCTTTTTTTATGCCGCGGCGCCGCGTTCCGGCGCAAGCGATTACTGACCAGATTCCGCCAGCATGTAATCCACGGCGCGGTGTACTTCGTCGTCGCTCAAGCCCACGTTGCCGCCCTTGGCCGGCATGTAGCCCGCGTCACCCTGGTAGCCATTGACGGCGTGGTCACGGAGAATCTCGAGGCCCTGCGCGGCGCGCGCGACCCAGGCGTCGCCGTCACCGGTCTTCGGTGCACCGCCAATGCCGTTGGTGTGGCAGGCGCCGCAGTTGGCGTTGTAGACCTGCGCGCCCGTGAGCTCCGTGGCGACGGGCTCGGGCACGGCCTGCACCGCGGCTTCCGCGGCCGCGGCTTCGCCGGGCAGGCGAACATTGCCGACCGGCGCAATGCGGTCCGCAATCTCGGCCTGATACTCGGGTGTTTCCGCCAGGTACTGCTTTTGCGTGCCATCGGAAATCCGGTCCGAGATCACCCAGATCAGCACAGAAATACCGACAAGTGCGGCCAGGACGACCATGAACAGGTCGAAGAATTTGCGATCGGCTTCGGCACTCACTGATTTGCTCCGTTGTGGCCGTCCCGCATCATCGAGGTCCCCAGGGCTGCGCCCCATCTCGCGAGTCGGCCTGTCCTAATTTTCAGGCGCGCATTATAGGCCAGCAGCACGGTGCACCGCAGCATCTGTGTTGCCTTTTTGCAGCCCAGGTCACGTTGTCGATGTCCTGACTGGATTGCGCCGGGCCATGGCTCCACTGCGGCAACAGCCCCGCGCATAAAAAAACCCGGCGAAGCTTTCGCCTCGCCGGGTCTTCAGGTCGGATGACGCTACGGCTTAGAACTCGTAGCGCAGACCGAAGCGCATGGTCCAGAGCGAGGTCTGGCCGTTGCGCTGCTCCGCCTGACCCATCGCCGCCTGATCAGCCGTCACGCCGTACGGGAATGAAGGCTGCTCGAGGATGCCCCAATCGTCGTTGATCAGGTTCGTCAGGTTGTCGATGACAAAGAAGAAGCTGCCGCGGTGGTTCTCAGCGAATCCAGGCAGTTCCTGCGAGACACGAAGGTCGATCTTGCTGAACGACGAACCGGTTTCACTGTTACGCGTCCCACCGATCGGCAGAACGTTCTGCTCGAAGTCGAGGAACGGCGTGAAACCGAACGCGCCGATCGTACCGGCAGCGCCGTCCAGCGTGATGCTGTAGGGCAGGCCCGAGTTGTACTGACCGAACAGCGAAATCCGCGTCGCGTAGTCGTTGAAGAAGTAGTTCGTGTAGTTCATGACCGCCGTGAAGCGGTGCTCGATCGCCCAGTTGGACGGGGCGAGCTCTTCAGCCTGGGGATCGACGAACGCGCGGTTGATGTAGTTCGAGAACGCGATCGATGAGGTCATCGGGTTCACGTCTTCCGCTTCCGTCCAGGCGTAGCCGACTCGCAGGTCGATACCGTTGTCCCAGCTCTTGAAGGCGCCAACCGAAATGGACTCGGAACGGTTGCCGTTGCTGGCGTTCGTCAGTACGAACGCAGGCTCACGCACACTGTCATAGTCCGGGTAGCCGTCAGCCGTCACACCCACTTGCTCGAGGTCGGCGCGCTTGAAGATCGCCGAGTCGTTGCCACGCGTGACCTGCACGTCCGCAGACACGGTCCAGTCGCGCGGTGCAAACCAGGTCAGGCCAGCCGTAAACTTCCACTCGCTCGGGATATCGAAATCGGGATCGAGGAAGTTGATCTCGAAGTTGCTGCCGTCACCGGCCGCGACGACGTCCGCGATGTTCTGCGGTACGCAGTAACCCGGGCCCTGCACGGGTACACCGGCCTCACAGTTCGTGTAGGTCTGTGCAAACAGGTCGACACCATCGATTCGCGCCTGAACGGCCGTCGTCGAGGTGTTGCTGTAGGTGTTCGACAGCCACACGTTCGGGTTACCACCCGAGAACAGGCCGATACCGCCGCGAATGCTGATCGTATCCGTGGCGTCGTACGTGAAGCCGAAGCGCGGCTGCAGCAGGTCGCGGCCGTCCAGCGTCTCGTTGTTGCCAAAGCCGTAGCTCGCCAGGAAGTCCTGGTTGAGGTTCGGCGCATCGCTCGTTTCGTAGTAGTCGTAGCGCAGACCGTAGGTCAGGCTCAGACGATCACTCACCTGCCACTCATCCTGCAGGTAGAAGTAGTTGATCGAGTACTCGAACGCTTCGGCGATGTCGGCTTCGTTGTTACTGATGGCGTTGCCGTAGTAAACGCGGGCCGCCTGGCCGTTGCGGAAATCGTCAATGCTGTCGAAACGAAGCTCGGTATCAACGTGCTGATAGAACAGGTTGAAGATGTCGTAGGCTTCGCGCTCAACACCGAACGTGATGGAGTGATCACCGGCCTGGTAGCGGCCGCGGGCCACGAGCTGGTCGATCGTGTAATTCAACGCGTTCGCGTGTCGGCTGTCGTCGCCGCCCAGGTAGACGTCAACGTTGTCGAGTTCCACGCGGATCTCACCAAATTCGTTGCCGGCGCGCGGCTCCTGCAGGAAGTCGACATCGCTGCGAGAGATGCGGAATTCGGTCGAGAAGTTCGCGTTCCAATCCGAGTACAGGCTCAGGATGATCGAATCCAGGTCCGCTCCGCGGTTGTAGAAGTGATCCGAGAACTCGAATTCAATGTTCTCACCGTCCGATGCGGTCGCGTTGAACGAGTCGTTGTGCATGTACGTAAACGCAACGCGCTGCGTGTCGGTGGCGTACCAATCCAGCTTCGCGATGTACTTCTCATCTTCGAATGAGAACGTGCCCGGTGCGCTGCTGCCCGGGTCAAAGCCGTACACGTCGCGCGAGATCTGCGCGATCTCATCAAGCTCGGCCTGTGTGACCAGAACTTCGTTGACTGCACCGCTACCAATCGCGCCACGATCGTTGAAGTCGACGCCGTCGTAGAACTCGTAAGCAGCGTAGAAGAACAACTTGTCCTTCATGATCGGGCCGCCAAACTCGAAGCCGTAGCGGGTTTCGTCGTAGTCGGTGACCTGGATATCGTCGCCTTCCAGCGAATCACCCTGGAACGCGTCGCTTGTAAAGTCGACAAATACCGAGCCCGTGAACTCGTTACCGCCGGACTTGGTCACAGCGTTGATGTTGCAGGCCGAGAAGCCGCCGTAAATGACGCTCATGGGCGCCAGCTCAACGGCAACACCGGAGACCGCGTCAAACGGGAACGGCATACGCTGTGTCGGGTAGCCGTTCGAGTTCAGGCCGAAACCGTCATTCAGGCGAATGCCATCGATGGTCAGGCTGTTGAAACGCGGGTTCGCGCCGTTGCACTGAATCGAGTCCGCGTTGCTGGACTGATCGATGTAGACGCGCGGGTCCTGGCCGATGATGTCGTTGATGTTGCGGTTGATCGCCGGCGAATTCTGAAGCGCCTCGAGATCGAATACCGCCGTCGGACCAATCGCTGTCTCAGCGACCTCCGGGATCCGACCCATGACCACGACCTCTTCCAGTGAACTGAGCGCGTAGTTCAGCTGCGCCTGCTGGCCGACCGTCAATGCCAGATTCTCTGTGGAGGCGTTGCCCTGCGATGAGGTCACCGTGACGTTGTAGCTCACGCCCGCCGGAAGCTGACGGACGACATACAAGCCGTTTTCATCGGACGAGGTGCTCCGGGTCAGGCCCGTCGACAAACTGGTCACCGTCACGGTGGCACCCGCGACCGGCGTCCCGCTTGGACCCGTGATGATCCCGCGTACGGAACCGGTGGTTTCTTGAGCTATCGCGGGTGCACTAGCAAATACCGCGGCTAGCGAAAAGCACGCCAATAGGCTTGCAGCTACTTTTCTCAAATAGCTAGAGGATTTTGATTTGTTCACGCTCTCCCCCTGCAGGGCTGGATGTGTAGTTGTTTCTATGAGGGCCGCCAAGCCTAGTGCCGAAGTGTGACCAATGCGTTACACATAAAAACGGCAAGTCTGGGCGGCGTCAGGATACAAGAACGGCATCGGCAACGCTGCAGGGTTTTTGCAACAAAAAGCAACGAGGCGGTGCGGCTTTTCGGCCGATGAGCACGATGCGGGGTTGAAACAGCCGTCTGCCCCGAAGCTGCGTAGACCGAAGAACAATATTGGATTCAGTGACATACGGATCAACTTGCCTGGCTGCGACGATGGCAGGTGGATCATGGCGAGGCCTGTGAAGCGGCTTCGGTTATCCGTAGCGCGGATGCCGCGATCTAATGAAGCACGGGCAGGGCTGACGCGGCCGACTGTGACAACCCGTATCGAGTGGGTCGAGCGCTGCGCAGCACGGTTTCCGAGTGTGTCACGTCAGGTTCAGGGCGCCTGCTGAGCAGCCACAGCTGTGATCCGCCAGAGCATCCCAGTAGCACTTTCGAGCGCGGTCGATGGCTTGTCGATGGCCGCCGGGTTCTGCCGCCTGAGTCGCCGCTTAGACGCCCGCAGAACGTGTGCAAAAAGCCGCCGCAGTCCTTCGTCGAGCCTGTATTTCCAGTATAATCACGAGCCTGGTTCGCGGCCGCACCGGATGTGGCCACGGCCAGAACCTCCACTCATTGAGACCCGCGAGCGGCCGCCGGCCGTGCGTCGCGCCGCCTGGCTCCGCGCCACTCGCGGCAGGGTCACGACCAGCAGACAACGATGACAGACTCGAACCACTCAGCCGCCTGGTACCGCCGCCTTCTGCCCCTCTCCACCGCACTTGCGTTCGGTGTGGTCGTGCTGGGCGCCTGGGTACGGCTTACCGACGCCGGACTTGGATGCCCGGACTGGCCGGGCTGCTATGGCACGCTGACCGTACCGCAGAGCGAGACGGAGCTTGCCTTCGCGAGCGAGACCTACCCGGAACGTCCCGTGGAAACGCAAAAAGCGTGGAACGAGATGATCCACCGTTACTTTGCCGGCACGCTGGGCCTGCTCGTATTCGCGATCACGGTCGCGGCGTGGCGCGCGCGGCGGCAAGACCCCGCCCACCCCGTGGCATTGCCGACGGCGCTCGCGGCGTTGATTACCTTCCAGGCGATGCTCGGCATGTGGACGGTAACGCTGCTGCTCAAGCCCGTGATCGTCATGCTGCACCTGCTTGGCGGCATGTCCACGCTGGGCCTTTTGTTCTGGCTTACGCTTAACGCATGGCGCGACCGTGCGCCCTCGCCAGAGGCCGTGTCAGAGACCGCGCGCCGATTCGTGCCCTGGGCCACGCTGGCGCTCGTGATCGTGTTTGGTCAGATTGCGCTGGGCGGCTGGACCAGTACCAATTACGCGGCGCTGGCCTGCCCCGACCTGCCGACCTGCCAGGGTGAGTGGTGGCCAGAGGCCGATTTCGGCGAGGGTTTCGTGCTCTGGCGAGGCCTCGGGATCGACTACGAGGGCGGCGTGCTTGACGGCCCGGCGCGCGCGGCTATCCACTTGACGCATCGCATCGGCGCCATCGTGGTCACACTCGTGCTCCTGGTCCTGGGTATCGCTCTACTCATTCGCGGGGGCTTCCGCCTGCGTGTCGCGGGTGGTGCTGTACTCGCCGCGCTGGCACTGCAGCTTGCGATCGGCGTGGGCATTATCGAGTGGTCGCTCCCACTCTGGCTCGCAACCGCGCATAATGCGGGCGGCGCGCTGCTGCTGCTCGCGCTGCTGTTCCTTAACTATGAGAGCCGACATGCGCGAGGTTGAAGCGCCCATCGCCGCTACCGCTGCGGCGTCGCTGCGCGACTACTACGAGCTCACCAAGCCACGCGTCGTGATGCTGATCGTGTTCACGGCTGTGGTGGGCATGCTGCTTGCCGTGCCGGGGCTGCCGCCTCTGGACGCGCTCGTCTTCGGTACGCTCGGCATTGGCCTGGCGTCATCATCGGCGGCGGCGATCAATCAGTTGATCGACGCACGCGTCGACGCGCAGATGGCCCGCACGCAGCACCGGCCGCTCGTACAGGGTGCACTCACTGAACGCCAGGCGATCACCTTCGCGGGCCTGCTCGCAGGCGCGTCGATGGCCGTGCTCTGGTGGCTCGTCAACCCGCTGACCGCCGTGCTCACCTTCGCCTCGCTCATCGGTTACGCCGTGATCTACACGGTCTACCTGAAGCCTGCGACGCCGCAAAATATCGTCATCGGCGGGGCCGCGGGCGCCGCGCCGCCCGTGCTGGGGTGGGTCGCCGTAACGGGCGAGGTGCACGCCCACGCGCTACTCCTGTTTCTGATCATCTTCATCTGGACGCCACCCCATTTCTGGGCGCTCGCCATCGCGCGGCGCGATGAGTATGCCAAGGTCGGCACGCCCATGCTGCCCGTGACGCACGGCGTCGCCTTCACCAAGCTCTCGGTGTTCGTCTACACCGTGCTACTTGTGATCGTCACGTTATTGCCATGGCTTGCCGGCATGAGCGGGCTCATTTACCTGGCCAGCGCCTTGGCGCTCGGCGCCGTATTCCTGCGCCACGCGGTTCGCCTGTCACGCGACGCGGACGATGATGCGGCGATGCCGATGTTCGCCTACTCCATCAACTACTTGATGCTGCTGTTCGCGGCGCTGTTGGCCGACCACTACCTCGTCTGAGCGTCGCTGCGAGACTTGCAGCGACACCGTGCTTGTCCGTGACGCGGGGTCAGTTCACGGGCTATTCGTGGACTCAGTCCGACTGCAATGCGGCAACGGGATCGAGCCGCGAAGCAGACAAGGCGGGGTAGACGCCGAAACCCACGGCAATCGCAATACAGGTCACGACCGCCACAAGGATCACGATGATCGACCAGGCCACGGCCCAGCCGGCGAACGCGGCGATCACGTAGGCGAGCACGATTCCGAGCACCACGCCCAGAAAGGCCCCGATGGCCGCGATGACGGAGGTCTCGACGAGGAACTGGCGCACGACGTCAGCCTGCTTGGCACCAATGGCGCGCAACAGCCCGATTTCGGATTTTCGTTCGAGCACACTGGCCAGCATGATGTTCATGATGCCGATGCCGCCGACGAGCAATGAAATGCCCGCCACGGCAGACATCACGATCGTGAAGATCTGCTGCGTCTGCTGGTGCTGCGCGAGCAACCGCGCGGGCACCACGATCTCGTAGTCGTTTTGGTTCGAGTGGCGTCGGTCGAGCAGGTGACCGATCGCGCGTGCCGCCTGTGCCGGCGCAATGCCGGCGCCGATGCGCAGCTTGATCTCGTCGAGTTCGGACTCGAGCGACTCGGTCTTGAGGCGGGCAAGGCCCGTCTGCAGCGGCAGGTACACATGGTCGCTCTCGCCACCCACGTCCCGGCCTTCGAACTCCCCGTCGCTGACCTGGCGATCCGTGAGCACACCCACGACCTCGAGCCAGAGGTGGTTGACCTTGATGTAGCGACCAATGACATCGCCATTGGGGAACAGCTCGCGCGCCGTACCGCTGCCCAGCACGGCCACCTGCGCGAAGCGCTGGTCGTCTTCGGCCGTAAACAGGCCGCCGCGTTCGGCGCTCAGGCTCGACAACGAAAAGTACTCGGGACTGACGGCAAACACGCGTGCGCCACTGTCACCCTCGCGGCTGAACAGGCCCCAGGTCCGGAACTCGCGGCTGCCCGCCCAGGACTCGACGAAGGGCAGTGTCGAGCGCGCCGCCTCGGCATCACGCACGGACAGGCCCGGGGAAAACTTGCGCACTTCCTTCTGCGCCTCACCGTCGGCGTCGCGCGCCTCGACAATGAGGTTGTTGAGGCCCATGCCCTCGATCATCTGCAGCGCCTCGCGCTTGCCACCCTCGCTGACGGCGAGCATGGCGATGACGGCGCCTACACCGAAGACCATGCCCAGCAGCGTCAGCGCCGTGCGCATTCGGTGGTGCGAGAGTTGCCCCAGCGCCTGGCGAATATCCAGCGCCAGGCCTTCGTAGCGGCTCGTGCTCACCCGGCTTCGTCCGGGCTGATGAGCGCGATACGTTCACCGGGCTCGAGCCCGTCGGCGATCTCAACGAGATCGGCGCCGCGCTGCCCGAGCGTGATGGTGCGCTTCTCGGGCTCGCCGCCCGCAGCGACATAGACCCAGGCTGCGCCGTCGTCGCCGTACACGGCCTGTGACGGCACGACAATGGCGTCTTCGAGCGCGCCCGTAATGATCTCAGCACGAAGCTGGCTGCCGACGCGCATGAGCTCGGCATCGATGTTGTCGATGTCGGCCTCCACGGTGAAGTACTTCTGCGGGTTCTCACGATCGAGCGGCGTGGCAACGGCAGACACGGAAACGACGCGCGCCGTGAACGACTGATCGGGGGCGCTGTCGAGACGGAAGCGCACGGCCTGCGCCTCGGCAAGCCCGATGGCTTCGCTTTCGGGCACGTAGAGCCGTGCGCGCACTTTGCCTTTGACGGGTAATACGCCCACGGGCATGCCCGGGAAGACACGCTTGCCCTTGCCGAGTTTCTCGCCCCAGGGCGTTTCGGCGTAGACGAAGGTACCGTCGGCCGGACTGCGCAACTCCATCATGCCGAGTGCGGTGTCTTGCTTGTCGAGCTTGGCCTTCTCGCCCTGTTGCTCCGCGATGATCGTGTTGGCTTCGGCCTGCGTGCGCTGGTCGAAGGTCTCCCACTGCCACTCGAGGAAGGCCGAGGCGACGTTGAGGTATTCGACGTCGGAAAGCGCGTCGATGATCTCGTTACGGCTCATGAGCCGCTCATCGACGTTGGCGTAGGTTTCGGTAATGGTCTTCTCGCCGTCCACGCGGTCGGACTCGTGGTTGATGCGCACCTGCTCGAGTGCGCCCACGCGTTCGAGTTCGGCGAGCTTGAAGTCGGACTTTGCGATCGCGAGCGCCGTGTCCTGACGCGTCTCGAGGATGCGCTCGTCGTCAAAGCGGGCGACGACCTCACCCTTGCTCACCTCAGAGAACTCAGGCGCCATCCAGGAAATGTTGAAGCCCATGCGGATGCCCGGCGGCAGTGCCACAGGCAAGGCCTCGGAGGCCACAAGCTCCCCTCGGGCGGGCACGGTGAACTCCACGTCTTTAGCCAACGCGGATACGGTCGGCATCGTTGCCGTTTCGCTGCCACAGGCTGCGACGAGTAGCGTCGTGACGGCAAGCGTCAAGCGGGCCGCGGTGTTCACAGAGCGATCTCCTGTCCGATGTCGACGCCGTCGACAATGATGCGCAAGCCGGCGCTCAGGCCGCCCAGTGTCACAGGCTGCCAGCCGTCGCCGCGGACCATGAGACCGGGTTGTCCGTCGCGGTAGCGCAGGGCCTGTTCGGGGACTGCGAGCGCATTCGAAACGGTATCGACAACGAGTGTGACTTGCGTCGACATGCCGGGTCGCAGCGGCACCGCGTCGTCGGCAAGCTGGATCGAGACGTCACGCACCATCGCCTGCGAGAAGCGGGACTGGCGCCGCACGATGCTCGACACCTCGACGATCGTGCCGTCGAGCTCACCGTTGCCGGCGGAATCGAGCGCCACACGTGCCGACTGGCCAACCTGGAGGCTCGCGGCCGCAAACTCGGGCACCTCGGCCTCGATCACAAGCGCCTCGTCATTGATGACCTCGACGACCGTCATGCCGGGATTCACCGCGTCATTGGCGTCGAGCTTCTGGCCCTTCTGGTCGGTGCCCACGATCACAAGGCCGTCGCGCGGCGAGCGAATCGTGAACGACTCGAGCTCGGCCTTCGCGCCCGCGACTTCGCTCTCGAGGCGTCGGATGTCGGCCTCGAGCTCGGCAACCTTGGACTGGCGCACGCGCTCGACGAGCGCTGTGCGGGACTGCTCGCGGCGGTAAATGTCTTCGCGGGCGCGGCGTTCTTCAACGAGCTTGCGGTATTCGAGCCCGGCATAGACCTTGGGGTCGACGGCCGCCTTGCGCGCCGCTTTCTCGGCATCACTCTTGGCCGCGGCCAGGCGTACCTTGTCGTCTTCGATTTCGCGCGACTGCGACTCGAGCAGCGACGCGAGTTCGGAGCGCTTGCGGGCGAGTTCGGCCTGCTTGTCTTTGAGCCGGTCATCGGTGGCCGCGCCGTCGAACTCCGCCAAAACGTCGCCCTTCTTCACGCGCGTGCCCTCGCGTGCGAGCTTCGTGATCGTGATGCGCCAACTCTGTGAGGGCGGGGGACCGAAACGCTGCGCCTCGCGCGAGGCCACCACGCCGCTGGCCGTGACGGTGATCGGGCGGTCACCGGCTTCGAGCACCTGCCACTGCTCGGCGGGCAGCGATGCACTAATGACAAGCGCAGCGGTCAGCGTCAGCGGCTTCCAGGCCCTCACAATGCTTCTCCGCCGTCCGAGACCGCCAGAACGCTCATGCCGGGCATGATGGCGGCGGGCAGTGCACCACGCGGTTTCGCGAAGGCTTCGAAGTAGCCACTGTCGCTCCACTCTTCGCGGGAGATGGCCTGGCTCGAACGCCAGCTGATCGTGGCCGCAAACGGCTCGATGCCCTGCGCGTCGGCTGCGACTTCAAGGCGCTGGCCGGGCTGCACCTCGAGAAAGTCGGCTTCGTGGATCCAGAGCCGCACCTGCAGGTCGTCGCGGCTCGCGACCGACGCGATCTTGAGGCCCGCGTACAGCGTGTCGCCCGGGTAGATCTTGCGGCCCGTGAACGGGTTCTCGGCGTAGATCATGAAGCCGGGTTTGTCGGCACGGATCTCGGTGGCGACGAGCGCATCGCTGATGCGATTGTAGTTGCGCTCGGCCTGTTCGACTTCAAGGGCCGCCTGGCGCTCCTGGTCGGCAAGCGCCGCACGCTGATTGGTAAGGTCCTGGCGTGCCCTTGCCAGCGTTTGCCTGGCCGTCTCGAGCGTGAGTTGGTAGCGCTCGAAGTCGAGTCGCGGAATCGTATCGGCCGGGATGATGGCGTCGAGTTCGGCCAGCGCCACGTCGGACTCGGCGAGCGCCACGAGCTGTTCGGCGTCGAGCACAAGCAGCTTGAGTTCGTCGATACCGCGCGCGGCTGTGAACTGCTGCTTCTCGAGATCTGTGCGCGCCTTTTCCTCTTCGGCGATGAGCGTGCCCGGGTCGACCTTGACGATGATGTCGCCCGTGTCGACGCGCGAGCCTTCCTCGGCCATCCACTCGATGCGGCGCTGCCAGCCACCGGGCAGCGAGGGCATCTCGATGGTCTGGGCGTTGACGTCCTCGATGACGCCCGTCAGCAAGGGGCCGGCCTGCGCCGTCCCCAGGCTCGCACCAGCGATGACGATGGCGGCAAGTGCGCTAAGCGGCTTTGACATGGTCACGTTCGATCTTCCCGTCTCGCATGTGGATCACACGGCTGGCATAGGCCGCAATTTCGTCTTCGTGGGTGACCATGACGATGGTCTGACCCTCGGCGTTGAGGCCCGTGAACAGCTGCATGATCTCGTCCGAGGTTCGACTGTCGAGGTTACCTGTCGGTTCATCGGCCAACAGCAGGGGCGGGGTGCTCACGAGGGCGCGTGCGATGGCCACCCGCTGGCGCTGACCGCCCGAGAGCTGGTTGGGGCGGTGGTCGAGCCGGTCGCCGAGGCCGAGCTTCGTAAGCAGCTCGTGCGCGCGCTCGCGGGCACCCTCGGGCTCTGTCTCGGCGTAGCGCAGCGGCAGCAACGTGTTCTCGAGTGCCGTCATGCGCGGCAGCAGGTGAAAACTCTGGAACACGAAGCCGATGTGGGCGTTGCGGATGCGAGACAGTGACTCGTCGTCGAGCTCGCTGACCTGCTCGTCAAGCAGCCGGTATTCGCCGGCATCGGCCGTATCCAGGCACCCCAGGATATTCATGAGAGTCGACTTGCCCGAACCGGACGGTCCCATGACGGCGACGAATTCGCCCGGGTGGACCTCGAGGTCCACGGCATCCAGAGCGTGCACGGTGGCGTCACCAACGTGGAAGGTGCGGGTCAGGGCGCGGGTGGCGATCATCGGGCTCGTCATTGTTATAGTTTATTGCACCTTCGGTGGCCGCAACGCAGCAGATGCGCAGCCCCGTACTAATGAGATGCGCGAGCCGGGGAGATCGTTGCATCCAGCCGCCGCCCCGATCACGAAATGGCCATGTTACTAAACAGAACGTTCTGTATAGTAATGCACATGTCACGTCCCCCCGTTGCCCGCAACCGTGTCCTCGACGCCGCGCGCCAGATCGTCATGGAACGAGGCGCCGGCGCACTGACCTATGAAGAGCTCGTCGAGGTCAGTGGCATCACGCGCGGCGGCATCACCTACCACTTCTCGACCAAGCAGGATTTGCTGCGGGCGCTCATCGAGCACGACCTGCAGCACTGGGACGCGGCCGAGGCCGAACACCGGCCCCAGGACGAGCCCGAGGCGCTGGCCGACCTCCTGGGTTTTCTGCGTGTGCACACCGCGCCCGACACCGACCGGCGTCGCTTCGTCTCCGGCATGGTTGGTGCGGCCATGCACGACCCCTCCGTGCTGGAGCCGGCGCGCGCCTACGAGGCCGAGCGACTGGCCAAACTCGAAGATTCCGACGCCGCGCTGCGCCAGCAATTGCTGCGCCTCGCGGCCATGGGCATGTTCTGGGCCGATTTCTTCGGTTGCCCGGAGCTGCCCGAACCCCTGAAAGACCGCCTGCGGGACCTGCTCGAGGAGCTCGCCCGCGAATGGACAGAGCCTGCGAGCTCAACCGGAGACTGATGCAATGACGCACCTCCAGCGTGTCGCACGGATCCTGCGACCCCAAGCCCTCGTTGTTCTTTCCGCACTCGTGGCCGCCTGCGGCGGCGGTGGCGGGCCCGGCCAGCCGCCGCCCGCCAACGTGAGCGTGTCCGAAGTCGTCGTGCGCAACATCACGGAGTGGGACGAGTTCACGGGCCGCATCGCTGCCGTGGACGACGTGGAGATCCGCCCCCGCGTTCAGGGTTACCTGCGTGAAGTGCACTTCGAGGACGGCCAGATCGTCGAGGCCGGCGACACCTTGTTTACGATTGACCAGCGCGAGTACCGCGCGGCCGTCGCACTCGCGCGCGCTGACCTCGACCAGGCTGAGGCCCGTTACGCATTGGCCGAGTCCGAACTCGCCCGCGGCGAAGCCCTGCGCGAAGCACGCGCGCTCTCTACGGAAGAACTGGCGCGTCGCGAAGGCGAGCACCGCCAGGCGCGCGCAGCACTTGGCAGCGCCCGTGCAGCGCTGGAGCGCGCCGAGCTCGATCTCGAATTTACGGTGCTCAAGGCGCCCATGCGGGGTCGTATCGGCGAGGCACTCGTCGACGTCGGCAATCTCATCTCGCCGGGCACGACGCTGCTCGCGACACTCGTGGCCATCGATCCCGTGCACGTCATCTTTGAGGGCGATGAGCGCATCTACCTGAAGTACCAGGCGCAGGCGCAGACGGGTGACCGCCCCAGCTCACGCGAGGCGCCCAACCCCGTACAGGTCGGGCTTGCCGACGACACGGGTTTTCCGTTTCGCGGCACCATGGATTTCGTCGACAACCGCATCAACCCCGAGACGGGCACAATCCAGGGGCGTGCGCTTCTCGATAACGCCGACGGCTATTTGATTCCCGGTCTGTTTGCGCGCGTGCGCCTGTTGGGCCGCAGCGATTTCGAAGCCTTGCTCATCCACGACGTGGCCGTGCTCACGGACCAGGACCGCAAGTACGTCTACGTTCTGGGCGAGGACAACACGGTGCTGCGTCGTGACGTGACGCTGGGCCGCGAGGTCGAAGGCCTGCGCGTCGTCGACGCGGGTCTTGAGCCCGGCGACAAGGTCGTGGTCAACGGCGTGCGCAAGATCTTCTTCAATGGTGCGCCCGTGGTGCCCACCGACGTGCCCATGGACGATCCGCTGCGCGCGACGGCACCCGCCGGTCCCGCGCCCGCCGCTGCCGCCAGCGAGGACTGATCATGTCAGGCTTTGCCAAGGCCTTTATCGAAAGGCCCGTGTTCGCGGCCATGCTGTCGCTGTTCATCCTGATCTGCGGCAGCATCGCGATCCCGAACCTGCCCGTCACCGAATACCCGGACGTCGTGCCGCCCACGGTGCAGGTCATCGCACGCTACCCGGGCGCCGACCCGCAGACAATTTCGGAGACGGTCGCCGCACCCCTTGAGGAAGCCATCAACGGCGTCGAGGGCATGATCTACATGAAGTCGGTCGCGAGCTCGGATGGCGGCATGACGCTGTCCGTGACGTTTGCGAGCGGCACCGACATCGACCTGGCCGCCGTGCGCACCCAGAACCGCGTGACCCAGGCCACGCCGCGCCTGCCCGAGGCCGTGCGCCAGCTTGGCGTCACCGTCGAGAAGTCGTCGCCGACGCTGACCATGGTCGTGCACGTCACCTCGCCCGACGGCACCTATGACGGCGCCTACCTGTCCAACTACGTAAACCTGCGCATCAAGGACGAGATCGACCGCCTGCCAGGGGTGGGCCAGTCCTTCGTGTTCGGCGCCGGGCTTTACTCGATGCGGATCTGGGTCGACCCCGAGAAAGCGGCCGCGCGCGGTCTCACGGCGGGCGACATCATGGATGCCATCCGCGAGCAGAATCTGCAGGCGTCAGCGGGGCTTATCGGCGGTCCGCCACAACCCGACTCGCCGATCCAGCTCTCGGTGACCGCCGACGGGCGACTCGTCACGGAAGAAGAGTTCGGCGACATCGTCGTCAAGGCGGGCGACCCCGGCGAGGTCACGCAGCTGCGCGACGTGGCCCGCATCGAACTCGGTGCCGACACCTACGCGCTGCGCTCGTTGCTCGACAACCAGGCGGCCTCCGCCATACCGATCTTCGAGTCGCCGGGCGCTAATGCGCTCGAGCTGTCGCAGGCGGTGCGCGACACCATGAACCGCCTCGCGCGCGATTTCCCGCCGGGCATGAGCTGGGACGTCGCCTACGACCCCACCGTGTTTGTGCGCGACTCGATCCGCTCGGTCATCACAACCCTGCTGCAGGCGGTGGCGCTCGTCGTTCTGGTCGTGGTCGTGTTCCTGCAGACCTGGCGTGCCTCGATCATCCCGTTGCTGGCGGTGCCCGTGTCGATCGTCGGCGCGTTCGCGATCCTGCTGCTGCTCGGCTTCACGATCAACGTGCTCACGCTGTTCGGGCTTGTCGTGTCGATCGGTATCGTCGTCGACGACGCCATCGTCGTCGTCGAGAACGTGGAGCGGCACATCGAGATGGGCAAGGGGCCGCGCGAGGCTGCGCGCGACGCCATGGACGAGGTGTCGGGCCCGATCGTCGCCACCTCGCTGGTGCTGTTCGCGGTGTTCGTGCCGCTCGCGTTCCTCGACGGCGTGACAGGCAAGTTCTACCAGCAGTTCGCCGTCACCATCACGGCCTCGGTCGCTATCTCGACCTTCAACTCGCTGACGTTGTCGCCGGCCATGGCCGCGCTGCTGCTCAAGCCGCAGGGCGCGCCGCAGAAAACCACAGGCCGCGTGATCCAGTTCTGCCTGGGCTGGTTGTTCCGGCCATTCAACCGCGTGTTCGAACGCGGTTCGGCCTGGTACGGCAAAAAGGTCGGCAGCTACATCCGCCGCGGCGGCCGGCTCATGGTCCTCTACGTCGGGCTCGTGGCGCTGTGCTTCTTCGCGTTCCGCGCCGTGCCACCCGGCTTCATCCCGACCCAGGACAAGCAATACCTGTTCGCGGTGGCCTTGCTGCCCGAGGGCGCCACGATCGATCGCACCGAGGCGATGCTGTCGGAGATGGCCGAGATCGCTATGTCGACACCCGGCGTGAAGAACGCCGTGTCGTTCCCGGGGCTCAACGGCATCCACTTCGTCAATACGCCCAACATCGGCACGATGTTTATCGGCCTCGAGCCGTTCGCGGACCGTGACGAGACGGGCAGCTTCCTGTCGCTGGATCTCACGGTGAAGTTCTCGGCCATCGAAGAAGGGCTCGCGTTTGCCCTCATGCCGCCGCCCGTCCTCGGCCTGGGCAACTCGGCGGGTATCGAGATGTACGTGCAGGACCGCGGTGGGCTCGGCTTCGGCGAGCTCAGTAATGTCACCAACTCGCTGGCGGCGCAGCTTCGCCAGACGCCGGGCTTTGACCCGTTCTCGGTGTTGAGTTCGTTCCAGGCCAACGTGCCGCAGCTCAAGGCCGACGTCGACCGTCGCAAGGTCAAGGAGCAAAACCTGCAGCTCGACGAGGTGTTCGAGGCGCTGCAGACCTACCTCGGGTCGTCGTATGTCAACGACTTCAACCGGTTCGGACGTACCTACGGCGTGTATGTGCAGGCCGACGCCCAGTACCGCGACGAGGTCTCCGATGTCGCGCGCATCAAGGTGCGTGACGCGATGGGCCGCATGGTGCCCATATCAAGCGTGGTGAACCTGCGTGAAACCTTCGGCCCCGATCCCGTAATCCGCTACAACGGCTATCCCGCGGCCGACCTCTCGGGTGAGACGGACCCGGCTGTGCTGTCCTCGGGCGAGGCGCTATCCGTCGTGGCAAATATCGCGCAGGAGACCCTCCCGCGCGGTGTGAGTTACGAGTGGACGGGCCTGACCTATCAGCAGGCCACGCAAAGCAGCGCGCAGTGGCTCGTGTTCCCGCTGTCGATCGTCTTCGTGTTTATGGTTCTGGCTGCGCTTTACGAGAGCTGGTCGCTGCCGCTTGCGATCATTCTTGTGGTGCCGCTGTGTCTGTTGGCTGCGGTCGGCGGCATCTGGCTGCTCAACCAGGCCACAGGCATGCTGTTTGGCCTCAAGATCGCGACGGGACTCATGCCGCCGCCACCCGCGGTCGCACCGCCAACGTTCCTCGACAACAACGTGTTCACGCAGATCGGTCTCGTCGTGCTCATCGGCCTGGCCTGCAAGAACGCGATTCTCATCGTCGAGTTCGCGCGCGACCTCGAGCGCGCAGGCCGCAGCATCACCGATGCCGCCATCGAAGCCTGCCGCATTCGTTTGCGCCCGATCCTCATGACGAGCTTCAGTTTCAACGCGGGCGTCTTGCCGCTTGTGTTTGCATCGGGCGCAGGCAGCGAGATCCGCAACGTCATGGGCGTGGCGGTATTCGCGGGCATGCTCGGGCTGACGTTCTTCGCGCTGATCTTTACGCCCGTGTTCTACGTGTTGCTGCGCCGCTTCGAGGAGCGCGGCAAGTCGCGTGGTTCAGCGCAGGTGTCAGCGGAGCACGCCAATGCGTAGCCCCCGCCTGATAGCGGCAACCGCAACGCTCCTCCTGTTGGCGGGTTGCACGGTCGGTCCCGACCACGTGCCACCCGAGCCCGAGCTGCCCGAGACCTTTGTCGAGTCGCCCGTGGGCGATGTCACCGACTACGACGACGTGGGTGCCCTCTGGGCCGTGTTCGACGAGCCGGAGCTGGCCGCGCTCATTGCCCGGGCACGCGAGCGCAACCTGACGCTGGCCGAAGCCGCTGCCGTGCGCGATGAGACGCGCGCGTTGTCGGGGCTGCGCATCTTCAGTCTGTTTCCGACCATTACGGCGGAAGGCAATCGCGAGCGCGTGACCCAGGCCGAGGACGATCCGTTTGCGTTCCCGTTCGGCGGCGTGGCCGAGCGCAACCTGTTCGGTTTCGACATGGCCTGGGAGATCGACCTGTTCGGCAACCTGCGTCGCCAGGCCGAGGGCATCGTGCGCCGCGACGAGGCCGACACGGCGGCCTTTTACGCGGCAGAGCTCAGCATCGTGGCCGAGACCGCGCAGGCCTACTTCGCGTGGCGCGGTGCCGCGCTGCGCATCGCGCTGCTGGAGAAGAACCTCGCCAACCAGGCCGACAATCTCGACATCCTCGAGCGCGCGTTCGAGGCGGGCAGCGGTACCTCGCTTGATGTGGCCCGTGCCCGCGCTCTGGAGCGCAGTGTTGCGGCGACGCTGCCTGGTGCGAAGTTTGCCCGCACGCAGGCAGAACAGCGACTCGCGGTTTTGACTGCGCAAACGCCCGCCAATGTGCGCGCGCAGTTGACGATCCCGACGGGCATGCCCGTGATGCCGGAGCTTCGACCGGTTGGGACGCCCGCGGCCTGGCTCGCGCGACGCCCGGATGTCATCGCCGCGGAGCGGCGGCTGGCCGAGGCCGTTTCGGGCGTTGGCGTGGAAACCGCGCAGCTCTACCCCAAGCTCGAATTGCTGGGCAGCTTCGGCTGGACGGGTGTGTCCGAGAGCGCCATTGGTCAGGGCTCGGGCGAGCGTTGGCGGTTCGCGCCAACATTGAGCTGGCGCTTCCTCGACTACGGCCGTGTGAAGCGCAACATCCAGGCCGCCGAGGCGCGCGCCGAGGCCGCCTACGCGCGGTTCGAACAATCCTGGCGCCTCGCGCTCGAAGAAACCGAGAACGCACTGGCCAACTACCGCGCCACTTCGGAGACCGTGGCCACGCTGGAGGTGGCCGTGAGCGAGGCCGAGGACGCGAGCGGGCTCGCGCGGCTGCGCTACGACAATGGTGCTGACAGCTTCCTGGCCGTGCTCGATGCCGAGCGCACCTCGCTGGATCTTCAGGACCAGCTGGCCGTCGCCACAACGGACCGTGCGACCGCGCTGGCGGCGTTGTACAAGGCGCTGGGCGGGAGCTTCGTCGAATGAACTTTGGCCAGCGCAGGCGACGCGCCTGTCTATCCCCGGTCAGCAAATTCAGGTACCAGCCGGGTGCCGTCGACGGTGAGCTTTTGGATACGCCGGGCGTCGAAGCGCGAATCCACTTCCGGGTGGACTAACCGCCCCGCACCGCGACACCGTGGGGTACCATTGCGCCCCGTTCCACCGCATCCATGCCTGTTTTGCTGCAGCTCATCACAAACGCCGATGTTTACGCACCCGAGTCGCTCGGCGTGCAGCACGTGCTCGTGGGCGGCGGCCAGGTGCTCTGGATGGGCGCTAGCCTGCCGTCGCTGGACGCCGAACTGGGCGTCGCGAGCTGGGACGCCGCGGGTCGCCGCGTCGTGCCGGGTTTCGTCGACTGTCACGCACACACGACGGGCGGCGGGGGCGAGTCGGGCTACGCGAGCCGCGTTCCGGCGCCACCGCTGGGCCTATTTACAGCGGCGGGCGTGACGACGGTGCTGGGGCTGCTCGGCACCGACGACACGACGCGCGACACGGGCCAGCTGCTGGCCGCGACGCGTGCCTTGCGCGCCGAGGGCCTGAGCGCCTGGTGCTACACGGGTGGTTACCGTGTGCCGCCCGTCACGTTTACCGGCGATGTCCGAAGCGACATCGTCAACCTCGAGCCTGTGATCGGCGTGGGCGAGATCGCCATCTCCGACCACCGCTCGAGCCAGCCGACGCTCGAGGAGATTCTGCGTGTTGCGAGTGACGCCCACGTGGCGGGTCTCATGACGGGCAAGGCCGGCGTGCTACACCTGCACCTGGGCGACGGGCCGCGCGGCCTCGAACTGGTTCGCATGGCGCTCGCCGAGTCCGAGCTGCCGCCGCGCGTCTTTCACCCGACCCATTGCAATCGCCGCCGCGCGCTCTTTGACGAGGCCGTCGAATTGGCGAAGACCGGCTGCTGGATCGACCTCACCGCGTTCCCCGTCGAGGAGGACGAGGACGCCTGGACCGCAGCCGACGGCTTTCTGCGGTACGCCGAGGCCGGCGCCCCCGCCGACCGCATCACCGTAAGCTCCGACGGCGGCGGCTGCCTGCCGCACTTCAACGACGCCGGCGAAGTCATCCGCATGGGTATCGGTTCCCCCGATAGCCTGGCCGGCACACTCGCCGAGCTCACGGCGGCCGGCATTCCGCTCGCCGACGCGTTACCCGCGTTCACAAGTAACCCCGCCACGCTGCTGCGGCTGCATGGCAAGGGCCGGCTGGCCGTCGGTGGTGACGCCGATCTTGTGGTGCTCGATGACGCGGGCGCTGTGGACGGTGTGATGGCGCGGGGCACCTGGCACCGCCGCGACGGCGAACAGCTTGTCGCGGGCACTTTCGAATCGCTTTGACAGACTGATCACGCATGCCTTCACCCTCCATCGACAACACCAAACGCGGCTACATCATTCCCATCGGCGGCGCCGAGGAAAAACTCTCGAACCCCGAGATTCTGGACCGCTTCGTAGAGATCTGCGGCGGCAAACCCGCGCGCATCGCGATCATCCCGACGGCCTCGCAGCTCGAGGACACGGGTCGCAACTACGAGAAGTTGTTTCGCCGCCTGGGTGTGAACCACGCGCGCGTGCTGCCATTTGAGACGCGCGAAGACTGCGACGATGCGAGCCTGCTCGAATACCTCGGCATGGCCGATGGCGTGTTCATGACGGGCGGCAACCAGCTGCGGCTGTCGACGACACTGGGCGGCACCCAGGTCGCGCGCCTCATTCGCCGCCGCAATGCCGAGGGCATGCACGTCGCGGGCACGTCGGCCGGTGCGGCCTTTATGCCCGAGCACATGATCGCGGGCGGCCGCGAGGGCCCGACGCCGTCGCCTGACATGGTGACGCTGGCGCCGGGCCTCGGGCTCACCAATAACTTCATTATCGACCAGCACTTCCGGCAGCGTGACCGGGTCGGGCGCCTGCTCACGGCGCTGGCCTACAATCCGTTTGCCTGCGGCATTGGGCTCGACGAAGACACGGCGGCCTTCATCAAGCCCGGCGACAGCTTTGAAGTTGTCGGTTCAGGCGGTATCACGGTCATCGATCCCAGCGACATGAGCTTCTCATCCATGGACCGCGCTCGTCAGGGCGAACCCGTGAGCCTGCTTGGCGTGAAGCTGCACATCCTCATCTCGGGCGGACGATTCGAAATCGCCACGCGCAGTGCGTATTCTCAATAGCGAGCCGCGCTAGGGAGCCGCGGCGCCAAAAGAAGCCGCTGCGAGCGGTCGCCGGAGCTAACCGATGCGCGTCGTCTCTACCAACGTTTACGTGGGCCCGTCGGTCTACGCCCACTTCCCCGTCATCCGCCACGTCCTGGACCTGGGCGAACTCGAGCACTGGCCTTCGGCCAAGCTCGGCCCCGCGTTCATCGACGGGTTGCTTGCCGCCCTGCCGGGCCTCGATGAGCACGGCTGCAGCTACCGCGAACCGGGTGGCTTCGTGCGTCGCCTGCGCGAAGACGAGGGCACCTGGATGGGCCACATCATGGAGCACGTGGCGCTCGAGCTGCAGAGCGTGGCGGGTATCGATGTGACCTTCGGGCGCACGCGCTCGGTCGAGGGCCAGCCCGGTCTCTACAACATGGTCTTCGCCTACCGCGACCGCCGCGTCGGCCTCGAGGCCAGCCGGCTCGCCAACAAGCTGCTGCAAAGTCTGTTGCCCGCCGAGCTGCAGACCGAAGCGCCCGAGGCCGACTGGGACTTCGATGAGGCGCGCGACAATTACATTCGCTACGCGCAGAAGCGCGCGCTGGGTCCGAGCACGGCATCCCTCGTCGAGGCTGCCAAGGCGCGCGGGATCCCCTGGCTGCGGCTCAACAACTACAGCCTGATCCAGCTCGGCCACGGCCGCTACCAGCGTCGACTGCAGGCCACCTGCACGGGCAACACCAGCAACATCGCCGTCGATCTCGCGGGCGACAAGGAAGAGACCAACGCCATCCTGCGCGACCTGGGGCTGCCCGTGCCGCAGCAGTACGCGGTGCGCAGCCAGTCGCTGGCCGTGCGCGCGGCCAGGCGCATCGGCTTCCCGGTCGTGGTCAAGCCGCTCGACGCCAACCACGGCCGCGGCGTCTCGATCGGGCTGACCTCGATCGAGCAGGTCGAGGTCGCCTTCGACAAGGCGCGCGAGCACGCGCGCACCGTGCTCGTCGAAAGCTACATCCAGGGTCTCGACCACCGCATGCTCGTGGTCGACGGCAAACTTATCGCGGCGGCCAAACGCATGCCGGGCCATGTCGTGGGAGACGGCAAGCGCACGATCGCCGAGCTTGTCGATCTCGTGAACGCGGATCCGCGACGCGGTGTGGGCCACGAGAAAGTGCTCACGCGACTCGAATTCGATCACCAGGCCGAGCGGCTCATGACCCAGGCGGGTTACGACCGGGATTCCGTGCCGCCGGCCGACGAGATCGTCTTCCTGCGCTCGACGGGCAACCTCTCAACTGGCGGCACGGCCATCGATGTCACGGACGTCGTGCACCCCGACAACCGCGAGATGGCGGAGCGCACGGTCAAGGCGATCGGGCTCGACGTCGGTGGCGTCGACTTCCTGACGACGGACATCAGCCTCTCTTACCGCGAGACGGGCGGGGCGATCTGCGAAGTGAACGCGGGCCCGGGTTTCCGGATGCACGTCGCGCCCAGTGAAGGCACGCCGCGCGATGTCGCAGGACCCGTCATCGACATGCTGTTCCCGCCCGGCACGTCGAGCCGCATTCCCGTTGCGGCCATCACGGGGACCAACGGCAAGACCACGACCTCACGCATGCTCGGGCACATCCTCAAGCTCTCGGGCTTCACCGTCGGGCTGACCTCGACCGAGGGCGTCTACATCGACGGCTCGCTGAGCGTGCAGGGCGACATGACGGGCCCGACCTCGGCGCAGATGGTGCTGCGTGACCCCGACGTCGATGCTGCAGTCATGGAGGTGGCTCGCGGCGGCATGCTGCGCGCGGGCATCGGCTTCCGCGAATGCGACGTGGCCTGCTGCCTCAACGTGAGCGGCGACCATCTGGGCATCGGCGGCATCGACACCATCGAGCAGCTGGCCGAGATCAAGCGGCTGCCCGTCGAAATCGCGAAGAAGGCCGCGGTACTCAATGCCGACGACCCCCACTGCCTGCGCATGGCCGACTACACGGACGCCGAGCGCCTGTGCTACGTCACGATGCGGCCCGACAATCCGCTCGTGAAGCAGCACATCGATGCGGGCGGCCAGGCCTTTGTGCTCGAGCAGGGTATCAACGGTCACATGATCACAATCTACGGCAGCGACACGCACATCCCGTTGCTCTGGACGCATCTGATCCCGGCGACGCTCGAGGGTCGTGCGCTGCACAACGTGCAAAACGCCATGTTCGCGGCCGCACTGGCCTACAACATGGACGTCTCCCTCGACAACATCCGCCAGGGCCTGCGCACCTTCGGCACCTCGTTCTTCCAGGCGCCCGGCCGCATGAACATTTTCGACGAGCACCCGTTCAAGGTGATCCTCGACTACGCGCACAACCCGGCCGCCGTCAAAGCCATTTGCGAGCTTGCGAGCCTGCTCGACGTGGCGGGCCGGCGCACGATCGTGCTGGCGGCGCCGGGTGACCGGCGCGACGAGGACATCGAGAACATCGCGCGGCTGGCCGCGCCGCACTTCGATCACTTCATCTGCAAGCGCGATGACCGGGCGCGGGGTCGTGGTGAGGATGAAGTGCCACAAATGCTCGCGAGCATCTTGCGCGATGCGGGTGTCGACGACAGCCGGATCGAAGTCATCGTCGACGAGCAGGAAGCCGTGAATCACGCGCTGGCGTCGGCCGCTGTGGGCGATCTGGTGCTCGTGCTCGGTGACGACGTGCGGCGTTGCTGGAAGCAGATCATCTACTTTGACACGAGCAAGGGCGCCGCGCCGCGCGGCGAAACGCCCGAGCGCGCCGTGCCCGACATCGCGTTGCCGGAATTCGACTTCGGCGATGAGGTCGAGCTCATCGTCGATGAGCGCGGGGTGCGGCTCGCGCGCGAACTCAACGACTGATCGTGAGCGCGTTCGACACCACCAACTGCCGACTGCTCGACGCGCGTCGGCTGACGGGCCGCAATGCCGTCTGCGCCGACGCTGCGGCCGTGGTCGACGTCGCGCTTGATGACGCCAATGCCGGGGCGGGCCTGCGCGAGGCCTGGGAGCGGACCATGCAGCCTGTGCTCGGCGCGCTGGGTTGGCCGCTTGAGACCTTTGAGCGCGCCGTCGACGGCGGCGTGAGCCTGGCGCTCGCGGCACCCATCGACCGGCTGTACACGGCCGTTGCGCTTGCGGAATGGGCGTGCCACACCGTGCTGGGCAGCGTGGACCCCGAAGCCGAGTCCGTGGCACCGGATCAGGCGGGTACGCATTTCCGTGCGATGGCGGACGAAGAATCCAATGCGGCCTTGCTGGCCGCGGAACGCGATGCGGCGAGTGCCGGCGTCACCTTGCTCTGGGACGACGATGCCGTGTCCGTGGGTATGGGCCGCGGCAGTCGCACCTGGGCCGTGCCCGAGCTGCCCGAGCCCGCGGACACCGAAGGCTGCCACGACATACCCGTGGCCATGATCACGGGCACCAACGGCAAGACCACGACGGTTCGGCTGCTGGCCCACGTACTGGAGAAGGCCGGCCACATCGTTGGCCTCAGCTCGACAGACTGGATCGGCGTCAGCCACCGCGTACTCGACCGGGGCGACTGGTCGGGCCCGGGCGGTGCGCGCACGATCCTGCGCGAGACAGACGTCGACGTGGCTGTGCTCGAAACGGCGCGCGGCGGCTTGCTGCGGCGGGGTCTGGGTGTGCCGTTTGCTGATGTGGCCGCCATCACGAATATCAGCGAGGACCACCTGGGTGATTTCGGCTCGGCCAACCTGGCCGAGCTCACTGACATCAAGTGGCTGGTCATCGACGCGTTGCAGGATCGCGGCACCGCGGTGCTAAATGCCGACGATGCGATCCTCGTCGACCGTGTGCGGCGTCACCAGGGACCGCGTGTGTGGTTCTCCATGCGCGCCGACAACCCCGTCATACAGAACGACGGGTCCGTCGCATTTGTCCTCGAGGGCGACACACTGACGCGGCAGGCTCACGGCAGCGCCGTGGCGCTGTGCGACGCTGCCGAGATTCCGGTCACGTTGGGCGGGACGGCTCGGCACAACATCGCCAACGCGCTGGCCGCCGCCGCGCTGGCGCACGCGCTTGGAGTTCCCGACGCCGTGATTGCCGCGGGTCTGACGTCGATGCCCGTCGAAGCGAACCCGGGGCGCAGCAACCTCTACCAGGTCGGCGGGGCTGAAGTGCTGCTCGACTTCGCCCACAACCCTGAAGCGATGGCGGCGCTGTTTGAAATGGCGCGACTGCGGCCGGCGAAGCGACGTGTACTGTGTTTCGGCCAGGCCGGAGACCGCACGGATGCGCAGATCCGCGAGCTCGCACGTGGCGCCTGGGCGATCGGGCTCGACAAGGTCGTCGTCAGTGAGCTCGCCACCTACCACCGCGGCCGCGAAGAAGGCGAGGTGTACGGCCTGATCCGCGATGAGCTGCTCGACTGCGGCGCCGCACCCGAGCAGGTGTCGCACAACGACACCGAGGCCGAGTCGCTGTCAGAAGCGCTGGCCTGGGCCGAGCCCGGCGACGCCGTGATCATGTTGGCTCTGGGTGAGGCTGCAGCCTTGCGCGACGTGCTCGCTGCGGCCGAGCAATCCACGCCCACATAATCCGCACGCTATTTTTCATAATCTGGAACGACGCGCGACGCACTCCGAATCGCGCCCGGTTCTGCGTGTAGGCCTCCGCCGTCGGGAACACGCGAAGACTCTGACTGGGTTCAGGTTTTTCGGGCGCCGATGGCCGCCCGCAATTCCCGTCGAAGTGGGGTCGATGTTGATCCGAAAACCGTGACTTGCATCACATATGGTCATACGGAACACTCCATGGGCTCGCGTCGGCGTCCATTAGGGCGTGTCGATCTGAGGAGGCCGCAAGGCCCCGCGAAGTGGCTGTGTCAATACAGCCGCGAAAAACAATTCGAAGTCCGAACAAGACCAATCGGGGCGAACACTATCGTCACAGGGAGAGATCAATCATGTTGAGGTATCTGACCGCCGTCGTAGCGGCCTGCGGTATCGCTGCGACCACGTTCGCAACGGAACTTACGCCGCCGAATCCAAGCCAGGCGCCCGCAGGGCTCGAGGACGTCACGCCAACCCAGGCTGGCACCGCGCCAATGCGCACCTACATCGTGCAGTTGCCCGATGCGCCGGGTGTGAGCTACGAAGGCGGCGTCGCCGGCTTCGCGCCCACCGCGCCGGCTGACGGGCAAACCTACGACGCCGACGCAGCACACGTGCTGGCCTACACCACGCACCTGGTTGCGCAGCACGACGATGTGCTCGCAAGCCTTGGCGCTTCCGACCGCAAGATTTACAGCTACCGCCACGCGCTCAACGGTTTTGCTGCCCGCCTGACGCCAGGTGAAGCCGAGACGCTGAAGCGCAGCGGCACAATTGCTGCGGTCTGGGCAGACTACGCCGTCGACGTCGACACCAACGACACCAGCGACTTCCTCGGTCTGAATGATCGTCGCGAGGGCCTGCGCGCCGCACTCGGCGTCACGGGCGAAGACGTGATCATTGGCGTTCTCGACACGGGCGCCATCCAGGAACACCCGAGCTTCTCGGACACCGGCAACCTGCTCGTGCCCGATTTCTGCGCCGAGCCGGCCAATCGTTTCGAGACGTTCGCGTGCGACGCCATTGAGCGCGCTAACGACCGCGTCGTCTATGGGGAGCCGCCGGCGGGCTGGAACGGCATCTGCCAGGCTGGTGAAGCCTGGACCGAGGACGACTGCAACAACAAGATGATCGGCGCCCGCTGGTACGTGGACGGCTTCCTGGCCGGCCGCGGCTCGGTCGTCGAGGGCGAGTTCCTCTCGCCGCGCGACTCGTCGGGTCACGGCAGCCACACGGCGGGTACGGCCGGTGGTAACGAAGTCACGGCCACACTCAACGGTACGCCCGTTGGCCAGCTCTCGGGCATGGCCCCGCGCGCCCGTCTGGCGATCTACAAGGTTTGCTGGCTGTCGCCGGGTGCGACCAACTTCAGCTGCTTCTTCTCCGACAGCGCCGCGGCAACAGACGCCGCAGTCGCTGACGGCGTCGACGTGCTCAACTTCTCGGTCGGCACGGCCGCGTCGTTCACCGACCAGCAGGACCTCGCGTTTTTCGACGCGTCGAACGCCGGTGTGTTCATCGCGCGGTCCGGCGGCAATGACGGTCCGGGATTTGCCACAACCAACGCTGGTGAGCCCTGGGTGACCACGGTCGCCGCATCGACCACCGACGGCGTGCGCTTTGCGAATGGTGCCGGTATCAACTCGCCCGCATCGGTCGAGGGCATCTACGAGTTCGTCGAAGGTGCCATCACGCGTCCGCTCGCGGACTCGGGTGACGTCACGGCCGACCTCGGCGCCGCATCGCCCATCGAGGCCTGCACGCCGCTCGACAATGACCTCACGGGCAAGATCGCGCTCATCGCGCGTGGCACCTGTGGCTTCGTCGCCAAGATCGAGAACGCCGCCAACGCGGGCGCATCCGCCGTACTCTTGTACACCGACGATCGGCCAAAGGTCATCATGGGCGGCACCCCGACCCCGCTGTCGCAAAGCATCCCCGGTGTGATGATCGACAACGAGCCCGGCCTTCTGCTGTTTGCCGAGATCGAGGGTGGCAGTACGGTTAATGCCAGCCTCAACGACGCGACATTCACGGAACTGCCGCGCACGGGCAACATCATGGCGAGCTTCTCGTCACGTGGGCCCTACCTCGTCGAAGAGGACTGGGTGAAGCCTGACATCACGGCACCTGGTGTGAGCATTCTCGCGCCGTACACCACCGAGCCTGCCAACGGCGGTGCGGGTGCGTTGTACGACTACCTGTCGGGTACTTCAATGTCGGGTCCGCACATTGCGGGCATCGGCGCGCTGCTCCGGCAGGCGCACCCCGACTGGAGCCCCGCGCAGATCAAGTCGGCCATCATGACGACGGCGCGTCAGGACGTGGTCAAGGAAGACGGCGCCACGCCGGCCGACCCGTTTGACTACGGTGCGGGTCACGTGGATCCGAACAAGGCCGTGCGCCCGGGTCTGACCTACAACGCGGGTGAGCTCGACTACCTCGTCGCAAGCTGTGGCACTGAAACGCCGCTGCTCACGCCTGGTGACTGCGCACTCGTCGAGTCCTTTGGCTTCTCGACAAGCCCCGCGGACCTGAACCTGCCGTCCATTGGGATTGGTGGGCTGCCGGGTTCGCAGACGGTCACGCGTACCGTGACGGCGGTCGGCGAGCCCGATACGCGCCGTGGTCGGTCCGGTGAAGGCCGCGACAACGGCAGCGACGCCAAGACCTACCGCGCCGTGATCGACGCGCCCGAGGGCTTTAACGTCTCCGTGACCCCGAGCGAGATCACCCTCGCGCAGGGCGAGTCGGCGAGCTACGCGCTGACGATTACGAACGACACGGCCATCCCCAACGTCTGGGAATTCGGGTCGCTGACCTGGGAGGGCCAGCAGGGCAACCTCAACGATGTGCGCAGTCCCATCGCCGTCAAGGCGCTGGCGTTCATCACCGAGGACGAAGTCGACGCAACGGGCCCCGAGGGCACGGCGCAGTTCGACCTGACCTTCGGTTACTCGGGTGCCTACACGGCTCAGGTGCACGGACTGAATGGATCGACGCCCATCGGGTTCGTCAACCTTCTGGACGATCCCGACAACAGCTTTGCGTTCTCGTTCTCGGACCCCGCAACTTTTGCGACGATCATTGACGACATCGAGCCGGGCACGGCGTTCCGCCGTTTCGCTCTGTACAACGAGTACACAACGGGCAACGACGATCTCGACCTCTACCTCTACTACTGCCCGGGCGGCTCGTGCACACAGATTGCATCGAGCGCCAACGCGGGTTCGGATGAGGAAGTGAGTATTCTGCTGCCGATTCCGTTCGATGAGGTGGCGTTCAACCCGTATGTGTTGTTCATCCACGCGTTCGAGACGGAAGCGCCCGATACGACGTTCATCTACTATGATTCCACCTTCGGAATCGTCGATGACGCGGGCAACCTGAGCGTTGATGCGCCGGCCACGGCGACGTCGGGCCAGACGGTCCCGATCACGGTCAACTGGGCGGAACTGCCGACGGGCTTGCTGCAGAAGCAGCTCGGCGCCATTTCGCACAGCGATCCGAATGGTATCCAGAACCTGACGATCATCGACATCGAAAACGATCCTGGCGCTTCGATCTGCGACTTCGGCATCTGCCCGTAGTCGACTGACGGGCGACTGCCTGGTGAACCCGCCCGGCTTTGGCCGGGCGGGTTTTTTTGTGCCGGTCAGTCCGCGTTGATGGCCGGGCAGAGCACCACGCGCTCGAGGTCGGTGTGATAGCTGAACAGGCGCCGGCCGTGGGTGAGGACAATGACGTAGCCCTCCACGGGTGTCGCGGGATAGCTGACGCCAGCTTCGGGGCACTCGAGGCTCGCGTCATCGAAGCGCTTGCGTCTTGCGTCTCGAATCACGATGTCCTCGGGCGTGACGCCGAGCTGGCCGGCCAGGTCCTCGCGTGCTTTCGTGGCCATGCCGGCCCAGGCCAGCTCACGCTTGGGCGTCAGTTCAGCGACGGGCTTGCTGCGTTTGCACAGGAACGGCTTGCCGCCAGCCTCGTGCAGGACGTGAATTTCGCCGCGGGCGCGCACGGCGATCTTGTGGCCAGGTGTGATCACCTGTGCGTAGGCCTGGCCGGGCTGCGGGCAGCCGATGCTCGAGTCGGGCCAGTCGACGGGTCGGACACTCACCACCGTCACTTGTGAGATGGGAATGCTCATTGCTTCCGAGAGCACCGCAACAGCGCGCATCGAGATATTGATTTCGGCACTTTCGAGCGCGCGCTGCGTGCCGTCGGGCAGGATGACACGGGCCTTGGTGTCCGAGGTCTGCGCGCTCTCGGCATCGCTCTCGACATCGCCATTGGCTTCGCTATTGGCGTCGCAGCCGGCGGCGACCAGCAGCAGCGCGAGCAGGAGTGTCGGGTAAGCCGTTTTCATGAGGTATCTCTCGTGGTGTCTCTGAGGTTAAGACCACGCCGGCCGCGACAGGTGCCGCGGGGCTTGGTCCGTGCGCGGCGGGCAGTCTATCCTGTTGCGCCACGGCCCGTCAGGCCCCATCGGAGTGTCCCCATGCGCCTGCGTCTTGGCTTTCTTTCGGTTCTTGCCCTGTCGTTGGCCGCGCCACAGGCCCTGGCCTGGGGCAAGACCGGACACCGCGTCACCGGTGCCATCGCAGAGAGTCACCTGTCGGGCGATGCGCGCGCCGCGATCACAGGTCTGCTCGGTACTGAAGACCTGGCCGAGGCGTCGACCTGGCCCGACTTCATGCGCTCGGCCGACGCGACGTTCTGGCGCTGGCAGGCCAGCCCCTGGCACTACGTGACAGTGCCCGAAGGCGACACCTACGCTGACGCGGGCGCGCCGGACCAGGGTGATGCGATCACTGCGCTTGCCCAGTTCCGCGAAACCCTGCGCGACCGCGACGCGAGTGCCGAGGACCGTCGGTTGGCCCTACGCTTCGCCGTGCACATCATCGGCGACCTGCATCAGCCGCTGCATGCGGGCAACGGAACGGACCGCGGCGGCAACGACTTCGCCGTGAGCTTTTTCGGAGCGCCCACGAACCTGCACGGGCTTTGGGACACGGGGCTCATCGACCACGAACAGCTGTCGTACACCGAGCTCACGATGTGGCTCACCCGTCGGCTGACGCCCGCCGACGTTGCGTCCTGGTGGGTGACGGACCCCGAGATCTGGATTGCAGAGTCCACGGCCATTCGCGACACGATCTACCCCGACGCCGATGGCGACCGCGAGCTGCGCTGGAATTACGTGTTCACGCACCGGGACACGGTACGACGACGACTGGCGATGGGCGGCGTACGCATTGCCGCCTGGCTCAACGAAACGTTTGCCGAGGCGCGGTGATGTGGGCTAGCTGCCGTAGGGCCGGAACACGCGCAGCAGCAACGGCAGCAGCGTGATGTTGACGAGCAGCGCGGTCACCATGGCCAGCGCCGTCAACGCCCCGAAGTAGATCGTCGGGTTGAAGTTTGACAGTACCAGCACCACGAAGCCGATGGTGATGCACAGCGACGTGTAGAGCATGGCGCGGCCGATACTGTCGTGGGCGCGAAGCGCCGCCCGCTCGTAGCTGCGGTCGCGCAGCCACTCGATCTCGAACCGGTGCACGTAATGGATGGCATTGTCGACGCCAATACCTATCGTGATCGCGGCAATTGTGATCGTCATGATGTCCAGCGGAATCCCCGCCCAGCCCAACACCCCGAGCACGACGGCCGCGGGCAGCAGGTTCGGGATGATGGCCACCGTGGCGACGGCCAGCGAGCGGAACGAGATGACGAACGTGATCAGGATGGCGATGAATATGACGCCGATGGTCTGGATCTGCGAGCTGAACAGGCTCTGCAACAGGTTGTTGTAGAGCACGATCATGCCGCTGACGTTGAGCGCTTCACCCGTGCCGGCGCGCATTGCCCGGATGTCGGTCTGGATCTTCTCGAGCAGCGCCTGACGGTCGAGGCCGACGTTGCCCTCGAGCACACGCACGGCGATGCGCAGTTGCTGCCCGTCCTCGGACAGGTAGGGCGCGATCAGTTCTGCGCGGATGTCATCGGGCAGCTTGCGTTCGAGAATCGCCAGCGCGAAGTTGTCGGCTGCAATGTCCTGATCGATCTCGGCCAGGACCCGGATCGTCGAGTGCAGGCTCATGACATTGCCTGTTTCGGGCAGCGACTCGAGGTACTCGTGGATGGCTGCAATCTCGGCGAAGCGCGCGGTGCGGAACCAGTAGCTCGTTGCCGTGAGGCCGGCCTCCGAATCGGCAAACGGGTCGTCAAACTCGTCACCGAACTCGTCATCGAGATCCGCGAATTCATCGTCGAAGTCGTCCGAGTCGCCGCCATCGAGTGCCGCGTCCGCATCGGCCACGGGTGTCGCGGCTTCGGGCGCGGGCGCATCAATGAGAACGTCGAGTGGCGTCGTGCCGCCAAGGCGGGCGTCGATGAGCGCGAGACCCCGGTGGATGTCGGTGCGCTTGTCGAAGTAGTCGATAAACCGGTTGTCGACGGTCAGCTTCTGGATACCCATCACGGCCAAGACCGTGATTACGGCCAGCGTGGCGACCAGCGCCTTGCCGTGCTGTTCTGCGGTGGCCGCGAGCCGGCGCAGCCAGGGACCCAACACGTCGGGTGCGCGCCGCAGCCTGGCGCCCGGCAACACCATGAGCAGGGCCGGGAACAGGGTGTAGGCCGCGATGAGCGACGCCCAGAGCGAGAACACCATGATCCAGCCGAAGTCGATGACGGGCCGGATGTCACTGACTACGAGAGAGCCAAAAGCCACGGCCGTGGTCAGTACGGTAAAGAAGCAGGGCGCCAGCTTGTCGCGCAGGGTTTGTGTGACGAGGCTGCGCCGGTCCAGCGATGGGTCCTGTTCCTGCAATTCACGGTGACGTACCGCCAGGTGGATCGTCAGTGAAAAGCTGAAGATGAGCAGCAGCGCGAGGAAGTTGGACGAAACGATCGTTACGGGCCAGCCCGTGAGCCCCAGGAAACCCGTGGTGCAGACCCCGACCACGGCCGCCGTGGTCATGGGCACGAGGACCCAGCGCGGCTGCCGGAAAATGATCAGCAGCAGTGCGGCAAGGATGAAGATGACGGCGATGCCAAATGTGGCGACGTCGCGTTCGATGTAGCGCGTGATGTCACGCGCGATGAGCGGCAGGCCGCCGACGCTGACCTCGGCCCGGTCGGCGTACTCGGCCACGATGCTGCGCACGGTGTCGACGAGCACGCCTTCCTCGGCCATGAGTTGCTCGCGGTACGTGCTCAACGCTGCATCGGCGTCGCGCAGCGCGGGACCGTCGCGCTGATCGCGGGGCACGTCGCGCAGACTGTCGCGGCGGTCGAGCAGTGTGTAGAAGGTCTCGTCGCGGACCAGTGTGACCTGGATCGCCGCCGTCTGGCCATCGGCCGAGACGAGGGCGTTCTTGTAGAGTGGACTTTCGCGCAACTCCTCCGCGGCGGCCTCGCGATCCGTGTCCGGATCGGCCAGCGTCGGGATGCCGTCTTCGAGCGCATCGAGCGTGAGACCGCGAACCAGAGGGACATCGAGAACCGTGGTAACGCGTGCCACGCGGTTGACAGCCGCCAGACGGTCACGGAGCTCCGCCAGCATGCTCAGGCTTTCATCGGAGAACAGTCCGGCTTCGGGCGTCCAGGTGACAATGAGGAAGTCGTCGGTGCCGTACTGCGCACGAACCTCGCGGTAGAAGTCCAGCGACGCATCGTTCTCGAGCACCAGCGAGTCCGCCGACACATCCATCTGGAAGCGCGGAATGAATGCGGCCAATACCAGCGTCACAATGGCGATCAGAACCAGCGTGAGCCTCGGGCGATCAATGACGAGCGCCTCGTAGGCGCGGGGCAATGACTTCATGGGGGGTAGGGGCAACTCGTGGTTGGCAGGCGCATGGTATCGGGCCTGCGTCCTCGGGGCATCTCTTATTGAGAGCTTCGACCGCACCGGCGGGCGCGGGGTTCCTCAGTTTTCGGGTTCCAAAAAGGCCGCACCGGCATGCAGAGTTCCTGTCTTGCTGTCAAATAGCGCCGCATTCTCCCAGTGCGAGCCCTGGCCCCAGCGTGTCGTGCAACGTGTGGAGATCCAGGCCGGCTCCCAATAGACGGTGCCCAGGCCTCCGGATTCGCGAACCGTGCGCTGCAGGTCAATGAGCCAGCGGCGCTGTCCGTCGACGCTCGCGGGGTAGCCTGCGACGAGCGCGTCCTCGCCCAGCAGGTTGTGCGCGTCGTCTTCGGCGTCGAGCGTCCATGGGTAGGCGGTTTCGACAACGACGACATCGCGCTCGAATTGATGGCGCAACGCGGCGACGAAGGGTCCCACGGCGTCGAAGGGTGTCGACGACCAGCGCGGGTAGTAACTCACACCGATAAGATCGAAGTCCTCGACGCCCGCGGCCACCGCGCCTTCGAACCACGCAACGACGTTCTCGGGCTGCGCCACGTGCAGCATGACGCGGATTTCGCGACCGTGACGGTCGGCGACGCGGCGAACAGCAGCGATGCCGGCATTGAGGAAGGGCGCATTGCGGGACCAGCGCACGGGCGTCTTTTCGTCAATCTCTTCGGTGATCAACAGGTCCGTGTTGATTTCATTGCCCACCTGGACGACATCCGGCAGCAGGCCGTCGGCGGCCAGCGCCTCGAGCGTGCGCTCCGTGTAGCTGCCAAGTGCAGCGGCCATGCCACGCTCGTCCAGGTCGCGCCAGGCTGCCGGCACGAGTTGCTTGCCCGGGTGCGCCCAGTCGTCGGAGTAATGGAAGTCGAGCAGCACGCGAAGTCCGTGCTGGCGCGCGCGGCGAATGCTCTTGCGAACATCGTCGAGTGTCGAATAGCGAGTCCACTCTGGTGTGTGCCACAAGCGTAACCGCACGATATTGGCACCGGCCGCGGCAAAGATGGCGTAGGGGTCTTCGTGACCTGCGTCGTCGCGGTACTGCGCGCCGCAGTCCTCGAGCTCGTTCACGTAGGAAAGGTCGACACCGCGCCAGGCCGCGCGTTCCGCGGGCAAGGCAATGGGGCTCAACAGCGACACTGCCACCGCCGTCGCCCCGGCAAGAATGGCCACTCGATTCACGCGCCTACGATAGCGCCGAGCGCACAACACCGACAAGCGATGGGGCCGGTGGACGCTTCCGCGTGCAGCGTGCACACTACGGCGCGTCCCAGCGGGGGTCGTTGATCTGCGCGTGGCAAGTAACAGGCAGACCCGCCGTTGAAGATTCTCTACCACCACAGAATCGCGTCCAAGGACGGCCAGTACGTGCACGTCGAGGGCTTGACACGCGCACTGTCCGCGCAGGGGCACGAGCTCGTCTGGGTCACGCCGGGCGGTACCGACGAGGAAGAATTCGGTGGCGAGAGCGGGCTTATCAGCCGGCTCAAGCGGCTCGTGCCGGGCGCCATCTACGAGCTCATGGAGTTCGGTTACGCGGTGTTCGCCTATTTGAAACTCGCGCGCGCCATTCGTCGGCACAGCCCCGACGTCATCTACGAACGCTACAACCTGTTCCTGCCCGCGGGTGTCTGGGCGGCGCGCCGCTTCGGGCTGCCGCTCATCAGTGAGGTCAATGCGCCCCTGTTCGAGGAGCGGGGCAGGACCTCGGGCATCGTGCTCAAGTCACTGGCGCGCTGGTCGGAGGCCTACGTGTGGCGCAAGGCCGACGCCGTGTTGCCCGTGACCGAAGTGCTCGCGGATAAGGTGCGAGAGCGGCGCGGGCACGGTGACGGCGTCACGGTCATCCACAACGGTATTCCCGAAGCCATGCTCGCACCCATCGAAGGCGGCCGCGAGCGGGCCAAAGCGGCTCTGGGTCTCGCGGGCCGCGACGTGCTGGGCTTTACGGGGTTCATGCGCGACTGGCATGGACTCGACGCCGTGCTGCACGCCGTGGCCGGTGATCCGGGCGGGACGCGTCACGCGCTGCTCGTAGGTGACGGGCCCGCAAGACCGGGGCTTGAGGCGCTTGCGGAGGACCTGGGCATCACAGACCGCGTGACCTTCACCGGGCTTGTCGGGCGCGAGGATATTGTGCGTTACGTGTCGGCGTTCGACGTTGCACTGCAGCCGAGCGTCGTGCCCTACGCGTCACCGTTGAAGCTGTTTGAATACATGGCCCTGGGCAAGGCGGTGGTGGCGCCGGACTCCGACAACATCCGCGAGGTACTCACAGACGGTCACGATGCTGTGCTGTTCCGACGCGGAGAAACCGACGCCTTTGCCGCGGGAATTGATCGTGTGCTGTCGGACGCGGATCTACGGGCGCGCGTTGAGAAGAACATCGTGCAGACCGTGCACGACCGCGGTCACACCTGGGAAGCCAACGCGCGGCGCGTCGTGGCGATCGCGACGGAGTTGCTCGACGCCAAGACCTGACGCTTCGGGCTCGCGCGCCGGGTCGGGGCAGGACGGCTTCCGTCCCTGGAAGCGCAATCCCTGCGCCGCCGCCTGCCCCGGTCGCCCGGCTTCCCTGCCGGGGCGTCCCTTCAGCACACATTGAACGTCACTCAGGCGCTATGCGGCACCGCGTCGAGTGGCGTCGAAAAATTGGCGGACTCTATGAGCCCGATGAGTTGCTGCGCGGGCACCGCCGGGCTGAACAGAAATCCCTGGCCCGTGTCGCAGCCCGTGTCTGTCAGAAAGCCGAGGGTCTCTTCGTCCTCGATGCCTTCGGCGCAGGCGCTCATATCAAAGTTGTGCGCGAGTTCCACGAGCGCGGACACGAGTGTCCGGGCGTTGGCGCTCTTGCTGATCTCGCGTGTGATGACGGCCGGCCCGCGAGCTTCTGCGGCGTCTGCTGCGTCTTCGCTGCGCCCACAGTCCGTGACTTCAAATCCCTGTCTTTCGGCGACCGACCGAATGAGCCCGCGAATGCCCGCGTCATCGTCGATGATCAACATCGTGCCGGGCTGCGGCTTGCGACTCGTGAATGCCCTGTGTGTCTTCATGACCCCATCCCTGGTTAGCGAGCCGCCGTCCGTGGCCTCTCGCCGTGCAATCACCTGCGAGTGTGCGTAATAGGTGTTTCTAACTACCCATATTCGGCGGGGTGCGCTGCTCTGAACATAGGGCCGATTGGCGACGCATTGTGGGAACTGTTGCCGACAGCCCCCCAAATTTTGTCGTCCAACAGGGTGGGTGGGGCTCAGTCGAGGCCGGCTTTGACGCTGTAGCGAATGATCTCCGCCGCAGTCTTGAGACCCGTCTTCTCGGCGATGCGCGCCCGGTACGTGGCGATCGTCTTCTCACTGATGCCAAGCTGGCGGGAGATTTCCTTGGCCGTGTTGGCCTGTGCCACAAGGCGGAACACGTCGAACTCGCGCTTGGAGAGTTGCTCGTGCGGTGCCTGCACGACCTGACCTGCAAACGCAGCCTGCATGTCGCGGCGCAGGTCGGGGCTCAGGAACACCTCGCCCGCGAGCGCGGACTCGATGGCTTCCTCGAGGTGCTCGGCAGCCGAGTCCTTGCTCACGTAGCCGCTGGCACCCTTCTGCAGGCAGGACTGCGCGATGCGTAACTCCTGGAACACGGTGAGCATCACTGTGCGCGTCGGGTAGCCCAGCGTGACGACACGATCGAGTACCTCGATACCGCTGCCGTCACCAAGATCGACGTCGAGCAGCAGCAGATCAGGCTGTTCGGACTCGGCAAGGCGCAATGCGTCGGCCTGATTCTCGGCCTCGATAATCGTGGCGCTCGGGAAACGTGCCTGGATGACCGACACCACGCCGCGCCGGACAACCGCGTGGTTGTCCACTACCAGCACCGTGAGCTTGGTGTCTGCCTTGAATTCGGCTTCGGTCATCGATCGTTCCTGGCGAGTGGACCATCCATCGTTCCACGGCTCCATTTTGCCCGATGCGGCGCGTGCTGTCAGAGCCGTCGCGCGGACGCGGCGAGTGCCCGTCGATACGCAGAACTCCTGTGCGCGATAGGTGATTACCGAGATATCGGCCGTCGGGCGGCTACGGGATAGTCGTAACAGGGCGCGAATCGTTGAATCTGTTTGTGGAAGTTGACGTTCTCCGCCCGCAGTTGAGAGGGGGGAAGGACTATGTTGCGCTTGCGCAGGATGGTGGTCGCACCGCTGCTGTTGTGTGCAGCGGGCGCCCATGCAGCGGAGTATCAATGGGGTGATCTTGAGGTCACCTTCAATTCACAGATTTCGATCGGCTCAAGCTGGCGACTGGAGGACCGCGATCCGTCACTGGTAACGCCCGGGAACACGATGGGCACCGGGCGCGCATCGGTCGGCACGACTGATGACGGCAATCTGAATTTCGAGGACGGCGACATCTACTCGCTAATTCTCAAAGGCGTCCACGACCTTGAGGTTCGCGGCGAAAACGCCGGTGTCTTTCTGCGCGTGAAGTACTGGTACGACCAGGAGCTCGAGAACGGCAAGCGCCCCCACGGCAACTTGCTCAACAGCTACCGGCCCAACGAGTCGCTGGACGACTCGGACTTCGACGACTTTGCCAAGGCCAGCGGGATCGCCTTACTCGACGCGTTCGTCTACGGCAGCTTCATGCTCGGGGAGGACATCCCGCTTGACGTACGACTCGGACGTCAGGTGCTGAGCTGGGGCGAGAGCACGTTCATTCAGAATGGCGTCAACATCATCAATCCGCTCGACGTGTCGGCTTTCAGGCGACCGGGCGCCGAGATCAAGGAGGGCCTGCTGCCCGTCAATATGTTGTCGTTCTCGGTTGGTCTGACCGATGCGCTCAGCGTTGATGCGTTCTACCAGTTGCAGTGGGAATCCACGGTTATCGACGGCTGCGGCACCTATTTCTCTGATATCGATGTCGCCGCGGGCGGCTGCAACGGCGTTGTACTGAGCAACCAGCTCCCCGATCAGGCTGTCATAGCCAATGGCCTGTTCATTTCGCGCAATCCGGACAATGAGCCGGATGACTCGGGCCAGTACGGCATCGCGCTGCGCTACTTTGCGGAGCAGCTCGGCAGCAGCGAGTTCGGGCTCTACTACATCAACTACCACAGTCGCGCGCCACTGTTCAGCGGCCGCACGTCCGCCAACGAGTCCCTGGGTGGACCGCCGGGCACGCCGTTCATTCCGGGCGATCCATTGGGTGGCAATCCGAGCTATACGGTGACCTTCCCCGAGGACATCGAAGTCTGGGGTGCCACATTCGCCACCAACCTGGCGGGTATCGCGTTGTCGGGTGAGGTCAGCCATCGTCCCGAGCAGCCTGTACAGCTCAACCCCAATGACATTCTGGTGGCGGCCGTTGCCGAGGCGCCATTCAGCCCAGTCACACCACGGGTGCTGGCCGCAGGCCCAGGAGTCGAGGTCGATGGTTTTGACCGTCTGTCTGTTACCCAGGCGCAGGTCACGGCCATCAAGTTCTTCGACCGGGTTCTGGGTGCCGACCGCTTGTCACTGGCGGCCGAGGTCGGCGGCAACTGGGTGGGTTCGCTCGCTGATCAGCGCGACCTCCGCTACGGTCGCTCGTCTGCATTCGGCAACGCGTTCGAGCCCATCCCTGTCACGGCGTTGGGCGTGCCCATACCGGGTGCCTTCTTCACCTGCGAGGCGGGCTTTCAAACGCCACCCGGATCGCCGATTCCGGTCAACATTCCCCCGGCCAACTCCAACCCGGACAACTGCCGCCTCGACGGCTTCGTCACGGACACCTCGTGGGGTTATCGACTACGGGGCTCGCTGACCTACAACAGCGCCATCGCGGGCATCAACCTGACGCCCAGCATCGCGTGGTCACACGACGTGGACGGCTATTCGCCCAACACCAATTTCATCGAGGACCGAAAGGCGCTCAGTGTCGCGTTGGGTGCTGACTACCTGAATCGGTATTCGGCGAGTCTTTCCTACACGGCGTTCTCGGGCAGCGACTGGAACCTGCAAAAAGACCGCGACTTCATTTCACTGAGCCTTAGCGTTGAATTCTGAGACCGCGGGGTGGGGGGAGAGCTGACATGACACTGAAGATGACACGACTGACCTTGGCGATCGCACTTGCGGTCTTCAGCCTCGAGGGGGTGGCCGCCATTTCGGAAGCGCAGGCCGCGCGCCTGGGCGGCGACGAACTGACCCCGATCGGCGCTGAAAGGGCCGGCAACGCCGACGGCACGATTCCCGAATGGACGGGCGGCATCGAGACGCTCCCCGCAGGCTTCAAACCGGGCGACCCGATCATTGATCCGTATCCTGACGACGCGCCGCTGTTTACGATTACGGCCGAGAACGTCGAGCAGTACGCCGACAAGCTGACGCCCGGACAGGTTGCGCTGCTGAAGCGCTACCCGGAGACGTTCCGCATGCCGGTCTACACGACGAGACGGTCCGCGGCGTATCCGCAATCGGTGTACGACGAGGTCAGGCAGGGTGCGACAACCGCCGAACTTGTTGGTGGCGGCAATGGCCTGACCAACGTGCAGTCAGACTTTCCGTTTCCGATTCCCGCCAGCGGACTCGAGGTCATCTGGAATCACGTGCTGCGCTACCGCGGCGGCAGCCTGCAACGCTCCTACACCCAGATCCCCGTGCAGTCGAACGGTTCATTCAGTCCCGTCGTATTCGAGGACCAGATCACCTGGGGGCGCGTGCTCGAGGGCTCACCCGAAAACCGACTCTTCTACTACAAGCAGACCATCAAGGCGCCGGCACGTCTCGAGGGCGACGTCTTGCTCGTGCACGAGAACATCGACCAGGTGGCCGAGCCGCGCGCAGCCTGGGTTTACAACGCGGGCCAGCGCCGAGTCCGACGTGCGCCTGATATCGCCTACGACGGTCCGGGAACCGCGTCCGATGGTTTGCGTACTGCCGACGATCTCGACATGTACAACGGTGCGCCTGACAAGTACGACTGGCGGCTCGTTGGCAAGCAGGAGGTTTACATCGCCTACAACAGCTACCGCATGCTCAACAAGGATCTCTCCTATGACGACCTGATCATGCCGGGCCACCTCAACCCCGAATACCTGCGGTATGAGCTGCACCGGGTCTGGGTTGTCGAGGCGACGCTGCGCGACGGGGAGCGGCACGTCTACGGGCGACGCGTGTTCTACGTTGATGAGGATCAATGGCAGATCGCTGTTGCAGACCTCTACGACGGTCGCGGTGAACTCTGGCGTGTCAAAGAGGCCCACGCCATGACGCACTACCAGGTCAAGGTGCCCTGGTTTGGTGTCGAGGTGTCACACGATCTGATCTCGGGCCGCTTGCTACCGATCGGATTCGACAACGAGCTGCCCGGTTACAGCTACGTCTGGGACTATCCGGCGACGAGCCGTGAGTACACGCCGGCGGCACTGCGGCGCTCCGGGCGGCGCTAGTTAGCGTGGGTCGTCGAGCCCGACAGTGGGTCAGGGCACTCGCGTGCGTGATCGGCGGCTTGCCCACCGCGCTGGCGGCGAGCCCGGGCACGACACCCGCGTTGGCCAGCCCGGCCGCTTCGGAGCGCCTGCTGCTGGGCGCGTCCGTATCCGGGTCGCGCGTTCTCGCGGTCGGTGAACAAGGCCACATCATCTTGTCCGACGACAGCGGCGAATCCTGGATGCATGCCGAGGTGCCGGTATCGCTCATGCTGACGAGCGTCACATTCTCGGATACGGGAACAGCCTGGGCCGTGGGCCACGATGGTGTCGTGCTGACCAGCGATGACGCGGGTGTCCGCTGGCGCACGGTGCTTGATGGTGTCGAAATCGCCAGGATGCAGATCCAGGCCGCCGAAGCAGCAATTGCCGCGCTTGAGGCGACGCTCGACGTCATGACCGATGACGACCCCGCGCTCGAAGATACCGGCTACGCGCTCGAGGACGCGCAATTCGACCTTGAAGATGCACAGGAAATCGCCGAAACGGGCCTCACGAGCCCCTTGCTCGGCATCGCGTTTACAACGCCCGATCGTGGCTACGCGTATGGCGCCTATGGGGTGCTTGTCGAAACCCGTGACGCGGGGCAGTCATGGTCTCTTATAGCGGACCGGTTGGACAATCCCGACAACCTGCACCTGTACGATCTTGCGGTCATGCCGTCTGGCACCTTGCTGCTCGTGGGTGAAGCCGGTGCCGTCTACCGATCATCGGACGACGGTGAGACCTGGGACCGTCTTGACCTCGGCTATGGGGGGTCCCTGTTCGGGGTACTGTCGTTGCCTGATGGTGCGACGCTCGCGTACGGGCTTCGCGGGCGCCTGTTTCGCTCCGCGGACGCCGGCGAGCGTTGGCAGGAAATCGACAGCGGCGCACGGGCCACGCTGACGGGCGGTACCGTGTTGCCCGATGGCCGCACCGCGTTGGTCGGGGCCGGTGGCACCTTGCTCGTCGGACAACCGGCGGGCGGCGCACTCGTGCCCATGAAGACGCCGCTGACGGGCGCGCTGGCGAGTGTCGTCGCGCTCGACTCACAAACGCTCATGGTCGTCGGCTTTGGCGGTGTCGCGATGGTCAGCCTGGGTGCGGGGACGGCGGCACCATGACCGAATCGACCCATGCGAAACCCGTCCACACGGACGACCACCGGGGTGGCGCGCTCGAGGCGTTTTTTGAACAGGCCCTGTTTCGCCACCGCCCCATCGTCATTGCGCTGCTGCTCCTGCTGACGGGTTGGCTGGCGTTCCAGGCCGCGGGCATTCGGCCGGACGCCAGCTTCGAGAAGATGGTGCCCACCAAGCACCCCTTCATCGAGAACTACCTTGAGGACCGCGATGACCTGTCCGCACTGGGCAACACGGTACGGATCATTGTCGAAACCACTGAGGGCGACATCTTCGATGCCGAGTTCCAGGAGGTATTGCGCCAGGTCACGGACGAGGTGTTTTACGTTGTTGGCGTCGATCGATCGGGTTTGCAGTCCATTTGGATGCCCAACGTGCGCTGGAGCGAGGTCACCGAAGAAGGCTTTCGGGGCGGTGCCGTCATTCCACAGAGCTACGACGGCTCGCCGGAATCGCTTGCACAGCTGCGAGCCAACGTGGAGCGCTCCGGGCAAATCGGGCGGCTTGTGGCGAACAACTTCCGTTCGGCGGCGATCATCGCGCCGCTGACGGCGACTAATCCGCAAACGGGCGAAGCGCTCGACTACCACCGGTTCTCGAATGATCTCGAAGCACTGATTCGCGACAAGTACCAGACGGATACCGTGCGCGTACACATCACGGGGTTTGCCAAGATCGTCGGCGATCTCATCGATGGCGCGATTCTCGTGGGAACGTTCTTTGGTCTCGCGTTCGTCATCACGTTGGTACTGCTCTGGTTTTACTCATTCTGCGTTTTCGCAACGATTGTGCCGTTGCTGTGCTCGACGGTTGCCGTGATCTGGCAGCTCGGGTTGCTCAACACGCTGGGCCTTGGTCTCGACCCCTACTCGATGCTGGTGCCGTTTCTCGTGTTCGCGATCGGCATGAGCCACGCCGTGCAGATCATCAACAACGTCGGTCTGCGCTACTACTTCGGTGCATCGGCCGAAGACGCCGCCCGCCGAACGTTCCGCGTGTTGTTCGTGCCGGGCATGGTGGCGCTGGCCAGCGACGCCATTGGGTTCATGACGCTGATGGTCATCGACATACCCGTCATTCGGGAGCTGGCGCTCACTGCAAGCCTGGGCATCGCGATTCTCGTCGTCACCAACCTGATCCTGTTGCCCGTCGTACTGTCGTACACAGGGCTTACCAAACGCTGCATGCGCTACCTGGATCGCCGGCGCGACAACCCGTCGAAGATCTGGCCGTTCTTCGCGCGGTTCACAGAGCCCGGTCGGGCACGCGCGACGATTGCTACGGCGGCAGTCCTGTTTGTCGTCGGCATCGCGCTGGGCAGCCAGCTGCGCATCGGCGATCTCGATCCGGGCGCCCCCGAGTTGCGCGCCGACTCACGCTACAACCGAGACAACGCGTACCTGACCGCCAACTACGCCACGAGCACGGACGTGTTTGTCGTCATGGCACGCACCGGGGCGCAGGCCTGCACCGACTACGCGGCGCTGGCACCCATCGATCGGTTCCAGCAGGTGATGCAGGACGTGCCCGGCGTGCAGTCGGTGTTCTCCATCGTCGACTACGCGAAGCTCGTGATCATGGCGATGAATGAGGGCAACCCGAAGTGGCACACACTGAGCCGCAACCAGTACATCCTCAACAACGCCGTATCGCGCGCGCCCAGCCAGTTGCTCAACACGGACTGCAGCATGGTGCCCGTGCTCCTGTTCCTCAACGACCACAAGGCAGAGACCCTGACCCGCGTCGTCGCAGAAGCAGAGCGCTTCCGAGACGCCAACACCGCGCAATCCGTCGAGTTTGCGCTGGCAGCCGGCAACTCGGGTATCGAAGCCGCCACCAACATCGTCATCTCGCGTGCGCAGTATCAGATGTTGGCGCTCGTCTACGGGGTCGTGAGCCTGCTTGTGCTGTTGACGTTCCGGTCCTGGCGCGCGGTGGTGTGCATCATTCTGCCGCTGGCGCTCACGTCTGTGCTGGCGCAAGCCATCATGGCGATGATCGGCATCGGCGTGAAAGTCGCCACGCTGCCCGTCATTGCGTTGGGCGTCGGTATCGGCGTCGACTATGGCATCTATCTGTACGCACGCCTGGAAATGCAGCTCGAGCGCGGGCACGCGCTGCGCGACGCCTACTACCGAACGCTGCAGACCACGGGCCTGGCCGTTGCTTTCACGGGTTTCACGCTCGCCATCGCCGTGGGCACGTGGATTTTCTCGCCCATCAAGTTCCAGGCAGACATGGGGCTGCTGCTCACCTTCATGTTCCTCTGGAATATGCTCGGGGCGCTTGCATTGCTGCCCGCTTTGGCGCGCTACCTGGGCGTCGAGCGTGTCGTGCAAGAGCGCCGCCCGCACGTCGCCGGCGCGCCCGGGGCGGCCACCTAGGACACTGACGATGAGCCGGGTACCGCTGCTCGACTACGCTTTTCTGGCGTTCGAAACCGACAACAGCCCCAAGCACGTTGGCGGTATTCAGGTCTATGAGCTGCCGGCGGGGGCCAGCGATGACTTTGTGGGCGAACTCGTGGCGCGAACCAAGCGCACCCACCCCCAACCACCCTTTGACCAGCGCTTGCACACTCCGATCGGCGGCCTGCCGCGCTGGCAGTTCGACGACGAGTACGAGGCTGACGACTACGTGTTCCACGAGTGTCTCGGTGAGCCAGGAACGATGGCGGAACTGCTCGAGCGCGTGGCCGACGTGCATGCTCGCAAGGTTGACCGAACAGGGCCGCTCTGGGAGATCCACTTCTTCGAGGGCCTGGACGAACGTCGGTTTGCGATCTACTTCAAGGTCCATCACGCCTATATGGACGGCATCAGTCTGTCGTCGATGGCCATGGCGGCGTTGACGGAGACGCCAGAGGACCCCGGTGAGATCTCGTTCTGGGGCAAGCCAGCGGCAGAGGGCGACGACGCGCCTCGCGACAGCAGGGTGACCGCGCTCGCAGCAACCGCCGCCAAGCTCACGAAGCTGGCTCTTAGCATGCCCGCGCTGGCGCGCGTCGGGCTCATGCACGGATTGCGGCTGGCGGGTCTCAGCGGGCATGAACTGCCCATTCCGTTCACGGCCCCGCGCACGCTGTTCAATGCGCCTGTCACACGCCGCCGGGAGCTGTGCGTCGCGACGCTGTCGCTCGAGCGGCTGCGCAACGTGGCCGAGCATGCCGGTGTCACCATCAACGATGTGGTCTTGGAGCTCGTCGACAGTGCCATGTCGCGCTATCTCGAAGATCACGAGGCGGCACCGGCACAGCCACTGGTCGCGCAGATGCCGATCTCGCTGCGCCGAGACGGCCTGACGCAAGGCAACCAGATCACCATTGCACTGTTGGAGCTCGGCGCAGAACACGACGATCCCGTGCGGCGCTTGCAACACATTCACGCACACGCCTCCAGTGTGAAGCGTGAGTTCCGCAGCATGCCGGCCGAGGCGGCAGAGGCCTACACGGTATTGCTTCAGACTGCGTCGCAGCTGGCAGAGCTGACCGGGCTGGACCAGCATCTGCCACCGCTCGGCAATGTGCTGGTATCAAACCTTGCAGGCCCCGATGGACCGCGCTTCCTCGCCGGCGCGCGCCTGCAGGCTGTCTTCCCCGTGTCGACAATCGCGCCGGGACTCGCCATCAACATCACCTGCTACAGCTACAACGGCGGTTTGCATGTTGGCGTCGTGACCGGCGCGTCGGAAATCCCTGATCTCGGCGACCTGGTCGACCACATCGCGTCGGCGCTGCCCGCGCTTGAAGTCAGTATGGGCCTGGGGCGAGCCGCCAGGCGACGCGGAAAGTCGACGAAGCCGGCCAGGAAGAAGGCGAAAGGCAAGAAGGCCAAGAGCAAGAAGGTGGCACGCAAGCCGGCGGCGAAAAAGAAGACGAGCACACGGGCGACGAAGCCGCGAAAAACGCGTCCAGGTCCGGCGAAACTTCGCGCCGTCGACGATGGCAACACGAAGCAATAACGAGGAGACAATCATGGGCCCGTCGGTACCACGCGACCGCAACAATGATTACACCCGTGACATGGCACGAACGCGGCGCGAGTTCTTGCGCGAGCAGACGGGCGCAAGTCTGGAACACGTTGGGGCCTACTCGTTTGATCCGGATGTGTTGCCCGGCAATATCGAGAACTTCATGGGTGCGGCACAGGTGCCGATAGGCGTGGCCGGCCCCTTGTTGATCGACGGCGAACATGCTCGCGGTGAGTTCTACATCCCGCTGGCGACGTCCGAGGGCACGCTCGTGGCCAGTTACAACCGCGGCATGAAAATGCTGCGCGCGGCAGGTGGGATCAAGACCACCGTGGGCGAGCAGGCCATGCAGCGTGCGCCGGTCTTTGTGTTCGACGATGCGCGCGAAGCGCGCGACTTCGGGGCGTGGCTCACCGAGCATTTCGAAGACATCAAGGAACATGCGGAGGCCTCGACATCGGTGGGCAAACTGCACGACATCGAGCAATACCCGGCCAGCCGGTTCATGTTCCTGCGTTTCAACTACACGACGGGTGATGCAGCCGGCATGAACATGGTCAGCAAGGCGACGAAGTTCGCATGCGACTGGATTCGCGGTGCCTACCCGAAGATGAAGCATTTCTACCTCGAGTCGAATTTCGCAACCGACAAGAAGGTGTCGCAGATCAACATGCTGCGCACTCGCGGCAAACACGTGACGGCCGAGGCGACGATTCCGGCAGTGCTCATGCAGCAGGTCCTGCGCAGCAATGTTGACCTGTTCTACCGCGGGCGCCAGATCGTGAATCTCGCGGGCATGCTGTCCGGGGTCAACAACAACGGCGCACACTCGCCCAACGCCATTACGGCCATGTTCATTGCCACGGGGCAGGACGTGGCCAATGTCGTGGAATCGTCGTCGGCCGCCGTGTATGCCGAGCTCATGCCGAATGGTGACTACTACTACTCGATCACTATTCCATCGCTCATCGTTGCGACCTACGGTGGCGGCACAGGATTGCCAACGCAGCGCGAGTGCCTGGAGCTGCTGGGTTGCTACGGCCAGGGCAAAGTCATGAAATTCGCCGAAATCGTTGCTGCCACGGTACTGTGTGGCGAGATGTCTCTCGCAGGTGCCATCGTTTCGGAGGAATGGGTGGACGCACACGACCACTATGGGCGCAATCGGCCGTGAGCGAGACGCTCGAGGCCGTGCACGAATACGCACGCGATGCAGCGACGCTGTACGCCCATTTCACGGACTCAGAGGCCGTCAAAGCCAAGCATGAAGCGCTCGGCGCCCGCAACGTCACCATTGTCGAATGGTCGACCGATGACACGGGCGCCACGCTGGTGTTTCGGCGCGAAGTGCCCATCGAGGTACCCGGGTTTCTCAAGCGCTTTCTGCAACCCTGGAACACGGTGACGCAACGTGAGGCATGGCGGATAGAGGATGTCGGTCTCTACCACGCCGACGTGTCGGTTGACCTGCTCGGCGTTCCGGTTCGCATCGAGGGCACCCTCGATATCGGGTCCACCGAGAGCGGATGCGTCAACGACATCGCGCTGTCGGTCGCATCGTCGGTGCCCCTGCTCGGCGCCAAGCTTGCAGATTTCGTGGCGGGCGACAGCGGTAGGCTCATTGAGGCCGAATATCGCTACTTGAGCAACCGCTTCGCGTGACCGAGTCCTGCCGCTTGCGATGACGCGTGTGAACGCGGTCACGTAAGCCCGCAGTCAAATACCAGTTCGTGACCAAGCCCCTGTTTCTGCGAGGTATCCTGCTCGCGGGCAGCCGAAAGTGTGACCCGCATCGCGACACTGCTTCGGCCAGCTGACAGAATATGTAAAACAAATAGGGTCCCGCATTTGCGGCAGCGCGACACTTCCGCGTTGCGCCGCATGCGCCTGCGACCAAGGAACGGACATCAGGGAGCTGCCGTCCATGCTGAACCTCGAAACGTCGATTGTACGGACCACGGTCCCCCGCCTCGCTGCCCTCATGCTGTTGGCTGTCGCATCTGTTCCCACGGCATTCGCCGAAGGCTCGGCCCAGATCGGGATCAACCAGCCGCTGTTCGACGCCGAACGCGCGCTCGACCGCGGCTTCGCCATCGACGCCAATTCGCAGTCCCTGTTCGTCGACATCACGCAGGCCAACGAGATCATCAACATCTCGCTCTGTGGCAATGAGGACAGCGATGACCTGTTCATAGAAATCTTCGACCCGACGGACACGAGCGTCTTCACCCAGTCGCTGACGAGCGGCAACGTGGCCTGCAACGACCCCATGACGGCGCCGCTCACGAACCCGGCGCAGTACACGGCAACGACGACGGGCACCTATCGGATCATCCTCGAGAACACGAGCGAGACGGGCAACAACGACAGCATCCTGCGTCGCTACGACGTCACGGTGACGCCGCCTGGCAGCACCGACAACCCTGACCCGACCGATGATGACGGTCGCCTCTGGGCTTACAGCTGGAACATCAACGCCGGCGCCTTCGGCGTGTCTGCGGCCACCGATGCCGACTTCTACGCACTGGTACCGGGCGGGCGACCCAACACGAACTACGTCTGGCAGCTCGATCTCAACAACTTCGCGGGCTTCGTCTACTACATCGTCGCCAACGACGTCGGCGTGGACGCGCCCAACTCGGGTTACTCGACGGAGCTTGCGGGCAACGCCGTCACCTACCAGTTCCCTATCTACACGAGCGTTCCCGACGTGGCGCTGCCGCAGCCCGCGCTGCCGCCCGTCATCACCGACCTAAGGTTCATCGATGATGCAGGTGTCGACAGCGGCATCTCACCCGGCGACACCATCGGCGTGCAGGACACGGGCTTTTTCGAGTTCACCTCGGATGTGGCCGGCACCTACGCCATCACGATCGACGTCGATGGCGACGGTGTATTCGGCAACGCCGGCGATCGCTTGTTGCTGGGTCCCGTTGCCGTGGGCGCCAACAGTGTGGCCTGGGATGGCACCGACGCGGCCGGCAACACGCTGACCGACGGCGTCTACAGCGCGCGCATCAGTGTGCGCATGGGCGAGTACCACTTCGTTGCCTTCGATGCCGAAACCAGTGGCGGCACCGAAGACGGCCTGACCATTTTTCTCGTCGACGAGACCAACACGCCGCAGCCGACGCGCGTGTTCTGGGATGACGTCACCATCCTGGGCGCCGGTGCCGGCGGTACCACGACGCTGCCCGAGGGCGAGCTGTCGAATACGAGCGCCGGACGCCACACCTGGGGCAACTTCACAGGCTCGGGCTTCGGCAACGACCGCTTCATCGACACCTACGTCTACGGCTTCACGGCGACGACCTCCACGCTCGTCTATGTGACTTCGGGCGATGCGCTGATCACGGGCAGCGACGGCAGCGTCGACATCCCCGACATCACGGTCATCGGCGACGCTGTCTCCGTCACAGTCACGGACAGCGACCTCAACAACGATGCCGCCGTCGTCGAGTCGGTCGGCGTGGACGTCATCAACACGACCACGGGCGAGATCGAGCAGGTCGTGCTCACCGAAACAGGTCCCAACACGGGCACCTTCACGGCGGATGTGCCGACAAGCTCTGCTGCGGCAGGCCCCAACAACGACGGCACGCTGAACGCCGGGGAAGGCAACGGTGTGAGCGTCGAGTACACGGACCAGATCGATGCCGTGGGTGCTTCCGTTGTGCGCACCGATACGGGCGTTCTTGGCACGGACACTGACGGCGACGGCGTCATCGACATTAACGACGACGACGACGACAACGATGGCATTCCGGATGCCACCGAAGGTGCGGGTGACGATGACGGCGACGGTGTCGCCAACCTGCGCGATATCGATAGCGACAACGACGGTATCGTCGACAACATCGAGGCCCAGGCCGAGACGGGTTACATCCCACCGACCGGCTTCGACACCGATGGCGACGGAATCGACAATGCCTACGATCCCGACCAGGGCGGCGCTGCACTGGCGCCCATCAACACCGATGGCGCGGATCAGCCCGACTACCTTGACGACGACAGCGACAACGACGGCGTCGCCGATGCCATCGAGGGCTTCGATGCCGACAGCGACGGTGTCGCGGACATTTTGCCCGCGGCGGGCAACGCCGACGCGGATGGCGACGGCCTCAACGACAATTTCGACACCACGAGCGCACCCGATCCGCTCAACGCCATAGGCGCCAATGCGCCGTTGCAGAACCGCGACGGTGACGCGGACCGCGACTGGCGTGACACCGATGATGACAACGACGGCACGGACACGTCGGCGGAAGGCGGCGCCGGCAACGACGCCGACGGCGACGGTACGCCCGACTACCTCGAGTCCTCGACGGATGACGCCGATGGCGACGGCACGCCCGACGAGCTCGACGCCAACGACGGCGATGCCTGCATCCCGTCGCAGTTCGGCACGGGCTGCACGACGGACACCGATGGCGACGGCACGCCCGACAGCGTTGAAGGCGAGACGGCCGACACCGATGGTGACGGCACGCCCGACTACCTCGAGTCTGCGATCAACGATGCCGATGGCGACGGCACCAATGATCAGGCGGACCCGGCCAACGGCGACCCCTGTATCCCGTCGACCACGGCACCGGGCTGCACGGCCGACAGCGATGGCGACGGCCTGACCGACCCCGACGAAGCCGCGCTGGGTACCGACATCAACAACCCCGACAGCGACGCCGACGGTATTCCCGATGGCGTTGAAACGGGCGGCGATGCGACCATCGATCCGGGCGAAACGAATCCGCTTGACCGCGACAGCGACGACGATGGGCTGGCCGACGGCGTCGAAGACGCCAACGGCGACGGCATCCAGCAGGCCGGCGAAACAAGCCCGAGCAACCCCGACAGCGACGGCGACGGCGTCGTCGACGGCGTCGAATCGGGCCGCGTCGCGGGTGTTGCCGATCCCGACGGCGCCGGCCCCATCGGTGGCACGGACGGTGCCTTCGACGGTGACGCCGACCCAACCACGACCACGAACCCGCTCGCCGCGGACACCGACGGCGATGGCCTCGATGACGGCGTCGAAGACGCCAACGGCGACGGCCAGACGGTCAACTCGATTGGCGGCACTGGCGGCGCCGCGGGCAGCGGTGAGACCGACCCCGGCAACACGGATACCGACGGCGACGGCCTCAGTGACGGCGACGAAGTCAACGCAACGGGACCGCTCACCGGCATTGGCAACACGAACCCGCTCGACACCGACACCGACGACGGTGGCGCGCTCGACGGCGCCGAGGTCCTGACTGACGGTACCGACCCGACCCCGGGCAATGGCCTCGACGACGCGATTGACAGCGACGGCGACGGCATCTCCGATCCGCTCGAGGCGGTGCTGGGAACCGACCCCAACGACGCCGACTCCGACGACGACGGCCTCACGGACGGCGAAGAGGCGGGCAGCGACGGTGTCCTGGGCGCCGGCGAAACGAATCCGCTCGACGCCGACAGCGATGATGACGGCCTGTCCGACGGCAACGAGGTCAACGGCACGGGTCCGCTCGCGGGCTACGGCGCCACGGATCCGCTGAATACGGACACGGACGGCGACGGTATCAACGACGGCATCGAAGCCGGCGTGGCGACACCCGGTGTCGCGGGTGGCGTCAGTGACGGCGCCGGCATCCCCTACGAGGGCACCGCGCCGGGTTTCACGGGCGATGCCGATCCGGCGACGACCACGGACCCGACCGACGCCGACAGCGATGACGACGGCCTCGACGACGGCGTCGAGGACGCCAATGGCGATGGCCAGACACTCAACACGATTGGCGACAGCGACAGCGCGGGCTCGGGCGAGACGGACCCGAACCTGGCTGACACCGACAGCGATGGCCTCTCAGACGGCGACGAAGCGAACGGCACGGGTCCGCTCACGGGTCTCGGCACAACCGACCCGCTCGATGCCGATTCCGATGACGGCGGCACGCAGGACGGCACGGAAGTGCTGGCCGATGCCACGAACCCGTTGTCGGGCAACGGTGCCGACGATGCGGCGGCAGACCCCGACGGCGATGGCCTTTCAAACGCTCAGGAAGCGGTTCTGGGAACGGATCCCGATGACGCCGACACGGACGGAGACGGACTCGACGACGGCACGGAAGTCGGCAATGACGGTTTGCTCGACGCGGGCGACACCAACCCGCTCGACGCCGACTCCGACGACGACGGCATCGGCGATGGCGCCGAGACCCTGGGTGCAGATGGCGTCGCCAACAACGGCGACGAAACGGATCCGCTCAACGCGGACACCGACGACGAAGGCATCAATGACGGCACCGAGATTGGTGTGACGGCACCTGTCGCGGGTGGTACGAGCGATGGCACGGGCGTGGCGTATGCGGGCACCGACACGGGCTCGCCTAACTACGTGCCCGACGCCGACCCGAGCACCGTCACGGACCCGTCGGACCCCGATAGCGACAACGACGGTCTGCTCGACGGCGTCGAAGACGCCAACGGCGATGGCGCCACGGTCAACACGATCGGTGGCACGGGCGATGCGGGTTCGGGTGAAACCGACCCCAACAACCGCGACACCGACGGCGACGGCCTGTTCGACGGCGATGAGACTGCAGGCACGGGTCCGCTCGCGGGCCTGGGCACCACCGATCCGCTCGATACGGATAGTGACGATGGCGGCACCGAGGACGGCACCGAAGTGCTGGCCGACGGCACGCTCCCTGTACCGGGCAACGGCGCCGACGATGCGGCGGCCGACCCCGATGGCGACGGCTTGTCCAACGCACAGGAAGCGGTACTGGGTACGGATCCCGATGATCCCGATACCGACAACGACGGCATCGATGACGGTGACGAAACGGGCAACGACGCGTTCATCAACGCCGGAGACACGAACCCACTCGACGCCGACACCGACGACGACGGCATAAGCGACGGCGCCGAAGTCGCGGGCGCCGACGGTTTGCCCATCACGGGCGACGAAACCGATCCGAACGTGGCCGACAGCGACGGCGATGGTCTGAGCGACGGTCTCGAGACGGGCGTCACCACGCCCATCGCGCCGAGCGTGAGCGACGTCAATGGTGTTCCCGTTGCAGGCACCGATACGGGCGCAGGCAACTTCACGGCCGACACGGACCCTGCGTCAACCACGGATCCAACCGACGCCGACACGGACAACGACGGTCTTCAGGACGGGCTCGAGGACGCCAACGGTGACGGCGCCACGACCAACACGATTGGTGGCACGGGCACCTCGGGCAGCGGCGAAACGGATCCGCTCAACGCTGACACCGATGGCGATGGCCTGACGGACGGCAACGAGCAGGACGGTATCGGTCAGCTCGGCGGCAGCGGCGCCACCGATCCGCTCGACACGGACAGTGACGACGGTGGCATCGACGATGGCGCCGAAGTCTTGAACGACGGCACCAACCCAACCTCGGGCAACGGCACGGACGACCAGATCGACAGTGACGGCGACGGCATCACGGACGGCAACGATGCCGACCCTGTGGACCCGTGCGTACCCAACTTCCCAGGTATGGGCTGTGCTGACAGCGACGGCGATGGCGCCGCGGATTTCGGTACACCCACGACGGCGGTACCGGTCGAGCCCGATGCGGGTGCCGACAGCGACCCCTGTGTGCCCGATAACAGCGTGGCCGCCTGCGACACCGATAACGATGGCGTAAGCGACGGGGACGAGATCGCCAACGGCACCGACCCGGCCAGCGGGGACTCCGACGGCGACGGCATCCCTGATGGCGTCGAAACGGGTGACACCGATGGCGACGGCATCATCGACGCGCTTGACCCCGACTCCGACAACGACGGCATCCTCGATGCCGACGAGGCGGGCCCGATGCCGGGCATGCCTGTCGACAGCGATGGCGATGGTCTGCCCGATACGGTCGATCCCGATTCCGACAACGACGGCATTCCGGATGCTGTGGAAGGCGGCATGGATTCCGACGGTGACGGCACGCCCGACTACCTCGACCCCGACAGCGACGACGACGGGATTCCCGACGCGCTCGAGGACGACGTGGCCACGGGTGTCGACACCGATGGTGACGGCATCGATGACGGCTACGACGTCGACAGCGTTCCGGGTGCGACCGACACAGACGGCAACGGCGTTGCCGATGGCGTGACACCGATCGACAGCGACGGCGATGGTCTCCCTGATGCGCTCGACATCGACAGCGACAACGACGGCATCCCCGATACCGTCGAAGCCGATCTCGATGTGCTGGCCGACGGTGACGGCGACCAGATCAACGACGCCTTCGACGTTGACGCCACGATGGGCGCCGATGGCGACGGTGACGGCGTGGACGATACGGCCCAGGTCACCGACACCGATGGCGACGGCGCACCCGACTTCATCGATCTCGATGCCGACAACGACAGCATCCCCGATGTCGTCGAAGGCGGCGGCCCCGACGCCAACGCCGATGGTCTCATCGACGACCTCGCCAACAACGAGGGCAGCATCGTGATGCCCATCGATTCGGACACCGACGGGATTGGCGACTGGCGCGAGACCGACAGCGACGGTGACGGCACTCCCGATATCGCCGGCACACCGTTCGGTCCGCTCGACGGCGACGGTGACGGCATCATCGATGACGTGACCGACAGTGACGGGGACGGTATCGCCGACGGCGCCGACCAGGCTGACGGCTTCGGCACGCTGCCCGACGCTGATGGCGACGGCATCCCCGATGACGTGGAAGGCAACGGCGACACCGACGGCGACGGCATCCCCGACGTCAATGACACGGACAGCGACAATGACGGCATTGACGATGAAACCGAAGCAGGCCCCGACGCGACCAACCCCGTCGACACCGACGGAGACGGCTTGCCCGACTACATCGACCCCGACAGCGACAACGATGGCATCGACGATGAGCTCGAAGGCAACGCCGATGCCGATGGCAACGGTGTGCTCGACCGGCTTGAGTCGAACGGTGAACTGGAGACCGCGGTGACGGGATCGGGTACGGGCAGCATCGGAATTGTGTTCCTGCTGGCGCTTGCCCTCATGTTTGCGGCCCAGCGGCGCTTTCATCGCCACGCGGCGGCAACGCTCTTGCTGTTCGTGCTGGCGGTGCCCGTCGCGCGTGCGGAGAAAGACTGCGCGCAGGCCATCGATGACGGCGACGACGCAGGTTGTTGGTACGTCGCTGCGGGTCTGGGCTATTCCTACGTTTCTCCCGACGAAGCCGCGAACAACTTCATCCACGACGCAGATGACAACCACGACGCCGGCTGGCAGATCACGCTGGGCCGCCAGTTCAGCGAGCGCTGGTTCGCTGAGCTCAACTACGCCGATCTGGGCGAGGCGGGCATCACCAACCGCAACCCGGCGGTTGCCGCGGCGTTTCCCGATGCGGCGATCAGCTACAAGGTGCCCTCGTTGATGGCGGGCTACCGACTGCGTACGGACAAACGTGTGCGCCCCTTCGGCAAGGTCGGTCTGTCCACGATCCGCAACAGCGGTTCGGGCGCGCCCATTCCCTTCGACAAGCAGAGCTCGATCCAGCTCGCGTTTGGCGCGGGTGTCGATGTCGACCTGGGCGATTCGCCCTGGTTTGTGCGCGGCACCGTGGACTGGTACGACCGCGACGCCTGGTTCGCGGGCATCTCACTGGGTTGGCAGTTCGGCGAACGCGATCGCTCGGCGCCGCTTGCGGCCTTACCCGTCGACAGCGATGGCGACGGCGTCTACGACGACGTGGACCAGTGTCCCGACACACCGGCGGGCACGGCCGTAGACGCAATGGGCTGCGCCCTGCCTGCCGACAGCGATGGCGACGGCGTGAACGATGACGCAGATGCTTGCCCGAACACCCCGGCCGGTACTGCGGTCGATGCACGCGGTTGCGCCAAGGACAGCGATGGCGATGGCGTTCTTGATGGCGCGGATGCCTGCCCCGACACGGCACAGGGTGCCGTGGTCGACAGCACCGGCTGCGAGGCCGTCATGGAGCGGGTCGTGGAGATTCGCCTGCCGAGCGTGAATTTCGAAACCAATTCGGACCGACTGCTGTCGGGCGCCGAATCGGAACTCGACGCGGCGGCCAAGACGCTCCGGAGCAATCCGTCACTGACGGTCGTGGTCGCGGGTTACACGGACGACCGTGGCAACGCCGATTATAACCGTGGCCTGTCGGAGCGTCGGGCGCGCAGCGTGCGCAACGCGCTCGAGGAACGCGGCGTCCCGCGTGAGCGCATGAGCGTTGCGGGCTATGGCGAGGACGATCCCATCGCGAGCAACGACACGGCGGAAGGCCGGGCGGCCAACCGGCGTGTCGTGCTGCGCTTGACGCGGTAGCGCGTCACTTAAGCAGGTTCGGGCTCTGCGTCGGTAGCGCCCGAGCCACGGCGTTGCTCGAGCTCCTCCCGGATTTCGTGCGCACGTTCTTCAGTGATTGTGAACGAGGCAATGGCCCAGATCGCAATGACCGAAGTGACGCAGGGGATGAACGCGTCAAACAGGCGCATCAACCGGATGGTCTCGGCCGCCTGCGCGCCTTCGAGCTCGACGTCGAAGCCAGTCGCCGTCAGAAGGACGCCGCCGCCAAAAATGGCAGCTGACGAACCCAGTTTGACCACCCACCAGAAGATCGACGCGAACATACCTTCCCGTCGTTCGTTGGTGTCGAGCTCATCGAGGTCGACCACGTCGGCCACCATGGAGGGTACGAGCGTAAACAACCCTGCGAGTCCAAACGCCATGAAAGGCGCCGGGATAAACATGAGCCAAATGTTGTCAGGCGTGTAGCAAAACCACTTGAGTGCGTAGCCAATAATGGACATGCCGACGGCAAAGAAGAAAGCGCGCCGCTTTCCTATCTTGGTCGCAAGCCATGTGACGAATGCGATGATCACGAGCGCTGTTATTTGTTGCACGAGGCCCGCGTGGCCGACCCAGGTAAAGCCCTTCTCGACATCACCACCAAATACGTAGTAGATGATGACGTAGGACTGGAAGGCGGCGATGAGGATAAACCCGTTGAACACCATGAAGGTGGCAATGCAAAGCTTCAGGAATGGTACGAACTTGATGGTTTGCCAGAAGCCGCCAAAAAAGTCTGCTAGCACCTGGCCGATAGTTGGGCGGGGTTCGCCGTCATCGTCCGCCTGCTTGAATCGCTCACGCAGGAAAATGGCGGGCAGCAGGCCCGTGGCGATCACCGAGAGTCCGATGATAATGGCGAGCCAAGACGCACCTTCGACGAGATCCGTAAAGACGTCAGCGGCCATGAAGGCGCCAAAGTAGGGTGAGATCAGATAGACGGTGCTGCCGATAAAGAACTGCACCCCCATGAGACGCGTTCGCTCGTGATAGTCGGGCGTGAGCTCATAACCAAGCGCGACCCAGGGCGTGGCGTAGACCGTATAGGCCAGGAAAAACAGCAGAGAGCCGCCCAGGAAGAACCAGAAGTAAAACGCTTCGCTTTGCCCGCGTGGAAACTGCCACATGAGTGCGAACACCACGCCCGCGAGAATGGCGCCCACAAAGATGTAGGGTCGTCGTCGTCCCCACCGCGATTTGGTGTTGTCGGAGATGTACCCCATCAGCGGATCGGTGAGGGCGTCCATGAATCGCGGCAAGGCGCCCAGCGTGCCCATGAGCGTGGGGCTCATGCCCAGGCCCAGGTTGAGCACGATGATCATTCGGCCAATGCCATCCGCGAGCACGTTATTGGCAAACGCGCCCATGCCGTAGATGAACTTCTTTAGAGGCGGAATACGGTCTTCTGGAGCCGTTTCGTAATGTGCAGTGTCTGCCATGCCGCGAAGTCCCCCCGACGCGCGTGCAAAATCCCCAACAGCACACTGGAGCAAATTGACAGCGCTGTCAAACCTTGCCCATACTCGTCGGTCGGGCACGTTGAGGCGTGCTGGCAAAGGGGACAGGTCATCAGCGCTTCTCTTGAAACGTCGCTTTCGGGCACCGATGGCGTTCGCGAGCGTGTGCAAAACCTGCTCGCGTCCATGACGCGCGCCGAGAAAGTCGGCCAGCTCGTGCAGCTTGATGGCAGCAACGGCTACCCGCCCGACTACCTGGGCGAGCGCCTGCGTGCGGGCCGCCTGGGCTCGGTGCTCAACAACGCCAACCCCGACATCGTCAACGAGCTGCAGCGCATCGCCGTTGAGGAAAGCCGCCTCGGCATTCCGCTGCTCATTGGCCGCGACGTCATCCATGGCTTTCGCCACGTCTTACCCATTCCGCTCGGGCAGGCCGCGACCTGGAATCCCGACCTCGTACTGGCCGGTGCCCGTGTGGCCGCAGAAGAGGCGGCGCGCGCCGGCATCAACTGGACCTTCGCGCCCATGCTGGACATCACGCGCGACCCGCGCTGGGGTCGCGTCGCCGAATGTCTGGGCGAAGACCCGCACCTTGCCAGCGAACTGGCCGCCGCCATGGTGCGTGGCTTCCAGACCGATGATCCGTCGGCGCCCACGGCCATCGCGGCCTGTGCCAAGCACTTTGCGGGCTACGGCGGCGTCGACGCGGGTCGCGACTACGACACGACCAACGTGCCGCGCAATGAACTGCGCAACGTTCACTTGCGCCCGTTCCAGGCTGCGGTCGACGCGGGCGTGCTCAGCCTCATGACCTCGTTCAGCGAGATCGACGGCATGCCCTGTACGGCCAGCCGATTCCTGCTGCGACAGGTGTTGCGTGACGAATGGGGCTTCGAAGGCCTCGTGGTCAGCGACTGGGACTCGGTGCGCCAGCTCAGCATTCACGGGTTGACGGCTGACGATCGCGAGGCGGCGCTCGAGGCCTTTGATGCGGGTGTGGACGTCGAAATGCAGGGGGAAGCCTACGCCCACCATCTCGAAGGGCTGGTCGAGTCGGGTGAGATCGACGAAGCACTGCTCGATGCGGCCGTGTCGAACGTGCTGCGCGTCAAGTTTCAGCTGGGTCTGTTTGAGCGACCCTTCGTCGACAATGACGCGTTGCCCGCGCCGGACCCCGCGCGCATGCGTGCCACGGCCCGCGAGGCCGCGCGCCAGAGCCTCGTACTGCTCAAGAACAACGACAGCCTGCTGCCGCTCGATCGCAGCCGGCTCAAGAAGGTGGCCTTGCTCGGGCCGCTCGCCGATGCGCCGTATCAGCAGCTCGGCACCTGGATCTTCGATGGCGATGCGTCGCTGAGCGTGACGTTGCGCCAGGCGGTTGGCGAGCAGCTCGGCGACGATGTCGAGCTCAGCTACCTGCGTGTGTTCGAGCATTCGCGCTCGCGGGACACCCGTGACCTTGCCGCTGCCTGCGAACTGGCGGCCAACGCGGACGTCGTTGTGCTGGGTCTTGGCGAAGAATCGATTCTTTCGGGCGAGGCGCACTGCCGTGCCGACATTGATCTGCCCGGTGCGCAACGCGAGCTCGTCCATGCGGTACGTGCCGCGGGCAAGCCCGTGGTTGCCGTCATTCTGGCCGGCCGACCGTTGACGCTCAGTACCGTCATCAACGACTTCGACGCGGTTCTCTACGCCTGGCATCCGGGTATCGAGGCGGGTCCGGCGATTGCCGAGGTACTGCTGGGCGACGTGTCGCCCTCGGGCAAGCTGCCCATCACGTTTCCGAGCGTGGTGGGACAGGTGCCGATCTACTACAACCACAAGATGTCGGGTAAGCCGCCATTGCCGGGGCAGGTCGCGCACATCGACAGCCTGCACACGCGGGCACCGCAGACGTCGCTGGGCATGAGTGCCTACCACCTCGACGCGGGCCACCGGCCGTTGTTTCCGTTCGGTTTCGGCTTGTCTTACGGGCAGTTCCACTACCACGATCTGCACCTGGACCGGCACGAGCTTGCGGTGGGGGAGGCCCTGACAGTGACCGTTCGCGTGTCCAACCACGGCGCCATGGGCGCCGACGAGATCGTGCAGCTCTACGTCCGGGACCTCGTGGGCAACGTCACGCGGCCTGTGCGCGAGCTCAAGGGCTTCGAACGCGTGCACATCGCAGCCGGCGAGACGGCCACGGTAACGTTCGAACTGCACACCGATGCGTTGGGCTTCTATGATCGCCACGACCAATGGCGGGTGGAAGCCGGTGCGTTTCAGCTTTGGGTCGGTGGCGACTCGGACGCCGAGCTTGAAAGTGGTTTCTACCTGCACCCCGCGAGCTGAGCGTGGTGCGAGACGATCAGTGATGGAGCAACGACATGACCGCAACGATACGCCTTGCGCTGGCACTCACGAGTGTGACGCTCGTGCTGGCCGGCTGCCGATACTCCGCAGACGATAAGCCTGTGGCAACGCAACCCACCGAACTGCAGCAAGCCGCTGCAGACTTGTTGCAGGGTCAGGTCATGGCCGTGGCGTACTCGGGCTTCCGTGAAGGCCAGCACCCCGACCGTGGCGATGGCGCGAACAATCCGACACCCGAGCAGATTCTCGAGGACCTCAACATCCTCGTCGAACACGACTTCGGCCTGATCCGACTCTACGACGCAGGCGAAAACTCGCGCACGACGCTCGAGCTCATTCGCGAGAACGACCTGCCCATCAAGGTGCTGCAGGGCTTGTGGCTCAACGCCGAGTTTTCGAACCATGAGGGCTGCCCCTGGCTCAACGAACCGATTCCCGAGGCCGAGCTTGCCGCCAACACTGAGAAGAATGTGGCCGAGGTCGCCAAGGGCATTGCACTGGCCAACGAGTTCAGCGACATCATCGTTTCCGTCAATGTCGGCAACGAGGCGCTGGTCAGCTGGACCGATCATATGGTGCCGCTCGACAACGTTATCGCCTATGTCCGCGAGGTGAAGGCGGCCATCGAGCAACCCGTCACGGTCGCCGAGAACTACGAGTGGTGGATCGCCGAAGGCAAGCCATTGGCCGCAGAGCTCGACTACGTCGGCGTGCACACCTATCCCGCCTGGGAAGACAAGCCGATCGACGAGGGATTGAGCTACACGATCGAAAACATGAACCGCGTACACGCGGCCTTGCCCGATTCCACCCTTGCGATCCTCGAAGCCGGCTGGGCCACAACGGCCTCGGAGTTTGCCGATCGTGCCAGCGAGGCCAACCAGGCACGCTACTATGAGGACCTCGACGGTTGGGCCAGCAAGGCCAACGTCACCGTGTTCTTCTTCGAAGCGTTCGACGAGCCCTGGAAGGGCAATCCCGACAATCCCGCCGGCGCCGAGAAGCACTGGGGGCTGTTCTTCGTCGATCGTACGCCCAAAGCCTACTTCCGCGACGACTGATCCGTCGCATGGGTGGCCACCCGTGAACAAGCCCGCAAGAACGCCGCTACGCGGCCTGCGAACGTTTTGTCTGGCGGCACGATACGAGAGTTTTCGTGCCGCTGCGGAAACTCTGTTCGTCACGCCGTCGGCTGTAAGCCACCAGATCAAGACGCTCGAGTCGCAGCTCGGCATCTCGCTGTTCCGGCGTCGGGGCGGCGAGGTGTCGCTGACCGAGGCTGGTCAGTCGCTCTATGAGGAACTGGCGCCACTCATCAATGAGGTCGACGCCGTGGTGTCGCGCTACGAGACGGGCGCCGCGGCGCAGGAAACCGTGCGCGTTTCGGTACAGCCGTTCTTTGCCAGCGAGTACTTCGTGCCGCGGCTCAAGGACTTCACGGCGCAGAACACGGAGGTCGACATCCAGGTCGGCACGAGCGATGAGGCTTCAGAGAAGCATCCGGCCGACGCCGACCTTTCCGTGCGCTTGTTCAGCACGCCGCCCGAAGGGCTCGCGCACGAACGCCTGTTCCCGCTGCGCCTCGTGCCGGCGAGCTCGCCCGAGTTCAAGAAGAGCCTCAAGGTGTCGAATCGGCGCATTACGAGCGACTTCCCGCTTATCGTGCACGAGACGCTGGCCAAGGCCTGGCCGCAGTGGTCCGAGTCCGCGGGCATCGCGTTGCCCGCACAGCGCAAGTCGACCCAATTCGATTCGATGATCGCCGTCGTGCGCGCCGCGCAGCGTGGCCTTGGCGCCGCACTTGTGCCCATGCCCATGGGCGAGCTCTGGTTCGAGGAGGGCAGCCTCGTGCGGTTATTCAAGCAAGAGCTGCTCATGCAGAGTGCCTACTACCTGGTCTGGAAGTCCGGTGTGGGCGAGCGTCGCGGCGCGCGCCTGTTGCGCGACTGGGTCCTCGAAACGTTCCGCGAGGCCGGTGAAAAAAACTCATCTTCGGCCTGAAAACGTCTCGTTTGAGATAGCGCCCGGGCGACCCTACTGTGACGGCGTGGGAGAGGAGATCCCCCCCTCCGATCCCGCCAACACAGGAGGATCCTGATCATGGCAACGCAACGTAAGTTCAAGCGCGATCCGTTTGCTTTTAGCCTCGGCGGCCACTCCGTGATGGCGTCGTTCATGGCGCCCGTCATCGTAGCCGACGACCGGTTGAAAGCAGCTCCCAAGCCCCCCGCTGCCCCCCGTACCGAGTCCCTGGCTGACTGGCAGACGGCGGAGCAGCCTGGCTGCTAACCCCCGGCGCCGCGCGGCGGCGCGCACCAGTGTGTCCAGTTTTCGTCCAACCCCCCTTACTTCCGGGCGAAAATTGACAACGCTGTCATCGTTTGTTAAACCATCCCTCAGTCGAGGTGGGTGGCCGCAGGGGGCGGTTGACACATCCATCGGCGGGGGGACAGACAATGACAACGGTAAAGGGTGCGCTGGTGCGCCCGTCTGCGGTGCTATTCATCGCGGCCACCCTGGCTGCTTGCGGCAGTGATCGGCCTGAAGAGCTAGGCGACGTCAATGTCGCGCCTCCGGGCGCTGTCCCAGTTCAGACGAACGTCAACAGCACCAATCCCACGCTTGTTGTTGCGCTGAACGAAGAAGTCGATCCGGGCGAAAGCCTGACGCTCGTGTTCAGCGACGAGTTCGACGGGTCCGCGTTGGACACGTCGAAGTGGTTCTTCGAAACCGGTGACGGCACCGAAGCGGGCATCCCCGGCTGGGGCAACAACGAGCTGCAGTACTACCTGCCGGATAGCGCCCAACTCGAGGGCGGCATGCTCAAGATCACGGCGCGCGAGGAAGACCTCGTGGCACCTGTCGGTCAGGCCACGGGCATCTTCGACTACACCTCTGCACGCATTAACACGCGAGATCGCTTCGCTTTCCGCTACGGCCGTATCGAAGCGCGCATGAAACTCCCGCCTGGCCAGGGCCTCTGGCCTGCCTTCTGGCTGCTGTCGCAGGACAGCCCCTACGGCACCTGGGCGGCCAGTGGCGAGATCGATGTCATGGAAGCGGTCAACCTGGGCGGGGTTGGCGGCAACAACGTCTTCGGCACTCTTCACTATGGCGCCGAATTCCCGGGCAACCAGTTCACTTCGGTCGACTACACCGTGCCGTCAAGCGTCACGGATGAATTCCACGTCTATGCAACAGAGTGGGATGCCAACGAAATGCGTTGGTACGTCGACGACGTGCTCTACGCCGTACAGAACAACTGGTTCTCGACGAACGGTCCGTTCCCGGCGCCGTTCGATCACCAGTTCTACATCATTTTCAATCTGGCCGTGGGCGGGAACCTTCCGGGTTCGCCGAACGCGTCCACCGTGTTTCCGGCAACCATGGAGGTTGACTGGGTTCGCGTTTATTCGGGGGAACCCTAGACCGCCTTAGGGAAAGGTGGTCAGGGCTAACGCGCAGCTGAAGCGCTTCACCGACGGCGATACGCCGTCGCCAGGCAACGTGCCTGCAAAACAAATAGAACGACATCGGCAGGCTCGTGTTTGCCGGGAATCGATCCGCGAGATTACTGATATGCACTCAGACTCCTTCATGCGCTCGGTGCGCGCTCTTGGCGCCTTCGTATTTTCTGCCGCCCTCGCTGGCTGCTTCGGTACCGGTGACGGTCCCGAATCCATCGCGGGCACGCCTGCGCCACCGCCGCCGCCTTCGCTGTGTGATCCGGCAACGGCACAGGGTGACGGGGCGCCATTCCCGATCTTCTTCGAGAATCTCGCGGCCGGCTACGACTTCGGCATGGACGCGGGCTTCGGCGGCGGCGCGACGGTCGTGGTCGAGAACCCCGTGTGCAGCGCCGAGAACACGACGCCGCAAGTCGCGCGCTATCAGAAGTTTGCTGCGGAGCCGTTTGGCGGCAGTACGCTGCAGCTGGGTACTAACGTGGACTTCACGCCCGGCGCGGCCTTTACGGTCAAGGTGTGGTCGCAGCGCGTCGTACCGTTCACCTTCAAATTTGAAGATGCGATCTCCGGTGATCCCGCGCTGGGCATCGAGCGCATCGAGTCGCACAGCGGCAGCGCCGAGTGGGAAACGCTCTGCTTCGATTTCACAGGCGCCACAGCGGGCTTTACGACAAGCTCCATTACGCTCATTTTCGACAACGGCGTTGTGGGTGACGCTGATAACGACCCCGACAACTGGACGTTCTTCTTAGACGCGATCGAGCAGGTCGATGTCTGTCCGGGCGCGCCCACCACGACGCTGCCCGTCGACTTCGAAGGTGACCCGGCGTCCTTCCAGTTCGCGAACTTCGCGGGCGGTGAGGCTGATGTCATCGCCAACCCCGATCAGTCCGGCAGCAACACGACGGCCCAAACCGCACGTATGCGCAAGTTCGCCGATCAGGTATTCGGCGGCAGCACGCTGTCGCTCGCGGGCAACGTTGATTTCACGCAGGGCACGGCATTTACGATGCAGGTGTGGTCGCCACGCGTGGTGCCCGTGCTGTTCAAATTCGAGGACGCCATCACGGGTGACCCGAACGCCGGAATTGAAGCCACCGAAAACCACCCGGGCGGAAGCGAATGGCAAGAGCTGTGCTTTGACTTTGGCGTCGCGGCCAACGGATTTACGAGCAGCGCAATCACCTTCATTTTCGACGGCGCTGTCGTGGGTGACGCAGAAAACGACCCCACCAACTGGACCTTCTACTTCGACGAGATCCAGCAGGTTGCCGACTGCTCGGGTGGTGGCGGTACATCGGCACCACCGTCGATCGATTTCGAGTCCGGCTCATTCACGATCAATGATTTTGATGGTGGTATGTCGATGGTCGGCGCCAACCCGGAAACCGCGGGCCTGAACCCGAGTGCGGCGGCATTACAACTGCAGAAATTCCCGGGCGCGACCTTTGGCGGCAGCACCCTGCAGCTTGGCGGTGACATCGACTTTTCGAACGGTGAGATCTACGAGGTTCTCGTCTACTCAACGCGAACCGTAGATCTGCTGTTCAAGCTCGAAGGCCTCAACATCGAAGCCACGCTGACGCACGGCGGCACGGGCTGGGAGCTGTTGTGCTATGACTTCTCGGGCCAGACGACAGGCACGCCGTCTTCCGCCATCACCTTCATCTTCGACAACGGTACGGCAGGCGCCGCAGATACCGATCCCGACAACTGGACCTTCTTCGTTGATGACATCGAGCAGGTCGCAAGCTGTGGCGGCGGCGGTGGAACCGGTGCACTGCCAGTGCTGGACTTCGAGTCAGCGGCGGGCGGCACGGGCTTCACCTGGACGGTGTTTGAGAACGATGACAACCCGGGCGTGGCGTTCATCCCGAACCCCGACCAGAGCGGCATCAACACCTCGGCCACGGTAGCGGAGTTCACGGCTCGTGCAGCCGGCGCTGAGTTTGCGGGTGCGGCGACGGACGATCTGCCGACGTTCACACTCGACGCGAGCACGGCGATCGTGAAGGTGAAGGTCTGGAAGACCGAGATCAGCGACGTCGGCATCAAGTACGAGAACGCGACGCAGGGCTCGACGGGTGAGATCAAGGTGGCGAACACCGTGGTCAACCAGTGGGAGGAGCTGACGTTCGACTTCACTCCGGTGATTGGTAACCCGGTGAACACGGACATCACGCGTCTGGTGATCTTCCCGGACTTCCAGGCGCGCGCACAGCAGAACGTAATCTACTTCGACGATCTCACCATCGGTGATGGCTCGGGCGGTGGCGGCGTGCCGATGGGTGAGCTCGCCATCAACGGCAGCTTCGAATCAGGTGATCTGACGGACTGGACCGTGTTCCTCAATGACGGCACCGCGACCGTCGTGAGTTCGGATGCGACGGACGGCACGTTTTCGGTCAACGTCGTTGCGGTAACGCTGCAGAATCCTGTGCTCAAGCAAGACTTCCTGGCCGCCGGCACAGTCACGACCGGCCAGACCGTCAACATTTCGTTCGATATGAAGGGGTCTGCCGCTGACGGCGGTGTGATCTTCCCCGAGCTCATTTCGGAAGGCGCAATGGGTGCAACGGGCGAGATTCTAGAGACTATTGTGGCGCCGACGACGGACTGGACGACGTATAGCTACTCGCCGACAGCCGGAGCCGACGTAACAATGGGGATAACCTTCCAACTTGCCGTTGTGTGTGGCGGGGCAGCTACGTGCTCCACCGACGTCTTCATCGACAACGTGAGCGTCACGCTCGACGGCGGAACCTAAGACATGACGCCGAACCAGGGGGGCGCGCGGACAGTGTCCGCGAAGAGAAAACCAAGAGTAATGACTATGGCGAGTTCAAATCGTTTCGGGGGAATCGGACAGCGCGCGGGCGTGTGGGCGACGGCCCTACTCATGCTGCTGTCTCTGGCGGCTGCGTCGCAGGCATCCGAGGTCGTGACCACGGTCAAGACCGACGGCGGCTGGAAGCTGCAGGTAGACGGTGAAGACTTCTACATCAAGGGGATGGTGTGGAGCTACTCGCCGCAGGGTGAAAACTACACCTACAACCTGTGGGGCAAGAGCGACGACTACATTCGCAAAGTCCTCGACTACGACTTCGGTCTCATGAGCGCTGCGGGTATCAACACGATCCGCAGTTTCATGATTTTGCCGCCCAAGTGGGTCGAGTACGTCTACCGCGAGCATGGCATCCGCTCAGTGATCAACCCGCTCATGGGTCGCTACGGCGCCACGATTGGTGGTCGCTGGGTACCGTTCACGGACTACTCGGACCCGCTGACGCGCGCTACGCTTAAGGCGGAGTCGCTGGCCATCGTCGAGATGTACAAAGACGTGCCGGGCGTGGTCATGTTCGCGTTCGGTAACGAAAGTAACTACGGTCTGTCCTGGTCCAGCTTCGAAATCGAAAACCTGCCCGCGGGCGAACAGAACACCGCCAAAGCGCGTTACCTGTACAGCCTCTGGGAGGAAGTCCTGAGCGAAGGCAAGGCGATCGCTCCGAACAAGCCGTTCTCGATCGTCAACGGTGACATCCAGTACATCGATCTGATTGCAGAGCTCGTCCCGAGCCTCGACGTCTTGGGCAGCAACGTTTACCGCGGTCGCGGCTTCACGGACCTCTGGGCGCAAGTCGACGAGAAGCTCGATGTGCCCGTCGTGTTCTACGAGTTCGGCAGTGACGCCTTCAATGCCCGTGAAGGTGCTGAGGATCAGGCCAATCAGGCGCTCTATCTCAAGGACCAGTGGCTTGAGATGTACAACAAGGCTGCGGGCAACGGCGAGGAAGGCAACTCCATCGGCGGCTTCGTCTTCGAATGGCGCGATGAGTGGTGGAAGTACCTGCAGGAAGAAAACCTCGATACCCAGGACAACAACGCCTCCTGGTCGAACCAGGCCTACCTGTTTGACTGGGCCGAAGGCCAGAACAATATGAACGAGGAGTGGTTCGGGGTCATGGCGCTGGGTTCCGCCAACTCCGACGGCGTCTGGACGGCGCGCCCGCGTGTCGCCTACGACGTGTTGTCAGAAATTTTTGCGCTCGATCCGTACGACTACAAGAAGCCCGCGTTCAACACTGCGATCACCGACATCGACATGGATTACCTTGAGCTCAAGGGCGAAGTTCGCCTGCTTAAGGAAGACAAGAACAATGACGATCGCAAGCTCTATTTCGAGGGTGGCGATCTTCGCGGCCAGTTCGTACTCAGAGGCAGTGAGCAGGAGATCACCGAGGACGGTGAGAACGGCGTCGAGTTCCAAAGCGGCCAGTGGTTGTTCCTCGATTTTGGCTTTAACCCCGCTGACAATCTCGAAGGCCAGTTCACGATCAACGTACTGGGGGACGTCGCCAACACGGAGCCGCTGGAAATTCAGTACGGCCGTCGAGGTCTGCCGACTACGGTATTGACTCGTGGCCAGGCCAACGTGACCGACATCCCCGAAGACGAGGTTGTTGAGCAGGTGTTTGCGGATCGTGAACGCGTGGAAATCTACGATTTCGAGGCCACCTACAATCACGAGATGTTCGACGTCACGGCGTTCTACCACACGCCGCGTTACCACTATAAGTATGAGGGTGACTTCTACGGACTCATCAACGAAGCCACGGACATCGATGGCATCGATATCTGGAACGGCAAGGCACCAGAGGGCTTCGAGTTTGTCGGTAAAGGCAAGCTCGACGGCCTGACCGTCATCGGTGGCCCCGAGGTGTACTGGGGCGCCAACCCGAAGGTCATCCTCAAGTACGACTGGAACATGATGGGTGCGGACTGGACCGTGATCCACGCCGAGGACGTGGCGCGATTGGGTCAGGCGACGGGTGCTGCAGGCGCCACGGTTCGTCAGACGCGTCAGACCACGCTCTACATGGACAAGCGATTCGGCCCCGTGAAGCTCGAGGTGGGCGGCATCATTTCTGCGAATGAGCGAGTCGACGAGGTCTACGATCGATACGATGACGGCACGGTTTTCGTCGACGAAATCGACTTCGAAGACACGCTGGGCATCAAGGCCAAGCTGTCGTTCCCATTGTGGGGCACGCTGTCCTACGTCGCTGCCGAGCATGCAGGTCTGGTGGCTGAGTCGAGCGGCGGACCGCTTCGCGAGTTCGGCACCCGACTGCCGTATTCCGGTCTGGGCAACAAGCAGCAGTACGAAGCGGGCATGATGATCAACATGGGTAATCTCATGTTCTTCCCGCGTGTCCTCTACCGAGACAACCTGGTTCACGCCAACCCGAACATCCCGGCTTCTATTCTTCCGGGCGGTGTCTTGAACCCGGGCGTCAACGCCCGTGACCGCGACACCGATCCGTTTGCGGTTCTCGATAACCGGGAAGCGCGTTCAGCCGAGTTGTTCATGACCTGGGACCCAACAGGTGCCACACCGTTCTACCAGTGGGACAACGACTGGCGTGAGGATGCGAGCTTCGCATTCAACATCGGCCTGAACTACACGTCGTTCCCCACGCCGACAGACGCCAACTTGTTCTTCTTCGTGCCGACCAACAGCAACGCCTCGTTTGGCGTGGGACTGCCCGAGGAAGACGTCTGGCGCGCTTCGAGCCGCATGGTGTTCAACAAGAACGGCAACCGTTACATCCTGAACCTCGAGCGTGGCTTCGATCAGTCGACGGGTGACCCCGACGGCGGAACGCGAGACTTCTGGGGCATCACGGGTAAGGCCGTCATCAACGAACGCCATGTTGTTGAAGGTTGGTTCAAGAAGGACTCCTGGGGGCCGTACGACTTCGAACGGCAGTTCAACATCACGTTCCCCGAGCAATACAAGATCGACTACTCCTACCTCATGGATCAGCGCCTCGATGACCGCTACTCCACGAAGGTTGGCATTCGGATCCTGGCTCGGACGAATGACGAGAACTCACCCGACAACGAGTTCCTCGATGGTAACAACGACTACATCTTCCAGGGCATCGCCTACTTTCAGCTTAACTTCTGATCGCCGGGCGATCTGACTGAGGATTTTCACTATGCGCAACTATCATCGCATTACCGGCGCGCTAATCACGGCGCTGGCCCTCGTGCTCGCAGGATGCACGGGCGAGCCGGACGACGGAGACGGCACCAACTTCAACGCTGTCGTTTTGCCGACGGACACGCTGCTCAATCTGGCCTGTGCGGATGTTGGGATCAACCTTGAGACCTGTGTGCTCGAGGACCCCGAAAACCCGTTCACCACGATCGCAATTCCCGAGTTCAACGAGAACGATCCACAGGCTCCGGGCAAGTTCGATCTCATCGCAACGCTGCCGCAGGGTCCCACAGGCGCCAAGGCGCGCTTCTATTTCTGGGCCACGGCACTGGCGCGGCGACCGTCGGGCGAGAACCAGTTCTTCACGGCGGTTGCCCTGCACGAGTTGTTCGACGCGAACAGCGACCCCCTCATCCAGGAGCAGGCGCTCAAGGCGTACCGGTCGGTGCTCGACAACTTCTTCGGTTCGGTCGTGTTCTTCACGTGCTGTACAGAAGTGAGCCCCACCAACGAACCCATTCCGTTCCCGGTGACGCTCAATGAGCTGACGGCCGACTACCTGTACCGCACAAGTGCCACGGGCTTCGAACGATTGGTTCCCGGTGATCCGCTGCTGGTGCTGTCACTGCTCGGCGACTGGGGCTTCACCTACGTGCCGCCATCGACGCCCGGCGGGACCGACGGATTCGTCTTCGCCAACGGCGGCTGACGCGTTGGGCGTCGCCGTGCGGCAGTTGCTGCTCGCCGTCGTCGGGACGCTCGCTGTTGCCGCTGCGCCAGCAGCGGCGCAGGACTCAAAGGACGCGCCGGGCCCCGTCCCCGTCGAGCTCGTCGAAACAGAACAAGGCTGGTCACTGCTTCGCGGTGGCCAGCCTTACTTCGTTAAGGGCGCTGGTGGTGACGGCGACATGGACCTGCTGGCCGCGGCGGGCGCCAACTCCGTTCGTACCTGGGGATCGGATGACATCGGTCCGCTGCTCGATGCCGCACACGCGCGCGGACTGACGGTCACCGTTGGGATTTGGCTGGGCCACGAGCGCCACGGCTTCGACTACAACGATGAGGCACTCGTTGCAGAGCAGCTCGAAGGCGTTCGCGAGACGGTCCTGCGCTACCGCGATCATCCCGCGGTGCTGTTATGGGGCATCGGCAACGAAATGGAGGGCTTCGAAGCCGGCGACAAACCCCGCATCTGGGCGGCTGTGAATGAAGCTGCGGCGCTCGTTAAGGAACTCGATCCCCATCATCCCACGATGACGGTGACGGCGGACATCGGTGGCGAGCGCGTTCGCTATGTGCACGAGGTGGCGTCGGCCATCGATATCCACGGCATCAACAGCTACGGCGGCTCCACGTCGCTGCCGCAACGTCTGGCGGAGGCGGGTGCCACGAAACCCTACATCGTGACGGAGTTCGGGCCGCCCGGAACCTGGGAGGCCGCCACGACCGATTGGGGCGCGCCCTTCGAACTGACAAGCACGGAGAAGGCGGCAGCCTACACGCGCAGCTACAAACTGGGCATCCTCGACAATCCGGGGCAGGCCTTGGGCGGCTACGTCTTTGTGTGGAGTCACAAGATGGAAGGCACCTCGACCTGGTTCGGCATGTTCTTGCCCGATGGTGCCCGGCTGGCGCCGGTTGAGGCCATGGCGACGGTTTGGGGTGGCACGCTCCCGGAAAATCGCGCGCCTACGATTAGCAATGTGACCGTCAACGGCGAGGCCTCGGTGGCGCCCGGCACCGAACTCACGGCTCAAGTCGAGGTGAGCGATCCGGACGACGACGACGTTACGGTGCGTTGGGTGCTCATGCCCGAATCGGGCGACTACCTGACGGGTGGTGACCTTCGGGCGCAACCGATTCTTGTGGACGATGCGATCATCTCGAGCGCCGACGGCAAGGTCGTTGTGGCGATGCCCGAAGAACCCGGCGGGTATCGACTGTTCGCCTACGCGAACGACGGGGCGGGTAATGCCGCAACGGCCAACATACCCCTGCGCGTCGAGGGCGAGGTGCGCGTGCGCATGCCCGTCTACGTGTATGAAGACAGCTTCGAGGCCATGCCGTGGGCACCGTCCGGATGGATGGGCAATACCGAGGCACTGACCGTGGACGACCGCGACGGCAGTGATCCGTACTCAGGTGCGGCCGCGCTCCAGCTCCGTTACGAGGGCACCTACGGCTGGGTCGCCGTGGCCTGGCAGAACCCGAGCAACAACTGGGGTGATGTCGATGGCGGCTATGACCTCACCGGTGCGCGCGCCCTTGAGGTTTGGGCACGCGGCGCGTGGGGTGGTGAGAAGGTCAAGTTCGGCGTGGGACTTCTTGGTAGCGATAGCGCCTATCCTGACAGCGCCATCGTTGAGGTCGACAACATCACCCTCACGGATACCTGGCAACGCTACGAGGTGTCGCTCGAAGGGAAGGACCTCTCCAGCCTGACCACGGGATTCGTTGTCGCGCTAACGGGCCGACGCACACCGGTCACGGTGTACCTGGACCGGATTCGCTTCATCCGCTGACGTGTCAGCTGTACTTGGGATTACCGTCCGCGTCCCAGAGCCCCCAGTAGGCACCCACATCGCCTTCGGCACCGACTTTCCAGGCCTCATCGAAGGCTGAGAAATAGATGATGTCGACACCATCCTCCTCGGCCCAGCGGTAGGTGTTGAGCAGGTAGCGGATCGCATTCTCGAATGACGGCTCGGCGCCGTCCGTGGGTGTTCCGACATTGGGCCAGCCCGTCTCACTGACGATAACCGGCTTGCCGTTTGCCGCGCGCTGCGCCCGGCGGTACATCTCTTTCATGTACAGCAGCGCGTGATCGGCCGGGCAGCCTTCCCAGAACGGGTAGCAATTGGCGAGGACGACGTCGCATGCCGCAGCGATCGACGGGTGGTCTTCAAATTCGAAGTACGCATCGACGTAACCCACTTGAACCTCGTCAGGCACCGCGGCCTTGACCCGTTCGATGTAGGCCACGAGTTCGTCGGCCGTCAGCTCACCGCGCAGCAGGACTTCGTTGCCGACGCCGACGATGGCCGCGTGCCCTGCATTGGCAATGGCGATCGCATTGGTGAGTTCTTCGTCGTTCTTGTCTCGATCGTCATCGAGCCAGACACCCACCATGGACTTGATGCCTTTCTCGGCAGCGATGGCCGGGATCTTTTCATGGCCGTCGGTGCACGAGAACGTGCGAATCCAGTGAACGTGGTCTTCGATAATCGCCAGGCGCTCGCGAATCTGCGCCTCACCGAGCTCTGTGCCGGGACCCTGCCCAGCGACATAAGGGCTGAACGACAAGCCGTGAATTTTCTGCTCAAGCAGTGCGCGCACGAGCGCGCGCAGCTCATCGGTGCTGTACTTCGAGGGATCAAGGCCGGCCAGCGCCAGCTTGCGTTGATAGAGATTCGACATGTTGTGTTTCCGAAAACGCTAGGAATTCAGGCGCGGTGTAATGCCCCGCTTGGAATACGCACCGTGACCTGGCGGATCCGCCCGTCGCGGGCCGCGATAGCCTGAGTATCGTCGCGCGACAGCTCGAGACCCTCTACGGCGCGTGAACTGCCGTCACCCAGGCTCAGCGTGATACTGCCAGGTGCCGAGTCGTCGACGACATAAAGGATAGGCACCTGACACCACGTGAAGGCGAGGCTGCGCGCGGGTCGCGAAACGACCTGCCAGGTGTCATGAACATCGAGGTAGCGCATGTCACCGCCGTGTTCGAGGAACTCGCGCGGCCGCAGAAGGACCGGCTGGAACCGCGCGCGGCCGTCCCGAATGCGCAGACCGAGCTCACCGAAACGCGTCAGGATTTCTTCTTTGACCTGTCCCGTCATGCCCGGCTGCCTGGCGCCGGCATGACCCGGTGTGTGCGAATAGGGGTCGGTCGGGAACGCACCATACTGATCGGGCGTCTTGTTGAAGCCGATGCCTTCGCGCACACGGTAGTAGTGAGTCGCGAGCTTTGCCTGAGCGACCGGTTCGGCGTTGTTGTCAACGGCCGCGAAGAAGCGCTCCTGAACGGCCAGCAGCAGCTTCGCCACCATGTGCCAGTAGATGCTGCCCAGCCCCTCGAAGCCAAACATCGTGCCCGAGCGCCCCGTGAATTCCCGGTGCTCGAAAATCGCCTCGTATACCTCATGAACAGGCGCACGCGCCGCGGCAACGAGCTCACCATACTCGGGCGCGAGCTCGTCGAGCCGTGCGTTGAGGGCGCTTGCGTTGATGAGGTCCGCGTGGAACCGATAGTTGCCGTCAAGGTCCCGGTCCATGAGGCGCTGGTCACCGTTGTCAATCATATGATCGACGAGCGCAACGCCGGCCAACTGATCGGGCGTTACGCGGTTGCGTTCGAGGAAATCGGGTAGTGCGCGATCCGGGTAGAGCAGGAACGAATCCTGGTCAGCGCGGTACACGCTGCTCGCAAACAGCGCATCGAGCACGGCCACCGAGTCTTCGGGGGCCAACGCCTCGGCGCTGAGCGCGGCCACCTGGCCTTCGAGCATCGGGTAGAGGTGGGAGACATCCACCCGTCCGTCGCGAACGTCGAGGATGTTGTAGGCGTGGTACATGCCGTCGTCACGACGGTTCGTCGAGATACTGTGGTCGATGGCCGTCAGCGCATCGTCGAGCAGCTGATTGACGGTGTCGATCTCGCGCGTCACCTGGCCCGAGAACTGCCCCCGGGCGTACAACGTCTCGCGGCAATGGCTCGAGGCTTCACCAAGCCGGCGCAGGATCAGGAAGCGGTCTTCGGGCGAGACGGGCCTGCCCGTCATGAGCGCGCGTGCGCCGGCAAGCGCATCGGCAGTCTGCTCGAGCCAGCCATCAATCTCGCGCGAAAGTGTGATGCTCGCGGTGTCCGCAAAAAGCCCGCGCAGGAAGGTCACGTAGCGGCGCAGGTAGTACAGCGTGACCATCGAGGCGCCGTTGCCCACGAGCGCATTGTTGGCATCGTTCCATTCGGGGCGCTGCGTGTTCATCCAGATGCCGCCGTCAGGCACGAGATTGCCGAGCTTGGCCAACAGCGGGACGAGCAGCTTTTCGATAAGCGTCACCCGGTACACGGCATCGTCGTCGTCGAGCACCAACTTGCCGTCGGCACCGCGTGACGCGACGCGTTTTTCGATCAGCTCGGCCAGCGCTTCGTCGAAGTCGACGGTGTTCTTGGGGTCGTCGAGCAGCGCGGCGAACGGTCGGATCCGGTAGGGCACGTTGGCGTAGCAGAACACGGGCCGGTGCAGGAGCTCGGCCAGTCGCTCGGGATGGAATTGCTGCGAGAGCTCGAGCAGCTTCTGCAGGTAGATGATCTGGTGATCGCCCCAGTAGCCGATGTAGCTCCAGGGGTCATCGGGCTCCTCGACTTCCCAGTCAATGCCCTCGTTGGTAATCCGGTAGGGGTTGTAGCCGTCTACCGTGGACGCGTTCACGAACTTCGCGATCATGTTCTCGACGAAGTCGGGGTAGGAGAGCGCCAGCGCTTCCCAGTTCTGGAAGATGTCTCGCCAGTTGCCCTGGTAGGCAAGCAGACGCGCACCGTGGTCGTCCTCGAGCTCGATGGCGAACTGGTTCCAGGGGCGGCTTGGGTCGCCATGGCGACGCCCGAAACGGATCGGCAGGTACTCGCGCGTGAGACGCTCGAGCTGTTCGTCGCCGTGCTCGATCACGGCATCGGTCAGCGCAGAGATGCTGAGCGTATCGGGGAGGCTCTTGAGCCAGTCTGTGTGCTTCGCAACGAGTGCGCGGTCGAATCCTTTGAGTGAGCGGCGAAAGTCGCGTGTCGAGACGTCGTAGTGGTGATCGAAAATGCCGCCACGCAACACGTTGAACAGCACATTGGCGTAGTGGTGGATGGCCACGGGCTCTTCGGCTGCGGCCTGCAGTGAGTCGGCACTGGCCATGAGTCGCGCGAGCGAGTCGCTGCCGGCTACGACGTCTTCGGCTAAGGCGCGCTCAATCGCCGCGGGGTCGTCGAGACGGCGACGCAGGGCCACGACGTCGGCCTGGTCTTGCTCCACATCGCAGACAAAGTACCAGCGCCGCGTATCACCGGGCGCCAGCGTTAGCGCGGTCGCCGCCAGGTAGTCGCCGCGCACGCCCCGCGTGTGGCGCTCGGGGGCCAGCGCATGGCCCGAACGGAAGGCGTCGAGCTGCGCGTCGCCCAGCAGCAGCGTCGCGTCGTCGAGCCCGATCGAGAACACGGTGTTCGCGCACAGCGACTCGGCAGGCTCGGCGCGGTCCGTGATCGCCGAGTACAGCGTGAAACAGGCCAGGCCCGTCCTGGCATCCACCTCGGTCCACTTGTAGGCGTCGACCAGGTTGCTCGTGTTGGTTTGTGCGAAGCGCGGCGTGCCCGCGGGCAGGATGTTGCGCAGCCCGTCGAGCAGCGCCACGTCCACGTTGCGCTCGCCCGTGTTCTCCAACCAGCACTCGCGGATGAAGCCGAAGCGGTCGCTGAACTGCCACCGGTAGCGGAACACGAGCCCCAGTTCCTGGTGCGACTCCTCGAAACACACGCTGTTGCCCAGCACGTGCTTGTAAAGCGAACGCTGGATCGGCGCGTCCGGATGGCGGTTCGGGTCGAACGGCTGCCACTCCGTCGTGCTGCCCGAGCGCGTGACGCGCATGAGCGTCCGACAGCCTGTGTGCGTCGCGCTGTCATGGACCTTGTCCACGGTGACGTACGGGAACAGCGCCGTGTCCGCGGATACGCGCCCGGCCGTGAGCCCGCCGTTCGACGAGGCGAACAGCCAGTGGTTGCTGTGTGACACGACGCTCATGAAGAACGGCGCCATGCGGTCCACGTTGCGGATCACGTAGTGGCGCTCGCCGAGCAAGTCGACGAAGTCGCCCGTCACGCTGCGGTCAGTCGCAGCGACCGCGAAAGGGTGTTCTGTTGCCATTGCTATGGGTCCCCAACGAGCTCGACCGCACCAAACAGGTTGGCGTCGATCCAGCCGCGGTCGGTCGGGCCGAACGGTACGGTCTCCGAGCCGACGAAGTTCTCACGCAATTCGCTGCCGTCGTTGTCGCAGTAGGCGACCATAAGGCCAATAATCTTGCCGGCTGTGAGCGGTTCGGACGCCTGCCCGGGCTTGTCGTCGACGTAGTCGTCGCTGAACAGCCGGATGGCGACCTCCCAGACCAGTCCGTCAGCCGTCTGCCGCCAGTGGCTCGTTGCGTGATCGTTGTATGCGCGCGCCTGCTCGTCGGTGCCGATATCGATGGCCTGGTTGTCGAGCGACATGTGATAGGCGAACGCGTTGTGGTTGTATTGGTGCTCGCCGCCCGAGTGATCCTCGTCGACGAATATCTCCAGGCAGTCATCGTCCCAGTACTGCACGAGCGGATCACGGTGCGTATCGATGAGGATGTCATCCGTGATCTCGACGAGCAGGTAGATCTGAGTCTCGTCCCAGGCGATCTTGAACCGCCCGCTGAAGTCGTCTTCCGTGTACTCCGGGCCCAGCCAGCGCTGGTCGATGTCGCGCCATTCGGCATCCGCCCACACGGCATCGTCGCCCATGCCGTCCACGACAACACCCGCGTGCGCGTGCGGCGCCGCGTAGTGGCTCCGGTCTTCGTAGTGCTGCGCTATGGCCGTGCCGCCCAGCATAAGGCTGGCGGTAGCCACTATTGCACTCAATCGCACAAATGTAGCGGGGGCGCGATCTTCCGACGCCGTTATCCCCAACGGCACCGGAGCCCCCCTGTTCTCCTGGCGCATCACAGTCGTGATCCTTGTTCCCCGAAATCAGTATAGCCCTATTCGAGCGCAGATTGACAGCGCTGTCACCCGAGTAAATGACGAATTTCCCGGGGTCTCAGTTCGGCTAAACGAGCGACATCTGCTGTGGCGTGGGCCAGCCGGGCAGAACAGGCAATTCAATGCGCTCGGACAGGCGCTCATGGAAGTCTCGGGCCATCTCCGGGCAGTGCAGGTGGTTGGGGCAGTGGATCATCATCCAGGTCTCGATCCCGGCCTCGAGCCATGCTGCCGTCCGTGCCACCCATTCTTCGACCCAGGCCGAATTGCTTGCGTGGTCGGGGTGCAGCACGAGTCGCACGAAGGCCCGGTCACCGACGGTGTCCTCGAGCAGCGGCAGGTCGGGTTTCTTGTGCAGCGCGGCCTGCACCTCGGAGTGCGTGGTGTCGCCCTGGTGCAGCGGGCGCGCATCGAGAGACACCCGGCTGGCGCCGTGGCGTTGCAACAGGGGCAACAGCCGCTCGGGCTCCGTAAAGAGCGACGGATGGCGCACTTCCACGGCGGCGTCGAGCCGGCCGTCGATGCGCGTCAGTACCGCGTCGATGCGGTCGAGCTCGCGCGGACCGACGTCCACCGGGAACTGCACAAGCAACGGACCCAGGTGCGGCGCCAACGGCGAGACCGTTTCGACGAAGCCCGACAGGGCGCCCAGGTCCGGGCGGTGCTCGTGCGTAACTTCGCGCGGCAGCTTCAGGCAGAAGCGAAAGTCAGTGCCGCGAACCGCATCGCGCCAGCGCGCGACGGTATCCGCGTCCGGCGTGCGGTAGAAGGTCGTGTTGCCTTCCACCGTGTCGAACACCTGCGCGTAGCTGGTCAGCCGGCTGGGGGTGTCAGAGAAGTATCGGTCCTTCCAGCCCGGGAATGCCCAGGCCGGAAGACCGAGGTGCAGCGCTGCGATGGCGTGAGCCGTTCGTCAGGTGCCGCACTGAATGAGGATGCTGTTGCGATCCCCTTCGAAGTCCTTGAACAATGCTTGTGCGCCGTCGTCTACAGCGTCACTCGTACTGATCTTGCGGCCTTCAGCCGTCACGATGGTGTAGCCCCGGGCGCCGCAGCTCTTGCCTGCTTTTTCCAGGCAAAGATTGAGGCCGCGCGCATTGCCATCGCAATCGATGCGATAGGCAAAGGTGCCATCTGGCAATGTCGCCGTTCGCGGTGCCGCACAACCTGCGACGACGCAAACGGCAACCAGCGCGAGACCGCGCACAATAAAGGGGTTTGTTTTCATCATTGTCATTCTCCGGCCGGGAGTGGCGCAGCCATAGTCCGCGCCAGGAAGATTCGTGTTTATACTTCGTCGAGCATTGAGCAACGGATTCAGCGTCAGCGCGTTCGAATCTCACGTATCCGATGCCCGAATGGCAGCAGTGCCAGCGGTACAAGCTTCATATGCTGCGCCGCCAGTGGCAAGCCGACAATTGTCAGCGCGAAAAACAGCGCGAGCAGCAGGTGCATGATGGCCAGCTCGAGGCCCGGCAGGATGATCCAGATGATATTCAGCACAAGCGCCAGCGCGCCGCCCGGCGGCTCTGTCTCGACAACCTCGCGACCAAACGGCATCAGCACGCCAGCAGCCAGCTTGAAGCACTGAAAGCCCAGCGGGATGCCGACGATCGTCAGGCACAACACGATGCCGCCGATCACGTAGCCCACGAAGATGGCAAAACCGCCGAAGACGAAAAAGAAGAAATTGCCGATCAGGCTCATTGATGACGTCGAGTGATTGTTGATGTCGCTTTGGACGTGGCAGCGTAGCTGAAGTTGCACCGCAAGGTGCGTAGACTGCGCGGCGGGACTACTCTGCGGTCCCGGAAGGGGGGGCGAAACATGTGGACAGGTAACGGGACACGGGCGCTGCGGCGCCGCTGGTTGGGTGCAATCATACTCATGGCAGGCGCAAGCAGTTCGGGCGCAGACACACTCGTCTACGCCGTCAACGTGGGCGGTGACGCCTACACAGCCAAAGATGGCACGGCCTACATCGCGGACGATGGCCGCGTGACGGGCGAGCGTGGCGTCACAGAGAACATCAAGGGCTCGCAGAATCCCGAGCTCTATCAAACCTACCGCTTCGGTGACGTCGGGTTCTCGACGCCCATCGACGACGGTCGCTACGACGTCACGCTCAAGTTTGCCGAGCCCGACGACATCAATGACCGCGAGCGCGTATTCAGCGTGTTTTTTAACGGCGAGAAACGCATCCGCGATCTCGACGTAAAGATCGCACGCGACGGCAAGATCCGGTCAAACCTCACGGTTACGATTCCCGATGTGGCCGTCGATACGGGCGAACTCGAGTTGCGATTCGAAGCCGCGGCCGGTGTACCCGTACTGCACGGCATTGCCGTGCACCGTGTGCAGCCGCGGGACGACAACTGGAAGCTCGTCTGGTCCGACGAGTTCAACACCGACGGCAAGCTCGACCCGGCGAAATGGAACTACGACATCTGGGACCCGCGCAAGGTCAACGACGAAGATCAGGCCTACACAGACCGCGACCGCAATGTGCGCGTCGAGAACGGTTTCCTGACCATCGAGGCGCACCGCGAGGACTACGGCGATGCGCGCTATACCTCCGCGCGCGTGCACACGGCGGGCAAGGGCGACATGCTCTACGGCCGCGCCGAGATCCGGGCGCGCCTGCCACGCGGGCGGGGCACCTGGGCCGCGATCTGGATGCTGCCGACGGACCCTTTCAAGTACGCCACCATTTGCGGTCCCGGTCATGACTGGCAGGGCGCAGCCGACTGCGATGCCTGGCCCAACTCGGGCGAGATCGACATACTCGAGCACGTGGGCTATGAGATGGGCCACGTCCACGGCACCGTGCACAACAAGGCTTACTACTGGATCGAGTGGGAGCAGCGCAAAGGTCGCATCCTCGACGATGACGTGGCCGAGACCTTCCACACCTACGCACTCGAGTGGACGCCGGAACGCATCGACATCTTTGTCGACGACGCGCGCTACTTCACCTATGTAAATGAAGGCGAGGGCTGGAAAGCCTGGCCCTACGACCACCCGTTCCACCTGATCCTCAATGTGGCCGTGGGCGGCTACTGGGGTCGCGCGGGTGGTCCCATTGACGATTCGATTTTTCCGCAGCGCATGCTTGTGGATTGGGTGCGGATTTACGAGCGCGACTAGTCGCGTGGGACCTCTGACAGTGCGGCGGGGCTCCCGGTCGATGCCGACAACGGTGAGGCGTTCCGGTCTGCGGTGTTCGGGGGGCAACGTGACGCAGTCCAGTGGTTCTCGATCTACGACCTGCACATCGATCAGTACTTCGCAGGCTGGTTACACCAAGACGCATCGCGACGAAGCCCACTGATCACCTAAGGAGCGGCGCCCGTAGCCCATGTTTGGCAAGCCCAGTCCATTCCGCGCCGCTTACTCGCGAATGTTGAAACTGAAGCGCTTTTCAATGCCGCGCACCGGCACCGCGTTGCCGTCCACGGTGCGCGGCTGGTAGCGAATGCGCTCGACACCCTTGATGGCGGCTTTTTCAAAACCGCGGTGCGTGGCGTAGGTCACTTCGACATTCTCGGCGCGCCCCATGGCGGTGACATCAAATCTCACGTCAACGTAACCCTCGATGCCCAGAGCCAGCATGCGGGTGGGATAGATGGGCGTCACGTTCACGAGTTCGATGAGTGCGTCATTGCCATTGCCGAAGCCCGGCGTGCCTTCCATGACCTCGCCCGGAGGGCTGGGGACAGTGGGCCCGGCGCCATCGGGCCCTGCGGGCGGCAAGGTGACGCGCTCGATCGGGTCGTCGGAGCTGGGCCGGTCCGTCGGCACGGGCACGGGCTTGTCGATGGGCTCGACGTGCTCGAAGGGTTTGGGCGGCGGTGGCGGGGTGGGTACAGCCGTGTCGGCCAGCGTCGGCGGCAGTCGCACGGTCTGGATCACGGACACGGAGTCATCGGCCAGCAGTGCTGTCATGAGCATGAGCAGGGCCGCAGTCACCGTGGCGGCGCCGAGGCTCGCAATCGCAAAATCACGCATGGTGGTTCTCCCTTTTGCCTTTAACCACGAGGCAATAGGCTAAAATACCTAGAACCAAAAAGTAAATATTGACTTTGCTTTTTTGTTCTAGGTATCGTGTCGGAAGTGGAGTGGAGCTCACGTGGCCAGAACCAACCCGCCTTTCATGACCGGCGTGCCCGAACTCTTGTTGCTGCGGCTGTTGTCGCAGCGCGAGATGTACGGTTACGAGCTCGTTCGCCAGATCCAGCTCGTCACGGGCGAGGCCATCAAGCTCGGCGAGGGCGTCATCTATCCCTCGCTATATGCGCTCGAGAAGGCGGGTGCGCTCAAGGCGCGGCGCCGCAAGGTCGGTGCCAGAGAACGCGTGTACTACTCCACAACCGCCAAGGGTCGCAAACGACTGGCTGCACTCGAGTCAGACTGGGAACGCATCCGGGACGCCATCTCGTTGTCGGGGGAGGCGCGTGTCGATCCCGCCTGAGCAGCGCAAGCTGGCTGCGTCCTTGCACTGCCAGGGCATGCCGCGTCGCGCTGCGCGCCGGATGGCCGAGGAATGGTTCGCGCACCGGGAGGACCTGGAAGCCGACGCACGGATCGCGGGCTTCGGTGACGCAGAGGCCGCAGCGCTTGCGAGCGCCAGCCTGGGCGCGACGGCGATGCTGCTTCAGGGGGTCGGGCAGCTGCCAGATACGCCCGTGGTCGTTGCAGAGCGCAGGCGCACGGTAGTCATACTGCGCTGGGGCAGTGCGAGTCTCGCCGGGCTGGCGACTACGGTGTTCCTGTTCGCAGGTTTGACGCGCGTCATCGGCATCTGAGCCGAGGGCTGGAGCGCATACCACGGAAGATCGTGGTCAGCTCTTCACGCTCGCCGTAACAACCACACGCCAGATCATCGTCGATGAGGTGCGTTCGAGCGCCAATGTCGAATTCTCGTTCGACCGGCAATGCCACTATCGACTTCGATAGGGTTTGCAAAGGAGCGTGATCGCTTCAGTCATCGCTTGAGTGGTGAGCCCATCGGCATTCGGAGTCCTGCGATGCCGCGGCCCGAGGTGGCAAGTACGTATACAGCTCGTCTCCAGATTGGCTTATCACATTCTAATTGCCACGAATCGACCGGCTCCACGTCGCCGCAGACCAGCGGCACTGGCAGGTCGACGATGTCGTGGTCATTGCCGGCGGCACGCTGGACTGTAGCCTCTCGAGCACATCAAGCGTGCGCAAGTGCAAGAGACTCTGATCGACCCGTTTGTGGGCTGGAGGTGCACTGATGCATGAGCTGTCCCTGTGCGAAGGCGTGCTGCAGCTGATTGAGGCGAACGCGGCCAGGTCGGGGTTTACCCGGGTGCGCCGTGTCCAGCTCGAGATTGGCGAACTCGCCGGTGTCGACACTGAGGCGCTGCGTTTCAGCTTCGACGTGGTCACGCGCGGCACGATGGCCGATGCCGCGTCGCTCGCGATATCGCCCATTCCGGGTCAGGCCTGGTGCATGACCTGCTCAAACACCGTTCACGTATCGCGCCGAGTCGACCCCTGTCCGGATTGCGGTAGCCATCAGCTGCAGGTGAACGGGGGCGACGACATGGTGCTCAAGTCTCTGGAGGTCGAATGATGTGTACCGTGTGTGGCTGCAGCGAAGGCGAGCAGCGCATCGAGGGTCACGACCACACGCATCACGTGCACACGCACGAGGGCGTGGCGCACTACGGCAAGGGTCCCGCGCATGCGCACGCGCCCGGCATGAGCCAGGCGCGCATGGTCGAGGTCGAGACGCAGATCCTGGCGAAGAATGACGCCTACGCGGCCGCGAACCGTCGCTGGCTCATGGCGCATGGTGTGCTGGCGCTCAATCTCGTGTCCTCGCCGGGGTCGGGCAAGACGACGTTACTGACCCGGACGATCACCGACCTGGTGGGCAAAAACGTCGCCGTCATCGAAGGTGACCAGCAGACCGCGAACGACGCCGAGCGCATCCGGGCGACGGGCGCGAAGGCGCTACAGATCAATACCGGCAGGGGCTGCCATCTTGACGGCCACATGGTAGGGCACGCGATCGACAGCCTCGCGCCTGCCGATGACAGCATCCTGTTCGTGGAAAACGTCGGCAACCTCGTGTGCCCGGCGGCCTTCGATCTGGGCGAGCACCACAAGGTCGCGATCCTTTCGGTGACCGAGGGTGAAGACAAACCGCTCAAGTACCCGGATCTATTCGCCGCCGCCGACCTCATGCTCCTCAACAAGGTCGATCTGCTGCCCTACCTCGAGTTCGACGTGGCGACATGCATCGACAACGCCCGCCGAGTCAATCCGACGATCGACGTGATCGAAGTCTCGGCGACGACAGGGCAGGGCATGGACCGCTGGTATGCCTGGATCGAGTCAGCACGCGGTGCGGCTCGGGAGGCCGCCTGACATGTGCCTGGCCGTACCCGCTCGTGTCGTCGCGATCGACGCTGCGACCGATGTCGCCACCATCGCACTGGGCGAGGTGCGTAAGGACGTGTCGCTGGCGCTCGTCGACGACGTCGCCGTGGACGATTTCGTCCTGATTCATGTCGGCTTTGCGCTCAGCAGGATCTCTTCCGACGAGGCGGAGGCCACGCTCGAACTCATGCGCGAGGCGGGCATGGCGCCGGAGACAACGTCATGAAGTTTGTCGACGAATTTCGCCAGCGTGAGCTGGCCCAGGGACTGGCCGCAGCGATTGGCGCCGAGGCGGACTCGGGCCGCGACTACCGGTTGATGGAGTTCTGCGGTGGCCACACGCACGCGATTTTTCGCTACGGCATCCAGGATCTCATGCCGGCCAACGTGAGCTTCGTGCACGGACCCGGTTGCCCCGTCTGCGTGCTGCCCATGGGGCGCATCGACAACGCGATCAAACTGGCGGTCGAGGATGAAGTGATCCTCTGCATCTACGGCGACCTGCTGCGCGTACCCGGCAGCGGTCGCAAGAGCCTCATGAAGGTCAAGGCGTCTGGCGGTGACGTGCGCATGATCTACTCGTCCCGAGACGCACTGGATATCGCAAAGGCCAACCCGGACCGTCAGGTCGTGTTCTTCGCTATCGGCTTCGAGACGACGACGCCGGCGACAGCCGTCGCGTTGCGGCAGGCTGCCGCCGAAGGGCTCGATAACTTCACGGTGTTCTGCAATCACGTGCTGACACCGGCGGCAATGCAGACCATCCTCGAGTCGCCCGAGGTTCGCACGACCGGTTCCGTGAAGATCGACGGCTTCCTGGGTCCGTCGCACGTGAGCACGGTGATCGGCAGCCGACCCTACGAGTTCTGCGCCGGGGACTACGAGAAACCGGTGGTGATCGCCGGCTTCGAGCCCCTCGATGTCATGCAGGCCACACTCATGCTCGTGCGCCAGCTCAATACGGGCCGTCACGAGGTGGAGAACCAGTACACCCGCGCCGTTACGCGCGACGGCAACCGCAAGGCGCAACGGCTCGTGGCGGAGGTCTTCGCGCTGCGTCGCGAGTTCGAGTGGCGCGGTCTCGGGCTCGTGCCCGACAGCGCGTTACGTATCAGGTCCAAGTTCGCGCGCTTCGATGCAGAGCAACGCTTCGACGTGCCGCCCGTGAGCGCCAGTGACGTCAAGGGCTGCGCCTGCCCGCAGATCCTGCGCGGTGCGGCCAAGCCCACGGACTGCAAGCTCTTCGACACAGTGTGCACACCGGAGAACCCGATGGGTTCGTGCATGGTGTCGTCCGAAGGCGCGTGCGCCGCCTATTACAGCTACGGCCGCTTCCGGCCGCCGCAGCCTGACACGGAGGCTGCCGCATGAGCGCTGCTGCCAAACGATTTCCGGTTCGTCTCGACGTGCGTCGCGGCGTGATTGACATGAGCCATGGCGGCGGCGGCCGTGCCATGGCCCAGCTCATCGAAGAGCTGTTCGTAAAGCACCTCGACAACGAGTTCCTGCGTCAGGGCAACGATCAGGCGCGCTTCGCCGTCGGCGCCGGGCGCATGGTCATGAGTGTTGACGGGCATGTGATCTCACCGCTGTTTTTTCCGGGTGGTGACATCGGGTCGTTGGCCGTCCACGGCACCGTCAACGATGTGGCGATGTCGGGCGCGCGACCGCTGCACCTGTCGGCGGGCTTCATCATCGAGGAGGGGTTTGCGCTCGCCGACCTGGAGCGCATCGTCGCGAGCATGGCGCGGGCGGCGAAGGATGCCGGCGTGCAGGTCGTGGCAGGCGACACCAAGGTGGTGGAGCTCGGCAAGGGCGACGGCGTCTTCATCACGACGACGGGCATCGGCGTCGTGCCGGCGGGCGTGACCATTTCGGGTGATCGCGCGCGGCCCGGTGACGCCATCCTGGTCAGCGGCTCGCTGGGCGATCATGGCGTCGCCATCATGTCGAGCCGGGAGAATCTGACGTTCGACACGACGATCGAGTCGGACTCGGCGCCGCTCAACGGGCTCGTGGAGACGCTCGTGAACGCGCTGCCTGACATCCGCTGCCTGCGTGACCCGACGCGCGGCGGGCTGGCGACCACGCTCAATGAGATCGCGCTCCAGTCGCGCGTCGGCATGCGGCTCGACGAGGCAGCGATCCCCGTCAAGCCGGCCGTTAACGCCGCCTGCGAATTGCTGGGGCTCGATCCGCTCTACATCGCCAACGAGGGCAAGCTCGTTTGCATCGTACCGGCGGCGGATGCGGCCGACGCGTTGACCCTGATGCGGGCGCACCCGCTAGGGCGCGCGGCGGCCGTCATTGGCGAGGTGGTCGACGACACGCATGGCTTTGTACAGATGCAGACGGCGTTCGGCGGCAGCCGCGTGCTCGACTGGTTGTCGGGTGAGCAGCTGCCGAGAATCTGCTGATGTGGACTCTGATCTTGCGCCGTTCTTTCAACAGACACGCGCCACGCGACGCGCTTCACCGTGTACCCGGGTGCCGTGACGGAGCCGGGCGTATCCCATGCGCGGGGCGGGCGCCGTGTTCACGCTGACCTTGCCGAAGGTCGTGCGATGAGCCTGCAGACTGAGCGCATTCGCGTGCAGGGCACGGTGCAGGGCGTTGGCTTTCGCCCGTCGGTGTGGCGACTCGCGCAGGCATGCGGCGTACGGGGCAGCGTGTGCAACGATGCGCAGGGCGTGCTGATCGAGGCCTGGGGAGAACCGGCGGCGCTGGACCTGCTCGCCGGCCGGTTGCAGCAAGAGAGGCCGCCACTCTCACACGTCGAATCCGTCGTGCGTGAGCGCCTGACGACAGTTCCGGCGCCGGCCGACTTTCGCATCATCGAAAGCGCGGCGGGCGACACCGACACAAACGTGGCCGGCGATGCCGCGACCTGCCGAGCCTGCGCTGAGGAGATCCGCGACCCCGACGATCGGCGCTATCGCTACCCGTTCACAAATTGCACGCACTGCGGCCCGCGGTTGTCGATCGTGCACACGGTGCCCTACGACCGGGCCAACACCAGCATGGCCTCGTTCACGATGTGCCCGACCTGCCAGGCCGAATACGACGATCCTGCGGATCGGCGCTTTCACGCACAGCCCAACGCCTGCGCCGACTGCGGGCCGCGCGCCTGGTTCGAGCCGGTAATAGACGATGCGGCTGCGGCGAACGCGGACCCCATCGAGACCGCGGCGCGCTGGATCACGTTGGGGCGCATCGTGGCGATCAAGGGGCTGGGTGGTTTCCATCTGGCCTGCGATGCGACCAACGCCGACAGCGTGGCCGAATTGCGGCGGCGCAAGCGGCGCTTTGCCAAGCCGCTGGCGCTCATGGTGCCAAGCATCGCGGCGGCGCGGGCACTTGCCTCGGTGTCACTTGCCGAAGCCGAACTGCTCGAAAGCCATGCCGCGCCCGTGGTCGTGCTCGATGCCCGGAACGCGTGCCTGCCCGATGCCCTGGCACCGGGACAGGACACACTGGGCGTGATGCTGCCCTACACGCCGTTGCACCACCTGCTCATGGACGCGGTCGGCGGCCCCATTGTCCTGACGTCGGGCAACGCGAGCGACGAGCCACAGGCGATCGACAACGCCGATGCGCGCGAACGCCTTGGCGGCATCGCCGACGGCTTTCTTATGCACGACCGCAACATCGTCAACCGACTCGACGATTCCGTCGTGGCTGTCGTGGCGGGCAACACCCAGGTGTTGCGTCGGGCGCGCGGTTACGCGCCGGAGCCCGTGCCGCTGCCGCCAGGCTTCGAGGGCGCCGATGACGTGCTCGCACTTGGTGGTGCGCTCAAGAACACGTTCTGCCTCGTAAGCGGCGGCCGCGCCATCGTCTCGCAACACTTCGGCGACATGGCTGACCGGCGGGCGCTCGCGGACGCGGACGATAACCTCGCGTTGTACCAGGGCCTCTACGATTTCGCGCCGCGCGCTGTGGCCACCGACAAGCACCCGGACATCATTCCCTCGCGTGCCGGCCAGTGGCCGGACGCCGACATCGAGGCCGTGCAGCACCACCACGCGCACCTGGCGGCCTGTCTCGTCGAGCATGGTGTCGAACGTGACACGCGCCCCGTGCTGGGTGTGGTGCTCGACGGCCTGGGCTACGGCGACGACGGCGCGCTCTGGGGTGGCGAGTTCCTGCTGGCGGACTACACGCGGTCGGAACGCATCGCGCATTTCGCGCCCGTACCGCTGCCCGGTGGTGAGCGCGCCATGCGCGAGCCCTGGCGCAACACCTGGGCGCACCTCGATGCGGCCTTTGGCTGGGATGCAGTCGCCGCCAAAGATGCGGATCTCGAGCCGATCCGGTGGCTTGCCGAACGGCCCACTGCGACGCTCAAGACGATGTGCGCGCGTGGTCTCAACAGTCCGCCCGCGTCCTCGGCCGGGCGGCTCTTTGATGCCATCGCCGGCGCGCTTGGTATCTGCCGCGAGTCCATGTCACACGAGGCCGAAGCCGCCATGGCGCTCGAGACACTGGCGCGCGCCGGCATGGTCGATGCGGGTCGCCTGGGCTATCCGGTTCTGGTCGGCGCTGGCGACACGCCGGTCATGAGCTGGGCGCCACTGTGGCGCGCGCTCCTTGATGACCTGCGCGCCGCGACACCGAGCGCCGTGATTGCCGCGCGGTTTCACAAAGGCCTGGCACAGGCAGTGGCGTCGCTGGCCGCGGACCTGCGCCAGGCGCATGACGCCACGGCGGTCGTGCTGACGGGCGGCGTGTTCCAGAACCGCCTGCTGCTTGAGACCGTCACCGGGCTGCTCGCGCGCTGGGGAGAGCCGGTGTTACTGCCGAATCGCCTGCCCGCAAACGACGGCGGCCTGTCACTGGGACAGGCCGCCGTGGTCGCTGCGAGGCGCTTGAGCTAGAAGTCGAAGATCGCCGAGACGCGCGCGTTGACGGGCTCGCCCGTCGTGATGTTGTCGTTGCTGTGCGCGTCCGGGAAGTAGTCTTCGTCGAGCAGGTTCTCGACGTTGAGCTGCAGGCGCAGGCGGTCATTGACCTGGTAGAACGCGGCGGCGTCGACACGGGTGAAGCTCGGTACCTCGACCGCGTTGTCTTCGCGCACAAAGAAGCTGTCCTGGTAGGTCAGGCCGAGACCCAGGCCGAGACGATCGCTGACCTCGTAGTTGCTCCAGAACGAGAACATGTTTTCGGGTGTCTGGCGGGTGACGTTGCCGTCATTGCCGGTGCCGTCGGCACGTTCCACTTCGCCGTCGAGCTGCGAGTAGCCCGTGCTCAGCGACCAGCGGTCCGTGAGGTAGCCTGTAAGTTGCAGCTCGAAGCCTGTGGTCGTCGAGCCTTCGACGACGATGAGCTGGTCCTGGTCCTCGGGATCGATGCTCGTGAAGCTCTCGCGCTCGAGCTCGAAGACGGCCGCGGTCAGCGACAGGTCACTGCGGATGTCCCACTTGAAGCCGAGCTCGCGGTTTTCAAAGAACTGCGGGCGCGTGCTTTGCGTGTCCAGTGACAGCGTCAGGAACTGATCACCCGATTGCGGCAGGAAGGTCTCGCTGTAGCTTGCGTAGACCGAGATGTTCTCGGCGGGCTTGTAAATGAACCCGAGTCGCGGCGTGACTTCGCTGTCGTTGCGGCTGAAGTTGCCGTCGACGGCATCGCCGTCGTTCTGTTCGATGCGGTCCAGCACATCGATGTCGAACTCGTCGAGGCGCAAGCCGACCACCACCTTGAACTGTTCCGTGAGATCGATCTGGTCCTGCAGGTAGAGCGACGTGAACTGCACGTCTGAATCGCGGTCTCGCACGAGGTTCGTGAAGCCGAATTCGGGAATCGCGAGCGGGTCCGAGAACGGGATGACCAGCTGGTCATCGTTGTTGGCCGTGAACACGTTGTCGAGACGCGAGTTGGTGGTCTTCTGGTCACCGTACTCGAAGCCGAACAACACCGTGTGGCGCACAGCGGCGGTGTCGAATTCGCCGATCAGGTTGGCCTGCAGGATCAGGTTCTCGCGCTCGGTCGGGTCACGGTAGCCGTCCAGTTCGACGTCGGGGAAGCTGCCGTTGGTGACGGTGACCGATTCGCTGGGGTAGAGGTTCTGGTAGAGCTTGTCGTAGTCGGCCCACTGCGCCGTGACGTTGCCGCGCAGCGACTCGTTGAAGCTGTGCTCAACGCGGGCGCGCAGGATGCTGGCCTCGAAGGTCGTGAAATTCTGGTCGGGCGAACCGAAGAACGTGTCACGGAAGCCCTCGAGCGGGACGTCGGGACCGCCCGCGACGACCTGCGACGGTACGCCGCGGTCAACGACCCGGTCGTCTTCGACGTATTCATAGGAGAGGTCGAGCGCCGTGTCGGGCGTGAGCTCTATGCTGAATGTCGGATTGATGGCGAAGCCGTCGCCATCGAAGAAGTCGCGGTGGTTCTCCAGGCCCTGGACGTAGGCGTTGAGGCGAAACGCGCTGGTGTCTCCTGTGACGTAATTGGTGTCGATCGTCGCCGTATAGGCGCCGAACGTGTCGGCACCTGCGCCGAAGGTCGTGAATTCGTCACTAAAAACAGGCTTCTTCTGGACCCGGTTGACGACGCCACCACCGCCGCCGCGGCCGAAAAGCAAGGCGTTGGAGCCGCGCAGCACCTCCACCTGGGCCACGTTGTAGAGCGGGCGGTAGTACTGAACGTCGTCCCGCACGCCGTCGATAAAGAAGTCAGCCGTGGTCTGGATGCCGCGGATGATGATCGCGTCCCGATGGCCTTCGCCCTGGCTGATCGACAGGCCTGGCGTGTAGCGAAGCACGTCGCCAATACTCTGGAAGGCCTGGTTCTGGATCTGCTCGCTGGTCAGGATCGACAGGCTCTGCGGCACATCCACGATGGGCGTGGGGGTCTTGACCGAGTTGATCTTGTCGATGGAGAGGTACTGTCCCTCGACGAGTATCTCGTCGATCGTCTTCTCTTCGGCGGCTGCCGTGCCGGGGACGGCGAGCGCGAGCGCCACAGCGAGCGCAAAGGCGGACTGGGGGCGGCGGGCCCGGGGGGTATGCATTGGGGCAATCTCTGATAGTGGATCCAAGTTAGCCGAACACTAAAGTAAATGAGAACCATTCGCAACATGATTCTCATCAACTTTCGGGAAGCACGTTTCGGTCAGGCGGCGGGCTCGACAGACGGGTTCTGCGGGCCAGCCGCAGCGGCGAGTTCGCGGCCCCACTGGGTCGCCGGGTGGCCGAGCAATTCGGCCAGAAACCGCCAGGCGCCATCGGTGGCCGCACGGCTTTCGGGCCCCTGGCCCTCGCCGAGCCCAAAAGCCCGGCCGGCCACATGGAGCTGCCACGCCCGAGGCGCTGGCGTGCGCATGGCCGTCTCGTAAAGCTGCAGCAATGCACGCGGCGATACGGCATGCGTGGTGACGCTGGGATCGGGGTCCGGTCGCAACGGCTCGAGCGCGAACCCCGCAGAAATCGCCACGCTGGCATCGATGAACAACACAGGCACCCCCACGACGATATCGGCCGTGTGCTCAATCTGCAGCTGCATATCTTCGATCACGACCAGGCCCGGTGCGTCCAGTGCGCGCAGGCGCGCGGCCAGGATGGGGCCGGCAGCGTCGTCGCCGCGGCTCGTGTTGCCCCAGGCGAAAACGACCAGCGCAGGCTCAGTCAAAGTGTCCACGGCTGTCCCGGCTGAGTCTGTGCACGAGCGCACCGCTGTGGTCACGGAGCTCCACGACAAGCGGCATCTTGCCCACGGCATGCGTGGCGCAGGACAGGCAGGGGTCGTAGGCGCGCACCGCGACCTCGATGTTGTTGAGTAGCAGCTCGTCGACCTCGTTGCCGTCGAGTTTCTTGCGAGCGACATCGCGAATGGCCTCGTTCATGGCCTGGTTGTTGTTGGTGGTCGCGACGATGAGATTGGCTTTTCGGATCAGGTCGTTGTCGTCGACCTCGTAGTGGTGGATGAGCGTGCCCCGGGTGGCCTCGACCACACCAATGCCCTCCGACTGCCGTTCACCCTTCACCAGCAGGTCGCTGCCCATGAGGTCCGGGTCATCGAGCAATTCACGGATCTTCTCGGCGCAGTGCAGCAGCTCAATCATGCGCGCCCAGTGATAGGCCAGTGTGGCGTGCACGGGTGCGCCCCGGCCGAACGCAACGAACGCCTGGCGCTCGGTCTCGGCCAGCGGCGTGTCGATGAAGTCGCAGTTGTTGAGTCGGGCAAGCGGGCCGACCCGGTACCAGCCAGTCTCGGTGCCGAGTGCCGACAGGTACGGAAACTTCATGTAGCTCCAGTTACGTACCTCTTCGCGGATGTGTTGGTGGTAGTCCTGATCGCTGATGCCGTCGAGCAGGATCTCGCCATTTGCATCGCAGGCCCGCAGCACCCCGTCATAGAGCTCCAGCGCCCCATCGGGGCGCACCAGACTGACGAAATTGGAACGCATGTCGCCGAAGGTTGCGTTGTGCGGCAGGTTGGCCACGAAACACTCGCGTGCCAGGTCAACCGCGTCCTGCGACCACGCGATGATGGGATCGAAGTCCGCGATGAGCGTATCGCGCTCGGCGGCCTCGAGTGCCTTGTTCATTCCGCCGGGAATGGCGCCGGTGCCGTGGACGCGCTTGCCCAGGACTGCAGCAATCACCTCCTGGCCGTACTTGCGCAGCCGGATGCCCTTGCGTGCGATGTCCGGGTGGCGTTCGATGACACCGAAGAAGTTGCGCTGCGCCACCGCGCTCTCGAAGCCGAACAGAAGGTCCGGCGAGGCCAGCATGAAGAAGTGCAGCGCGTGGCTTTGCAGGATCTGGCCGTAATGGGCCAGCTCGCGCAGTTTGCGTGCGGTCGGTGTGAGCGTCGTCGCGCCAACGATACGGTCGATCGCCTTGCCAGCAGCCAGGTGATGGCTCACGGGGCAGATGCCGCACAAGCGCTGCACGACGACGGGCGCATCCCAGTACGGGCGCCCCTGGATGAAGCGCTCGAACCCGCGAAACTCGACGATGTGCAGTCGCGCCTGCTGAACGACGTTGTCGGCGTCGGTGAGCAGCGTCACCTTGCCATGTCCCTCGACGCGGGTGAGGGGCTCGATGACAACGCGCTTTAGCGTCTCAGGGTGCGGGGCTGTTTCAAGATCGGTGGTCATGACGGGTGCCTCAGTCGAAGTGCATGAGGTCGTAGGGCAGGTCGGGCTGCGCCTCACGGACGATGCTGTCGAGGATGTGCCAGAACGCATCGGCGGGCGGCGGGCAGCCTGGCAGGAAATAGTCCACCTTCACGACTTCATGAATCGGGCTCACGTTCTCGAGGATATGCGGCAGCTCCGGGTCGGTGGGGATACCCGGGTTGTCGACGCCGAGGCCGTCGACGTAGGACGTCTCCAGCAGTTCTCGCACGTCGATGCCGTTGCGCATCGAGGGGACGCCGCCGTTGATGGCGCAGGCACCCACGGCAATGAGGACCTTGCAGCGCTTGCGAAACGCGCGCAGCGTTTCGACGTTTTCGGTGTTGCAGACCCCGCCCTCGATAAGGCCGATGTCGCAGTCGGCCTCGAAGTCCTTCGGATCGCGCAGCGGCGTGCGGTCGAACTGAACCCACTCGACGAGATCGATGAGCCGCTCGTCAATATCGAGCAGCGACATGTGGCAGCCGAAACAACCCGCCAGCGAGCAGGTGGCAATGCGGATCTTGCGACCCGCGAGCGGCGGCAGGGGCGGCAGCGTCGGCGGCCGGATGCGAGCCGCCTGGCCCGGGTGCAGGTCGTACTCGCGCTCACCGATCGGTGTGGCGAAGCCCTCTCGTTTCCGAATCAGTGCGCCGACCGGGCAAACATCGGCGGCCGCGTCGTCGGCCGTGAAGTCGGAATCGGCGAGCAGCCCGGTAGGCGAATTGACCGCCAGCGATTTGTTCTCGGCGCGGCCACTGATGCAGAAGACGTCCTTCTGATCCGTCTCATGTGAGGCACGTACGCACAGCTCGCAGTAAATGCACCGGTCGCGATTGAGGAGGATGTCGGGGTGGCTCGCATCGGTGGGACGGCCCGGATAGAAATTCGGGAACGTCAGTGCGGTCATCTCGAGCCGGTGCGCCATGTTTTGCAACACACAGTTGCCGCTCTGCTCGCAGGAGGGGCAGTGGTGATTGCCTTCGACGAACAGCATCTGTGTCAGCACGCGGCGCTCTGAGTTCAGCGCCTCGGTGTTGCTCTCGACGATCTGTCCGCTGGCCGCGAGTGTGGAGCAGCTCGATACTTGCCGACCGTTGACGCGACACGTGCACAGCTTGCAGCTTGCGTTGGCCGAGTAGTCGGTGTGATAGCACAGGTGCGGGATGAAAATACCCGCGTCCTCGGCAGCCTGCATGATCGTCTGACCCTCGACGAAGGCCACGGTGACGCCATCGATTTCGATCGTCTGGCTCATCGTGCGGTCTCCTCCTCGCGCGCAATGGCGCGAGAGCGCTCGATGGCCGCCTCCACGTCGAACGCCGGCTTGTACTCGACGTCTTCCATGCGTCGCTGAAAGCTCGCGGGAAACTTTTCGAACGCCTCGATGATGGGCACGGCGGCGCGCTGGCCCAACCCGCAATGACTCGCCTGCGTCATCACGCGATTGAGGCGGTGGATCTGATCGAGATCGAGACGGGCGCCGTGCCCATCGGCGATCTTGTCCGCCATTTGCGCCATGAGTTTCGTGCCCACACGACACGGCGTGCAAAAGCCGCAACTCTCGTGGGCGAAGAAGTGGGTGAAATTGGTCGCGACGTCGAGCAGGTCGCGGGTCGCGTCGAAGACCATGAACGACCCGCCCGTGTTCAGGTCCTCGAAGGACAGGCGACGATCGGCTTCACTGGCGGCAATAAGCGTCCCCCCGGGGCCGCCGACCTGAATGGCCTGCGCGTCCTGCGCGCCGCAGGCATCGAGGATCGCAGACACTGGCGTGCCCAGCTGCAGTTCGTATATGCCGGGCCGTGCACAGTCACCGCTGATGCTGAGAAGCTTCCAGCCGGGCTCGCCACCGGTGTGCCCCGTGAAGGCAGCGCCGTGCTCGAGGATGCCCGCGGCATAGCACAACGTTTCCACGTTGTTGACCACAGTGGGTTTGCCCCAGAGACCGCGCGTTACGGGGAAGGGCGGGCGGATACGCGGGATGCCGCGCTTGCCTTCGAGCGACTCGAGCAGCGCCGACTCTTCGCCGCAGACGTAGCTGCCGGCGCCCATGTAGATTTCGACGTCGAAATGCGTGCCATGGTGTCCGAGGAGGTTGCGACCGAGCAGACCCGCGGCCCTGCGCGCCTCGATCTGTTCTTGGAGTCGCGGCCGCAGGAACTCGTACTCGTGGCGCAGGTAGATGTAGCCTATCGTGGCGCCGACGGTGACAGCGCAGGCGGCCATGCCTTCGAGCAATTCGCCGGCATAACCCTTGAGCAGCGCCCGGTCCTTGAACGTGCCGGGCTCGCCCTCGTCGGCATTGCAGACGACGAAGCGCTGGTCGGCGTCGGCGTCGCGGCAAAATTCCCACTTGCGGTGAGTCGGGAACCCCGCGCCACCGCAGCCGCGCAGCCCTGAGGCGCCGATCTCGGCCAGCGCCTGGCGCGGCCCCAGGGTCATGGCGCGTTCAATGGCGCCACCCGGTGTGATGCGCTCGTCGAGCAACGGCCCCTTGCGCTCGATGATGTCGTCGATGGCCTTCCAGTCGCCGGGCCAGTCCTCGACGGGGACGCCCGCGGCGATCAGTCCCGCGATGCGCCGTGCGCGCGCCGCGTCGACACGCTGGATGGCATGGCCGTTGGCCAGCAACGCGGGCCCGCGCTCGCACAAGCCCGTACACGAAGCCATCGTCAGCGTGACCTGCCCGTTGGGCGAGCGGCCGTTGGCGTCGAGATGCAGCTCCTGGCGCAGCACCGCGGCCGTGCGGCCGTTGCCGAGCATGCGGTCGGTAATGCTGTCGCTCAAGTAGAGTTCGTAGTTTCCGTTGTGACGGTCGTGGAGATAGCTGTAGAAGTCGATGAGCGCCTGGACCCGGGTGCGCGGCAGCCCGAGCGCCCCGGCAACAGCAGCCTGATCCGCCGCGCTGATGCCGTGCTGCTCGAGCTGGATCGCACGCAGCACCTGAAGCACTGCGCGTGGATCGTTCTCGTAGCGGGCCAGTGCCCGCAGCGCTGCCGACACGGTGCGCACTCCCATCACCCAGAGACCCACTCACTTATACTGGTGTAGTCCCGGCGCGCGAATACGTAGTTATGCCATGCCGCTACGAAGCCTAAGCCGTGCTTTGGACCGCCTTGCACATGCGAATGAGCACTGGGCGCATCATGCCGATACTCGGCCATCGCGAGCATTCGACCATGCCCCTGCGGGCATACAACGCCTGCGCGCGCTCGTTCCTGGCTGCCACGTCGAGGCAGAGTCTCGATGCCCCGATGCGTTGGGCCCGCCCCTCGAGATCGGCAAGGAGCATTGAGCCGACGCCGGAACTTCGGAGGGTCGGATCCACGGCCAGGCCCTGGAGGTAGAGGTCCGCCTCGGCGACTGTGTTCAAAACACGCATGATTGGCGAGAAGAGCACACTCATACACAGGAATCGGAGATTGAATCGCCCCGCGGCCCGCTCGATCGGCTCATCGGAGAACCCGCGCAATTGGGCGCCCGTGTAGGCGGAGCTCATGCCAATGAGCTTGCCATCCCGAACCGCAAACGTGACGGACTCGTAGGAAAGCGAGTGGTTCGGCTCGAGGAACGCGGTTGCCATGATCGGCCCGATGTTCTTGCCAAGCAGGGCGCGAAAAAAGCCGTCCGCGGCCTGATCCATGTAGCGCGCGAACGCCATGCCTTCCTCGTAGTCCGGGGCTGCCGGTCGCAGCAGTATGTGTTTGTCCCGCGTCATCTCCGAGGAGTGCCTATAGTCTCGGCAGGGCCAGCGCCCTCAACATAGCCCATCACAATTTGAGCGCGCCAGTCGATTTGGCGCCCGATTCGATGGCACCTTCCCGCGACTGTGGCGGGCCTCGGCCTGCCCGAAACGCCTGATTCTCACGATTTGCAAGTTCGGGAACTACATACCGTCGGGTCGTTGACAGCCTGTGGGGTGCTCGAAAAAATGAACCGCGCTGCAGATCGGCACGCGCGAACCTGAGCGCGGGATTGCGCCACAACCGAACCGGGGACATAGATGAGCGCCACATGGTATGAGCTCGACACCGACGCGGTGCTGAAGACGCTCGACTCGGGTGTGGAAGGCCTGTCGTCGGTTGCGGCCCGTGAGCGGCTGGAGACGATCGGCGCCAACGAGATCGCGTTCGAGCGGACGCCGCGTTGGAAGCGGTTCCTGAGTCAGTTCAACGATCCGATGGTCATCATTCTCATCGTGACCGCGGTGATCACGGGCGTGTTGACTGCATTCGGCAGCCATATGCTGCCCGACACCATCGTGATTGCCGGTGTCGTCCTGTTCAACGCGATTCTGGGCTACGTTCAGGAAGAGAAGGCCAGTGGTGCGCTCGATGCGCTGCGCGAACTCATGGTGCAGGAAGCCATTGTGATGCGCGACGGCCAGCAGACGCGATTGCCTTCGCGGCAACTCGTGCCGGGCGACATCGTCCTGCTCGAGAGCGGCGACAAAGTGCCCGCCGATCTGCGCTTCCTCGAGGTCAACAACACCTATATCGATGAAGCGTCGCTGACCGGCGAATCAGTACCGGTGGCCAAGCAGACGGCTGCGCTGACCGGGACCGATCTGATTCCCGGCGACCAGACGAACACCGGATTCTCGGGGACGTTCATTACGCGCGGCTCAGCCCGTGGTGTGGTCGTCGAGACGGGGCGACGCACGGTATTTGGCCGTGTGGCAGGCATGGTGGCCGCGTCGGCAGGCGCCCGGACACCATTGCAGCATCAGCTCGCCGCGTTCGTCAGTCGCCTGATCGTCGCCATTCTCGTTATCGGCACGATCAACTTCTTCGTCGGCGGCTGGCTCGGCTACGCCCTGTCCTACAGTTTTCTCGGCGCGGTATCGCTGGTCGTTGCTGCCATTCCGGAAATGCTGCCGGCGCTCGTCACCTCGGTACTCGCGCTGTCGAGTCTGGTCATGGCGCGGCGCAACGCGCTGGTCCGTCACTTGCCGGCCGCGGAGACGCTGGGTGCCACGTCGGTGATCTGCGCCGACAAGACCGGCACGCTGACAGAGAACCGCATGACCGTGGTCAGTGTGTATGCCGGCGGCGAGAGACTGGGTGTGACCGGGGTGGGCTATCGTGTGGAGGGCCAGTTCATGCGCGGCGAAGACGTCGTCACACCCGCGCCCGATTCCGCGTTTATGCAGTTGCTCGAGTGCGGCTTCTACTGCAACAACGCGCACGTGGGCGCCGAGGGCGGTGTGGGTGACCCGACAGAAATCGCCTTGCGCGTCTCGGGTGCCAAGGCGGGTCTCGTGCCCGACGGGTTGCGACGGTTCGAGGAAATCCCGTTCGACTCGGCGACCAAATTCATGGCCGTGCTGATCGGCGACGACGCGCGTCGGCGCATTCTCGTCAAGGGGGCGCCGGAGGTGATCGTCGGCATGTGCTCGAGTGCACTAGCGGCCGACGGGTCGGCAACCGAATTGGACGCCGAGGCGGCCTTGTCGGCGGCCAGCGAGTATGCCGACCACGCCTTGCGCACGCTCGGTTTCGCCATCAAGGAGCTGCCGCCGGGTACCGCCGACCTGAAGTCGACCGACCTCAGTGACCTCGTGTTCGCGGGCCTTCAGGGCATGATCGACCCGCCCAAGGCGGAGGCGCTCGACGCAGTGCGCCAGTGCAAGGAGGCGGGTATCCGCATTATCATGATCACGGGCGATCACCCGGACACCGCACGCGCCATCGCCCGCGACCTCGGAATCGATGCGGGTCGCGTCATGACGGGGACGGAGCTGGCCCGCATTTCCGACGGCGAGCTGTCGGCCGTCGTCGACGAGGTCTCCGTGTTCGGACGCGTGGCACCGGAGCACAAGAAGTCGATTGCCGATGCGCTCAAGGCCAACGGGCATGTGGTGGCCATGACTGGAGACGGCGTCAACGATGCGCCGGCACTCAAGACGGCCAACATCGGCGTCGCCATGGGTATCAATGGCACGGAGGTCGCCAAGGAGTCCTCCGACATGGTGCTGGCCGACGACAACTTTGCCACGATCGTCGCGGCCGTGGAGGAGGGGCGCCACGCCTGGAACAACCTGCAAAAGGCCATTCTCTACACGCTGCCGACCAATGCCGCACAGGCGTTGCTGATCATGGGCGCGGTGGCCATGGCGGCGTTCGTGCCCTTGTTCGCTGCTCGTTTCGTGCTCGAGCCGGTGCAGATTCTCTGGGTGAATCTGCTCGACTCGGTGCTGTTGACGATGCCGCTCATGATGGAGCGCAAGGAGCGCGACCTGTTGCGACAGAAGCCACGTGATCCCACGGCGCGAATCATGAACCCCCTGTTTCTTCAGCGCGTGTTCGTCATCGGGCTCGCGATCTCGATTCCCGGCTTTCTCGTCTACTACCACTTTGGTGCGGCTGCGGTCGTCGACGGGGTCGTGGTCGATGCGCTCCGGTTGACACAGGCTCAGACAGCCGCGTTCTGGGGCATCCTGTTCGCGCACTTCGGCTACGTGATCTCAGCGCGGTCGGTGTACGACTCGGCGTTCACCTTCAACCCGTTCTCGAACCGCTGGTTGCTGGCTGGTATTGCGCTAAGCCTGCTGATCCGTCTTGTGCCGACCTTCGTGCCCGGAGCAGCGGCGATCTTCCGGACCGCACCGATTCCGGCCGACTGGTGGCCCATAATTCTGCTGTGCTTTATTCCGAGCTTCGTGGCGATCGAGGCGGACAAGCTCTTGCGACGATTCCGGCGTGCACGGTCGACGCCCGCGTCCGTTAAGGCGTCGCCACGAGTCGGGCGATAAGCTTGCCGTCACCGGTGCGCACTAGAACGGGATGTCGTCGTCGAAGACGGGCGGCGGGGCCTCATCCATGGGCGGCGGTGCGTCCTGGTTGCCAGCCTGCGCTTCGGGGCGCTCCACGCGCCAGGCCTTGACGTCCGTGTACCAGCGCCCGTTGTACTCCCGGCTCTCGAGGTCGAAGTGCACGGTCAGCGATTCGCCTTCCGTGATCTTGAACTGGTCGATCTTGTCGCCCCACACCATGAAGCAGACCGACTTCGGGTAGTCGCCGGGGATTTCGACGACGTATTCCTGCTTGCGCCATTCGCCGCGGGATGAGGTGCCCTTCTTTTCGGGCAGGACGTGGGTGATTTTTCCGGTGAGTTCCAAGGTGCTGTTCCGTTGATTGGGGAGACGTGGGCACGGCAACGTGCCGTCGGGACGCGACATGATACTGAGACGCGCTGCTCGATGTCATGCGCAAATCGCAGCGTCTTGCGGACGATTGCGGTGCGTTAGCGGTTGCTGTCGATCATCGACTGGATCTGGCGTCGGTACTCGGGATCGAGATCGACGCTGCCCAGCAACCGTTGCGCGCGCGCGGGGTCATTGCTGGCTACCCGGTAGAACTGATTCATGATCGTCTGCTGGCGCAACTGCGCGTTCGCAATGCTACGTGCCAACGCCATGGCGCGATCTGACCCCGGTTCCAGGCTGCGAATGGCCGTGCTGATCCCCATGTCACGGGTCTGTCCGGCCGGCAGATTCTCGACGTAATCCATCGCGGCGGTCGGGTCGCTGCGCTGCCAGCGGTTGATGATCATTTGCATGGCGCTGCTGCGCGCGGCCTCGGTACTGATCAGGTCGAGTTGCTGCATCGCCCCCAGGGGATCGCGGTTCGCCTGTTGCGACAGCGTTTCGCTGTAGATGCGGTCTCGCAGCTCCGCCGACTCGATGCGTCGCGCGATTCGAATGGCCGCCGTCGAATCCTGCGCCGCTGCGGCCGTGGCCACGTTGCCAAGCAACTGCGCGTAGTCGGCATCGCCCGCGAATTGGCTGACGAAGCGCTCGGCCTCTGCGACCGAGCGTTGTTGTGCGTAGCGGCTGGCGATCTGCAGTCGCAGTGACGCGCTGCTCGATTCGGGAAGCCGCGTGAGCAGCTCTGCTGCGGCATCGAGATCCTTGTTCAAGAGCGTCGTTCCTATCGAGTCGAGCGCGGCACGCCGATTGGGCACGTCGGTGCTGTCGATCCAGTCGTAAGCCGATCGCCAATCGCGTTGTGCCCACTGTTGCGCTACGAGCGTGATGAGACTCTGGCGACTGCCGGAGTCGCCCAACATCTCGATCAGCTGCGCAGCGCGTACCGGATCGTCGCTTGCCACGCTGCGCATGACCGAAGACAGCGTGCTCTCGCGCGTTTGATAGTGGGCTATCGTCTGCGCCTCCATGAGGGCCAGCTCCGGGTCGTTTCGTGCGACCTGAGTGAGCACGGTGCCCAAGAGCTTGTGCTGGCGACCGGTGTCGTTGGCCTTGACCCAGGCGAGCGCCCTTGTCGGGTCTTCCGCGGCCATGCGCGCGGCGAGAAGCTGACCGAAGGTATCCTTGAGGCGCGGGTCGCTCGCCCGCTGGAACCAAGTCTCCGCCGCATCCAGGTCTTGCGCCACGAGCTGTTGGTAGGCCTGGGCGGCCGAGCGGCGCGACTGATCGGTGATGCGGTCGGACAGAACACGCTCCAGTGCGGATGCGGGGTCGTTGCGTGCACGCAAGTTGTTGAGTGTCGCCACATAGACCTGGCGCACCAGCTCGTCTTGAATCAGTTCCGAGTACTGGCTGGCCTGCTCGGGGCCCAAACGCTGCGCCAACGTCATCGCCAGTGATGACGCGTACTGATAGCGCTCTTGCGTATTCGGAAAAGACTCCACGTAGGCCAGCGCCTCGACCGGACTGTCCTGGGCCAGTGCTGCGATGCGCAGCATCCGGGCGTTGCTGTCGGGCGCTATGCCCAGTGTCGACTCGATGTACTGCGCCTGCGTGTCGTCGATACCGCGCAACGAGGCATACAGGGACCGCGCTGCGCGGCGGCGGTCAGCGCCAGAGAGTCCCGACGCGGCATCCAGTGCAGCATCGAGATCAACACGGCCCCAGTTTTCCCAGACGGCCCGCTCGAAGCCGCGCTCGTTGGCGAACGCCGGTGACTGCGCGATGGCCACGGCCGACATGGGGTCAAGTTCGGTCAGCCTCAGAAACAGAATCTGCAGCGCGGCACTGCGGTCGAGCCGTTCGCTGATCCGGGCCGCGTCGTAGATGAGATCCTGAAGCTCTGCCGAGCTCGAGCGCCCCGCAATGACATACAAGGCCTCGGTCTGCGCGAAGTCGGTGGGCAACGCGAGCGTTTCGGCGATCGTTGTGATCTCGGCGTAGCGCTCGGCGCGGTGCTGTTCGGCAGCCTGCACGGACAGGGGCGAGACTTCGCCGATATCACGCTCTGGCGCGGCCGAGAACGCAGCGTCAACGCGGCGGTCGGTGAGCGCATAGGCGCCCAGGGCACCCAAGGCGGCCCCTAGGATCAGGAAACCCAGTTGCTTGCGCATGCGACGACGCTCCTGTCCGCAGCATCTCCTGCAACCGACTATAACGCAGCGCTGGAGTGGCCATCCCGCCACGCTGGCCGGCAACCTGCCGAAGGCGTAATATCTTGCCCTGCGCGGCGCCCGTAGCTCAGCTGGATAGAGCACTGCCCTCCGAAGGCAGGGGTCACAGGTTCGAATCCTGTCGGGCGCGCCAATTTTTTGAAATGGTTACGTCGCTCTCACTGCGACGCGAATAGCGGCGGTGCCCATGTGGTGCCCAAACGGTGCCCAAAACCGATGACAGCATAGGCGACCAAATTGTGCCACCAAGAAATATGCGTGTGTCTTTCGAAAGTGCCCGTATCAGTTAATTCGCTTGACCTTACCCCCTCCGGCCTGAGCACTCAGGGTAAGAGTTTTTCTGATTATTGATCTTTTGGTCTGCCCCGTCTTCGGTAGACCTTGGCTAGGGTTATCATTACGTAACCAGCGAGGATAGCCACTCAGAATTATCGTCGATCAGTGAGGCGGCAAGCCAAACCCATCGTTAATGCAACGGATACTGCGCTTCCCATGCGAAGGCGGCTAGTTGCGCTGCTCGACACGCTGTGCGATGTAGGCGCCTACGAGGCCGGCAACCAGGATTGCGATGTAGAGCTGTCCAGCCATAGACTCGAGTATCACCAGAGAACGGGCCATTCCTGAGACCGGTACGATATCGCCGTAACCAAGAGTTGTTAGTGTGACGAAGCTGAAGTAGGTGAATGCTTCGAGGTCGACTTCGCTGCCGTTGAGGCCTCGAAACGACGCCGGTGCGATCAGGAACAGCAAGCGATAGAGAATTGCCCACAACACCCCAAGTAACAGGTAGACGCAGACGCTGCCGACAATACGGTTCCTGTTGATCGCCTGCACTGTGACCACCTGCTGCATGGCGATTGCGATCATGACGAGTAGATAAACAAACACGCACGACATTGCGCCGATCTCCAGTACAGGCATGCGGTACATGAGGTGCAGCAGTTGCAGCAATACACCGAGTGCCACCAGTGCGACGCTGGCACGAAAAACTACCGGGTCCGCCCGCATACTGCCTGTGCCAATGACAAGGACGAAGGTTTGCAGGACGGCCTGTAGTACCGGGACGTCGATTCCTGTGAGATCGCGGGCAATCGGCATCCCGATGACCAGCACGATCATTGCCACAAAAAGGTAGGCGAAGTTGTTTTCTTTCGCGTCCAATGAGCGATGGCCCCAGTCAATTTACCGAGGCGATCGCCGCAGCAATTGGTTCAAAAGAAACGAGTGCCAAAGAGGGAATTACATTCCTCGCCCTGCTTGCGTCAACGCCGACGCCTGCCGGAGGATCTACCCCTCGAGCCAGAT
>JBCBNV010000005.1:0-421582 GCA_039821605.1 Pseudomonadota bacterium | reverse complement strand
TGGCTCTCCGACGACAGCGTCAATCCGGAGATCACCGGCACGATTGCCTACGTCGGGAAGGGTGGACCCCGTTTCGTACTTGCGCTCGCGCCGTTCGATCCTGACCCGCACCGTGCCTTCATCATCGCTAACACCGAGACCGGAAAACAAGTAGACGAGGTCGCGCAAAGGGTGCGGGACTACATAGCGACTGCGTTGCCCGAAGTCGAAGGCCGGGTCAAGAAGATGTGGACTACCGGAGATGAACCCGGGTTCGTCGAGATACGACTGTTCGGCCCCGATACCTGGTCGCTGTATGCCAAGAGTCTCGAGCTCACCCATCGCATACGCGCGATCCCTGGTTCGACCGACATTCGCAACAACTGGGAGAACGCCGTAATCAAAGCGCCTATCGTGATCGACCAGGCCCGGGCGCGGCGTGCGGGGATCTCTTCAGAAGAGGTCGCCAATTCTCTGCAGGCCTATGTCGACGGAATCAAGGCCAGCGAGTATCGCGAAGGCGATCAGGCGATCCCGATCGTCATGCAGTCGGTGGCAGAGGAACGAGCGAAGGGCAGTGACTTTTTCAACATTCGGGTCTCAGGGGCCAGCAAGGGCGGCGACGCGCCGCTGGTTCAGGTCGCCGACATCAGGAGCGAGTGGGATTTCAGCCGTATCGGCCGTCACAACCAGGAGCGCGCTGTCACGGTAGAATTCAAGCATGAGGTGCTGAAGGCACCCGAGATGCTCACCGCGGTGATGCCCGAAATCGAAGCGCTCGATCTTGGTGAGGACTATCGCTGGGAAGTAGGTGGAGAGATCGAGAGGCAGGCGGAAACGCTGCCGATGCTCTTCAGGTATCTACCGCACTGTGTATTCCTGATCATTGTGCTGTTGATTTGGCAGTTCAACTCGTTCCGGCGGCCTGGCATTATCCTGTTCACTCTGCCGCTGGCGTTCACCGGTGCGCTCTTCGGTCTGTATGTCCTAGGCGCACCGTTCGACTTCTTTGGCATCCTGGGACTCTTAAGCCTCGCCGGCATCATTATCAACAACGGCATCGTGCTGATCGATCGCATCGACATCGAGCGCAACGAGGGCAAGGAACCGTACACGGCGATCGTCGATGCAGCCTTGTCGCGATTCCGACCTATCTGCATGACGACGATCACGACTATCCTCGGTGTGATGCCGTTGATCGTTATCCACGACCCCGTATTCTACTCGCTGGCGCTGATCATTGCCGCCGGCCTGGCATTCGGAACCGTTTTGACGCTCGGTGTTGTGCCCGTGCTGTATGCCACGCTCTTCGATGCGAAGCGGCCAGCGACCGCAGGACTGGCTGACCCGTTACGCTGATCAGGAGAATGAAAAATGATTTGCATGTCTCGAATCACCGGCTTGATCTTGTTATTGGCGCTGCCAGCATCGGTCGTTGCCGATGAGCACCAAACAAAAATTGAGCTTTCCGGCTTTCTGGATGACTACAGCGAGCTTGAGCTGGTACAGGAAGATCCGCCCATGCTGGCGTACCTGGCGCCAGGTGGAACCGAGCTCTTTGCTCAGTATGATGCTCTGTTGATCGACCAGCCAGAGATCTGGATCTCACCGGATTCAAAATACAAAGGCGCCAAGCCTGACGATATGAAAGCGTTATCGGATGAAATTCAAACTGCGGTTACAGATGCGCTCTCGACCGACTACCAAATTGTCGATGCGCCTGGATCGAACGTGCTGTATGTAAGGATCGCGGCCAGCAACCTGCACCTGAAAAAGAAGAGGAAGTTACTGGATTACACACCGGTTGGTGTAGTCACCAACGTGACGCCAGGAGTCAAACAGGCGAAAGAGGCGGTCAGGAGGAAACGGTTCGATTATTCCCAACGGTTATCCCTGATCGAGCTGACCGTTGAAGTCGAGCTGCTGGACAGCTTGACGGGTGACCGGGTCGCAGCGCTGGTCGAACAGCGTGGGCAGGCCAAAGACAAAGAAGCGCGATTGAAACAGGACGCAACTTCCTGGGATGAGGTCAACGCTATGTTCACCTCGTACGCTCAGAGTCTGGGTTGCCGATTAGGCAACGCACGCGTTCCCGAAAGCGAGTACAAGGACTGTCGCCGGATACTGCCTGAGTGAAATGGCCCTCGAACTGATCTGCAGCGAAGCTGCCTAAAGATGTGGTCACCGTTTGCGTCGTCAGCCCAGCCTCATGCTGCTTCAGGATCGATGCGATCTCTTCGGGCTTGTGTCGCTTCTGCTTGCTCATCTCTCGTACGCCTCTCCACCAGTCGAGTGGATATTGGCTCACTCGAGATACTTAAGCTCGGTGGGGCAAGGTCAGAGCCTACGACGTTCTTTCAGTCATCGCCGAGCGCCCTTTGCCGCCATTCGTTTCGCTGGAGCTCGACTTTGTGTTGAACGCATACAACGATCCGGTGATCGACGAACCGCGGTTTGTCGCGCTCAGGCGTAAACTGGGCGGCGAGGCAGTCCCCGAATAAAGCCAATCAATAACGTCTCACACAAGAGATGAACTTGGGCCTCCGAAGACAGGGTTGGGTCTGCTGCCTCGACATTTCTTTACCTGGGCTGTCTGAGCATTACGTTTCGTCCGTTACGCTTTCGCCGACTATTCAATTAGCGCAATAGGAGATCTCCATGAGACGAGCAGCCGCATCCATTACTCTGATCGTTCTGCTTGCAACAGGCATGCAGGCCGTCGCCGAAGATGACCGGACAGAGAAGGCAAAGGAACAGATTCAGCAGACCATCGAGAGACTCGAGTTGACCGACGAACAGGCTGAGCAGGTGAAGCCGGTGCTTGAGGAGTCAGCAGCCGCGCGGCAGGAGATCCTGTCGAGTTACGGTATGGACCCCGAGAGTCGTCAGGACTCCGCAGGGAAGCCCGGAATCCGCAAGATGCGAGCCATGCGCAATGAGATGAACGCCCTTCGAGAAAACACGCTCGGTGAGCTTGAGCAGGTACTGAGCGATGAGCAACTCGAGGACTTCAAACGCATCCAGGAAGAGCGCCAGGCGGAAATGCGGGAGCGCATGCGCGAAGGAAGGTAGTCTCAGTGCACCTTCGACACCGTTCCCAAATAACAAGAAGCCCCGCTTGGGCGCTCCTTGTTATGCCACATTTCGTTGGTGACATCGCTGACGCAAAGATTGGATTGGGGCAAGAAATGAAACTGCAATTCGCGTTGGTCGCCGGTCTCATGGCTGCGTTGCTGTGGTCATCGTGCGAGGCCGCTCCTATCCTTGGCCCGATAGATATAGACGTCAAACTGGGCGAACAGACGGCAGCACAGATTAGCCAGAATCCGCGACAATATCCGATCTTGCCTGAGTCAAGGTATCCAGAGGTGTACGAGTACTTGAATGGAATCAAGCAGGCGATTTTAGATTCCGGCGCAGTGAAGTATGCCGAAGACTTCGAATGGCAGCTTCACGTGATCAACGACCCGGATACACTCAATGCATTTGCGACCCCGGGCGGATACATCTACATCTACACGGGGCTACTGTTCTATCTCGACGGTGAAGACGAGATTGCGGGTGTTCTAGGGCATGAAATCGCCCATGCTGATCTTCGACATTCAATGCAGCAGGTTCGGCAGGAGAGACGGCGCAAAGTCATCGGTCGCCTTGCAGGCGCTGACCAGGACTCGTTGGGTCAGCTACTTGGCCTAAGGCACAGCCGATCCGATGAGACGGAAGCCGATCAAGCTTCTGTAACTTACCTTTGCGGGACCGACTACAATGCCGCTGGCGCCGCTGGCTTCTTCGAAAAACTGGACGCAGAAGGCGGGGACGAGCCGCCACAGTTCCTTAGTACCCACCCTAGCTCCGATAACCGGGTCGAGGAGATCGAAGATGAGGTTCGCCTGCAAGGGTGCACAGGCGTCGAGACCTACGCCGATCGATACTCAGAAATGCTGGAAACTCTGCCCAAGCAGGCTGCGGAAAGGCCGCGGCTGAGACGACTGCCACGGCAGTGATTCCAGACATGACCGAGTTATTGGTCCGAGGTTCCAGTAGAACTACAGCGCCGGCAAGGGTAACAAGGCGCCGATGGGCGCGAACAACAGTGTCGGTGGACGAGAGGACGGACCATGAGAACGCAATTTGCCGTGCCAATAGAGCGCCTGCTTAAGTATTCCAGTCTCCTCTTCCTGTGCCTCACAGCGATCGCAGTTCCAACGCTAGCCCAGGACGCAACCGTTGTTGCCCCGGTCGTTGAGACCGCCGTCGCAAAACGTAGCCCGATAAGAGAGTTCGAATTTGCACAGGGGACGGTTCATGCCACCCGGCGTGAGTTCCTGGTGTTCGAAAGCAGCGGGAAAGTAAGCTACGTCAAGACAAACGCGGAAGGGTTTCCGATTCGCGAAGGAGAGCCGGTCAGGGAAGGTCAATTACTGGCAAGCCTCGAAAATGACACTGAGAGTGCCTCTATCCAGTCTGCTCAGGCCTCGCTGGACGCGGCACGCGCGGGGTTGCGCAGCGCACAATCGTCGTATCAGCGAGCAGAGAATCTTAAAGCAGGCGGCGCCATATCTGAACGCGACTACGATCGCGCTGTCACGTCATTGGAACAAAGTCGGGCTCGCGTAGAAGCCGCCGAGACCTCTCTGATCCGATCAACAACTAACGTGCGCGGTTCACAGCTCATCGCACCGTTCGACGGTGTCGTAGCGTTTATCAACATCCGCGAGGGGCAATATGTCTCGCCGACCTCCTTCAACAACAACTCTGACGCGGCGGCGATTCGCACGGCGCCTTTGGTACTCATCGATCCCGGATCATTCGAGATCGTTGTTGATGTGCCCTCATTCGTCGGCCAACGCCTGTCTCTTGGTCAGGCCGCTTTCGTAATTCGCCAGGAAGCGTTGGCCAGCCTGCAGACGGTTGGCGTGGAAGCGCCCGAGCAATTAGTGAGCCACTTGATTCCAGGCGACATTGTATCCGTAAGCCCGGCAATTAACCCAGAGGATCGATCCATTCGGACCCGTATCCTCTTGCAAAATGCAGCGCCGAACCTTCGTGACGGTGAGCACGTCACCGTTTGGTTGCAGGTCGGCCGAAAAGACGCCGCAATTGTGGTGCCAACAACCGCCATCCTGAAAAGGAGCGGCCAGCCCTATGTGTTTGTTGTTGATGCAACAAATCGTGCACGCCAGCGTGACATCACGCTGGGTCTTGTCGGTTTGGAGGGCGTTGAGATAGTGAGTGGCGTCTCTCCCGGTGATCGAGTCGTGACCAGGGGCAAGAACCGAGCGCGTGATGGCGAACCAGTCATTGCTTCGAGCAATGAGTCAGGCGACCAATGACCGAACCGACGCCAAGCGAGAAAGGCTTCAGTTCCCTCGAAAAGCTGTTTCTTACGAGAACTACTCTCGCCCGCCTGTTGCTGGCGCTGTTCCTGGTTGGTGGCCTGGTGGGATACAACTCCATGATCAAGGAGTCTTTGCCGGACATCGATATCGCGACCGCGGTTATCGAGACTGTCTGGCCAGGAGGCGATTCGCGCACGATTGAGCAAGAGATCACCAATGTATTCGAGAGAGAACTGAAAAACCTGAAAGGCCTGAAGACGATTCAAAGTGGGTCATTTTCGGGGAAGTCCGTCATCATTGTTGAATTTGACACTGATTCCGATTCGCAAGATGCGATGGCTCGCTTACAGGGCAAAGTTGCCGAAGTGCAAGGCCAACTGCCTGATGACTCAGAACGACCGACGGTTCGTCAAGTCAGTGTCAATGATCGGCCGGTTTTCAGTATTAGTCTCTATGGCGAGCCCGGTTTGCAGCAAATCTCGCTTTTTGCAGACCGTCTAAAGCAGCTTATCGAGAAGATCAGTGGCATCAACGAAGTGTCTGTCTCGGGAGGACTTGACGCTGTCATTGATGTTCGGTTGATTGGTGCTCGCCTGAGCGCTCTGGGAATCTCGCCCTCACAAGTGAAGAGCGCGATTCAGTCTGCCAATATTGACGTACCGCTGGGGCAATTTGACGGTGAACGCCTCGGCGCTACGTTCCGGCTCACTGGCCGCTACCGGGACGTCGCGCAACTTCGCGAACTTCCGATACGACGTCTCAACGACCGCATCGTACGACTCGACGAAATTGCACAGGTCCGGATAACGTCCGACGAGGAACGGACCCGAACGTTCTACGCTCAGGGCCACCAGGAGTTTCGTCGTTCCGTAAGCATCTCCGTCACAAAACAGCCCGGGGCCGATGCGATAGCTGTCGTTGATCAGATCAAGGATCTGATTACTCGCGAACGTGGTCTAACGACCTGGCCAGCGGACCTGGAATATGCCGTTGTCGTCGACGCGGCCAGCGACATCAAGGCCGATCTTTCCTCGGTTTTCGTGAACGGTCTGCAAGCGATGATCGCCGTCTTCATCGTATTGTTTGTAAGCTTGACCTGGCGTGAAGCGTTGGTCGCCGGGCTCGCTATCCCCGTCGCTTTCTCTGGCGCCATGATGGCCCTGGCGTTTCTGGGCCATTCAATCAATCAACTCGTCATTGTCGGCATGGTAATAGCGCTGGGCCTGCTCGTAGACGTATTCATTCTCATGATGGAAGGGATGCATGAGAACATTTTTGTCAAGAAACGGTCATTCGAAGCTTCCGCTGTCCAGACGGCGAGAACCTACGCCGTACCAGCGCTTTCCGGCCAACTGACTACCATATTAGCGATGTCGCCATTGCTGGCGATTGCCGGCCTGCTTGGACTTTTTATTCGTCCAATTCCGATGACCGCGATTGCATGCCTGGTTGCGGCTTACATTGTTGCGTTGCTGATGACCATCTCGCTGTCACGATACGTTCTCCCAAAGTCCGGAGAGAAAGTTTCGACGACTTACGTTGATCATTTGACCTCGGTTGGTTCTGCGAAGCTCGAAGCTGTCTTGCGCAGTCGGTTTCTACCAACCAAGCGCCGGGCGTTGCAATGGGTACTCGGTACAGTTGCCGTATTTCTGCTTAGCGGATTTCTGTTTACCACGTTGCCGACGGAGCTCATGCCAAAGGACGACGGCCGTAATCTGGGTGTCCTTGTGGAGCTTGAGCCAGAGACTTCATTGTCGTCAGCCCAACAATGTGCTGATGCGGTCGGCGACAAGCTGAATGCTCTCGAATACTTCGAAAGTGTCACCAAATACGTTGGCGAGAAGAGTCCGTTCACGTCATCATCACTGGCCGACAAGTTGTCTCCGACTCGCAGCCTGAACTTTGTTGGCTTCACGACTGTTTTCGTTCCGCTCGATGAGCGGGACAAACTCGGCTACGAGTACCTGCCGGAGATCGCCGCAAGCATCGAGGGCGCAATGCGTTCCTGTGCAGGCGGTTACTTGCTGCTGACGCCTTCTCTTGGGGGGGCGTCCGATGAAGCACCGATCCAGATCCAACTTCTGGGCGATGATATGGATCGCCTTCGATCCCATGCCGACGACCTCGTTGAGTTGCTCGCCAGGACGAACGGTGCGGCAAACCCGCGCCACAATCTCGGGCTACCAGTCATGGACATTCAGGCGGCACCAAAAATGGACGCACTGAATTTCTACGGAGTGAACGTCGCCGATATGTCGCAACAGCTGCGATTCATGACAAGTAGCGACACGGTTGGCCAGTATATTCGTGGCGACGGCCTCGAGGACATAGACATCAAGATGGGTTTCGGTTGGCCGTCGCGACAGGGACAGATCGGCGGCCCGACGGGCATAGGCGAAACCTACTTGATGAACATAGCCACGGTTCGGGGCGAGAGCATCCCGCTCATGTCGTTGGTGGAGTTGAGCTTGACGCAATCGCCGCTCGCAATTCTGCACACCAATGGTAACCGGGCCGTCACTGTCCTGGCGGATACCCAGGATCGGACTGCCGAGGAGGTGCTCGAGTCGATTACTCCCATGCTTGAGCAATGGCGGACGGAGTGGCCCGAAAACTACACGTATCAAGTAGGCGGCGAAGCTGAGTCAGGTGCTGAGGTTTTTGGCTCAGCCGGCGTCATGCTGGTGCTCGCGCTGCTGCTCGTCTTCTCCTTACTGGTACTGCAGTTTGATAGCTTCAGCCAGCCCTTCATCATCATGTCGTCGATTCCGTTGGCATTGACCGGTACATTTCTAGGGTTCTTTCTGTTGGGCATACCGTTCTCCTTCATGATGATGGTCGGAATCATCTCGCTGATCGGAATCGTCGTGAACGATGCGATTGTGATGATTGAGACAATGAACTCTCACAGGGATCAGGGCTTAAGCATCGCGGACGCCGCTGCTCGTGGCGCCGCGGAACGGCTTCGCCCTATTCTGACAACGTCCATAACGACAATAGTCGGAATGATCCCATTGGCTTTCTCCGGCGCGAAGTGGTTACCGCTAAGCCTTACACTGATCACCGGGTTGCTTTTCGCCACGCTATTGGCGTTATTGATCGTGCCGTGCCTCTATATGCTTTTCTCGTCTCACGAGAAGCCTGTGCTGTCGTGATTAAGGCGCTGCACAGAATAGCAGCCGTCCTACTCTTAAGCGGCTGCGTTGCGCCGCAAGTTCCTGACGGCCTTGAGCGCAGCGAACTCGTTCAATTGCCGGGCAGCTGGGATCACGCCGCGCTGCCGGACGAGGTCGTTGACGGATGGATCGAGCGATTTGATGACGTACGATTGACCGAACTGGTCGAGCAGGCGCAGGTCAATAACCCGAATCTCAAGACGGCCTTCACCAATATCCTGCGCGCTGATGCGCTGCTACGACAAGCGACGGCGGGACTTCGTCCGAGTGCGAACGCTCAACTCTCGTATGATTGGAGCGGGCGATTCGAGGGTGACACCCCGGATACGTCCCAGTTCTTTCTCACGTTTAGCTACCTGTTAGACGTCTGGGGCGGCACGCAGGCAAGTGTTGATGCTGCAAGTGCGGATTTCGAGTCGGTCTGGCTCAACTATAAGTTCGCCCAGCTCTCGTTGGCCGCCGCTGTCGCGAAGGCGTATTTCCTGGCAGTAGAGAGTGAGCTCCAGGTTGAGATCAATAAGGCCAACGTCGACTCCCTCATTCAGATCAGCGAGATCGTTGAGCTGCAGTTCCGTGAAGGTGCCGTGACGCAACAAGACGTGAACCTTGCGATGTCAGACGTGGCCTCCGCAGAGAGTCGACTTATAACGAGCGAACAAACAGCAAGAAATGCTCGCCGGATTCTGAATCTCATTCTTGGCGCGTATCCGAATGACGATGTGGTCGTCGGCACCGCACTACCTTCCCGGCCCAGTATCCCAGCCGCCGGCGTCCCTGCAGCGCTCTTGGAAAGACGGCCGGACCTTGTTGCGGCTGAGCAAACTGTCGCCGCAACGTTCAGTCGAGTGTATGTGGCGAAAGTTGCGCGTTTCCCCAGGGTTAGCCTTTCAGGAAATCTTGGCGGTATCTCGACTGACCTGGATCAACTGTTCCAGTCCGAGAGATTGTCGTGGTCTGTTGGCCCCAGCATCGGAGTGCCCCTCTACCAGGGCGGCGCGCTTTCGGCACAGGTCGACGCAGCCGCGGCATCGCAACAAGCGGCTATCGCCAGCTACGCGAGCCAAGCATTGGATGCCATGAGTGAAGTGGAAATAGCGCTCGATGCGAATAAGACCCTAGCCGCGCAGCAGGAACGAATCGAGGTCTCATATGAGACCGCGCGAAACGCGAATCGCCTGGCCCAGCTGCGTTACGAGAACGGAGACATTAGCCTTGTGGATCTGATAGAGATTCAGCGACGCGAATTCTCACGACGGTCCGAGCTTGTCACAAATCTCCGGCGTCAACTTGATGCTCGCATTGATCTTTTTCTGGCCCTGGGCGGCGATTGGCAGTCGCAGAGCCCCTGATTCCATGGGGCAGGCTTCTGGCAGGTTGGTACTTCCCGGAATTGACGCCTTTCTCGCCCCTCGATAGGAGGTTCGTGTAGATGAGATCGGCCATTGTCCGACGGGTTCAGCGAAATGCCGACGAATACCGCGTCGGGCAGCACCTTGCGCAGGTTGTGCATCACGGCCTCCTGCACGGCCGCGTCGCCGAGATTGCCGGTGCCGTAGGGGCCGAGCAGGCCGATCTTGCGCCGCATGCGTCAGACGACTTTGACGCTGGGAATCGGCACGACGAACTGGCCGCCCCAATCGCGCACCGCGGCCATCTTGCCGACGATCTCGGCGCGGATGTTCCACGGCAGGATCAGCACGTAGTCAGGCCGCGTCTCGAGGATTTTTTCCGGCGCTAGGATCGGCAGCCGCGCGCCGGGCGTGCAGCGGCCCTGTTTGTGCGGGCTGATGTCGACCGTGAAGTCGAGCAGGTCTTCGCGGATCCCGCAGTAATTCAGCAGCGTGTTGCCCTTGCCGGGTGCACCATAGCCGACGATCGTCTTGCCCGCGTTCTTCTTGTCGATCAGGAACGCCAGCAGGTCGCGCTTCGTGCGCTCTACCTGTGCCCCGAACGCGCGATAGCGATCGATTTCGAGCAGCCCGGCCTCCCGCTCTTTCGCGAGCAGCGCCTCGACTGCCGGCTCGTCGTCGCGGGCGCCATCGTGGCAGCCGTAGATCCGCAGCGAGCCGCCGTGCGTCGGAATTTCGTCGACGTCGAACAGCGTCATGCCGTGCGCCGCAAACACGCGCCGCACGGTCGTGAACGAGAAGTACGAGAAGTGCTCGTGGTAGATCGTGTCGAACTGATTCTCGTCGAGCAGGCGCAGCAGGTGCGGGAACTCCATCGTGATGACGCCGTCCGGCGCCAGCAGGATCTTCATGCCCGCAACGAAGTCGTTCAGGTCCGGCACGTGTGCAAGCACGTTGTTGCCGAGCAGAAGACTTGCGGGACCGCGTTCCGCGAGCACCTCGCGCGCGGTCTGCGCACCGAAGAACTTCACCAGCGTGTCGATGCCCTTCTCGCGCGCGGCCTCGGCGACGTTGGCGGCCGGTTCGATGCCGAGCACCGGTACGCCGGCCGCGACGAAGTGCTGCAACAGATAACCGTCGTTGCTCGCGAGTTCGACGACCTGACTCTGCGCGTCGAGTCCGAAACGCGCGCGGACGGCCTCGACGTAGCGGCGCGCGTGCTCGACCCAGCTATCCGAGTACGACGAGAAATACGCGTAGTCGGAGAAGATCTCGCCGGGCGCGACGGAGTCGCCGACCTGCACCAGCAGGCAGTCGCTGCAGACCTTCGCGTGCAGCGGGTAGAACATTTCAGGTTTGCCGATCTCCTCGGGTTCGATGTGGTTCTGGCACAGCGGCGACAGCCCCAGATCAACGACGCTGTGCTCGAGCGCAGCGGAACAGAATCGGCAGGCCTGGACGGCGGTGTCTTTCATCATTTCTCCCTGAACCGGCAGCCCGTCGCGGCTGCCAGGCGTCGCTGCGGTCGCTTATTATGGCCTGTAGGGACAGCGGAAATCGTGCCCTGCCCTCTCGTGACCTCCTCCCTAAAAACTGGACCGATCTAAATTAGATAATCCGGCCGATTCACGTACCCTGATGGCAGGGATTAGAGGCAGGATGACGAAGTCAAAATATACCGAAGATTAGATTGCGTTTGCGTTACGCCAAGCGCAGACCGGAACGCGTGTTGAAGAGATTTGCCGCAAGTTCGGTATCTCGCAAGCGACATTTTACAACTGGAAGAAGAAGTACGGTGGTCTAGGCGTCTCGGAGCTGCGCCGGCTTAAGCAGTTGGAGTCAGAGAACGCGCGCTTGAAGAAGATGGTCGCAGACCTGAGTCTCGACAAAGAGATGCTGCAGGACGTGATTCAAAAAAAGCTCTGAAGCCCGCGCGTCGCAGAGAGCTCGCGCACCACATGGTGTGCGCCTATCGGTGTAGTAAACGTCGCGCGGCGAGCCTTGTGGGGCTATCGAGATCGTACTTTTACTACAAGGCGCACCCACGCGACGATCGTGCGGAGCGTCAGCGCATTCGAGAGATTGCTGAAGAGCGTGTTCGCTACGGCACGTGGCGTATCCACACGCTGATGCGTCGTGAGGGCTGGCCGATCAACCACAAGAAGACGCATCGCATTTACTGCGAGGAAGGGCTGAACCTGCGTCGGCGCAGACCGCGTCGCCGAGTGGCAGCTGCACACCGCATGGAGCGACCAGACCTCTCTACCGTCAATGAGTGCTGGAGCATGGACTTCGTTGCCGATAGCCTGTTCAATGGCAATCGTATCCGGGCGTTAACTGTAGTCGATAATTTTAGCCGCGAGTGCCTAGCAATCACCGTGGATCGCAACCTTCGCGGAAACGATGTCGTGGACGCTGTCGAGCACATCTGTTCGATGCGCAGCGCACCGAAGCGCATCCAGGTCGACAATGGCAGCGAGTTCATCTCGAAAGCACTGGATCTGTGGGCTTATGAAAACGATGTCACGCTCGACTTTTCAAGACCGGGTAAACCAACGGATAATCCATTCATCGAATCATTCAACGGCAGCTTTCGCGACGAGTGTCTGAATCTGAACTGGTTCTTGTCGCTTGACGATGCGCAGGAAAAAATCGAAGCTTGGCGGGTCGATTATAACGAGTACAGGCCGCATCAATCGCTCGGAGACTTGACGCCGAATGAGTTCGTCACCGAGCATCAAAACACTCCGGATTTTCTATCGCAAAGTGTCTAGATAATCGGGAGGGGGTCAACAGGACAAGAAGTGGTGCGAATTCGTACCCTATTTCGTGACCAGTTTTGACGGTGACTGACAGGAAAGAGGTTAGTCGGTGCAAATCGGCGTCCAAGCAAGAAGTCGTTTATCCGCCAAATATCAATAGGATACGGATTGGCGCCGATCGAGAACGACTTGCACATTAGACAGGTTTAGCCCTCCGAAGGCAGGGGTCGCAAGTTCGAATCTTGCCGGGCGCGCCAAATCCCCCTTTTCCTTCAGTTATTTACGAACGGCCCTCCTAAACCGCTTTCGTGACTTGACGCGATTGTGTGAGATTTGTGTGACCGGCAATCCGCAGCACCGTATTCGGCCTCCGAACACACACTTTTTCGGCCGCTTCGATCAGTCTTGCGATGCCTGGTGCCGAGTAGTGTGTGGTCATGCGATCAGACTTGTGCCCGAGTAGATCTTGCCGATCTTCGTAGCTAACGCCAGCAGCTCGAAGGCGATGTCCGAAGGTATGACGGAGATCGTGCACACGCACTTGCTGTAGTCCCGCCCGTTGTCTTGCGAGCTTCCAGCCGGAATTCTGAATGCTCTTCGTCTGCTTTCCTCTGTACGTGAATACAAACTCCGGGTGCTTACCACGCTGCTCATTCACTATGCGTCGCGCGATTGAGTTCAGCACGACTAAGCGCTCTTGCCCGTTCTTGGTTTGTAAGGTGTCGGTTGACGGCAAGATGAAAACGCTCGTTTGCAGCTCCGGCACTCTGACTTCCCAATCCCAACGTAGCTGCAAGACTTCGTTCTTCCGGCATCCCGTGTTCACCTTATAAAGCGCGAGGCGCTGCAGATGCCCAGGGAGTTCCTTGAACAGTCGGTCTTGCTCCTCCCAGCTTAGTGGGTAGGGACGTCGCTTGGCTCCTCGCTCCATTTCGATCAAAGGCGGAGCATCTAGCCATGACATGCCGTTGTCGTGACGCCATACGCGTGCAGCTAAGTTGAGAACTCGGCGAACACAGCTCAGTTCTTTGTTGATCGTGCCGGCTGAAACACCGTCTGCGCGACGGGTTCGGCGATAGCTCGATAGCGTGTCGTTATGAATACGATCGAGCCGTAGATGCCCGATGTGCGACATTACGCGCTCAAACGCGAACGTATAGCGCTCGATGAGCTTTCGATCTTCGTGGTCTTCCAAGAACTTGATGGCAGCTTGTTGAAACGTGCGGACCGGTCGAACGCCGTAGACCATGGCGTTGCGTATCTCGTTAAGACGAAACGCTAGGAACTCCTCTGCCTCCGCGAGACTAGTCGTTCGACAGCTTTCCGCCACTCTTCCGTACCCCGAGATTCGTTTGTCGATCCACCACGTGCGGCCTCTCTTCGTAAGGCCTGGTGATTTTTTGCGTCCCATAGATGACTCCTTTCGGCGGGACGCCCGTTGCACGCAACATACTGGTCGACCCAGGCATCGAGTTCAAGACGGTCGAAGGCGATGCCCTGGCGCCCGATCGGGACCTCGACGAGATGCGGTCTAACTTCTTGATTGAAGCGGTTGCGGTCCATACCGAGGTAACGAGGGGCGTCCCGGAAGCGCAGTAGGCGTGGAAGGATTGGGGGTGGTTCGCGCTCAGTTTTCATCGACCCAGGTAGACCGCAGAGATGGCTTCACGCTCATGGCCCAGCTCTCGAGCCAGCGTCTCGCGCGCTCCCTTATCAAGCGCGCGTTGATCGGATGTGAGGGATTTTGCAGCTGGGCCACCGGCAGCAGGGGCTTTCCAGCCGGTCAGTTCTTCGTAGCGCCGCTGTGCATAGGCATGCCGTAAACCGTGGAGCTTCAGAAGCCCGGCGTTACGGAGCTGGCGCTCATAGCGTCGAAGCTGCTGAACGTACTTCAGGTGAGGCGGGATTACGGATCCGCCGTTGGCCAACGTCTTAGCCTCTTCGAGCAATTGGCGCTGAGCATCGTTCGTGATCGGCACCGTTCTCGGCCGGCCTCCTTTGGTCCAGCCCGACTTCAGACGAATGTAGTCGCCCTGATCGGCGTAGGTTGGGTTGAACTTGATAGCTTCCTCTCGGCGGAGCCCGAAGGCTGCCTGTAGTCGAACGGAGATTAAGACGTTCGGATCCGTGATCTCCTTAAGCTTCGATTCATCCAGTTCCTGAGCCCTCGTGGCTTTGGCGACGTAAGTTCGGCTACCGATACCGTAAGCCTCGTTGTCTCGGGCTACGACATTCTGCTTGCCGATCTTCTTCGCCCATCAGCGGAGGACTGAAAGACGGTTCTTTCTCGTCCCGATGCTGATGCCCTGCTGCTCCCAGAGCTGGGTCAGCGCCTCGACGTGTTTCGGTTTCAGAGACTGAGCGTTCATCTGCCGGTAACCCAGTTCGTAGAGCTGGTTGGCCATCAGACTCAGCATTCGGGATCGTCCGTTCTGGGTTCCGTAGCTCCCGTCCCGGTTGTGTTGGCATAGCTGCTTTAACTGATAGTTCAGGGTTCTCATGGTGCATATCATTGGTTGGTGAGTTTGTATGACCACTTCACCGCCACGGATGGCAAACGAAGTCTGAGAAGACTCAGAACAAGGGTCGATGGGACACCAGTCCCGTACAGCCTGAAGCCGTGATTAGGTTCATCGAGCGTCCGACAGCGTCGGAGTCGATCGATGACTACCAGTGAGCCCGAGGGCTGCAGCGCAGTTTTCTAAGGTGGTTACCTCCTTTAGTGTTGTGATGAACGATCCGCCCTACGGGCGGGCTATGGGTTGCCACTTTTCCCGCAGTGGCCGCGGCTCAATGAGGGAGAGCCTATCGGAGCGGTGCGAGGGGACGAACAGAAAACCCTGACAACTATTGATCGGGTTTTCTGTTGATACCGATAGAGCGTGCGTCATCCATGCAGAACGCACGGAAATGCAACCGAAAGCTGCGTGGCTTAACGGTTTCGGTGCCGCGTCACTACAGCGCTCGGCGCTGGTAGTGACGCGGCTCTGTCTTCGTTCCGACGCGTTATTGCAGGAACTTTATCTTGCAACTTGATCGTGATAATCATCCTTTCAGGTTGCCCCTCGTACTCATAGTTGAAGACGCTCTCGACAGACGTATGAAAAACATCGGCCATGCGAATAACGATCTTGATGGACGGCGCGTAGCGATTGTTTTCGATTGCGTTGATCGTTTGCCGACTCACGCCGATCAACGTGGCGAGTTCCTTCTGCGTCATTTCGCCGTTCTTGAATCGCAGCTCTCTAATCTTGTTTGATAGATGTTCCATGGCAGATCCTTAGTGAAGGCCGTAGAGACTGCGTGTCAATGGCGACTGACATCCCGTCCGGATTCGATGACCTGGGACAAGCACGGCTGACCTGAAGTCAATCTATGGCGGCTGACATCATGTCAAGAATCGGCGACATTCTTCACGCGCAGTCAACAAACGGCGACAGGCAACAGTAATGGTCGTAATAGCGGATTCGCTGCACCGAATCGATAGTTAATCGTGTCAAACGATGTTGGGGTTTCGCGCGCGTTACGCGTTTCTCCGAACCGAGGGTTCCGGCGTAGCTTGGCTGCTCAGAAGGCCGCCTGGATAGTTGCCAGATGATCGAAGGCCGGGCCAACTGTCGATCGACTGCTCAGAGCGCTGCGTCAATACAGTCGGTTTGGTTGCAGATCCTGTTCGCTATACTTAGCAGATGGCTATCTGGCATCACAAGCCGCGCAACTTGCCGGCGAAATACTATCGTTACATAGGCGAAATTGCGGCACGCTGGAATATGGTCGAAGTTCATTTGCAGGAAGTCATATGGCATGTTCTGGACCTTGATCCAAAGCGAGGCCGGCTGTTGACCTATTGGCCTGGCGCCGTACGCAAACTCGACGTATTTCGGGCATTGAGTCAACCATGGATTAAGAATCAGCTTCTGACCGATAAGCTGCGGGGTATTGCTTCCGAAGTTGATCGATTGAACCGTGAACGAAACAGGTATGTGCACGGTGTGTTTGGGCATGAGGCCGGCAAACCTAAAGAACTAAAGCTCTTTAACATCAAAAAGACCAAACACAAGATCCTCCCTATTGCAGAGCACAAGTCTGCCGACGATATTAAGCAGGTCGCGGAAGACATCGCGGTGCTACAGACCGACTTGGAGTCAATTGTGGCGTTGCTGCGACGATCCAGCCAGAAGCCCACGAACTAGCTGATCTTGTGCTCGATCGCGATACCCCTTGCCAGAGACTCCAATGTTCGACCTTTTGTCTCCGGCATAACGAGTAGCACCCATGCGAACTGCAGCAACATCATGAACGCGAAAAAGCCAAATATGGCTTGACCACTGAAAGTCGATAGAGCATAGGGCATTAGTAGTGCAATCATCGCTGCGAATACCCAATGCGTGCCGCTTCCCAGCGATTGCCCTTTCGAACGAACTCTGTTCGGAAAGATCTCCGCAATGAACACCCAGATAACGGCGCCCTGACCAATAGCATGGGAGGCAATGAACAGAAATAGGAATAAGACGATGATCATGCCGCCGGCGCCCGTGTAGAAAGACCAGGCCACAGCGACGAGCGACACGATGTAGCCGATCGAGCCGATCGTCATCAGGAATTTTCTTCCAGCACGATCAATTAGATAGACGCCTAGCATTGTGAAGAGCAGATTTACAATGCCGATGCCAGTTGTCGACAGCAGTGCACCACTGCTGTCTAGGCCCGCAAGTCCGAATATTCGCGGCGCGAAGTAGATAACAAAATTGATGCCCGACAGCTGGTTGAAGAACGCGATCAGGAAGGCGAGCATGATGGGCCAGCTGTATTGCTTCTCAAACAGTCGATCGCTTGCGAAGGTTTTCAGGCCCTCCTTGATGTCCGCGATCACTCTGTCTACGTGTTCAGGGTTTACGGAGCTGATCACGGCGCGCGCTTTTGCTTCGTCTTGGCCGTGCACGAGCAGCCAGCGCGGGCTCTCCGGCACGCGAAGGACCAACGCCAGATAAATCGCAGCGGGTATAGCTTCGATTCCCAACATCCAGCGCCAGTCGAGCTGCAAGGTGGATGTCAGCAGGAAGTTGGAGAAGTACGCGATCAGGATGCCGAATACGATTTGGAACTGATAAAGGGCGACCAGCCGTCCGCGTTTGGCAGCCGGTGCTACTTCAGAGATGAACGCTGGCACGGCAATGGATGAAATGCCGACGCCGACACCGCCGATAAAGCGCATTATCGAAAAGGTGTATGGATCTGGAGCCACCGCAGAACCAAGTGCGGACAACAGGTACAAGACACCTATGGCAATCAAAGTCGGTTTTCTGCCGAACCGGTCGCAGGGAAGGTTTCCGGTCAATGCACCAAGGACGGTTCCCCACAACGCAGACGACATGATGAAGGCGCCGTGGAATAAGTCACTGGTTTGCCAAAGTTGCTGAATGGGCTGGTCAGCACCCGAAATAACCGCCGTGTCGAAACCGAACAGAAAGCCCGCAACCGCGACGGTTATCGCCCAGAACCAAAGCGTCCGTTGCGCATCTCTGGAGTTGCTGTTCATCAGTCCTTGCTCCAAATGGATGCAACGCGATACGCGTCCGCGCCTCTCAAGCGAGTCCGACCCTGCGTCATTAGTTTGATCTCACTATACGGGGCTTCCGGGAAGACGATAGCCGTTATCACGGTTTGACCGTCGTTGACGAACACTTCGATCGACGCTCGATCGATTAGTACACGAAGGTCGTGGGTTGTCGTACCGAGAGGCAGTGGCGCGGTTTGCAGCGCCGCAAACCCCTCGAAGAAGTCGACGATGCCCGACTTACTCCGGTCCAGCTCGTAGCGGGCAGCGCCTGGGTTGATGCGAAACACCAGCGATTGACCGATATCGTTTTCAAACTGCAGAGATACTGGTTCGGGCTCTTGCGTCTCGATGCTGAGCTCGAGATCGAGCAACGGCGAGTCGACCTTAAGGGGGATGGTTAGGTCGAGCTCGCCGCTGACGATCTGTTCATCAACGCGTCCCGTTCTTTCTCGGTTGACGTTCAGCTCACTGACCGGAAACGAGCGCAACTCGAGTCCGTCGGGCGAGCGAAACAGAGTCAAGTCACGGGCAACCGTCATTGCCGAACGCCAGCGCTCCGTCGGTACGTTCAAGGCGTAGCGCCAGTTGCTCATCCAGCCAAGGAAGACGAGCCGACCTTCAGGAGCGTTTGCCCACGTGACGCCAGCGTAGTTGTCCGTACCGTAGTCGAGCCAGCGCGCAGGGATGCGTTTCGGCGTCGCAGGTGCGTCTGCGAATACGATATCGTCAATCGCCAGCTGGCCCCAACTGCCTTCTGCTCTATCGAAAAGTTCGATTTGGGCGCGCTTGTTGCGGAATTCGCTGACGTCCCAGCTCCGAATCGTATGCAGATACCTACTATTGCCGGTATCCCTACGCACAACCTCATTGTCGACACGCAGCTGTATACCAAGGCTGTCCTCGAAGTCTCCGCCGGAGATCCGAAAGTTGATGTAAGGCTTTCGTATCTCAAACTCAGGTGATTGTATTGACCCGGTTGACTTGTCGCCATCGTTGCCCGATGACAGCATTGGTGATTTGTCGCCTTCAGGCCCGTCGATAATAGAGAACGCATCTCCCTTAGTTTTCCAATGACCGAGGCCGTCTTCGAAGTCCGCGAATACTTCGCCTTCCGGAAAAGTCGCGGGCGTGCGCTCGAGCCTTTGTTTTTCTTCCGCATCTAAATGAAACGTCTTGCCGTCGAACTCGCCGATGAAGTACTGGGTTCCGGAACCGCCGTTCGGCGCAGCAACATTGATGCTCACGATGAGGACATGTTTTTTCGTATCTTCGCCGACAACCTGCATTTCGATGAGATCAGGACACTCCCAAACTCCTTCAGACGCACCCCAACCGCTGAAGCGGCTTTCGAATGTCCAATCCGTGAGATTCTTAGATGAGTAGAACCGGATGTGGTCGAATGCCGCGAGTGTCATGATCCATTTTTGCTGCGGCTCGAACCAGACGACTTTCGGGTCGCGAAAGTCGCGGATGCCTGGATTGTCGAGGACAGGGTTTTCTTTGTAGGTGTTCCACGTGCGACCGTTGTCTGTGCTATAGGACAAACCTTGCGTTTGATAGCGGTCACTCGTGCCAATATCGTGTTCAACATGATCGTGCTGCGTGTAGAGCGCTACTATGGCGGGTTGTTCTTCGCTCCCGAGGCCCGAGGTGTTCTGATGGTCGATGATGGCGCTCCCCGACCAGATGGCGCCCTCTTTGTCGGGGTACAGCGCTATCGGCAGGTTTTCCCAGTGCACGAGATCGCGGCTGACGGCATGTCCCCAGTGCATCGGGCCCCAGACATTGCTGTAGGGGTGGTACTGATAGAAGAGGTGATACTCGCCGTCCCAATACACCATGCCGTTGGGATCGTTCATCCAAGCTAGCGGCGGAGAGAAGTGGAATTTCGGACGAAACGGTTCGTCGTAAGCTATTGAATCGAATACATTATCGTCTGCAGATGTCGCGATTGACAGCAACATTACGCCGACTAGAGCGCAACAGTTAGCCTTCTTCATTGGTCTCCCCCCCTCGCCGCTTATTGACACGTTGTTTGTTTCAGTCTAATGTCCATCGTTAGACATGTCCATCCTTAGACATTTCTGTCAGGCGCTGTAATCTACGGCGCTGACGCTCACGGCAAGCAACGCTGGAGATCGTGTCTTGCCGCGACAAAAGAAAACAGCGTAACCCGGGGGGGGGAACATGAAACCACTGCACATAGGCAAGTTCTGCCGACCATCACTCCTTTTACTCTACATTGCCGGTCCTGCAATCGCTCAAACTAGCGGAGATGACGACGATGTCGAAGGCTTGGTCGAAGAAATTATCGTTACAGGCGTCACGCAGGATACCCGCAAATTCGATGCGACGTTTTCGATTAATACGATTGACGAGAGTGATCTACAAATCATCGCTGCGCACGGCACGGCAGAGCTGCTGAGTACTCTTCCTGGTTTTACCGGCGAAGGCGGAACCGCGGGCGAGACTCACAACAACGTGCTCGTTCGGGGACTGCCACAGGCTGGCGGTTACCGTTACGTTCCCAACCTAATTGACGGCCTTCCGATGTATGAAGAGCCAGAAGCGCCCTTCATGAACAACGACGTCTTCATCAAGAGTGACCTGATGACAACGTCAGTTCAGGCGGTCAAGGGTGGTCCGGGCGCTATTCTCTACTCAAATGCGTTGGGTGCGGCGGTTAACTACATTACGCGCACCGGTACACAGGATTTCGAAGGCGGGTACAAGCTGGAAGTCGGTGATTGGGGCCACGTGCGCAATGACTTCTTCATATCAGGACCCATAAACGACAACCTTACGTACGCGGTCGGCGGCTTTTATCGCGTTGCTGACGGAATTCGCGATCCGGGTTACACGGGCAATAGCGGCGGCCAACTTCGCGGCAATGTACTCTACACCAGCGATGACGGCACTACGGAAGTCAAAGTTCAGGCGCACGTTATCCACGACAGGACGAATTTCTATCAAAGTATTCCTTTCGCTGTGCCAAACACGCGAGCCCCGGGTACGCCGGACAACCCGTTCGACATCGACCCAGGCGATGTGCGAAACCTGGGCGTCGACTTCGGCGACGGAACCCCAACGTCCACGCAGACGAGCTTCTATGAGCTTTACGATAGCGCCGGTGGGCAGCTTACGCTCGATATCAGCGACGGCATAAACCCTGAGTTCAATATCTTCACCGTCGATTTCCTCAAAGAGTTCGGCGACGGTTGGCGGCTTGAGTCAGCCGTGCGTTCCACAACGGGATCCAATGGCTTCAATGCGCTGTTCAACGATCCGCCGTTCGAAACTTCCAGGCTTCTGACAGATCAGTTCAATCGCATTCAGGGTTTAGGGGGTGACGTCGGTGCGGCATACGCCGGGGCGACAGAAGTGAGAGCCTATTTCACAGACACTGTCACGGGTACGGATCTATCGACGGCATCCGAAGCGCCATCAGTTCTCGGCAACAATGTGCCAGTCTATGGTTTGGTTGATGCAACGAACTTCACCGGCGACTTTCGGCTGGGCAAGTTGTTCGAAGTGGGCGGGACCAGTCACGACATCACAGTTGGTGCTTATACCAGTCACTATACCTACGACGTCTTTTCTGTCTTTGCGCGCTCCCTAGCGAACATCAGTGACGATTCTCGCCTCGTCGATCTGTACGCAGTTGACGCCGCAGAGCAACAAGTTGGCCCATCGATCACGGACAACGGTGTGCTGGAGCCGGCCATCTTCGGTCTTGGTGCCGACTCCACGATGCGCACATACGCGTTCTACGTTCACGATCACATTTCGCTGCTCGATGACCGACTGAAGTTGGACGTCGGTGTGCGATGGCAAGATTTGGAGGTCGACCGAAACACGACCAATTCGTTCGATCCTGGCAATTCGTCGAACGATTTCACGCCGCCTGATGTGGTTGTCGGTTCAACAGACGACACGCTTGCCGATAACTTCGTGAACGTACCGGACGGATCACCGCGTTTCGCATCGGAAGAATACGACGACGTCGGCTGGACAATTGGCGCGAACTACCTCTTTAGCGACAATCTCTCGATTTACGGGATGGTCTCCGATTCTTTCCGCTTACCCGGATTCGAAGACTTCATCTTCGGAGGGCCGGCAACGAACCCCTCTACTGGCGAGGTTGCGCGCGGAGATCAAGTCGAAGACATCACACAAGTCGAAGGCGGAATTCGGTTTGGCACCGACGAGTTGGACCTGAGCGTTGCACTCTTCTACATAGACTTTGCGGCGAAAGAGAATCTCGGTCCTACACTTGACGATCTCACCGCGACGGGTGCCGGGGGCATCCCATGTACCGCAGTCCCGGCACCTGCCGACTGCCCGAAGATTCGGGACCGATTCCGACGTGAACTGTCGAACCAGGGAATCGAAGTCGAAGCGATGTATCAGCCGGCTTGGGCCGAAGGACTCACGTTGCAGGGGAGCGTGACGTGGCAAGATCCAGAGATCGGACAAGATAATGCGATCCGCAGCGGCATCGAAGAGCTCGATACAGATGGCGATATGGTCAACGACGTTCGCCAGTACGTCGTTTCAACCCAAGAAGAGCGGCGGCCTCGTCGACAGTCGGAATGGGTTATGAACTTCCGGCCTTCGTTTACCTTCGGCGATGCGTTAAACGTGTATGGCCAGCTGTTTTACTACAGCGAGCGATTCGCTGAGGACGGGAGCGCAAACGTCACTCAGTATCCAGACTACACGCAGCTCAATGTCGGCGCATTGTACGCGCTAAACGAGAGCTTGGATCTGCAGCTCCATATAAGCAATGTCAACGATGCAGAATCCTTCACCGAGGGCGGTTCGATCGCCAGCGGCAATGCGTTTGCCGATGGTACTTACATAGCTGCCGCCCGGCCCCTGCTCGGGCGTGCGATTAAGTTCAGCGTCTACTATCGGTTCTAGCGAATCGATTTATCGGGCGGCGACGGACTGCCGCCCGCAGATATCTTGCTAGCTGGCTCCAATCGTCGACTGACGTTGCCGACCCATACCGACGTCGTGTCGCTTATGCCAAACTGTCGTGCTACGGCACTGTGCCAGCCTGAGAAACCGGCGGTAGCACAGCAGTTCAGTGACCGCCGAGACTAGAAGAATAAGATGAGTTCAATCGAAGACGTTGCCGCGAAAGCCGGTGTATCGGTCAAGACAGTTTCCAGGGTTCTAAGCGGTTTCGACGGCGTCCGCCAGCAGACGCGCGATCGCGTCGAGCAAGCGATGCGGGAGCTGGAGTACTACCCGTCTGCCGCGGCACGATCTCTGCGCGGTAAGAAGATTGGCACGATCGGCGTGATCGGAGACCACTTGACGACCACACCGCACGCCTTCGACATCGTCGCCGGCATTCAGTCGGAGTGCGAGAAGCAAGATAGAGTCATGATGATTGGTGAGATGTCGGGCAGTAAAAGCGCATTTAACAAGCTCGTAGAGCGCTTCCGACAGCAGCGCGCGGATGCCATCATCTTTGCGACCGACTTCATGCAGGACGTCAAGATCGATCAATCTTTTAGTCTATGTCCGTTAGTGCTCGTCAACTGTCGAGATAGGGAGAAGGACTATCCGGCCGTCGTTCCGAACGACCGAGCAGGCGGCCGCATTGCTGCTAGCGAACTCCTAGACCTCGGCCATCGGCGTATCGCTTACCTTGGTCTGTCGGAGTTCATCCAGGCGACGCATGAAAGGAAAAAAGGCTACGAAGCGGCCCTGCGCGGAGCGGGTGTGGAGATCGACCCGGACCTAATTCGCATTGGTGTGAAAGAGGGCGTCCCTACGGATCACAAACACGAACAGAATGGTAATCGCGCCGAGACTGATGACGAGTTCGAGCCTCTGTTGGACGTTCTCAGAGACCTATTCGCTCTGGCAGAACCGCCGACAGCAATTATGTGCGGCAATGACAAGATGGCAATGAGAACCTATTTTTTGCTGCGTCGGTTCCTCGATAGAGATATCCCGAACGACGTTTCAATCGTTGGCTACGATGACTACCGACTTATTTCCGAGAACCTCGTGCCGTCTCTGACCACCGTGCTGTTGCCGTACTTCAAAATGGGCGCTGCCGCGGCTCGACTGGCCGTTTCCGACGATCTGAAACCAGGCGTCCGCAAGATATCCGGAGAACTCATCGTGCGGGAATCGACTGGCGCGCCGGTATCGTCATGATTCGATGCTCGTTGCTGCTCTTTGGGATAGGACTACTTTCGGTGACCGCCGCCGCAGACCCGGTAGAGATTGACCTCTGGCGACACGAGGCCGAAGTAGTGGAGTTAACGGCGAGCTTGGAGGCTGTTGACCGCTTTAATGCGGAGCAAGACCAGTGGCGTTTCTCTGTCGAAACACTACCGCAGGTAACGTATACGTCGGCAGTTACCGCCGCCGCGCTGGCCGGGCAGCTCCCTTGTGTACTCGATCTCGATCAGCCAGTAGTTCCCAACTTTGCCTGGTCAGGCCATCTGCGCGCGCTGGACACCATATTGTCGACAGAGCAGCTCGATGCGCTCAGCGAAGGGGCCAAAGGCACTTACAAGGGCGCGGTGTATAGCGTCGGCCAGTTCGAGGTTGTTCTGGTTCTCTTTGCGCGTAAGTCCGAACTCCAGCGCTACGGTATTCGCATAGCGACGATGGAGTCGCCGTATACGGCCGATGAGTTTCGTGAAGCCCTCAGGTTAATCAAACGGGAATCCCCAGAAAAATTCCCGCTAGACCTCAACGCTAAGGATCAGGGGGAGTGGTTGCCCTACGGATTCAGCCCGTGGATACAGAGTGCCGGCGGAGACTTGATCGATCGAAATAGCTATCGGCGCGCCGACGGCTATATCAACGGCGATGCAGCTCAGGCGGCCGCCCGGTGGTACCAATCGCTCTTCGAAGAGCGATTGGCGGAACGCAAGACATTTGTGGATGCGCAGGCCTTAATTCAAGGTCGTGCAATTTTTCACTACACGGGTTCGTGGGAAACGAACCGATACACTCAGGCATTCGGTGACGATCTTGTGATCATGCCCCCGCCTGATTTCGGCAACGGGCCGAAGGCCGGCGCAGGATCATGGCATTGGGGCATTAGCAGCACCTGTAAACATCCCGACGCTGCACAGGCATTTCTCGAATTCTTGCTCCGGCCGGAAGAGATTGCGGCTACGTCTAGTGCGCGATGGCAAATCCCGACCACAGAGGCCGGCGCTACGCTGACAGAGAACTATCGAGAGGGTGGGAAGTGGCGAAAGCTGTACGAGTATTCGCGGAGCTACGCTGTCAAGCGGCCCGCGACGCCAGGATATCCTAAGATTTCTGCTGCGTTTGAGAAAGCGATGATGGACATTCGCTTCGGGAAGAACGTTGAAGACGCGCTCAACGTCGCAGCCGATGCGATCGAGTTCGACGTCGAGCGAAACCGCGGCTACGGTTTCTCGAACTAGTCGACAATGGCTGTCCGTAAAGACAACAAAGGCATCCTGTTTACGCTTCCGGCGTTGGGCTTGCTCGGCTTTTCGATCCTTTTGCCGTTTCTTGCAGCCGCATTGATGACGCTCACCAATCAGCGGATGTTGACACCGAATCCGACTGAGTTCGTTGGCCTTGAGAACTATTCTCGCCTGTTGTCCGTGACAGTTCGCGAAGTACCGCGCGAGATCGACCAACAGGGTGAGCCGGTTGTCGATGCCGACGGAAACGTCGTGTATCAACGATTACAGCCGATTCTGCGCAGCGATCCAGAGCTTCGCGCGTACCAAACCCTTACCGAATTCGACGTCGGCCCTCGCCGCTATGCCATCCTCGCAAAGGACCTCGTGTTCTGGCGCGCGTTGGGGAACACCTTCTTTTTCGTCCTCCTCGTCGTCCCAATACAAATCGGTACAGCGCTCGGTCTTGCGTTACTGGTCAATCAAGACTTTAGAGGTCGAACGGCGTTTAGAACGTTCTTCTTTGCACCTGTCGTCACTTCGATGGTTGTCGCGTCGATCGTCTGGTCCTTTCTTTACAACGAGAACACGGGGCTAATAAATCAACTCCTCGGGGCAATAGCTGGTAGCGGAGTTGTGGCGATCAACTGGCTGGGTAGTGAAGCGCTTGCTTTACCGTCCATTGCAATCATGTCTGCCTGGCAAGGTGCTGGGTTTCAGATGCTGATTATCCTCGCCGGTCTGCAGTCAGTGGATCAGCAGTTGTATGAGGCGGCCCGCTTGGACGGAGCTAGTCGTTGGCAGCAGTTCCGCCATGTCACGCTGCCCGGACTTCGAAACACTCTGATCTTCGTGGTCATAGCGACAACAATCGCTGCGTTCGGGTTGTTCATACAGGTTGACGTTATGACGCAGGGAGGTCCCAACGACGCCACGGCAACGCTGATCTACCATGCGATCCGCAGCGGCTTTCGCGAGCAAGATGTCGCCTACGGTGCGTCAGTTGCGGTCATCTACTTCCTACTGGTGTTGGCGGTCGCTCTCGCACAGCGCCGGCTAACCCGTTCAGCAGACGAGAGATAACCGAGATGCGTGCTCGCAGACGCTTGTTTCACTATGCATTGCTTGGCGTGTTGAGCTTGGTCTTTCTCGGGCCGCTATTGTTCATGATCTCCGCGTCTTTCAAGCCTGACGAGCAGATATTCGAAGACTTGCAGTCGTTTCGTGCCTTCGTTCCAGTAGGCGACATCACGCTTGATAACTATCGCGCTGTCTTCGAGCAAAGCAGGCTACTTTTGTATTTTCTAAACTCGTCGATCATCGCGATCGTAACTGTCGTGTTCGGTGTAATTGTGAACAGCATGTGTGCATTTGGTCTTCAGCGCGTCCGCTGGACGGGACAGAGTTTCATCGTTGCCCTGATATTGGCGCTACTAGTCATCCCGTTTGAGGTGCTAGCGATACCGCTAATGATGATCGTGTCGCAACTACCGTGGATCGCCTGGCACAACGGCGAGCTGACGTTGCTCGGTAGCTGGTTCAACTCGCTGCACGTGCAAATTATTCCGTTTTTAGGTAACGCGTTCTGCATATTTCTCTTCTATCAGTTCTTTAAGGACATTCCGACGGATCTTGATGATGCTGCTCGTATGGACGGCGCCAGCCTCTGGCAAATCTACTGGCGCATCCTGATGCCAAACGCGAAACCGGTCATCGCCACGGCTTCGATCATCTTGTTCCTGATCATGTGGAATCAGTACCTGTGGCCAATTCTTGTGATTCAGGGTCAAGATACGCGGCCGATCATGGTGGGTATCCAGCAGTTCTTTGGGCGGACACTGGTCTGGGGTCAGATCATGGCCTACGCGACCATTGTCACGTTGCCTGTGCTCGCGGTCTTCGTTTTCTTTCAGCGTCGCTTCGTCCAGTCAGTGGCCAATACTGGCCTCAAGGGGTAGTCGGTAGCAGTGAGCGGGCGGGTGAATAAAGATACGGTGCGTAAAGAACGGAAAAAGCGTGCGTCGGTTCCCGAACTCTTCGGTGAGAAGTACCGTCCGCAGGTTCACTTTTCGGCGGCCAAGTACTGGATCAACGATCCCAATGGGCTTGTGTGGCACCGGGGTACATACCATCTGTTCTATCAACACAATCCCACCGGAAACCATTGGGGCAACATGCACTGGGGCCATGCCATCAGTCAGGACCTTGTCCATTGGGAACACAGACCGATCGCGCTGCATGCTGATCCACTCGGCCTGGGCTACATGTTTTCAGGGTGCGCAGTATCTGACGAAGAGAATAGTAGCGGCATGGGCAGCGCGGGGCAGCCGCCCTTGGTCGCTCTGTATACGAGCTGCACGGTGGAAGGCGTGCAATCGCAGAGTCTTGCCTATAGTCTCGACGACGGAGACACGTGGCAACAATACGACGCGAACCCGGTAATCCAGAACCCGGGAGTTCGTGATTTTCGAGATCCGAAAGTATTCTGGCACGAGCCGTCTAGCCGGTGGATTTTGTCGCTGGCTGCCTACGATCGCATCTCGTTCTACGCATCTCGCAACTTGATCGAATGGACACATCTGTCCGATTTCTCCAAGCCCGATGGTTCGCACAGCGGAGTATGGGAATGCCCAGATCTTTTCCCCTTGAACACCGAGAGTGGCGACAAGAAATGGCTGTTGGTCATCAGCGTCAGTCCCGAACACTCAACGCGGGACGAGTCCGTCCAGTACTTTGTCGGCGAATTCGACGGCTCGACTTTTATCCCAGATGACAACGGAGAGCGTTGGCTTGACTACGGGGCGGACAACTACGGTGCGGTAACCTGGGAAGGGATACCACCCAAAGATGGTCGGAGAATAGCAATCGGTTGGATGAGCAGTTGGCGATACGCGAAGGAGATGCCAACGTACCCTTGGCGAGGGAACATGACGATCCCGCGGGAGTTGCGATTGGTCAAAGGGACGAGTGGATTCGAACTCGCGAGCTTACCGGTGCGAGAGATAGAGGGCATTCGTACAGGCATAATCGAAATTCCTCAGGCGTCGGTTGGAGCCGCTGCGACTCGCGACATCTTTTGCGATTTGCCGCCAGACTTGTTGGATCTCGATCTGCACTTCAAGCTACCGCAAGGCGAGTTGGAGCCGTTTGGAATCCGATTCGCAAACGGGAACGATGAAAATGTAGAGATCGCGATAGATATGGCCTCTGGGAAGCTGGTCGTGGATCGAACCCATGTCGGTCAGGCAGTTCCAAATCCTAAGCTTGTCGAGCGCCTCGAAGCGCCATTGCGCAAGGGGAGCGAATCGTTGAGCTTGCGCCTCATAAAGGATGTAGCGTCAGTTGAAGTATTCGCCGACGAAGGAAGGTCCGTCGTTTCTGCGAACCTCTTCTATGATGCGCCGTTCGATCGGGTAGAAACCTTCGGTCCCGATGAAGTCACGTTAGGCGGCGAAGTTTCCGTACTCGCCAGCATTTGGCGCGAGAGGTGCAGTGATGTCTGATATCCGACTGGAAGACGTCCACATTCGCCTTGGTAGTGGCGATCGCGTGTTCACGCTGAGCGGCGTTAACGTCCATATCAACCAGGGTGAGTTCATCGTGATCGTCGGGGGCTCCGGAACTGGCAAGTCGACACTGCTTCGGGCAATCGCGGGGCTAGAGGACGTGCATAGCGGCAAGATTCGAATTGGCGACAAACGCGTTGACAGTCTGCCGCCGGCCGAGCGTGGTCTTGCTATGGTTTTCCAGAACTACGCGCTCTATCCGCACATGACCGTTGAAGAGAACATTGGCTTCAGTCTGCGTTTGGCTCGGGTCCGCAAGAGCGACATCGCGAACCGGGTTCGCGAGGCAGCAGAACGTCTACAAATCGATCACTTGCTCGAGCGAAAGCCGGCGGAGCTCTCCGGCGGTCAGCGGCAGCGTGTTGCGATCGGGCGCGCTATTGTCCGCGACCCCGAGGCGTTCTTGTTCGATGAGCCCCTCTCAAACCTAGACACCGGTCTTAGAAATCATTTGCGAATCGAGCTGCTGCAGCTCCATAGGCAGCTCGGTGTCACGAGCCTCTACGTAACGCACGATCAAATTGAGGCGATGACGCTAGCCGATCGGATCATATTGTTGAGCACCGATGGTGTTGAGCAAATTGGAACACCCGAAGAGCTGTTCGAATTTCCCGAGAATCTCTATACGGCGAAATTTATCGGTACTCCGACAATCAATTTATTATCGGCGTCCGGGCTCCGGGAGAAGTGGAGAACTGACGAAACCGGCCGAATTCTACCTGAGTCAGCAGACACAGTGGGGTTTCGCCCGCGACGGGCTAAGCTGGCGGACGAGGGTCATTTGCGAGGCGAGATCGCGCTGATCGAGCGACTTGGCGACACTGGTTACGTGCACATCAACGTCGAGGGCGAGGACGATCCTGTCATTATTACAGCTCGCCGCTTCGATATTGCTGAGGGCGACAACGTAGCGATTGAGTTGGATATGGACTTCTTGCTGTACTTCGATGAGTCTGGGAATCGAATGAAGACAGTCGAGGAGGAGGCACGCCTAAGGTGAGCTTTGCAGTCCTAGGCGAGGCGCTAATCGATTTCATTCAAGGCGATGAAGGTTCTTATCGACCGCATCTCGGTGGATCACCCTACAACGTTGCGATCGGACTTGCCCGACAGGGGATAGATGTGAGCTACGTTTCGCCGCTATCCGATGATAGTTTTGGCGATAAGCTTGAGCAGTCGCTACGTAGTGAGGGGGTGAAGCTACCGGTACGAAGGCGCTCGCTCTGGCCGACGTCGTTGGCTCTCGTGACGATTGGAGGCGGTGGACAGCCAGCCTATCGCTTGTATCGGGAAGGCATTGCGGACAAGGACACGTCTTTCGAGGAAATTGCGGCTCACCTGCCGCACAATATTCAGGTTTTCCATACCGGATCTCTGGCGCTGACGCCAAGCCAGCTGCCCACGATACGCAAAGTACTCCGTTTGTTGCATGACCGTGGGGTGCTCGTCAGCATTGACGTCAATATCCGCTTGCGCGCCAGTATTGACGAGCGCCGCTACCTCGACGGCGTTTGGTCCCTGTTGGAGGATGCCGACATCGTGAAGGCTAGCGACGAGGATCTCCTGGCATTTCAGTTGGACCCGGATGTGCGGAAGAGTGCCGACATCGCGTTCAAGCGCATGGGTTCGGGACTACTCGTGCTGACAGAGGGAACCGGCGGCGCTCTGCTACTCGGGGATGGAGAATCAATCTCCAAGCGTGCTTACCCTGTCGCGGCGCTTGCGGACACCGTAGGAGCAGGGGATACATTCCACTCGGCGTTTCTCGCGTCTCTTCACAGGAGCGGTGAGCTTGCGAAATCGATCGACGGCTTGCGGACCGAAACGCTCGAATCGGCGTTGGACTTCGCATGCGCGGCTGCTGCCATAAACGTCTCTAGGAAGGGTTGTTCTCCACCGACGGCAGAGGAAGTTTCCCGATTTGTTGCAGCGTCTGCCCGTTAGCGCAAGCTTGCGGCGCGGAGAACGGCGCTCACTTCGACTGTGTGAGAATTGTGTGACTGAGCTGTGCATGGTTGTGCTAAGTGCTGATTTCGCAACGGACGTCCTGCCAGATAGTTTGAATTAAATCAGATTCTTAGCATTGCATCAGCGAACTCCGAAGGCAGGGGTCACAGGTTAGAATCCTGTCGGGCGCGCCAATTTCCCTTTAGGTCTCTGAGTGTTGTGAACACTCGGCCTACGCCCTTGTCGACCGCGGTCCAAGTCGCGACAGGGCCAACCCGGAACACTAATCAAAAAGGCCCTGCCGGTGTCGAGGGCGCGCTCCAGAATGCCGACCAGACTTCGCTGTCGCGCACGTAGTACACCGTGTCGCCGTCAATGAATGCGCGATTGCGTTCATAGGCCTCTGTCGGGATGCCGCCGCCCGGTCCGACGATATCGATCGATCCCACCGCTGCCAAAGACGCCAGATTAGGTGTCTGCTTGTCACGGATCTCAAACAGATAGAGCCCTGACCCAACAAAGACGAAGCCGCCGTCTTCCGAGAACACGTCTACCGGTATCGTGAACCGATCGACCCCGGCAACATCACCTTGGTAGGTAAATGCGTGGCGATCATGACGTGCCTCGCTGTAAGAGCCCGGACCACCGATCGTTGTTGCCCCGCGTGTGAGTGGTCTTTCAATATCTGAAACATCGAACAGCTCGAGCTTGACGCTGCCATTCAGACTCTGCCCCAGGCCCAGCAGCAGATCGTCGCCGACCGGATGCAGGAAGTCTGAGAATCCTTCTACCTCCAATGCACCCGCGATCATCGGATCCTGCGGGTCGGTCAGGTCGATGACATACAGCGGATCAATTTGCTCGAAGGTGACGGCGTAGGCGCGGTTTCCGAGGAAGCGCACACCGTACAGTGCTTCATTTGGTTTGCCGATCTCCTCAGGGCGCTCTGAGTTTGGAAGCTCGCCGATCACATCCAGCGCAAGCGTATCCGTCGACTCGCGCAGGATGTAGAGCGCATGGTCGAACCGGTCCGGGCTGTCGAATTCAATACTCGAAGCAAAAACGCGAAGATCACCATCGGCGTCGCTCATGCGGAAGTCGTTCTGCCCGCCGCGCCATACCCTGCCGATGATCTCCGCCGAGCCGCGGTAGAGCGTTGGCCCGTTGTTCATTGCGAATTTATGGATGCGGGTGAGGTTGTGATTCACATCAGGGTCGTCTCTGTGCTGCGTCAGGTAGATCGCGGACTCGGAGACATACACGCCATACGCTGAATCGGCGTAGCAGGTCGTGGCGAAGTTTTCCGGGTTGCTGATCGGAATCGCAGTGACGCTCGTCAGCACCGGGTAGGCCGGGTCCTCATCGTTCGTGACAAAGCATTGCGTGCTCTCTATCAGCGACGTCTCATTGCCATTGATGCTGATCTTCGGCAGCAGCGTTTCCAGCGCAATGTCACCTCCCGCCACCTGCTGGCTCGCGGTCACAGCAGCGATGCTGGGCGCGTAGCGAGAGATGATGTAGACGATATCGCCAACACGCCGGCTGTCCACAAATACGCCATCGATCTGCGCATCGAACGACAGCTCGGGCGTCGCCGGATCGGTTATGTCGTAGATCTGCAAACCCAACTGTTCGGGGTGCCAGAGTGCGATATCGGTCCAGGCCTCGCCATAGTGGCCGTAGATCGTGCGACTGGTCAGTGCGACCAGCGCGTCGTCGGTGGTATACATGCCCTGCACCGACGTGTCTTCTGCCAGCGGTATTTCGCTGGTGAGCGATGCTGAGGCATTGTCAGGGTCGGTTGCCAGGATACGAATGCTACGTTGCACGGCGGGGACGTCGACAGGTGTGCTTGCCGCTGCACTGTTGAAGATAAAACAGCAACTCAGATAGCGTTGCGGTGCGACATACAGGTAGTCACCGTCATAGCGAACTGCATCGAATTCGTCGACATTCGGATCCTGCGTGTAGGTGCCGGTAAAGCTGCTGCTGCCCGCTGCGTCGCCTTCGGATGTCGAGTTCGTTGTGAACTGATCATCGGACAGGGCGCTGACGATAGCGTCTCTCAGCTCTTCGTCAGACTGGACCTTGCGTAGCATCCCACTGGCCTCTATCGGTGTACTGCTTGACGACGAACCACCACAACCCGCCAGCAGGGTCGGCAAGCTAACCGCTAAACAAAGATATGCTGCTACCCGAAACATAGCGATTCCTCCCTCGTTGAGTGTTGGCTCAGCGTATGAGCAAGGCGCGACGGAGTCTGTGTGTTTTTTGGGTGGCTTTGTGAAATTGTGTTAACCCGCGAGCGCTACACTTTTATACAATTTCAATACAGTATTCCGAAGGCAGCCGAGGCGGGCCCTGTCACCCTGCACGCAGCGTGGTGTGTCTGTTGCCATGCGTAGACCTTCAATACGGAGCTGGGCGGAAATGAGAGCGCTGGCGATACTGACGTGTATGTTGCTCAGTCCGGGTGCGCTGGCGAATCCCGGTTCTACCCCGACGGCGATTGCCGAAGCGGCTTCTTCTCGGTGGCGCTTCGCAATCGCGCTTGGATATGGCCTGCGCAGCAATCCTCTGATTCAATCCGATGACATACCGATCATCGTTGATCTGGATATCGCCTGGTTCGGTGATCGATTCTTTTTCGATAACGGTGATGTCGGTTTGACGCTGTCCGATAACCGTATGTTCACGTTGGACTTCGTCACGCGCGTCAACAGTGAGCGGGTTTTTTTCGGCAGGACCGATACGCAATTCGTGTCGTTCGCTGCGGACGGCTCGACACTGGCGACGCCCGTCTTGCTCGAAGTGCCCGATCGTGACTTTGCGGTAGAGGCGGGCATTGAGCTGCTGACCGACGGTGACTGGGGCGAGCTTCAGCTCACGGCCTTTCGGGATGTGAGCGCGACACACGGCGGTTATGAGTTGTTTGTCGACTACGCCTACCGCTGGCGTCATGACCGCTGGGTAATCAAGCCATCGTTGGGCGTCAGCTATCACAGCAGATCATTGAATGACTACTACTGGGGCGTGACAGCAGATGAAGCGGCAGAGTCGGCTGGGGCGCTGCCACAGTATCGGCTGCAGGCCGGCATCAACGCGCATGCAAGACTTGCAGCGCAGTACATTGTCAGCAAGCACTGGTCCTTTGCTGCGGCACTGGAGTATGAGCGCATGAATGATGATGCCGCGCAGAGTCCGATTGTTGCCCAGCGCAGTGTACGGGGTTACTTCGCGGGCATGAGCTACCGGTTCTGAGTGTTGCGTATTCTGATTCTCCTCGGCGGTTTGCTGTTGTGCTGCACCGAAGCCCGGGCACAGTCAGCCGATGTGCCCCGACTCAATGTCACGCCGTTGCTGTGCATTGTCGACAAGCGTGCGCCGACATGCGACATCACTTTTCTAGTGCAGTGGCAGAGCGACACCGTTGGGTACTACTGTTTGTTCAATGACTTCAGCGAAGCCCCTGTTCGATGCTGGACCGAGCGCGACAGCGGCGAGCTGAATGACCCGCGCGAAGTCAGTGAAACCTTCAGTTACTGGATCACCGACGAAGACACAGCCAAACGGCTGGTCGCTGTGGCGATCGATGTGTTGCGACTGGACAGCGGCGACCGTCGCCGTCAGCGCCGTAACCGGCATGTCTGGGACCTGCTCTGAGCATGGGCGACACGGATATTCTGCTCGTGGAGGATGATCGGCGACTGGCTGAGCTTACCGCGCGCTATCTTGAGCAGAACGGTTTCGAGGTTGTTGTGGAAGCGCGTGGCGATCGCGCGCTGGCTAAATTTCATGAGGTGCAACCGCGCCTCGTGTTGCTCGACCTGATGCTGCCGGGCACGGATGGACTGACTGTTTGTCGCGAGCTGCGCGAGTGTTTCGATGGGCCAATTCTCGTACTTACGGCCAAGGACTCGGATATCGATCAGGTTATCGGTCTGGAGGCAGGTGCCGACGACTACGTTGCCAAGCCAGCCGATCCGATGGTGCTCTTAGCGCGAACGCGCGCTTTGCTGCGGCGCACGGAGAAGACCTCGACAGCGCCCGCGGCGTCGTCCGGCGATATTGAATTGGGCGCGTTGAAGGTCAGTGAGCGAGCACAGACTGCGTGGTTGGAAGGGGCGCCTGTACCGCTGACCACGCAGGAGTTCGAGTTGCTGCTGATTCTGGCGCGTCGGGCTGGACATGTACTGAGTCGCGAAGAGATCTTCAGAGGTACACGTGGCATCGAATACGATGGGCTGGACCGATCGATCGATGGCCGTATCTCAAAGTTACGTCGCAAGCTTGGCGACAGCGCCGAGAAGCCTGAGCGCATCAAGACTGTGTGGGGCAAGGGCTACATACTGGTGCCCGACGGATGGGGCGTTGATGAATGAGTGGTGATCCAGAGCATCGCTCTCATCGGCTGCTCTTTCGCTCTTATTTCTTTGTCGTTGCCGCACTGATTGCTGTGGCGACAGTGCTCGATTTCGGGTTTTCCCATCTGCAAGACACGGCGGTCGAAGAAGATCGCTGGATCGCCTCCACCTTTGATCTGATCGAGGCGCAGCTGACCAGAGTTCCTGTCGTTGAACGCCAGCAAGCGGTCACACGCATCGCCGATACACTGGGCTTTGGCGTGCAGGTATTGGATGCCCGGCACGTGGTGACTTCGGCGGCAGACGACAGGGTGATCAGTAGCCTGGTCGGCGACGACGGACGCATCACACACCTGAAAGAGGTGGCTGCGCTGCAGGCATCAATTCTCGTTGGGCCTTTTGACCCGCCAGCCGAGAACGTCGCGATCAGACTGGTACCGGCGCTGTTCTATCTCTCCATCTTCGTAATCATCGGTTTGTGGCTTAGGCCCGTGCTGGCCGACCTGAATTTGCTGACCCGTGCGTCGCAACGGTTTGCGGCCGATTACAGGAATCCTCTGAGCACAGCCGAACATGCGAACGAACTGCGCAGCCTTGCCAGCAACCTCGATCACATGTCCGCGCGCATCAGCGGTCTGATCCGGAGTCAGAAAGAACTCACCACGGCGCTTTCGCACGAGATGCGAACGCCGCTGGCGCGGATTCGTTTTGCGCTGGCGGTCGCTGACGAGAATGCCGATGACGAACTCGCAGCACAGCTGCATGCAATGAGCGATGACGTTCAGGAGATCGATCAGCTTATTGGCAGCATGCTGAACTATGCGAGGCTGGATCACCCGGAGCAGCGCATGGACTGGGTCAGCACACCGCTCAGTGGCTGGGCCGATTCTGCGATCAACAGGAGCCGCGCACTGAACAAGACGATCGATGTGGTATGCGATGCCGACGCCGAGTTTTGGATGGACCCTCGGTTGATGGGCATGGCGTTGAGTAATCTTGTTGTCAATGCCTGTCGCTATGCACGCGAACATGTTCGCGTGCGCGCGCGCTCCGATGCCGGATCGTACTGTCTGCTCGTCGAGGATGATGGCGAAGGCGTACCCGAGCAAGAGCGTGAAGCGGTATTCAAGGCATTCACCCGTCTGGATACCAGTCGCAATCGCGATACCGGGGGATACGGACTCGGTCTCGCCATTGTTGCGCGGATCGCCGAGTTGCACGGCGGACGTGTCTCAGTAACAGAATCGGTAGCGCTGGGCGGCGCGAAGTTCACGGTGTCCTGGCCACATCGTCGTGCGTCAAATCAGACGGGTTCGCCGTAGACCCGGGCAGATTCTGGCTGATGCGCGACATGCGTGCCGATCATGCTCGACCTGACACCGTCGCCCGACGTCAGCGCGGTCGCTTCTGACATAACGCCTTCCTGTCTGCCCGTGACGTGTCAACGGAAGTTCTGTTCGTTCGTTGTTCAGTACAAAGCGGACAGGGAGAAGACCGATGGCAACGACGAACAAGATGAAGATCATAGTGGCGGCGAGCGCGGCACTCTGGCTCGGCCTGAGCGCGGCGCCGCTGATGGCGTCCGAGGACTGGCAGCGCATCGAGCACCCGACACTCGATATGCTGTTCACGAGCACAGCCGCAGACTTCGCCGGCTACGAACGTGTCTACCTCGAGCCGGTTTCGGTCTGGTACCCGACAGAGAGTGCCGCAGCCTTGGATCGCGTCGCCAGCCTTCGCGAGTGGGCGGCCAGCGAACTGGTGAGTGCATTCTCGGCAAACGGCCTCGAGGTCGCTGACGCGCCGGGGCGCAACGCGATGATCGTGCGCGTCCAGTTCATCGACTTCACGGACACGGTGGTTTCCGAGGAAGCGCTCGCGTGGAAACGCCGCTTCCGATTCAACGTCGAACCCGGTCGCGTGACCATGGTTGCGGAGCTCATCGATGCGCGGACAGGCAACACTGTCGTGCGTATGGCGGACACCCAGGACGAACCGGCGTCCGGACTTTCCGATGACCTGCATTCGGCGCTGACAGGGTGGAGCAACCTGGTGGCGGCGGCTGTAGTATCGCCCGCCGACGCCGTGCAACTGGCCAGCCGCTAGCAGGGGCGGGATCAGCCCCTACTGCAGTTGACGCGGAAACGTCGCGATGAGACATACCCCTTATCGCGAGGGCCTCTTCTCGTCAATCAGCGCTTCCGTACCGGGGCCGATCAACCACCGCGCATGCGATCGCGCATCGCAGCCTGTCGCTCCTCCTGGATCTGCTGGAACTCCGTGATCTGCTCATCGGTCAGGATCTTCTTGAGTTCCGCAATGGTCTTCTCCTGGACCGAATCCATCTCTTGCTTCATGGCGCGCATCTTGCGCATCCCCGGACGTTTGCCGCTCTCCGGGTCCATGCCGTACTCGGACATGATCTTCTCGCGTTCTTCGGCAGACGCCTCGAGAACGGGCTTGACCTGATCGATTTGCTCGTCTGTCAGGTCGAGTCGCTCGAACGTCTGCTGCATCTGTTCCTGTGCCATAGCGGCGCGGTCGTCTTCGGCAAGCGCGTGCGTGCTCACGGCCAGTGACGCGACAAGGGCCGCTGCAATCTTGAGTGTCTTCATTTCTTGGTCTCTCCTAAATCGCCCAAACAGGTTCAAGCCGGCGCCAACGCGGCGATGCAGCCGGCGGCGAACCAGCCCCGAAGCATCGCAATCGAATGTTACATCTTTGTTAGCGCGCGCTAACGAGACCCTTCGGCCTGGTCACCCATTCGGGCCGGCGCGCGTCCGAGGATTGCCCGCGCGGCCGGATACTTACACTTCTTTGCATTGATGCGTCTTCCCTCACGCACCAGTCCCTAGTCTCCACCTGAAGCTCACCGCCACGCCGGCGTGGCATTCCGCGAGCCAACTGGAGACCATCGATGACAAGAACTCAAACCAAAACTCAGGCAGCGCTGGCGGCGCTCGGTTGCGCCCTGGCCGTGGCGCCCGCGGGCGCGCAGGGGACGGGCGAGCAGCCGATGTCGGGTAACGAGGTGTATTCGGGCGGCCTTGGCAGCCGCTTCGTGTATTCTGCGACGCTGCTGACGGCAAAGACGCCCGTGCGCATCAAGTCGCTAACCCTTGAAGCCTCGGACGATTTGCTCGTCGAGGACCTCGACGTCGCCGTGGGCGATGTCGCCGAGATCTCATCGCAGACCTTAATGGCCTCGGTGGCGTTCTACCCGATACCGCTCATCGAAATCTCGGCGGGAACAGGCATCGTCAGCTCACAGTCCGAATCCGACATCACCGTCAGCGGCAGCTTCGTCGATCCGTTGCCCATCCTGGGTGAAAGTTTTTCGGTGACCTCGGACGCCGAGCGCGACAACAGCGGCTACAACTTCAACGGCGGTCTCGCGGTGATCATCCCGATCATCCGCGACCCGATGGCACCGTTGGTTCTGCGGGCGGGGGCCCAGTACGGGATCAATGACCTCGACAACATCGAAACCACCTCGATCTCGTCCAGCCTGACGCTGGCGCACATGCGATCAATCAGTGGCCGCCGAATGACGTTTGCCCTGGGTGTCTCGCACCTGGAGATCGATCGTGTCGTCGAGTTCACGACGTCGTTCGGCGGCAGCAACCTGAGTCTGCGCCAGGAGCAGGAGCTCGAGGACCCGTGGAGCATGGTGACGTCGATCGCCGTGCCCGTGGACGAGACCCTGAGTGCATCATTCTCGGCGTCCAGCAATTTCTCGGGTATGCGAACGCTGGCTGCGCGCTTGTCGGTACGTTTCTAAGCGTCTCGAATCGTGCACGTTCGCCTCACAGTACTGCTCCTGCTCGGCGTGGTTGGCGGCTGTTCGCTGACGCCACCGCCCAAGGTGCCGTCGCTCGTGACCCGGATCGAGACGCAGCCGTGGTTCGACACGGTCGGTGGCGGCGAGGCGGCGGCGCCCGAGCCCGCAGACTGGTGGCGCGAGGTTGGCGGCGACGAGCTCGAAGGGCTCGTTCTGGCGCTGCTCGAAGACAGCCTCGCATTGCGCGAAGCGCGCCTGCAGCTTGAGCAGGCAGAGGAGCGCGCGTTGCAGGCCGGCGCACCGCGCAAGCCGTCGGTGGGCTACGCCGTCGACCGCCAGCGGCTGCGCAGTCCGGACCCGACGGGCAGGTACTCGTGGAGCGAGAGCTACTCGGCGGGCATCACGCTCAATCATGAGCTTGACGTCTTCGGCGCGCTGCGCAGTGGCGCACGCGCGGCCGCGCTCAACGCCGAGGCTGCGGCGCTGTCCTATGCGGCTACCGAGCAACTCGAAATCGCGCGCCTGTCGCGTCAGTGGGTCGCCGCCGTGACGCTGCAGGAGCGGCTCGCGCTGGCCAACGCAACCGCCGGGAGCTTTCGCTCGACGCTCGAGCTCACGGAACAACGCTATCGGCTCGGCTCGCAGGGTGTCTCGGCGAGCGACGTCCTCATCGCGCGCCAGAACCTCGAGTCGGCGCTCGTCGACATTCCCGACCTCGAAGGACAACTGCGCAGCCAGTTGCTACTCATCGACGAGCAGCTGGGGCGGTTGCCCGGCACGACCGCGCGCGAGTTCACGGGTGCCGCGGGCGCGACGCCGGCGGCCACGACGGCCGTGGGCCACCCCGCGCGCCTGCTCGAGCAACGGCCCGACGTCGCGGCGGCTGCCTTGCGCTACCGCGCCGCACTCGAGGACGTGGGCGCGGCCCGCGCCAACCTTTACCCGGCCTTGTCGCTGACTGGCTCATTGACCTTTCAGGGTGCGCAGCCCGACGATTTTGCCTGGGACGACTACCTGGCTTCGCTGGCCCAGGCGATCACCGGGCCGATCTTCCAGGGCGGGCGCCTGCGCTCGCAGGTGCGCCTCGAGCGCGCGGAAGCCGAAGAGCTTGCCGCCGGGTTCGCGCGTGTGGCGCTGGCCGCGGTGACCGACGTCGAGGTTGCGCTTACGGAGCGAGACGCTCGCCAGACGCAACAACGGCTGGCGCAGGCGGCCGTGCAGACGGCGGAGCAGTCAAACCGCGTCGTCTCGACGCGCTACCGGCAGGGCCTGAGCTCGTTGCTGGCCGTGCTCGAGACGCAGCGCGGCCTGAATTCCGCGCGGCTCAATCTGATTCTCACCGAACAGGCGTTACGTAACGCCTCTATCGATCTGTACCTGAGCCTGGGTGGCGACTGGTTCGCCGGAGCACGCTGATGACTGCAAACGACAACCCCAATGACCCCAAGCTGCGCGGGTATCTTCAAGTCCTGCTCGTCGCCGGCGTGCTCGTCGCCGGCGTGATCGCCAACGGTCTGCTCAAGCGGCAGGACACGGCGCCGCAATTGCGCGTGTCGACAACCGTGACGCCACAGGTCGACGTGGCCTGGCCCGAGGTACGCGACATACCGATTCGAATCGAGGAAGTCGGCACCGTGCAGGCGCGCAATAGCATCCAGTTGAGCCCGCTCGTGAGCGGGCGCGTCGTCGCGGTGTCGCCCAACCTTGCCGCTGGCGGCTACTTCGAGGCGGGCGAGATCCTGTTCCGTCTCGACCCGGCCGACTACCAGGCCAATGTGAATCGGGCGCTCGCCGAGCAGGCGGCCGCGCGCGCCGACCTGAGCTTCGAGCGCGCCGAAGCCGAGGTGTCGCGCAACGAGTGGGCGCTGGTCTACCCCGGGGAACCGGTGCCCGATCTTGTGGCGCGTGTGCCGCAGATCCGTCGTGCCGAGGCGGCGCTGCAGTCGGCCGATGCGGCGCTTGCGGACGCCGAGCTCAAGCTGTCCCGGGTCGCGTTTTCGCTGCCTTTCTCGGGGCGCGTACAGGCCACGACGATCGAGGTTGGTCAAAACCTGCTCGCGGGTCAGTCCTACGGCCGCGCCTACAACGCAGCCGACGTCGAGGCTTATGTGCCCGTCACGACCACGGTCCTGGCGCAGCTCGAACCCGTACTGGGACGTGAAGCGACGGTCTCGGTTCGTGTCGACAGCGGCCGAGCGCAGCCCCGGTTTCGCGCCACGGTGGTCCGCGCCGACGCCGAGCTCAACGCCCAAACGCGGCTAGGCGGCCTGGCGCTGCGCTTCGACGAGCCCGTATCGCTGCTGCCCGGTGCGTTTGTCGATGTCGTTCTCTACGGCCCCGTCATCGAATCGGCACACCTCGTGCCCGAGGACGCCGTAACCGCGCGTCGAGAGCTCTGGGTGGTCGAGGGCGACCGGCTTGAGCGGCGCGCCCTCGACATCCTGCATAGCGACGCGGGCTTCGTCCTGACAGCGCCTTTCGACGTCGCGGACGGTGTCGTCGTTTCTCCGCTGCGCGACCCCCACGCCGGCGATGTCGTGCGCGTCGTGACCGCACCCGAAAGTGCCGCGGGCGCGCCGTGAAAGGTCTCCTCGCATGGTTCGCTCACAATGCCGTGGCGGCCAACCTGCTCATGGCGTTCCTGCTGCTGGGCGGCATCGCGTTTGTAGGCAGGACCAACGCCGAGATCCTCCCGCAGATCGATCCGCGCGTCGTGTCTCTGCAGGTCAGCTACCCGGGCGCGACGCCGGAGGACGTCGAGGTCGCGATCACGCGACGCGTCGAGGAAGCCGTGCTGGGCCTCGAAGGCGTCGACCGCGTCCGCTCTGCGGCCAGTGAAGGGCTGGGCAGGGTCACCATCGAGCTCGAAGACTTCGCGGATGCGCAGGCCGTTCGCGACGAAGTGCAGTCGGCCGTCGAACGCCTGCGCGACTTTCCACCCGAAGAAGCCGAGGCGCCCGAAATCACGATCGCGCGCGCCGTCTCGCCAGTGGCGCGACTCGTGGTCACGGGCGACGTCTCGGAGCAAGCGCTCAAGCAGGCAGCGGTGCGCGTCGAGCGCGCCCTTCTCGCGACGGACGGCATCAGCATCGTCAACCTGCAGGGCGCGAAGCCCGACGAGATCGCGATCGAGGTCGCGCAGGATACGCTCGATCAATACAACCTGACCGTGGACCAGGTCGCGGCTGCCGTACGTGCCGCCTCCGTGAACCTGTCGGCGGGCGCCGTGCAGACAACGGGCGGCGACGTGCTGCTGCGCGCCAACACCGAGGCGCGGGACGCCGAGGCGTTTGCGCGCATTGTCGTTGCCGGTGACGTTGACGGACGCGCGCTGTACCTCGAGGACATCGCGACGATTCGCGACGGGTTGACCGAGGATCTCTTAGTCAACACCTACAATGGTCAGCCCGCCGTCTTCGTGCAGGTCGAGCGTTCGGCCGATGAAGATGCTTTCGCGGTTCGCGAGGCCGTCGGCGGCCTGCTCGCGGACTACCGTGCCGAGCCCGGCATCGACGTGCTGCTGACCGCGGACGTGACCGAGGCGATCAACGACCGCATGAACCTGCTGGGCCGCAACGGCATGCTTGGCCTGTCTCTGGTGTTCGTCTTCCTGGCACTGACCCTGGACCTGCGGCTGGCCTTCTGGACCTGTGTCGGCATCCCCATCGCATTCCTGGGCGGCATGATGCTGTTCAGCCAATGGGTGACGATCAACATGGTCACGCTCATGGGATTGATCCTCGTGCTAGGCATCGTCGTCGACGACGCTATTGTCGTCGGTGAGAATATCTTCGAGGCGCAGTCGCGCACCGATGTCGGGCCCGCCAGCGCCGTCGCGGGTGCCAGGGGCGTGCTGACGCCCGTGTCGATCGGTGTGCTGACATCGATGATCGCATTCGCGACCCTGCTGCAACTGTCTGGCGTGCTCGGCCAGTTGCTGAAGCCTGTCCCCATCGTCGTGCTCTCCGTGCTGCTCATCTCGCTCGTCGAGGTGTTTCTCGTGTTGCCGGCGCATCTGGCCCACGGCAGCGACTGGAGTGTCGGCGTCATGCAGAAGCTGAAGCAGCGCGTCCAGTCAGCGATGACCGGTTTTCGCGAGCGCTTCGTGGTACCCGCGGTCCGCGCATGCACGCGGTACCCGCAGGTCGTTATCGCTGCTTGTCTGGCCTGCCTGGTTGCGTTCGCCGGTCTTATCAACGGCGGCCACGTGCGATTCGTGTTCTTCCCCCAGGTGGAGGGCGATTCGGTCACGTTGACACTAGAGATGCCGTCCGGCACGCCGTTTGAGCGCACCGAGGCGGCCATGGATCGCGTTATTGAAGCGGCCGTCATTGCGCTGGGCGGTCCTAATGCCGGCGTTTATCGTGCGATGACGGTCACCGTCGGCGGGCGTCTCGCCTCAGGATTCAATGCGCGCAGCAACCTGCCCGAGCCCGAGGTCGCCGTGGCCACGCTCGATCTCGTCCCGAGCGAGGAGCGTAGCCTGTCTTCATCACAAATCGAGCGGCGCTGGCGCCAGGAAGTCGGCGAGCTGCCCGGGGTCGAACGCCTGTCTTTCGAGTCTGCGGGCCTGAGCGGTGGCGAGGACATCGAGATCCAGCTCTCGGGCGCGTCGCCCGACCGAGTGGTGGCCGCCAGCGAGGCACTGGCCGATGCGCTGCGGCAGCTCGACGGTGTCGCCGAGATCCAGTCCAGTAACGAAATCGGCAAGCGCCAGATCGAATTCGAACTTACGCCCGCAGGTATCGCGGCCGGGCTGACCGTCGGTGACCTGGCGCGGCACATGCGCAATGCCTATCTGGGCGAAGAGGTGCAGCGATTCCAGCGTGGGCGGGAAGAGGTGCGGGTGCTCGTCCGCCTGCCGCAGGACGAGCGCCAGCGCCTGACGGACCTGCGCGACATCCGGGTGCCGTTACCCAGCGGCGGCGAGGTACCGCTCGAGACGGTGGCCCGCATGATGAACTCACGCAGTGACACGCGCATAGAGCGCATCGATGGCCTGCGCGTCGTCACCGTGTCGGCGGATGTCGACGAACGCGTGACGACGCCCGTGGCCGTACAGTCGATCATTGCCGCGCAGGTCTTGCCCGAGCTGGTGGCGCAGTACGCCGATGTGTCTGCGGCGTTTGACGGGCAGTCGCGCGACCAGTCCGATGACCTGGGCTCGCTCGGGCGCAACTTCCTTATCGCGACGCTGGCGATCTATGTCCTGTTGGCGAGCATTCTGCGCTCCTACTGGCAGCCCCTGATCATCATCGCGATCATTCCGTTCGGCTTCGTCGGCGCCGTGCTCGGTCACCTGCTGCTCGGCTACGACCTGACCTTTTTGTCGCTGTTCGGGGTGGTTGCGCTGTCCGGCGTGATCATCAACGACAGCATCGTGCTGCTGGATTGCTTCAACCAGTTGCAGCGCCAGGGCGGTGCGCTGGCCGACAATATCGTCAGCGCGGCGCGCCGGCGTTTCCGGCCAATCCTGTTGACGACGCTGACCACCTTCATCGGGCTGGCGCCGATGATCGCCGAGACGAGCATGCAGGCGCAGTTCCTGATCCCGATGGCGCTGAGCCTGGCATTCGGCATCATCGTCGCAAGCGCCGTCATCCTGTTGCTGGTGCCGGCACTCCTCGCGCTGCGCGGGCGCCGCGCGACGAGTCCGGCGCCAGCACCGGTTCAGGCGGCCGCCTGACAGGCGCTTTTGACGCCACCATAACGGCGATGTCAAAAGCGCACCGGTGCCGAAAGAGGTTGTGCCGCCCGCAAACTCTCTCGGTGGCAACGAATTCGCGTTCACCATAATTGCTGCGGTCCCGTCCAATAGTGAGCACCAGTTCACACTATTTGCAGTGAAGTACGCACAGGTAACCTGACTCAAAGTCGATTGCCTCAGACTCTCGCGCTCCCGCATACGCGTGTCCGAAGATCTGACTACAGAGGCAGGTTCCGATGAGTGCATGTTTCCGTCTGGGTGAGGGTGGCAAGGTTGTGGCGCTGATCGCCTGTCTGCTTCTGGCAGCATGCGGCGGGGCTCCCAGCGAGGACGGAGGCGGCCCCGCAGTCGCCGATGTCTCTACAGGGGGCGGGTCCGGCGGTGGTGGTGATTCTGGCGACTCGGGCGACTCTGGGGACAGCGGCGATGGCGGCGACACGGGTGGTACCCCGGACGACCCACCCCTCAGTCGCGTTGAACAACATGCGCAGACCATGGAGCGCATGGCCTCCAATGATCTCGGTTGCGCAAACTGCCATAGCGAAGCCGACGGCAATGCGGGCCGACTAAACTTGGAGACGGGCACGCTCGAGGAGTTGGCTGCGCGACTCGTCAATCGAGTGCCCGCTTCTGACAGTTGTGTCGATGAACTGCTCATCGATTCGGACAACGCGGATCAGTCGCTATTTCTTGGGCTGGTGACACCCCACAACGCCGATCAGCGATGTGTCGGCAAGATGCCGCTCGGCAGCAGCGGGGTGTCGGACGCCGACTACGAGATGTTCGAAGTCTGGGTCGATGGTCTCGTCGCGACGTACAACGAACAGGACAACGGCGACTTCGACGTTGGCGGCGGACGCGGCGGCGCCAATGATGTTGTCAGCTCCGAGTCGGCGGAACCCGCTGACGCGCTGCTCGTTCTGAGCCGGGTGAAATACCTGATTCACGGCGCCGCGGTTACCGATGACGAATACGCGGCGGCCACGGATGCGCAGGGCGATCTGCGCCAGGACCAATTCGAGGAACTCGTTCGCACGTGGCTGGCAACAAACGAGTTTCGAGAGAAGCGCCAGGACTTCTTCATTCTGGCGCTGCAGCAGAACCCGCCGTCCTCAAACTACGTGGAGCAGCTGCGCAACTCCGTGCCGGTCACATCCCGAGACGTCATCCGGACGCTCGAGGCAAGTATGTGGCGGACCGCTGAGCGCATCTACTCAGACCAGCAGGACTTTCGATCGCTGTTCTGGACAACCCGTCACGAAGTGACGACCGCGACTCTGTTGACGCTGAAAATGCTCGACAACCCTACGTTCCGCAATCGCCTTGGTCGTATTGACGGGAACTCACCGGGTAACTCCCTGAGGCGGGCCATCGAGGGCACGTACACCGGCCGAGACGATCCTGTGTTCCAGTCCGACATCTCGGACTGGCGCACGGTCGATTTGCGCTACGCGCCGGACTCGACCGAGATGCGCGGCCCCGAAGGATTTGGCGATGGCGCCAATGCGGCAACACTGCGCACGGTCGGGCCGGAGGGCGTCGTCAACTTGCGCGCGCCTCGCGTGCTGTGCAGCACGCCCGCGTTCTTCCAATTGTGGCAGACGAACGCCGATAACCGGTTTCGTGCGCAGGTGAATCAGTGTTTGATTATGGCGCTGGGGCGTTCGTTCAGCGCCGGCGATCCAACGCTGCCCGATATCCATCCACTGCCTGGCGTGGACCTTGACCAAATTCCGGAAGGCAGCGAATGCATGGGTTGCCACAAGAATATGGACCCGATGGTCAGTGCCTTTGAGGCGCATTTCGACTATGAGAACCACCGCTTCCGGGCCAACAGCCAGGAAGTCGCCGATTTCTATACTGAGCAAAATGGCGAGTTGTTCGACTTCGACCCGGAGCAGCGTGGACGTCCCGTGCCCTTCGATACCTTCCCCGCCCCTTACTTCAGTTTCGAGGGTGTGAATGAGCCGGGAAGCAACCTCTACTCAGTGGTTCGTTCCATGGCCCTGCATCCCGATTTCGCGCGCGGTTGGGCGGCCAAAGTATGCCAGTGGGCCAACAGCGTCGAGTGCAGCCGGCAGGACCCGGAGCTGATTCGCATCGCAGACGAGTTCGCCGCCTCGGGGTACCGACTAGATCGCCTATTCGAGGCCTTCTTCACGTCGAAGCTCGTGACGCACACGTACAGCGCGGAGCTTACGGATTTCCCGGGTGCTCAGGTCAGCGTCGCGCGACGAGACCACTACTGTCATGCCGTACGTGTGCGTATGCGGGAGTCGCGACGTGCCCAGGACCGGACCAGCGATGACATCGATCGTGACACAGACATTTGTTCCCGTAACCGAAGCCTGGCCGAGGCGATTCCGAGCGGCGGCAACATCCGCGGTGCCACGGCCTTTACGCTGCCGACATCGATTTCGGCTTTCGCCAGCATATCCGTCGGCAACCTGTGCAGCACCGACTTGTCGCGCTATGTGGGAGGTGGTCGCACCTTCAGACACCAGGAAAACAATGCAGCCGAGGCCGTGGACGTGATGGTCACTCAATTACTCGGATTTCCGACACAGACCACGCAATACGCGGAGGCCTATTCAAGCCTCATGCGGACCTACGCCGCCTACAAGAAATCCGCGCCGCTGTGTGCGTCAGCCGCCGAGCTTTCGGATGCACTGGACGAGGACGATCCCGCCTGTGGGCTCGGCCTCAGCGAACTCGAGGCCATGCAGGGCGTGTTTTCTCAGGTCTGCCAGAGTCCGTCACTCACTACGTTGGGGCTGTGATCCAATGAATAGACGACATTTTCTTCGTGTGTCTGCGGGCTCTGCGCTCGCTGTATCTGTTCGCTCGCTGTTGACGGGCCTGCCAGCGGCGTTTCTGCTGACGGGGCAAACCCGTGCCCAAGAAGCCGGCCGCAAGTTCGTGATGCTCGCCCAATCGGGTGCCGGCGAGGCCGTGAACGGCTTCGGGCCGGGCTCCTTCGATTCGCCGGACTTTTCACATCCGGCGCCTGATGAGTCTGACGCGACGCGCGACATCGCCGGGCGGACGTTCTCCGCAGCAGATCTCAGTGCGACCACTGACTTTCTTGGCGGTAACTCGCCGGTCCGCATAGCGCGTTGCTTCGAAGCCTTGGGTGCCATGCAAGACAACATGGCCTTCTTTCACCACCGAACCAATTTTGGGATTCACCCGCAGATGCAATCGGCGCAGGCGATCGGCGGCGCGATGCGCGGCGCGGATGGCCGTGGTCAAGAGCAACTGGCGTCCGCACTCGCTCAGGAGAATGCGGTGGCGCTCGGTTCCGTGATCGATCGTCCGATTGTGCTCAGCGGTAGCGTTTCGTTTGAAAACACGCCGTTGACACGCTATGAACCCACGGTGCTCAAGGAGTTGGTGCTCAGCAGCGTCTCGACGGCAGTGCCCTCGGACATGTTTGGCGCCGCGCGCGACAAGATGCTGGACCGCGTCTACACCAACGTGCGCGACAACGGTACGCCCAACCAGCGTCGCTTCCTTGACGACTATGTGCTCAGTCAGGCGCAGGCTGTCGATGTCGCGGAGCGGCTCGTAGCGGAAGTGGACGAGATCGTCGATGACGGGCTCACCAGTCAGATGAAGATGGCGACCATTATCGGCAAGTTGCAGCTGGCGCCTGTCGCGGTTGTCGGTTACCGCGTCTCCGGTGACAACCACGTGCCGAACGGTCTCGAGGTGGAAACCAGCTTAACGTTGGACATGATGGCGAGCTACCGGGAGTTCTATGACTTTGCGCTCAGCAATGGATTTTGGGACCAGATGCTCTACGCAACGTTGTCTGTGTTTGGCCGAAAGATGAACGTTTCGAACAACGGCAGGGGTCATAACGGCAGTCTGTCCACGGGCTTGCTGTTTGGCGGCCAATTGCAACGAGCCGTCGTCGGCGGTATCAACCCCGACAACCCTCGCGGCGAGTCGTTACCCATCAATTCAACGACCGGCGGCACGGTTAACCCGGACGTTTCGGACGGGGACTCGTTTGCCTGTTACGCGAAGAGCGTCATGATGGCGTCGGGCGTGCCACAGGATCGCCTCGACGCGCGTGTACCGGACGTGCCTGCGGTTCAGTTGGCATGAAGCCGGATGCACCAGTCTGGGGCCGTATTGCGAGTCTTGGCCACGCGCTGCGCTTGCGTTGTGATCGCCCTCACATCAACCGCTCCATCAATTCGATAGGGTTGCGACCTCGTACTCAGGACGCCCCGGCGTTATCAGGCGCGACGGGAGGTCACGCCTGGCGGAGGAGCAACGAAATGGTCACTGCAAAGTTCCGACGCGGCCTGGCTGCGGCGCTCTCGGCCGGACTAATTGCCGCGATGTCACTGCCCACGGCGTCAGCTCTCGAACTGGGCGAGCCCATGCCCAATGTGGTGCTGCCACTCTTGGAGCAGGGCAGAGCCGGCAGCGCGGTCACATGGCGCGATTACCGAGGCAAACTCGTCTACGTCGACGTGTGGGCTTCGTGGTGCGGACCCTGCCGGCAGGCGATGCCGCGCCTGAATGAGATCCGCAATGAGTTCGGCCCCCGGGGCTTTGAGGTCGTCGCCGTCAACGTCGACGACAAGCTCGAGGATGCGCTCCGTTTCCTAAGCAAGTACCCCGTCGACTACCCGGTCCTGCTGGATCCCAAGGGCAAGTTACCGACCGCGTTCGAAATCGAGGGGATGCCGACGTCCTATCTCATCGATCCCAATGGTGTGGTCTTGTATCAGCACACGGGGTTCAAGAAATCAGACGTCGAAAAGATCCGAACCTTGATTGAAGCGCATCTGCCGAGGTAGTGACGATGCTCAGACCATTACGACTCACGGCACTGGCCGGTCTTTCGCTCTGTGTGTTGTGTACGGGTTGCACGACGGTCAAGGCCTGGGAGAAGGGCTACGTCGCCCGTGAGGAGATGGCGTTCGCGCCTGATCCGCTCGCCGAAGCGCTCAGTGATCATGTGTTTTTCTCGAAGGAAGCATCGACCTCTGGTTCGCTGGTTTCCGGCAGCGGCTGCGGCTGCAACTAGACAGGCATTTGCGATGATGTTTCGAGGGCCGGACAGCGGGCTGGAGCAGGCCCGATGAAGCAGAAGGGCAACAAGGCGCTGCTGGCGTTGACGGCTGCTTCCCTGGGGTTGCCCTTGGTGAGCAAGCAAACAAACGCACAGACAATCCCTGAGAATTGGTCAACCAGCTATCGATATTCCGAGTACTCGGAGAACGAGCAGCCGGCTGAGCTATCGGCGGATGGCGCCGTCGACCGATATACGATCGAAGTGCATCAGCTGACGGCCGGCGGGCCGATACTACCGAGCACGGCGATTAGTCTGTCACTGGTCTCGGAAACGATGTCGGGTGCATCGCCCTGGTTCATTACACCGGATGCTGACGGCGAGCCCGTGCAAACATTAAGTGGCGCCACGATTGAAGAGCAGCGCGACGAAGTCAGTGTCGGCATCGATCAATATGGTGAGCACGCCCGAACTGGGTTTGGGGTTTCGTTCTCGAGTGAGAACGACTACGAGTCCATCGGCGTACGCTTGAACCACTCGTCGTACTCAGACGACAAGAATTCGACGATAGACTTTGCAATCGGCGGATCGGTGGACTCGATAACACCCACGCAGGCACCGGGCATTGAGCGCCCGACCAGCGAGGGCAAGAGCAACGTGTTTGGTTCCGTTGGGCTCTCACATGTCTTCACGCGCACGCTTGTCGTCGGCATCAGCGGAAGCTACTCGGTGTTCGAGGGGTATCTGTCTGATCCTTATAAACTGGCCTGGGTGGACGGCAACCTGCTTCAGGATTCCCGACCTGATGACAAGCGACAGGCGGCCTTCGACTTGCGGGTCCGCAAATACCTGACGGGCATCGATACGGCGCTGCATGCCGACTATCGGCATTACGGCGATAGCTTCGGCGTCGTCTCCGACACCCTGAAGCTGGCTGCTTTCAAGAATCTCGGGTCGTGGCAAGTGTCCGCAAGCACTCGTTTTTACCTGCAGGACTCCGCGAACTTCTACCGCGAGTTCTTCGTCGAGACCCGCGCGGACGGCTACTATTCCAGCGACTACCGCTTGTCAGACTTTCAGGCGCTGAGCTACAAAGTGGGCCTCAACAAGAAATTCAGTTTTGGCGCGATTCGACTGAGCTATGAGATCTACGACAGCGACAGCGATGACGTTAACCCGGGGCTCGTCGACTTTAGCCTGTTCTCCGTCGGCTTCGATTACAGCTTTAGGTGATTCCCCCTGAGCGGTGTCGCGGCCACACTGCGCAAGCACGTGTTCCAGGCGATGGGCAGCCGCTGCGAGCTTCAGGTCTACGCGCCCAGCGCGTCCGGCCCGCCGACGGTGCTTCAGGATGTGGTGCGAGAGGTTCGACGTCTCGAGGCGAAGTACACGCGCTACGAATCCAGTAGCGTGACCTCAAGGATCAACGCCGGTGCTGGTGAGGACGGCTTTGTCGACATTGACGACGAGACGGAACAGCTGCTGGACTACGCCGATGCGCTGTACGTCCAGAGCGAAGGCAAGTTTGACCTGACGTCCGGCATACTTCGCCGAGCCTGGGACTTTCGAGCCGGCCGCGTGCCATCGCATGCCCAACTGTCCTCACTGCTGCCCCTGATTGGCTGGACACGCGTAGAGCGCCGGCAGCGGGCGGTGCGATTGCCGCAAGCCGGCATGGAGATCGACTTCGGTGGCTTCGTTAAGGAGTATGCCGCCGATGCAGCGGCCGGTGTCTGTCTGGATCGGGGCTTTGCGCACGGGTTAATCAACCTGGGGGGCGATGTTCGAGTGCTCGGCCCGCACCCCGATGGCGCAGCCTGGACCATCGGTATTCAACATCCTCGCGAGACCGGCGAAACGATTGCGCAGATCAACGTGAGGCAGGGTGGCCTTGCGACCAGCGGTGACTACGAGCGTTACATGATGGTCGGTGATCAGCGGTACTGCCACTTGCTGGATCCGGCTACCGGCATGAGTCTGCAACCGAGTCTCGCGAGTGTCTCGGTGTTGGCGGAATCCTGTTTGATCGCGGGCTCGTTCTCTACGATTTCGATGCTGAACAGCGAGACCAGTGCGGCCTGGCTGCTTGATACTGGCTTGCCGCATCTGTGCGTCGATCTGGATATGCGGGTCACCGGCACACTAGGCACTCAATAGCATCCAAATCGGACGCGGTTGGGGGACCCCAATCCGGGTGGTGCGATGGTCGCACTCAGGCAGGGTGCAGCTCGTGTTTCGCTGTGGCCACGCAAGCGGCAGATCGCGCTCAAGCGTCGTCAGGGCATGAGGCCCAGCGCTTCGACGACGTCTCGCCAATCCACGATCTTGAAGTTCTGATCCTGCTCAGGGTCCGGGTTGCCATCGTCCTGCACGATGAGCACGCCCTGGGGATAGCCGGGCAGGGGCACCGCGCTGACGTGCAGCCCGTCGGTGTGGGTCACGGCGTCGATATTCTTCTCGGTGTTGGCACCGATCCGGAACACGCCGCGCACGCCATGTGGCGGAGTACGGTCATAGACCACAAAGCGGTCCGCGCCCTGTGCGGACGCGACGAGGAAGCCCCGGCCTCCGGTCATCTCGTACATTGAAAGGCCCTCGACGTCAGCGACGAGCCCGTTACGCTGCGCGATACTGTCGACGAGCACGGGCGCTGCGTCGCTGCGCACATCGGCGGACCAGATGCCGTGTTCCTCCTCGCCGATGAAGATGCGGGCGTTGGCATCGTCGAAGACGCAACCCTCGGGCTGCGAGGGCAGCGAGAATGCACGCACGCGGGTCGACGCGGTGTGCCACTCGGCGTCGGGTGCGGTCTGCCAGAGCTCGACCGTGCCGTCCTTGTAGGTAACACCCGTGATCAGTTTGCCGTCGATGTCTCCCAGGCAAATGCCGTAGGGTTCCTCACGGCCCAGCGGTGTATCTCCGATGTGCCAGACTTCCGGGCCGTTGCCCCGGCGACCGACGCGAAACCACGAGATCGCATTGCGTCCGTCATTGCTGGCGACGATGGCAGTCCCACGCAGGTCGACGTTATTCAGGCGGCCGAACAACAGCTTTTGCCGTTCGCGCCCCTCGAGGTCGTAAATGTACAGGCCAGCAGTCTTGTTGGTGCCCAATACCAGCGACTCGCCCGGGCGGTCCGGGTCGACCCAGAGCGCCGGGTCGTCGGCTCGGTCGCCATATCCGGCCATGGCCGCAGTCTCCGCACTGGCCTCGACGGTTGCGATGTCAATGAGATCTTCAGGTTGTGACGCGCAGGCGATCAGCGTGGTCGCGAGTGGCCCGAACAAGAGCGCTTTCTTCATTGGTGTCATTGGCTCGACTCAGAATGCGTAACGGGCGATGAGCTGGATGACCGGGCCGGCCTCTTCGGACTCGAGCTCGAACTCGTCGAAGTTGCGCGCGATCTGGTCGTCGAGGTTCGAGAACTTGTTGAAGTCTTCGTCCTTGGAGGCGTTGAGCAGGTTCTGCCCGACGAGGCGCACCGTGAGTTTTTCTCCAAAGCTCTTTTCGATGAATGCTTCGAGGTCGGCACCGTATCGCGTGGTGACCTCTTCCGCCACGACGCGGCCGAACGCGTCGCCCTGCTCGCGGTAGGTCACGCCAAAAGCCGCGTCGGCGCTTGGGATTGAGTGGATAAAACCGACGCTGAATACGAAGTCGGACTGGTCATTGAAACGGCGGTCGCCGAGGAAATCCGTGACCTCGCTGTCGAGGTAAGAGTAGTTGCTGAAGAAGCCCGTGTTATCGAGACCGATGAAGGACAGCGGCATCGAGACGTCGAGCTCGACGCCGTAGACGTCACCGTCGCCGACGTTCTGCGGCTGGAATACGGTGCTGCCTGGGCCATCGGAGCCCTCGATATTGAGGTTCACGAGCTCGATGAGGTTGTCGACGTTGCGCCAGAACACGTTGATCCCGACGATGCCGCGGTCACCAATGCGGCGCTCGTAGCCCAGGTCGAACCCGAACGCGTCCTCGGGTTCCAGCGCCGGATTGCCGAGGAAATCGTCGTCTTCGATCTCGCCTTCGAGCAGCGCGGGGCTCAGCTGATCGAAGCCCGGCCTGCGCACCGTGCGCGCGGCCGAAGCGGTGATGCGGTCGCGGTCCGTGATGTCGTACTTGACGCTCACCGAGGGCAGGATGAAGTCGTAATCGTTGTCGGCCGTGGCCGGCACCGTCAGGTCCTCGATGTCTGCGTCCGTGGTCTCGAAGCGGATGCCGGCCTCCCACTGAACATTACCCGTGACGCCGTTGAAGACGCCGTAGACGTCAAGGCGGGTTTCTTCGATCTTCACGACGCCGGCGTCGATCGCTGACACGTCGGGTACCGACGTGCGCAGCGAGAACGGCTGCTGTGAGAACGGGTCCCAGGATCCCGAGAAGGCAATGTCCTGATCGCCGGCCAGGATCTCGATGTCGCGCGCCTTGTCCTGCCAGTAGAGGCCGACCTCGAAGGTGACCGTGTCATTGACGTCCCAGAGCTGCGAGGCCTCGAGCGTCAGCTCGTCGTCGTCGATATCAGTGACTTCGCGCTCCTGGCCGATCTCGCCGTCTTCGAAGTCGATTTCGTCCTCGTTGTCGTCACGCTCCTCGGTGTAGGTTGCGAAGCCCGCTCGGGCTGCGAACTCGCCGCCGAAGGCGGGTGTTTTCCAGCCGCCGTCCAATACGTAGCTGGTCTGCTCGATGTCCTGCAGCTGCTGATTGTCGGTGAGCAGGTTGCCGCCGTCACTGACGGGGCCCGTAATCGCGGAGGGGTCGTCATATTCGAACGAGCGCTCCGACTCTTCGCGGTCCGTGTAGGTGACGAAGCCGCCCAGTTCGAATTCGCCGCCGCCGTCCAGACTGATCGTGTAGCGGCCATTGAACGAGTAGTCGGTGCCGTCGCGGATGTCAGTCTGGTCCTCGCGGTTGTCGAAATCCTCTGTCACGAAATTTGGGTTGTTCTCCGGGCCGTCACCGAATCGAATCGACTTCTTTTCCTTAGGGTTGTAGCGACCCTGCAGGTTTGCGCCGAGCAGCAGGCGGCCGGGCCCCACCTCGCCACCGTAAACGGCACCCAGGCTCGGCTTGAGTTCGCCGTCATCGAAGTAGAGACCACCGGCGCGAATGTAGCCGCCGTCCAGGTCGTAACCATCGCGCAGGATGATGTTGAGCGCGCCCGCGACGGAATCACCCGTGCGCCGCGCCGACGACGATCGAATGATTTCGACGCGTTCGATGAGTTCCGCCGGGATGCGGTCGAGGAAAAACGAGCGGTCGTTCTCGCCGCCCGGCACGCGTTCACCGTTGATGAGCAGCTGTGCATAGCTCGGCGCCAGCCCCCGAAGGCGCGGGCCGTCGGATTCGATGACGTCCGAGAGGAACGTGACCGACGGAACCCGTCGCAGCGCGTCGCCCGCCGTCAGGGGTTCGAAGCGTTGAAAGAACTCGGCGTCGTAGGCCAGGATCGGTTCTGCGGTTTCCGTCCGGTTGCGGAACGGGATCTCGCCCAGGACGACGATCTCGTCGGCGCTGAGCGCGCGTTCGGCTGCCTCATCTCTTGCGGGCTGCTGGGCCTTGGTGAGGCCGGGAACCGCCATTCCCAGCGCGACGGCGATCACGGTAGTCCAGGCTTGCTTGATCATGACAATACTCTGACGTCGGGTAATTTTCCGACGCTAGCGAGCGCCAATGACCGCGCGCTTAAGGTCACGTTACAGTTGCATTGCGGTGTACAGGCCGGCGATGCGGCACCGAGCCTTGCGATCGATCACACACCCGTCGACAACCGTCGACGTGCCAACGGGACCTGGCTGATCTAAGAGGTGCCCGATTACGGACGATCAATGAGCAGTTGCTGAATTATCCGGCGTCTGCTCCGAATGAACTCGAGAAACGCGCTCGACTTGGATGGCAGGCGCTTCTTGTCAGCGCATACCAGATACAGTTGCCTGCCCGGCGGCAGCCACTCTTCATACAGACTCGCGAGCTCGCCGTCGTCAATGCTCTCTTGAACCAACGAATTGGGCAGATAGGCCAGTCCGACACCGTGGATCGCAAGCGCTCTGGAAACCAGCAAATCATCTGACAGTATCGGGCTTTCGACGTCGAGGCTGTAAGGCTCCCCTTCATAGATGAAATGCCAGGGCAACAGCAGTCCGTCGATCTGGTTTCGGATACAGGGCAGCTTGGCCAAGTCGGCCGGGTGTGACGCCGCAGGCAATCGCTTCGCCACGTCCTGGTTGCCGACGAGAAGATATTTCATGCGCGAAAGGGGAATCGCGACTAATGATGAGCTGGTCAGCGGACCGAACCTGAAGGCGAAGTCATAGCCTTGTCCGACAATGTCCTTGTTTCGACTGGAACAGTCGAAGTTGAACCGGACACCTGGGTGTGCCTGCAAGAACTCAGCAAAAACAGGTGCCAGGCGCTGAATCTTGGTTGCGGGCGCTGTGATGTGGAGCGTTCCCGTCGGGTTTCCGGTGTGAAAATCCGCTTCTTCCTTGAGCTCGACAAACGTCTCGACGATCAGTTCCACTTTTGGCAGCAGTTGCTCAGCGACCTCTGTGAGCGCAAGCGATCGTGTCGTGCGGTCAAAAAGCTTTGCGCCGAGCTCGGACTCCAACGACCGGATTTTTCGACTGATCGTAGTCGTGGGTAAGTTCAGTGATCGGGCGGCCTCGGCGAAGCTCTTGTGGTGAGCGACGGCCAGGAATGCGTGGAGTTCGTCAGAATATTTCACCCGGCATTCTCACATCAATTATCCCGAAATTCGGGCCAGAGTATCGCTTTTCCAGGTGATATGTATGTTTTTTGGAATGACTTATAGTGGTGATCCTTTCACGGGTTGCTGACATCAGAGTGGCGACGCGCCTGCGCTGATTCATGCGCGGGCGTGCATGTCGCAGCCATCCGTGCACGTGTCTCCCGCCACCGACCGCCGCCCATACCTGGAGTTGTTATGCGTAACTTGATTAGAAGCCTGTGCCTTGTGGCTCTGGCGATTTCCAGCGGTGCCCACGCCGAGTTTCAAGGCGGGACGAAAGGGAAAATCCTGATCGTTGCCTCCAGTCCCGCGACTGCCATGAATGGCTGGCCGGTTGGCTTTTGGATGGCGGAGGTCACGCATCCTTACGACGAGCTGACGCATGCCGGCTATCAGGTAGACATCGTCAGTACCGGTGGTGGTCTTGTGGCGCTGGATGCCTATTCTGATCCACGACATGAGAGCGGCTACTCGGCCCATGATCTGGTCAGCCTCGGCTTTCTGCTGAGCCCGGGCACCGCGCCACTGCTGGAAGACACCCGGTCTATTGGCGACGTCACGCATGACGACTATCTCGCGATCGTCGTTGCCGGTGGCGTAGCGCCCATGTTTACGTTCCGGCAGAACAAGACGCTGCAGAAGCTGATTGCCAGCTTCTACACAAGCGGCAAGCCGACTGCAGCACTTTGTCATGGCGTGACCTCGCTGCTGGACGTCAAGCTACCCAGCGGCGAGTACCTTGTGACGGGCAAGCGCGTCACCGCCTTCTCGCTGGCAGAAGACAAAGAGGTCGAAAAATCCATCAACGACAGGTTCTTCGATTGGTACGTCGAGGACGCCTTGAAGGCGCGAGGCGCCAACTACGTACAGGACGGATTGTGGGCTGACTTCGCCGTGCAGGATGGCAACCTGATCACGGGTCAGCAGCAGTACAGCGGTCGGAGCGTCGCCCGTCTTGTCATTGAGCAGCTGGCAAACCAAGAGTAGGACAAACGGACCTGACTGCTGCCGACAGGGATCCCCATCCACTCATCGCCAGCGGCCAGAGCGATCGCGATCAGGAATCGCGCGAAAGAACACGAGCCAGATTTTGACTGAAGATCCCAACTACATATCGCCCAGGGTCTGGAAATGGCCGCACGAAGGCGATGATTCCGTGCCGGTTAGCGCCACCAGGCCCGTAGCAGGAGCAACTCACCAGAAGGAATTGCCAACCGGAAGACATCCATTCCAAGTGTATTCAATGGCGACGCCGAACGGCATCAAGATCACCATCATGCTGGAGGAATTGCTGGCGATGGGGCACATCGCCACCTGTTCGGCTGTTCGAGTCAGGCTCCATGCTTTTGTATCTTGCGGACAAGTTCAAAGCACTCGTACCAGCGGATCCGAGACAGCGCGCTGAGTGTCTCAACTCGGTGTTCTGGCAAGTGGGCAGCGCGCCGTTCGTTGGCGGCGGCTTTGGTCATTTCTACACCGCTGCCCCGGTGTCGATGAAGTACCCCATTGCGGACATCATGATCTGGCCCTGGTATGGACAACTGGTATTGAACAACCTCTATGACGCCGCAGAGTTTCTGGACGCGGCCATGTATCTCCACGTCGTTCGCTGGGCACGGCAGATGGCTGAACGGGACGCAGTAGTCAGAGGGCGTATGGTCAACCGTGCCTGGGGCCCGCTCGAGGGACAGTTGCATGAACGGCATGACGCGGGCGACTTCGACACCATGACACAGGACAAGCTCGGATAGGCTGCTTGCGATGGGAGTGAGCTGATGAAGATCGCACTGGTAACGGGTGCCTACAAGGGTCTGGGCCCGGAGTGGTGCAGACAACTCATGAGTAAGGGCTACGTTGTCATCCTGACGGCTCGCCGCTTGGACCAGGCAGCCGCTGCGGCAAGTCAGTTGGACAAGGACGGATTGACGGTCATCCCCAAAGCAGTCGATGTCGCGAGTGAGGAGCAGATCAGCAATCTGGCTGGCGAGTTACAACGAGAATTCGGATGCCTCGATTTGTTGGTGAACAACGCCGGGATCAACACCAAGGATCACCCGGACGAACGCGTCGTCGGAAAGAGCACCTTCCTCGCTGAATTGGATCGCGATGAGGTGCTCAAGCACGTCAGTATTAACAGCGTGTCACCGATTTTGATGGTCAAGCACCTGCGTCGACTATTGAACCAGGCAGAGAAGCCTGTCGTTGTCAGCGTGTCGTCCTGGTTGGGCAGTGTCACCACCAAGCATTCAATGCGCGGGCATTACAGTTATTGCACGTCCAAAGCGGCGCTCAACATGATGAATCGCGCCATGTCGATTGAGCTCAAGGAAGAGGGGATTGTCTCGATCGTCGTCAACCCAGGGTGGGTACAAACGGATATGGGTGGCGAGACAGCTGACCTGACAGCCGAGCAATCTGTAAACGGCCTGATAGAGAATGTTATCGAGAAGGTAACGATAGAGGATACCGGTCTCTTCTTTCAGTGGGATGGGACAACACATCCCTGGTGAGCGTCTTACAAACCGTGCTGGCTAGGCACCGAATATCCCGGGACTCCTGAGAACCCGCAGAAACGTAAAGCCGGAGAGAGACGATGTTCGTCGTTCAGGTCTACATAAGAGTTAAGGCGGACTGCATTCCGGCGTTCCTGGAGGCGTCCAGGGAGAATGCGCGGCATAGCATCGAGGAACCCGGAATCGAGCGCTTCGAACTTCTGCAGTCGATGGCGGAACCGTCTGATTTCGTGCTCACAGAGATCTATCGCAGTGCCGCGGATCAGGCCAGGCACAAGGCAACCGCACATTTCAATCAATGGCACACCCAGGTGGAACCGATGATGGCTGGGCCACGGTCTGCTGTGACTTACACGCACGTCTTTCCTCAGAACCAGGGGCAATCTGGGAGGCAATGAACACCCCTTCCTGAGTGTTGCTCCCTTGCATCGCTGCGTTCAAACCAAGTTGGCCAAACTGGGTCTTTTCCAAGCTCTGCACGACAGGCTACAGACCAAATAGAATCGCCAGTCGAATAAGCGTCGTAGAATTGTGGCGCGAGACGCTTCGGGCCTAGCCGAAAGCCAATCCTGGTGCCTTCATCAGCCCTTGTTGACGCGGGTTTCATAGCGACGTCGCGCGCGCTTCACGTTACCCATGTTGTCGTTCGACCAAAACACGACGGGCTTGACGATCTCGACGAGAGATTGACCCATCGGTGTTAACTCGTAGAACACGGCAATCGGGGGGCCGGCGTCGACCCGGCGAGTCAGATAGCCCTCGCGCTCGAGGCTTCTCAGGTTTTCGGTGAGCACGCGCTGCGTGATGTCGCCTACGGTCCGTTTGAGCACGCCAAAGCGGAGTACACCGTCTTCCAGGGCGAGCAGGACCAGCACTTGCCACTTGCCTGTGAAGCGTGCCATCACACTTCGAATCGGGCAGGCCGCCGCCTCAATCTTTGTCACTTTGGTGATTGGTAGCATCCGTCTTCCCTCTTGATGTCTGGCGGAATAGCCGGTGGCAACAGCGCACGAAGTATTCTCGAGGATACCTGGTTACTAAATAGTGCGTAATTGACACTAAGTTCGAAAATAATACCATGCGTTCCCGTCAACAACAGACAGCAGGGAAGTGGGTATGCTGAGAACATTACTGGCCGTCGTAACGCTCGTCGCCTTGTCTGCGATCGCGCTGGTGGCAGTGCCGCTTCAGGCAGAGAATGCTCAGTCGCCAAACGTGACACGCCACGTCGATGACATCGACTGGATCAGGGGTTCGGAGGGCGTTTACTTTGGCGTGCTGTGGGGTGACTGGGAACAAGGTCCGTTCGGGATGATCGTGAAGATCGAGGCGGGTAAAGGTATTCCCGCCCATGCGCATACCGACGACTACGACGCCGTCACGATCCAGGGAAACTGGGGGCACATTTTCGGCGATGGTGAGGATGTCTTGCTGCCACCGGGCTCCTATGCCAGCCAGGTCAAGGGCGACTTTCATTCGGACTATTGCACCGGTCCGGACGACTGTCTGGTACTAGTTCACCAGCACGGCCCGCGCTCGTTCATCGAACCCACCAACTAATTCACCGTCAGCACCAATTCATGCTCGGCCGACCTGCCTGTCGCTGAGTTTCGGATTCGCTCGCTCTCGGGAAAAGGACAACACTGAATGGCGCATTCCTGGATATTGACACCCGGACAGGGCATCGACTCCCTGAGACTACAAGAGCACGATTCTGCGGCACCGGGGCCGCTTGAAATTCGAATTGAAATTCGGGCCGTTTCGCTCAACGCTCGCGACCTGATGATCGCCCAGGGGCTCTCGCCGATGCCAGCCCTGGAGCACCTGATACCGCTGTCCGACGGCGCGGGCGAAGTCGTTGAGATCGGCGATGACGTCAGCAGGGTCTCGGTGGGAGACCGTGTCGTCATCGCGTTCAATCCCGCCCACCAAACCGGCGACTATCAGCCGTGGATGGAACCCTCTGCCCTAGGCGCAGCCACGCAGGGCCTGCTGAGGGAAACGGTCACGCTCAATGAGATGGCCGTAGTCCCGTTGCCGGAGTCCATCAGCTATGAGCAGGCGGCGTGTCTGCCTTGCGCCGGAGTCGTTGCGTGGAACGCGATTTTCGAATCGGGACCGTTCTTTCCCGGCATGACGGTGTTGGCCACCGGTACCGGAAACGTCTCCGCCGCCGCTGTTCAGTTGGCCAAGTCTGCCGGCGCCCGCGTTGGCATCACCTCCTCGAGTGACGACAAGATTCAAGAGTCAATCCGTCTCGGCGCCGACTTCGGCGTCAACTATCGCAGCCGAGACGACTGGGACCAGCTTGTTCTCGAACAGACGGGCGGGCGCGGCGCCGATGTCATTCTCGAGAATGCGGGTCCGCCGTCAGTGGCGACCTCCATCAAGGCGGCTGCCCCCCAGGGGCGCGTCATGCAGATTGGCTTGAAGGCCCTCGACGGGCCGGCGATCAACGTTCTTGATATGGCGCTCGGCAGCATCTCACTGCTACCGGTGATGGTCGGATCTCGCTCCATGCTGGAGCGACTCGTCGCGGCCGTCGACGTCAATCGGATCGAATTTCCGATTCACGATGTCATCGAGTTCGACCAGGCCCCGGCCGCCTTCTTCGCGGCTCGTGGCGGCCAAACGAGCGGCAAGATCGTTATCTCCTATGTCACCTAGATCGTAGAAGGACTCATCGTGAACAGACCACTAGACGGAAAGAGCGCCCTCGTTACGGGCGGCAACCGCGGTATCGGCGCGGCGATCGCCAGGCGACTGGCGTCTGAGGGCGCCAGCGTCGTCGTGACCTATGCGAATTCGGACGCGGCTGCCGCCGCGGTTGTCGATTCGATTCTGGAGAACGGAGGCGTTGCCCAGGCGATCCGGGCAGATGCGCGCGAGCCCGGCGCCAGCGCGGAAGCCGTGCGCTACACGGCCGAACAGCAGGGCGGGCTGGACATTCTGGTGTCCAACGCCGGCATCAACATCAGCAAACCGCTGGACGATCTGAGCCTCGACGACTACGAGGCAGTCTTCGCCATCAATGTCCGTGCATCGATGGAGATCATCCAGGCCGCCGGCCGAACCATGGGTGAAGGCGGCCGAATCATCACGGTCAGCGCGACCATCGCCAATGACTTCTTCGCACCCGGCCTGGGCCTTTACGGCGCCAGCAAGGCCGCACTGAATGCCTTCGTTCAAGGTTGGTCACGCGACCTCGGTCCCAAGGGCATCACCATCAACGCCATCGTGCCTGGACCGTTCGACACGGACATGAATCCCGACGGCAGCGACCTTTCCGACTGGCTGAAGCAAAAGGTCTCGTTGGGCCGCTACGGGCATCCCGACGAGTGTGCCGCCCTGGCTGCTTTTCTGGCAGGGCCTGAGGCCGGTTTCATCACCGGTGCACGCATCATCATCGACGGCGGACTGACCGCCTGACTGACAACACAACCCCAGGAGAACGCCCCATGGAACCCAGAGATGTGACCGTGGCAGTCGCCAACGCATTATTCTTCGACTTCGACACAGCGGCGCTCAATGAACTTCTCGCGGTCGACTACATCCAGCACAACCCGGACGTCCCGACGGGCGCGGCATCACTGCTCGACATTGCGCCCGCCCTGAAGCAAGCCGGTTTCAGTACCACGGTCCACCGCGTCATCAGCGAGGGTGACCTGGTGGTCGTCCACAGCACCTTTGAGAACGCCGATTTGTTCGGCGCGCACACCTTAGTGTCGTTCGACGTATTTCGTGTAGAAGACGGCAAAGCCGCAGAGCACTGGGATAACCTGCAGGCGCCGCCCGCAACGACGGCCTCGGGCCGGAGCATGACGGACGGACCAACCGAGATCGCGGACCTCGACAAAACGGCTGCCAACAAGGCCCTGGTTAATGCCTTCATTGACGACGTGTTCATAGGCGGTCAACTCGATAGAGCGGCGGACTACATCGTCTCCGAGCCCGGCGCCTACAAGCAGCACAATCCGATGGTGGCCGATGGTCTGGATCAGCTCGGCGCGGCATTCGCGAGCATGCAGCAAGCCGGCAGCGCCTTCTCCTTTTCGAAGCTGCACCGGATTGTCGCCGAGGGAAATTTCGTGTTCACGATGACCGAGGGCGTGGTCGGTGACACGCCATCCGCGTTCTTCGATCTCTGGCGCGTCGAAGACGGGCTGATCGTTGAGCATTGGGACACCATCTCAGCGATCCCCGCCGAGATGGCGCATAGCAACGGAAAGTTCTGATCGAGGCCGGGAAGCCGCCGTACCTGAGGTCTTCGTTGCTGCGCGCGACGCCCCGAAACCGTAGCGTCAACGCCCACCGCCTGTTCATCAAGGGATGCTCACGATGACCAAGAAGATCCTGCTAAAGACCACCATCGACACCGAAGACGACTGGCACATCGGGCGTTTCTCACTCCTAAAGCGCCACCTGGAAAGCTGCGGTCATGCGGTGACGGCATCAGACCGGTTGGATCCGGACGGCCACGATGTCGACTTCGCGCAATTGCCCGATTCAGACTTCGACCAACTCTGGCTGTTCGCCGTGGACGCCGAAGACGCCATCACCGATCACGATGCCGATGCGCTTCGCCGATTTCGGAAACGCGGCGGCGGGATGCTGATCACGCGTGACCACCAGGACATGGGGGCTTCCCTTCTGAAGCTTGGCGATATCGGCGCTGCACATCACTTCCAGGATCACAATCCGGAGCCGGATGTCGCCCGACACTGCGTCGACGACCTCGAGACCGACTACATCTCCTGGCCGAATTACCACACCGGTGCCAATGGCGATTTCCAGGTTATCGAGACCCCGGTTCCAGAGCATCCCCTCGTACTCAGAGCCGATGGCACGCCGATCCAATATCTGCCGGCGCACCCGCACGAGGGCGTCGTGTCACTACCGCGAGATGCGACCGACTACGCGTCGGTCATCATCACATCGTGCAGCCTCACGACCGGCAACGCATTCTGCAGTGCCGTCGCATTCGACGCGGTCCAGGATGCGCGTGGCAATACGCTAGGCCGTGCCGTTGCGCAGTCGACACTCCATCATTTCGTCGACCCAAACCTCGACCCCGCCCAGCCCATGCCGTCGTTCGTCAGTGAGCCGTCGGGCCGGGGCATCGCCGAGAGCCCGGACGCTTTGCGAGATTCGTTGCGCTACATCGAGAACATCGCCCGCTGGCTGTGACCGACGAGTGCCCTTTTTCTACGCCTCAGGACAGGAGACCGCTTGTGACGGATGACATTGGCTTGATTACCGCGCTACTAAAGAATTACGAGGCATCAGCGAACGATGGTGACGCAGCCGCTCTGCGCCGGCTCTATTGCGATGATGCCGTGCTGCTTCCGGATCGCTTCGATGTCTTTGAGGGTGCCGAGCGTATCGAAGCGTTTTATGCGTTCGCGTTTTCCATGCTGACACTGCATCTTGAGTTCGACATCGACCCAAGCCGAATCGTCGTCGCGGGCGACACGGCCTATGCGACCACCACCTCAACGGGTACACGGTTCATAAAGTCGGCAAACGAAACGGTGCCCGAGATCAACCGTGAGCTCTGGGTGTTCCGGAACGCGCAAGGCGCGTGGAAGATCGCCAGGTACTGCTTCAACAAGGCGGACTAGCCTCGACGACAGTCCAGGGGGGCGATCCGGATTGAGCTGGCCCCACAGCACGAAGTCGCCGAGCGCGGATTGGGCACCCAACGGAATGCTGAGAACGATATGATGTCGATGCGCTAGCTTTCCGTCCTCAATCCGATCGCTTCAGGAGGCTCCGACATGATCCGCATCGGACTCCTGGGCGCCTCGCGTATCGCGGTCGGCGCCGTCATCAAGCCGGCCGCGGTCTTCGAGGCCGTGCAGGTACACTCGGTCGCGGCGCGTTCACCGTCTCGTGCGCTCCAGTACGCTGCAACGCACACGATCCCGAACACGCATCCGGACTATGCTGCGCTGGTTTCGAGTCCGGACATCGACCTGGTCTACAACGCCTTGCCGCCCAGTGAGCACAAGCACTGGACCATCGCCGCGTTGCGCGCCGGCAAACACGTGCTCTGCGAAAAGCCGTTTGCACTGTCCGCCGAAGAGGCGGAGGCCATGGTTGGCGCCGCGCGAGAGACGGGAAATGTGCTCATCGAGGCATTTCACTATTGCTTTCACCCGCTCTTCGTTCGCGTGATGTCGCTCATCGAAGCGGACGCCATCGGCACGGTGCGCCGCGTGGACGGTCACTTCAATACGGCGATTGCCTTCGAACCGTCAGAGCTTCGATACATGAGGGCGCTGGGCGGTGGGGCGCTGATGGATCTCGGTTGCTATCCGCTGCACTGGGCCAGGAGCGTGGTGGGGCAGGAGCCGGACGTGGTTTCCGCCAGCGGGGAGTGGCACGAAGCGGGCGTTGACGTCGCGATGTCCGTGGAGCTGGCGTTTCCGAGCGGTGCAACGGCGCATGTGCAGTGTTCGATGTCCGAGGACCTGCCCGATGGACTCGACAACACCTTGCGTGTGACGGGCGAAAAGGGTGTTCTGACGGCGACCAACCTGATTGCGCCCCATCTGGGGCACAAGCTGCTCCTGGAAACGGGGCAGGGCGCGGTCTCGGAGACGCTGAGCGCCAGTCCGACCTATCACTACCAGCTGCAACACGTGGTCGATGTGATTGGTGGCGGCGCACCGCAACGGACGGGGGGCAAGGACGCAGTCAACACCATGCGCCTGATCAATGCGGTTTATCGCAAGGCGCTGGGTCAGGACGCCTCGTAGAGCTCCACCTGGTTGCGGCCTTTTTCCTTGGCCTGGTAGAGCACTTCATCGGCTTTGGCGACGAGCGCCTCGAGCTGCTCGTGTCTGGCTGAACCGAAAGCGACCCCGAAGCTCGCCGTGACGCTGACGCAACCCTCCTTGGTGTCGATGCGCAGGCTCTCGATGTTCTGCCGTGCCCGCTCGGCGATCGTCTGACCCAGCTCGATGTCCGCGGCGGGAATGAGCATCACGAATTCCTCGCCACCCCAGCGGCTCACGATGTCTTTGTCGCGCAGCTCCTGCTTGAGGGCGTCCGCCGCGGCACGCAGGACCCGGTCACCGGTCTCGTGGCCATGCTGGTCGTTAACCTGCTTGAAGTGGTCGAGGTCGATAATCACCGCGCACAGCTCCACGCCGGCGCGTTGCAGTTGCTGGAAGCGTCGTTGCACGTGGGCCCGGTTGGGCAGCCCCGTGAGCGGATCGAGCTCGGTGCGGTTCTCGAGCCTGCGCTTGTAGAGCAGCACGAGGAACAGCCCCGCGCTGGCGAGCAGCGTCACGCTGAAGGCCGCCACGAGCGCGTTGGTCAGGAAGGCTTTGACGATCTGGTTCTGTCGGGCCTCGAGCGGCGCGAGCAGCAGCAGTCGCCAGCCGAGCTCTTCGATCCCGAACTCCGAGATCAGGTAGTCACCGTCGTCGACCTCGATGATCTCGCTGTCGTGGCTCTGGGCTTGCCCGTCGCCGTGGTCGAACCAGTCCAGTGAATCCAGCGTCGGGATATAGGCGTCGCGAACCACGAGGTCGGGCAGTGAGGTCAGGATGATCTCATTGTCATCATTGACGAACAGGAAGTCGTAGCCGTAACGCGCCTTGTACTGGTCGAACGTGTCCAGGAAGCGCTGCACGCGCTTGCCCACGCCGACGTAGCCCAGGAATTCACGTTCCGGGCCGTAGATCTTGACGTCGAAATAGAGGTGCACGTCACCGACCTGGCCCAGGTCGGCCATGAAGTCCTTGTCACGCTCGATGGCCTCGAAGTACCAGGCCACCTCACCCTCGACGAGGTCTAGCGTTCGCCCATTGGAAAAGTACTGCTTGCGCGTCTTCTCGCTGGCGACGAAAAATACGAGCTCGAGGTCTTGCTCCATACTCTGCAACCGGTCGAGCAGCGCGTCCTCATCGAAGTCGGGCGAGTCCATCATGGCCGTGAAGTCGACCGAACTCGCGAAGGTCTCGGCGATATACAGCGGGCGCAGCAGTTCGTCGCGCACAAGCTTGAAGACCGGGGACACGGCCTGCTGCTGCACGCGGCTTTGCTCTGCGACGATGTTGTCGATGGCTTTATAGGTCGCGTAAAAGAACGCGGCGCCCAGCGACAGCACCAGCACGACAGCCAGTCGTTGTGGGAACGTGGTGGGTTTCAACGCAAAACATCCGATCGCATCGAGGTGCGCGGGTCCTCAACATAATCTGATGCCACTAAGTTTAGGCTGCCTCTCAAAAAAAAACTGCGTCGAAGTTCAAAGTTACAAGGGTGTCAGAGGCGTTTTTCCGACCAGGCGCTACTGCGAATGCATAAAAACAACACCCAAAATACCCTGAAAAACCTCATTTAGTGCCAATCGTGTTGTAAGCATGGGCTATGAGAATTGCATTCGCAGTCAGAACAGGGCACTCTACAGGCGTCTGCGGTTGTCATGACGGCGGACGCCATACAGACACAGCCATAGGGGAGCTCGTGATGTTTGTGTTCCGGTCTAACAGGGCGAAGGCGCTTGCCGTGCCCGCGTCCATCCTCATGACGTATGCCTCGATCATGCCGGCCCAGGCGCAGCTCGAGGAAATCGTCGTCACCGCGGAGCGTCGCGAAGAGAGCCTGCAGGATGTCAGTGTCTCGGTCAGCGCGTTCAATGAAGAAGCGCTTCAGCTCGGCGGTATTACTGATGTATCCCGCCTCGAACTGCTCGTTCCCGGCCTCAACTATGCCTTTGCAGGTAACGACGCAAAGTTCAACGTGCGTGGTGCCAACTCCACCAACACCTTCGGCGACAACAGCTCGATCGTTGGCGCTTTCGTGGATGGCATCTACAAAGTGCGCGCCTCGCAACAAACGCGGGCGTTCTTTGACATTCGCAACGTCGAATTCCTGCGGGGTCCGCAGGGCACGCTGTACGGTCGCAACACATTCGCGGGTGCACTCAACGTCTACACCAACACCCCGGATCTCGAGGACACTGGTGGCAACGTCGGTGTGAGCTTCGAGCGTTTCGATCGGGCTCGTATCGATGGTGTATTCAACCTGCCGCTGACCGACACCTTTGGTGTTCGAATTGCGGGCTTCACTGACAAGAGTGATGGCTACATCGAAAACCTCGCGGGCGACGACCTGGGTGCGCAGGACGACAAGGGCGTCCGCTTGTCAGCCCTGTACAGCGGCGACCGGCTGCAGGTCATCGGCCGCTACACGCGCGTCGAGGAGGATGGTGATGAAGCAGGCCTGTTCGGCTACACCTTCCTGTGTCGCAATGAAACGCCTGAAGGCCTGACGGACCCGTTCGGCTCGGTGCGTGACTGCAGCAATCCCGTAAGAGGTTCGGGTTCGCGCGGCCCGGCTTCAAATGGCCCCGGGGGCGATCCTTGGACCATCTCACAGGACTACACGCAACCCGTGGACCTGACTGACGAAGAGCTGTCGCTGACGATTGACTACGACTTCGACAACATCGCGTTCAAGTCGATCACGGCGATGTACGACTACAACAATGACATCGGCTTCGACTTCGACTTCAGCCCGACGCCGAACTCGAACGGTGGCTACCAGGAAGCCTCCGAGGGTTTCTCGCAAGAGTTCCAGATCACCTCGACAGGTGACGGTCCGCTGCAGTGGACGGCTGGCCTTTTCTACTCGGACACCGAAGACTTCAACACCTTCTACATCTACCAGCAGACGGTCCGCGACGATTCGACGCGTGGCACGGTCACGCTACCGGGCATCACCGACCCGTTCACGCTGCTCGATGGTACAGACATCGTGTCGGACGCGACGGTGCTCGGTGGGTTCTTTGCCAACGCCGTACAAATCGATACGGAGTACTTCGGCATCTTTGCCCAGGGTGAGTACGCATTCGCCGACAACCTCCGTGTGATCGCCGGCATCCGCTACAACGACGAGCAAAAGGACGCGTCTTGTGGCGGCTCGAATTTCACGGGTGACGAAAACGGTGACGGCACCGTGGACCGCGTCGTCAATCTCGTGCCAGGCGTTGATGGCAGCTCACCTCTGATCCTGCCTGACAACGCGCGCAGCCTGTTCACCTACAACTGTGGTGCATCGGATGCGATCACGAGTGCCAATACGATCCAGGGCAACTCGAGTTTCGGTGAGTTTGACAACATCACCTGGCGCTTTGGTGTCGAGTACGACGTCAACGGCGATACGATGGCCTACCTGACAGGCTCGACGGGTTACCTCTCGGGCTCAGCCAGCACCACGACGACCACTGACGAACAGGAATCGCAGGTCATCGAGCTGGGTCTGCGTAGCGTGCTGCTTGATAACACGTTGCAATTCAATGCGGCGGTGCACTTCACGGAGTACACCAACCTGTTGACGCAGCGCCAGCGCGTCGATCCGAACACAGGCATCGTCCTGACCTTCTCGGACAACGGCGGAGACATCGACGCCTTCGGGATCGAGATGGACGCTGTCTGGTTGCCGTCAGACAACTGGACGCTCACAGCCACGCTCGCTTACCTCGACTCCGAGTTTGGCACCTTCGGTCAGAGCAACCCCTACCAGCTCTACAACGGCGAAGTACTCAGCTTCATCGACCAATCGGGTGAGCAGACGCCGTGGTCGCCGGAGTTGACGCTGGGTGCGAGTGCGGCCTACCTGCACGACATGGGTGACCGCGGAACCTTGCAGCCCTACCTGCAGTTCTACTACTCGGACGGCTACAACACCTCGAATCTGCTAGCCACCGACCCGTCGCACGATCAGGATTCGTTCACAAAAACGGACGCGCGCCTGATCTGGACCTCGGCTGACAGCATCTACTCGGTCGAAGCCTTCGTCGAAAACATCGAGGACTCCGACGTATTGGCGCGGGGTAACAACAACAGCGACGACGTTGTGCAGACCTCGTACCTGTACCCGCGGAATTACGGCCTTCGCGTCAAGGTGAATTTCTGATCACGACGACGTGTGCCATCGCTTAACGGCAACGGGGCCTTCGGGCCCCTTTGTCGTTCTGGGAATTGCACCATGCCCATAACTCGTCGCAGGTTTCTCGAGGCCGGGGCCGCCGCCGGAACCCTGGCCGCATCCGGCGGCCTCGCGGCTGAGACCGGCGCCGATATCCGCGACACAGGCTGGCGCCCGCGCCAACTGCAGCGGGCCCCCAACATTGTCATGGTCGTCCTCGATGACGTGGGCTTTGCCGATTTGGGCAGCTACGGTGCCGAGCACAATACCGCGGCCATCGACGCGCTCGCGGCTGGCGGTACGCGTTTCAACAACTTCCACGTCACGGCCTTGTGCGCACCCACGCGTGCGTGCCTGCTCACCGGCCGCAATGCGCACGCCGTCGGCGTTGGCAACATTGCAGAGTGGGGGCGAGATCACCGCGGATACCGCGGCTGGATCCGTCAGGACGCCATGACACTGGCGGAAATGTTGCGCCCAGCCGGCTACTCGACGTTTGCGACGGGCAAGTGGCACTTGTCGTCGCTGGCCGACCAGAACGGCAGCGGCCCATACGATCATTGGCCGACAGGTCGCGGCTTCGACCGCTGGTACGGCTTTCACGGCAATGCCATCGATCACTGGCACCCCGAGATGTTCGAGAACACCTCGCCCGCCTATCCCGAGAAGGCGGCCGACTACCACCTGAGTCACGATCTGGCCTCACGCTCGATCGACTACATCGCCGACCACACGTCGGCCACGCCCGAGCGTCCGTTCTTCCTCTACCTGGCATTTGGCGCCATGCATTTTCCGCTGCATGCACCGGCCGATGACATCAGGCGTCACCGTGGGCGCTACGACGCAGGCTGGGACGTGGTGCGTGAGGCGCGATTCCGTAAGCAGCTGGAGCTCGGCATCGTGCCCAGGGGCACGCGCCTGCCGCGGCGCAACGCGGATGTGCCAGAGTGGGGCAACCTCAATGCTGATCAGAAGCGACTGGCTGTACGAGGGCAGGAGGTCTACGCCGCCTTCGTCGAACACACCGACCGACAGATCGGTCGCGTCGTGGACTTCCTCAAGTCGACGGGGCAGTACGACAACACCATCATGCTCGTGATGTCGGACAACGGTGCGGCCTACGGCGGCCCCATCGAGGGTCGGCTCGACGTGCGCCGCGACGCCTACCTGGGGCCTGCGCCCATTGAGGAGTTTCTCGAAGACCTCGAGTTGTTCGGTACCGACGCGTCCTACCCGATGTACTCGCGCGGTTGGGCTCAGGCCGGCAATACGCCGCTTAAATGGTACAAGGCCGACACCTACGAGGGCGGCATCCGCTCGCCGCTCGTTGTGAGCTGGCCCGCCGGTGACTTGCCCGAAGGCGGGATCAACGCGCAGTACCACCACGCCATCGATGTCGTACCCAGTCTCATGAACATGGCTGGTCTCAACCCGCCGAAGTCGTTTCGCGGCGCAGTGCCGCTGGCCATTCAGGGCACCAGTTTCGCGTACAGCTTCGATGCGCCCAAGACACCGACGCGCAAACGCGTTCAGTACTTCGAGACCCTCGGCGATCGAGCGATCTGGGAAGACGGTTGGAAGGCTGTGGCCAGGCATAAGGCGGGGACGGCTTATGAGATGGACGACTGGGAGCTCTACCATGCGGCGGCGGATTTCTCTGAGTCGATCAGTCTCGCTGCGCAGTACCCCGAACGTTTAGAGCGCCTGCGCGCGCTATGGCAGCGCGAGGCCGAGCGCTATGACGTGCTGCCGCTCGAAGACGACACGCTCAAACTCTACGAAGCCTCGGTGCCGCCGCCGCGTGCGACCTACCTTTTGTTCCCGGGCATGACCCGGCTCGACCGTCTCAGCGCGCCCGACGTTTTCAGCTGGGACTCTGCGTTCCGGGCCGATCTGAGCCTGCCGCAGTCGCGGGCCAACGGCGTTATCCTCTCAGCGGGCGATAGCAGCTGCGGTTACGAGTGGTACCTAAAGAACGGCTATGTGCACTTCGCATACGTGTACACGCGCAACGCCGTGTACCGGGGGCGCAGCAATGGTCGCGTACGCGCCGGTGACCACGAACTGGGACTACGTATTCGAAAAACGGGCGCAGACTCGGGCCGGGTAACGCTAACGATCGATGGCGATGACGCGGGCGAAGTTGTGCTTGAGCGCATGTGGCCGATCTATGCGGCCAACGCGGGCATCCGCTGCGGCGAAAACCGCCATGCGCCGGTCTCTCGCGACTATACGCCGCCGTTTGTGTTCGAAGGCACCATTGCGCGGGTCGTTGTAGACGTCGACATGACGACGACCATCACGGATTGACCCTCGGCTAGAGGACCGTGCGCGGATTGCCACGCAGGTGGCGAATACGCGCAAACACATCGACGCCCATCTGGCGCAACACGTCGGCAATGTCGATCGGCACCCAGTTCTCGGCAATAAGCTCGCCGTCGACGCGGTAGAAGTCCATGACGCGGAAGTGAATCTCGCGACCCGTGGGGCCCACGCCCAACCAGTCGGGCCCGGAATGGGTGCCAATCACAGAAGGCCAGCCGCCTGTCACGACGAAGTCGCCGTCATAGACGTTGGCCACATGCTTGTGTACGCGTCGGTCCGGAAAGCCGCGCAGGAACGGGATCTGGTGGTGCGCCTCGAAGCCGGCCAGGCCTTTGCTGGTTCCGATACCCGCGGGCCCATACCACATGAAACCCGGGCTCCAGAATCGCGCGTGGTCCATGCTTGTGAGGTCTCTTCCGTCGAACTCGCCCAAACCTGCGTGCATGGCCTTGACGCGTCGTAACGACTCGAGACCGCGCTCGAGATCGCAGCTGCTGAGGTCGGCACCGCCGCCGCCTGCGGGCGCGGGCCAGGTGATCTCTGCGCCCAGGCTCGGTGCAATGGGCCAGACGCCGGCCTGACGCATGAGGTCGAGCGTGTCGACGAGCATGTGCGTTTCGGCGATGCGCCCCGTGCCACCCACGCGGTGGATCTCGCAGCAACGCAACGTGACCACTTCGTGGTTGGCGGGAATGTCGATCCAATCCTGTTCAAAGCGTCCCTGAAGGTCGCTCATAATGGCCACGAAGTCGTGGCCCTCGTAGTGACCCGGGACCACGATGCGGTCGCGTCGTTCGAGATCGGGGAAGGCCGTTCGTAACGGTTGCCAGAGCGCACCAATGATGCCCTCTGTGCCTGTGGCGTCGTTGACGGGGTGAAACGCGTTGAGTCTGGCACCGTCTTCGTAAGCCTCAGCTGCCGCGGCGCGCAGCGATTCAAGAGGCGCGCCAAACAGCGCGCGCAGTTTTTCGGCTACGGCGCGCTTGTTCGCCGCATGAGTTGCCCCACCATGTGTCGGCACGTTCAGGCTGCCTTGGTCTTCTTGTATCGCGTCACGCGCAAGTCGGCCTGCGCTTTGTGACCCATCATGCCTTCGAGTCCGCACAGGCGTGAGCAATACTCACCGACCGTGGCCGTCGCTTCAGGGGAGACCCGCTGGTAGGTGCAGGTCTTGATGAACTTACCGACCCAGAGCCCCCCGGTGTAGCGCGCTGCGAGCTTCGTCGGCAACGTGTGGTTGGTGCCGATAACCTTGTCGCCGTAGGCCACGTTGGTCTCGGGGCCCAGGAATAACGCGCCGTAGTTGGTCATGTTGTTGAGGAAGTAGTCGGGGTCGCGCGTCATGACCTGCACATGTTCGCTGGCGATACGGTCCGCCTCGGCCAGCATTTCTTCTTCGGTATCGCAGAGGATGATCTGGCCATAGTCGCGCCACGCAGCGCCGGCCACGTCGGCCGTCTCAAGTATCGTAAGTTGGCGTTCGATCTCGCGCTGCGTGTCCGCAACGAGCTGTGCGGAGTTCGTGAGTAGAATCGCGGGCGAATTCGGCCCGTGCTCTGCCTGGCCCAGCAGGTCGGTAGCGGCCATCTCGCCGTCGCAGGTGTCGTCGGCGATGATCAGTGTCTCGGTCGGACCTGCGAACAGGTCGATGCCGACACGACCGAAAAGCTGGCGCTTCGCTTCGGCTACGAAGGCATTGCCCGGGCCCACAAGCATGTCCACGGGCGCGATGGTCTCCGTGCCGAGCGCCATAGCGCCCACGGCCTGAACGCCGCCCAGGCAATAAATTTCGTCGGCGCCCGCGAGGTGCATCGCCGCCACAATGGCGTCATTGGGCGCACCGTCGTGCGGCGGCGCACAGGCGATGACGCGCTTGACGCCTGCAACCCTGGCCGTGAGCACGCTCATGTGCGCGCTGGCGACCATCGGGTATTTGCCCCCCGGGATGTAGCAGCCCACGCTGTTCACGGGGATATTCTTGTGGCCCAGGAACACGCCGGGCATGGTCTCTTCCTCGACATCGCGCAGAGCGGCTTTCTGTATTTCGGCGAATCGACGGATCTGCTTTTGGGCGAATCGAATGTCGTCGAGCGTCTGCTCCGGCAATCGCGCGATGGCCGCGTCGATCTGTTCCTGCGTGAGGCGGAATTGCTCGGGCGTCCACTTGTCGAATTTCTCCGAAAGCTCGCGCACCGCGGCGTCGCCACGCGACTCGATGTCGCCAAGGATGCCCTCGACGATGTTTTTGACCTTGGCATCCATGTCGGCCGCGGCTGCGGCGTCGATGCCTTTCTTGATGACCTTGATCACGGTGATTGCCTCGCGAACAGTGTTTGGTTGATGTCAGGTTGGATAGGACGGCGCTTTGGGTGCGTCTCCGCCCCGCACGACCCAGGCCTCTGCCGGTTCGTGTGTGCTGTTGGAAAACCGTCTTGGCATGCCGATGGGCGCGGTCAGTACGTCGCCCGAACCGAGCTCGACATCGCCGTCGGGCAGGCCCACGGTGAGTTGACCCGCGTGCATCATGATGACTTCTTCTTCGTGGCGAACGTGAGGTGGCGACTCGACGCCCGGTGCAAGCTGGATGTGGCGCACCTGGAAGCCGTGCGACCAATTCATGTGCCCCGCCGCCAGGCCCTCCGACTCGCTGCGGCAGCCGATGACGGGTCGTTCCTCTACGCCCTTCAGTGTGCCGCACGCCAAGGTGGCGAGTGCATCATGCCGTAGCACGCAGCCACCCATGTCCTCGGCCATGAGTCGGTCGAGCGCGGCGACATCGGCCTCGGTGGTCGGCGGCATGACACTTTTGCCTGCGGGCACAGTTTCGCCGCGTGTCGTGTCGACGAGGCTGCCGTCCTCCAGAAGTACCAAGCCGTATTTTCTTGCGTTGTCGAACACGTAAGGTGCCCAGGTCACGCGGCCCGGGTCGTCGCCGCCCAACACGGCAAACAGGTAGCCCGTGCCGTCACCGATGTTCTCGAAGCCCCGGAATACGCGCATGGGGATCGATATCGTGTCACCGCGGTGCAGCACGATCTCGCCGTCCTCGAGATTGGGGCCCATCCTGAATGCCCAGGTTCCCGAGTGAACGATGAACACCTCGGCTGTTTCATGGCTGTGTTGCGAATTGACGCAGCCCGGCGGCTGGCGGGCGCCGCCGATATTGAAGCCGTGTGGAAGCCTGACGTGGACGTGCTGGTCAGGGTTTTCGGATACGCCGGGGCCGATGATCGTGAAGTTTTCTTTCTCCGCGCTGCCCGGGGTGCGCGTGTCGATGAACGCCGTTGTGCAGGGCCGAAGATCCGCATACCGCACGAGACGCTCGGCGAGCAACGACGCGTGCCGTTGCGCAGTGGCGGCAGCTTGAGCCATGACAAAGGTCCCCGAACGGCGCGACCGCGCCGACAAACGAGACTTAAATGTACTTCGAATGCAAGTCTATATCAACCGAGTCTAGCAGTAGGGGCTGGCCGTGAGCTCAACAAGAGACCAGCATGCGGAGAACTTGCGCTGCATTCGCAGTACAATCCTTGATCGTGCCCCGGCGGGGCGGTGGAGCAGAGCGCATGGCAGCGGAACGAACCGGGGCTTACGGTCCCGATAACGACTTCGTCGACTACATCCTGGGCATCACCTATGAGATTTGGGAGGAGCGGGGCGTCGATCTCATCCACCAGTATTACGGCGAGGACTGCATTGTCTGGGGGCTCGACGGCATTACGCACGGTGCAAAGGCTGTGGTCGACGCGACCTGGGCCACACTCGCGGCGTTCCCGGACCGCCGGCTCATCAATGAGCACGTGATCTGGTCGGGCAACCGCAGGGAGGGCCTCTACAGTTCGCACCGACTACTGTCGACGGGGACTAACGAAGGCCCGTCCATATACGGTCCCGCGACGGGCAACCGGATACGGATGACCAATATTGCCGACTGCTTTGTCGAAGACGGCGTGATCACGCGTGAGTGGCTCGTGCGCGACAGCATGATGTTTGCGACCCAGCTGGGCGCCGACGTTACCGCCGCGGCGCGCGACATGCGTCAAGCGCGCACCCAGGAACACCAGGAATGGCTCGACAGTGAGCACGCGCGCGTGCGCGCAGCAGTCGAGGTAGACGTCGCGCCCGCCGACCCGATTGAGGACCCCGAGGCTTTCGCGCGCGCCGCGCTTCAGAGCGTCTGGCTTGGCGATGTCGACGGATTCGCGCGCGCCTATGCGCCCTATTGTGTGCTGCACCGCTCGCCGTTCGACCATCACTCCGGTCGCGAAGCGCTGTTCGCCTACTACGCGTCACTGCGCGAGGTCCTGGGCAGACCCTCCGTCAGCGTTGACCACGTCGCGCACCAGCCACTGTCGACAAATGGTGTCGACATTGCCGTGCGCTGGACTGTCGCCGGTGAGCACGAGGCGCCGTTGTACGGTGCGGCTGCCACTGGCAAACCCCTGTTCATCATGGGCGTCTCGCACTGGCGTTGTATCGCCGGTCGCATCACGAGCGAGCGCACGGTGTTCGATGATCTCGCCCTGTTGAGCCAGGTGGTCGATTCTTGAGTCGCCGGGTCGTCGACGCGCACCACCACCTCTGGGACCTATCGGTCTGCCATTACCCGTGGCTCATGGCCAAAGGCGTGCGCCGGTTTTTCGGTGACCCGACGCCGATTCAGCAAGACTACGGCGTCGACGACCTGCGCGCCGACGCCGCGCCCTACGAGATCGAAGCATCGGTGCACATCCAGGTCGGCGTGTCGCCCGAGGACGTTGTTCACGAAACGCGCTGGGTGCAGTCGATCGCTGACGCTTGCGGATTGCCCGATGCCATTGTCGCCTACTGCGATCTCGATCGTGCCGACGCGCCGCGCGTCATCGAAGAACATGCTGCGTACCCGAGGTTTCGGGGGCTTCGGCAGATCATTGGACGCTCCGACGCCGAGGACGCTGTCACAGGTAGTGGCAGCCTGCTCAATGATGTGCGCTGGCGCGAACACCTGGCCGCGCTGGGCGCGATGGGATTGAGCTTTGACCTGCAACTTACACCGGGCCAAATGGCGGTTGCAGCCGAGGTGCTCGCCGAGACGCCGAATACGCCGGTCGCACTCTGCCATTGCGGGTCGCCCTGGAACCAGACGGCGGCGGGCTTGAGCGCCTGGCGTGAAGGGCTTGAGCTGCTGGCGGCGTTACCCAATGTGTCGTGCAAGATCTCGGGGCTCGGCATGTTCGACCACGACTGGAACACCGACTCGATTCGGCCCATCGTCGAAACCTGCATCGAGGTGTTCGGTCCCGCGCGCGCGATGTTCGGTTCGAACTTTCCCGTCGACAAACTCCATGCAAGCTACGCGGCTATTTGGGGTGCTTACGAGACGATCGCGGCGCCGCTGACTCAGTCTGATCAGGACCGATTGTTCGGCGGTACGGCGCGCGCGTTCTATCGGATCGCGTCGGACAGCTGATTGGCGCCGGCGAGCAAGAAGACGTGGTCGGACTTGAGCAGGAACAGGCTCGCGCCAAGCTCACGCCAGCTCGGCAGCTCGGCCAGGTCGGGCGTGAACATCCCAACCGCCACGCCCGCGTCACGGCACTGCCGGCAGATCTTCTCAACCGCCTCGACGACCGCTGCATCACCGGGCGCGAGCTGCATGGCGACCGCAAGGTCAGCGCGGCCGACGAACAGGGCGTCGACGCCCTCGACAGCGGCGATGTCGGGCACCTGATCGAGCGCGGCGAGGTCTTCAATTTGCAGGACGACGCTCGTGTGCTGGCGGCTGGCCTCAAGATTCTCGGCCATGCCCAGCGTGCCGTAGCCCGCCGCGCGCGGTGAACCTGCAAACCCGCGTCCACCATCGCCAAAGTGGCTGGCGCGCACGATACGCTCGGCTTGTGCCGCGCTCGTGACGTGAGGCACGAGGATGCCGCTTGCACCGCTGTCGAGCGCGTTGCGAATCTCGCGTGCGGAATCATCTGCGGTGCGAACGAGACTGGGCATGTCGGCCGCCCGGTAGGCGGCGAGGCACAGATCCGTCTCGCTGCGGCCGAACGGGGCGTGCTCACTGTCGATGGTGACGACATCGAGCGACGACAGCCCGAGCACCTCGGCCACCACGGGCGAGGGCGTCTTCATAAATGTGCCCATGATCGGTGCGCCATCGACGAGCCGGCTACGGAACGATTCGATGCGGCCGCTCATGCGCGCCCCCAGAGCTGATCGCTGGCCCGTGCGGCGCCCTCTGCCATGCTCGCGAGCTTGGCATAGACGATGTTCTCGTCGACGGCACCGAAGCCTGCAAACGTCGAGAACCCACAGTCCGTGCCGGCGATGACGCGGTCGCGGCCCACGATGTCCGCATAGCGGCAGATTCGCTCGGCGACAAGCTTGGGGTGCTCCACGAAGTTCGTGGTCGAGTCGAGTACGCCCGGAATCAGGATGAGGTCTTCGGGCAGGTTCGTGTTCGCGAACACCTCCCACTCGTGTGCATGGCGCGGGTTCGAGGACTCGAACAGCAGTCCACCTATATGTGCCTTGAGTGCAATGGGCAACACGAGCTCCATAGGCGCATCGTGGTGGTGCGGCCCCTCGTAGTTGCCCCAGCAAACATGCAGGCGCACGCGATCCCGGGGAATGCCCTCAAGCGCGGCGTTCAGTGCCTCCACATGCAGCGTCGCCTGGGCGACGTACTCAGCGTCGGGTTTGCCTTTGAACATCATATGCCGGCCCAGCCCCAAGTCCGGCGAGTCAAGCTGCAGGACAAGACCTGCGTCGACGATGGCCCGGTATTCGGCCCGCATCGCTTCGGCCAGCGCGATGAGGTAACCCTCGTGGCTGTCGTAGTGCCGGTTGGGCTGAAACAGCGCGATGACGCCCGGCGAAGCAGCGTTCATGAAACCCTCGACGGGCGGCGCCGCGGTCATCGCGGCCTGCATGTTATCGATGTCGTCGGACACGGGCTGCATGTCCTTGACGCGAATTTCGCCCACGCAGCAAGGCCGGCGGTAGGTCGGTGTGCCACCTGAGTCGGCAAGGCGCTTCAGGAAGCTCGGGTAGTCCTCGAGATCGCTTGGCGGCTCGCGCGCACTGTCGCCGTCGAAGCCCGTGATGCGGTCCTTGATGTAGGTGGCGTAGCTGATCTTGCTCATCTCGCCGTCGCTGACCACATCCACGCCGCACTCGACCTGTCGTGCCACCACCTCGGCCACGGCATCGCGGATGGTGCGGCCCGCGTCGCTGACGGGGTCGCCGCGCTCCGCAGCAAAAACAGCGTCGGTCACGGCCTGCGACCGGGGCAGGCTGCCGACATGTGTCGTCAAGATGCGGTCCTGGCTCGTTTTCATGATGTTCCTGTTGTTGTTCGAGATGGCGGTTGCGCAAGTAGCTTTGCGAGTGCCGCCGTAACGGCCGCGGGTTGTTCCAGCGTGGCGATGTGCCCGCAGTCTTCGATGATCTCCAGCCGTGCCCCGGGAATCGCATTGGCCATAAATTGATGATAGCCAACGGGGCACAACTTATCTTCGGCGCCGCACAGCACGAGCGTCGGGCACTCGATGGTGGGGAGCGTCGCAGCACTGTCCGCACGGCCGCGAAGGGCAATCGACTGGCGCTCAAACACTTCGGGCCCGAGTGTGAGCGCCATGTCGAGCAGCAGGTTGAGCAGCGCCTCATTGTCGCGCTGCGATTCAGCAAGGTAGAGCGGCTTCATCGACTCGACGGCCAGCGTGCGCAGGCCGCCCGACAACGCAATGTCGATCTGTTCGAGTCGCAGCGATTGCCGCTCGGGCGCCTCGGCGTACGGGTTGGTGTCGAGCAGCGCGAGGTGGGTGACACGCTCGCGGACCTGGCGCCAGACCTCAAAAGCCAGAATGCCACCCATAGACAATCCCACAAGCGCAAACTCGGGCGGCGCGGCCTCGAGCACCTGCGCTGCCATGTCGGCGAAGTTGTCGGCGCGCGTGGTGTCAGCGTGCAATGCGGGGTAGGGCAGCGCGTCGGTCTGCGGCGTCCACAGCCGCGCGTCGCACATCATGCCCGGCAGGTAGACCACGGCGGGCGCCGGCACTTCCTAGTCGCCGGTCTTGAGCAGCCGGGCCGAGCCGCCGCGAATGGGAATGCCCGAGAACGCCCGCTTCTCGGGCGAAAGCTCAGGCCGCTCGATGCGCTCGAGCAGCATCGATGCCGCCGATTCCGTCATGCGTTGCACAGGTTGGCGCACCGTGGTGACTTCATAGGCTGCGTAGCGTGCCGGGCCGACCCCGTCGAAGCCGACGATAGAAATGTCTTCGGGCACGATCAGACCATGCCCCTCGCGTGCCTCGTCGATGCAGCCGATGGCCATGACGTCGTTGGCCGCGATGATGGCATCGGGTACGTTGCCGCGCCGCTCCACGAGTTCCGAGAAACAGGCCCGGCCCGTCTCGTAGCCAAAGTCGCCGCTGACGGTCGTGACGTCGGTGATACCGAGCTGGGCGAGCTCGTTCAGGGCGCCCATCTTGCGTTCTATGCTCACCACCGAGTCTTCGGGGCCCTCGACGACGCCGAATGACCGGTGCCCGGCGCGAACCAGTTCGTCGACGAGCCAACGCTCTCCGGCCTCCTGGTCACAACGAACGGAGCTCACGAGCGGCTCACGCGACGTCCGGTTGTAGAACACGACTGGGATGTGGGCGCTTTCGATGGTGCGCAGTTGTTCGGGCGTAAACATGGCGGCTGTGATAACGCCGTCGACACGGTATTGCAGCATTTGCTCGACCACACTGCCCGTATCGCTCTCGCGCTCCAATGCGAATAACAGCACGCGCACGTTGCGTTCCGAGAAGCGCTGTGTGAGCTGCACGAGCACTTCCGGGTAGTAGAGGTTGGTGAGCTTGGAGATCACAACGGCGACCATGTTGGAGCGCTGCGTGATCAGACCGCGCGCAATTGCGTTGGGCCTGTAGCCGAGTTTATCGGCGGCGGCCATGACCCGTTCGCGCATGGCTTTCGATGCGCTGGCGCCGTCCTGAAAGACCCGGGACACTGCCGATTGCGAGACGCCGGCCAGCTCTGCGACATCGTAGGAGGTCGCACGCTTCTTGCCCGACTTGCTCCGTTTGTCCTTGGTTCTTCGTGTCTTGTTCATACGCCGCGATAGCTTGCCGGCTTTCATTGTCGCCGGATAGTAGGCAGTATTGCATTCGTATGCAATTTGGCGCCGAACATGTCTGAAAGCCTGTCAGGACAGCTCGCGCTCGTCACGGGGGCCGGTCGTGGGCTGGGCCGCGCTTGCGCCGAGGGGCTGGCCGAAGCGGGCGCCCAAGTCATTGCGACAGCGCGCACGCTCTCCGACCTCGAGGCGCTTGCTGCCCGCAGTTCGGGCCGGATAGAGATCTGGACGGGCGACGTCACCGAGGACGCTTTCGTGGCACGTGTCGCTGAGATCGAAGGCCTGTCAATCCTCGTCAACAACGCAGGCGCCAACCGGCCACAGCCCTTCGTCGAGGTCGATACGGAGTCACTGGATTTCGTGCTCGACCTCAATGTGCGGGCGGCGTTTCGGGTCGCGCAGGCTGCCGCGCAGGCCATGCTGCGGGCGGGCGGCCCCGGCGCGATCATCAACATGTCGTCCCAGATGGGTCACGTGGGTTCGCCGAACCGCAGTGTGTACTGCATGACCAAGCACGCCGTTGAAGGGCTCACGAAGGCGATGGCCGTCGAGCTCGCGCCCCACGGTATCCGAGTCAACACGATCGCGCCCACCTTCGTGGAAACGCCCATGACCAAGCCCATGCTCGACAACCCGGCGTTCCGCGACTTCGTGTTTGGCATGATCCCGATGGGCAAGCTGGCCTCGCTCGACGACATCGTGCAGGCCGTTCTGTACCTGGTCGCACCGGCCTCAGGCATGGTCACGGGCCATAGTCTGCGTGTCGACGGCGGCTGGACCGCGCAATAACGAGAACCCTGGCAGGAAGACGCGCCCATGGCTGAATTCGGTACGCTCAACTGGATCATCCTCGTCACCTATGTGCTTTTGAATCTGCTGCTGGGCTGGGTGCTCAGCAAGAGAGTCGAAACGGCTGAGGACTTCTACCTTGGGCGGCGTACGACACCCTGGTGGGCTATCGGCATCTCGGTCATTGCGACCTACGTGAGCGCGCTGTCGTTCCTGGGTGGCCCGGCCTGGGCCTACTCCGAGAGCATCGCTGTCATCGCGATCCATCTTAACTATCCGATCGTGATCTTCCTCGTGATCACGATCTTTCTGCCGTTCTTCTTCAACTCCGGCGTGGCGTCGATCTACGATTACATGGAGCAGCGCTTTGGCCCGACCTCGCGCGCGGTGATCTCGGCCGTGTTCCTCGTCTCGCAGGCGCTGACCTCGGCCGCCGTGCTCTACGCGACTGCACTGGTCATTCAGTTCATCACGGGCGTCGATGTGAAGCTGGCCATCGTCATGGTCACCATCATCGCACTCATCTATACGATGATGGGCGGCATTACGGCGGTGATCTGGACCGACGTGATTCAGGCGGGCGTGCTGCTCGTGGGCGCCCTGATCATCTTCTTTGCGCTCATCAACAACATGCCGGCCCCACTCGGGGAGGTGCTCGACAGCCTCAAGGCCGCCGGCAAGACGAATCCGCTGGACCTGTCGATGGACTTCACGCTTGAGGCCACAGTGTGGTCGGGCGTGTTTGCCATGACGATATTCCACGTGACGGTGTACGGCGCCAACCAGATGATGGTTCAGCGGACACTGGCCGCCAAGAACATCGGCGACGCCAAGAAGTCGTTCCTGCTTATGGGCTTCGTCGCATTCTTCATCTACTTCCTGTTCTTCGTGCTCGGCATCCTCTTCTACGGCTATTACGGCGGCCAGGAGTTTGACGACGGCAATACGATTATCCTGAGCTTCGCGACGGACTATGGACTGCCGGGACTCATGGGGATCATCGCCGCGGCGGTGGTTGCGGCCTCGATGTCGTCGCTCGACTCGGCCTTCAACTCGCTGGCCACGATTTCGACAATCGACTTCTACCAGCGCTACTACAAGAGGGACGCGTCGCCCGAGCACTACCTCACGGTCACGCGCGGCTTCACGGTGCTCTGGGCCGTGCTCATTATCGTGCCGGCGATGTTGTACGTGAACAGCGAGGGTTCGATCCTGCGCACGCTGTCGCAGATCGGCTCCTATTTCGTGGGTGCCAAGCTGAGCATGTTCGGCCTCGGCTTTTTCTCGAAGCAGACCACGGAGAAGGGTCTGCTTGCCGGCGTTGCCGTCGGCTTTATCATGATCTGGCTCGTCGCCACGCAGACGGACATCGCCTGGCCCTGGTACTGCGTCATCGGTGGCGGCGTGAACATCATCGTGTCGCTCGTGGCGAGCCGGCTCATCGATGGCCCGCAAGCTGAATGGTCGGCTTACTCGATCCCGGGCCAGCAACGCGAGTTTCGTGAAAAAGGCCTGCCCGAGATGGAAAATGGCTGGTACCTCGTGCCCGGCAAGATCGACCGTGTGAGCTGGTGGCTGCTCGTGTTCTTTGTCTTTACGATCGTGTTCCTGTACGCCTTCGAGGCGTTGATCTGATGCGGGCCATGGGTGTCGCGCTGGCCCTGACGGTGCTGGCGGCTCAGGCCTGCGCGGCCGATCCGCGGCCGCCGCCCATGAGCATCGATGCGCTGCGCGAGCATGTGTTTGATGTGACGCTTGAGCGGGTGCGGCCGCTCGAGGCAGAGGCAGGCTACTCGGCCTACCTCGTCGCATACGAGCACGCGGGCCTGAAGCTGCACGCGATGGTGGCCGTGCCGGATACGCCGGCGCCTGCGGCTGGCTTTCCCGTCGTTGTTGCAAATCACGGCTACGTACCGGACCCGCGACGCTACGGCATCACAAGCGGCGGCGTGGATGCCCGGCCGGGTGACTACTATCGCTCAGTACCTGGACTGTTCGCGACGCGCGGCTTCCTGACTGTGATTCCCGACTACCGGGGGCACAACAGCTCCGAGGGCTTTGCCTTTGTTGATCCGCAGTACGATCAGTCCGTGGACTATTACGCCGAGGACGTCGCGGCCCTGCTGTCGTCTATCGACCAGCTCGAACAGGCCGATGCGAACAACGTGTTCTTCTGGTCGCACTCCATGGGTGGCAGCGTGGCGCTGCGCGTGCTGCTAGCAACCGACGATGTGCGCGCGGCCTCGTTCTGGGCCACGATGAACGTGGACGGCCTCGCCGACCAGCTCGACGGGCTCGACGGCCCTGTCATCGTGCACCACGCCGTCGGCGATACGGCGACCCGGGCCACCAATAGCCTGACCTTTGCGCGCGCACTTGCCGATGCCGGGCGCTTGCATGCCCTATCGTTGTACCCGGAGTCCGATCACTACTTTGCGACAGACCGCCGCGAGGCCGCCGCAGACGCGGATGTGGCCCTGTTCCTGGAGTACTTGAAATGACCGGCATCGGCGCGAGAAAAGCGTTCTTCGAGGACTACCGTAGCGCGCTCTACGACTGCGATGCGGCGGCGCTTCCCGATCAACTCTCAGCATTGTGTTCGCTCGACTGCGATGTACAGCTCGCACACCCTCTGGGGCGAGTGAAGGGTCCGGCAGCGCTGTTCGAGACAGGCTATGCGCCCTTGCTTGCGGCGATCCCTGACCTTGAGCGTCGCGACTACATTGTCATCGGCGCGCACGACCAGGGTAAGGACTGGATCGGTTGCGGCGGCTACTACTCTGGCGTGTTCGAGCGGCCCTGGCTCGACATACCCGCGACGCGCCACTTCGTGCACATGCGCTACATCGAGTTCTTCGGCTTCCGCGACGATCGTATTTCGGACCTGCGCCTGCTCTGGGACATCCCGGCGGTCATGATGCAGGCGCGCGCCTGGCCCCTGGCGCCCAGTCTGGGTGTTGAGTTGCTTGTGCCAGGTCCGGCCTCGCATGCCGGTATTGTCCGCGGCGACAGCGACCCGGTGCACAGTGCGGCCAGCATGAAACTCGTCAATGACATGATCAATGGACTCTCGCGCTTCGCCGAGGGCGGCCCCGAGGCCATGAATCTCGAGCAATTCTGGCACCCCAAGATGAACTGGTACGGGCCCGCCGGCATTGGCGCCAACCGCCGCCTGTCGGGGTTTCGGAACTGGCACCAGATTCCGTTTCTCAAAAGCCTGCCCGACCGCTCATCGGACACAAAGGCAGGTGGCTACGACTGCTATTTCGCCGACGGCGACTACGTGGCGTTCTGCGGCTGGCCCGCGATGCACGCGACGGTATCGGGCGATGGTTGGATGGGGATTAGCCCGTCTAACCGCGAGATTCACTTTTCGAGCCTCGATCTCTGGCGCTGTGAGAACGGCCAGATCCGCGAGAACTGGGTACTCATTGACCTGCTCGATGTCTGGGCGCAGCTCGGTGTGGATGTCCTCGAACGTATGCGTGAGGTGACTTTCGATCGCCAGCCCGTCGACTTCAAACCCTGAAGCGAGGAAACATGACGTGAGTGGACAACGCCCCGAACAGGCTGAGCTGACGAAAGACAACGACCTCTCCAAAACCGAAGAGACGCTGAGCGTCATCGACGCCATGGTCGACGGCCTCAACGACCACGACATCGACAGTATGGGTCGCTTCTTCAGCGAGTCGTTCCGCTGGATCGGCAACGCGGGCTGCGGCTTCAAGAACGGGCTCAAGGAATTCCAGGACGGCTGGCAGCGCCCGTTTCAGGCAGCATTCTCCGACAAGGTTTGCACCGATGAGGCGCGCATTACCCAGGGCGAATGGTGCGCGGCCTTCGGGCGCCAGGAGGCCGTGCACAGCGGCGAGTTCATGGGCATCGCCCCCACGGGCAAGCGCGTCGAGATTCGCTACATGGATTTCTGGAAAGTGGTTGATGGCAAGATCGTCGACAACTGGGTCATGGTCGACTTCCCGCACGTAATGCGCCAGTTGGGCGTTGACCCGTTCGATGGCCATGGCTGGGAACGGTTTGATTCAACGTCGATGCCGAGAAACGTGGCGGACTGACACAGGCCGCACACTGCGGCAATTCCCTGGCCAACCTGTGATTAGGGAAACCAATTCCTGATTGTCGTGATACCAAAGCGCTTACCAATAGCATTTCTTGTGTTCGTTCCCGGAACATTCACTTGCCCGGCTAGTAGCCATATTTGTACCGAAAACAATCAATAGGCGGCAAAAAACAAAGGTTTAGATAAATTGGTAAGGCCAATAAATCATTATTGGCGAGTAAACTAGGTTGGCATTTCGGTCAAAATTGGATTATAAACCCCCTTCGGTAGATTACCGACAAAATACTGCTTCTTAGGGGGGACTAAGATGAACGTGAAGCGGACGAGCGCACTGCTCGCACTACCTGTATCGACGTTAACGCTGATTTCAGCGGCGATCGCACAGGACGAACCAATCGAAGAAATTGTAGTGAAGGGCATCCGCGGATCGCTCGCAACTGCGATTGACCAGAAGAGAAACTCCGACAACCTTGTCGAAGTGATCATCGCCGAGGACATCGGCAAGCTTCCCGACCAGAACCTCGCTGAAGTCCTCGAGAACATTCCGGGGATCCAGATCACGCGCGAAGCAGGCGTGGGCAACGGCGTGCAGATTCGCGGAACGAACGCGAACCGGACGGAGGTCAATGGCGTCTCGACCGTAGGCTCCGGCGCAGGCCGCAGCGGTATCGACTTCGAGGATGTATCCGCCGCCATCATCGCGGGTGTCGAAGTCACCAAGTCACCGGAAGCCAAGACGATCGAGGGTTCCGTCGGTGGCACGATCAATCTGAAAACGATCCGCCCGCTTCAACTGAGCGAGCCGCTGGCCGCAGGGCGCATCCAGGGTGAGGACAGTAGTCTGTCCACGGACGGAATCCAGCCTCGCCTTTCGGGTACCTGGGGTGATAACTGGTCGACGGATTCCGGCGATTTCGGCGTTGTCGTCAGCGCGAGCTACACCGAACAAGACGTTAGCGCGTTCCGTCCGCGAGCTGACCGAGACAACTTCGTGGGTTCGACGAGCGGCGCGGCGAGCGCGCAGTCCTTCGACTTCCTGCCCATCCAGTTCCTGGTGCAGGACTACGACAACTTCGAATACGAGACGGTCAACTTCGCAGGCTCCTTCGAGTGGGCGCCGAACGACAGCATGACGGTCTACTTCGACACCATCATCAACGATCAGGAGCGCCTCCAGGAAAGCTCTCGCGTTCAGGCATCCGGTGTTTCGGATCTTCGCAACGTCGCGGCGCCCGACGGCTTCGAGCTCGTCAATTTCGGCACGATCGACGGCGAGAGCGGTGCCCAGAACCTGGGTTCCATCCAGGCGGCGCTGTTCGGCACGATTCCGATCGAAGCCGGCGACGCTGACCCGAACCTGCGTCTGTCCACCGACACGAGTTCGCGAGTCACGGAGAGCCAGATATTCAGGCTGGGCACGGACTGGCAGCGCGACCGTTGGTCGGGTCGCGTCGAGGTCTCAACATCTCGCTCAGATACCGACAACCCCAACTTCAGTACAACGCTGAACTTCATCAACCCGAATGCGGCAACGAACAGCAGCAATGAGAACGGTACGCCGTTCGCCTACGACCTTCGCGGTGGATTGACCTTCGGTATCGCCTTTGGCGCCGCCGGCGCGCCCGCACCGGCTGACCTGCTCGATCCCGCCAACTACGTCCTGCGTGACGTGAACATCGGGCAGGACAACACCGAGAACACGGAAGACGCCTTTCTCACGGACTTCTCGTTCGACTTGCAGTGGGAGGCTATCTCGTCGATCGATTTTGGTTACCGCTACAACAAGACCTCGAGCACGACAGACGAGGTGCGCTCGAACACGGGTATACGTAATCTTGCGGAGGCGCCGACCGGTGATCTGTTCGAGAGCATCCTGACGACGGGTCCGGACAACTTTGATGCGGCGGATGGCCGGGCGCTTTTTGTCCGTGACTTCCTGCTCATCAATCCCGAAACCGCCAACTCAGACCCCGGCGCCGTTCTGGACGTCATCAACAACGCGATTGCCGCGAACAACGCGATTACGGGTGCGACCCGTGCACCGATCAGCGATCCGACCTCGCGAACGGCGTCCTTCTTCGACGTTGAGGAAACCACAAGCGCGCTGTACGCCCAGGCCAACTTCGAGGTCGGCATGTTCCGCGGCAATTTTGGTTTCCGCTACGTCGATACAGATCTCGACTCACGCGGCTTTCGTGTCACCGACGGTGTCAGCACGCCAACCTCTACAAGCTCCAGCTACGAGTTCTTCCTGCCACGTATCAACATCGTGGCAAGCCCTCGTGACGATCTCGTCCTGCGGCTGGGTTGGACCAAGGACATCCGGCGTCCCAACTTTGACGACCTGTCAACGTCATTCTCGTTCAGCACGAGCCCGAACCCGCCCGTAAGCCTGGGCAACCCCGCGCTCGAGCCGGAAGAAGTGGACTCGCTCGATCTCTCGGCCGAGTGGTACTTCGCACCCGCCGCCGTCGCGAGCATCGGCTACTTCCGCAAAGAGCGTACTGGCGTTTTCGTGCGCAACGACGAGGACCCCATCGAGGACGCCAATGGTTTCCGCGATATCACGGACCCGTGCGAGGCCGGCGGCATCTTCAACCCGATCGCCGATCCCAACGTGTTCGCACCGCCAGGCACACCGCCAGGTGTTTGTGTTCCGACCACGCAGATCATCAACGGTACCGGTGAAACCACCCAGTCCGGCTTCGAGTTCGCGATTCAGTACGACCTGTCCAATTTCGAGGAACAGCTGGGCTGGGCCTCGGGCTTTGGCTTCCTGGTCAACTACACGATTCAGGACTTCGACGGCGGCGATAACTTCCTCGGCCCCACGAGCCGCGCCGATACGGTGTTTACGGCCCTGGGCAATCCCGATGTCACGCTGCGTCAGCCGCTCGTAGACCTCTCGGAGAACGCCTACAACGTCACGGTCTTCTACGAGAAGTACGATCTTTCTGCGCGACTCCGCTACACCTGGCGGGAGGCCTATCGCTCGACTGACTTCGGCAGCACGACGAGTTTCCCGTGGGGCTTCCCCGTGGTTCAAGATGACCGGGGCCAGCTCAACGGCAGCATCAGCTACAACGTCAACGACAACCTCAATGTCGGCATTGAGGCGATCAACATCACGGAGTCGGAAGTCGAGCAGTACTGCGTCAATGAAAACGCGTTGCTCTGCTTCCAGGGTCTGACCGATCGTCGTATCACGTTCGGTGCCAGCTACCGCTTCTGAACATGCGCCCCGGCCTTGTGCCGGGGCCTTTTTCACTGCATCCGTATTGCACTGTGGCGCGGTCCTGGTGACCGTTCTGTGATGTTCTCGCCATGAGCGCCACCAGCCGCCGTGCGCAGCGACACCCGCGTTTCTCTTCGTCGCGCACGCTGTGGGCCCTGGCAATGAGCCTTGGCGGATGCGGGTCGGGCGGTGGCACACCGGCTGTCGCGGTCCCCCCGAACCCACCGCCCGTCGTGACGCCGCGACCCGTCGATACCGTGGCCTACACCGAGCTGTCGGTTCGCACGTTGTCGGCCGACGGTTTCCAGGCAGGCGTGGAGACGTACGATCTGATTCGGAATTTCGGGGGACCAAACCCGATCGAAGCCCCGGATCTGTACACGATCAATCATCCGGGTGTCGAGCACATCTACGAGGACACCGACGCAGAGGTCGGTGACCATTTTGTCTTCGTCATCCACCGAGACCTCGACAGAGATCGGGATCGTCTGGATATCACGGACAGGCAGCGCAACGAGATCAAGACATACAATCGGTCTGAGGACGCGGTCAAGGGATTTCAGAACGACACCCTGGTCTTCCGCTGGAAATTCAAAATCAACGCCGACATGACCGTCTCGACACGGTTTACGCACCTGTTTCAGTTGAAGGCTGTCGGCGGCAATGACAGCCAGCCCCTCATCACGATCTCGGGCTCGGAGCGCGGCGGCGAAGACGGCATCGAGGTGCGCCACAGCCCCTTGCAAGAGACGGCATTGCTGGCGCGAACCGAATGGTCTGAGGTGACCGGCGAATGGCTCGATGCCTATTGCCGGGCGACGTTCTCCGACACAGGGGCATTACGGATGATCGTGACCCGAGCGCGGGATGACGCAGTCGTCTTCGACATCGATGTCGATCCACTCGACTTATGGCGTGGCGAGAGTCCGGCGCATTTCGTGCGGCCCAAGTGGGGCATCTATCGATCGCTTGTTGATCTCGACAACCTTCGACCGGACGAGGAGCACGTCCGCTTCGCCGACTTTGTCGTCAGCAAGGTCGCGCTCGACGACTAGCCAGGCCCGGCTTGAGTTACCGATACGTCACGTTGCGTGTGACGTAGCGTTCTTCATTCGCTCGAATGGGCCCGGTGTTCTCCATGACAACATCCGCGATTTCCGTAATGGGCTCGCCATTTGTCAGATGGAGTGCGAGCGGTGCGCTGCCCTTCCAGCTCGAGTTCGAGATGTGAAGGCGTTGAACCCCGTGAAACGCGAGTGACGCGCCCGACTTGTTTCGGCGCCCAAGTCCGACCTCTTCAAAGTGGCTGTCCGTGACAGAGACGATGGGACCAAACGTGCTTTCGTCCGTTCCGCCGCGATAGATGTTTGCGACCGCGCCCTGGATGCCCGAGAACCGACTGTTACTGATCGTCACGTTCTCAACGTTGTAAATGCCCAGGTCTTCGGGTTCCTTGTCGAACGCAAGAATGGACCCGGTAACGTTGGTCATTTCCGTGTCGCGAATCTCGATCGAGTCGGCAAACGTACTCTTGTAGACGCCCATGAAATTGAAGCTGTGATTGACGTCCAGATTGGTGATCCGGCTGTTGCGGACCGACAGCGAGTAATTCCGGGTCATTGAATAGCGGCTCGTGCTGATGACGTTGTTGCCATAGAGGTCGGGCGATTCCGAGCCATCGAGCCAGAGGTTGTCGAGTTCCAGCGCACCGCCGTTCTCGATGAACAGGAATGTCGGCTTCTCGGAACGGATCACCGGTTTGTCGCCGGGTGCTGCGTGAATCGTCAACGGGTGATGGACGTACGCGAACTTCGTCAGCAGGTACTCGCCGCCGTTGTCGAGCACCAGGATATCGCCGGGGCCGCTGTCCCGAATCGCGGCCAGCAACGTGTTGGTGCCCGGCGCGACACGCGTTGTCGCGCCACTGGAGAAGGCGACGACGGGGTCTCGCTTCTCGTAGTAGCTCGCGCCCGCCTCTGCCTTGCTGACCGGGAGCCGGACTTCGCCAAACTGGATCTGGTCTATCAGGGATTGCGCGGGCACGCGCAGCCCGTGCGTGTTCTCGGACACGGCGTAGGCGGTTTTGCTGAAGCCGGCGTCAATCGGCAGTCGCGCCTCTTCATTGATGACATTGCCTTCGAAGGTGATCCCCGAGATATCGTCGTAGATGGTGAAGGGATCGAGATTCGTGCGACTCATGAACAGGTTGTTGCGCATTGTGGACCCGGTGGGGGCTGCCGACCGTTCGGCATCGCTGCCCGCGCACAGCTGGATGTGATCGCTGTCGACTACGATGTTGTTGTCCATGACGGAATCGATGACCGGGTCATAGCGGTTGATCGGGCCGTTCGGGACGCCGTTCATGATCACGAGCGCACCACGGAACCGATGACCGGTCAGGCCCGAAAGGTAGTTGTTTCGAACGGTCTGGTTCTCGTTGATGATGCGGATGCCGCCGGTATTGGGCTTGCGGTTGCCCAGGAAATAGTTGCCTTCGACGACCGTGTAATGGCCGTGCCGCATGGTGAGCGTGCCCTGGCTTTCGAAGAAGACGTTGTCGCTAATCTCATTGCCGCAGGACTTGCTGGAGATGATCTCGAGCTCGCCGCTGGTTCTGTCGAAGTAGTTGTTGCGAACGACGGTGTTCGAGAACTCGCGAGAATAGTGGCTCGTGCCAATCCGCAAGGTCTCGCCGCCGTTGGAGCCCAGGGTCTGGCGCGGCCCGAAGTAGTTGTACTCGATCACGTGCCCGTTCTCTCGACTGGCCTCGGTGTTCATTCGCACGGCCAGAGTCACGCCCGCATTCCCCTTGTTGAGCAGTGAGTTGTGATCGAAGCGGTTGTTCTTGCCATAGATCGCAACCCAGATGTCGGAGGCGAATCGCTCCGGATTGGTGAAGTTGTCTATGACGGTGTTCGTGACGCGGCTGTAATTGGCAAGCGTGTCCTTGGCCGTTCTGAATGCGATGACCTCGGTGGTGGGCGTGTAGCCATCCCGGAAGACGAGATCGGACACGACGAGATGTTCGCCCGAGAGGGCGAGGCTCGATTGGCCGGAAATAATGACCTTACCCGCTTCCTGCGCACGCAGCGTGATGGGCCGGTCCGCGGTGCCGGTTCCCACGAAGCGCAGCTCGACGTCGCGCCAGATGCCGTTCGCCAGTACGAGCGTGTCCCCGGGCTGCAGTTGGCCCACGGCGGCATCGAACTGCTCGATAGTCTCGACCACCCGGTCCGCTTGATCCGACGTGCAGCTGCTGAGCAGTCCCGAAAGGACACCGATGGCGATGAGTGGCAAGGTGCGAATCAGCATGCAGGGCTCCAGCGTGCTTACCAATTGATATAATTGGGCGCCCAATAATGAGCAAATGGCGACAGTATTGGTTAATGCTGATACCTTACCATTTGCGGGTAGTGGCGTCCTTGTCGATTCTGGCGTGGACATCGCGATCGATGCGTTGGGGAACACGCATGGTGACGAAAGGCGAGGGGTGCCGGCGAATGCGAGATTTCTTGAGGATTGCGGTTGTGGCGGTGCCGCTGGCATTCGCGCCGTCACCAAGTCCGGCCGACAGCGGGCACCCGAAGCTGATTCTGACCCGGGACGGGGTCGCGCAGATTCGAGCCGCGCTGGGAACGGTCCCGCTGTTCGACCGCGCCGTGGCGCGTGCGCAGGCCGAGGTCGAGGCAGAAATCGCTGCGGGCATCGAGACGCCGATCCCCGAGGACTACTCGGGGGGCTACACCCACGAACGCCACAAGCGGAACTTCTTCGTCATGCAGAAGGCGGGGGTGCTCTACCAGATTCTCGAGGACGAGCGTTACGCACGCTATGTCCGCGACATGCTGTTTCAGTACGAGGCGATGTACCGGGGCCTGCCGTTGCACCCGAAGACCCGCTCCTACGCACGGGGCAAGTTGTTCTGGCAGTGCCTCAATGATGCGAACTGGCTGGTATACGCGAGCCAGGCGTACGACACCATCCACGACTTCCTGACGCCAGAGGAACGCGAGCGCCTCGAGAACAACCTGTTTCGGCCATTTGCGGATCACATCTCCGTGGCCAATCCGCGTTTTTTCAACCGCATTCACAACCACAGCACCTGGGGCAATGCCGCGGTCGGCATGATAGGTCTCGTCATGGACGACGACGAGTTGGTAGACCGAGCGCTCCGTGGCCTGCCTTCGGATCAGTTCGACATTGATCTCAAGGCGACGGACAACGACGGCGGGTTCATCTTCGACCAGCAGGGCAAGGCGGGCTTTCTTGCGAATCTCGAGGCGCCGTTTTCGCCCGATGGGTACTACACCGAAGGTCCCTACTATCAGCGCTACGCCATGTACCCGTTTCTCGTGTTTGCGCAGGCGCTGCACAACAATCGCCCGGAACTCGGGGTGTTCGAGCGTCGTGACGGTCAGTTGCTCAAAGCCGTCGATGCGATGCTTCAGTTGTCGGACGCGGATGGCGAGTTCTTTCCGCTCAATGACGCGCAGAAAGGCATGTCCATCTATGGCCGGGAGGGCGTGACGGCCGTCGACATTGCCTATCTCATGGGTGGTGGTGATGCTCAGCTGCTCGGCATCGCAGCCGTGCAGGACGCTGTGTTGCTCGACGATGCCGGTATTGCCGTCGCGCTGGCGCTGCGCGACGGCAAGGCGCAGTCCTACGAGAAGCGCTCAATCAACCTGTCGGACGGCCAGGATGGAAGCGAAGGCGGCGTTGCCGTTCTTCGGGCCGCCAACGAGGCGCTCACACTCGTCTTCAAGTACTCCGCTCAGGGGCTCAGTCACGGGCACTACGACAAGTTGTCGTTTTCACTCTACGAGCGCGGCGATGAGGTGCTGCAGGACTACGGGATGTCCCGCTTCGTCAACATTGAGCAAAAGGGCGGCGGAAACTACCTGCCTGAGAATGCGACGTGGGCCAAGCAGAGCATTGCGCACAACACCGTTACAGTGGATGGGTCGTCACACTTTGGTGGCGCCTACGAGGTGGGCAGTCGGCACCATTCGGAGTTGTACGCCTTCGACGTTTCCAGGGGTGAGGTCCAGCTCGTCAGTGCGAAAGAGCGCAACGCCTATCCCGGCAATGTCCTGCACCGAACGCTGGTGATGATTCAGGATGCCGCACTCGAGAAGCCGTTTGTACTCGACATCCTGAAAGTAACGGGAGACCGGCCCAAACAACTGGATTTGCCCTTCTACTTCCTGGGTCAGATGCTCGATACCAACTTCCCCTTGGAGGCGCCGCAGGTTCTGGAGCCCCTGGGTGAGGACAATGGATTCCAGCATCTGTTTCTGGAAGCGAGCGGACGGCCGGTGGCGCCCAGTTCGCAAATGACCTGGCTGCATGCCCGGAAGTTTTACACGCTCACAACGGCATCATTGCCGACCGACACGCTGCACCTTGTGCGGATCGGTGCCAATGACCCGGCGTTCAACTTGCGGCGCGAGCCCGGGTTTCTGATTCGACGTCAGGGCATCGCGAGTACGGTGTTCGTCAACGCTATTGAGCCGCACGGGCAGTACAGCCCGGTGACCGAGACTGCCGTGCAGGCCAAGCCGCGCGTCACGGGGCTCGAGGTCATCCTCGACGATGCGCGCTATACGGTGGTCGCCATAACGTTCGTATCGGGCAAGCGCCGCGTGTTCGCGCTGGCCAATACGAATGCATCAGCGTCGGCGCGGCATAGGCTGGATGTGGCCGGCACGGTGTTGAGCTGGACGGGGCCGTTTGTGCTGCGTGAGGTGCCCTGAGGCGCTGCGGCGGATCAATTCGCCCCGGAGGACAGGTGGTTCAACGAAAAGCGCTCGCGGCTCTCTTGCGTCTTGCGCCGGATTTCCTCGATGTGCGCCTGCTCGTTGGCGGCAATCAGCTTGTTCAGGATGCGTGCGAAATGATTGTGCATCGCTTCGCGAGCCGCTTTGGGATCACGTTTCTTGAGTGCCTTGAGAATCTCGACGTGCTCGTCGACCCGCGATTGCGGCTCCATCCCGCAGATTGCCTGGTAGGCCGCGTGCACCGCCGGTGAGTGGTCCCGGATGTGCCAGAGGCTATTGAACACCGAGATCATCATGCTGTTGCCCGTGGCCTCGGAGATCATCTGATGAAACTTCTGGTCGGCCTGCTCTGACAGCAGCTCCCCGTCTTCTGACTCATCGACCATTTCGTGCATCACAGCCTCAAGCGCCGCGAGCTGCTCATCGGAGATCATCGTGGCGGCCAGTGCCGCTGCCTCGCCCTCGATGAGCGCGCGCGCTTCGGTAAGCTCAAATGCGCTGATGCTGGCATCGATGCCGTTGACCCGCTTCGGTGTATCGAGCACATAGACACCGGACCCTGTCTTCACTTCGACGCGGTCAAGCGCCTCGAGTGCAATGATCGCCTCGCGGACTGTTGGACGACTCACGCCAAAACGCTCTGCCAATTCGCGCTCAGGCGGCAGCCGTCCGCCGGGCGGATACTCGCCATCTTCGATCAGCTTCTCGAGTCTGATCAGAACACTTCGATAAAGGCGCTTTTCGCTGGGCATGGGCATCCTCTCTGCATGCCGAATCCCGATACCGGGCCGGTTCTCCGATCAGTTTATCACGAATACAAGAATTGGTTAGATAACGTATCTGCCACCTACAGAAGGCGCCGCACCGCAGAAAAAGTCTAATAAAAACAGCTTACAATCGTTTTCCCCGGTCGCTGTTTTCGAGAAACTCTGTGTTCTTGAGCCGAGACTACGGCAAATTGGTTTGCATCGCGTTCTCACCGGATAGACCAGTTGGTCATAGAAAATGTTTGACCAGTATCACGCTAATTGGTTACAGTGACCGAAATCAAAAAGCCAGGTCGTCTGGAGTCTCCGCGTGGTGTGTCTTGCCAGCGTTTTCCGGGGTATTCCACAAAGCTGGCTGAAACGCGTCGGGACGGCGCGGTGCTTAATGATCGCCGTGTGCGGCGATCAATTGGGGGGTCAATGAAGCACGCTAGCAAAGCCTTTCTGGTCGGCCGGGACGTCGTCGTCGAGGATGTCGGTGACGGCATTCGGCGCCAGATCTTAGGCTACGACGCGTCGCTCCTGGTGGCGCGCGTTGAGTTTGATGCGGGCGCGCGCGGTGACGTTCACGCCCATCCCCATTCGCAAGTCAGCTATGTAGAAAGCGGCGAGTTCCTGGTCTCGATCGATGGCAAGGAGCAGTTGCTTGGCCCGGGTGACAGCTTCTATGTGGGGCCGCACCTCGATCACGGCGCCCTCTGTCAAAAGTCGGGCGTGTTGCTCGACGTCTTCAGCCCCGTACGTGAGGACTTTCTCCAGCAGGGGGAAGGCGAGTGAAGGGCAATCTCAGATGGATCATCGTGACGTTGGTAGCCATCGCCACGGTCATCAACTACATCGACCGTGGTGCGCTTGCGGTGCTGTGGCCCGAGATCTCGGCGGAGCTCGGCCTGAGCAAGACCGACTACGCGATCATCATCAATGTCTTCACCTTTGCCTATGCGTTTGGTCAAACGCTATTCGGCAAGATCTTCGACTGGATCGGAACGCGTCTTGGGTTCGTGCTCGCAATTGCTGCCTGGTCGGCAGCGACCATGCTGCATGCGGTTGCGAACTCACTGCTCACGTTTTCCATTTTCCGGGGACTTCTGGGTGTTGCAGAGGCGGGCAACTGGCCCGGTGCCACCAAGGCCAATGCCGAGTGGTTTCCGATCAACGAGCGTGCACTGGCGCAAGGCATTTTCAACTCGGGCGCGGCAATTGGCGGCATCATCTCGGCACCCATAGTTGGCTTTCTCTTCCTGTGGTTCGAGAGCTGGCAGGCCACCTTTATCGCCATAGGTGCGCTGGGCTTTCTGTGGCTCGTGCCCTGGCTCATCATCTACAAGTCGGGGCCCGCGGATCATCCCTGGCTCGACCAGGAAGAGCGTGAGTTCATCCTGACAGGGCAGCGCAGTGAGGAAACCGCAGAGGTCGCAGACTACGCGCCGACATCCGCTGAGATCCTGTCGCGCAAGGAAAGCTGGGGCGTGATCCTCGCATCCTTCTTCCTCGACCCGATCTGGTGGTTGTTCGTGGGCTGGTTGCCCCTCTACCTCAACGAGACTTATGGCTTCGGTGTCGCCGAGATCGCGAAGTACGCGGCGGTGCCCTATATCGGCGCCATGTTCGGTGCCTGGTTTGGCGGCCTGCTGGCACAAAATCGAATCAAGGCGGGCTGGACGGTCACCAAGACGAGGAAGTTCGTCATCGGGCTCGGCGGTCTGATCATGCTGGTCAGCCTGCTGCTGACGATCAAGGCAGCGACACCGCTCATCGCGGTGCTCCTCATGGCGGCCATCCTGTTCGGTTTCCAGACAGCGGTAGGCAACATTCAAACGCTGCCCAGTGATTTCTACAGCGGCGAGTCTGTCGCGTCCCTGGCGGGCTTCGCGGGCACCGCCGCCAAGCTCGCCGTGGTCGGCCTGAACTTCCTGATCCCGGTGATCACCGTCAACAGCTACGCGCCTGCATTCGCGGTGGGGGCGGGGCTCGCCATTCTGACCGTGCTCTCGGTCTGGCTTCTGTGCGGAAAGATCCAACCGCTGAGCCCGCGCACGGCCAACTAGCTACAACGACACATAAAAGGAACGAGACATGACATCTCTTGCAGGAAAACTCGCCATCGTTACGGGCGGTGCACGTGACATAGGACGGGCGATATCGGAGTCGCTGGCCGCACAAGGCGCCAAGGTCGTTGTGAACTACTTCAGTACGCCGTCGGACGGCGAAGCCACCGTCGCGGCGATCCGGGACGCCGGCGGCGAGGCCATCGCCGTGCGAGGTGACATGACGAAGGACGACGATGTGGCCAATCTCGTCGCGGAAGCCCAGAAGGCGTTTGGCGACCCGATCGATATCCTGGTCAATGTCGTGGGCGGTCTCGTTGCCCGCAAGACACTGGCCGACATGGACGCCGAGTTCTTCGAAGGCGTCATGCGGCTCAACATGACCAGCACCTTTCTGACGTGCAAAGCCGTTGTGCCGCACATGAGTACCGGCGCGGCCATCGTCAATCTCGCATCGCAGGCGGGTCGTGACGGGGGTGGCCCCGGGGCCATTGCCTACGGCACCTCGAAGGGCGCGGTCATGACCTTTACGCGCGGACTCGCCAAGGAGCTCGGTCCGTCGGGGATCCGGGTCAATAGTGTCTGTCCCGGCATGATCAGCACGACGTTCCACGATCGCTTCACCAAAGACGAAGTCCGCAGCAACGTGGCTGCCGGTACGCCGTTGCGCCGCGAAGGGCAGGCCACCGAGGTGGCTGACCTTGTGACCTATCTGGCGTCCGGATCCGCCAGCTTCCTGACGGGCACGAATGTCGATATCAATGGCGGGCTGCTGTTCTCGTGACCCGGCAAGCCCTGCAATCACGACTGGAGCGCGCGCCCATTGTGCCGCTCATCCAGGCGGAGGATCCCGGTGTTGCCGTTGCCACGGCGCACGCACTGATTGCAGGTGGACTGACGGTACTGGAGGTGGTGCTGCGCACAGAAGCCGCGCTGCAGTGCTTGCGCGAAGTTGTCGATGCCGCACCGGAGGCGATCGTTGGCGCGGGTACGGTACTCAGCGAATCACAGGCGCGCGCCTGTATCGATGCCGGCGCCGCGTTTCTTGTGTCGCCGGGCCTTAGCGCCCCCGTCGTCGCTGCAGCGCAGGCTGCCGGCGTTGACGTCATTCCTGGTGTCGCGACCGCCACAGAGGCACAAACCGGCTGGAACCTGGACTTGCGTGTGCTCAAGTTCTTTCCCGCGGGCCAGGCGGGCGGCATCCCGATGCTCAAGGCGCTCAGTGCGGTGTTCCGCGACGTCAAGTTCATGCCCACGGGCGGTGTGTCGGCCGGAAACCTGGCCGAGTATCTGGCGCTGGATGCGGTCATCGCCTGCGGCGGCAGCTGGCTGACGCCGGCCGCGGCCATCGCCAGGGGTGATTTTGAAACAGTGACGCGCCTGGCCTTGGAGGCCTGCGTAATAGCAAGAGAGGTCAGGGGGTAGTCATGGCCGAGTTTCTCAGTGTTGGTGAAATCATGCTGCGGCTCAAGACGCCGGGTCATGAGCGTTTTTTCCAGTCGCCCGCGTTTGAAGCAACATTCGGCGGCGGCGAAGCCAATGTGGCCGTGGCACTCGCGAACTATGGTCTCAAGAGCGGCTTTGTCTCGGCACTGCCAGACAACCCGATCGGCGACGCCTGCCTGCGGGAGCTGCGCGGCTTTGGTGTTGATGTCAGCCAGGTGCAGCGCTCGGGCGACCGGATCGGTATCTACTTTCTCGAAACCGGCGCGAACCAACGGCCCTCAAACGTGGTTTACGACCGCGCAGACTCGGCGATTGCCACAGCGCGCGCCGCTGACTTCGACTGGCCCGCGATTTACGAGGGTGTGCGCTGGATGCACATCACGGGTATTACGCCGGCGATCAGCGAGTCCGCAGCCGAGTTGAGCATGGCGGCCGTCGAGGCCGCAAAGGCCGCGGGCGTGACGGTGTCCTGTGACTTCAATTTTCGCGGCAAGCTGTGGAAGTACGGCAAATCGGCGCCGGAAGTCATGAGAGACCTCGTGCGCTTTGTGGATGTTGGCATTGCCAACGAGGAAGACTGCCAGAAGTCGCTCGGAATCAGCGTCGATGACGTGCACGTCGAAAGCGGGGAGCTGGATCCAACACGCTACGAGCGATTGACCGAGAAAGTGCTGGACGAGTTTCCCAACATGAGTACGTTGGCGGTGACGCTGCGCGAGTCTAGAAGCGCAGATCGAAACGGCTGGTCTGCCTGTCTGCGCGACCAGGATGGGTTCCGATTGTCACGACACTACGAGATCACAGACATCATTGATCGTGTGGGCGGCGGCGATAGCTTCGCGTCGGCACTCATCTACGGCCTCAATGCCTACGAGGACCGTCAGGAATCGCTGGAGTTTGCCGTTGCCGCGAGCTGCCTCAAGCATTCGATTCTCGGTGACTTCAATCGGGTCACCGTGGCGGAGGTTGAGAAACTGATGCGTGGCGACGGCTCGGGCCGTGTGCAGCGCTAGTCGATCCCGATCAGCTCGATATCGAACTCAAGCACCTGGCCCGCGAGCGGGTGATTGGCATCGACGGTGAACGTCTCGGCGTCCACAGCCGTGACGATCAGTTGCATCATCTGACCGTCGGGCGTCTGGCTCTGCAGGTGCATGCCAACCGCCGGGTCGACGTCGTCGGGCAGGGCGTCCTTGGGAATCTGCTGGATCAGCCGCTCATCGCGGTCGCCGTAGCCTTCGGCGGGCTCGATCTGGACCGTCTTCTTATCCCCGACAGCCATTCCCGTGACGGCGTTGTCCATGCCCGGGATGACGTGCCCGGCGCCAAGCGTGAACTCGAGCGGGTCGCGATCGGCCGAGGAATCGAACACCTCGCCGTCTGTGAATCGGCCCGTGTAGTGGATGCGGACGGTCTGGGACTCGCTGGCGGTGGTCATGGATGCTCCGGTTGTGATGAGTAAGGCCGCGACATCGCCTGGATCGGGCAAAACATCGCAGGGCTAACCCTAGCAGACGCCGGGCTGGCGCACGCGACGGATTGCCGTGTCACCCGTCGTTCGCGCTTCGCTACACTGGGCGCGACCTCGGTTGGAGCACACAGATGGATTCAGGCTCGTTGCACCGCGGCCGCACGCTGCTGGTCGGTCTCTTCCTGTCGATCGCCGCGACTGCGGCACCGCTGCCCGGTATGCCGGACGGCGCCGGCGATTACGACGCGCTCGTCGCGCTCTACGACGAATTTCTGAGCTGGCAGGACAGCGCGCGCGCCAGACGACTCGTGCCCAACCGTGACATTGCGGGTGCCGCCGCCGATCGATACCCCGACTACGGTGATAGCGCCGTGGCCGAAAGGCGGGCGCGCATGCGGTCCTTCCAGGACCGGCTCGAAGACATGGGCGTCACCGGCTGGCCGCTCGAGCACCAGGTTGACTACCTCGCGGTGCGATCGCGCTTCGACCAGTACGACTTCACGCTCAACGTGTCGCGGCCGTGGTCACGAGATCCCGGATTCTATGTGGATCGCATGTTGCGGCTTACCTTTGCCGACTTGCCCCTTGACGAAGAGGACACGCTCAAGCTGCGCGCGGAACTTGCCGCCATTCCGCTGCTCGTGGCACAGGCACGAAACAACCTCGACGAGGTCGCGGCCGACTATGCCGATCTTGCGATTTTCAACCTGACGCGCCCTGATGGCGTCGGGCACGGCTATCCCTACCGCGCGACGCCGCCCGCTGGCGTCATCGGCTGGTACGACGACCTGTTGGCGCGGGCGCGCGCGGCGCAGCCTGCGCTCGTGCCGGATATCGAGAACGCGCGCGCAGCCGTTGCCGACTTCAACGCCTGGCTCCTGGAGAATCGCCCCGCCATGACGGGTCGCGCGGGTGTCGGTGAGGCGCACTTCAACTGGTACCTGAAGCACGTCAAGCTCATGCCTTGGGACACTGACGACATGGTGACCCTGGGTCTGCGCGAGTTCGACCGCCTGTGGAGCGTGTACGCGCTGGCGCAGCACAAAAACCGCAAGCTGCCAGAGATCGATCTGCCCGGCTCCGCGGAGGAATACGCCGCACGCATCGCCCGAACGGACGCCGCCATTCGTGCCTTCCTGGTCGACGAGGACATCATCACGGTACCCGACTACGTCGGCGAACTGGCGACCAATGCGCCCTGGATCGTGCGTCCCAACGGGCCCAACTTCTGGGAGCAGGTGCAGTACCGCAATCCCACACCCGACCATCTGCACGCCGTCATCCCCGGGCACCGGTTTGACGGTCTCCTCGAGCAGAACAACCCGCACCCGATCCGCGGACGCCTCATGAGCGGCGCGCGCGCCGAAGGTTGGGCGGTCTACCTTGAGGAGGCCATGCTCGAGGCCGGGCATGAAGTCGAGCCGCGGGTTCGAGAGCTTATCTACATCTTCGGCATCTTCCGCGCGGCGCGTGTGCCGGCCGATGTCTGGTTGCAGCTTAACGAGATGACGGTCGACGAAGTGGTTGCCTGGTGGCTTGAGCGCGTGCCCTATCTTGATGAAGACGTCGCCCGAGTGGACGCAGAGATCTACTTGCGACGGCCGCCCGGCTATGGACTCGGCTACACGGTCGGCATGCTGCAGATGCAACGCTTGCTCGCCGATCGCAAGCGCCAGCTTGGGCAGGACTTTGTGTTGCGCGAGTTCCACGACCGGTTCATGTCGGCCGGGCGTCTGCCCATGAGCCTGATCCGCTGGGAGATGACCGGCTTGACCGACGAGGTCAGCGTGCTCTGGCCCCGTGAGCGCCTCGAAACGCTCGACTGAAGCACCACGAAGGCGGGGCCGAATCGCGCTAAAGCCCACTGCCAGCATGCCGCTAACCTGGAAGGCAGGAATGTCGGCAGTCTCATGGAACACGAAGCGCGCGCAAGCGGGAGCGTCTCGACGGAGCAGCATGTACAAATGCTGCGCCTGGCGGAGCGCATGGCCAATCTGGGCCACTGGAACATCGACCTGGTCAATAACCGGTTGTTCTGGTCAGACCAGATCTACCGCATCCACGGCGTAACGCCCGAGAACTACACACCCGAGCTTGAGTCGGCGATCCACTTCTACCACCCCGACGACGTGGACCGCGTCAGCCAGCACGTCGATCTCGCGATCAACGAGCGGGCCCCGTTCGAGTTCAGCGCCCGACTCGTACGCCCGGATGGAGAGATCCGCCACGTCCTGTCGCGGGGCGAGGTGCAGACGGACGCTAAGGGGACTGTGACGGCCGTTTTCGGCATCTTCATTGATGTCACCCAACAGCAGCTGACGCAGGAGCAGCTCAAGGAAAGCAACGAGCGCTACGACGTGGCAATTCGGGGCTCGAGCGCCGGCCTTTGGGACTGGAATCTGCGCACCGACGATTTGTATTGGTCCCCCCGTTTCAAGCAGCTCATGAAGGTCACGGACGAGAAGTTTGTGCCCAAATCGGACGCGTTTCGAGACCGTATCCATCCCGATGACCTCGAGCGTGTTGAGGCCAACATCGCTGCGCATCTTGAGGGCAAGGCCGAGCTCGACCACGAGTGTCGCATGCGCCGCGATGACGGCACCTACCGGTGGATTCATGCCCATGGCCAGGCTATTTGGGACGAGCAAGGACAACCCGTGCGCATGGCCGGGTCCGTCTTCGATATCGAAGAGCGCAAGCTCGATGAACTCATGCGCGCCGAGGTCTACACGCTGCTGACCAACGCTCGGCTCGCCCCCGAGGACCATTTCGCCCAGCTGTTGTCTATTGGCCTTCGTTACCTGGAGCTGGATACAGGCATCATCAGCCGCGTGACCGAGGACACCTACCTCGTCGAACATGTCGTTGACCGCGATGAGCGGCTAGAGCGGGGCACCACGTTTGTCCTCGGCGACACCTACTGCGCCAACGTTGTCGGGCGCGGCGATGTTGTTGCCGTCGATCACGCTGCCGAATCCGAAATCGCAGCCCATCCCTGTTACGAGGCCTTCGGGCTGGAGTCCTACATCGGCGTCGCCATCACAGTGGGCGGCAAGGCCTACGGCACGCTCAACTTTTCGTCGTCGACGCCGCGTGAGCGGCCGTTTGGCGACCGCGAGCGCTCATTCCTGGCCATGCTCGCGCAGTGGGTCGCCAACGACATCGGCCAGCAGCAGGCCTTTGAGCAGCTGATGACCTCGCGCGAGATCCTGCGCCGTCAGCGTAAGGAGCTCGATCTGATCTTCAATCTCGTGCCCTCGAGCATCTGGTTCATGGACGAGCAATTCCGCGTCCTGCGCGTCAACGACCAGGCGGCTGAGATCATGAACATGCGGCCGGACGAGGTCGAGGGACGCTCGATCTTCGAACTCATGCCCAATGTTGAGGCGCGCTACGGCGATGAACTGCGCGAGATCATGCGCACGGGCGAGCCCATCATCGGCAAGGTCGAGTCCACGGAGGGTGTGGACGCCGAAGCATCGTGGATGCGGATCGACAAGGTGCCCTACAACGACCGCAGCTCTCGCGACAGAAAGCTCATCACGGTCGCCACGGACATTACGTCCTTAGTGCAGTCGCAGCGCGCCCTTGAGCGCCACGCGGCGCTGCTCGAGCGCAGTAACCGGGACCTCGACGACTTTGCCTACATCGCCTCACACGATCTGCGCGCGCCGATGCGCGGCATCGAAAACCTGGCGCAGTGGATCGAGGAGGACATTGCGCAGAGCGCAACGCCCGACACCATGGAGAAGCTCCAGTTGCTGCGACAGCGAGTGGCGCGAATGGACCGCATGCTGGGCGACATCCTGGAGTACGCACGCGCGGGGCGGGAAGATGCTGCGGTCCAGCGCGTGGATTGTCGCAGCGTGCTCGAGGAGGTGATCGAGTGGGTCGGCGAGCGGTTCTCGCATGACGTGGTGATCACCTCAGATCTGCCTGAACTCCTGGCGCAGCCCACGACCGTGCAGCAAATCTTCCTGAATCTGGTCTCCAACGCCGCCAAGCACCACGACAAACCGCACGGCCGCATTGAGGTGTCCTGCGAGGTGGCGGGCCCGCACTACCGGTTCTCGGTGTCCGACGACGGCCCAGGTATTCCCGAGCGTTACCGCGAGCGCATCTTCCGGATGTTCGAGACGCTCAAGCGTCGTGACGACGTTGAGGGCAGCGGTGTCGGCCTCTCCATCGTCGAGCGACTGGTCTCGTCATTGGGCGGTCGCATCGAGCTGCATGACGGGCTGGACGGTACGGGCTGCGAGTTTCGCGTGTACATTCCCCGCGAAACGCGTGAGCAGGCGGCGTGATGACCGCGCTCGGCGTCGCAGCAAAGCGCTCCGTCACCTTGTTGCTCGTCGATGACGACGATGTCGACATCATGAGTATCCGCCGCGCCCTCGACGCCAGGGGGCTCGACAACCCGCTCGTCGTGGCGCATGACGGTATTGAGGCGTTGGAATATCTTCGCGGTGAAAACGGGCGTGACCGCGTCGAGTCCCCTTTCATCATCCTGCTGGACCTCAACATGCCACGAATGGATGGCATTGAGTTTTTGGGGGAAGTGCGCGCGGATCCTGCCCTGCGACGCAGCGTCGTCTATGTGCTGACGACGTCCGCGGCACAGAAGGACAAACTGCAGGCACATGCCCACGACGTGGATGGCTTCATCACGAAGGGCGCCTCGCAGGACGTCGTCAATGACGTCATCAACCTGTTGCGCGTCTAGACCAAGAATTTCAGTGGCGCTGCGCGTCGGGGCGCAGACTGGTCGGCAACTCGTCTTCGTCGAATTGATCCGCGAGCGACAGCGCGCGGAAGGTACCGGTGTAGTTGTCGATCCGCTCACCGAGGCGATCGGCCTGCGAGCTGAGCCAGACCCGCGCTGCCGCGGCCACCATGCCGCGTGCAAACAGGAAGCCCTGGCCCGCGTTGCAGCCCATGTTGACGAGTGCCTGCAGTTGCGCGCGATTCTCCACGCGTTTGGCGGTGACCGTAATACTGAGTCGCTCGGCGAGGTCGATAAGCGTACGCACGACGAGATGGCGCTGCGTTTCGTCTTCAACATCTGCGACGAGATCCGAGTCGAGTTTCACGCCGGCAACAGGGAAGCGCTCGAGCGTGTGCAGTGACATGTCACCGCCGCCGAAGTCGTCGAACTCGATGGCGACGCCGGCTGCCGCCAGGTGCCTGACATGGCGCTCGGCCTGCTCGCCCTGATCGGCCAGCGTGCGGTCCGAGAGTTCGAGGCGAACGGCATCTCCGGGCAGTCGCATCGATTCGAGGTCTTCGATGATCGCCGAAGCCATGTGCTTGTTCGCGAGCTCCTGGGTATCGACATTGAAGCTCATGTAGAGATGGCGGTGGCCCTCGGCGCGCCAGGCGCGCAACTCCGCAAGCGCGCGGCGACGCAGCTGCCGACCGACGGCGGGCATGAGCTTGTGAGCGCGCGCCAGCGGCAGCAGCTCCCGCGGCTCAATCACTTCGCCGTCGCTGCGAAACCAACGGCACAACACCTCAAAGCCGAGTACGCGCCGTGTCTTGAGCGACACGATGGGTTGGTAGACCGGGCGAATCTCGCCGTTTGACAGCGCTTCGCGCAGCTCTCTCTCGAGCGCCTGTTTACGCACAAGCTTCTGGTCCATCCTGGCGTTGAAGAACGCGACGTCATTCCGGCCGCGCTCCTTGACGTGGTAAAGCGCGAGGTCGGCGCATTTGGTCAGCGACTTGGCGTCGCTGCCGTGCGTCGGATACATGGCGCCACCGATACTGGCACCCACAGCAACCGTCACGGTGCCGAAGGCCATGGGCTCGGACAGCGTCCTGCGCGCGCGTTCTGCCCACTGCTGCGCGGCTGCGGCGTCGCGCACGCCTTCGAGCACGACGGCAAACTCGTCGCCGCCCAGTCGGGCCGCCGTATCGCCGACGCGTACGAGGTCGCGCAGGCGTGCGCCGATCTCGCGCAGGATGGCGTCGCCGATGTCATGGCCGTGCTCGTCATTGGCGGCCTTGAACTTGTCGAGGTCAATGACCAGCAATGCCACCATGTCACCGTTGCGCTGGGAGTGTGCGCAGGCTTTTTCGAACTGGTCCTCGAACCCGCGTCGGTTGTAGAGGCCGGTGAGCGCGTCGAAGGAGGCCAGGTGCTGCAGTCGCAGCTCCGCAGACTTTCTCTGCACAGAATATTTGATGGCGCGCGGCAGCAGTCGCAAACCTTCGGGGCCCTTGACGATGAAATCCTGCGCGCCAGCGCCGATGATGGTGGTGGCGAAGTCCTCGTTGTCATTGCCACTCAGGACGATGACGGGGACCTTCGGTCGCGCTTCGACGAGGCGCTCGACGGCTTCGCTACCCTTGGCATCGGGCAGGTTCAGATCGACGAGGACGACGTCGCAGTTTCCGTTGAGCAGGAATCCGATGCCGTCGTCCAGACGGCGTTCGTGGTGGATACTGAAGTCGATGTCGCGGCAATAGCGCGGCAGCGCGATTTCTACCAATCGCGCGTCCGTATCGTCATCTTCAATTAGCAGAACTTGCATGCCGTGACCGCTTGTTGCGACGACGCACTCCTTGCGACGTCGGTGATCGTCGGTCCACGGCCGCGGCGCGGGGTCGTCGATCTACACTCCTTAATCGTGATAGCGGCCGAGCGGCGCGTGGCTTTAGGGCATTCCTAAGGCGAGCAGCCGCGCTCGGAAGCGCCTTCTGGCGCGAGGAAACGGCTGGGGTGACGGTCAAGCAGATTATCGGTGAAACCCGTGATGTCAGGGCGCACCAGACGCTTGCTGACATAGTGATAGAGCGGGATCAGTGCATAGGTGTCGTCGATGCGAGTCGCTGCGTCGGACAGTGCGCCGGCGCGCACGCCGCTGGTCGCCGCAGCGCGTGCCCGATCGAGAGCCGCTTCGAAACTGGCGTCGGCAAAGCCCGGCAGATTATGTTCGCTGCCCTCGCGAAACATACTGAGGAACGACGCGGCGTCGGCGTAGTCGGCGAACCAGGCGTAGCGCATGGCGTCCCATTCCGAACGCTGCTGTCGTGTGTCAAGAAAGTAGCCCCATTCGCGTTTGTCGAGTGTCGTCTCGAGACCGAGCGTTTCGCGCCACATGTCCGAGACGGTGAGCGCGATGCGTTCGTGCACGTCGCCTGCGTCGAACACGAGCCGCAATTCCGGGACGTCGTTGTCACCCAGCGCGCGTTGCAGGGCGGTGCGCGCCTGATCCCGGCGCTCGGCGTCGCCCAGCGTGTGCCAGGGATAGGCGTCGTCGTCGACCAGGCCCGGCGGCAACAGACCCCAGGCCGGTTGTTCTCCGCGTCCCAGCATGGCGACGAGCGCGTGCCGGTCGACGGCCATGGACAGCGCCATCCTCAGATCGCGGTTCGCAAGCGCGGGCTCCGTCAGGTCCAGTGCGAGGAAATACGTGCCGAGCTGCGGTGCGATTCGCACCGCGTCGGGCAGGCGCTTGCGCAAGTCCGCCACCTGTCGGGGCGGCAGGGAGTGCGTCAAACCTAAGTCGCCGGCGCGGTACATCATGACCTCCGTGACTGGGTCGACCACGGGTAGGAATTCGATGCGGCAATAGCCCAGGCGCCCGACGTCGCGGTGATGCGGATTGGCGGTCAGCGCAATGCGATCGTTGCGACGGTAAGTGGCCAGCTGGTAGGCGCCATTGCCCACGAAGCGCGCCGCGTCGTCGAAGCCGCCTGCCACCGCGTTGCTTGCATGCACGGGTGCCGCAACGGGCATTGCGAGCACGTCGAGCAGTGTGTGGCCCGGTGCGTCGAGCTCGATGATCAGCGTGCGCGGGCCCTGGGCGCGGACGCCCAGCGCAGACGGTGGTGCGTCGCCGGCCTGCACCGACGCGAACCCGGAGATGTTCGCAAACAGGCTGGCGTAGGGCGCGTTGGTTTCCGGGTCGACGAGTCTGCGCAAGCCTCGGACGAAGTCAGCCGCGGTTACGGTCTCGCCCGTTGACCAGCGCGCGTCCGCGCGCAATTCAAACTCAAACCGACGCAGCGTGACATCGGCCTGCCAACGCGCGGCGGCGCCCGCCGTGATCGCGCCGTCGCTGCCGATGGTCACGAGCCCTTCGTAGAGATCACCGAGAACGTTGAACGCGTGAATGTCCACGGCGCGGGCGGGGTCGAGGGTTCCGGGCTCACCGCCATTGCCCCTGGCGAGCGTTCGGGACGCTGCATCGCGGGCTGTACCCTGCGATTCGCCACCACAACTGGCTAGGCCCGACCATATGACGGTAATTACTAAAAAAAATGTGAAACGGCTTGTCATTTCTTATAAATGGGGTAAACTGCCCCAACTATGAAGAAAGATGTCAATGCCGCCTTGCTCAGTGCCTGCCGACTACTGCTTCGGCCGATTGCGTTGTTGCTGCTCAAAGGTGGCGTGACCTGGCGTGAATTTTCGGAGTTATCCAAATCCGTGTTCGTGTCGGTCGCCACAGATGCGTTCGGTATCTCCGGCCGACCGACCAACGTCTCAAGAGTGTCCATCCTGACGGGCATCTCGCGCAAGGAAGTGAAGCGCCAGCGCGACCTGCTTGAAGCCGAAGTACCAGAAAGCTCGTCGAAGACGACGGATGCAACACGGCTGCTGTCGGGCTGGCACCAGGATCGGGATTACCTCGATCCCGCCGGGCAGCCGCTGGCGCTGCCCCTGGCAGGCGACAAGCCGAGCTTCAAGAGCCTGTTCGAGACTTACGGCGGCGATACGCCGGAACAGACGCTTCTAAAAGAGCTGCGCCAAGCCAACTCGATTAAGGATGAGGCAGGCCGCGTCATTGCCGCGCGGCGTTACCACATGCCCGGCGACCTTGACCCGGGCGGCCTGCGCTTTTTTGGCACCAACCTGTTTGACCACGGGCGAACGCTTGCGAGCAACGTCGGCGACGTCGGCGCACCCAAGTGGCTCGAGGGTTTTGCCGTCGATGATCGCGTCCATCCGGAGGCCGTGGAGGCCTTTCGCGAGTTCATCGACGAGCGCGGCCAGCAGTTTCTAGAAGAAGTCGACGCGTGGCTCGGTGAACACCGTGCCGATGCCAACGGCTCTGACACGACTCCCGTGCGCCTTGGGCTGGGCGTCTATGCCATCGCAGGACCACTACCAGAAGGAACACAGTCATGAACCCCCTCAAGACCTCGCTGATTCTCACCGCGGGACTCGTTGCAGCCGCTTGTGGCGGCGGCGGCAGTGACAACCCGCCTCCCGACAATTCGGGTGGTACACCGCCGCCGAGCGGCGGCATTGGCCGAACAGGCCTGGCCATAGGACCCATCTCCAATTTCGGTAGCGTCGTCGTTAACGGCGTGCGCTACGACACGAGCGCGGCAACGTTCACCGTTGACGACATGCCCGGTGCTGAAGCCGATCTCGCCGTCGGTCAAATCGTTATCGTCAAGGGCGAGATCGACGCGGATGGCGTCAATGGTACGGCCGACGAAGTCATCTATGACGACGCGCTCGAGGGCCCGATCTCGGCCATCGACCTCGGTGCCGGTACGGTCACCGTGCTTGGGCAAACCATCATTATCGATGCGGGCACCTCGTTCGACGACGACTTCCCTGTTGCGGGCATCGAGGGCCTGCAGCTCGGCGATGTCATCGAGGTCAGCGGCTTTGTTTCGAGCGACGGCAGTATCCTGGCCACCCGCATCGAACGCGACGATGACAACGACGAATTCGAGCGCAAAGGCTTCGTCGAATCGCTCGACACGTCCGCGCTCACGTTCAATCTCGGCAGCATCGTGGTCGATTACAGCGCCGCCGTACTCGAGGACTTCCCGGGTGGCAGCATCACCGAGGGCGATTTCGTCGAGGCCGAGGGTAGCCTCGACGCCAACGACCCGAACCGGCTGCTGGCCAGCAAAGTGGAATTCGAAGACCCGCTCGGCGAGTTCGATGAAGACGACGACGTGGAGATCGAAGGTCTGGTCACGCGTTTCGTGAGCGCAACGGATTTCGACGTCAACGGCATACCCGTGACGACCGACGGCGACACGGAGTATGAAAATGGCACCGAAGCCGACCTCGCACTCGACGTCCGCATCGAAGTCGAAGGTGAGTTCACCGCTGGCGGTGTGCTGGTCGCGGACGAGATCGACTTCCGACTCGACGAGAACACGCGGGTCGCCTCACTCGTCGACGCTGTTGACGCGGCCGGCGGCACGCTGACCGTCCTGGGTATCCAGATCACGACCGATGCGCTGACGCGCTTTGAAGACCAGTCTTCGAACGCTGACGGTACGCCCCTTAACCTGGCCGATATCAACGTGGGCGACTACGTCGAGATTCGTGGCAGCGAGTCGCCCGCAGACAGCGACGCGATTGTCGCGACTCGCCTCGAACGGGATGACGACACGGGCGAAGCCGAGCTGCGCGGCGTCGTGGACGCCATAACCGAGCCCACGCTGATGATTCTCGGCGTCACGGTCGAAACGAATGCGCAAACAGAGTACGAGGATGCCGACGAGCAGCCGCTGACCGCGGCCGAGTTCTTTGCCGCCGTTCAGGCTGGCGCCGTGGTCGACGTGCAAGGCGTGGAGTCCAGTGACACCGTCATCGTCGCGGAGGAAATAGAAATCGAAGACGACGACTAAGCGGTTCCGGCGTCGCGCACCCTGCGATGCGGCGCCTTAACCTTGCCCCCTGCTGTCACGTGGCCCCTCATGTGCGGCAGGGGGTATTTTTTTCCCCCGCGGTTTACCTCTCGGCCGACACTTTGTACCGTTCCCAGGTTGGGATCACACCGGGGGGGTGCGGGTGTACACACAAGTCGTTCTGGGCACCGTCGTGACGGTCGCCACCGTGGTCTTTCACATCGCCGGCCTCGTCGTGCTCTTTATGGTGCTCAACCGCATCTCGCCGAGCTTCGAGAAACGACTGTATCCGCGCGTGGGCACCTCTCTCCTCATTATTATCGCTGTGCTGGGCACGATTCTCGTGCACACGATCGAGGTCTGGGCCTGGGCCTTGCTCTACGTGTACCTGGGCGAATTCACCGATGTGGGCACGGCGCTCTATTTCTCCGTCTCAACGGCAACCACTGTGGGCTACGGCGATATCGTGCTGACCCCGGCCTGGCAGGTGCTCGGCACGTTCGAGTCCATGAGCGGGCTGATTCTCTTTGGTGCCAGCACGGCTTTCCTGTTCGGGCTGGTGCGCCACGTGTTCGAAGAGTTGCCGCGGCCGCTGCGGCCCCGTTGAGTAACGCCGCATGAGTCCCGCCGCACGCATTGCCATTGCCGTTGCCCTGGGCGGCTTTCTCATGGGCTTTGACGCCTCCGTCATCTCGGGTGTCGTGGGCTTTATCGAAACCGAATACGCGCTCGATGCCTTCGAGCTCGGCTGGGTGGTCGCGAGCCTGACCCTGACGGCCGCCGTTGCCATGCTGGCGGCGGGGCCATTGTCCGACCGCTATGGACGGCTGCCCGTGCTGCGCGTTGCGGCCGTGCTGTTCGCGTTGTCGGCCTTGTTCTCGGCGCTCGCGCCCGACTACCTGACGCTCGTACTCGCGCGCATGCTGGGCGGCTTCGGCGTCGGCGCGGCGCTGATCATCGCGCCCGTCTACATCGCGGAAATCGCGCCCGCCAGCGACCGTGGTCGGCTGGTGTCCTTCAACCAGCTCAACATTGTCGTCGGTATCTCGGCGGCGTTCTTCAGCAACTACCTGCTGTTGCGCTGGGCGAGTTCGGGCGGCGAACTGGCCGCGACGTTGCTTGTCGATGCGAACACCTGGCGCTGGATGCTCGGCGTCGAGGCCTTGCCTGCATGCCTCTACCTGTTCGCGTTGAGCCGCCTGCCCGAGAGCCCGCGCTGGCTGCTCATGCGTGAGCGCGAGGCGGAAGCCGTTGCGACGCTGCAACGCGCGGGCTTCGGTGAGTCGGCGCCCGAGGAGGCCAATCGCATTCGGGCGTCGCTTGCGCAGGATGCCGATACGACCGCGGTGCCGTTTCTTGACCTGTTGTCGCCGGCGGTTCGCACCGTCATGGTCGTGGCGCTCATCGTCGCGCTCGTGCAGCAGGTGACGGGAATCAATGCGGTGTTCTTCTACGCGCCCATGATTTTCGAGCAGGCGGGTATTGGCACCGATGCCGCATTTCTGCAGGCCGTCCTCGTGGGTGTCGTGAATCTCGTGTTTACGGTGTTTGCGATGCTCGTGATCGACCGCCTGGGCCGCCGCCCGTTGCTGCTCACTGGCCTGGCCGGAATCGCTGCCTGCATGCTGCTGCTCTCGGGCGCATTTGCCGACGCGCGCTACACGCTGGCGCCAGGCGCCGATGTGCCGGAGGCGGTGGCCACGGCCGTGGCCGATCTCGAGTCCGTGACGTTTGCGAGCGACCTCGCATTCCGCGATGCGCTCGCGGAACGACTCACGCCTGAGTTGCTGTCGGCCCATGGGGCGACCTTGTTGCAGGCCGCCGTGAGTATCGATGCCACGCGGGTGCTCATCGGCATCCTGGGCTTCGTGGCCTGTTTCGCGTTCTCGCTGGGGCCTGTGATGTGGGTGCTGCTCTCCGAGCTATTCCCGAATCGACTGCGCGGCGTGGCGATCTCTGTGGTGGGGCTCGTCAACTCGGCCGCGAGTTTTCTCGTGCAGCTCGTGTTCCCCGTCGAGTTGGCCGTGCTGGGCAACGCCATGACCTTCGCCGTCTACGGTGGCTTTGCGTTGCTGGGGCTCGTGCTGCTCTGGCGGCTGCTGCCCGAGACCAAGGGGCAGACGCTTGAGGCACTCGAGGCGGGATTGACCGAGCGCTAGCTCGCGATCAGTGTTGCCGCGTGAGCGGTGCCGTGGACTCGCGCACCACGATCTCTGCGGGGATCACGTTGTCCCCGCGCGTACCCTGCAGATCGTCGATGATCATTTCGCCCGCGCGCTCGGCCATGGCACCCAGCGGTTGTCGCACGGTGGTCAGTGCCGGGTAGATCTGCTGCGCCAGTGAAATGTCGTCGAAGCCCGCGACCGAGAGCTGCTCGGGTACACTCACGCCGAACCGACTGGCCGTACGCAAGATGCCTGCGGCCATGTCGTCGTTGGCCGCGAACACGGCTGTGGGTGGCTGTTCGAGCGCCAGCAGTTGCGCCGCGGCGTTTTCGCCCGAGGCGATGGAGTTGTCGCCGTCAACGATGAGTGCCGGGTCGAGGTCGAGCCCTGCTGCGCGCAAACCGGCCTTGTAGCCCGATAAACGCTGCTGCACGGCGGCGTGCTTGGCGTGGCCGCGGACGAACGCGATGCGGCGGTGGCCCAGCGACGCAAGGTAGCTCGTCATGGCCTGCGCGGCCTCGGCATCGTCGGTCTCGACGAACTGCCCGGTGGCGCAGGGTCCGGGCGAGAGCCGGATCAGGCGCGTGCCGCTGTCTTCGACGGTGGCGACGACGTCGGGCATGTTCGAGAGCGGCGCGGCGAGCACGACACCCTCGGGCCGCGCGTGCGCGATCATCTTGCCGATGCTCGCGAGCGCCTTGGGGTCGCGGTAGTTGGCCGGGTGAATGAGCAAGTCGAATCCGCGCGCGTTGCAGGCTGCCAACAGGCCCTGCTGCAGGTTGACGACGTAACCACAGCTCGGCGCCTCGTAGGCGTCGGGGTCGTCGTAAATCAGCGCCACGAGGTAGGAGCGTTGCGTGGCCAGGCTGCGCGCAGAAGGATTCGGTCGATAGTCGAGATCGAGGATCGCCTGTTGCACGCGTTCGCGCGTGCCATCGCGGACGTTGGGCTCGCCATTAACGACCCGGGAGACGGTTTTGATGGAGACGTTCGCGCGTCGCGCGACGTCAGTGATCGTAATCTTAGACATGACTGCTACAATTCTTCTGCACCATTCTAGGACACTCGCCCGACAAAAGCGACAGCGCTGTCATATGGCGGTTGCGACGGTGCGAACGCATCCACAACAGCGCGTGATGGCTTGCGTGTACCCACACGCGATGGCAACACTGTTCCGATGAAGCTCCGAATCCGCGATGACAGTCTGCGTCTGCGCCTTGGGCAGACTGAGGTGTCTCAGATCGCGCTGGGTGAGGCCGTCGAGGGCCGCATGCACCTGCCTGGCGGCAACGCTTTTCGCTATCGGCTCGAGGGCGTGAGCGACGCCGCGCCCGACGTCGTTTGCGATGGCTCGGGGCTCACGGTGCGCGTAGCGGCCGAAGCGCTCGGCGACTGGGCGCGCAACGACACGGTGTCGCTGGCGCTGCAGTACGCATCCCTCGACGTACTCATCGAAAAGGACTTCGCGTGCCTCACGGTGCGCGACGGTGACGATGACGCTGACAGTTTTCCGCACCCCGAGGCGGGAAGCGCCGACTGCTAGCCGGCGGCGGTCTTGATACGAATGGCCGTGTGCTTGAAGGCGGGTGTCTTGCTGCGCGGATCCACGGCCGTGCCCGTGAGGACGTTGGCTTCGGGGTAGTAGGCCATCGCACAGCCCGCGGGTAGGTCGTGTCGGTACACCGTCACGTCGCGCATGCGACCGTGGTCAGACACAAGCGTCACGGTGTCGCCGGGCGCCAGCGCGTGCCGGTCGAGTTCGGCGTCGCCCAGCATCACGCACCAGCGGTCGTCGGTGCCGCGATAGGCATCGCGCGCCTCGTAGATGATCGAGTTGAACTGACCCTCACTACGTACGGTGGTCAATGACAGCATGCCGTCGGCCCAGTGATCGGGCAGTGCACGCACTTGAAACGTCGCGCGGCCACTCTCGGTGTGAAACGCCGGCGTGTGCATGAGCCGTTGCTCGATGTGAAACTCGCGCCGCGCGACGTCGATGTCCGCCAGGGCCCCCATGCCGGGCACGGTGTCAGCGATGGCTTCGCGGATGCGCTGGTGCTGGCGGAACGCTTCGAAGTCGATGGGGCAGTCGGGCAGCAGGCGTGTGGCCAGATCGACGAGCACCGTGACCTCGGGGCGTACCGATGCGTGGCGAATAATGCCGCCATCGGACAGGCGCACGAAATTGAACATCGATTCCTGCGTCGTGGGCTGCCATTCCTCATCGCGCGCCGCCACGGGCAGGACCAGCACCTCACCCTCGCCAAGACCCGCGACATGGGACCGGTTGAGCGTTGTCGTCAATGCAATCCGGAAGCCGATGCGCCCCAGTGCGTTCTCGGCCCAGGCCGTGTTGGGGTTGGCCGCGAGCAGGTTGCCGCCCATCAGAATGGCGGCGTCGACGTCGCCGGCCGCCGCCGCCTGCATGGCCGCCATGGTGTCCCAGCCGGCCTCGCGTGACAGCGTGATGCCGAAGGCCGCCTCGAGCTTTGCGAACACGTCTTCGGCCAGCACGGGCTTCACGCCGATGGTGCCGATGCCTTGCACGTTGGAGTGCCCGCGCAATGGCAGCAGGCCCGCATGGGTTCGGCCGATCATGCCGCGCATGAGCGCGAGCGCGGCGATGTACTCGATGTTGTCGCAGCCGTTCTCGTGGTGGGTCATGCCCATGCCCCAGGCGAACACGGCCGAGTTCGCGGCCGCATAGGCCGCCGCGACCTCGCGGCACTCGGTTTCGGAGATCCCGCAGGAAGCCGTGATCGTGGCCCAGTCCGTTTGCGCCAGGTCGTCGGCGAATGCCTCGAACCCCGTCGTGTGTTCCGCGATGAAATCGGTATCGACGTCGCCCGATTCGAGGAGCGCCTTGGCCAGGCCCTTGAACAGTGCGAGGTCGCCGCCGATGCGCGGTTGCACATAGGTCGAGGCGATATCGCTGCCGCCCTTGAGCAGGGAGCGGGCGCTCTTCGGAACGGCGAAACGCACGAGGCCGCGTTCGCGAGCGGGGTTGATGACAATGACCTGGCCGCCGCGGTCGCGGCAGGCCATGAGCTTGTGGATGAAGCGCGGGTGATTCGAGGCTGGGTTGGCGCCGATCACGAAGATGGTGTCGGCACCATCGAGGTCGGCGAGCTCGACGGTCGCCGTGCCCGTACCGATCGTCGCACCCAGCGCCACACTGGTCGCCTGGTGGCAGTAGTAGCTGCAGTTGTTGACGTTGTTGGTGCCCCAGGCCCGCGCCAGCAGCTGGAAGACGAAGCCTGCCTCGTTCGACGAGCGGCCAGAGGAATAGAAGAACGCGCGAGAAGGGCTCGTGGCGCGCAGCCGCGTTGCGGCGATATCGAGCGCCGTATCCCAATCGACGGGTTGATAGTGCTCGGCCCCCGGTGCGCGGTGCAGTGGCGTGGCCAGCCGGCCCAGGTGCTCGAGCTCGTGGGGCGACAGCTCCGCGAGCTCTGTGATGGGGTGGCCAAATACCGCCTCGGGGATGGCCGGCTGGATGTCGGTCGACTGGGCCTGCACGCTCTTGTTGCAGACCGACGGGAATTCGCCGAGCTCGTTGGTCATGCCGCCGGCCTGGCCGCCCATGCCATAAGCGCAGGCCTTGCAGGTGTTATGGGACCGAAGCGCCTTGCCCGTGCGTGCCAAACCGATGCGCTGCGCGGTGCGCAGCGTGTACAGCACTTTCTTGAGGCCGCCACCGACCGTCTCACGTGGCATGCGCAAGGCTCCGAACCCGTGTGCAAGTTATGGTAACGCACGGCCCGCTGCGCGGTGTCGCCTGGCGGCTGACGCTATAATGGCCGGCCCGGTTGATCGCCCCCAGTCCCATGCTCGACGGAACGCCACAAGACGATGCGGTTCAAGCCGCAGTACACGACCACGATATCGTGATCGTGGGCGCCGGGCTGTCGGGCATCTGCGCGGGCTGGCACCTGACCCGGGCGCGACCGTCAGCCGACATCGCCATACTCGAGGCGCGCGAGGCCGTGGGGGGCACCTGGGACCTGTTTCGTTACCCGGGCATCCGTTCGGACTCCGACATGCCGACGCTGGGCTTTGCATTCCGGCCCTGGATTCGGGAGCAGTCGATTGCCGATGGCGCGAGCATTCGCGAGTACATCCGCGAGACGGCCGCAGAGGCCGGACTCGATTCGCGGATTCGTTTCGGCCACCGCATGACCTCGGCCAACTGGGATAGCGCGATTCGGCGCTGGCGGCTCACGGTCACCGTGAACGGCGCCACGACCGAGTACCGCTGTCGGTTCCTCATGATGTGCACGGGCTACTACCGCTACTCGGCGGGCCACCTGCCCGAGTTCGAGGGCTTCTCCGATTACCGGGGCCAGGTCATTCACCCGCAGCAGTGGCCCGATGACCTCGACCTCAAGGGTCAGCGCGTCGCCGTGATCGGCAGCGGCGCGACGGCGGTGACGTTGGTGCCCGAGCTCGCACAGCGCGGCGCCAGGGTGACCATGGTGCAACGCACGCCGAGCTACATTGCCGTGATGCCCGCGCGCGATGCGATCAGCCGGTTCCTGCACAAGGTGTTTGGTGCACGCGTCGCGCACTTCCTGACGCGTTGGAAGAACATCCTCTACACGATGTTCACGTTCAACCTGTCGCGATGGCAGCCTGAATTCGTGCGCAACAACATCTTGAAGCACATCACCGAGGAGATCGGCGACAAGCTCGACGTCGATAAGCACTTTCGACCGCCTTACGACCCCTGGGACCAGCGCCTGTGCCTGGCACCCGACGGCGATTTCTTCGAGGCGATCAAGGCGGGCCAGGTCGAGATGGTTACGGATCGGATTGCGCGGTTCGAACCCGACGGTGTGCGGATGGCGTCCGGCGACAAGGTCGCGGCCGATATTGTGATTACGGCGACGGGGCTCTCGCTGCTCGTGGCGGGTGGCGCCAAGCTGCATCTGGATGGCGAGCCGATTTCGGCAAACAGCCGGGTCACCTACAAGGGCGCCATGCTGTCGGGGATGCCCAACCTGGCGTTGACGATGGGCTATACGAACGCATCCTGGACGCTCAAGTGTGAGCTCATCGCGCGCTGGGTCGTGCGTCTGCTCGCGCATATGGACCGGCACGACTACGACGTGGTGACACCGGAATATTCGGGTTCGGGTCCGTACCGGCCCTTCATTGATCTCGACTCGGGCTACATCTCACGCGCGGCGAATCGTCTTCCCAAGCAAACGGGTACAGCACCCTGGACCGTGAATCAGAACTACTTCCTGGATTTGCGCGCGTTTCGATTCTCGCGCATCGACGACGGCGCGCTCGCGTTCGAGCGCGTGCCCGACCGGGCGTCAGCCGTCGCCTGACGGCTCAGTACACCTGCAGCGGCATGCTGTTGTAGGGGTCGGTCGAAGCCTCCGGCGCCTCGAGCTCAAAGTCGCCCTCGGGCACATCCCCGGTCCACACACTGTGGCCCAGATCGTTGATGGCGATCCTGGGGCGCGGCAGGCGAATCGTATCGCCGATGTGGTTTGCGTCGTCCATGACGGTCCCAGCGGCAGTCCCTTGACGAACTTTATGGTAAATCGGGCCGCAAGCGCGATTCTGTGACCGCCGTCACAGCGTGAGCCAGTGCCAGACCGGTGTGTCCCCGCCACGACCTTCGTGCGCGAGCATGGCCAGCAGCAGCTCCGCCGTCGCCAGCGCATCGACGAGGCAGTCGTGCGACTGGTAGCGGGGCAGGCCGTAGTCAGTGCGCAGGTCGGGTAATCGCAGCGAGCCTGTGCCTGCCACGTGGTGTCGGCGTTGCCGTCGCTTGTGCGCCAGCGCCAGCGTGTCGAGGACGGGAACCGGCAGCGCATGGCCATAGCGCGCACGGCAGAGCCGGTCGAGCACGGCCTTGTCGAGACCCGCGTGGTGCACAACGAGCACGCAGCCTGTGAGTGCCGCGACCACGGCGTCGATCACGGTATCGAGCGGCTGACCCCGGGATACCGCTGTATCGGTGAGGCCGTGAACGGTGGCGCTGTCGCCGACTTCGCCGTCGGGTTGCGCCAGCAGGCAGCGCGCCGATTTCGCGGCAACGCGCCCGTCCCGAATCTCCACCCAACCGACGCTCAGGAGTTCGGCTGTTTGCGCGTCGAGCCCGCTGGTTTCGATATCGAGGCACACAAAGGTCACTTGGCGCGCGGTGGCGTGCGCATCGGGCAACGGCGCGCGGGCGAGTTCGGCCAGCGGTGTCGGTGCCGAGTCGGCTACCTTGTGGCGTCGCCGTTGCAGGCGCCAGCGCTTCACGCGATGTGGAATCGGTGCAGCAGCGCCTGCTGGCTCGTGCGCACCTGGCTGAACGCGGCCTTGAGATTCTGTCGGTGCAGACGCGACAGCGTCGCCGGGTCGACGTAGTTATCGGGGGCGTCGCCGCGGCGCATCTGCGCGCTCTGATTGTCGATGCGAAGCTGCTCGATAAAGTCGAGTGCATCGATGAGGTTGTCGGCATCGGCTTTGGTCAGCTCGCCGGCCTCGCCTGCGGCACGCAGGCGATTGCGCGTCCCGATGCGAACCACGCCCGCGGCCAGCGAGCGAATTCTGGCGATCTCGACGATGGGCATGATGCCGCGGTGTTTGAGGTCGAGTTCATGGTTGTGCTCGCCGCCGCGCTCGACGACGAACTGGCGGAACAGCCCCAACGGTGGTTGCCAGGTCATCGCATTCTTGGCCATGAGCGCGAGGAACAGCTCATTGCCGCGGGCCGATGTCGCGATGCCCGACTTCAGCGACTCCACGAGTTGAGCGTTACCAGCCACGGCACGCAGGTCGAAAAAGATGTTGGCGTGCATGAGCGCCTTTTGCTCGGGGACCGTGATCCAGGTGTGGAAGTAGTCCTGCCACCGGGCCAGCGGCTGGCGCCACTTCGGGTTGCTGGCCATGACCTCCCCGGGGCAGTACACGTAGCCGCAGTCATTGAGACCGTCGTTGACGATCTTCGCCAGTGCCGCGAACCAGGTGTCGCCGTCGGCGTCCACGGCCTCGGCCAGAATCAGCGCATTGTCCTGATCGCTCTTGGCCGACTGTTCGCCGCGGCCCTGCGAGCCGAGTGCGACCCAGACGTAGTCGCAGGGCGCCGGTCCGAGCTCGGCCTCGCCGACACGGATGAGCTGGCGCGTCACGCTGTCAGTGACCGTCGTGATGAAGCGTCCGAGCTGCTGGCCCGTCGCGCCGCCGTCGATTTGCTGCGCGATAACTTCGGGTAGACGCTCACACACCCGGCGCAGACCGTCGGCCGAGGACTGTCGCCCGAGATCCGCGACGAGGTAGAGCGGGTGCTCGGTTTCAAGGCGCATAAAGTCGCTGCGCGACACCATGCCGATCGGTGCACCGTCGCGGGTGACGGGAACGTGGTGGATGTGGTGCTGCATCATCGTGAGCGCCGCCTCGAACGCGTGCGCGTCGGTATCGAGCGTAATGGGGTTGGACGTCATGATGTCTGAGACGGACCCCTGCGGGTCGCGGCCTGCAGCGACCACGCGGCTCCTGATGTCGCGGTCCGTGACGATGCCGGTCACGGCACCGCTTGCGTCGGTGACGAGCATGGCCGATACGCGTTCGGCCACCATATGTTCCGCGGTTTCGCGGATGTTGGCCGTGACGGGGATCGTGATCGGCGCGCGCTTGACGAGATCTCCCACGGCCGTTGCCAGCTCGTGGCGGAACGTCGTGTTGCCGGTTCCGGCACCCAGCAGCAGCCGGTCAGAGAGCGCATTGATGAAAAAGGTGTCGAAGGCCGCGGCGGCCTGCCGAAGAGATCGGAACACCGCGCCCGGCAGCATGTAGACGAGCGTGTCCTCGAGCGCCGCGGCACTGCGCCGCGCGGGGCGCTGGCGCATGATGGCCGGAAAGCCGAAGAACTCGCCTTCAGCCACGCGCAGATCGAGATCGCCATCGGCATCGCGCAGCTCTACGGCGCCGCTGCGCACCACGAAGAACCAATCGTTGTCGCTGCCCGAGGCAATGATCTCGCTGCCACCGCGGTGGTAGGCGATCTCGACGGCCCCCGCCGCGCGCGCAAGCGCGGCGTCGTCGAGCGTGTCAAAGGGCGGCAGCGCCCCGAGGAAATCCGAGATCTCGGCGAGCTCGTTCATACCGCGAGCCTACCGGAAACGCCGCCACGTGCGCCTGTGTTCCACCTTGGGGGACCGGGGGCGGGACGCACGTGGCGGCACAACCGGTTGTCAGAAGCGGAACAGAAGTCCAGCGCGCGCCACTGTGGCCGAGAAGTCTTCGAAGTCCCCCCCGAATTCGGTGTCAAAGCGGGTCACCTGTGCGAACAGGGTCAGGCTGTCCCGGAGCTTGTAGCCGTAATTCACATAGATGCTGGTGTTCTTCGAGAGCTCGGTCAGCCCCAGGCGGTCTTCGTCCCCGGAATCCACAGACGCAGTGGCGTACCCCGCCTTCAGGTTGTGCCCGGGTTTGATGTCCCAGTTCACGTAGGTGAAGAAGCCGGATTCGCCGAAGCTCTCGCGGACGACGCCACCGCCGAGGCTCGTCGACGGCGCGATGCCCAGCGCGTTCTGGTTGTTCAGCGCTTCACCCGTGTAGACCTCGGCGGCAACCGTCACCCATCCGAACTTCAGCGTCGTGTAGATCTTGAAGATGTTGGCGTCCTGATCGTCGCCGCTGACATAGCCAGGTTCGTCTTCGAAATTCACCTGCGACATGTGGCCCGCAACACCGACGGTGTGGCCGTTGAACTTGTAGTTGACGTCAACGGCGATGCCCGGGACGCCGCCCAGTTCGTTGGCACTGATGCCGGAAGCCGAGTTGTTGCGGCCACGACCCGTCAGGGCACCCGTAAAGCTCCAGTCGTTCTGCTTGTAGGTAGCGCCGGCTTCCATGGCCAGGAAGCCCGAGTTGCCAGCCCGGTAACCATTGCCGACCCAATTGTAGCTGCCGTTGGACTTGATGCCCGCAGCCGTCGTCCACTTCTGGCCGGCAAAGATCGTCAAGTCTTCCGTGAGGTCGAAGTAGAGGGTGGCCAACCGAAGTCGGGCGCCCTGTGCCTGGATCGCCGTCTGGTTCGAGAAGCCGTCCTCACCATCGATGAAGTCGAATTCGAGCACGGTTCGAATGCTCTCGTGCGACATATTTAGCGAGAATCGTGAGTGCGCCGCCTGGAACGATGTGGCGGCGGACTCGAGGTACTGGGTCTCCTGCGGCGAGGCCGGCGCGCCGCCGAACACGTCGGTGCGCAACGCATTGGTCGGCGCCACCTGGCTGTAGCCGCCGCCGAAACTGGCGACCGCCGAGTCCGTGTGCACGAGCTCGGTCTTGATCATCCCCTTGAAGCTGAATTCGTAGGCGTGGGCAGCGGTGCTCAGCAGGAGCACGGCAAGCAGAAAAACGACACGGCTAAACATCTGATCCCCCTCGTTCTTGTGAACATGGTTAGCTCGACGCCTGTCACAGTAGGCGTTTTGGCTTCGTTCTCCATTAGCCAAAAGTCGAAGACCGGGGGCGGACTAGACGAAGGTCTAATCGAAGTGTCGCGTTGCTCGCGAAGGCCTATCATGGTGGCCACGCTGTCGCGGGGGCGCGGCGGCCCGTTTACGCGAGGGGGGAAGCACGATGTCCGAGATTCATCCGGTCAACGACTACTACCGTCAACACGGTTTCGTCGACGAAGCAGGTTATGAGGCGCGGTACCGCCGCTCCGTGGAAGACAACGAAGGCTACTGGGCCGAACAGGCCGGCATCATCGACTGGGCGAAGCCGTTCACGAAGGTGAAGGACGTCTCCTACGATCGCGCCGATCTGCACATTCGCTGGTACGAAGATGGCGAGCTCAACGTGTGCTACAACTGCGTCGACCGGCATCTCGAGACCAAGCGCGACGACACGGCCATCATCTGGGAAGGTGATGACCCGGGCACCGATCTGACCATCACCTACGGTGACCTGCACGCGCGCGTGTGCCGCTTCGCCAACGTGCTCAAGTCCATGGGCGTCAAGAAAGGCGACCGTGTCACCATCTACATGCCCATGATTCCCGAGGCTGCGGTGGCCATGCTGGCCTGCGCGCGCATCGGCGCCATCCACTCCGTGGTGTTCGGCGGCTTCTCGCCCGACGCTCTGGCCGGGCGCATCATCGACTGCGATTCGAGTGTCGTCATCACGGCCGACGAGGGCCGGCGCGGCGGGCGCACAATTCCGCTCAAGGCCAACGTTGACGCCGCGGCCAACATCGATGGCGTGAACTCGCTCGAGAAGGTACTCGTCGTGCGCAATACAGGCGGCGACATTGACTGGCATGGCGAGCGCGACGTCTGGCTGCATGAGGCCGAGCAACACGTCGACGCCGACTGCCCGGCCGAGCCAATGAACGCGGAAGACCCGCTGTTCATCCTCTACACCTCGGGTTCGACGGGGAAGCCCAAAGGGGTGCTGCACACGAGCGGCGGCTACCTCGTCTACGCCGCGACGACCTTTCGCGACGTCTTCAACTATGAGCCCGGCGACGTCTACTGGTGCACAGCCGACGTCGGTTGGGTCACCGGGCATTCCTACATCGTCTACGGGCCGCTCGCAAACGGTGCGATCACGCTCATGTTCGAGGGCGTCCCCACCTATCCTGATGCGTCCCGGCTCTGGGCCGTCTGCGACAAGCACAACGTCAACATTTGCTACACGGCGCCCACGGCCATCCGCGCACTCATGCGTGAGGGCGATGGGCCCGTAAAGCAAACCTCGCGGAAATCACTGCGGCTGCTGGGCTCTGTAGGCGAGCCGATCAACCCGGAAGCCTGGGATTGGTATTGCGAGGTCGTGGGCGACGGGCGCTGCCCGATCGTCGACACCTGGTGGCAGACCGAGACGGGCGGCATTCTCATCAGCCCACTGCCCGGGTGCACAGACCTCAAGCCCGGCAGCGCGACGCGACCGCTGTTCGGTATTCAGCCGGCTTTGCTGCACGCGGACGGCAGTGAGATCCACGGCGAGGGCGTTGGCAACCTTGTAATCAAGGATAGCTGGCCCGGGCAGATGCGCACGGTCTACGGCGACCATGAGCGCTTCATCGAAACGTATTTCTCGACCTTCGACGGCGTGTACACCACGGGTGACGGCGCGCGACGCGATGCCGATGGCTACTACTGGATTACGGGCCGCGTCGACGACGTGCTCAATGTGTCGGGCCACCGCATGGGCACGGCCGAGGTCGAGTCCGCGCTCGTAGCGCACGACAGCGTGGCCGAGGCCGCTGTGGTGGGCTATCCGCACGACATCAAGGGCCAGGGTATTTACGTCTACGTGACACTCATGGAGGGCGTTGAGCCGAGCGACGATCTGCGCGCCGAGCTGCGCCAGTGGGTGCGCAAGGAGATCGGTCCGATCGCAACGCCTGACCTGCTGCAGTGGGCACCAGGTCTGCCCAAGACGCGCTCGGGCAAGATCATGCGCCGTATCCTGAGGAAGATCGCCGAGAACGACTACGGCAACCTCGGTGATACCTCAACGCTGGCCGACCCGGGCGTCGTCGACAATCTCATCGAGGGTCGCCAAAACCGCTGAGGAGTACCGCCGATATGACGGCCGCCACGTTCATTGTCGCCGACGACCACCCGCTGTTTCGCGAGGCGCTCACGCGCGCGCTCACGAACAGCGTGTCGGGCGCGACGATCGTGGAGGCCGACAGTCTGCCCAGCCTGCAACGCACCGTTGACGATCACTCAGACGCGGACCTGCTGCTGCTCGATCTGAACATGCCAGGTGTCAGCGGATTCTCGGCACTGGCCTGGGTGCGCAGCCAGCACCCGACGCTGCCCACCATCGTCGTATCGGCTAACGATGACCCCAATGTGATGCGCCGCGCTCTGCGGCACGGTGCCAGCGGGTTCATCCCCAAGTCCTCGCCGTTTGGTGATATCGAACGCGGTATCGCCGCGGTGCTAGACGGCGATGTCTGGGTGCCAGAGGGGGTCAGCGTCGACGACGATGTGGTCGACGACGGCGAGGCGGCGGCCGCAGCGGCCATAGCCGATTTGACGGCCCACCAGTTCCGAGTGCTCATGATGTTGACCGAGGGGCTGCTCAACAAGCAGATTGCCTATCAGCTCGACGTCTCCGAGGCGACGATCAAGGCGCACATCACCGCGATCTTCCGCAAGCTGGGCGTGAACAATCGCACCCAGGCCGTGCTCGCGGTGCAGCGGTTGGCCGTCAACGATCCGGCCAGGCTCGAAGGGCTGCAGTCGGGCTAGTCGGGCTTAGGCGGCGCCGCGGCGTCCCAGGAGATTCGCAACGAGTGCGCGCAACGCGGCGGGCTTGAGCGGCTTGTTGAGCAGCTCGCAGTCGGCATCGGCGGCCGCGCTCGCAACAGGCTCACTGTGATCCGCCGTGATGATGATGGCCGGGATGGGTTTGCGCAGCTTCTTGCGCAGCGCCTGTACAGCTTCGATGCCCGTGGCGCCGTCATCGAGGTGATAGTCGACGAGCAACAAGGCGGGCAGCCGCCGCGCCTGTTTGCGCAGCGCGAGCACGGCCTCGATCGCCGTGGCGCCATCGGTCGCGGGCAGCGGCAGGGCACCCCAGCGCTCGAGCAGTTGCGCCATACCGTCGACGATTTCGGGTTCGTTGTCGATGATGACGACGTGCTCGCCGACGAGGCTTGAGCGCGGACTGGTCTGGGTCGAACGCGTGGCGGCCGGCGTGATCTCGATGGGTGCGGCGCCTGGAACGACGACCTCAAAGGTGCTGCCGCGTCCCGGCGTCGAGCGCATGCCGATGTCGTGTCCGAGCAGCCGCGCAATGCGTGCCACGATAGCCAGGCCAAGACCGAGCCCCCGCTTCTCAGCGCGGTCGCTGCCTGGCAGCCGACGAAATTCCTCGAAAATGACGGCGCAGTCGTCATCGGCGATGCCCATGCCCGTGTCGATCACTTGCAGCGCGATGTGATCGCCGCGGCGACGGCAGCCGACGAGGACGCCGCCCGTCGAGGTGTAGCGGCGCGCGTTGCTCAGAAAGTTCTGCAGGATGCGGCGCAGCATGGCGGCGTCGCTGTGCACCCAGTTGTCCGTCTGCTGAAATCGCAGCGTCAGACCCGATTCCTCGAAGCCCGGCGCAAACTGCCCGCGCAGACCCTCGAACAGTGTGGCCACGCGCACGGCTTCGTGCTGTGGGACGGGCGCTGCGGTATCGAGTCGCGAGATGTCGAGCAACGCACCCAGCAAATCCTCGACGTTGCCGAGCCCACTCTGGATGCGGGTCACGAGTTCACGTTGCTCGCTCTTGAGCGCCTGCCCCTGTTCGTTGAGCAGCGTCGCGAACAGGCGCGTCGCGTTCAGTGGCTGCAGCAGATCGTGCGCGGCCGCGGCGAGGAAGCGCGTCTTCGAGGCATTGGCCTGCTCGGCATCCTGGCGTGCCGCTTCGAGGTCGCGCATGGCGTTCGTGAGCTCTGAGGTGCGCGCTGCGACGCGTTGTTCGAGCTCCGCCTTGGCGGCCTCGAGCGCCGATTCGGTGGCCTTGAAGCCAGTGATGTCGGTGAAGGTGGTCACGAAGCCACCGCCGGGCATGGGCTGGCCGCGGATCTCGATGACGCGGCCATCGACGAAGTGACTCTCGTAGGTGTAGGCGGAGCCGCTTTTGAGAAACTTGAGCCGGCGGTTGACCGCGATCTCGGGGTCAAGGTCACCGAAGTGGCCTTGCGCCGCGTTGTGTCGGATGAGCTCGGCGACGGGCTGGCCGCGGTAGAGCAGGTCATCGGGGTAGCCCATGAGCTCGAGGTAGCGACGATTCCAGCCGACGAGGCGCTGCTCGGCATCCACCACGCTGACGCCCTGTGTCATGTTCTCGAGCGTGGCCTCCACGAGCTGCTGGTTGAAGCGGATGGCCTCGCTCGTTTCGTCGAGCAGTGCGAACACGTCTTCAATGCGCGACCCCTTGTCACGCAATGCCGTGGTCATGACGACGCGTGCCGACGCCGCACCCACAGCGCCCGCAACGAGCCGTTCCGTAAACCGGATGACGCGCGGATCGGCGGAGGCGCTGGGAGCAAGCTCGATCCCTTCGGCCACCGCGAAATCGGCAAAAGAGCGACCGGCCTGCGGCCCGCCCACGAAGCGTCCCGCGAGCGCCCGAAGATCGTCATGCGTGATGCTTGCGGTGCGCGGGTCCCCCTGACGCTGCGCCTGAATCCCGCGCACGCCCGCGAACGTGGCGGCCTGAATGCGCTCGAGCATGCTGTGCCGCGCCGCAAGTGACACGCCGATGAGCACGAACGTGTTGACGATGAGCGACCAGGCGACACCGTGCGTCAAAGGCGCAGAGACCGTTTCGAAGATCAGTGCCTCGGGCCGCAGCCAGGTGAGCCCGAACAGGCCCTGCTCGATGAAGTCGGTGGAGATCAGGCCGGCGCGCGCGAGCGTAGGCAGAAAGAGCGTGTAGGTCCAGAGCGCAAAGCCACAGGCCAGGCCTGCGATGGCGCCGCGCCGGTGGGCGCCACGCCAGTACACACCTGCGATCAAGAGCGGGGCAAATTGCGCGGCCGCGGCGAATGACAACAACCCCATCGAGGCCAGTGCCGTATTGCCGGCGGCGGCCACCTGGTAGCGCCAGGCCAGCAGTGCGATCACGGCGATGGCCACGCGCCGCACGTACAGCACGAGACGTGCATAGTCGCGGGATTCTCCACCGCGCGCCCGCACCACGAGCGGCACGACGCATTCATTGGAGATCATTGTCGACAGCGCGACGCAGGCGACGATGACCATACCTGTGGCCGCCGAAAAGCCCCCCAGAAATGCGATGAGCGTGAGCCACTGCGAACCCGCCTGCATGGGCAATGCGAGCACGAAGCTGTCGCCCGTGATGCCCGTACCCGACAACATGCCGAGCCCGGCGAGCGTGATGGGGACGACGAGTACGGAGAAGACAAGCAGGTAGATCGGGAACAACCAGCGCGCGATACCGATGTCGGCATCGGCGCGTGCCTCGACAACCGCGGCGTGAAACTGGCGCGGCAGACAGAGGATGGCGGCACCGGCCAGCAAGAGCTGGGTCATGAAGGTCTGCGGCAGCGCGGACTGGGCAAAGGGACTGGGCCCCGGCATCGAGCTTGCGACGCCGTTGCGCAGCAAGCCCAGCGCAAACACGCCGACGAGTACGAAGGCAATGAGCTTTACCACTGACTCGAAGGCGATGGCCAGCATCATGCCGTCGTGGTGGTCAGTGACGTCAACCTTGCGCGTGCCGAACAGGATCGCGAAACCGGCCAGCGCCAGCGTGACGGCGAGCCCCGCACCGAAACCCGGTGTGTCGCCTGCACCGGTCTCTGACACAATCGCGAAGCCGGTGCCGACGGCTTGCAGCTGCAACGCGATGTAGGGCACTGAGCCGACCACGGCGATGACGGTGATCATGACGCCCAGGCCATGCGAGCGGCCGTAGCGCGCGGCCAGGAAGTCGGCGATGGAGGTCAGGTTCTGGCGCCGGCTGATGGCGATCACGCGCGTCAGGAACGGCCAGCCCAGCGCGATCACCAGAATCGGACCCAGGTAGATGGGCAGGTACAGCCAGCCGCTCGTCGCCGCGGTGCCCACGGCACCGTAAAACGTCCACGACGTGCAGTACACCGCCAGCGCCAGGCTGTAGGTGATAGCCCGCCATCGCGGCGACAGGCGGTCATCGGCGACGCGGTCGCCGAATCGTGCGATGACGAACAGCAAGGCGACATAGCCTGCGCAGGCTGCCAGCAGCAGCCACGAGTTGATCAAGTGCGTATCCCCCTTCGCACCCGTTGCGAATCAGTCTACTACCGGCGTAACTGGGGTGCGACCGACGGGCCTAAGACTAAAGTCGGTAAGGGCCGGCGGCGGTGCTTTGCTAGATTGGGCCTCGGTCAGATTTCACCGCGTACCAGGGGGGACGGCAATGGCCAACAACAACGAATACTGGCGTGCCAATCTGAAGCTTGTGTGGGGCTGCATGATTGTGTGGTTCATCGTCAGCTTCGGCTTCGGGATCATTCTCGTTGAGCCGCTAAACACGATCCGGCTCGGCGGCTACAAGCTCGGCTTCTGGTTTGCGCAGCAGGGATCGATCTACACCTTCGTCGTGTTGATCTTTTTCTATGCCTGGCGCATGGGAAAACTCGACCGCGATCACGGCGTCGAGGAATAGGGGAGCCAAACGATGGAACTGCAAACACTTACCTATATTGTCGTCGGCTTCACATTCGCGCTGTACGTCGGCATCGCCGTTTGGGCCCGTGCGGGCTCCACGAAGGAGTTCTACGTCGCCGGTGGTGGCGTACACCCCGTTGCCAATGGTATGGCCACGGCCGCCGACTGGATGTCGGCTGCGTCGTTCATCTCGATGGCGGGCCTTATCGCCTTCATGGGCTACGGCGGATCTGTATTCCTCATGGGCTGGACGGGCGGCTACGTGCTGCTGGCCATGCTGCTCGCGCCTTACCTGCGCAAGTTTGGCAAGTTCACGGTGCCCGAGTTCATCGGTGACCGGTACTACTCGAAGGCCGCGCGCATCGTCGCCGTCATCTGTCTCATCATTGCGTCGATCACGTATGTCATCGGCCAGATGAAGGGCATCGGCGTGGCGTTCTCGCGCTTCCTCGAGGTGGACTACAACGTGGGCCTCACGATCGGCATGGCGATCGTCTTCTTCTACGCCGTCATGGGCGGCATGAAGGGCATCACCTACACGCAGATCGCACAGTACTGCGTGCTGATTCTCGCCTACACGATTCCGGCCATCTTCATCTCACTGAACCTGACCGGTAATCCGTTCCCGCAGCTGGGTCTCGGCGACACGCTGGTCGGCACCTCGACCTTCCTGCTCGACAAGCTCGACCAGGTGGTCATGGAACTCGGCTTCGCGGAATACACGACCAATGCCAGGTTAAGCCTGACCAACATGTTCATGTACACGATGTCGCTGATGATCGGCACCGCGGGTCTGCCGCACGTCATCATCCGCTTCTTCACGGTACCCAAGGTCAAGGACGCGCGCAGCTCCGCGGGCTGGGCACTGGTGTTCATCGCGATCCTCTACACGACGGCGCCGTCCGTCGCGGCCATGGCGCGCCTGAACCTCATGCAGACGATCGAGCCCGAGCCGGGTCAATACATGAAGTATGAAGAGCGTCCGACCTGGGTCAGCAACTGGGAGAAGACGGGTCTGCTCGAGTTCGAAGACAAGGACGGCGACGGCCGCATCCGCTACTCGGCCGATCCCGAGCTCAATGAAGTCAAGAAGATCGACAACGACATCATGGTTTTGGCCAACCCCGAGATTGCGCAGCTGCCGAACTGGGTCATTGCGCTGGTCGCGGCGGGCGGGCTCGCGGCGGCTTTGTCGACCGCGGCCGGATTACTACTCGCCATATCGTCGGCGATCTCGCATGACTTGCTCAAGGGGGTGTTCAAACCCGACATCAGCGAGCAACAGGAGCTGTTGGCAAGCCGCATCGCGATGGCCGGGGCGATCGCTGCGGCCGGCTATCTCGGGTTTAATCCACCCGACTTCGCGGCCGGGACAGTGGCGTTGGCCTTCGGTCTCGCGGCATCGTCCATTTTCCCGGCGCTCATGATGGGGATCTTCTCGAAGAAGATGAACAAGGAGGGCGCCATCGCGGGCATGATCGCGGGCATCGGCGTCACGCTGTTCTACGTGTTCCAGCACAAGGGCATCATGTTCGTCGCCAACACCGCATTCCTCGGTGACATGCCGGCCAACTGGTTCTTCGGCATCGAGCCCAATGCGTTCGGTGCGGTGGGTGCCATCGTGAATTTCGCGGTCGCCTACGCGGTCTCGGCGATGACGACTAATCCGCCAGAACACATCCAGCACCTGGTGGAGGACATTCGCGTCCCGGCGGGTGCGGGTGGCGCGACGGGCCACTGATACGTGGCGTAGCATTGCGGGGTCAGCTTCGGCTGGCCCCGTCCTTTTTGGGGAACGCCGCATGTGGAAGAACAAACACGTCATCATCGCGCTGCTCGTCACACCCGTGCTCGCGATCATCGCGTGGTTTGCCGTGGACCGGATGGTGGCCGAGGAGCCGCAGGCTGCCGTTGCGGGCGGTGCCTACGAACTCGTGGCCAAACCAAACTGCCGCTACGCGAGTGGTGAGTGCGAGCTGGTCAACAATGACTTTCGGCTCGCGCTGGCACTCAGCGATGGGATCATGACGCTGAACGCATCGCATGCGCTCGACAGCGTGCAGCTCGCGAAGGGCGATACCGCGGGCACCTACGGTGTGCCGCAGACGCTCGACGGCGCAGGGCAATCGTGGCAGCTCGCTTTTTCAGACGCGTCAGCCGACGGGTCGATTCGCGTGCTGGCCAGCGCAGGGGGTGCGAGCTACTACGCGGAGACCTCGCTGGCCTTTATCGGCGATGCCGACTAGGCGCGAGTTTCCGACGGCTCGCCGCCGTACTCGGCCGCGTTGTCTTCGAGCTGCAGGTAGCGGCGAAGCTTCGCGGTCAGGATGTAGAACGGGATCGTGTCGAGCAATGCGGAGCCGGCCTTGAAGGCGTAGTTGCCGCCCACGAGCACGAGCAGTGAGTGGAAGGTGCGCTCGCCCGCAAGGTAAGACGCCCCGAACGTGACAGCCACGACGGTGACGGAGTCGACGAGCTGGCTCGTGAGCGTCGAGAAGTTGTTGCGCACCCAGAGGTACTTTCCCTTCGTGAGCCGCTTGAGAAAGTGGAACACCTGAACGTCGCAATACTGCGCCGCGATGTAGGCGAGCATCGAGGCCACGACGGCGCCTGAGGTCGTGGCGTAGATCAGGTCGAACATCTGGATCGTGCCCGACAGGCTGTCGCCGCTGGGCAGACCGACGTCGCTCGCGAGCTCGATCGCCTGCCAGGGTGGAATCGTCGTCGCGGGTGCCGCGGGTGCCAGGTCGATGAGCCACATGATGAGCAGGATGAAGCCGTTGAGGCAGAGGCCCACGGTGACCATGAAGTTGGCGCGCTTGCGACCGTAGAGCTCGCAGATGAGGTCGGTACAGAGGAAGGTCAGCGGGTACGGCAGCACGCCCGCGGCCACGACAAGCGGGCCGAAACTCAGGAAGTGTGAGATGCCGATGACGTTGAGCAGTGTCATGGCGCACAGGAAGGTACCGGCCAGAACCAGGAACACGCGTTCCCGACGTTCATAGAGTTCCGAGCCGAATTCCGGTGCGTTGCTCTGTGGTGCCGCTGCTGTCATGAACCCTTCACTCTTATTAAAACGAGCGCGATTGTCGCACCTCGGGGCTTCGAAATGCGACGTAATACGGATTCGGCGGCTTCTTGCCCTGCTAGGATTTCAGGATGAAATTGTTCGTCAAAGTGCTGTGTTTCGGACTCGTGCTGGCATTGGCCGGCCCGTTTCTCATGCGCGGCCCAGACGGTGAACCCCTTTACACGCCTGCACAGGCGTGGCGGTCGCTGCAGGCGAGCCTTCCCAGCCTCAACGTGCCAGAGGTGTTGCCCGCCGAACCCGTTGAGGTCTACCGCTGGCAGGACGCGAGCGGGCAGTGGCACTTCTCAGGCACACCGCCTGCCGAGGGCACGTCCTACACCGTGCTCGAAATCGACCCGAAGACGAATACCGTGGGCACGGCGCCCACGCCAGTGGCCGATGCTGCGGAACCTGGAGCCGAGCCTGGCGAGCCCGAGGTGCTGGGTCCCGAGAACGCCATGTTGGGGCCCTATCCCAACCCCGAGGCTGTGAAGCAGCTGCTCCAGGATGTGCAGCAGATCCGAGAGGACGCCGAGCGCCGCGCCATCGAAGGTCTCAACGCCGACGCGCCGTAATCCCCGCGCTCGAGGCATCCCGTCTTATGTGAAATTGCTCCCTGTGTGTCAACCGATTCGGTTGGCGCGCGTTATTCCAGGTAACCGGCGCCAATGCGCCACGGGAATGACGCAACAACCGACAGGGAGTAACACCATGCACAAGTCCAGATTCCTTCTGGCCGCCACCGGCGCCTTGATTCTGATCTGCGCCGCGGCCGCACCCAACACGCGGGCGGCATCGATCCCGGGCTTTGAAGCCTACGCATCGGCTGACGGTCCCAGCCGCAAGACGACGCGCAAGCGCAGTGGCAACACGGCCGAGCGTCGCACCACACGCACAGGCCGGAACGGCAACACGGCGACCCGCGAAGCGCGCCGCACGGTCGACGGCGACAACCAGACGGTTCGCACCGAACGTCGCGCCACGGGCCCCAACGGACGTTCGGCGACGTCGGACTCGACGCTGTCGCGCACCGAGAACGGCTACAACCGAGATAGCACGGTGACAGGGCCTGACGGTCGCACGGCCAACCGCAACACCGACGTGAGCTACGACTCTGAAACGGGCGTCACCCGCGACCGCGTCACCACGGGCCCCGACGGCGGCGAGTGGACGCGCAACGACAACGCGCAGTGGGATCCCGACACGCAGACCTACACGCGTGCGAGCAACCGCACGACCCCCGACGGCCGTGAGCAGTCGGTCGACGTGACCGCGCAGCGCACGGACACGGGCGCCACGCGCACATCGACGCAGACGCGCGCCGACGGCACCGAGATCACGCGTACGCAGGAAGTCGAACGCAAGGACGGCGACGACTGAGCCGACGTAGAACCCTTCCCCCCTCGAGGTACCGGCCGTTTTCTCCTGATCGCTACCGGTACCTCACATTCGCCCCGGCTTCGGCCGGGGTTTTTTTTGCCCGTGTCTCGCGCGCAGTTGCAACGGCTGCGCGCGCGCCGCACCATCGAAGCGGGGGGGCGGCCGTGATGCCAACGACACAGGGCCACAACGCAATGAAACACATTCCAAGCCTACTGCTGGCGGCCGTGCTGCTGGCGGGTTGCCACGCGTCGCACGACGCGTCGGAAACTTCAGCATCGACGACCGAGCGCGCGACGACGGATGCCGCGATACCCATCAAGGTGGTGGTCGTTGCCATGTTCGAGCGTGGCGAGATCACAGGCGACTCGCCCGGCGAGCTGCAGCTCTGGCTTGAGCGTCTGGCGCTCGACACCGTGTACCCGTTTGCCATGGGCGAAGTCCCGCTGCACGGCAATGACGATGGCGTGCTTGCGTTGCTTACGGGCGGCGGCATTCCCAACGCCACGGCCTCGATCATGGCGCTGGGTACCGACGCGCGCTTCGATCTGTCGAACGCCTACTGGGTCATTGCTGGCATCGCGGGTGGCGATCCCGTCGACTTGTCTCTGGGCTCGGCGGCCTGGGCGCGGCACGTCGTCGATGGCGATCTGCTCTACGAGATCGACGGTCGCGAGATTCCGGACGCGTGGCCCTACGGCCTGATTCCGCTGGGCGCCAAGGAGCCCACCCAGGACCCTGTCGACCTGTCGGGGTCGTGGTCGCTCGACACCATCAAGTTCACGCTCAACCCGGGTCTCGTCGAATGGGCCTACGCGGTGAGCAAGGACGTGCCGCTGGCCGATGCGCCCGGCATCTCGGAGTTTCGCAAGCTCTACGCGGGCTACCCCAACGCGCAGCGCCCGCCGTTTGTGACCATCGGCGACACCCTGTCGGCGAGCACGTACTGGCACGGCGCGCTGCTCAACGGCTGGGCCAATGACTGGGTGCGCCTGTACGCGGGCGCCGATGCCAACTTCATGACGTCGAACATGGAGGACAGCGGCACGCTGACGGCGCTGCACCGGCTCGACCGTGCGGGCAAGGTCGATGCGGACCGCGTGCTCGTACTGCGTACGGCCAGCAATTTCACGATGCCGCCTGAGGGGAAAACGGCGGTTTGGAGCAAAACCGCACCGTACCCCGACAACGGTCTGCCGGCGATTGAGGCCGCGTTCCTCGTCGGCAACGCCGTCGTGCAGGCGCTTGTCGCGGATTGGGACACCTACCGCGATAGCTTGCCGAGCGTGTCCGAAGAGGCCGGCGACTGATGCGCGCCGCACTGGCGCGCTGGTTCGATCTCAGCGCGCACGATACGAAAGTCGGCACTGAGCTCACGGCCGGGCTTACGACCTTTCTGGCCATGGCCTACATCACGATCGTGAACCCGTCGATCCTGTCGCAGGCCGGTATGAACTTCGGTGCCGTGTTTGTGGCGACCTGTGTCGCGGCAGCCGTAGGCTCGATCGCCATGGGGGTGCTCGCCAACTACCCGATTGCGCTTGCGCCCGGTATGGGCCAGAACGCGTTCTTCACGTTCTCGGTGGTCATTGCGGGCGGACACTCCTGGGAGACGGCACTGGGCGCCGTGTTTATCTCGGGCGTGTTCTTCGTGTTCCTGAGCATCGTGCCGTTTCGCGAGTGGCTCGTGAATTCGATTCCGCGCAATCTCAAGCTGGGTATTGCTGCGGGTATCGGCCTGTTCCTGGGTTACATCGCGCTCAAGAATGCGGGCATCGTCGTTGACGATGCCGCCACGCTCACATCACTTGGCGCGCTGACGCAGTTCGAGCCGCTCATGATGCTGGCGGGCTTCGGGCTCATCGTGGCGCTCACGGCACGGGGCATTCGTGGTGCCGTTGTCATCGGCATCCTCGTTGCCGCCGCCGTGGGCTGGATCACGGGCGAAGTCGCGTTCGGCGGCGTGTTCTCGGCGCCGCCCGCCTGGCTGCCCGTGCTGGGTCAGCTCGATATTGCCGGCGCCATGACGCTGTCGATGGTCACAGTGATCCTGTCGTTTCTGATCGTCGATGTCTTCGACACAGCAGGCACGCTTGTGGGTGTGGCGACTCGCGCCAAACTGCTCGACACCGAGGGCAAGCTGCCCCGGCTGCGCGGCGCGCTGTTTGCAGACTCGGGTGCGACCGTCGTGGGCGCGCTCGCGGGGACGTCCTCGACGACGAGCTACATCGAGAGCGCCGCCGGCGTCGAGGCGGGCGGGCGCACGGGCCTTACGGCCGTGACCGTTGGCCTGCTGTTCCTGGCCTGCGTGTTCCTTGCGCCGCTCGCGGCGAGTGTGCCGGCCTATGCGACGGCGTCCGCGCTGCTGTTTGTGGCCTGCCTCATGGCGCGCAGCCTTGCCGACCTCGACTGGAGCGACATCACCGAGAGTGCACCGGCGGTCCTGGCCGCCGTGGCCATGCCGCTGACATTTTCGATAGCCGACGGCATCGGCCTCGGCTTTCTGAGCTACGCCATCATCAAGGTGGCTTCGGGGCGTCCGGCGCAGTGCCCGGCTGCCGTGTACGTCATTGCGGCCATTTTTGGCGCCAAGTACGTGTTCCTGTAGCTAGTCGTTGCAGGGGTCGCCCGGCACACAAGCGCGGTAGCGCTGCCAGTCGGCCAGCAGCGTATCGACGACCACAGAGCCCACGCGGTAGGCCGATTCGAGCGCGATTTCGAGCCCGCTGTAGCCTTCGTTTTCTGCGAGCAGGTTGTCGGCGGCCGTCACGCCGGGCGGCGGCATCACGTAGTTGCTGGCCGTTCGTAACGACAGCACACGCCTGGGATCGGCGCGCCCCGTCTGCGCGAGCCAGGTGATGGACTGCATCGTGCCCGTCTCCTCCATGGCGGAGGACACAAACTCGCCGTCGCCTTCGGTCCACCAGTCGACCCAGGCATTGGCCCAGCCATTGAGGATCTCGCCGTGCCAGAACGTGGAGGCGGCGAGGTGGTCGCCGCGCAGCACGAAGGGTGCGCGTTGTGCATTGGGGTGCTCTGTGTAGCGGGCGCGTGTCGCTGCCAACTCATCGTTGTCGGGCAGCGGCGTGTCCTTGGTCAGCTCGAACGCCCAGTCCACGAGCGCCGGGTTGAGCCGGTAGAGCTCGCCGCGCGGATCGCGTCGCGGGGTTTCGAACGGCGTCTTGATGTAGCGCGCGATGTAGCCCCATTCCCAGTCGTCAGGTTTCTCGCGTGCGTCGATCTCGTGCGAGATGTCGCCGTCGACGAGCCATTCTGCCCAGGCGGCAGAGCCGATGGAGGCGTCCTCGGGATCGAAGCCCGAGATGCCGACGATGAGCCAGTAGCTCTCTGACACGTCAAAGCGCGGGTCCATGCCCAGCGCCATAATCGAGGCCGCGGCGCGCGCCGTACCGATGCCCGTGACAACGCCGAGCAGACCCGAGTCGGGGTTGTAGTGCAGGTCATGGTGCGCGACGGCGGGGTAGACCACGGCATCGAGATTGCGGCGTTCGTTCCAGAGCTGGAATTCGCCGGGCGCGTCGCCGCGATCGGCGCCGCGTTCGAACATCGTGACGATGACGACTTTGGGGGCCACGGGTGCGGGATTCGAGACTGTCGTACAACCCGAGGTCATTGCGATGAGGATGAAGAGTCCGAAAAGCAGTCGCGTCATTGGTGGTTATCCGAAAATCGAGTCAATCAGAGAGATGCGTTGATCCGTCGAGGCGATCTCCGCTTCGATGCCGAAGGGCACGAGCCACTGAGGGTCGGTGTGTCGCACATCGGCGTGCAAGACGATGGGAACATCGGTCCGACCATATTGCTCGACCACGACCTGGCGGACCACTTCGGCTAGCTCTTGCTGCTGCGCCGTCGTGTAGTGCGCGGTAGTCACTACCCAGGGCCTGGGCCTGCGGGCTCTTGGCGAGCGATGCGGCGTCCATCCGCGCTGTCGGCAACTCCACGGGTTCGAGTCCGAGTACGTCCCGGATCGCCTTGAGACCAAGCTCGCAAACCGCGGGAAACACGCTTGGGCCGCCCCAGGACGGTGAGACCATCGCGATGCGGTCGCCCGCTCGCAGTCGCCTCGGCTTCTTGTGTTTGTGTGTCACGCCAGAAACGCTCGGGTTAGAAAAGGCTGGGCAGCGGCACTGCCCGGGCCTTGTCCTTAATGGATCTCGAACAGAGCGTCTGTCCATTCGAGCATGTCGCCCTTTTCCGTGTACAACTTCAAAATTCTGCATTGTCCGATAAGCGGTACAAGAGCTTTAGCAGCTTTTGGTCGCCGTCCATGGCTTCCAGCTTGTAGATAGCATCTTGTATGAGGTGAAACTCATATTCGTTGATGACGCGTTTTCGACGGATCACGTTTGCAAGAGTGCGCTCGCGCTGCTCGAGGAAATCCGGAAACCGCTCGAAGAAAAACGCAACGCTTTTTCTCGACGCATGCCAAATCGCATTTTCTCTACATGCTGGGAATACAACTTCCTGCCCTGAAATCAATTCAAAAAATGACGTTACGCTGGCCTTAGCTATCGCCGACTTGGGGATGTTCGGGGCAACGTCCTCAAGAACTCGGCGGAAATTCGAGACTTCTTTGGCCACAGGTCGCGTTTGATCGTCTGTATCGACGTCGAACGCGGCTTCTGCGAATCGGGCGCACGCGAGCAATTTGTCATACCGCGTCTCACGCTTCTTTGTCATGGCTTGATCAGATCTCTTTGTAGATGATTACGCAGTCTATGAGATCCGTCGTGCGTGTTCGCGGCTTACGCGCAGTCATTCGCCGGGCGCGTCGCCGTGATCGGCGCCGCGTTCGAACATCGTGACGATGACGACTTTGGGGGTGACAGGTTCGGGCCCGGGGGTGGCGGCGCAGCCCGCCAGGACCAGGACCAGTAGTGACAGTGCGCCAAGTCCGGCGCGGCGAATCGAATACATGGTCTCTCCGTCAGACAATAAAAAAGGCCCGGGCAGCAGTACTGCCCGGGCCTTGTCCTTGCAAGCTCGCCTTCGCTTAGAAGTTGAACTTGAGGCTGGCCTGCCAGTTGCGCGGCAGCTCCGGCAGGACGATCTGCGAGCCGAACAGGTTCGGGAAGTTCGCGCGGAAGTAGCGCTCGTCCGTCAGGTTCTTGCCCGTGACCGCGAAGGTCCAGCTCTCCGTCTCGTAGACCACGCCCATGTTGACGAGCGTGTAAGCCGGCAGCTCGACGGCCTGAGAGAAGCCCGATTTTACAGACTCGACGTCGACGATGCTCGCGTTGATCGCGATACCGTTGTCAAACGCGTAGGTGCCCGTGAACGAGTAGATGTTCTCAGGCATGCCCGCGCGACGTGCGGCCGCTTCGTCCGGAGCAAAGACAATACCGATCGCCTGGCCACCGTACAGCGTGGTCGGGTCGATCTGCGGCAGGTCATCCGCGCCGAAGAAGCTGAAGCGGCTGCCGTTCTCGACCGTGTTCAGGTTCGTGACTTCGATGTTGGTGTAGCCGAAGGTCAGGACCAGATTCTCGTTGACCACCCAGCGCGCTTCAAACTCGGCGCCCTCGGTACGGTTACTCTGGTTCGTGACGATCGCCTGCGCATTGAAGTCCGTACGCTCCTGCTCGTAGACCGAGAGCGCGAGGTACAGGCTGTCATCGAGGAAGCTGCCCTTGATGCCGAATTCCTGCAGCTCCGACTGGTCAAACCAAGCGTTGTCCGCAATGGCGCCCGTCTGAATCTCGGCGCCCTGGCCGGCGATGACTGTGGACTGCTCCGAGAACGTCACGTAGGGAATGATGCCGACTGGCGATTCCCACGACAGGCTGGCCGTCCAGGACGTACCCGTCTCGTTGTCCGTAACCGTTTCCGCGTCGCCATCACCAAAGATGCCGAGGTCGGCGTCAACGCTGGTGCTTTCGACATCGATGTCGTCGTAACGCACGCCCAGCAGTGCCGAGAAGCCGTTGTCGAAGACGAAATCGCCGACAACCGCGAGGCCCCAGTTCGTGTAGTCACCGTCGAAGCGGTCGGCGTAGTCCGTGCCGCTTCGCGTGGCCAGCAGGCGACGGTCAAGCGCCGTCGATGGACCGGTCAGGTCACGGCGGTCGAAGTACTCGTTGATGAAGTCACTGCCATGGCTGAAGTCCGTGAACCGCAGCGAGGGCGAGACCTGCAAGGTGGCAGACAGACCATCGAGGTCCCAGGTGTTCTGGATCACGAGCTTGTCTTCGATGACGTGCGAGTCGTGGAACTGCGAGAAGCCGTAGGCGTTTTCGTTCAGGTTCTCGTAGCCCTCGTAGAACAGCTGGTTCTTGATCTCCCAGCCGCTTTCGAGGTTCCAGATCGCGTCGAAGTACAGCGTCAACACGTCGTTTTCGAGCGTGTCATCGGGTGCCACGAGGACCTGGCTCTCGTCGAGCTGCGCCGTGCCAGGGTTGACCAATGCCGACAGCGGGTTGATGTCGGCCTGCGTCACGGAACCGGGGTCCACAAAGAACTGACTGATGCCGGCGACGTTGTATTCGGCGTGCGAGATCGAGCCGTCACCGTCCGTGTCGAGCGGCTGCGCGGTACCCGTGATGTAGGTGCCGTTGTCGATGAGGTCCTGGGTCAGGCGGTTCCAGCCCGCGATCTGGTTACCTTCGTAGCGGTGGTACATGCCCCCGAACTGGATGTGCAGCGCTTCGTTGACGTCGTGGTCAATGGCGAGCTGCAGCAGTGTCTGGTCGGTCTGCGTGTTCTGGTAGAAGCTGCCGGAGTCTTCGATCTCGGCGTAACCGTAGTAGCCGAACTCGCGGCCGAAGGCTTCGCCCGGACCGCCCACTTCTGCCGTTACGATGGCTTTGTCCCACGAACCCGTCGTGTAGGAGATGGCGCCCTCGGTTTCGTCGAGGTACTGGCCGCCGTCAGCACGCGACGACTTCGGTACGAAATTCAGGTAGCCGCCGATCTTGGCCGGGCCGTAGACAACGGAGGCCGGGCCGCGGACGATGTCGATGCGGTCCGAGGCGCCGATGGGCGTGGGGTAGTTGCCCGGGTTGTCGAGGCGACGGATGCCACGGAAGTAGGTCTCACCGGCCGTGCCGCGCACGTCGAGCGAACCCGCAACGCCGAAGAACGATTGGGTGAACACACCCGGCGACAGCGTGACGAGCTCGTCAATGTCGCGGATGTCGAAACGCGCGATCTGGTCGGCACTGATCGTCGATGCCGAACGGGGCGTCTCGAGCAGGGTCTTGTCGAGCCCGAATACCGAACCGACGTCCTGCGTCGGCAGACTGTTCAACGAGCCTTCGACGACAATCTCGTCGAGTGCTTGTTCTTCCTGGGCCACTGCTGGGCCGGCTACGCCGGTTGCCAGTGCGGCAGCTACGGCCGAATACAAGGCCTGGTTACGTTTCATTGAGCTCACCCTCCTCAAAGGCACACATCTCACGCGTCGTGGCGAAACGACGCATTCCACATCGGAATCTGGTTATGGATCGTTGCTTATGCGGTCGGAAACCCGATCTCCGGCAACTGTTGCTAAAAGGTAACACCGAACCGGGCTACCGCCATATGTCATGCGCAATAGGCAACGGATTGGCCGCGAGGGACGCAAGCCGGATCAACTGCTGTTTGTGCAAACCTGTTACCCCCCAGGCTTGCGCCAACGCTTAGTCGCAGATCTTGTAGCGGGCACAAATGAAGAGGCGAGTGTCCGGCATGGGCGGCACCTTTGCAAGTCCGCGCCGTTCAAGGTCGCGCTCAAAACGCTGGATTTCCTGCTCAAAGTCCTCGACGAGCGCCTGCTTCACGGCGGGTTCGGCAATCGCATAGGCGAGGGAGTTTCGGCTCAGCGTGACGACCTCGTCCCAGGTCAGGTCAAACTCACGAACGGCCACGAAGAATTCGTCGGTGAGCGTTGAGTCCCACATGCCGCGGTCGTCCGTGGACAGCGCGACCGGAATACCGATGCGCAGGTACTCGGGAAACGGGTGTTGCGGAAAATCCACAACATACTCAAGCAGCAGGTTGCTGATCAAATTGATTTCAACGAGATAGGGCCCGTACCTCATATCAAGCATCAGATCGTCATCGGTGATCAGATTCAGGCCGTGGCCGATACGTTCGGCGCCCAGCAGCAGTGTGTCGCGGACGTGGTCATTGGGCTCGTCGACCTCGCCGCCGTGGATCGAGAGCGGTACATCGTAGTCGCGGCGAAGCTCACGCAAGGTCTCGAGGAATCGACGCGGGTGGCCCTTGTCGTTGTCCTCGCGGCCGACCATGTTGATGGCGGCAATCATGTCGGGGTTGTCGCGTGCCGTGGCATACAAATCGCGCAAACTCCGCTCGGCCGTGGGCAGGAACCGCAGCAGCGTCAGCTGCAGGCGGACTGTCATGCCTGTGGCGCGAACATCGTCGGCCGCCAGGCGTTGCCTGTAGACCTCGATCATCTCGTTGCGCGAGATCGGCTTGCCTTCGGGCGTGACGGCGCCGTTCACGGACACCATGACCTCGAGGTAGCGCGCGCCCTCATCGGACAGCGACTTGAGATTGCGGTAGAGCGCCTCCGCGTGCAGGTGCGGGTTGGCCATGAGCGCATTGAGCCGCTGCCAATGTTTGCCGAAGAACTCCTCGCGCCCTTCGGACGGCTTGTCGAGCCGCAGGCTGTTCATCCAGGCGGCTTTCTCGGTCGCGTTGAGGGCGTCGAGCCGCTTGTGTTCACCCTGCTCGCACTCGGACAGGGCTGCGTACTCGATGTGGCTGATGTTCCGGAACATCAGCAGGTAGGCATCGGTCACGGTCTCAAAACTGCGGCAGTTATCGATGCGCGTCTTGGTGTAGTAGGTGTAGCCGTTGGCCTCTTGCGCGACGGCGATCTCGTAAAGCTCCTCGACGAAGATCGAGCCCGTGTTGTGGTTGTGCAGGTCGCCGCCCTTGGGCATCGCGTGCAGCACACGGTACAGCGCCTCGTTGTCGCCCGAATCCTTGAGCGCCTCGAACCAGTCGGCGGCGATTGCATTGGCGGACACGAACGCCGCGACAAAGGGAACCCACCACAGACGCATTGCCAACTCCCAAGAATAAGATGACGGTCATTGCGAGCGGCCAAAGGCCGCGCGGCAATCTCGCGACGATATCGTGCTGTCGGACCGTGCGACAACCGCCAGGAGATCGCCGCGGCGCTGCGCGCCTCGCGATGACGGGGAAACCTGGCGCCTCGCGATGACAAAACCAAATGATGGTCATTGCGAGCGGCCAAAGGCCGCGCGGCAATCTCGCGACGATATCGTGCTGTCGGACCGTGCGACAACCGCCAGGAGATCGCCGCGGCGCTGCGCGCCTCGCGATGACGGGAAAACCTGGCGCCTCGCGATGACGGGGAAAACCTGGCGTCTCGCGATGACGGGCTACCGGCGTGGCAACACGACCTCGAGCAGCATGGCGACGAAGGCGCCACTCGACACGGGAAACGAGATCAGCATCCGCAGCGCGTCGGGTACGCCCGGCAATTTGGGTCCGACGACGCCCAGCAGCAGGCCGCTGACGACGGCCGTGACGACGACGATGCGGCTGCGTCGCGGGTCGGCGTCCGCGCGGGCGATATGGAAGCCGGATACGGCGACCATGAAGAACATGAGTAGCGTTGCACCCGAGACGACAGCGCCGGGCAATGCGTTGAGCACCACGGCGACCACGGGAATGAGTCCGAGCAACACGAGAAATGCGGCCGCCCACAGGCCCACTCGGCGTGAGCACACACCCGTGAGTCGAATTACACCGTTGTTCTGGCTGAAGGTCGTATTGGGGAACGTCGATACGAGTGCCGCCAGAAAGGAGTTGACGGCGTCGGCGAGCAGGCCGCCGCGCAACCGCTGCCAGAATGACGTGTCGGTAATCGACAGCTTCGAGAGGCTGGCCGTGGCCGTGAGATCGCCCACGGATTCCGTGGCCGAGATCAGGAATATCGGCAGGAGCACGAGTACGAATGTGAGATCGAACGACCACGGATGGCGGCCGAACTCGGGCAAGAACAGCGTGGGCGCATCGCCGCGATCGATCACGATGGGCCAGCCCAATGCGCCGGCCACGACGAAGCCGACAATGAGCCCGAGCAGAATGCTCGACAGGCGCAGCATCGGGCCGCCGCGCCATACCGCCAGCGCGATGGCCGCAAACACGGTCCCCGCCATGACGAGCACGCGCCAGCCTTCGGCACCCGCAGCCGTGTACTCGCGCTCGATGTTGCCCAGTGTGGCCTGGACGAGCGTGATGCCCAACAGCACGATGGTTGCCGCCGCGACGCGGCTCGTGACGAAGAAGCGCAGCCGCTCCACGAAGCGCGACAGCACCATGATGACCACGCTGCAGAGCGCGCAGGCCGCAAACAGCGCGCCCAGAATCGCGCCACTCTCCCACTCGCCCGCGCGGGACTGGTAGAGATAAATGAGCGGCCCAACAAAGGTGAAGCTCGTCCCCTGGATGCTGAGCAGGCCCGAGCCCACGGGCCCGATGCGTGCGATCTGCACTGCCGTGGCCAGACCCGACACGAGCAACGCGCTGCTCACGAGGTAGGCCGTTTCGGCGGCGCTTAGACCCATACCCAGCGCGATGAGCAACGGCGCCGTGACGATGCCGCCAAACACGGCCAGCAGGTGCTGCAGGCCGACGAATGCGGCCAGCGGCGTGGCGGGCTTGTCGTCGATGCCGACGGCGAGTGATGGGGTGACGGCGCGCATCGCCGGACTATAGGCAGGTTTCCAGCGTCATTGCGAGCCCACGTCATGGGTGCGGCCATCGCCATCCGCTTGTTGTGTTGTTCGACGGTATGAGTTCGCCGCGCGGCCTGTGGCCACTCGCGATGACGGTGTTGTTGAGGCCGCTCGCGATATTGGGGCCTGCGTAACTGCATGCGGTTGCTGTTGATGCGTGCCTCGACATAGCATCAACCCTCGCCAGCCAACCGGAGTCCCGCCATGTCCGAGTTCATCGAAAACATGCCCAAGTGCGAGCTGCACGTTCATCTCGAGGGCACGCTTGAGCCCGAGCACATTTTCGAGCTGGCACAGAAAAACGGCATCGAGCTCGAATACGACTCGCCGCAGGCCGTGATCGATGCCTACGACTTCAACGATCTGCCGTCGTTCCTGGCTATCTACTACGCGGGAATGAACGTGTTGCAGACCGAGCAGGACTTCTACGATCTGACCTACCGCTACTTCGAGCGAGCCGCGGCCGATAACGTGCGCTACGTCGAGCCCTTCTTCGACCCGCAGGGCCACACCACACGCGGCGTTGCGTTCGAGACGATCATCGACGGCATCGCGCGAGCGCAGAAGGACGCGGCCGAGAAGCTCGGCGTCGAGTCAAACCTGATCATGTGCTTTCTGCGCGACATGAGCGCCGAGTCCGCCATGGCGCACCTCGAGATGGCCAAGCCGCACCTCGGCAGGATTATTGGGGTTGGGCTCGACTCCGACGAGAAGAACAACCCGCCGCTCAAGTTCGCCGAGGTGTTCGCGAAGGCGCGCGAGTGGGGGCTCAAACTCACCATGCACTGCGACGTTGATCAGGAGAACAGCGTTTCGAATATCCGCGACGTGGTGACCAAGATCAAAGTCGACCGCATCGATCACGGTGTGAATTCGCTTGAAGACGACGCGCTCTGCGATGAGATCGTGCGCCGGGGGCTGGGGCTCACCGTGTGCCCCGTGTCCAACACGTTCTGCGCCAACTCGCTGACGGCCGAGGAGATTCGCACGATGCTTGAGAAGGGTATGCGTGCGACCGTGAACTCCGATGACCCGGCTTACTTCCGCGCCTACATGACCGATAACTTCAAGGCGCTGTCGGAGCAGGGTGGTCTGACCGACGACGAGCTCGTGCAGCTCTCTCGCAATGCGTTCACGGTGAGCTGGCTCGACGATGCGCGCAAGCAGGCCTACATCGACGCACTCGATGCCTACGTGGAGTCGGCGCGCGCAGCCTGAGCCGGGGAGCACCTCACGTGCGCACCTGGATCCGTAATCCGCTCGCCGCCTGGACGGGCACCGATACCGATGCCTCGGGCGGTCTTGTGGTCGAGGGCACGGACATCCTCGAATGCCTTGCCACGGGTGCCGAACCCGCGGCGGCCTGCGACCAGGTGTTCGATGCCAGTGACTGCGTGCTGGCGCCCGGGCTCGTCAATTGCCACCACCACTTCTACCAGACGCTGACACGGGCGCTGCCGGCCGCCCTGAACAAGGAGCTGTTCCCCTGGTTGCAGGCGCTGTATCCCGTGTGGGCAGGTCTGGATCCGCGCGGCGTGGAGCTTGCGACACGCCTGGCGCTCGCCGAGCTCATGCTGTCGGGCTGCACGCTGGCCAGCGATCACCACTACCTGTTCACGGATGCGATCAACGATGCGATCGATATCCAGGCGGGTGTCGCGCGCGAGCTCGGGGTGCGGGTTGTGCTGACGCGTGGGTCGATGAGCCTTGGCGAAAGTGCGGGTGGCCTGCCGCCTGACCGCGTGGTGCAGTCGCCCGAGCACATCCTCGCCGAAAGCGAGCGGCTCATTACGCGCTACCACGAGCCCGATGCGGGCGCGATGCTGCAGGTGGCGTTGGCGCCTTGCTCGCCGTTTTCGGTCACCGATGAACTCATGCGCGAAAGCGCGGCGCTGGCGCGGCAACACAGCGTGCGCTTGCACACGCACCTGGCTGAGACGCATGACGAGAACGAATTCTGCCTGTCGTTCGTCGGCAAGCGACCACTCGACTACCTCGAGGACCTGGGCTGGCTGGCCGACGATGTCTGGCTTGCGCACGGCATCCACTTCGAAGACGCCGAGATCGCTCGGCTGGGTGCTGCGGGCGTGGGCATTTCGCATTGCCCGAGCAGCAACATGGTGCTGGCATCGGGGACCTGCCGCGTGCGCGACCTCGAGGCCGTGGGCTGCCCCGTGGGCCTGGGTGTCGACGGTTCGGCCTCGAATGACAGCTCCAACATGATTGGCGAGGTGCGCCAGGCGTTTCTGTTGCAACGCTTGCGCGACGGCAGCGCGCAGGTCACGCACGACGATGCGTTGCGTTGGGGCACCGTGGGCGGCGCGCGCCTGTTCGGGCGCGGAGAACTCGGCACGCTGGCTCCGGGGCAGGCCGCGGATTTCGGTTTGTACGCGCTCGACGAGCTGCGCTTCTCGGGTGCAGGCGATCCCGTCGCCGCGCTCGTACTGTGTGGCGCGCACCGTGTGCAGCACCTCATGATCGCGGGCCAGTGGCGCGTGCGCGACGGCGCCATCCCGGGGCTGGACCTCGACGCGCTGCGACACGAGCACGCCGCCGCGGCGCGGCGGTTGAGCGCGGGGTAGCGTTCTGAGATTGCCGCGCCCGCTTCGCGGGCTCGCAATGACGGTGTGTGGTCGCCGCGCACCCGTGACGGGATCCACGGTCATTGCGGGCCCGCGAAACACTTACCGTCATTGCGAGGAGCGCAGCGACGCGGCAATCTCCCAAGTCCACGCCGACGACAGGGGATCCGTCATGCGCCACGTCCGACTTATCGCAGCCATTGCCGCCACCGTGTTCGCTGCCAGCGCTATGGCCGCGCACCACGAGAAACCCGAGCGCAATGCGCTGATCATCCAGGCCGACTTCGAGGGCATGGTCATGGCGGGCGTCGCCAAGAGCGTGAGCAAGGAGCTCGAGGTCTTCAATGTGCGGCCGCTGATCCCGCTCTACGACATCCGCGCGGCGAGCGAGACGCTGGCCTACAACGCCCAGACCTGGCCCGCAGGCACGGTGTTCGTGTCCGTCGTCGACCCCGGGGTTGGCACGGCGCGAAAATCCGTCGTGCTTGAGACGAAGAACGGGCTCTACTTTGTGAGCCCCGACAACGGCACGCTGTCAGGGGTGGCCGAAGCCTATGGCATCTCGGCCGTGCGTGAGATCGACGAGAGCGTGAACCGCCGTCCCGGGACGGAGTGGGCGCACACGTTCCATGGCCGTGACGTCTACAGCTACACGGGCGCGCGGCTTGCGGCCGGCGTTATCGGCTTTGAGCAGGTGGGCCCGCTGCTCGAGCCTGAGGTCATCCGGCTTGAGGTCAGTGCCGGCAGCTACGAGGAGCGCGTGTTCGAAGGCCAGGTGGCAGGCGGCGTCGATCGCCTTGGCAACATCTACTTCAACATCGACCGCGGATTGTTCGAACGCGACGCGCCCGAGTACGGTGACGTCTACGAGATCGCCATCACCAACGACGAGCGCATCGTCTGGGAGGGCGCCATGCCCTACGTGAAGTCGTTCGGCGCCGTGCCAGTGGGTGACAACCTGTTGTTCATCAACTCGTCGGGCTTCCTGAGCATCGCGATCAACCAGGGCAACTTCGCCGAGAGGCACGGCATCGGTTACGGCCCCGACTGGCGCATCAGTATTAGGAAGCGGCGTTGAGTATGTCTCCGCCGTCGCGAACCCGCACGGTCACGTTCGCGTCATCGCGAGCGGCGGCAGGCCGCGTGGCGATCTTCGGGCGTTGGGGCGGCGTTGGGAGATTGCCGCGCCCGCTCCGCGGGCTCGCAATGACGGCGGGATGGCGCCGCGGGCTCGCAATGACGGCGGGGTGGCGCCGCGGGCTCGCACTGACGGCGGGGCGGCTCCGCGGGCTCGTCATGACGGTCGCGGCCGTCGCCGTTCTTTCCGGCTGCGCGTCGTCGCCCGTCATTCCGAAGTCGAGCGTCGACGTCACGGTTCCATCGCGCGGTGTCGGCACGGTCGCCACCTGGGTTGTACCCGAACACCGTGAGGGGGAGGCCTTGCCGCTCGTGATTCTCATCCACGGCCACGGCGGTACGCGGCACGAGGCCGGAGGGTTCACACGGTTGGCCGATCAGCTGGCTGACGCGGGTTATGCCAGCATCCGCATGGATTTCCCGGGTTGCGGTGACAGCAGCGAGCCCTTTTTCAAGAACAACCTCCGCAACATGCTCGCCGACGTCAGGGCCGCGCGCTATTGGGCAAGAGCACGTACGACTATCGATTCACGGCGCATCGGGCTTGTCGGGTTCAGCATGGGCGGCCGACTTGCCGCCATGTTGTCGCGATCGGATCGTTCGATCGACACGATGGTGCTCTGGGCGGCGGCCGTCGGCAATGGACCCGGGCGCATGGTCGACTACCTGGGCGGCGCCGAAGCCTGGGAAGAAAGTAAAGCCATCGCCGCACGAGACGGTTTCGCACCCTTCACGACGTTCTGGGGTCAGCACCAGCAGCTGGGCCCAGAATGGTTTGAAGATCTCGAATCCTCACGACCGCTCGATGACATCGCGGCCTTCGAAGGCTCGCTGCACCTCGTGCACGGTAGCGCCGATGCCGTGGTGCCGCTAGGTTTGTCCGCGGCGGCGCTGGGCGCTGCGGTCAGCGCCGAGACTGTGAGCATCACGATCATCGACGGCGCCGACCACGGCTTCGGCCTGTTCGCTGAAGAGGACCGCTACTCGCAGAAGCTCATCGACGCGACGACGAGCTTTATCGAAGCCGAACTGTAGTCCGCCGCATGACGGGCGCACGCGCGGGCGGCACGCCCTTCCTCACATTGGGCCTCGTGATTGCGGGTGCGGTGCTCGGTCTCGCGGGTACAGACCTCGTGTTGCCGGCCGTACCCAGCCTGCCTGAAGCGCTGGGTGGCGACGCCGCGCAATCCCAATACGTGCTGGCCACCTATGTCGCGGGTGTTGGTCTGGGCTTGCTCATCTTCGGTGCGTTGGGCGGGCGTTTCGATCAACGCTGGCTGCTCGTCTTTGGCATGGCAGGGTTCGGTGTGGCGTCGGGTCTAGCGACGCTCGCGGACTCGATGCCCGCACTCATCATGCTGCGCTTTGCGCAAGGCATGTTTGCCGCCACCGCACCCGTGTTCGCGCCCGGCATCATCCGCGCGCTGTTCGATGAGCGCGGTGCGATCCGTGCGGTCGGCGCGCTGGGCAGCATTGAGTCCCTGACACCGGCGCTGGCGCCCATCGCGGGTGTGGCATTGCTCGAGGCGGGCGGTTGGCGTCTGAGCTTCACGGTGCTGGCCGTGCTGTCCGCGTTCGCGGCCGTCGGGCTCTTGCTCGTTCGACATCGTATTCCGCACGTCGAGGCCAAACACGAGGGCGCGGGCTACGGCGCGCTGCTTGTGAAGCTGCCGTACCTCCGCCACGTCGGCGCGCATGCGATGACGCTGGGCGCTCTGCTGACGTTCGTGTTCGGTGCGCCCGCCGTGATCGTCAACAGCATGGGCGGCACACTGACCGACTTCATCATCATGCAAGTCTGCGGCATCACGACGTTCATTGCCGCGGCCAACGGCGCCGAGTACTTCGTGTCGCGGTTCGGCGGCGAACGCATCGTGATGTTCGGCTCGGTGCTGTCGACGCTGGGCATCGTCGCGATCAGCATCTACGCGCTCGCGGGCGGCCACGAGCCACTCTGGCTCGTGCCGCTGTTCATTCCGATGAACTTTGGGCTGGGCCTGCGTGGCCCACCGGGCTTTTATGCTGCAATCGTCAACGCAGATGGCGACGACGCGCGCGGGTCGGCGCTACTCATTCTCGCGATCATGCTCGCGACGGCGCTGGGTACAGCGGTGGTAGCACCCATGATCGACGGCGGTCTCGTGCCGCTCGCGCTCGTGAGTCTCGTCATGTCCGCTGTGTCGCCCGTGCTCCTCCTGATGCTGCCGACGGGCAAGGTGCTGATGCGGGACTGAGCACTCAGTGCGCCCCGGCGGCTTCCTCGTGGCGCAGCTCCGCGAGCTCGCGCCCAAGGAAGAAGCTGATGGCCGTGCGGATCACGACGAGCGCGGACACGAACACGAGGTCCATGAGCTCACGCGAGATCACGGTGTGAATGATGTCCGAGGCGATCATGAACTCGATGGCGATCAAGATGTAGGTGCCCAGCTCGAGCCGGACGCGCTGGCACTGCACCATCGAGTAGTCCCGTCTGAGCCGGCTGAGTTCAAGCACCACAAAACGGTACGCGGCGCGCACGAAGCCGTAGAGCACGATGGCGATGCCGATCAGGTCGATGTAACGCGCGATCTCTTCGAGCGTGTGGTGTAGCCAGTCCATAATGTCCCCCGGGTTTTTGTCGTGACGGGTGTGCTGTGTCGGCGGAGACCGCTGCCCTCAGTGAGTTATTTCACGGGGTCCTGCGCTCGCCAATCAACGCGCCCACTCAGGCAGCTCATCGAGGCGCGTGGCCGTGATGAGCTGGTCGCCAGCGGGTGCCGTGACGACGAGCTTCGCGTCGCTCGCTTCGACGATCTCGTTGCAGTAGAAGTTATTGGCTTCGACATCACCCGATCGGACGGTGACGTCCTCGGCGAGGTCAACGAGCAGCCAGGCCTCGAGCAGGAAGCAGGCCTTGCCGGGTTGCTCGTCCCAGCGGCCAAATACGTCATAGCGGGTCTGCGATTCCGCGTAGAGGTTATAGGCCGCGAAGGTGTTGTCGGCGAGCAGCTCGTAGATGGCCACACAGCTGCCATCGTCGGCTTTGCCCGTGCACCAGATGCCCGCGTGTTGCAGCGACTCGGCCGCCCAGGTTGGTGACACGGCCAATGCGGTGGCAATCGATACGATTCGCAAGCGCTCAAGGATCATGCGTCATCACCTCCCGTCCCATGGCGTAGGTGGCGCGGATGCGCTGCGCGCCGTCGACGATCAACGATACGAACAGCGACTCCTCGATCGACGTCGCGATCGCGTGGCGGCGCGCCGCAACCGGGGTGCCACCCGTCTTGATGACGGCGACATCGGCCTCCCTGCCCACGCGAAAGCTGCCGATCTTGTCATCGAGGTGCAACGCCTCGGCGCCGCCCAGCGTGGCCAGGTACAGCGCGCGGAACCCCGTCAGCGACTGGCCCTGAAGCTGCAGCACCTTGTAGGCCTCGCCGCCCGTGCGCAGCAGGCTGAAGCTCGTCCCGCCGCCGATGTCGGTACCCAATCCGACGCGCACACCGTGGGTGCGCGCCCGGGCCAGGTCGAACAAGCCGCTGCCGAGGAACAGATTGGAGGTTGGGCAGAATGCGACGGCGCCGCCGGCACGGCCCATGGTCGTGAACTCGTGGTCCGACAGATGAATGCAGTGTGCGAAGACGCTGCGTTCGCGCAGCAGCCCCGCGCGGTTGTACACGTCGAGGTAATCATCGGCGTCGGGGAACAACTCGTCAACCCAGGCGATCTCGTCAGGGTTCTCGGCCAGGTGGGTGTGGACGAGTGTGTCCGGGAATTCGGTGGCGAGCTCGCCCGCGAGTCGCAGTTGCTCGTCGGTCGACGTGGGCGCAAACCGCGGCGTGATCGCGTAGTGCGCGCGCCCGTTACCGTGCCAGCGCTCGATGAGATCACGGCTTTCGCGATAGCCCGTCTCCGCGGTGTCGCGCAGGTTCTCGGGGCAGTTGCGGTCCATGAGCACTTTGCCCGCGCCGATACGCAGGTTGTAGCGGGCGGCTGCCTCGAACAGGGCATCCACGGAATGGGCGTGGACCGTGCAGAACACAAGCGCGGTCGTCGTGCCATTGGAGAGGAGTTCATCGACAAAGAAGCGCGCCGTCTCTTCGGCCACGGCGCGATCGGCGAAGCGGGCCTCGGACGGAAACGTGTAGTCGTTGAGCCAGTCGAGTAGCTGCTTGCCGTAGCTGGCCAGCACGTCGACCTGCGGATAGTGCACGTGGCAGTCGACAAAGCCCGGCACGATGAGGTGCGCGTCGTAGTGCGTGACGGGGAACGATTCGGGCAAAGTCTTGCGCACGTCCTCAGACGGCCCAAGCTTTGCGACGCGGCCGTCCTCGATGACAAGGATGCCGTCCTCGAATGCCTCGATCGCTTCGGGGTCGTTGTTCGGACCCGGATCGCGCAGGCAGTGCGCGATGCGGCCGCGCAGTGCAAATGCGCTCACGACGCGGCCTCGAGGATCACGGGCTCGGCTAGAGTCACCTCGTCGCAGTTGTCGGGGTCGTCGCGGTCGATGACCAGGAAGGCCTGGCCCACGCGGAACCCGATGAGTGGCAGGTGCCAGATGCCGGGCCGCATGTTGATGCCCTGGCTGCCGTCGCTCGTGAAGGCGCGCAAGGCCTCGGGGACGGGTGTATCGCCGGGCGGTGCGACGACCACCGTGAAGGCCTCGCCCGTCAGCGGGACAAACGCCTGGCTGCCATGCGGGTGGCGCTCCATGAGTGTGATCTCGAAAGGGAGCGTGCTCGCGCTGGCGCAGCGGATCAGGTCGATCTTGACGCGCTCGCCGCAGTCGACATCGGCCAGGTTGACCCACCGGTCGAAGCGCGCGTCGTTGATCTCGACATGGCGCGCGTCGTCGGGCTCGATGACGTCGCCGAACGGTGCAAAGGCCGCGCGCGTCAGCGGGGCGGGCTGCAGGCGCCGCTGGCTCACCCCGGAAACTCCGTGAGACGCCCCAGTATGCGCAGCCGGCTGACGCCGCCGTCCGGGTAGATGTTCATACGAATGTGCGTGACGGGGCCGATATCGGCGACCGACTTCCTGAACCGGTGCTCGGCATCGGGACCCAGCTTCTTCTCGGGCAACAGCACATGCCACTGTTCGCTGGCGGCCACGGCTTCGTCGTCGCGCATGTCCTCGGGTAAGCCGGCCGCCTGCAACATGACGCGATCCGGGTAGTTGCCCTTGAAATGCGCCGTGTCGATAAGCACCTCGTCGACGTGCGCGGCGTGCCCGAGTGCGAGCACCACCCAGTCGTGACCATCGTCACGCCGGCGCCGCGTTTCCCAGCCGTCGCCCATGTTGATGCCGCGGCCGGGCGCGTTGAGGTTGTACATGGTGCCGAAGTGCTCGTCGTTGCATGCCAGCGCGCGGCCGCCGTGCTTGAGTGCGAGCATATCTATCGGTTCTTCGCGGCCGAAGGTTGACCAGTCGGGCTGGATCACGCCATACACGCGCAGGCGTGCCACGCCGCCGTCGGGAAAGATGTTGAGCTTGATGTGCGTGAACTCCGTGTCTTCATTGACGGGTACGAAGTGTTGCAGATTGGCCTTGAGCGCGAGCCGCGGGACGATCTCGACCCACTCGGTGTCATCGTTCGGAATGACTTCGGGGCTCACACAGGCCTGCACGGTGGCGAAGGGCGGAAAGTTACCTATGAAGTGGCGCGTGTCGATGTTGATGCCGCGGACGACGCCGGGTACGCCGAGCTGAAGCACGCACCAGTCGTGGCCGGACTCCCGGCGGCGGCGGCTCTCCCAGCCGTCCATCCACTTGCCATTGTCGTCGTACTTGTCGGGAATCCAGACGGGCTCTGTCGGCAGGATGAGTCGTGACTTGTCGCCAAAGAACTCGTCGGTCGCGAATACGACCTCGCTGCCAAGCCGCGGTTGCGCGAGGTCAACGAGATGCGCGAACGGGATGTCGGGCTGATCTATTGGATTGCCCATGGTCTAGCCCGCCATGGCCTGCAGCCGGAGCCGTGCAATCTTGTGCACCTCGGCCAGCGCCGTCGCAAACTCGACGGTCCTGGGGTTGTCGAGGCGCGACTCGAACGCCGCCAGGATCTCGTGCCGGTTGGCACCGCGCACGGCCATGATGAACGGCATGGCGAAGCGGCGCTTGTAGCGCTCATTGAAGTCCTGAAAGCGCGCGAATTCTTCCGCCGTGCATTGATCGATGCCCGCGCTTGCCTGTTCTTCGGTCGACTCCGCGGTGAGCTCGCCGGCGACGGCCGCCTTTCCGGCAAGGTCGGGATGGGCGCGCAGCAATTCGAGCTGACGTGTCTGGCCCGCCGCGTCGACGACGGCGCCCATGGCCGCAGCGAGTCCCGCGGGCGTATCGGCCTCGGGTTTCAGGCCTGCATCCCAGGCCGCCTCGGCGATCCAGGCTGAGTGTTCGTAAATGCCGCCGTAGTGCGAGACGAACTCGTCTCGGTCGAGCGAAGACGGCGGCGGCGACAGAGTCAGGGCGATGTCGGTCATGGCGTCTGCGCCGGGTGCCTGTCGCGCCAGTGATCGGCGATGTCGATGCGACGGGCCAACCAGACCTGGTCGTGCCCCGAGACGTAGTCGAGAAATCGTGCCAGTGCCGCCGCGCGACCGGGCCGCCCCACGAGCCGGCAGTGCAGCCCCACGGACATCATGCGCGGCACCTCGGCGCCTTCCGCGTAGAGCGTGTCGAAGCTGTCCCTGAGGTAGGTGTAGAACTGGTCGCCGCTGTTGAAGCCCTGAGGGGTCGCGAAACGCATGTCGTTGGCGTCGAGCGTGTAGGGCACCATGAGCTGCGGTGTCCCGCAGCGGTAGTCCCAGTAGGGCAGGTCGTCGGCGTAGCTGTCGGCGGAGTAGGCGAAGCCGCCGTACTCGGCAATCAGCTCGTGCGTATTTGGACTGCAGCGACCCAGGTACCAGCCGCGTGGACGTTCGCCCGTCACGCGCTCGTGAATCTCAATGGCCTTGTGCAGGTGCGCGCGCTCGGTGTCGATGTCGAGATGCTGGTAGTCGATCCAGCGGTAGCCGTGGCTTGCGATTTCCCAGCCGGCCGACTGCATGGCCGCGACCGCGTCCGGGTTGCGCTCGAGCGCCATGGCGACACCGAACACCGTGACGGGAATGCTGCGCGACGTAAACATCCGGTGCAGGCGCCAGAAGCCGGCGCGCGAGCCATACTCGTAGATGCTCTCCATGTTCATGTGGCGCTGGCCCTGGTAGGCATTCGCGCCGACGATCTCGGAGAGAAACGCCTCGGAAGCCGGGTCACCGTGCAGGATGTTGTTCTCGCCGCCCTCTTCGTAATTGACGACGAACTGCACGGCCACACGGGCATCCCCAGGCCACTGAGCCTGCGGCGGTTTGGCACCGTAACCAATGAGATCGCGCGGGTAAGACATCCCCCCAAGTGTAGGGCAAAACGGTGCGCTTGCGCGTGGGACAAGTCACCGTCATCGCGAGGAACGAACCACCCGTCATCGCGAGGAGCGAACTACCCGTCATCGCGAGGAGCGAAGCGACGCGGCGATCTCCCAAAGCCATCGTACGGCCAAGCAATGCGACAGCCTGAAGGAGATCGCCGCGGGGCCTGCGGCCCCTCGCGATGACGGCGGCCCCTCGCGCCGCCGTCAACTCGCGACGGCTTCAGGCTCAGGGCAGCCGTAAGTCCGTCGGAACTGATCGCGGACGACGTCGGCAATGCGTTCGATGGCGATGGTGTCGCGGTGTGCTGCGCGGTAGCAGTTGACGAACACGTCGGGCAGTTCGGGCAGCGCGCCTTCGGGCACGGCCTCGTGGTCGTCGCGGGCGGGGCCGCCGATGCGGGCGAGCACACCGAGATCGGCACTTGTAATCGCTTCCTGAGTGAAGTCGTCGTCGGCATCGCTGGCCTGGTACCAGGGGATGTCGGCCGCCGAGAGCGCGGCGGCGATCGCGGGCTTCTGCGCACAGTTGTTGCAGATCGCGAGCGGCAGCGGACGCTTGAGATAGGCGGAGCCGCCCGCAGCGCCATACCAGTTCTGCTGCAGCGTGCACATCGTCTCGGCGCGCGGGTCGGGCGTCTGCTCGGTGCCCAGAATCAGGTCGGCGCGACCCTCCTCGAGCTCTCGGTGCAGCACATTGGTGATCCGGGTCAGCAGGGTCACGCGGATGCGCGGGTAGAGCGCCGTGCACTGGCGCAGGATCCCGGGCACGACGGGGTTCACGAGGTCGGGCGGCACGCCCAGCACGACCTCGCCTTCGAAGTCGTCATTGGTGAGCCGCGACCAGGCTTCGTCGTTGATGGCGATCAGCCGGCGTGCGTAGTCGACGAGTTGTTCGCCGACTTTGGTCAGGACCACACCGCGGCCTTCGCGCATGAGCAGCTTCTGGTCGAGCAACGCTTCGAGTCGCTTGATCTGCATGCTCACGGCCGACTGCGTGAGGTTGACCTGGCTGGCGGCGCGCGTGACCCCGCGCGTGTCCGCGATCGCCACAAGGCTTCTGAGCGCCGCGATATCGAGGTTTCGAATCACATCACCACTCCTGATCGATCGGATGACAACAAGTCGTTGGAGTTCGACACGACTGCTACCGATCATACATCAGCGTTCTATGAGGAAATGTTGTTATTAATCAGTAATGGTGATGAATATGATCAGGATACGGAATCTTTGGGGCGGCTTGGTCCTTGGGGCCTGTGTCATGAGTGGCTGCGCTGTCGACAACAGTGGTCGCGGGGCCGTCCCGTTCGAGCCCCCGCAGCAGACGGTTGTGACGTCGCCACTGGCCTGCCCGGCCGGAACGATCCGAGTCTGCACGGATCGGCTACCGCGTTCGAAATCCTGCGGCTGCACGAGCGAGCAGGTCTTCGAGGTTCCCGCACAGTTGCCAATCGGCGGGTTCTCTCGGTGAAGCGGTGCCGCGGGCGGGGCCAGGCATGGTGTGCCCCGCCTGCGGCGTTGCGTGTGCTAGTTCAGAGGGCTCAGCGCGAACCAGGTGCCGTAGACGCCGTTGACGTCTTCGGGGCTCGCATCGCCCACGAAGAAGTAGACGGGGTCACCGCGGTAGGTCCACTGCCTGCTGCCATCGCTGCGCTCGATGATGTCCCAGGCGCCCAGTGGCGTGTCATCGTCTTCGGCATAGAGCGGCGGCCAGGTCACGGCACAGCCAGCATTGCAGTCGGAGTCGCCCGCACCGTCACCTTCGGTGTCGGTACGGTCGTCTTCGAAGCGGTACAACGTGAATCCCGTGCGGTCGCTGCGGGTCTCGACGCGCTCGCCGTTGGCGCCCACATCGGCCACGCTGCCGCGCGCCTCGAAGATGAGCCCGGCATTGGCATCGGTCACGGTCTGCACGGGCGCGATACGCGCCGTGTGCCAGACGCCGCCGATCTCATCGCCGTTGACGTCGCCTTGTGCCAGGTCGTTGGCGAAGAAGTACAGCGGCTCGCCGCGAAGTGCCCACTGCGCATTGCCGTCGTCGCGCGTGATCAGTGAGAACGGCGCCTGCGGTGTGGCCGCAGCGTCGGCGAACAGCGGCGGCCAGCTCTCGGCGCAGCCGCCGTTACAGTCGGAATCGCCATTGCCGTCGCCATCGCCGTCCGTGACGTCGCCGTCGAAGACGTAGAGCGCGAAGCCGGCACGTTCGTTGCGCGTTGCAGCCGGACCGCCTGACGCATCGAGCTCGGCGGTGTCTGTGCCCGCGACGACGATGGAGCCGATGGCGCTGCCGCCGCCGGCGACGGGCGCAGGACGCGCGACGAACCAGACGTTGCCGGCGCCTTCGCCGAGCGTGTCGCCCGGCACCTGATCGGGGGCGTAGAAATAGATAGGCAGGCCGTTGAGCGCCCACTGTCGCGTGCTGTCGTCGCGATCGATGATCGTGAACGGGCCGCCCGGTGTGGCGCCCGCATCAGCAAACAGCGGCGGCCAGGTTTCGGCGCAACCGCCATTGCAGTCCGAGTCGCCCGCACCGTCGCCGCCGGCGTCGTTGCGGTCATTCTCAAAGGTGTACAGCGTGAAGCCTTCGCGATCGACGCGCGTGTCGGCCTGGCCGCCGCTGCCATCGACATCGCGCACGCTGCCCAGCCCCACAAACACGGTGCCGTTGGCCGCGCCGCTGACCTCCGCGGTCTGCCAGGGGTCGGGGCGTGCCACGAACCAGCTGCCACCCGAGCCGTCGCCGTTGACCTCGGCGGCATTGGCGTCGCCCGAGAACGTGTACAGGGGCAGGCCCTTGAAGGCCCATTGCTGTGCCTGTCCGTCATCGCGCGTGATGATGCTGAACTTGCCGTCGGCCACGGCATTGCTGTCGGCCAGCAGCGGCGGCCAGGTCTCGGCGCAGTTGCCGTTGCAGTCGGAATCGCCGCCACCGTCGCCGTCCGCGTCGTTGCGGTCGTTTTCGAAGGTGTACAGCGTCAGACCGTCAATAGCCTTGCTGAACACCGGTCCTATCGACGTGTCGGTCAGCGCGCCGGGCGTCGTGAGTTGCGGTGCGTTCTGAGCCGCGGGGGGATCGCCGGCCGTGTCATCGATAGTCGGCGCGTCATCGTAGGAGCTGCTGCAAGCGGCGAGCAGGGCACAAGCCGCGACGGTCGCGAACAGGGGGTTCTTGTTGCGTCTGTTCATCGTGGTTCCTTTCGCTGTAGGGTGTTTGGACGGTCGGGGATACGCCGTCTGTTCGGGCCGTAAATGCCCGCGCGGGCTGCGAAAGTTCACGCGGCAGCTTTTTTTTCGTTCCCCGTGAACCCTTTCGCGTTGCGGGCGTATTCACGCCTGAACCGAACGCGGGAAGACCGATGGCAACAATGACGATGGAAGGGCCGATGACAGGCGGTGCAGTGACAGAGGCGACAGGCGATGGCACTGATCGTGAGCTCGTGCGCGCGATCGCGGAGCGCGCCGATGTCGGCGCTTTCGAACGGCTTTACAACGGTTACCGCCACCGGCTGGGCCCGTTCATGTACCGCTTCGTTCGCGATACCTTCGCGCACGAGGAGGCCTTCAACGACATCATGATGACGGTCTGGCGCAAGGCGGCGACCTACAACGGTGCCAGCAAGGTGTCGACGTGGATCTTCGCGATCGCCTATCGACACTGTCTCAAGGCCTTGCGGCGCCGTCAGCACGAGCCGCTGGGTGACGACGAGGACACACTCGCGGCACCCGACGAGCGCGGCGTGATCGAGCAGCGCGAAGTTATAGAACGCGCGCTGTCGGGGCTCAGTGCCGAGCACCGGCTTGTCATCGAGCTGGCCTACTTCGGTGGCCACAATTATCGGGAGATCGGTGAAATCGCCGACTGCCCGGAAAACACGGTCAAGACGCGCATCTTCCATGCGCGACGCAAACTCAAGGCGCTGATGCAGGCGCTGGGCGAAACTGCGGCAGAGGAACGCACACCATGAGCGAAGAAATCACCCCCCTGGCGACACGCGCCGATATCGACGCGGATCTTGCCGTTGCCGATTACGTTGCCGGGCGCATGGCGCCCGCGAACCGGGCAGACTTTGAACGGCGTCTGGCACAGGAGCCTGAGCTCGCAGCCGCGGTGGCCGAGGAGCGGGACCTGCACGCGGCGCTCACGCCGGCGCCGCACGCCGGTGTGCCCGCCGCCGCCGCATTCGAACGGCTGCGTGACACGCTCGAACCCCCTCAGTCGCGTCGACAGGCACCGTTCCTGGCCGCGGCTGTCGTGGCTGTACTCGCGGTGTCGGTGCTCGTCCTGCGTCCGACGGAACCGAAGCCCGTCTTCGAGGGGCTGTCGGACCCAACGACGCAAACGACAGAAGCCGGTGATGTTCGCATTGTTTTTGCGCCGGGAACGGACGCCGCGACGCGGTCGCGCATTGCTGAGACGCTTGGATTCGAGCTCGTGTCGGGTCCTGGGCCTGGTGGCGCGTTTGTGGTGCGCCCGGTCGATCGTGTGGCGCCCGCCGAGCTTCGCGACTGGCGCCAGCACGCCGACATCGTGCTGGCCGAACCCATCATTTCGCGCCCCTGATGATGCTGCGCGTACTTTCGCTGATTCTCGGCCTGGCGCTGGCATCGGCGGCAACTTCGGCCGAGCCGCCTGAGGCAGACGGTGACGCTGCGGTGAGTCGCTGGGTTGTGGTGCTCGAAGACCCGCGCCCGCCACGCCGTCGCGGCTGGGCCGGCGGGGTCGGGTACGGCGGACGCTACGCCTACGAGGTCGACCCTGCGCTTCAGCGCCTGGCCCAGGCCATCGTCGACACGCACGATGTTGCGGTGTCCGACCAGTGGCCCGTGCGCGCGCTGGGCGTACATTGCCTCGTGGTCGACATCAGCGGCGATGTCGAGGCCGTGCTCACAGCGCTGCGCGCCGACCGTCGCGTGCGCTGGGTGCAACCGCTCAATGACTTCGAAGGCCTGGGCGACGACGAAGCCGGCGATCCGTACCGCGAGCTTCAACCTGCACTCGACGCGCTCAACCTCTCGCCATTGGCCGGTGCCTACACAGGGCGCGGCGTCACGATTGCCGTCGTCGATTCCGGCGTCGAGGCCGATCACCCGGACTTGCAGCACGCCATTGCAGCGCGCGCCGATTTCGTTGGGCGTGGCGATGCGGCGGAGCGTCACGGCACCGGTATCGCGGGCGTCATTGTCGCGGCGCGCAACAACGACGTCGGCATCGCCGGCGTGGCCCCCGATGCGCGGCTGTTGGCCTACCGAGCGTGCTGGGACGCGGCGGATGGCGGTACGCGCTGCAACAGCCTGACGCTCTCGCGTGCGCTCGACCGCGTCGTGGCCGTGGCGCCACATCTCGTCAACCTGAGCCTGACGGGTCCGTCGGACCCGCTGCTAGACGCGCTCGTCGCCCGTATCGTCGAGGCTGGCTCGATCGTCGTCGTTGCGGAGTCCTCAGAGCGCGGCGCGCGTTTTCCCACGGACCGACCCGGCATCGTCTGGGTACGTGCCTCAGCGAACGGAGCGGACGAAGACGCGGTCGTGGCGCCTGGGCAGGGCGTACTGACAGCGCAACCGGGTCACGCCTATGACTTCATGAGTGGCGCCTCGATTGCCGCGGCCCATGTGACGGCCGTGCTTGCGCTGCTGCATGAAGCGTTGCCCCGGAAACGCGATGCCGAGCTCGTGGCCCGCCTCAGTCGCAACACGCAGCCTGTCGCCGGTGTTGCCAGCGTGGATGCGTGCCGCGCCGTGCTCGGTGCTGGTGACGGTCGCTGCGCCTCAGCGCAGCAGATAGCTGACCCGTAATGCCAGCGCCGAGCCATCGGCGCCGGGTGCCGGGATCAGATCTGCGGCCGTTGCATTGAACGAGAGCTCGGTCGAGAACCGACCGCGCGCAACACCCACGCCCAGCGTGCCCCAGCTGATGCTGCGCTCGTCAGCGTCGGGCAGCCAGCCGCCGCCCGCCACAAGGCGCGTGAACACACCGTGCCCCAACTCGTGCTGCCAGGTGATTTCTGTGAGGACCGCTTCGCTTCCGCGACCGTAGTAGTCGTCCGATGCGGCGCCCGTGACGGTGAGCTGCTCGCCAAAGTGATAGTCGACGCGCAGTTCATCGTAGCGCCAGTCGGGCACGTCACCGAAGACGTGACGGGAGAGCGAGAGCTCGACGGCGCGGCCGCGCGACAGCGCCTTGAACCAGCCCGCATGCAGCCCCGCGTAGCGCAGCAGATGACGACCGTCGGGTGTGCCCTGACCGTAGTGCGTTGACAGGCCCGTGAAGAGTCCCGACGCCGTATCGACGGCCACGGTTGCCCCGATGGCACCGCGACCATCGGTGAGACTGGCGCCGCGGTGGATGACGTCACTAAAGCCATGCAGCTGCACGCTGGTTTCTGCGGCGCCGCATGACATGGCGACGCCGGTCAGCAGCATCGACAGTGCAAGACGCGGTGTGTGAGGCATGACCCACCAGGAGATTGGGCACCCGAGTATACGAACGCGCCCCGGGGCCAACAACGCAGCGTGAACCTTTTGCTCCGATCCGCGTATTCACGGGATGTCGCGACGCCCGTCGCGGCGCCTCAAACACCTAGGAGATGAGACATGCAGACAAGGATCCGTACGCTGGTTGCCGCCATTGTATTGCTGGGCGTAATGTCGACCCAGGCGCTTGCCGATAACCACGCGGCTTTGACTTCGAAGACGCCGCTGACGGCAGCGGAAGAAGTGCAGAACCCGGCCGTGGAATCGGACGGGCTCAGCAACGCGATTATCACATTCGGACCCCGCTACCGTAAGGCCGAGGTACGTGTGACGTTCGGCAACCTCGAAGGTGAGGTGACGCGCTTGCATCTGCATTGCGCGCCAGCGGGTGAGAATGGACCGATCGCGATTGGTCTCGTCGATCTCGTGGCTGTGTCACAGGACAACAGCGAGTCGGTAACGCTGGACGCCAACACGATCATCGGAACCGTGCGCAATCGCCAGTTCCCCGATGCGGCTGCGAACGCCTGCGGCATTCGCAACCTGCGCGATCTCGCGCGCGCCATCAACATCGGGTTTATCTACTGGAACCTGCACACGACGGCCTTCCCCGCCGGTGAGCTGCGCGGCCAGGTGGCCCCGCTTGCGCCCACGCGGGCCCGTCGCGACGACTGAACGCAGCCTCAGGCGCCATCGGCCACCGCCGTCATCCGGCGGTGGCCGCGGCCCACGGCGAGGTACAGCAGCGGTCCGAACGACCCCGCGCACAACGTGAGCACGAGCCAGGGCCAGGGATTGCGGCCCCTGGCGCGTGCGTCCTCGAATAACCAGGTCAGCACAAGCACCAGCGCGATCACGAGATCGAAGCCGATCTGCCAGGCGGCCGGGCCGGCAAACAGCTGTTCGAAGATGCCAACGACACCGACTTCAATCAGTGCGTAGCCCGTGACGAGCGTAAAGGGAACAAGTAGAACCAGGGCGAGCTTGCGACGGTTCATGATGGACTCCTGTTTGGGTGTGGTCGCAGTCTCGCGCCCCCGGCGTCAGAGCCGCAATAACCTCCGAGGTCATTGAAACGGCTGCACGCGCGGCGTCAAATGGGCGACAGGAGGGCCTGCCATGAGCCAAGTTGCCACCGACTTCCGCGCCGTCTGCCGCCGTTGGCGCGAACACCGCAAACTCTCGCAGCTCGAACTCGCGCTGGCCGCGAATGTTTCGCAACGTCATCTGAGCTGGCTCGAGACAGGGCGCAGCAAACCCAGTCGTGACATGGTGGTGCGGCTTGCCGAGGCCATGGCGGTGCCGCTGCGTGAACGCAACGTCATGTTGCGGGCCGCGGGTTTCACGCCCGCGTACCGCGAAACCGCGCTCGATGATCCAGCGATGGCCCCTGTCCTCGACGCGCTGAACCAGGTCCTCGATCACCACGATCCCCTGCCGGCCGTCGTCGTCGACCGCGCCTGGAACGTCGTGCGACGCAATGCCGCCGCGGGGCTGTTGCTGAGTCTCGGCGGTGATTCTGATGCGATGCTCGAGGCCATTGGCGGTGACGACCCATTCAACCTCGCTTTGCTGACCGTGCACCCCGAAGGTCTTCGACCGTTCATCGCGAACTGGGATCAGGCGGCACCGGCATTCGTGCGACGACTGCAGCACGAGGCGTTGGCTTCGGGCGACCCGGCGCTGCAGGCTCGCTTCGCCGAATACATCGCGCTGGCTGACTTGCCCGGCACCGACGAGACGATCACAGAGGTGTTGTTGCCCGTGCTGCCGCTCGAGGTACGTGTCGGCCCGGTGTCGCTGAGCCTGTTCTCGGTGATCTCGACATTCGGTACCCCACAGGACGTCACGACGGACGAATTGCGCATCGAGACCTTCTACCCGACCGACGCGGCGACACGCGCCTTCTTCGAACAAGCTGCTACGCTTGGCGCCCCCGAAGACTGATGAGGCGAGCATGCCTGCAACGGATGGCGATGCGTTTTTCGAGCGCGACGGTAACTGGTATGTCGGCAATGACGCGGCGCGTGGCCCCTGGGATCCCAACGGCTGCCACGCGGGTCCCGTAACAGGCGCGTTGGCCGGCGCGGCCGAGCGTCTGTTTCCCAGGCGTCAGCTCACACGCCTGACGGTCACCTACCTTCGGCCCGCGCCACTCGACGGCTTTCGTATCGAGTCCGAGTCGCTGGGCGGTGGCCGCGCCGCTGCCTCGGGACGGCTCGGCTTGTGGGATCGACGCGGGCGCCTCTGTGCGCGTGCGGATAGCCTGCATCTGGCGCGCACGAATCTGAAGCCACTACCCACGGCGCAGCGGCCGGCGCCCAACTTTTCCGAGTCCCAAGCGGCCACGTTTCCGTTGCGCTCCGCCTGGCACGGCAAGGACTTTTTCGGCTCACGCGCCGAGGTCCGTTTGTCCAGGACGCAACCCGAAGGCCCGGGCCCCAAAGTGCTCTGGATGAAGTGCCGGCCCATCGTCGAGGGTGAGGCGCTGACACCGTTTCAGCGCATTTGTCCGCTCGCGGACTGCGCGAACGGCTTCGCGCGCAACGCCGACGACGGCACGCGCACCTTCATCAATCCCGACATCACGGTGCTCATGCACCGACCCGCCCTGGGTGACTGGATCGCGTCGGACGGCATCTCGTTTTGGGAACAGTCGGGTATCGGCGCGACGCATGCCACGCTGTTCGACACCCGCGGCGTGGTCGCGTCGGCGTTGCAGTCCCTCGTGATCCGCGACCGCTAGATCACGTCTCGCGCACGCCCACGAGCACGAGCCCACCACCGATGGTCAGCGCCGCGGCAATCGTGAGTGCGACGAGATAGCCACTCTGGAGTGGCGCGATACCCGCGGCCATGGCGACCCCCAGCAACTGCGCAATGCGACTGGCCGTATTGTTCAAGCCCGAGGCCAGGCCCGCGTCGCGTTCGTCTACAGCCGCCAGGACTCCGGCGGTCAGCGGCGCGACCAGCATCGCAAAGCCCACTCCTGCGGCAAGCATGGGCACGAGCGTGGCGGCGACGAGCGATGCGTCGCGCAACAGCCCCATGGCAAGGAAGCTCACACCGGCCAGCAGCGGTCCCGCAACGAGCAGTGGCCGCGCGCCGAGCTCATCAACCAGTGCGCCGCTCAGGCGTGACAGAAAACCCAGCGCGAGCGTGAACGGCAGAAACACGAGCCCGGCCTGTGCGGCCGTAAGCCCGCGCGTATCGATGAGCTCGAACGGGATCAGGAAGAACACGACAGACAAACCCGCATAGATGAGCACGGTCGCGAGATTGAGCGCCGTGAAGTTGGGCCTGCGAAACAGGCTGGGCGGCATCATCGGCGCCTCGGCGCGCCGCTCCCAGAATACGAACGCGGCACCCAGTCCCAGCGCCGCAGCACACATCGCGATGGCAAGCGTGCGGCCACCCTCGACGGCTGCGCCCGTTTCACTGGGCGCGAGATCAGCGAGCGCGTACGCGGCGGCCGCCATGGCCCCAGCCAAGAGCACCGAGCCCAACCAGTCGAAACGACCCCGTTGGCGGGGGCCGTCCGCGGCAAACCGGATCAGGATGACGATGGCCAGCAGGGCCAGCGGCGGATTGATCCAGAACACGGCGGCCCAGCCCAGCGTATCGGTCAGCCAGCCGCCAAGCGCGGGGCCGGCGGCCGTCGTCAGCGCAGAAGCGGCGGCCCAGGTGCCGATGGCGCGGTTGCGTTCGTCCTTGGGGAAGACCTCGCCGATGAGCGCGAGGCTGGCCGGTGTCACAATCGCTGCGGCAACACCTTGGAGCACACGTGCGGTGACCAGCCACGAGAGCGAGGGCGCGAGCGCGCAAGCCGCCGAGGTCAGGCCAAACAGGACACAACCCGCGATGAGCATGCGCCGGCGGCCGCGTGCATCGGCCAGTGCCCCGCCGGCGAGCGTCATGCTGGCGAGCGCGAGGACGTAGCCGTTGATGACCCAGTGCAGCCCGTTAAGTGGCACGTTGAAATCGCGGGCCAGCGCGGGCAGGGCGACGGTCAGTGCGGACCCGTCGATGAGTGCCAGCGCCGAGGCCAGGACGCAGGCAATCAGTGTCCAACGTTTGGTTGCCGCATCGGGTTCGCGTCCGAGTTCACGCGGACACGGTTGCGCAACGATGACGCCGCGGTCACAAGGTTGGGGATAGGGTTGCGCCATAACCTGACCTGCCGACAACCGGGGCCCGCAGTGTAAGCTAGATTCATGTCCGACCTGACCCGGCGCGAATTTCTGGGCGGCTGTGTCGCCACGGCCGGGGCCCTGATGGCCCCAGCGGCGGCGGCTGCAACACCGCCCGTTGTCATCGTAGGCGCCGGGCTCGCAGGCCTTGCGGCTGCGCACGCACTGGGCAAGGCCCAAATCCCGTTTGTCGTTCTGGAGCAGTCCGGTCATGCGGGTGGCCGCGTTCGTACCGTGCGCGATCACTTTGCCGACGGCGCCTGGGTGGACGTTGGCGCACAGGCCGGCGGCAGTGGTTATGTCAACTGGATTGCGCTGTGCGAGGCCTATGGCGTTGCGATGAGCCCGGGTTCGCCGCGCCCGAGCGCGCCGCCCGATACCTTGCTCATCGTTGACGGCCAGCGCTACAGCAAGGCGATGCTGGCGGCGGGCGAGCTGCAGTGGCCATTTGAGCTCAAGGCCGATGAGTACGCCGCCGCACCGGCACGACTGCTGGGTCAGTACCTGATGCCCGTGGCGCGCGACATCGGCACGCCGGCCAACGTGCTCGATGGCAACTGGTCGCGCTACGACGGCATGACGCTGGGCGACTTTCTGCGCGAGCGCGGCGCGAGCCCGGGTGCACTGGCCCTCATCGAGCGACCGCTCAATTACAACGGTCTCGACAGCGTGAGCGCGTTGAGCGCATTGCGCGACGCGACGCGGCTGCTCGAGCGCCAGCAACGCGTGAGCATCGCGGGCGGCAATGACGCACTGACGACTGCGATCGCACAGAAGCACTCGAAGCAGCTCGCTTACGGGGTTGAAGTCGAGGCGCTCGTGCAGCGCGACGACGGCGTCGATGTTCAGGTCCGCCAGCACGGCGCGCCGCGCCGGCTGCACGCCTCGCGTGTCATCGTCACCTTGCCGATGCCCGCGCTCGCGCGCGTCGATGTCGCGCTGCCCGCCGCACGCCAGGAGATCGTGACTCACTTGCCGTACACGCAGATCGCGAAGACGCACGTGCAGACGCGCACGCGCTTTTGGGATCAACCGCGTGACGTTGCGGCCGTCTACAGCGACGGGCCTTTCGAGCGCGTGTTCGACATGTCCGACTCGATGCAAAGCGAGCGCGGTCTGCTGCTCAACTGGATCAATGGCAACGGGCTTCGCGCGTTCGACGGCCTCGACGATGACGCGCATGCCGAACGGGTCGTGGCCTGGCTGGCCAGCGCCTGGCCCGAACACGCCGACGCGTTCGAGACGACGCTGGTGACGCATTGGGGTCGCAGTTATGCGGGCGGTGCGTACGCACACTACGCGCCCGGGCAGCTGCAACGCTGGGCGCCGCTGATCGGACAACCCGTCGATCGATTGCACTTCGCGGGCGAACACACGCAGCTCGTCGAACCGGGAATGGAAGGGGCTGTCACCTCGGGCCTGCGCGCCGCGCGCGAGGTCATCGAGAAGGTCCGGGCCTGAAACGACGAAGCGCCGGCGGATGCCAGCGCTTCGGGAAGTTGGTGGGCCGTGTAGGACTCGAACCTACAACCAATTGATTAAGAGTCAACTGCTCTACCAGTTGAGCTAACGGCCCGTGCGGGCCGTGAAATATGCGCCCTGATCCGGCATTTCTCAAGTCCTCGGGGCTTTTTCAGCAACCGTGACGCGGGTCAGTGCGAAGGACGCGGCGTGCATGGCAGCCTCAGGGAAGGTTGTGAATGGGGCATGCCATGGGTCTCGAAGTCCTGCTGGTCGCAGTCATTATCGTGGGCGGGTTTGCGGCGTTTCGACGCCGCGATGCGGCGGGTCGCAGTGCGCGCCGGACGCTGGGCATGGGGCTCATCTGCACCGTGGGTGGCTGCGCGGGCGCGCTGGGTGCACTCGATGCCGCCACGTCGGGTCAGCGTAATCTCGTGTCGGGCTTCAACCCCTACTTGTTCACCTTTGTCTTCTTCATCGGCGTGGGCCTGCTCATCGCGGGTGCTGTGCGCGCATTGTCGCGCCAGCCCGAGCCACAGCCCCCGGACGATAGGGGCTGACGTGCTAAGGTCGCGGCTCCCATGAAGCTCCGCGACTGCCACAACGTCGAACAGTTTCGCCGGCTTGCGAAACGCCGCCTGCCCGGACCGATCTTTCATTACATCGACGGCGCCGCCGACGATGAAGTCACCTACCGACGCAATACCGAAGCCTACGAGGCCTGCGACCTTGTGCCCGACGTGCTGGCCGGCGTTGAGCAGCTCGACATGTCCGTCGAGGTCATGGGGCAGAGGCTCGCGATGCCGCTGTTCCTGTCACCGACAGCACTGCAGCGGCTGTTCCACTGGCGAGGGGAATTCGCCGTGGGCGCGGCGGCGCAGCAGTTCGGGACGCTGTTCGGGATCTCGTCACTGGCCACGGCCAGCATCGAGGACATCGCGGCGGCCGTCACGACGCCGAAGCTCTTTCAGCTCTATTTCCACAAGGACCGCGAGCTCACGTTTGAAATGGTGACGCGGTGCAAGGCCGCGGGCTTCGACGCGCTGGCGCTAACCGTCGACACGATCGTCGGTGGCAACCGCGAACGCGATCTCGTCACGGGCTTCACATCGCCGCCGCGGCTCACGCCGTCGAGTCTTGCAAGCTTCGCGCTGCACCCGCGCTGGACCTGGAATTATCTGTTCCGCGAGCCGTTCGAACTCTCGCAACTCAAACACTACGTGGGCGAGGGCAGCAGCCTAAGCGTCTCGGTCGCCGATTACTTTTCAAGGATGCTCGACCAGTCGATGACCTGGGACGACGCCGCGGAGGTCCGCGAACGCTGGGGCGGGCCCTTCTGCCTCAAGGGCGTGATGTCCGTCGAGGACGCGCGCCGCGCCGTCGACCTGGGCGCGCAGGCGATCATGATCTCGAATCACGGCGGCCGACAGCTCGATGGTTCGCGTGCGCCCTTCGACCAGCTCAAGGAAATTCTCGACGCCGTGGGCGGCGAGATCGAAGTGATCTGCGATGGCGGTATCCGTCGCGGTACCCACGTGCTCAAGGCCATGGCGCTGGGCGCGACGGCCTGCTCGGGCGGGCGCTGGTACCTCTACGCGTTGGCGGCGGCAGGCCAGGCCGGCGTGGAGCAATCGCTGAGCAATATGAAAAGCGAAATCGAACGCGACATGAAACTCATGGGCGTACGCAGCCTGACGGAGTTGACGCCCGACAAACTGCGCTGGCGGTAGTCGCCGTCATAGCGAGCCGGGGCAGCCCATTCGTCATTGCGAGCCCGCGCCGCAGCCCCTTCCGTCATTGCGAGCCCGCGTCGCAACCCCTCCCGTCATTGCGAGCCCGCGCAGCGGGCGCGGCAATCTCCCGAACGTCACGATGTCCCAAACAGATCGCCGCGTCGCTGCGCGACTCGCGATGACGCAAAAAGACCGCCGCGTCGCTACGCGACTCGCGCTGACGCGACATGCTCGATCGCTCAGCCACTCGCAATGACACTACCTGCCCGCGTCGATGCGTACGTGATCAGGCTGCGCGGCAACCCGCGCCAGCCACGCGCTGATCGCCGGGTAGTGCGAGAGCTCAAATCCCCCTTCATCGGCGACGTGCGTGTAGGCATACAGCGCGATGTCGGCGATCGAGTAGCGGTCGCCCACGAAGTAGCGGTTCTCGGCAAGGTGATTCTCCATGACGGAGAGTGCGGCGTGACCGCGCTCGGTCTTGCCCGCGATCTCGTCGCGGTGGTCATCGAGCTGCCCCGCAAAATGCCAGAACCGGAGCACGGCGATGTAAGGCTCGTGGCTGTACTGCTCGAAACCGAGCCACTCGAGTACCTTGGCCTGGTGCCAGTCGTCGCGCGGCAGCAGTGGCGTATCCGTGGCCAGGTGCCAGATGATCGCGTTCGACTCGGCCAACGTGCGCCCGTCGGGCCATTCGAGCAGCGGCACGCGGCCGTTGGGGTTCTTCTCGAGATACTCGGGTGTGCGCGACTCGCCTTCGAGAATGTCGATGGCGATCCGCTCGTAGTCGATGCCAAGCTGCGCGAGCACGAGCCGCACCTTGTAGCAGTTGCCAGACTCCCAGAAGTCGTAGAGTCGCAGCACGTCAGAACTGCCAGCGCAGGCCAATGGTCGTGATGCTGCCCTCTTCCTGGCGGTCGCCATCGAGAAGCCGGTGCTCGACGCGAAGCGCGAGGCTCTCATTGAAATTGAAGTCTGCGGCGACGCCGTAGTCGACGGCAGAGTCGGGGAAGAAATTGCCACCGCCAGGCTCGACGTCGGCGTCGTAAGCCGTTTCGCCAAGGCGGGCACTCAATGTGACCCGATCCGAGACGGGCAGGTATCCGCGGATGAAGTAGCCCGTGCCGTCGACTTCAATCGTCGTGTCGGCACCGTTGAAGAAATCGGAATCCTCACCGAACGACGTGCGATTGAAGCCCAATCCGAAGTAGGTCGAGACGCGGTATTCGACCTCGAGATTCCAGCCCGTGTCGCTGCCGTCGAAGACATCATTTGGGCCGTCTTCGTCCTCAATGGTGGTCGGACCGACGCCAAACAGGAAGGCGAAGCCGTGGTTGTCGTAAGCCTGCGCGTGGCAGGTGCCCGAACACAACAAGGCCAAAGCCAGGATCGTTGCGGTCTTGTTCATGTCGCCTACTCCATTACTGCCGCCAATCGGCGGTGGCACCATCGGCGAACCAGTCGCCAATGGCTTCGCGCTCGACGTCGCGCATATGTGTGAGGTTGCCCACAGGCATGATCTGCGCCTCGACGCTTTGCTCATAAATACCGCGCGCCTGGCGCACGATGTCACTGGCATCGTTGAACACGACACCACCCGGCGGCGACACCCAGCCCGGCTGCGTCGGCACGTCGGCGTGACAGCTCGCGCAGCGCACGGTGACAATCTGCACGATGTCGTCGAAGCGCGCCGTCTTGCCGGGCGCCAGGGCTTCGAACGTCGCCGTATCCACCACAGGTGCTTCGTTAGCCGCGCGCGGACTTGGCGAGATGGCGATGGCCACGGCCGCCAGCACGAGCACACCGGCAATCGCAGGCACGGGAGATGCGTTGCCCTTGTGTCGCGCCACGAAGTACACGCGAATGAGCGCGCCCGCGAGCACAAACGCCATGAGGATCAGCCAGTTCCAGGCGTGGCCAAAGGTCATGGCGTAGTGATTGGAGATCATCACGAACAGGACGGGCAGCGTCAGGTAGGTGTTGTGCACGGATCGCTGTTTGGCGCGCAGGCCGTCGTCGGGGTTTACGGGTTCGCCGCGCTCGGTGGCGGCGACCATGCGCTTCTGCCCGGGGATGATCACGAAGAAGACGTTGGCGACCATGATCGTGCCGATCAGGGCGCCGAAGTGGATGTAGGCGCCGCGGCCGCTGAAGAGCTGGCAAAGCGCCCAGGCGGCGACGCCCAACAACACGTAGAGCAGCGCGGAGAGTGCACCCGCGTTGCGGCCAATCGGCGAGCGGCAGAGCAGGTCGTAGACGAGCCAGCCGCCGATGAGGAAGCCGGCACCGATTGCCACGGCCGCGCCGGGGGCGAGTTCCCGCACGCTCGCGTCCACGAGGTAGACGTCAGCGCCCAGCCAGTAGATGAGTCCCAACAGGAACATGCCCGACAACCAGGTCGAGTAGGCCTCCCACTTGAACCAGTGCAGCGTTTCGGGCAGCTGTGCGGGGGCTATCGCGTACTTCTGCGCGTGGTAGAAGCCACCGCCGTGCACGGACCAGAGTTCACCGCCGACGCCCTTGTCGCCGTCGCTCTTGAGCTTGGGTGGCTCGAGGTGGTTGTCGAGCCAGACGAAATAGAACGACGAACCGATCCAGGCGATGCCGACAATGAAGTGCAGCCATCGGCCGAGCAGGCCGAGCCATTCGAGCAGGTAGGGCAACATCAGGTGGTGCCGTGTCCCTGCGGTGCGTGCAGTGTTGTGACGTTGCCCTGTGTGCGGCCCGCGTCGGTGGCCACCGACGCCTGCGCCAGGGTCACAAGCTGGGCCGCGACGGCGACGGCGATCTCACCGGGGTGCTTGCCCGTGATGGCGTCGATGCCGATGGGGCAGGTGAGGCTATCCAGGGTCTTGTCGTCATAGCCCGCGGCGCGCAGGCGCTTCTCGAAACGGCGCCGCTTCGACGCCGATCCGATAAGGCCTGTGAACCGGCGGTCGGGGCGTCCGAGGATTTCGCGGCAGAGATCGAGGTCGAGTCCGTGGTCGTGCGTCATGACGAGGTAGCAGCTGTGCGGCGGGCAGTGTGCCACGAATTCCGCAGGGTTCGCGATGAACGCGGGTGTGACCGCGTCGGGCCACTCGCCCTGCAGGTGTTCGGGCCGCGAGTCGATGACAAATACGGCCGCGTTCAGCGTACTGAGCACAGTGGCGCAGGCGCGACCCACGTGCCCCGCGCCGAAAATCACAGCCGTCAGCGGTGGCGGCCCGATGGGCTCCACGAGCAGCGTCTCGCCACGCAGACGGACGACGGCAGCCTCCGCGGGTGTCGCAACGGCCGCGCGCAACGCGCGCAACATGGCGGGGTCCGCAAGCGTCGCGTCGGCGTCGCTTGCCAAGGGTGACAGCGTGTCAATGCGCGCTGCGGTGATGAGGCGCTTGCCGTCATCGCGGACCCCCTCGTCATCGCGGACCCCCTCGTCATCCCGCGCCCGCATATAGTCCCCTTCGTCATTGCGAGCCCGCATATAGTCCCCGTCGTCATTGCGAGCCCGCATGCAGTCCCCTGCGTCATTGCGAGCCCGCGCAGCGGGCGCGGCAACCTCTTGAGTCTGTCGCGCTGTTTGGGAGATCGCCACGTCGCTCCGCGACTCGCGATGACGGGTGGATTCGCTCCGCGACTCGCGATGACGGGCTGATTCACTCCGCGACTCGCGATGACTGAGGCGTGTCACCAGCGCCGCCCGCGCCCCGGCACGAAGCGTCGCGCAGCCCGCATCGATCCACTCGGCCGCCACGTCAACGCGCTCGAACAACACCTCAACGACACCGCCGCAGCACTGACCGCACTGACTGCCCAGCGCGAACCGGCGCAGGGACTGCGCGGGGGCCGCAACGTTTTCGAGTCGCTCGCGCGCCGCCTTGATACAGCTGTGCTCGAGCTGGCCGCCGCCGATGGTGCCCAGAATGCGGTCGGCCGTGACGAGCATCTTGCTGCCCGTTTCGCGCGGCGCCGAGCCGCGCACGGTCGCAACTGTGACCGCGACGCAGGGCGTGCCGGCCTCGGTCAGCTCGGCAAGCTGCTTGGGCCAGTCAAACACTGCGGTCGCCCCGGGCAGCCATCACGGCATCGAGCACATGTTCCGGTGTGGCGGGCGCCACCAGCTCCGGAGCGCGCGTTGGGTCCGCCGAGCAGGCGGCCACGGCATCGCGGATGGCGTGGAACACGGACAGCCCCAGCATAAGCGGCGGCTCACCCACGGCCTTGGATTTGTAGATCGTGTCCTCTTGGTTCTCCGACGATTCGAGCAGCGTCACCCGAAAGTCGGGCGGCAGGTCCGAGGCGCAGGGAATCTTGTAAGTGGCCGGCGCGTGCGTCTTGAGGTCGCCGCGCGGGTTCCACCAAAGCTCCTCGGTCGTGAGCCAGCCCGCGCCCTGGATGAAGCCGCCTTCGACCTGGCCAAGATCGACGGCCGGGTTCAGCGAGCGGCCGCAGTCGTGGAGGATGTCGACGCGCGTCATGCGGTTCTCTCCGGTGAGCGTGTCGATGACAACCTCGGTGCAGGCGGCGCCGTAGGCGAAGTAGTAGAACGGCCGCCCCGTGAGCGTCGTCTTGTCGTAGTCGATCTTGGGCGTCTTGTAGAAGCCCTGTGCGGAAAGCGACACGCGCGCCATGTAGGCCGCGTGCGCGAGCTCGGCGAAGGTCAGCGTTTCGCCGCTGACGTGCACGTGGTTGTTGTCGAAGCGCACCTCGTGCGCGTCGCAGCCGTAGTGCTCGGCGGCAAAGCCCGTGAGCCGACGCTTGATCTTCTCCGCCGCGTTGCGCGCCGCCATGCCGTTGAGGTCACTGCCCGCGGAAGCGGCCGTGGCGGATGCATTGGGCACCTTACTCGTATCAGAAGCCGTGCACCGGATGCGGGACAGATCGATCTGCAGCGTCTCGGCTACGACCTGCGCGACCTTCACGAACAGCCCCTGGCCCATTTCGGTGCCGCCGTGATTCAGCTGCACCGTGCCGTCCGTGTAGACGTTGACGAGCGCGCCGGCCTGATTCAGATGCGTGGCCGTGAACGAGATGCCGAACTTCACGGGGGTGAGTGCGATGCCGCGCTTCAAGATCGGGCTCTGTGCGTTCCAGGCCTCGATCTCACGGCGTCGTTCGCGGTAGTCCGCGCTCGCTTCGAGCTGGTCGACGATCGCCTCGATGATGTTGTCTTCGATCGTCTGCCCGTAGGGCGTGACATTGCGCGAGTCGGTGCCGTAGAAATTCACGCGACGCACATCGAGCGGGTCGCGCCCGAGGTGGCGTGCAATGTCGTCGACGACCTGCTCGCAGGCGAACATGCCCTGCGGCCCGCCGAAACCGCGGAAGGCCGTGTTCGACACCGTGTGCGTCTTGCAACGATGTGAATCAATGGCCACGTGCTCGAGGAAGTAGGCGTTGTCGCTGTGGAACATGGCGCGATCGTTGACGGCGCCCGACAGGTCGGCCGAGGCACCACAGCGCGAGACGTGGTTGTAGCGAATGCCGAGGATGCGGCCGGTGTCGTCGAAGCCCACCTGGTACTGGCTCACGAAGTCGTGCCGTTTGCCCGTGATGATCATGTCGGCGTCGCGGTCGAGCCGCAGCTTGACGGGCCGCCCCGTGCGCTGCGCGAGGATGGCGGCCGTGCAGGCGATAAGCGCCGGTTGGCTTTCCTTGCCGCCGAACGCGCCACCCATGCGTCGGCACTCGACCGTCACGTCCTTTTGCTGCAAGCCGAGCGCCTTGGCGACAGCGTGCTGGATTTCGCCCGGGTGCTGCGTCGAGCTGTAGAGGAACAGGTCGCCGCCCTCGCGCGGAATCGCAATCGAGATCTGGCCCTCGAGGTAGAACTGGTCCTGACCGCCCACGCGCGCAGTGCCTGAAAGTCGGTGGGGCGCGTTGGCAATCGCTGTGTCCGCATCGCCGCGAGCGAGTTGCGTCGAGGGCAGTACGAACGACTCACGTTCAAGTGCCGTTTCGGGGTCGAGAATCGCCTCGAGTGGCTCGTAGTCGATATCGGCGAGGCGCGCCGCGCGTCGTGCGCCGTCGACGGTCGTGGCCGCGACGGCGAATACGGGCTGGCCTGCGTAGACCACGTCATCTTCGGCCAGGATAGGGTCGTCGGCGATGACGGCGCCGTAATTGTTGGGGCCAGGTACGTCGCTGGCCGTGATCACGGCAACCACGCCGGGCGCTGATACGACGCGCGAGAGGTCCATACTGCGGATGCGCGCGTGCGCCTCCGTCGAGACGCCAAACGCAGCGTGCAGCAAGCCCCTGGGTTCCGGAATGTCGTCGGTGTAGCTGGCGCGGCCGTTGACGTGCAGCACCGCGCTGTCGTGCGGCGTGGCCGTGCCAACGGCGCCATCGACGCGCGGCGTGCCTGACGCGTCGCCGTCTGTCTTGCGCAGCTCGAGCTCGCGTTCAGCGCGCATACGTGTAGACGTCCGTGGCGCCCAGCTCGGTGGCCTCGGCGAAGAACCGGTAGAGCAGGTTGCGCGCAGCCGTCGCGCGGTAGTCGGCGCTTGCGCGCATGTCCGTGAGCGGTGTGAAGTCTTCGTCGAGCACGGCCATGGCGGCGCGCACGGTGGCCTCGTCGAAGGGTTTGCTGGTGAGCGCGGCTTCGGTCGCCAGCGCACGCTTGGGCACGCCGGCCACACCGCCATAGGCGATCCGGATGTGTCGCGCCTGGCCCGCCTCGACCTGCGCCGAGAACGCCGCGCACACGGCTGAGATGTCCTGGTCGAATCGCTTGGACAGTTTGTAGCTCGCCACGAGCTGACCGGGCCGGCGACGGGGAATGCGGATGCGCTTCACGAATTCGCCGGGCTGCAGGTCGTTGACCTGGTAGTCGATGTACAGCGACTCGACGTCGATCTCGCGCGTGTCGTGATCATGGCGCAACAGCACGCGCGTCCCGAGCGCGATGAGCGCGGGCATCGAGTCACCAATGGGCGAGCCGTTGGCAATGTTGCCGCCCAGGGTTGCCGCGTTGCGGATGGGCGGTGACGCCCAGCGTCGGAACAGGTCCGTGAGCTCGGGGTATTCATCGGTGAGCACGGGCATGAGCTCGGAGAAGGTCACGGCCGCGCCGACATCGATCACTGTGTCGGTCACGATGATGTCGCGCAGCGCCTCGACGTTGCCTATGTAGAGCACGTCGTCGATGTCCTGGTAGTCCTTGGTCACCCAGAGGCCCACGTCGGTGCCGCCCGCCAGAATCCGTCGGTTGGGTTCGACTGCGTAGAGCCGTGCGAAGGCGTCGATATCCGTGGGCGCCGCGAAGGTGCCGCCGCTGCTCTCGGTGTGCAGCGCACGGTCGTCATTCAGTGCGCGGAGTGCCTCGATGGCATCGCGCTCTGCATCGCTGGTTGCCGCACCGTGCGGCTGCGCGTGACGACCCGGCGGCCGCTCGAGTGCCACCATACGCCGTGCGGCGTCGATGATGGGGCGGTAGCCCGTGCAGCGGCAGAGGTTGCCGGCGAGTGGCGTCGTCAATGTCGCTGCGCGCCTCGGGCGCGCCCGACTTGTACATCGCAAACAGCGTCATGACAAAGCCCGGTGTGCAGAACCCGCACTGGGACCCGTGGCAGTCGACCATGGCCTGTTGCACGGGGTGAAGGGGTCCCGCAGCGGGGCTCAGGTGTTCGACCGTGATGAGCTCCTTGCCGTGCAGTGTCGGCAGGAACTGAATGCAGGAGTTGATCGCGCGGTAGTCGAGCGCTGTGGCGTCGCCATTGAGCGATGCCACGACGACCATGCAGGCGCCGCAATCGCCCTCGGCGCAGCCTTCCTTGGTGCCGCAACGCATGCGGTCTTCGCGCAGCCATTGCAGCACGGTGCGTGTCGGCGCAGCGCCGTCGATCTCGACGATGTCGCCGTCGTGCAGGAAGCGGAGGGTTCGGTTTACGGCGTCACCCACGTCAGCTGCCCCGATAGGTCGAGTAGCTCCAGGGCGAGACGAGCAGTGGCACGTGATAGTGGCTGTCGTCGGAGATTGCGAAACGCAGTGTCACAGTCTCGAGAAACGCGGGCTTGGTGTCGACTGCGCCCGCGCCGCGGAAGTATTCGCCAACTTCGAATTCAAGCTCGTACACGCCCGCGGCAAAGTTGTCGCCTTCAAGGAGGGGCGTATCGCAACGGCCATCGTCGTTGCTGACGAAGTCGCCAATGGGCTCGCGGGCGACACCCTCGCCGCGGTAGAGCCGGATCGCGATGCCGCGTCCCGGTGTACCGGCGCTCGTATCAAGGATGTGCGTGGTCAGCTTGCCCATTGCGGCTCCCGTAGCGGGCGCCGCCACAACGCCCAAGTACTTGAATATAGACGCGGCCCGCGGGCAAAGCCAGACGCTAGCTCAGCGCGGCCTCGACGGCATCGAGACGCGGGATCGAGGGCTGGGCGCCGCGCTTGAGCGTGCTCAGCGACGCGGCCGTGACCGCAAATCGCAGCGCGCCGCTGAGTGCGTCGCCGCGTGCGAGCGCCACTGCCAGGGCGCCGTTGAAGGTGTCGCCCGCGCCGACGGTGTCGATCGCCGCGACCTTGGGGGCCGCCACGTGCTCAACGCCGGCCTCGGTCAACGCCAGCGCGCCCAGGGCGCCCAGCGTGATGACGACGGCGCGCGGTCCGCGCTCGCGCAGCGCCCGCGCCGCGCGCTCGGCGTCCTCGGGGGTTTGGATCGTCACGCCCGTGAGGTCGGCCGCTTCGTGCGCGTTGGGCGTGGCGAGGTCCACTTCGGCCAACAGCGCGTCGGCGATTGGCCCACGCAGCGGCGCCGGGTTCAGGATCACGCGGCAACCACCCGCACGGGCCAGTTGGGCGGCGCGTAATACCGTCTCGGCGGGCGTTTCAAGCTGTAGCAGCAGGCAGTGGGCTTCGGCCAGTGTGGCCGTGTGTGCTTCGACATGTTCGGGTCGCAGCTGCGCGTTGGCTCCGGGACTGACACCGATGCAGTTCTCACCCGCGTCATCGACGAAAATCAGGGCGCTGCCGGTATGCGCCTGGACGTCCGTAACAACCCCGAGCGTGTCGAGCCCATCGTCGGCGAAAGCGGCCAGCGCCTGCTGCCCGCCCGCGTCATCGCCCACGCAGGCGATGAGTCGCGTCGTCGCCCCGAGGCGCGCCGCAGCGACCGCCTGGTTGGCGCCCTTGCCACCCAGGCAAACGTCGAAGTCATTGCCGGCCAGCGTCTGGCCGTGTTGCGGCAGGGTCGGCACGCGCATCGAGTAGTCGACGTTGACGCTGCCGACCACGGTGACCGCGGCGGGGTTCACGAATCCCTGCCCGAGATATCGGCGAGGCGTTCGGCCAGGTATTCGCCAGCCGTGTAACGATCCGACAGTCGCGTCGTGACGTCGGGCGCGATGAAGAACGGCATCGAGATGCGTGAGCGGTTATCGCCTGTGGCCTTTGGATTCACCACGCGGTGGGTGGTCGAGGGCAGATAGCCCCGCGTGAATTCCTGCAGCATGTCGCCCGTGTTGATGATGAGCTCGCCACGGCGGCCGTGCAGGTCGAGCCAGCGGCCACCGCGCGTGCGCACCTGCAGTCCGGGTGCTTCGGCCACGGGCAGCAACGTGATCACATTGATGTCCTCGTGCGCCGCCGCACGCAGGCTGCCCTCGGGCTCGTCGCCCGTGAGCGGCGGGTAGTGCAGGATGCGGAACACGCTCACGGGGTCCGAGAGCGCGTCGGCGAGTTTGAGCGCGGGGTCGTACTTGTCCTTGTCATCGAGCGCGGCGTCGAACCAGCCCACGAGTGTGCGCGCGAGTTCGAGCGCGCGCCGGCGGTAGTCGGCGACGTCGCCCTCGAGCGCCTCGGGCATCGGGCCGCCCGGGCCCGCGTGGAAAAACTCCTTGATGTCCTTGTGCTCGTGGCCCACGGCGCGCTCGCTGACGTCGAGCCCGAAGTAGCCGAACTGCGCATCATCAGCCTCGCCTTCGAAGCGGTAGTCAAACTTCTCGTCGCTGGCGAAAAACGCGCGCCAGTCGCGGTCGAGTCGGTCAAGCAATTCCTGTGGCAGCGGGTGGTTGCGCAGCACGGCAAAGCCCGTCTCGTGGATGGAGCGCACGAACGCCCGTGCGGCGTCGGGCGCGGCGAAATCGACTGTTTTAACGGCGGATGCTGGCGCATCCTCTTGCAGCGGTGCGGTCATGTCTGGGTTCGGGCTTGGCGAACGGCAGCCGCATAGAATAGCAGCGCCATGGCCGCGTAGCAGCCCACGCCGAACTGCAAAACGGTGGCCGTATTCGACAGCTCTACGACAGTGCTCGAGAGCTTGGGCGCGACGGCCGTGCCGCTCGTGGCACCCAGCAACAACAGCGAGACGAGTCGCGGCGGGGGCACGGCCACGAGCTCCGTCGCGAAGCTCAGCACGACCTTGAGCAGGCCCAGATTGGCGATGCCCCAGACGAGCGCCAGCACGAGCAGGGCATCGATTTCCGTGACCAGGAGCAGCGGTACGGCACCCAATGTGGTTGAGAGCACCGCCAGGAGCGCGATGGGGCGGGCGCCCGTCCTGAGCACGATCGCGGTGACGAGCAGCTGGGCCACAAACATGCCGGTCCAGAATTGCCCGACCACGCCGCCCGCGCGCCCGAGGGGTACGCCGTGCACGGTGCTCAGGTGGTTGGGCAGCCAGAAGAGCAACGACTGCTGGCCCAGCGTGTACAGAAACAGCGTGGCGACGCAGAGCCACACGCCCAGCGGCCAGCGCCCGCTGTGCGACGTCGTGCCATCGGCGACAGTGCGTGGGTAGCGGGCCGTCATGGCCAGCACAGCGACGAGCACGGCAACACCGGCCACGGCGACATAAGCCGACGACCACGGCCAGCCGCGCGTCACAGCCCGCGTGGCCAGCCAGGCCGTGGCGATGCCCGCCGTGCTGAAGCAGGCGTCTGTGGCGACAAGCGCGGACGCGCGTTGCGCGGGCGCGTAGCTCAATGAGATGGCCAGCGCTGCGGCGGCCAGCCCCAGGCCGCAGGCAACGCCCACAGCACCCAGTGCGAGGCGCACCGCTTGCGGCGTGTCGATGCCGGCAGCCGCAGCGATCGACACGGCGATAAGCACGTAGAGCGCAACTGTCCAGGGCCGCAAACCACCGCGGTCGAAGGCAAACAAGGCGATGACGGCGCCGACGAGAATCCCGACTGTGAGCCAGCTGAAGTCGGCGGTGACGGCTGTGACCTCACGACCGAAATGATCGGCCATGGGGCCACTGATAATGCCAATGGGCGCGAGCATGCCCGACATGACGAAGTAGGCGAGAAAGCTCGCCAGCGTGATGCGCTGCGTATTGCTCATGCCCACCCTTACCGGTCCCGCCTGATTCTGCCACACTCGGCCCGCAGCACCGCGTGGGGGACCCATGGCCGAAAAAGTCGTTTTCGACACCGACCCGGGCATCGACGATGCCATGGCACTGGCATTTATCGATTGCGCCCGGTCGCTGGAGCTCATCGGGATCACGACGACGACGGGCAACGGAACGATCGAGACCACGACGCGCAACGCGCTGCACCTCGTCGAGCGGTTCGATATCCCCGCACCCGTGTTTCGCGGCGCCGCCGCGCCATTGGTCGTGCCCGCAGGACCGCCCCCCACGTTTGTGCACGGCGACGATGCGCTGGGCAACACGGAACCCCGTGTCGAAAACCGTGAGGTGAGCTCGCTCCGCGCGGCCGAGTTTCTCGTCGACTGCGCCAATCGCTACCCGGGCGAGGTGGCGATCATCGCTGTCGGCCGATTGACCAATCTCGCGCTGGCACTCGAGCTGGATCCGGGTATCGCGCAGAAGATCGGGCGCATTGTTGTCATGGGCGGCGCCTTTGGCGGCAACGGCCATTCGGGCAACATCACCCAGGTCGCCGAGGCCAATATCCACGGCGACCCGCACGCGGCCGATATTGTTCTGGCCGCCGGGTGGCCCGTGGCACTCGTGCCGCTCGACGTCACGATGCAGATCATCATGACCGACGAACGCATGCAGCGGATTCGTGCCGCCGCGGGTGAGGTCGGCGAGTTCATGTGGCAGGTGTCACGGTTCTACGATGCGTTCTACCGCGAGCGCCACGACATCGATGGTTTTCCCGTGCACGACAGCTCGGCCGTGGCCTTTGCCGTTGCACCCGCGCTGTTCGACATCGCCGTGGCACCAATCACCGTGGATCTCGAGGGCGACGACCTCGGCCGCACGCGCCGCGCGCCCGACGCCGATCGACCCGAGCACGAGTCCTGCGTGAGTGTGGACGCCGAAGCTGTGCTCGCGCTCTACGAGGAAACGTTGGCGCAGGGGCCGTCGTGACGAAGGCCTGTCGAAGCGAGGCGCGAAGAACGTGCCGTCATCGCGAGGCGCGAAGAACGTGCCGTCATCGCGGGGCGCAAAGAAAGTGCCGTCATCGCGAGGCGCGAAGAAAGTGCCGTCATCGCGAGGCGCGAAGCGCCGCGGCGATCTCTTCGGCCTCACGATGCCGTCAGGAGATTGCCGCGCCCGCTACGCGGGCTCGCAATGACGGTGGAACTGTTGCGCGGGCTCGCAATGACGGTGGGATCGCTACGCGGGCTCGCAATGACGGTGGGATCGCTACGCGGGCTCGCAATGACGGTGGGACCACTACGCGGGCTCGCAATGACCGGTGCGAACCGTGACCACGTCCCAACCCACGCTGCAACGCGCGCGGGGTCGCGCGCGTGTCGGCTTCAAGCGGCGCGGCGATCAAACGGCGCTCGCCGACTTGCATCAGTCGGGTTGCGCCAAGCTACGGCTGCCGCGCCGGCGCGAGGGCGCGCCCGGCGAGGCCGTGATCATCAATACGTCGGGCGGCCTCACCGATGGCGACCACTTCTACGTCACCGCGCGCTGGGCCGAAGGCGCCCGCGCCACGGTGACGACGCAGGCCGCGGAGCGCGTGTACCGCTCACGGGGTGGCGATGCGCGCATCGACAACCGGCTCGAGGTGGCTGCGGGCGCCGCAGCGCTCTGGTTGCCGCAGGAGACCATTCTGTTCGACGGCGGACGCTTCCACCGCACGCTTGAGATCGATCTGGCCGATGCGTCGGCGCACCTCGTCGCCTGCGAATCGCTCGTGTTTGGTCGCGGCGCCATGGGTGAAACCGTGCACGCGGGCCACGTGTTCGACCGCTGGCGCATCCGTGTTGGTGGGCAGCTCGTCTTCGCCGACGGCTTCGAGCTGTCCGATGTCGGGGGCAGCGTGCAGGCGCAGCTCGACCGCCCGGCCGTGGCCGATGGCGCGCGCGCCATCGCGACGGCGATCGTCATCGCGCCTGAGGCCGATGCCGGCGTCGCCCACCTGCGTGATGCACTGTCTCGGTGCAACATTCGCGTGGGCGTGAGCAACGCGCGCGGCGTCATCGTGGTGCGCGCGCTTGCGCGCGATCCGTCCGACTGGCGCGAGGCTTTGCAGCGGCTGCTCGATGCAATAGTCTCCGGTTGGGGAGAGACGAGCCCGTTCGCGGGTTTCGGTCGACCCCGCGTGTTCGACTGCTAGGGTTGCGCCTGTGAATCTCACGCCCCGCGAGAAAGACAAACTGCTCGTTTCCGTGGCCGCCATGGTCGCCCGCCGCCGACTCGAACGCGGCGTCAAACTCAACCACCCCGAAGCCATCGCATTGATCACCGACTTCGTTATCGAAGGCGCGCGCGACGGCAAGTCCGTGGCCACGCTCATGGACGAAGGCGCAAAGGTCATCACCCGCGAGCAGGTCATGGAGGGCATCGCGGAGATGATCCACGACGTGCAGGTTGAGGCGACCTTTCCCGACGGCACCAAGCTCGTCACGGTTCACGAACCCATCCGCTAGGAGTCCTCGCATGATCCCTGGAGAAGTCATCACCGTCCCCGGGGACATCGAGCTCAACGCCGGTGCCGATCGGGTCACGCTGACCGTCGCGAACACGGGCGACCGGCCCATTCAGGTCGGATCGCACTACCACTTCTTCGAAACTAACGGCGCGCTCGACTTCGACCGCGACGCCGCGCGCGGCATGCGGCTCGACATCGCGGCGGGCACGGCCGTGCGTTTCGAGCCCGGCCAGTCGCGCGAAGTGACGCTGGTGCCTTACAGCGGCGCGCGCCGAGTCTACGGCTTCAACGGCAAGATCATGGGTGCACTCTGACGATGGCGACGATCCCACGCGATACCTATGCGGCCATGTTCGGCCCAACCACGGGCGACCAGGTGCGGTTGGCCGACACGGACCTGTTCATCGAGGTCGAGCGCGACTTCACGACCTACGGTGAGGAGGTCAAGTTCGGTGGCGGCAAGGTCATCCGCGACGGCATGGGTCAGTCGCAGATGCGGCGCATCGATGGTGCCGTCGACACGGTGATCACCAACGCGCTCATCGTCGACCACACCGGCATCTACAAGGCCGACGTGGGCTTGCGCGACGGCCGCATCGCGGGCATCGGCAAGGCCGGCAACCCGGACATCCAGCCCGACGTCGACATCGTCATTGGCCCGTCGACAGAAGCCATTGCCGGCGAGGGCAAGATTCTGACCGCGGGGGCATTTGACGCGCACATTCACTTTATCTGCCCGCAGCAAATCGACGACGCGCTCATGTCGGGCGTGACCACGATGCTGGGTGGTGGCACGGGCCCGGCCACAGGCACCAAAGCGACGACTTGCACGCCGGGCGCCTGGCACATCGGCCGCATGCTGCAAGCCGCTGACGGCTTTCCCGTGAACCTTGCGTTCTCGGGCAAAGGCAATGCGGCACTGCCCGCGGCCATCGAGGAGCAGATTCGCGGAGGCGCCTGTTCGCTGAAGCTGCACGAAGACTGGGGCACGACGCCCGCGGCCATCGACAACTGCCTGTCCGTGGCCGACCAGCTCGACGTGCAGGTCATGATCCACACGGACACGCTCAACGAGTCGGGCTTCGTCGAGGACACCGTGGCGGCGTTCAAGGGCCGCACGATTCATGCGTTCCACACCGAGGGTGCGGGCGGTGGCCACGCGCCTGACATCATCAAGGTCTGCGGCCTGCCCAACGTCATCCCGTCGTCGACCAACCCGACGCGGCCCTACACCGTGAACACGATCGACGAGCACCTCGACATGCTCATGGTGTGCCACCACCTCGACCCCAGGATTGCCGAAGACGTGGCCTTCGCCGAGAGCCGGATCCGCAAGGAGACGATCGCGGCCGAGGACATCCTGCATGATCGCGGGGCGTTCTCCATCATTGCCTCCGACAGCCAGGCCATGGGTCGCGTGGGCGAGGTGCTCATTCGCACCTGGCAGACGGCCGACAAGATGAAGCGCCAGTTCGGTCGGCTCAGCGAGGAGCAAGGCAACAACGACAACCTGCGGGTGCGCCGCTACATCGCCAAGTACACGATCAACCCGGCGATCGCGCAAGGCATCTCGCAGCATGTGGGCAGCATCGAAGTCGGTAAGCTCGCCGATCTGTGCCTCTGGTCGCCGGCATTCTTCGGTGTGAAGCCCGACCTCGTGCTCAAAATGGGCAGCATCGTGGCCGCGCCCATGGGCGATCCCAACGCGTCCATACCCACACCGCAGCCCGTGCACTACCGACCCATGTTCGGCGCGTTCGGTGGGGCGCTCGCGAACAGCGCCGTGACCTTCCTGTCGCAGGCTGCGCACGAAGGCGGCCTGCGCGAATTCCTGGGGCTCCAGAAAACCACGCTGCCCGTCGAAGACACCCGCAACATCGGCAAGGCCGACATGGTGCTCAACGACGCGCTGCCCGAGATCGAAGTCGACCCTGAGACCTACGAGGTCCGCGCCGACGGTGAGCTCCTGACCTGCGAGCCGGCCGACGTGCTGCCCATGGCGCAGCGCTACTTCCTCTACTAGACCAGCATGACCGCGCGTGCGATCACCGTGATCCCGGGCGCGACGGCGCCCGATGTCGATGACACGGTGACGCTTGCCCACGACCGGCGCCACCGCCGCCGCATGGCCATGACCAGCGACGCGGGGCGGCCGTTCGTGCTCGACCTGCCCGACGCCGTGGCACTGCGTGACGGTGACGTGCTGGCGCTCGATGACGGCAGCCACGTGCGTGTCGTGGCCGAATCCGAGCCCGTGCTTGAGATCACGGCGCCCGACACCGACACGCTGGTGCGCATCGCCTGGCACATCGGCAACCGCCACCTGGCCGCGGAGCTGCACGCCGACCACATCGTCATCGCCGCCGACCACGTCATCGCCGACATGGTCACGGGTCTCGGTGGCACAGCAACGCCCGCAGAACGACCGTTTCAGCCCGAGGGTGGCGCCTACTCGGGGCACGGCCACTGATGCGCGACGCCGCTGCCGCGCTCTACCGGCTCATGAGCTGGCTGTCGCCGTCGTTTCCCGTCGGGGCGTATGCGTTCAGCCATGGGCTCGAGTGGCAGATCGAACACGAAGGGCTGACAAAGCCCGAACCCGTGCGCGATTGGATTGCCGAGCTCATCTTGCGCGGCAGCGGGCAGACCGACCTCGTGCTCTGTGGTGCGGCCTGGCGCGCGATTGCCGACGGCGCGACGGTCAGCGATCTGTCAGAGCTGGCGCTTGCGTTTTCCGGTACGGCGGAACGTGTCACCGAGACTCAGGCGCAGGGTACGGCGTTCGTCGGCACCGTCCGGGCAACCTGGCCCGATGCGGCGCTGGAAGCCTTACCCGACGACTGCGCGTACCCCGTGGCGGTTGGCGCCGTAGCCTCAGCGCACGGGGTGCCTGAGCGGGCGACGCTGACGGGCTATGGGCACGCGTTTGTCGCAAATCTCGTCTCCGCGGCCGTGCGCCTCGTGCCGCTCGGGCAGACCGACGGTCAGCGCATCACAGCGCAGCTTGAACTTGCCGTTGACGCAGCCGTCGCGCGGGCCGGCGAGACGGCACTTGACGATCTGGCCAGCGCGACGCTCGCGTCCGATATCGCTTCCATGCAACACGAGACGCAGTACACGCGGCTGTTTCGGTCGTGACGCGCGCGCTCGCCGTCGCGCTCGCTCTGCTGTTGGGGCCGTCGGCGGCCGCCGGCAGCCCCGAAGCCGATGATGAGTAAGCCCAAGTCGCCCGAAGCCACGAGCCTCGCCGTTCGCCTGTTGGCCGAGCTTGCGATCATCGTCCTGGGTGTCTTGATCGCGCTCTGGGCCGATGGCTGGGTGGCGGACCGCCAGGACCGCAACAAGGAGGCGGCAAGGATCGCCGCGCTTCGCGATAACGTCGTCGCGACGCGAGAGCGGCTGACGTCTGCGATCGAAGATACGGATCAGGTGGCGGGCGCACTCCGGGAGATCGTCTATTGGGAGAGCACTGAGGAATTCGGGCCGGAAAAGAAACAGACGCTTATGGCCGGCTACCTGTTCGGGCCCCGCTTTACGCCAGAGATGAACGTCTATGACGATCTTGAGAATTCCGGTGAACTGGCGTTGCTCAAGAGCGACTCGCTGCGCCAGGCGCTGGCCCGAATGAGTGCGGCGCTGTTCGCAATAGGCGTATCCCAGCAAGACCTGTTGACGGTCCAGCAGATGAATTTTGATCGCTTCATCGTCGACAACGTCGCGATCGGGTACGTGCCTGACAGCCCGTTCAACCTCGAGAACATACCAGTCGTGGAGGACCCGCCGTTGCCGGAGATGCGCATCATTCGCAACCTGGCGCTGTTCAAGCTGGACCTCATCGGCCAGCTCCGGCAGGAGTACGAGGCCGCGGATGCGGCGCTCGAGCGCGTGCTCGAGGAGATCGACGTATACCTTGATTGAACCTGCAGCCTGGTGGCAGCGCGACTGCCGCCGGCCGGCATCGCATTGCAGCGGTTGCGTGGTTCCAAGTGTTGTTCGATAGTCGAGCACTGGCATGGGTTGCAGCGGGAGACGTGTGTTGAGCAGCAACGGACCTTTGAGGCTGGGTATCGGCGGTCCCGTGGGGTCGGGCAAGACGGCGCTGACAGAGGCGCTGTGCAAACGTCTGCGCGATCGCTTTTCGGTGGCTGCGATCACCAATGACATCTACACGCGCGAAGACGCGGAGTTTCTGACCCGTTCGGGCGTGCTGCCGCCCGAGCGCATCATCGGTGTCGAGACGGGCGGCTGCCCGCACACGGCCATCCGCGAGGACGCCTCGATGAACCTCGCCGCCGTGCGCGAGATGCACGGGCGGTTCAATGATCTGGATATCGTCATCATCGAGTCGGGCGGCGACAACCTCGCGGCCACGTTTTCGCCCGAGCTGGCTGACATCACGATTTACGTGATCGACGTGTCGGCGGGCGACAAGATTCCGCGCAAGGGCGGCCCTGGCATCACGCGCTCCGACCTGCTTGTCATCAACAAGATTGATCTCGCGCCACTGGTCGGCGCGAGCCTCGAGGTCATGGACCGCGACGCCCGCAAGATGCGTGGCGAACGACCGTTCGTCTTCACGAATGTGCGCGCCGGCGAACAAGTCGACACCGTCGCCGAGTTTGTCATCGAGGCTGGCGGTCTCACGGCGAAAGCAAGCGCAAGCGCCCGTTAGGCCATGGCCCTGTCCGATACCGACATCGAGACGTTTCGGGAACAGGGCTTCCTGGCCATCGAGGGCGTGTTTCGGCCCGCGCAGATGGCCGCACTGCGATCGGCCGCGTCTGAAATTGTCGAGGGCTTCGACGTCGACGCGCACCGCACGGTGTTTCGCACCGACGACCGGGATTCGGGCCGTGATGACTATTTCTTCGACTCGTCCGAGGCCGTGCACTGCTTTCTCGAAGCCGGTGCACTCGACGCCGACGGCAGCCTGAATCGCGACAAGTCGCTGGCCATCAACAAGATCGGCCATGCACTGCACGATCGCGAGACGACGTTTCGAACCTTTTGCAGCCATCCCTGGTTCGGCGCTGCGCTACGCGACCTTGGCTATGGCGCGCCCGTGGTCATGCAGACCATGTACATCTTCAAGCAGCCCGGCATAGGCGGCGAGGTGCGCTGGCACCAGGACGCGAGCTACCTGATCTCGGCGCCGCCCGGCGTCACTGGCGTCTGGGTTGCCGTTGAAGACGCGACGGAGACCAATGGCTGCCTCTGGATGCAGCCCGGTGCGCACAGGCTGCCGCTGCGCGAGCGCTACACGGTCGACTGGCGCGCGCGCGAAGGCCGACTCGAGACGCTCGACGACACACCCTGGCAGGGCAGTGAGCCCGCCGTTCCCGTGCCCGTCCCCGCGGGCAGTGTGGTGTTGTTCCACGAGCGCATGCCGCACTACAGCTCCGAGAACCGGTCACAGAAATCCCGGCATGCATTCACGCTGCACGTGACGGAGCAGCTCGTGGAGTGGTCGCCGCTGAACTGGCTGCAGCGTCCGACGTTGCCGCCGTTTCGGCTCTAGGCCGTCTTTGCCTTGGCCAGGATGTCGGCGAGCGCCGGCCGGTGCTGGCGGACTTCTTCGGGCGTCAGCCCCTCAAGGGAATGCGGAAACTTCAGCCAGCGCGTCGTCTCGTGACGGTAGTAGTCGGGCACGCGGCCCGTCTCGTTGCGCGTGGGCTTGTACCAGGGCACCGCCACGCGGATGTCGTGCGGGGCGTTGCGCCGGGTCTTGGCGCGCAGCTCGGCGATGATGGCCTCGATCGTGTGGCCTGTGTCGAAGACGTCATCGACGATGAGCAGCCGGTCTTCATGGGTCACGTTCTTGACGAGATAGCCCATGCCGTAGATCGCAATTTCGCGCGACTGGTTGTCGATGCCTGTGTAGGACGCCGTGCGAACGGCGATGTGGTCGGACTCGATACCGTGCCAGGCCAGGAATTCCTGCACGGCGATGCCGATGGGCGCGGCGCCACGCCAAAGCGCGAGGATGAAGCTTGGCCGAAAGCCGCTAGCCACGATGTCCGCCCCTAGTTTGAAACTGTCTTCGAGCAGGTCCTGGGCGTCGATGTAGAGTTTCTCTGCCATGGCCCACTGTCGCGCGCGCGGCGCGCGTGCGCAAGCGGGTGCTAGACTGGCGTATGGCGACGAAGACCTTTGTGCGCGAGCAGGCGCTCATCGAAGACAGCTTCCGGCTCGGCGTGGCGATCTTCAACTCGGGCTTCCGGCCGACGTTTCTCGTGGGTCTTTGGCGCGGCGGGAGCTCCGTGGGCATCTATGTTCAGGAGTGCCTGCAGTACCTGGGTGTCGAGACCAACCACATCGCCTTGCGCACGTCGTACCGCGGCCTGGCGCACTACGAGACCATGGTCGGCGATCCGGCGCGTGAGATTCGCGTTCACGGCACGCAGTACCTGCTCGAAACGCTCGACGCTGAGGATCGATTGCTCATCGTCGACGACGTGTCGGGCTCGGGCTCGACACTCGATGTCGTGCGTCGCCGGCTGGCCGGCAAGCTCAAGCGCAACATGCCCGAGGACGTGCGCACGGCCACAATCTGGCACAAGCCCGGTCTCAACAAGACCGGTTCGGCGCCCGACTACTATTTGCACGAGACCCACGACTGGCTCGTGCTGCCCTATGAGCTCGTGGGCCTCGACGCCGATGAGATTGCGACGCACAAACCCTACGTCGCCGCGGTGCGGGCCCGCGACTAGCGGCCGTCACGAAACCGTCACATGGGGTCTGCTAGTCTCCGGCACTTTGTGTGCCTGCTGTCCCGGGAGTGCCAATGGCTCTGTTTCTTGCGCTTGTCGTCACCGCCACGATCATCATCGTGTTCCTGCACTGGTACAGCTACCGACACCTGAAGACCAGGATCGTGGGTGCGCGCCAATGGGACCTCAACATCTGCTGCGGCACTGTCGATGGCGGGGGCATCAATGCCGACATCATGCAGCACTCGGATGTGCCGAACTTTGTGCAGGTGAAGAACATCTACCGGCTGCCCTTCGAGGACGGCCAGTTCGAGACCGTGCTGTGTTCGCACACGGCCGAGCACATCGATGATCCGGATCGCTTCGACGCCGAGCTTCGACGCGTGGGCAGGGAGGTCGTCTACGTGTTGCCGCCCGTGTGGGATCTGGCAGCGGCCTTCAACATCCTTGAGCACCGCTGGATTTTCCTGAACGTGCGCAAGATTCACCGCAAGTTGCCGCGGCGTGTACCGCTGCCTTTTGCGCGCCGGATTCAGGCACGCCTGGGACAGCGCATCGCGGCCTGACGCGTCGGCCTAGCGGGGCTTGTACTGCTCGGCTTCGGCTTCTGTCAGTTGCTCGACGGTCAGGTACCAGTCCGTGAAGTTGCCGCTGACTTCGAAGCGCCAGCGACCCTCCTGCCGGAACAGCTTGAGACCGTTGCCCAAGCGCTTGGTTTGCAGGATGCGGCTGTCAAACAGCCCCGTCTCAGCATTGATGAGGTTGAGCTCGAACGACGACTGACGGCGGTACTCGCTGTTGATGCGCCACTCGAGCAACCAGGGCCCGTCAGTTTCAAACGCGACCGTGGTCTTGGCGCGAGACCCCGAGAATTCGGCGATGACCTCACCGGCGCCGGCGCTGCCCGAAACGGCGGTGAGCAGCAGGGTCGCGGTCATGATCAGACGGTTACGCATGCGGCAGGCTCCAGTCAGGCTGCGTAGGTCTCGGTGAGGTACGCGATGATGGCATCGGACTCGTAGAGGCCTGTGTCGGTGTTGGGGTCATAGAGGTATGGGACCTGCACGGTACCCGTCCGTTCCGCAAGCGCCTTGCGGTTGCGACCCGCGTGCGCGTAGCGCGGCAACAGGCGCCGGCGCACGACCGGCGGGATGAAGTCTCCGGCGCGCGTGCGGCCCATGTTGCGCAACCGGTAGGGCAGCTCGAGTTCGCAAAGCCGCTCGCGCACGAGTCGGGCAAAAGGACTCGATTCGAGGCTGAATAATTCGAGCGGCTGCTCGGGCGCGTGCGAGGGTCGCATGCGCAGCCCGGCACCTGCACGCAGGACCGAGGCCAGGTTGGCCGCAGGCTGCACGAGTAGCTTGATGGCAGCGCGCGGCAGCGGACGGCGACCGCCGTAGGTGCGGTACAGGTAGTCGATGATGTCGACCGACTCGTACATCTGTTCGCCCGTATTCGGGTCGACGAGAAACGGAAACAGCGCCTTGCCGCCCAGTTCCACGACGCGCGGACGGTAACGCTCGCCGCGTTTCGGGCAGGGGTAGATCAGCGCGTCGATGTCGAGCGCGGACAACGCCTCGCGCACCACGCGGCAGTATGGGCAGTTCTCCATTTCGTAGAGCTCGAGCGGCCGCTCGGGTTGCGTCGCCGCCGCGTGCGTCATGAGGCCGCGGGGCAGCGTCACCGTGGTCGCAGCCAGCGATGTGGCCAGGTTGATGGGATTGGGCATGATTCAGTCCTGTGGGGTGTCTGACCCCGGATCTCGCGGATTCCAGGGCACAAGCGTACCTTCTGTGGGCCAGCCACGCTCGCGCGCCATCTCGCGCAGCTCATCGATGCGGCTGCCAGGCAGAGGGTGGGTTTCGAGATAGTTCAGCACCGCGTTGCCGCTGCCGTAGGCCGATCGGATCCGCTCGAAGAAGCGCCACGACTCGCCCACGTGACCGTACTCGGCGTAAACGAGCCCCAACGCAAACACGTCCGCGTCAGTCTCCTGTTCGCGCCCGAAACCGCGCAGTGCGATATCGGCGACGCCGAATCCGAAGCCGCCGCTGCCGCCTGAAGTCACGGTACCGATCACGAGCGCAATCGCGGCGCCGCGCCCGAGACCGCGCAGGTGGTCGCGATTTCGGAAGTGGCCGAGCTCGTGCGCGAGAACGAAGGCCAGCTCGTTCTCGGACTCGACGCCGTCGAGCAGGCCGCGCGTCACCACGATGAGCCCACCCGGGAACGCCAGGGCATTGGGTGCGGCGTCCTCGCTGATGCGCAGCCTGAAGCTGTAGTCGCTTTCCCAGTGCTGCGTGAGCCGCGCGAGCAGATCCGACAGGGCCTGTTCCTCGGTTGAGCTCGCGTCTTCCAGCTCCTCGACAACGGCGGGCAGCGACATGCCGCCGAACCAGCGCATCTCGGTCTTGATGCTGATGCGTGCGACGAGCGCGTCGGCGAAGAACGCCAGCACGATAGTGACGAGGAGCAAGACGGCGCCCAGACCCAGAACCAACACGGTGGCGTCGGCGAGCGGATGGCGCGCGGTCACGTTGACGCTGTGGTCTGTCGCGCGGGGTTCGAACTTCATGGGGCTAGCGCTGTGTGCGCAACAGTGCCGTGCCGAAGGCGAGGATCTCGATGCCGCCGATACCCTGACCCGTTTCGCTGTTGGCCATGCGTGAGGTTTCGAGGCGCAGATTGATGACGGCGTCGAAGCCCTCTGCCTTGGCCTTCTCGGTCACGCGCAATACGGCTTCGCGACGCGCGCGATCAAGCAGCGGTTCGTAGGTCGTAATGCGGCCACCGACGATAGCGCGCAACCCGGCGATGACGCGCTTGAAGTAGTCCAGCGAGACCACGACGCTCTCGGCGAGGAGCTCACAGTCGGCAACCTCCCAGTCGTCGGGGATGGTCTCGAAGGTCGTGGTCGGAAAGCGCTGCATCCTGGCTTCGCGGTCCCGGATGTCCGAGAAGTGCCGTCGCTCGAGGATGGTCCCGGTCAAATAGGCGATCACGAGGATCGACAGCGGTACCCCGATATTGATGAGCAGAAAAAAACCGTCCATGACGTCAGATCACGCGGACGGCGGTGCCGTAGGCGAACAGCTCTGAGGCGCCCTGAGTGATCGAGCTCGTCGCGAAGCGAACGTTTACGACGGCATTGGCGCCCATGGCAATGGCCTGTTCCACCATGCGCTCCGTGGCCTCGCGTCGGGAATCCTGGAGCAGCTCCGTGTAGCCCTTGAGCTCACCGCCGACGATGTTCTTGAGGCCGGCCATGATGTCGCGCCCGACATGCTTGGCACGCACGGTGTTGCCCGTCACCACTCCGTAGAATTCGGTGATCTTCTTGCCAGGCACGGTCTCGGTGTTGGAGAGAATGATGTCTGCGGCGATGTCGAGCTGCACGGCAACCCTCCCGGGTCTTGGATAAAACCCGGATGGTAGCACCGAGACGGTGCTGGCTCAGGCGCTGATGTCGAAGCGGTCGGCGATCGCGGCGCGCAGGTGCGCCATGGTCACGGGCTTTTGCAGCCAGGTGATTGAATCGGGAAGCGCGACGGACTCGGCCGCGCTCTCCCGGTGATAGCCCGAAAGTACGATGACCTTGAGGTCCGGCAGCTTCTCGATGGCCACACGGATGAGATCGGTGCCGCGCACGGGGCCCGGCATGATGAGGTCGGATATCAGCAGCTCGGGGTCGAGACCGGCGTCGAGTCGTCCGACGGCCTCCGCGGCATCGTCGGCAACATGGACTTCGTGGCCGAAGGACTCGAGTTGCCGTCGCAGCACGCTTTGCACGGCGGGATTGTCTTCGGCGAGCAGTACCTTGACCGCGCGCGTCTCGCGCGCATCGGGCGCAGATGCTGCGGTGGTCTCTGCCAGGTGCTCGGCAGCCGGCAGCATGAGCGTGATGGTCGTCCCCCCGCCTGGCGTACTCCGGATCTGCATGCCGCCGCCCGACTGACGGGCGTAGCCTTCGACCATGGACAGTCCCAGCCCCGAGCCTTCGCCCACAGGCTTGGTCGTGAAGAACGGCTCCACGACCCTTTCGCGCAGCTCGGCCGACATGCCGACGCCCGAGTCCTTGACGGACAACTCGATGTAGTCGCCGGGTGCCAGTGGCTCTGCGAAATCAAGACTGTGCGAAGCGTCGGCCGTGACCTGACGCGCCGAGAAGGTCAGCAGGCCGCCATCTGGCATGGCATCACGCGCATTGATTGAGAGATTGAGCAGTGCGTTGTCGAGCTGGTTGCGGTCAATGAACACCGCGAGAGACGTGGGCGGCAGCACCACGGCCACCTCGATGTCTTCGGGGATCACCCGCGCGAGCATGTCGCGGAATTCCTCAAGGATGGTGCGGACCGACTCGATACTCGGTTTCAGGTGCGCACGGCGACCGAACGCGAGCAGTTGCTGCGACAGCGCGCTGCCGCGGCAAGCCGCACGCTTGATCTCCGCGGCGAAGCGACGCCGATCCTCGTCGGTGACGTGTTCGCCGAGCAGCATTTCGGCGTTGCCCAGGATGCCCGCCAGCAGATTATTAAAGTCATGCGCGACGCCGCCCGCGATTCGGCCCAGTGACGCGAGCTTTTGCGATTGGTGCAACATCTCTTTTTGCTGCTGTAGCGCCTGCCGCGCCTGGACGCGCTCCGTGCGGTCGAACACCATCGTGTGCCAGACGGTGTCGCCGTCTTCCGTGCGGACCGGCGTGCCCCGTCCCTCGAGCCATTTCTCTGTGCCCGAGCGCGTGACGATGCGCCAGGCGTGAACCCAAGACGCGAGCGTCTCGGCGGACTCATTGATGCTCTCCACCGTATCGGCGAGATCGTCAGGGTGAATCGCATTCCAGATCTTTCCGGGGTCGTTGGCGAGCTCCTCGGCGGTGGACTCGAAAATCTGCTCGCAGCCCGGACTCAGGTAGTCGATGGCGTCGCTGCCATCGGCATGGCGTGTGTAGCGGAACAGTGCCCCGGGGATGCTGCGCGAGATGCCCGAGAATCGGTGCTCGGAGTCGTGCAGCGATTGGCGCAGCTCGACGGCGGCGCTGACGTCATGCATGACACCCACCATCTGCAGGGGATTGCCGTCGTCATCCCAGGTGGCCTGGCCTTGCGACCGGACCCAGAGATAGTGGCCGTCACCGTGTCGCAGCCGCATGAGCACGCGGTAGGGCTCGCGCTCGATCAGGTGACGCGCGAGTGCCTTGCGAACCGGCGCAACGTCTTCGGGGTGCAGCCGCGCGTCGATGTCGAAATGGCCGCTGCCGCTCGTGGGCTCGACCGTATCCAGGATCTCGAACAGGTTGCCGTCGACACTCAGCGTGTTGCTCGCGATATCAAGGATCCAGAGCCCGTCTTGCTGCCCGAGCACGCGTATCGCGAGCTCGCGGTCGAGCTCGTCAGGATCGAGCTTCTGATAGGCGTACGCTGTTCTGAGCCGGTCCGCATCATCCTGTTGCGGTGCACCCGGCGCGGCGTGTGTCTTTCGTTTGGTGGCCATGCAGGCACCACCTCGTCCTTGTTGGAAAGACAGCCTAAACCGCTATCCGCGCGTCTGCCATAGCCCGCGTCACACGCTGCGCGGCATACTGTCGGTATGTCTCCCCTCATCGATGTCGGCACGCTGGCCGCTCAATTGCGCGAACCGGACCTCAAGCTGTTCGACGCGAGCTGGTACCTGCCGGCGGACTCTCGCAATGGCGCTGCTGAATTCGAGCAGGCACACATACCGGGTGCACGGTTCTTCGACTTCGACGGTGCGATTTCCGACACGGCGTCAGACCTGCCGCACATGCTGCCCGATCCACAAAAGTTTCAGGAGCGGCTTCGGACGCTCGGGATCTGCGCACGCGACCGCATTGTCGTCTACGACGGCGCGGGCGTGTTCTCGAGTCCGCGCGCCTGGTGGATGCTGCGCGCGGCGGGTCACGAAGCCGTCGCCGTGCTCGACGGTGGCTTGCCCGCGTGGCGTGCCGGGGGTTACGCGATCGAGACGGGTCCCGAACGAGAGGCGCCGGGCGGAGATGTCGTCGTGACACCTGTCGGCGAGTTGATCGCGGACCGTGCGCGCGTGCGCGCAGCGCTCGAGGACGCAACGACGGTTGTGATCGATGCGCGGCCCGCGGCCCGGTTTGAGGGTCGCGAACCCGAGCCCCGGCCAGGGTTGCGCGCAGGCCACATGCCCGGAGCCCGCAACCTGCCGGCGAGTTCACTGGTTGTCGACGGGTACCTGCTACCCGTTGCGGCGGTGCGCGAGCGTTTCGATGCACTGGCGGGCGCATCGGCGCCGTTGGTGTTCAGTTGTGGATCGGGGGTTACGGCGGCGCTGCTCGCATGGGCGGCTACCGTTGCGGGACGTTCCCAGGTCGCCGTTTTCGATGGGTCATGGGCCGAATGGGGCCAGCCCGGCGCCTTGCCCGTGGTGACTGGTCCGACCTAGTCGCAGCGGTCCACGGGCTCCGGCCGCGGTGTCGATAACCGCGCGCGCCAGCAGTCGTCGTGGATGGAGCAGTAACAGGCCGTGACATCGATTTCATTGCCCACGTTCTCCACAAATCGGCGGGTGCGCGGTTCCCAGGGCACACCGAACAGCGTGCTGACTTCGCCGGGTGCCACCACCGAATTACTGGGATTGCTGGTGCGGTAGGTGTCGTAGCTGAATGCGTCCTCGGGCCCGACAACGTCGAGCACGAACGCATCGAGGTCGGTCAAGGGTTCACCGCCACGCAGCAGTTGCACCTGATGCATGAGGGCGGGGCCCACGCCTTTGTTTTCAAGGCGTAGATAGAAGCCGTCGCTGTTGTAGCCCGTCGCAAGATCGATGTAAGGCCACACTTCGGCGCGCTGCTGCGTGCGCATGGCGGAGACTTCGATGAGCGACACGAGCATGGCCAGGATCGAAATCGCGATGGCCACCAACGAGGTTGCGAGATTGAATCGGGATTGTTGTTTGTCACTCATGCGGTTGCCGTCAGCAGATTGTTGCCAATGCGCTCGAACAGCGCGGCCGTGTATTCGGGTGCTGTGAGCATACCCAGTCGTACCGTATCCGAGGCTTCAAATTGCCAGCCGGGCGCCTTGGCCGGGCCATACATGGCGCTCGACGACTGGCGGTAGGTTTGTCCCGTGCAGTGCACGTAAGCGCGTGGATAGTCGCGCCAGCCGCCATTGGCAAACGAGGCCGGCTCGGTCCACTGGCGTCCCGGGTGATAGGTCAGCCGCGTGGCAACGGAGCGCGCCAGCTCGGGGGTCGCCTCGGGGTCCACGAGCATGCGGATCGGGTACTCGCTCGCGAAGTCCATCTTGTAGCCATCGACGAACCGAGATTCCCGGTCACGCCACCAGTCGGGCCATTGGCCGGCGTCGTCGCGCATGACCCAGGCGGGGCGCTCGGGCGTGGGCACAAAGGCGTCGTAATAGAGCAGCGCGGCGACACGCCCGCTGCCCGCGAGCCGGTCTGCCACTTCGGTGATCGTGACGCCGGCAAAGGAATGACCCACGAGCACCACGCGCTCAAGCGCCTCGTAGCGAATGACCTGGGTGACGTCTCGGGCATGTGTATCGAGACCGACGTCGGGCCTGAGCAGGTGCGCGCGCTCACCAACGCCCGTGCAGGTCACGCGGAAACAGCGGTGACCGCGCCGACGCAGTGCCTCTGCCAGCGGCGTCCAGACCCAGCCGCCGTGCCAGGTGCCCGGCACGCAGACGAAGGTCAGAGATTCGCGGGGTTGCGAGTCGCCGCGCGCTGCCTTGCTTGCCGCCAACCCGGCCAACGAGGCGGCGATGACGGCTCTGCGCGTCAGGCTCACGGGGTGCGGCGGTCTTGCTCGGGCATGCTTCGATTGGGCCAGCCGTGTGTGACCAAGTCAATTGGCGCGCCACTGTGCGCCGTGCACGACCGCAGGCACCGGGCGCGCACGTATACTCGGGCGTCGCCGGAGACCCAAGAATCACCCCGACCATGATGCTTGAACGCAAGACCACCATCCTGTTGCACCTGGCCCTGACCGCTGCTGTGGCGGCGGCCGTGGTCGCTGTGATCTTCCTGCTCTGGTACCCGGCGCCGTACTTTGCCGTCAGCGGTGCACGCGATGTGCTGCTGACCTTGCTCGGCGTCCACCTCGTTGTCGGACCGTTGCTGACGACTTACCTGTACAAGCCTGGCAAGAAGGGACTCTGGTTCGACATGGTCTGTGTTGTGGTCATGCAGGGCGCCGCATTGGGGTATGGCGGCCTCGTGATCTACGAGCAGCGCCCGCTGTTCGTCGTGTTCTCTGTGGACCGGTTTGCCGTGTTGCCCGAGACCGATCTTGTTCACGACGGCAGCACGATCGCCGCCTGCACCGACGCCACCCGGCCGCCGTGTCTGGCCGTGGCCGTGCCGCCCGATGACATCGAGTTGCGCAACGCGCTGCTCGTACGCTCGCTTGAGGAGGGCATCGAGCTCGAACAGCAGCCCGCTTTCTGGCAGCCCCTGTCCGCGCAGCGTGCCGTCGTGCTCGACAAGGCGCAGCGTCTGGCGGCGCTGGCAGACCAGTCTGAAGCGGCGGCGCGCGGCGTGTCACGCGTGTTGACCGATACAGGGCGTGACGCCGAGGCGCTGCGCTGGGTGCCTGTGATCAACAAACGCCTGCAGGCCTTTGCACTCATTATTGACGCCGAGTCCGCAGTTCCCATCGACGTTGTGGCCGTCGACCCATGGGGCGGTGACAAGTGACCACATCCGTCGATCCCAATGAGGGACGCGCCCGCGCACAACGCGTGGGGCGCTGGCTGGGCCCCGCCGTGTTCGCCGCGATGCTGGCACTGGCGCCGCTGCAGCAAGTGATGCCCGACCCCGCCTGGCGCGCGGCAGCGGCCGGTTTGTGGATGGCGATCTGGTGGGCGACGGAAGCCATCCCCGTGCCGGCCACGGCGTTACTGCCGCTGGTGATCTTCCAGCCGCTGGGCCTCGCCGACATCCGCGCTGTGGCGGCGCCTTACGCACACCCCACGATCTTCCTGTTTCTGGGTGGCTTCGTCATGGCGCTCGCGCTCGAGCGCTGGAATCTGCACCGCCGCATCGCGCTCGCCATTCTGGACAAGACGGGCACCGAGGGCCGGCGACTCATCGGCGGCTTCATGCTCGTTTCGGCGCTGCTGAGCATGTGGATGACCAATACGTCCACGACCATGATGCTGCTGCCGATCGTGTTGTCGGTTATCGCTGTCATGCGCGACAACGTGACCGGAATCGACGACACGCAGCGCGATCACTTCCGGCTCGCGCTGTTGCTGGGTTTGGCCTACGCGGCGTCGATCGGCGGCCTGGCCACGCTCATCGGCACGCCGCCCAATGCGTTGCTCATCGGTTACCTGGCCGAGCGCCACGGTCTCGAGATCAGCTTTGCACGCTGGATGCTGCTTGGTATCCCGGTCACAGCGCTGCTGTTGCCCGTCGCCTGGTGGCTGCTCACGGCGCGGTTGTTTCCCGTGAATATTGAGTCGAGCGATGCCGTGCGCGCGCACCTCCAACGCATGCGCATCGAGCAGGGGCCGTTGTCCGTGCCCGAGCGCCGCGTGGCCATCGTGTTCGCGTGCCTCGTCGCGGGCTGGATGCTGCGCCGGCCGCTGCAGGCGATCACGGGCATCACGGATCTGTCCGACACGGCCATCGCCATGGCCGCCGCCGTCGCACTCTTCCTGTTTCCGAGCGGCGACCGCGATCAGCGCGCGCTCATGCGCTGGGACGATACGGCGCGGCTGCCCTGGGGCGTGCTCGTGTTGTTCGGTGGCGGCCTGTCGCTGGCGTCTGCCGTCGATGCCAGCGGTCTGGCGCTGTGGCTCGGTGAATCGCTGGCGCCGCTCAATGCGCTGGGCGTTGGCGTGCTGCTGCTGGCGGCCGTGGCGCTGACGATCTTTCTCACCGAGCTCACAAGCAACATGGCCACGACCGCGACGTTGTTGCCGGTTATGGGTGCCATTGCATTGCAGACGGGCTTTCCGCCGCTGTTGCTTACGGTGCCCGTGACGCTGGCGGCCAGCTGCGCGTTCATGCTGCCCGTGGCGACGGCACCGAATGCCATCGTGTTTTCAACGGGCACCCTGAAGATCGGCCAGATGGTGCGCGCGGGGATCTGGCTCAACCTGCTGGCGATCGCCATCATCTGGATCATTGGCCGCTACGCGGCGCCGGCGCTGCTCGTCTAGTCGTCGCGCGTGCGGCAATAGCAGGCCCGTTGAGCGGCCGCCTGCGCTTCACGCCGCACAAACCAGCGCACAACGCGGTCGCCGCCCAAGGCGACGAGAAGGCCGCGCGTGACGAGAAACAGGCGGTAGCCAAGATTCACGAGCGGCCGCCAGGTACGTGATCCCCAGAGTCGCGCCATGCGGTCGATGCCCACGCGATCGTAGATCTCCGCGAACGCGTCGGGACCCGTGTGCCAGCGCCCCTGTTCATCGCGCACGTACATGGCCGAGAGCAGCGTTTCCTGGTCGAGCCCGGCCTCGCTCGCGTCGTCATCGTCAAAATGCTCCGAGGAGGCATCGATGACTTCGAGACGCTGGTCGAAATCGACAGCCGCGAGCTCCTCGATTTCAGCGCGACAAATGGGACAGCTCGCGTCGTGGTACACACGCAGCCTCGGCGGCGCACTCATGCCCCCGGTCCCGGGTGGCGGTAGACGCCGTGACGGCCGAAGGCGAGCAGTTCGATGTAGCGTTCGAGGCTGGCGCCCAGGCGTTCGGCCACCCGTATCGAGGCTGTGTTGTCCGGGTGGATGAAGCTCACGAGTGTGTCGATGTCGAGGGTGTCGTAGGCATAGGTGCGCGCCGCGCGCCCGGCTTCCGTGGCGTAGCCGCGGTGCTGCATTTCGGGCGCAATCCAGTATCCGAGTTCGGTCTCGGGCCAGCCTTCGGGCTTCTGAATGCCCACGCAGCCCACGAACCCGCCGCCGTCGCGCTCCTCGACAGCCCAGAGCCCGAAGCCCTTGAGTGCCCAGTGACCGGCAACCACGGCCAGACGGCGCCAGGCCTCGTAGTCGGGGCAGGCACCGCCGACGAATCGCGCCTGGCGCTCGTCGGCGAAGAACGCCGCGTAGGCGCCCAGATCATCGTCACGCCACTGCCGGAGACGCAGTCGTTCCGTGGTCAATTCCATGGGCCCAGTATACCGCTGCGCCCAGGACTTACGGCGTTGCGTTGAGTGCCCAGTCGTAGGCGTAACGCAGTGGTCCGTCGTGCGAGCGGAGCAGTGCGGCTGTGTCGGGATCGGCGAAATCGGCGAGCCGGGTCAGTACGGCCTCAGGCGAGTCGCCGAAGTCATCGGCGTACCACTCGAACAGGCTCGACACGAGCAGGGCGTCACCCTCGCGCACGACCCCCCTGGGGCTGGCCAGGTAGTTGCGGGCGCCGAGTCGCAACTGCGACTCGAGATTGGCGCCCGTAAAGGCGATGGGCAGTAAGTCCGGGCAGCCCACGCTCGCGCAGTTGACCGCGAAGTGGACACGCGGCTCGCGCCAGACCACGCGCAGTATCCGGTGCTCGATGTCGTCGAGCGACAGCGTGCGCCCATTGACCGTGAACGCGGGATCGCCCCAGGGCCCGCGGCCGAGCGCGCTGTCGCCGAGGTCGAGGATGCTCTCGACAGGCCAGTCTGCGACGACCCGACGCACGGTCAGTGCGTTGTAGACATTGATCCAGTAGGCCATCTGCTCGTCCGCGGGGTGGGCCTCGGGAGCAATGGCCGCCATCGCTTCCAGATACCGGTCGAGCGGTTCGGCGCCATCCGCGGCCAGCGCGGCATAGTCGACACGGTTAAGCCCGGCGTAGCTCGTGACGAGGTAGTCGTTGAGGACCTGCTGCCAGTCGCCGTGATCGATGCTGGGACCGTCGGCGGTCTCACCGCGAAAGGGCTCGGCGAGATCACTGCCTGCCCCATTGCCGCCGCAGCCCGCGACGAGCAACACGGCGACCACTGACACCGGCAGCGCGCGCATCATGTGCCGTCGGGCCCGGTGCTCGCCGTATCGGTCGTGTCGGGTGGCGGCAGGTCGCGGCCACTGCCGCGCAGCGTTGGGTTGAGCGCGACGAAGGCGATCATGCCGGCCATGAGGACGGCGTCGAAGAGGAACGGCAGCTCGGGTGCATAGCCGTAGAATGTAAAGTTCACGAACGGCACAATCGAGAAGCCCGCGGCACCCACGGCCCCGGTCATGCCGGCGACGGCGCCCTGTTCGGATGCCGTGACGGACAATGACGCGCCGGCGGTGAAGCCCGGCATGGCCATGCCGGCACCCAGCCCGTTGAGCATGAGCCCGAACACCATAGGCCCGAAACTCGCGCTTGCCGCCATGACCAGTTGCGCCACCGAAATGAGTGCGGCGCCGGCCAGCATCATGAACCAGGGCGGCAAGCGAAACCGCTGCACGAGCACAAGCTGCGAAAACAGCGCGGCCATGGCCGCACCGGACAGCCCGACACCCACAAACTGTGCTGCGGAATCGATACTGAGCCCCAGCACATCGATGAAGTAAAAGGCGCTGGCCTGCATGGGTGTTGCGACGGCGAAGCTGGCCGCGATCCCGTAGATGAGGAACGGGCGGACGCGTCGGTCGCGCACGGGCAAACGCCGCGTCGTCGACGCGCTACCGGGTGCGCTTTTTTCGGGCAGGAACAGAATCGTCGCGATGGCGACGACCGTGACCAGCACGACGATGGCCCAGAGCGGCGCGAGCAACCCGAACACACTGATGGCCGAGCCCAGCCCGGGCCCGAGCACGTTGCCGAGACCAAAGGCCGCCGACATGCCCGCAATCGCGACCGTGCGATCGGCCACGCTTGTGCGGTCGACAATGTAGGCCTGCGAGGCCACGCGTACGCCGGGACCGATGGCACCGTAAATGCTGCGCGTGGCGACCATGAGCACGTACACGATGCCGAGGCTGGCGCCGCCCGCCAGCCCGAAGCTGATCGCGCCCGTAAACGCCGCCGTCGACACGATGTAGCCGGCCATGCCGATGAGGATGACGGGTTTGCGGCCCCAGCGGTCGGACAGGCGCCCCCAGAACGGGCTCAACAGCACCCAGAGCAGCGCGGAGATCGAGAAGATGCCGCCGACCTGCCGCTCCGACAGGCCGAGTTCACGACCGATGGGGGGCAGGATCGCAAACGTCACCGTCTGCCCCATGCCGAGGCACATGACGGCGCCCAGCAGTAGCGCAAAGGCGAGTCGACGCTCCGAGAGCGGCGTCGCCGGGCGGCCGGGCTGCAAGCGCGTCAGCCCGTGTTCTGCAGACCCTGCGCGATACCGTTGACGCTGGCGAGCAGCGCGTCGAGCAGGGCCGGGTCTTCACGACCCGTCGCGCGCCACTCCGACAGCAACCGCACCTGCAACAGGCTCATGGGGTCGACGTAGGGATTGCGCAGCAGGATCGTGCGCTGCAGCGTGGGGTCGTTGTCGAGCAGGTTGGTGTTGCCCGTGATGCGCAGCACAAGATCGACCGTGCGGTCGTACTCCTCGCGGATGCGCGGGAAGAACCGCTCGCCGAGCTCGCCGGCGAGTTCGGCATAGATGGCGGCGATTTCGAGGTCGGCCTTGGCCAGCACCATCTGCGCGTCGGCGAGCAGCGCCTTGGCGAAGTGCCACTGATCGCACATTTCACGGAACGCGTCTTCACCGTGCGCGTCGACAGCGCGTTCGAGGCCCGTGCCGAGCCCGTACCAGCCCGGCAGGATGCAGCGGCACTGCGTCCACGAGAACACCCAGGGGATCGCGCGCAGGTCGTCGATGCCCTGCTGCTTGCGGCGCGACGCCGGACGCGAGCCGATACGCATGCGCTCGATGACGTCGATGGGCGTGGCGGAACGGAAGTAGTCGAAGAAGCCTTCGGAATGACGCGTCAGATCCTGGTAGTGCGCCTTACTCGTGTCGGCGGCCAGGCTCATCATCTCGCCCCATTCCGGCGCGAGCGTTTCGCTGCGCGGGCGCAGCACCGAGGCCGCCGTCACCGATGTCGCAGCCTGCTCGAGCGTGCGCAGCGCGATGCCGCGCAGGCCGTACTTCTCGTTGATGATCTCGCCCTGCTCGGTCACGCGCATGCGGCCCGCGACAGTGCCTGCGGGCGCGCCCAGCACGGCGTCATGCATCTTGGTGCCGCCGCGGCTGACCGTGCCGCCGCGGCCGTGGAACAACGTGAGCTCGATCTCGTGCGCGGACAACACATCGCGCAGTGCAGCCTGCGCCTGGTGCAGGGCCCAGCGTGCGGAGGCGAGCCCGCCGTCCTTGTTGCTGTCCGAGTAGCCGACCATGATCGTCTGACGGTTGTCGCGACGCTCGAGGTGGTGGCGGTAGACGCTGTTGTTGAGCAGCCCCTCCATGATCGCGGGGCCGTTCTCGAGGTCTGTGACGGTCTCGAACAGTGGCGCGATGTCGAGCGGGACTTCGCCGCGGCGGTTGCCGAGCTCCGCCCACTGTGCGAGCAGCAGCACGGAGACGATGTCGTCCGCGCCCTGGGTCATGCTGATGATGTAGGGACCAATGGCGCGCGCACCGTACTTGCGACGGCAGAAGGCCACGGTCTGGAACACGGCCAGCGTCTTGCGCACCTGTGTGTCCTGCACGTCGACGGGCGGTTCGCGATTGGTGACCGCGTCGCAGAGGCGCTCGAGCCGGTCCTCGGCGCTGCGCTGCATCCACTGCTCGTCGCCCAGGCACTTGCCGATGACCTCGCGGTGGACGAGCGCGTCCTGGCGAATGTCGAGCGTGGCCATGTGGAAGCCGAAGCAGTCGATCTTGCGCAACAGGCGATTCACGGCGAACAGACCTGCGTGTTCGCCCTGGTGAGCCTTGAGGCTGTCGGCGACGAGCTGGATGTCGTCGCGAAACTCCTCGGCGGACTCGTAGGGGTAGGCGTCGTCGTCGTAGGTGGCCTGCAGGCGTGCCTGCACGAGCTTTAGCAGCACGCGGTAGGGCATCTCGCGGTGACGGTTCGGAACCGAGCCCCAGGCTTTCGAGAAATGGTGGCGGTAGTCCTCGATGCGCGCGTCGATGTCAGCCGCGATCGGCACGCGGTTGCGGCTCTGGCTGAGCTTGCCCGCAACGGTCGAGCACTCGCGGAAGTAGAGGTCGAGGATGAGGTTGCGCTGCCGGGCCAGCGTGTTGCGTATGGTCTTGGCGCCCACGTTTGGGTTGCCGTCCATATCGCCTCCAACCCAGGACGCGAACCGCGTGAGCGTCGGCAGTTCGACGCCCTTGGCCTCGTCGCCGTACACCTCGGCCAGCGCCGTCTGCAGGTTCTCGTAGAACGGCGGGATGACGCGGTAGAGCACGTCGGTGAGGAAGAACAGCACGTGCTCGAGTTCGTCGGCCACGGTCATGCTTTCGCTGGGGTGCTCTTCGGTTTGCCAGCCCGAGGTGACCTCGGCGCGGATGACCGCGTGTGCGGCGGCCACCTCTTGCGGCGGCAGGCCCGAGTCGAGCAGGTCAACGAGACGGCGAACGATGTTTTGTTCCTTGCGCAAGATCGTGCGCCGGGTCGGCTCCGTGGGGTGCGCCGTGAAGACGGGCTCGATGAGCGTCTCGCCGAAGGCTTCGAGCACACCGTCGAGGTCGACGCCTGCATCGCGGAAGCGCGACAACATGTCGTACACGCCGTGCGGCTGGTGCGCGCCCGTCTCGCGCAGGTAGTCCCGGCGGCGGCGGAGGCGGTGCACCTTCTCGGCCGTATTCACGAGCTGAAAGTAGGTCGAGAACGCGCGGATGAAGTTCTGCGCGGCCGTGCCCGTAAAGCCTGCAACGGTGTCGGCAAGCTCCGCCGAACTGGCGTGACCTTCGCGGCGCTCGATGGCCATGCGCCGTGTGCTTTCGACTTGATCGTAGAAACCCACGCCACACTGCTCGCGCAGCAACTCGCCGACCATGGCGCCGAGCATGCGCACGTCACTGCGCAGCTCGCGATCCTTGTCGGCAAAGACCAGGTCCTTGCGGCTGATTACGGATCGATTCACGGCTTGGCCCTCGTGTGATCAGTCGCGGAAATTGTTGAACTGAAGCGGCAGGTCGACGTCGGCTTCGCGCAGCAGCGCCATGACCGACTGCAGGTCGTCACGTTTCTTACCCGTGACGCGTACCTGCTCACCCTGGATCTGCGCCTGCACTTTGAGCTTGGCGTCCTTGATCGTCTTCACGAGCTTCTTGGCCAGCGCCGCGTCGATACCCTGACGGACCAGAACGGTCTGGCGCGCGTCGCTGCCACCGGTCACGGGGTCCTTGACCTCGAGTGCCCCCACGTCGACGCCGCGCTTGGCCAGTTTCTGGCGCAGGATGTCGAGCATCTGCTGCAGTTGAAACTCGACCTGCGCCTTGAGCGAGATCGTGCTCTCCTCGAGCGCGAATTCGGCGCCCGTCCCCTTGAAGTCGAAACGGTTCGTGACTTCGCGGTTGGCCTGGTCCACGGCATTGGCGAGTTCGTGCAGGTCCACTTCGGACACGACGTCGAACGAGGGCATGGTCGGTTCTCCTGGTCAGTCGGCCGTGACGGCCGCAACGGGCTCGGCGCTCGCGCCGGGTTCGTCAACGAGCGCGTCGACGAGGCTGTAGATGCGCTTCTTCAGGCGCTCGTAGTGCTCGCCCGTGCCCGGACCCGAGAAGCCCGTGTGAATCTCGCGCACGCTGCCATCGCGGGCGATGTAGATCGTGGTCGGGAATGCCAGTACTCGGTCGAGGGCGGGCAGCGTCTCGGCGGCCTTGGTCTTGTCTGAAATGCCGGCGAGCAGGGTCGTGTACTCGATACCGAACTTGTCGCGGAAGGCCTGCACCTGAGTGCGTGCTGCGGTCGTGTCCTCGAGGTGCTCGTACATGAGCGCAACAACCTCGACGCCGCGCGCCTCGTAACGCGAGTAGAGCTCGGTCATGAAGGCGGCCTCGTCGTGGCAGTTCGGGCACCAGGACCCGGCCAGGGTCACCAGCACCACCTTGCCTTCGAACCGCGCATCATCCAGCGACACCGTGTTGCCCTCGAGGTCCGGGAACGCGAACGTGAAGCGGTCAAAGCCTTCCTTCAGGAAGGTGAGCTCGGCGGCATCGGCGAGCGTGGCGGTCGCATCGCGCGCGCCTGTCCAGTCTTCGATCGATTTGGTGCCCGACCAGAACTTGCCCGTGAGCGCGCCGTCGTCGTCGACAGTGGCCGTGAACAGGAAGGCATGCGCGCCGTCGAAGGTCTGCAAACGCATGGTGTCCCCATCGACGATGCCGCCCAGGTAACGGTAGTCACCCGTCTGCGTCAGGAAGGTGCCGAGCAGGCGCGAGCCGCGTTGCTGGAACTCGCCAACGGCCGGGTAGGTCGTGCCATCGTCTTCGGTAAACGTGACGGCCCAGCGGCCTGACAGGTCACGCGTCGTCGAGGCGCCCGTGGTCGGTCCCGCCCCGGGTGCGGCGCGGAACGGCATCACCTGGGTCTCGCCATAGCGTTTGACGAGCGTCAGCGAGCCGTCGAGGCCGTCGGCCGTGAGCACGGCGTCGATGCGGTTGTTGAAGGCGGGAAAGCGCAGTGCGATCCGTTCGCCGTCAAAGTCGACGGCGGGCACGAGGATGCGTTCGCTGCCGTTGATAATGGTCGCCGTGACGGTGTCGCCATCGCGGGCCAGCTCCAGACCGAAGCGCGCCTCGCCGCCGGGCAGCGTGATGCTGGCGTGCCAGGGACCGATGGCAAGCGCGGGTGTGGTGTCGGCTGTCGTTTCCGGCGTGTCGCCGCGGTCGCCACAGGCGGCCAGCGCCAGTGCGGCAAGCAGCAGGATCGGGACGCGGAAGAACGAAGCGGGTGCAGACATCGGAGGCAGCCGTTGACAGGGGATCGGCAAGGTTATCAGACCGTGGCCACGGCGGTGAGCGTGTCCGCGGTGGTGTCAGCGGTAACCTTCGGCCTGCAGCGTGAACAGGGTTGCGTAGCGGCCGCCCTCGGCCATGAGCGTCTCGTGCGTGCCGTACTCCGTGATCCGGCCGCCGTCGATCACGGCAATGCGATCGGCACGGCGCACCGTCGAGAAGCGGTGCGAGATGAGTATCGTGACCTTGTCGCGCGTGAGCTTCCTGAAGTGCTCGAACAGCTCGGCCTCGGCGGCGGCATCCATGGCCGCCGTCGGCTCGTCGAGAATGAGGATGTCGGCACTTTGGCGCATGAACGCACGCGCAAGCGCCATCTTCTGCCACTGGCCCACGGACAGCTCCTGGCCGTCGGCGAACCAGCGACCGAGCTGCGTCTCGTAGCCAGCGGGCATGCGCTCGATGAAGGGCGCGGCCATGCCCTGCGCGGCCGCTTCACGCCAGCGTCCTTCGTCGTCGAAGGCGCTGACGTCTCCCGCGCCGATGTTTTCCCCAACGGGCAGTTGGTAACGTGTGAAGTCCTGAAAGATGACGCCGAAGCGGGCCAGCAGTGCCGCCTCGTCCCACTCCGCGAGCGGCGAGCCGTCGAGCAGGATGCGGCCCGCGTCGGGCGCATACAGCCCCGTGAGCAGCTTGATGAGCGTCGTCTTGCCGGCGCCGTTTTCGCCGACGAGCGCCAGCGACTCGCCGGGGCGCACGGCCAGGTCGATGTTCTCCAGCGCGGGCTGGTCGGCACCGGGATAGGTGAAACGGAGGTCCTCGATGCGAATACCGTCCGCGGGGTCGGCGCCTTCGGTGCGGGTGCCCGTTGCGACGGGCGCGGGCTGGTCCAGGTACTCATAGAGGTTGGACAGGTAGAGGTTGTCCTCGTACATCCCGCTGATGGCAGAGAGGCTTGCGGCGACCGCCGATTGCCCCTGGCGAAACACGAGCAGGTACATGGTCATCTCGCCGAGCGTGATCTGGCCCGACACCGTGGCCACGGCGATCCAGGCGTAGGTGGCGTAAAACGCCACGATGCCAACGGTGCCGAGGATGAGTCCCCAGCTCTCACGCCGGATCGTGAGCGCGCGGTCCTCGCCGAACAGGCGGTCAAAGATGCCGCGGTAGCGACCGAGCAGCAGCGGCCCCAGGCGAAACAGCTTGACCTCCTTGGCATGGTCTTCGCGGGCCAGCACCGTTTCCAGGTACATCTGCATGCGTGAGTCGGGGGAGCGCCAGCGGAACAGCCGGAAGGCGTCGCCCGAGAACTTGGTCTCGGCCAGGAATGCGGGCAGACCTGCGATCACAAGAATGACGACCGCCCAGACCGAGAACTGCACGAGCAGCACCGCGTAGCTCGTGAGTGAAACGGCATTCTGCGCGAGCGCAAACGTGCGGTTCACCAGCGACAGCGGCCGGCTCGAGGCCTCGCGGCGTGCGCGCGTGAGCTTGTCGTAGAAGCTCGCGTCCTCGAACTGGCTCATCGACAGCGTCAGCGCCTTCTCGAGGATCAGCACGTTGACGCGGTGGCCGAGCTGCGCGCGCAGCAGCGACTGGCACAGTGAAATACCGCGCTGCGCGGCCGTGATGCCCAGGAACAGGGCGCCCTCGATAATGATGTAGCGAATGGCCTCGCGGGCGCTGCGCTCTTCCTGGAGTGCGGCGACCACGGCGTCGACGATGAGCTGGCCGACCCAGGCCATGGCCGCGGGCAACAGGCCGGCCACAAGGGTCAGGACCCCGAACGCGAGTGTCAGCGGCCGGCTCGTGGTCCAGACGAGGGACAGCGCCTCGCGGCTGTAGGCGAATACGCCAAGCCCGAAGCGTCCGCCGGCCGGCGAGTCTGACGCGGGTGCGTTCAGTCGAGGTCGTCGCGTCGCGCGCGAACGAGCTCGACGTAGCGCGGGGTCAGGCCGACATCCTCGAACACGGGGTCGCCGAACTCGTCTTCTGCTATCACGCGCTCGCCGGCCTCGTAGGGCATTGCGGCTTCCGCGGCATCGAGCGCGGCGTGGAGCAGATCGGCGATGACCGTCTCGGTGTCGATGCCCGGGAACAGCGCTGCGAGGGCTTCGATGCGGGCGGCATCGTCGACGTCGAGGCGGATGGCGTAGGCGGATTGGGTGGTTACGGTGGCCGGCGTGTCGCGCCAGCGCTCGAGCAAGGCCTTGAAGCTCATAAGGTTGGGGGGCGCGCGGGCTGCCTGCCGGTTGAACTCGTGCGTGACGATAGCAGATCGCTGCGGTTCACTTAAGCTTGCGCGGCCGCCCGGCGGCTGAGATAGCATACCGACAGGTCGCTGCTGCCCGCGGCTGACCCGATACCGCGCGCGACGAGGGGAAGCGCCCACGTGATGATTGTGATGCCCAGGCTTAAGTGCGCCACCCGAGAGGCCGCGGCTTGAACGCCATCGACCTGACCGCGCACGGCCAGTTCGTTCTCGTGCTGACAGGCCTCGCGCTGTACCTGTTTACGCGCGACCGCTTCGCGCTCGAGACGTCGAGCCTGGCGGTACTCGTCGTACTCGTTGCGGTGTTTACGCTGTTTCCGTTCCGCTTCGAGGGTGAGGCCCTGCAGCCCGGCTTTTTCTTTGCGGGCTTTGGCAATGAGGCGCTGGTCGCCGTCTGCGCGCTCATGGTCGTCGGCAAGGGCATGGAGACCACGGGTGCGCTGCAGCCACTGGCTGGCGTGATCGCGAGAGCCTGGACCGTGCGCCCGGTCCTGGCGCTACTCGTCACGATGGTCGTGGGCGCCGTACTGAGCGCATTCCTCAACAACACGCCGATCGTCGTCCTGCTGCTGCCCATCCTGGTCGGCGTGTCGCTGCGCGCCAAGCTGCCCGTCTCGGGCATCCTCATGCCCATGGGGCTGTCGACGATCATCGGCGGCATGGCGACGACCATCGGGACCTCGACCAACCTGCTCGTGGTCGGCCTGGCCGTCGATCTGGGGCTCGAACGCTTCGGACTGTTCTCGTTTACCTTGCCCGTCGCCATCGTGGGCGCCGTGGGCATTCTTTTTCTCTGGCTCGTCGCGCCCTATCTGATTCCGCGACGGGAGCCGCCGCTGGCCGATACATCGCCGCGGGTGTTCACAGCGCAGCTCTACGTCGTCGAAGACAGCTTCCCCGTCGGGCGCACGCTGTCAGAGGTGCGCGCCAAGACGGGCGGCTCGCTGCGCATCGACCGCATTCAACGCGGCGACTCGCTGTTCCTGGCCAAGCTGCCATCGCTCAAGTTCCAGACCGGCGACCGCATCTACATCAAGGACACGGCCGACCAGCTCAAGCTCTATGAGCGCGAACTGGGCACCCGGCTGTTCAACGCCGAGGGTGGTGCTGACGGTGATGGCAACGGCGAGGTGTCGTTCAGCGCCGAGGGCCAGCGGCTGGCGGAGCTCGTCGTGACGCGCGGCTCGCTGCTGCACCGGCGCACGCTCGACGCCGTACGTTTTGCCCAGACGTTTGGCCTGTTGCCGCTGGCGCTGCACCGGGCGCGCTACCCCTCGTCGCGCGTCACCCAGGACATCGGCAAGATTCGCTTGCGGGCGGGTGACGTGCTGCTCGTGCAGGGCGCCTCGAGCGCCATCGACCTGCTCAAGCAGAACGGCACCATGCTCGTGCTCGACGGCACCACGGAGCTGCCGCACACGCACCGCGCGAAGCGCGCGCTGGCCGTCATGGGCTTCGTGATCGGTACCGCGGCGCTGGGTCTGCTGCCCATCTCCGTGAGCGCGCTCATCGGGGTGGCGCTCATGCTCGCGACGCGCTGCCTGACCTGGGAGCACGTGGCCGACGCGCTTAGCGTGCCCATCATCATGCTCATCGTGACCAGCCTTGCGCTCGGCAATGCACTCATGGTCACGGGCACTGCGGACTGGCTCGCCGTGGGCTTTGTGACGCTGACCGATGGCCTGCCCGTGCCCTACATCCTGGCGGGCTTCATGCTCATCATGTCCGTGCTCACGAACGTCGTGTCGAACAACGCGGCCGCCGTCATCGGCACGCCCATCGCGATCAGCGTCGCGACCCAGCTCGGTGCCGACCCGCGACCGTTCGTGCTCGCCGTCCTGTTTGGCGCCAACATGAGTTACGCCACGCCCATCGGCTACCAGACCAACCTGCTCATCCTGAGCGCTGGCGGCTACCGCTTCTCGGACTTTGCGCGCGTCGGCGTGCCCCTGACCGTCATCATGTGGCTCGGCTTCTCGATCGTGCTGCCCTGGCTCTACGGGCTCTAGCGTGACGCAGCGGGTTGACGCCCAGCCGGTGCTTGTCGATACTCGGCCCATGACGAATCGAGTGGCATTCGAAGGACGCGGTAACGCGTGGTGGTGGCGCCTCCGCTAGGCGGGTGGTGCTTCCGTACGTTCGAAATCGAATCGATCCGGTAACAAGCAAGACCCGTCTCCGCTGGTGCGCAGACGGGTCTTTTTGTGTCTGCGTCCGGAACCGGGACCTGGACAACGCATAGGCAGACAACATGCAGGCGCCTTTTGACATCCTCGCCGATCTCGACACCCCGGTGTCGGCCTACATGAAGCTCGCGGACCTGAGGCCGCGCTACTTGCTTGAGAGTGTCGAGCAAGGACAGCGTCTGTCGCGCTACTCGTTCCTGGGTTTCGGCGCGGCGCAAGAATTCCGCATCGCCGACGGCGTGATGCTCCGCGGCAACCAGGCGCTACCCGCGCCGGCCGACCAAGCCGCCTACCTCGACGCGCTGCGTGCCTCGCTGGCCGATGCCCCCAGGCTCGCCCCCGAGATTCCCGACCTGCCGTTTGCGGGCGGACTCGTGGGCGTGGCCGGCTATGACGTCGTGCGCCGCTTCGAGCACCTGCCCAACCAGCCCGAGCCGCCAACCGGCGTGCCCGAGGCCGCTTATCTCGCGACCGAATCGTTGCTTGTCTTCGACCACCTGACGCGCCGCATCGCCCTGCTGCACGCGGGCACCGACGCCGAGCGCGAAGCGCTGCGCGACGACATTGTGCGCCGGCTGCGCGGTGCGCTGCCCGAGCCCGGGACAGGCGGCCACGTTGCCCAGCCTGAGGCGAGCCTGTCGCGAGACGCGTTCTGCGGCCACGTCGACGCGGCGCGAGAGTACATCGCTGCAGGTGACATCTATCAGATTGTATTGTCCGTGTGCTTCGAGGGCGCCACCGACGTCTCGCCCTTCGAGGTTTACCGCGCTCTGCGGTTGCTGAACCCGTCGCCCTACCTCTACTTCTGCGACTTCGGCGACCTGCAGGTCGCGGGGTCGTCGCCAGAGGCACTCGTGCGGCTCAACGGTCGCGATGCCGCGTTGCGACCCATCGCGGGCACGTTGCCACGCGGTGCCGATGCCGCCGGGGACGACGACAACGCCCGTCGCCTGCTCGCCGACCCCAAGGAGCGCGCCGAGCACGTCATGCTCGTCGACCTGGCGCGCAACGATCTCGGGCGGGTCGCGGCCGCGGGCAGCGTCAGCGTCGACCCCTACATGTCCATCGAGCGTTACAGCCACGTCATGCACATCGTGAGCGGCGTGCAGGGCCGGCTGGCCGAAGACAAGGACGCCTTCGATCTGTTCGCGGCCACATTCCCGGCGGGTACGCTCGTGGGCGCGCCCAAAGTGCGCGCCATGCAGCTCATCGATGGCTTCGAGCCCGTCGGCCGGGGCCTCTACGCGGGCACGGTCGGCTACTTCGGGCAGGGCGGCGACATGGACCAGGCGATCACGATTCGCACGGTCGTGTTCCGCGACGGCAAGTACAGTTTCCAGGCCGGTGCGGGCATCGTCGCCGACTCCGACCCGTCGCGGGAATATGAAGAGGTGTTGGCCAAGAGCGCCATTATCCGGCGCGCGCTGCAGCTGGCGGGAGAGGGACTATGAGCGAGGCGACACCGCGCGTGCTCATGATCGACAACTACGATTCGTTCACCTACAACCTCGTGCAGGCGTTCGCGGCGCAGGGCGCCGACATGCACGTCTACCGCAATGACGCCATCGACATTGCGGCGGCACGTGCGCTTGAGCCCACGCACGTCGTCATCTCGCCGGGACCCGGTCGCCCCGAGGGCGCGGGGCAGTCGCTGGCCATGATCGACGCCTTCGCGGGCCAGGTGCCGCTGCTGGGCGTGTGCCTGGGGCACCAGAGCATCGTGCAGCATTTCGGCGGCAACATAGTGCGAGAGCAGCGGCTTATGCACGGCAAGACTTCGGATATCAGCCACGACGGCGCCGGCGTTTTCGCAGGCCTGCCCGATCCCCTGGCCGTGGGCCGCTACCATTCGCTGGCCGCCGAGGCCGGGAGCGTACCCGAGTGCCTCGTCGTGACGTCGCGCACGGATCGCGGCGAGATCATGGGCGTGCGCCACCGCGACTGGCAGGTCGAGGGCGTGCAGTTCCACCCCGAAAGCGTGCTTACGCCCGAGGGCGATACGCTCATGAATAACTTCCTGCGCCAGGAGGCTGCCGCATGAGTCGTCCAGAATTCGCAGCGCTGCTCGAAACGTTGCTCGCGGGGCAGGATCTCAGTGAAGCCGATGCCGCGCGGATCATGATCGCGCTTGCCGACGACACGCTCGCGCCGGCGATGGCGGGTTCACTGCTCACGGCGCTGCGGGCCAAGGGTGAGACGGCCGACGAGATTCGCGGGTTCGCGGCCGTCATGCGCGAACGCGCACTGCGCCCCGATATCGATCCCGACCTGCCCACGGTCGACACGGTTGGCACGGGCGGTGACGGTTCAGGCAGCTACAACCTGTCCACGGGCACGGCGTTGCTCGCCGCAGCCGCGGGTGCGCGCGTCGTGAAGCACGGCAACCGCTCGGTATCGAGCAAGTCGGGCAGTGCCGACGTGCTCGAGTCCCTGGGGCTCAGTCTGCCGCTCGACGCGGCGGCGGCGGGGCGATGCCTTGAGGCAACCCACTTCACCTTCCTGTTCGCACCCGCCTACCACCCGGCCATGAAGTCGGTGGTACCCGTGCGCCAGGCTATGGGTGTGCGCACCGTGTTCAACGTGCTGGGCCCGCTGACCAATCCGGCGCAAACGCCTTACCAGGTCATCGGTGCGTTTTCTAAAGACGTGGCGGCGCTGATGGCGGATGCGCTGTCGGGGCTCGCCATCGAGCGGGCGTTCGTCGTGCACGGCGACAACGGCTGGGATGAGGCGACGCCCGTCTCGTCCTTCACGCTGTTTGACGTCACGCCGGGGCAGGTTGTGGCGCACACGCGTTCACCTGAAGACTACGGGATCGACCGGTGCGCGGCAGAAGACCTTGCGGGCGGTGACGCCGACGTCAATGCACGCGCGATGGCCGACGTGCTGCGTGGCACCGATACGGGCGCACACCGCGATGCCCTGCTCATGGGTACCTCACTCGTGCTCGAGGTGGCGGGCCTCGTCGATGACGCGCGCGCCGGTGTCGCCCGTGCGCAGGCCGCCATCGACTCGGGCGATGCGGGGCGCCTGCTCGACGGCCTGGCCGAGTTCGGTCGTGGCTGACTTTCTCGCCACCATGGCCGCGGGCAGCACGCGCAGGCTCGAGGCCGCGCGCGCCGCACGCAGCATGGATCGGCTCATGCGCCTCGTCGAAGACACAAGCCCCGCACCCCGGCTGTCGCTGGCGGGTGGCTTTGATGTCATCGCAGAAATCAAGGCGACCTCACCGGCTGAGGGCGAACTGGCCGACGCGACCGGGTTTGACCCGACGACGCGTGCCCAGGCCTATGCGACGGGCGGCGCGGCCGCGGTCTCGGTGCTCACCGAGCCCGATCGTTTCTCGGGCGCACTGGACCATCTGGCGGCTGCGGCGCGCGTACTCGCGGGTCATGACGTGCCCGCCATGCGCAAGGATTTTCTCGTCGACGACTACCAGGTCGTCGAAGCCCGGCTCGCGGGTGCGGGCGGCGTACTCGCCATTGTCGCCATGCTCGACGACGGCGCGCTCGCGAACCTCACCGCGCGGGCGGCCGAGCTGGGTCTGTTTGTGCTCGTCGAGTGTTTCGATGCCGAAGACGCGGCCCGCGCGTCGCGCCTTGTTGATACGCCAGCGGGTACCGCGCTTGCCGAGGCGCGCCAGCTGCTCGTGGGCGTCAACACGCGCGACCTGCGCACGCTTGAGGTCGACAACGAGCGCCTCGAGCGTCTCGTCGATCAGCTGCCGCGAGAGTTGCCGCGCGTTGCCGAGAGTGGGCTCAAACTGCCCGCCGATGCCGCGCGCGCCGTGGGCTTTGGCTACGACGTGGCGCTCATCGGCACGGCCCTCATGCGCCGTAACGATGCGACGCAGGCTGTGCTCGAGTTCGTCGAGGCCGGGCGCTCGGCTGCGCGGGAGCGCGCATGAGCGGCTGGGTCAAGGTGTGCGGACTGACCACGCTCGATGCCGTGGCCGCCGCTGTCGAAGCGGGCGTTGACGCCGTGGGCTTCGTGTTCGCTGAGTCGCCGCGCGCCGTGTCGGTCGATGCGGCCGTGTTGCTCGCGGGGCTTGCGCGCGGGCACGCCCGGGTCGTCGCCGTCATGCGCCACCCTTTGCCGGCGCTTGCGCACGAAGTTCAGGCTCGTGTTTCGCCTGATTTGTTGCAGACGGACGCCGGCGATTATGAGACGTTCGACCTGCTGCCCGGCGTTAGAGCCCTGCCCGTGTACCGCGACCACGATGTCACCGGCGCTGATGACTTGCCGCAGCAGCTCCTGTTCGAGGGCCGCAACAGTGGCAGCGGCGAGACTGCGGACTGGGGACTGGCCGCGCGCGTGGCGCGGGGGCGCGAGCTCGTGCTGGCAGGCGGACTCGACGCGGACAACGTCGGCCAGGCCATCGCCGACGTCGCGCCCTGGGGTGTCGATGTCTCGAGCGGCGTCGAGTCGGCACCGGGACAGAAGGACGCGGAAAAGATCATGACGTTCGTGCGCAGGGCGCGCACGGCGTTTGCCTAAGGGAAGGGATCAGATGCAAGCGAAACCTACGGAGCAAGACGACGCGGCGTTACTGGCTGCGTTGCTGGCGGGCGAATTGCCCGACGCGCGCGGCCGCTTCGGCGCGTTCGGCGGGCGCTACGTGCCCGAAACCCTCGTACCGGCACTCGAGCGGCTTGAAGCCGGCGTGCGCGACTACCTGCGCGCGCCCGACTTTCAGGCCGAGTTCTGCCACGAGTTGTTCGAATGGGTGGGGCGCCCGACGGCACTGACACCGGCGCGTGGGCTCTCACGCGCCTGGGGTGCCGAGGTCTGGCTCAAGCGCGAAGACCTGGCCCACACGGGCGCGCACAAGATCAACAATGCCATCGGCCAGGCGCTGCTCGCCAAGCGGCTTGGCGCCAGGCGCGTGATTGCAGAGACGGGTGCGGGCCAGCACGGCGTCGCTTCGGCCGCGGCCTGCGCGCGCATCGGCCTGCCGTGTCGCGTCTACATGGGCGCTGTCGATATCTCGCGCCAGGCACCCAATGTCGATCGCATGCGCCGGCTGGGCGCCGAGGTGGTGGCCGTTGAGTCCGGTGACAAGACGCTGCGCGCGGCCATCGACGAGGCGCTGCGTGACTGGGTGTCGGACCCGGACGGCACCTATTACCTCCTGGGCTCGGCGGTCGGTCCGCATCCCTATCCCTACCTCGTGCGTGAGATGCACCGCTGCATCGGTGACGAGGCGCGCGCGCAGATGCAGAAGCAGGCCGGCAAGCTGCCCGATGCGGTTTTCGCCTGCGTTGGTGGCGGCTCCAACGCCATCGGCCTGTTCCATGCGTTCCTGGGTGACACCGACGTCGAGATCGTCGGTGTCGAGGCCGGTGGCATCGGCAGCGGGCTCGGTCAGAACGCGGCAACGCTCGCGACGGGCACACCCGGCGTGCTGCAAGGCAGCTACACGATGATCCTCCAGGACCCCAATGGCCAGGTGCAGGAAACGCAGTCGGTATCGGCCGGTCTTGACTACTCGGGCGTGGGTCCCGAGCACGCCTTCCTGCAGTCCATCGGTCGCGTGCGTTACGAGGCGGCCGGGGATGCCGAGGTGCTCGATGCGCTGGACGAGGTGTGCGCTGAGGAGGGCATCCTGACGGCGCTCGAAACCGCGCACGCGTTCGTGGGCGCGCGCGAATGGGCGCGCAACAACCCCGGCAAGACACTGCTCATCGGCAATTCGGGTCGCGGCGACAAGGACATGTCGACGCTGGTCCAGCATCCCACCACGAGGGCCCGCCATGCAGGCGCATGAACGCATCACGAAAGCACTGCGCCAGGGCGCAGCGGAGGGCGGTGCGCTCGTGCCGTTCATGACGGCCGGCTACCCCGAACCGGACCAGTTCATCGAAACGCTGCTGGCCGTCGCCAAGCACGCGGATGTCGTCGAGATCGGCGTGCCGTTTTCGGACCCCATGGCCGACGGCATGACGATCCAGCGCTCGAGCTTCGTGGCCATCGAGAAGGGCGTGAGCCTGCGCTGGATTCTCGAAACGCTCACGGCGCATCGCATGCTCATCGACACGCCGCTCGTACTCATGTCCTATTTGAACCCGCTGCTGGCCTATGGCTACGACGCGCTGGGCGCGGCCGCGCTCGAGGCCGGCGTTTGCGGTTTTATCGTGCCCGATCTGCCATACGAGGAGTCCGAGACGTTCCGCGAGGCCATGCAGTCGCACGGCATCGGCCTTGTGCAGCTCGTGACGCCTGCCACGCCCGCTGACCGGCTGGCGACGCTGTGCCGCGAGAGTCGGGGCTTCGTGTACGCGGTCACGATTACGGGCATCACGGGCGGGGGTGCCAAGCTGCCCGCCGAGGTTACCGACTACCTCGAGAACGTGAGCGAGGTATCGAGCCTGCCGGTTTGCGCTGGGTTCGGTATCCGGTCGCGTGCCGACGTCGAGCAGCTCGCGGGTGCTGCCGACGGCGTCATTGTTGGCTCGGCGCTCGTCGAAGTGCTCGAGCGCGGCGATGACCCGGGCGCGTTTCTGGCGGCGCTGCGGACCCCGTGAAAAAGGTCTTCACGGCCGACAACCTTGTGACGGTTGCGCATTACCGGAACGTGCTCGAAGCCGAGGGCATCCGCGCCGAAATTCGCAACCAGAACCTCGGCGGCGTGCTCGGCGAGGTGCCGTTCACGGAGGTCTGGCCGCAACTCTGGGTCAAGCCGCTGGACGCGCAGCGGGCGCTCGAGATCATCGAGGAGGCCCGGACTGCGCCCGTGGCCGGTGCGCCCTGGCACTGCGGCAACTGCGGGGCAGAGAACGAGCCTCAGTTCGCAGCCTGCTGGCAGTGCGGCCGGCCCGATAGCCGCTAAGGCGCCCCAGGGCGCGGTGATCGGCTACAATAGCCGCCTTTTTGCGCACCGCGACGGCTTCTGGAATCGGCAGGCCGGCGGCCCGGAGCCAAAGCCCCCGGGCGTGCGCGCATCACGAAGACTGGAGTCAACGCCGTGCGTTGGGTAATGCGTTCCAAAATCCACAAGGCCCGGGTGACCGAGGCCGACGTGAACTACGTGGGTAGCGTCACGATCGACCGCGCGCTCATCGAGCGCGCGGGCATGTGGGAAAACGAAAAGGTGCTCGTCGTGTCGAACACGTCGGGCGCACGCCTCGAAACCTACGTCATCGCCGGCGAGCGGGACTCGGGCGTGATCTGCATGAACGGGGCCGCCGCGCACCTGATCAGCGAGGGTGAAGAGCTCATCATCATGGCCTTCGAACTCACGGACCGCCCACTCGATCCGTGCGCCATTCTTGTCGATGAGCGCAATCGCTTCGTGCGTTACCTGACCGAGATGCCGCGCAGCGTCGTCTGAGGGCTCAGGCCACCTGTTCGCGCGCGACGGCGTCGCGCAGCTCGTCCACGAGTACTCGCATGCTCTCCGAGGAATCGGGTTCCCCGACATAGACGGGGGGCTGGCGGCGCAGTCCAGCCCAGTTGCCCGTGTCGATCACGCATTGCAGGTAGCGCATATTGCGATTGATCGACTCGATGTAGGGGTTGCGCCCATCGAATAGCGGTTCGATGAAGCGGTAGGTGCGATCGAATTCCGCGTCGAGCCGTCGTTGGGCGCCGTCGCGAAAGAAGCCCGGGGTCTTTCGCAACAGGTCTTCACCCGACTCGTAACGGACGTCGGGGTCACCATCGTCGCCGATGGGCATGGCGATACCGCCAATTACGAATTCCTCGTACAGGCGGTCGCGGCATTTCTCGAGATAGCAGCGGTCGGCCATCTGAGCGAGCAAATCGCCCGTGCCGACGATGCAGCCCAGCCGAATGTCGCGCGGGTCGGGCACGTTGAGCCGCTTGAGGTCGATCTCGTAGCCCGTGAAGTGCACGATCTCGGCGGCGCGATCAGCGCTGTGGCCGAGCCCGATGCGGTTCAGGTAGCTGCGCAGGAATTCGGCGCTGCGTGACACGTGGATACGCGTGTAGTGCGCGCCGTTGCGCACGTCGGAGTCGCGCTGCATGTGACGGATATACCCCGCGTCGTGAAACAGCGAGATGATCAGCGCGAGCTCGGCGCGCGCGGGACCCAGTGTGTGCTCGGCACCGACGCTGCGCTCGTACCCGGCAACGAGCCGCGCCACGGCCAGCGTCATGTCGAGCGTGTGCTGGACGTCATGGTAGGTCGTGTCGCAGCCGTGGTAGCCCGGCATGCGGCCCGTGAACAGCCGTTCAAAATCGTGGAAGGCGAGCCAGATGCGGTCGTAGGCGGCGTCGGGGTAGCTGTCGAGGAACAAGGCCCCGACGGCGTCGCGAACGGCAGCCATGGACGAAACGTCCACCTCGTCGGTGACGTCGTAGTTGTTGCGGCGGTCCCGCAACGGGCGCATGCGCGGTGCGCTGTTGTCGAGTTCTTTAGGCACGTATCGGATCGAACCTGAACTTCTGGCGAATCGACCCAGTGTACGGCAGCGTCCGGGCCCGGCGCCAGCCGGGCGTGCGCCGGTCAGGCGGCTTCGATGCCGTGTTGCTGCAGTAAGGCGTCAATCCGCGGCGTCCGACCGCGGAATGCGACATAAGCATGGTGGATGTCGCGGCTGCCGCCGACCTCGAGGATGTGCTGGCGGAATCGCCCCGCGGTGCCCGGATCGAACACATCACCCGCTTCACCAAACGCCGCGAAGGCATCGGCCGCGAGCACCTCGGCCCACTTGTAGCTGTAGTAGCCGGCGGCGTAGCCGCCCGCGAAGATGTGGGCGAAACCATTCTCGAAACGCACCCATTCGGGCGGCGGCACGAGCGCGACGTCGGCGCGCGTGCTGTCGCGCACGGTTTCGAGCACACCGGGCTGGGCCGCGTCGCTGCGCGCGTGCAGCTGGAAGTCGAACAGCGAAAACTCGAGCTGGCGCAGCATGCTCAGGCCGGCACCGGCATTGCGCGCGGCTGCGAGCCGGTCGAACACGACGCGCGGCAGCGGGTTGCCGTCCTGGTAGTGGCCAGAGCACTCGCGCAGCACGTCGTACTGCCAGGCGAAGTTCTCAAGAAACTGGCTCGGCAGCTCGACGGCATCCCAGGGCACGCCGTTGATACCGGCAATACTCGGGTAGCCCACGCGCGTGAGCAGGTGATGCAGCATGTGCCCGAACTCATGGAACAGCGTCACCACCTCGTCGTGTGTCAGCAGCGACGGGGCATCGGGTTGCTCGGGCGGGAAATTGCAGACCAGATAACCGACGGGCAGGGCGTTGCTGCCGGGCAGGGCCTTTCTCACGATGCACTCGTCGATCCAGGCGCCCGCGCGTTTGCCGGCACGCGCGTAGAGGTCCGTGTAGAAGCTGCCCATGATCTCGCCGCCGGCATCGCGCACGACGATGAACTCCACGCTGTCGTGCCAGACGGATGGCGCCTGGCTGCGTTCGAGCGACAGCCCGAACAGGCGCTCGGCCAGACCGAACAAGCCGTCCATGACGCGACCCGCGGGGAAATAGGGCCTGACCTGCTCCTCGGAGATCGCGTAGTGCTGCTCGCGCAGGCGCTCGCTGTAGAAGGCGAGGTCCCAGGGTTCGAGTTCGTGCCCGGCGAGCAGCTGCAGCTCTGCGAGCTCGCGGCGCGCCGTCGGCATGCTGCGTTGTGCCAGGTCCTTGAGGAAGCCCACGACCTCGTCGACGCTGCCGGCCATTTTTGGTGCCAGTGAGTACTCGGCGTAATTGTCGAAACCGAGCAAGTTGGCCATTTCGGTGCGGTGGCCCAGGATGCGCGCCATGAGCGCCGCGTTGTCCCACTTCGTATCGTGCGGGCCGGTGTCGGCGGCGCGCGTGAGCCAGGCCGTGTAGAACCGCTTGCGCGTGTCGCGCGAGCGCGCATGGGTCATGACGGCCATGTAGGTGGGCTGCGCGAGGTCGAACACCCAGCCGTCGCGCCCGGCCTGCTCCGCGGCGCGCGCGGCGGCTGCGAGGAACGTATCGGGGATGCCCGCAACGTCATCGGTCTCGGTCGTGTGCCAGTGCCACGCGTCGCCGCTCTGCTGCAGGTTGCTCGAGAAGCTGGCCTGGTCTTCGGACAGCGCCTGCGACAGCGCGCGGAAGCGCGCCTTTTCGGTGTCGTCGAGCGCCACGCCGGCCAGCCGGAAGTCGCGCAGCGCGTGTTCGAGCAGCGCGCGCTGTTCGTGGTCGGCGTCCTCACCGAGCGCGTCATGCAGCGCCTCGAACGCGGCAAACAAACGCGTGTTCTGGGCCAGCTCGGACTGGAAGGCCGCCAACAGGCCCAGTGCCTCGAGGTAGTGGGTCTGCCAGGTCTCGCTGTTGCGCACCATTTGCAGGTGCGACACGGGCGACCAGGTGCGCGACATGTCGTGGCGCAGCTCCTCAAAGGGCACGACGAAATTGTCGAAGTCAGGGGACTCCAGTGCCTCGAGCGCCCGCACGCGCTCGCGGCTGCGTGCGATCAGGGCTTCGGTCAAAGGCACGATATCCGTCGCAGTGATCGAGTCAAAATCTGGCAGGCCCGGGAACGCGTCCTGCGTTGTGGAAGGCGGCATGTGGCGACGGATTTAAGCTTAGACATGCAAAGTGTAGCATGCGGTTTCGGCGCTTCAGCCGGCTTCGAAAAAGACGAATGATGACTTACGACTACGACCTGATTGTCATTGGCGGCGGCAGCGGCGGCCTGGCCCACGCGCAGCGCGCCGCCCAGTACGGCGCCCGCGTTCTTGTTTTTGAGTCGGGGCCGCTGGGCGGTACCTGCGTCAACGTGGGTTGCGTGCCCAAGAAGGTCATGTGGTATGCCGCCAGCATCGCCCACGAAGGCGATCTGGCCCCGTCCTACGGATTCGCGCCACACGCGCCGGAACACGACTGGTCGTCGCTCAAGGCGGCCCGCGACGCCTACGTGCGCCGGCTCAACGACATCTACGCACGCAACCTGTCGAGCAAGGACATCGAGGTCATCGATGGGCGGGCGCAGTTCGTGGATCCGCACACGGTCGAAGCCAATGGTCGTCGCTATACGGCCGAGCGCATCACGATCGCGACGGGCGGTTTTCCGCGTTGGCCCGATCTGCCGGGTGCCGAACTCGGTATTACGTCGGACGGGTTCTTCGAGCTCGAGCAGATGCCCAAGCGCATCGCCATCGCGGGCAGCGGCTACGTCGCCGTGGAGCTCGGCGGGGTCTTGCAGGCCCTGGGTGCAGAGGTGACGATTCTTACGCGCTTCGATGGTGTGCTGCGCAGCTTCGACGGCATGTTGCGTGACGAGGTGGCCGGTGCATTGGCGGCGGATGGCGTTACCGTCGAACAACATGCGGTGCCCACGGCGCTCACCAGGACTCCGGACGGACTCACACTGGAGACCGAGGACGGTCGTGCCTTCACGCGGCTGGACTGCGTGATCTGGGCTATCGGCCGGGCTGCGGCGACCGACGACCTGAACCTGGCCGGCGCCGGTCTCGAGGCCGACGCGGACGGCTTCGTGCCGGTCGACGCCTGGCAGCAAACGACCGTGCCCCACATCTTCGCCCTCGGCGACGTCACAGGCGCCGCGGCCCTCACGCCCGTGGCCATCGCGGCGGGCCGCCGACTCTCGGATCGGCTCTGGGGCGGTATGCACGACCGTCGCCTCGACTACGACAACATCGCGACGGTGATCTTCACGCATCCGCCCACGGGCACGGTTGGCATGACCGAGGCCGAGGCACGAGCCGAGCACGGCGACGCCGTTCGCGTCTACACGTCGAGCTTCACGCCCATGCGCTACGCGCTGGGTTCGGAGAAGCGTCATGCCGCGATGAAGCTTGTCTGCGTCGGTGAGGAAGAGCGCGTCGTGGGCTGCCACGTGTTTGGCGACGGCGCCGATGAAATGCTGCAGGGCTTTGCGGTGGCCCTGCGCATGGGCGCGACCAAGCGCGACTTCGACGACACCGTGGCCATCCATCCGACGAGCGCCGAAGAATTCGTCACGATGCGCTAGCGCACGAAAAAGGCCTCCCCGCCGGAGCGGAGAGGCCTGTACGACTGCGCCGGCAGCGGGGCCGGCACCACGACCTTAGTCGTTGAAGTCGTCGAGCAGGATCAGACCAAGGTCCGTCGAGCCCGGCAGCGGGTCACGTGCCACAGCGGTGTAGATGCCGCCGACTGCAATCGTGATGTCGATCGGACCGATCGCCGCCGTGGTCGTGCCCGCGGGCACGACCGTCACCGTGTAGGTGCCGCCCGCCAGCGGGGTGTAGCCCGTCTCAGCCAGGAACGGTACGTCCGCGAAGGTCGGGTCGACGGTCGCGATATCCGTGTTCGGTGCCGTGACGTAGATGTCGACGTTCTGGGCCGTTGGCGAGCCGTGCACGATACGCACACGGGCTTCCGTGGCGATGGCGCGGGGGTCGTCGACGAGAACGAGCGGCTGGATGGTGGCGAGGAAGTCCATGGCGTAGACCGAGTAGGTCGTGCCGGCGACGAGCGTAAGGTCGGCGTCGATGGCGATCACACCCGGATCGTTGGCAACCGTGACCTTGACGTTGTAGTCAGCGCCCGGCACTTCGACGAAGCCCGTGAAGTCGGGAAACTCGAGGTCTTCGATGAGCGGCGCGGCGAAGCCATCGTCAACGACGACATCGACGGGCGGTGCGTCGGGCGAGTTGTGGATCACGCGCAGTGCGGCCGGCGTATTGGTGTCGGCGATTTCGCCGGCGCCTGCGCCGTCGAGGACGACGAGACTGATCGGCGCATCGCCTGGCCCCGTGTTCTCCACGGCGGCGAGCAGCAGGTTGAGGCCGTCGGCCAGCGACAGCGTGCCGCTGTCGTACACGACCGAGCCCGGTGCACCGGCAAGCGTGACGCGAATCTGGTAGTCACCAGCGGGGACTTCGACGGGCCCCAGCGATTCGCCGAACGAGAACGTGCCCAGCGGCGCGCTGGCGGCAAGGTCTGCGCTCGGTGCCGTGACGAAGACATCGACGGTCGGAGCGTCCGGTGCCGCGTGCACAACCGTGGCGCGGAGGTTGCCGCCCGTGACTGCGCTGCGCTCATTCGTGATGAGTAACGGTGCGATGTTGGCGACGTCGCCTGCGGCGATGACAGTTGTTTCGGTGTCGGCGTCGAGCGTGACGTCGGCGGAGATAACCGTCGCAGTGCCGCCCGGCGTGATGCCATCGACCTGCACGCTGTAGGTGCCCGGGCGCACGACGCTAAAGCCTGTGCCGGCCTTGTAGGGGGCACCGGCAACAAAGGTGTCGCCGTCGATCAGGACGTTGACGTCCGGGGCGTCGGGCGATGCGTGCAGGACACGGATCGTGGCCGACTCAAGAACGACGTCGTCGTCGTCGTCATCAAATACGTCGCAGCCGGCTACCGACAGCAGAGCCAGTGCAAGCACCGGGGCAAAAAACTTCCTCAACATGGAGTCGCTCCTTAAATTCTGACAACCAGGGAAGGGGGATTGCCAGCGCGATTTCGACGTCGCACAGGAGGTGGATGCACAGATTTTGTCGCATTGTCGCGACAGCTCTGTCGAACTATTTGTCTAGCGCCCGTGAGGCGCGGGATGGGGCCTCAGGTAACGGGCAGCTGTTTGAGGACGGCGGCCGTGTCAGGCATGACGCCACGCCAGAGCCTGAAAGACTCTGCGGCCTGTTCGATGAGCATGCCCCAGCCACTGCGGGTGCGCGCCGCATCCATCTGCTGGGCCCAGGCGATGAACGGTGTCGTCCGCAGCGCGTAGGCCAAGTCATAGCAGGCTGTCGAGCGTCTGTCTATGGCGTTGCGCGGAAACGGCGGCGCCTCGCCCTGCAGGCCCGCTGAGGTGGCATTGATGATGAGGTCGTAGGTGTCGCCGTCGCGCAGCTCGCCGAACTTCACGGCGCGGACGTCGCCCAGCGTCCCGAAGTGGTCGGCGAGCGCCCTGGCCTTGTCGACATTGCGGTTGGCAATTACGAGTTCTGCCGGGGACAACTCAAGCAGCGGGCCGAGAATGCCCTGCGTGGCGCCGCCGGCACCGAGCACGAGGATGCGCTTGCCGCCCACGGAGTAGTCCCAGTTGCCGATGAGGTCGCGTACGAGGCCGATGCCGTCAGTGTTGTGGCCGACGATGCGGTCGGGTTCGATCAAGAGCGTGTTGACGGCCCCCGCGATGCTGGCCTCCTCGGAGAGCTCGTCGACAAGCCGGACCACGCGGGCCTTGTGCGGCACCGTCACGTTGAGCCCCCGGCCCCCACTGCGTTGAAACTGGCGTACGGCCGTATCCAGCTTGTCGCGTGGCACGTCGAGCAATTCGTAGGTGAGGTGCTGGTCCGTCTGCTCGGCGAAGAGCTTGTGGATGACAGGCGACTTGCTGTGCGAAACGGGATGCCCCATGACGCCGTATCGGTCCAGGATCGCGGTTTCGTCCGTCACAGCCTTCGTGCTCCTAGTCCCTGCAAGTGCCTAATCGTCAAGCCAGCCTACCGCATCAAGTGCGTAATAGGTCAGGATCGCCCGGGCGCCGGCGCGCTTGATGGATAGCAGCGCTTCGAGTGCAGCCTGTCGTTCATCGAGCCAGCCATTGGCGCCCGCAGCCTTGATCTGAGCGTATTCGCCACTGACCTGGTAGGCCGTGACGGGCGTCTCGAACTCGGTGGCGATGCGGCGGATCACATCGAGATAGGGCAGCGCGGGTTTGACCATGACAATGTCGGCGCCCTCGTCGATATCGAGGGCGACCTCGCGCATGGCTTCGCGGGCGTTGGCCGGGTCCATCTGGTAGCTGTGCTTGCCGCCGCCGCCCAGATTGCCCGCGGATCCCACGGCATCGCGGAAGGGGCCGTAATAACACGACGCATATTTGGCTGCGTAGGACAGGACGAGCGTGTTGACGTGGCCGTTGACCTCGAGCGCACGGCGGATGGCGCCGATGCGGCCATCCATCATGTCGGAAGGCGCCACGATGTCGGCGCCCGCGTCGGCGTGCGAGACGGCCTGGCGTTCCAGCATCGACACGGTGACGTCGTTCAGTACGTAGCCCGTGTCGTCGATGATGCCGTCCTGCCCATGCGTGGTGTAGGGGTCGAGCGCGACGTCGGTAATGACGCCGAGATCCGGGTAGGCCTGCTTGATGGCGCGAATCGTGCGCGGCACGAGCCCGTCCGGGTTGTGGCACTCGGCGCCGTCTTCGCTCTTGAGGCCGGCCTCGACGACCGGGAACAGGACGACAGCGGGAATCCCGGCGGCCACGGCGTCGCCCAGGTGCTCGACGAGCACATCGATGCTGCGTCGCGAGACGCCGGGCATCGAGGGTACGGCCTCGGTGACGCCCTCGCCGTCGGTGACGAATACGGGGTAGATGAAGTCGCTGGCGTCGAGACGATGCTCGGCGAGCATTTCTCTGAGCCAGCCATGGCGCCGGCGGCGACGCATTCGCGTCAGCGGGAAACCGGGTGTCTTGTCGTTATGCATGCAGGTCAGGGCACCGTTTTCTCTTTAGATTGTGGCTGTTATCACCCGGCGTGTCCAAGTAAAGTAGGCTCCGCTGGCGTCTGCCGGCACGGTTCGCCGAGAGATTTTCGCGGCGCCGGTAATGAATCTGCCCGAAGACAGGTCTTGAGATGACGCAATCCGCCCCGGCGGACCCGGAACGCAAGCGACGATTCGATCGATTGGTCGGTGCGCACAGGGCCGATTTGTTTCGCTACGCCTACTGGCTGAACGGCGATTCCGCCCTGGCCGAAGACGTCGTCCAGGACGCGATGGTGCGTGCCTGGCGTTCCCTGGACAACCTGCGCGATGACGCGGCGGCCAAACCCTGGCTGCTGACCATCGTGCGGCGCGAGAATGCGCGCTTTTTCGAGCGCAAGCGCCACGAGACCGTCGACATCGACGAACTCGTGGGCGCGCCGACGCTGCAGGTGTCGAGTGAGGACTCGACGGACCGGGATGATTTGCACAAAGCCATCGGCGAGCTCGAGCACGACTACCGCGAGCCGCTGGTGCTGCAGGTGGTTTTAGGCCATTCGACGAAAGAAATTGCCGACATCATGGGTCTTACTAATGGTGCCGTGCTGACCCGACTGCACAGGGCCAGGAAGAAACTGATCGATAACTTCGACCTCGGCGAGCCCGAGGCGGGGTAGGACGACGTAAAGACATGACGTTCGAAGAGTTCAAAGAGGCCGTGCTTGCGGAGCCCAACCGCGAGACGCCCGAGATTATGGAAAAGGCCGCCTCGGACCCCGAGTGCGCGGCCTTTCTGACGCGCGTGAAGGCCATGGAGCTTCGGCTGTCGGCCGTCATGTCGGTACCGGTCCCGCCGTCGCTGACGGGTGAGATGCCCGATATCGAGGCGCTCGCAGAATCCCGCGAGGTCGGTCGCGAGGGCAACGTCGTCGCGTTCCCCGACAAACAATCCAAAGCGCACGGCAGCGCCACGAGCCGCTGGCCCGCCTTTGCGAGCCTGGCCGCCGCCGTGGCGCTCGTGGCCGTATTCGTGCTGCGCCCCCCGGCAGAGATCATCGACGCTGACGGTCAGGCGCTGGCTGCCGAGGTGTTCGATCACATCGAGCACGAGCTGGGCTACATGAGCCCGGCCAGTGTCGCCGTCGACGACGGCATGTTCTCGGCCGCGCTGCAGCCCGCGGGTGTGAGCATGACGCGCAACGACGCGCCGGGCATCGTGAGCTATGCCAAGAACTGCGTGATCGACGGCGAAAGTGTGCCGCACCTCGTGGTGCAGGGTCAGAACGGTCCGGTCACGGTGCTGATCCTGCCGCACAAGGATCTCGACGCGCCCGTGTCCTACTCGCGCGACGGCCTCGAGGGCGTGCTGCTGCCCGTGGGTGAATCGGGCAGCATCGCGATCATCGGTCGCGACGCGGCCAGCGTAGACGCCGTCCGCGAGATGGCGGACAGCAACCTGCGCTTCACGACCTGAGCCAACCGGCCCCGACGCTCACCCCCAGAGGTGGGCGTCCTTCTCGATGACCTGCGACGGTGTCCCGACGATAAGCGGGTCGGGGCCGTGCACGACGCTCGGGTCCTTGCCGGGGTAGTCGAGGCGGCTCAGGAAATGCTGCATGCAGTTCAGTCGCGCGCGCTTCTTGTCATCCGACTTTACGACGGTCCAGGGCGCGTCCTTGGTGTCGGTGTAGAAGAACATGGCTTCCTTGGCCTGTGTGTATTCGACCCACTTGTCGCGTGACAGCTCGTCGATGGGCGAGAGTTTCCACTGCTTGAGGGGGTCGCGCTCGCGGCTCGTGAAGCGGCGCTCCTGTTCCTCGCGCGTGACCGAGAACCAGTACTTGAACAGGTGAATGCCCGAGCGCGCGAGCATGCGTTCGAGGTCGGGCACCTGGCGCATGAATTCGAGGTAGTCGAGCGAGGAGCAAAAGCCCATGACGCGCTCAACGCCGGCGCGGTTGTACCAGGAGCGGTCGAAGAACACCATTTCGCCCATGGTGGGCAGGTGCTTGATGTAGCGCTGGAAGTACCACTGACCGCGCTCCTTCTCGCTGGGCTTTTCGAGGGCAGCCACGCGAGCGGCACGCGGGTTCAGGTGTTCCATGAAGCGCTTGATCGTGCCGCCCTTGCCCGCGGCGTCGCGCCCCTCGCAAATGATGACGATGCGCTGACCCGTCTGCTTGACCCAGTTTTGCACCTTGAGCAACTCGACCTGGAGTTCCTCCTTGTGCTGGGCGTAGATGGTGCTCCGGATACGGGTTTTGTAGGGATAGGTACCCGTGCGGAACAGGTCGCGAATCTGGCCAGGGTCATGGCGCATCTTGCCGAACAGATGCGAAGGGTGGGTCGGCTGGCGCTTGGGTCGCGCCGTTGCGCGTCGCTTGCCCGTACTCGTGGCATCCGTGTCCAGCGTGGCGTCCGCGTCGCCGCGACGCGTCGATTCTGAGTCGTCCGTCATGTCTCTGGGTCCCCTCCCGTGTGCCGGCAGCCGTTCACGCGCGGCGCGCCGACTCTTCTTTCACACGTTTTGCACCCGCCCGGCCCGGTTCTGCACGTGCGTGCGGCCCCCGACTGGGCGAGAATTTTCATCCCGATAGTGCCCACAGCCGCGAGAGCCCGCCATGAGTAGTTTCCACGAAGATCCGCACCCCAATCCCGGCACCTGCCCCTGGGCGCTGGGCGTCAATGACGCCTATCTGGCTTATCACGACGAAGAGTGGGGCGTGCCCGTGCGCGATGACGCCATCCTGTTCGAGTTCCTCGTGCTGGAGACGGCCCAGGCTGGGCTGTCGTGGGCCACGATACTGAACAAGCGCGAGGGCTATCGGCGCGCGTTTGCAAACTTCGACGCGAGCCGCATCGCTGCGTTTGACGAGGATGACGTGGCGCGGCTGCGCGAGGATGCAGGCATCGTGCGAAATCGCGCCAAGATAGCGTCGACGATCGGCAATGCACGCGCGTTTCTGGAGGTGCAGGCCACGATGGGCAGCTTTGCCAATTACGTCTGGGGTTTTGTCGATGGCCGGCCCGCTCAAAATGCCTGGCGCATCCAGTCGGACTGTCCCGCGACCTCACCCGTGTCCGACGCGTTCTCGCAGGACCTGAAGCGGCGCGGCTTCAAGTTTGTGGGGTCGACCACAATGTACGCGTTCATGCAGGCCGTGGGCATGGTCAACGATCACGTCGTCGACTGTCCGCGCCACGCGGTGTGCGCCGAACTGGCCCGGGCGTTCTGAGCCTAGTTGGTGATCTGAATGCGCGTCAGCGCGACGGCTTCATCGTTGGCCTCGTGCACGATGATGCCGAAATAGCGGTTGCCCGTGACCAGCGTCTGCCAGTCGGCGCTGTAGGCTTGTGTGGCGCCCTGGGCCACAAGACCGGGGCCGTTGATTGTCAGGTTGCCAGGCTGGTCTGTGTTCGTCACGAGCCAGGTCGACAGCGTGAAGCTTGCGCCGGGCCCGCCGCTGACCTCATCCGTTTCGAAGCCGTGCACGTAGACTTCGTAGGCACCGGGCGCCGGTCCGGCGACATCGATCTGCTCGGCCGACGTGGCGCTGCCGCTCTCATCGACACGCTCGCAGTTGCCGGGCGTCTCGCAGAAGAACACATAGAGATCGAGGTCGTCGTTGCCGTCCGTGTCGCTGTCAAAGAGCGCCAGGCGCAGGTACAGCGAGCCCACGGGCACATCGAGTGAGTAGCCGACCACGCCACTGCCATTGCGCGGGGTGAACGTTCGCGTGGAGTCATTGGCCACAGTGCCTTCGGTGAGCGTTGCCGGCTTGAGCCCGAATACGCTTGCCGAGTAGCCGCCCGAGTAGCCGAAGGACAAGTCGAAGTCGACACTGCCGCTGCCGCCGGCACCGCTGAGTTCCCGCGGCGCGGATATCTCGACGGGCCGCGCAACGAGCGGAATTCGCGATACGGCGTCGTCGCTGTCGATCCATTCGACAGCGCCCGCATACCAGGGGCCGGGTGCGGCGTCGACGGCCGTTAGCGTGACGTCATACTGCGCCGACTCGCCTTCCGCGAGACTCAGATTGCCCGGCGTCACGCTGGCCGTGAAACCAATCGGGACCAGCAGGCGCGCGCGCCAGTTGCCGGCGCGGGTTGCCGTGACCGTGCGCGAGATGGTGCGTGAGCCGGTCAACTCCGGGATCGCGACGGCCGGCTGGTTGAGCGCCTGAGGGTCGAAGCTTGCGCCCGCGGCGGCCAACGCGTCGCAGCGCGCCGCGTCGATCGGATAGTCCTCGACGCCGCAGACAAAGGCGTCATAGTCGGCACCCGTCGCCGCGTAGACGAGGCCAGGTGTACGCGCCGCATTGGGCTCGATGTGGCCGGCGCCGATATCGAATGGCGTGGCCTCGCTCAAACCATCGGCGGTGACGATGTCCTGGCGCGCCGTGGTCATGAGCGCGGAGCGCAGCATGTCAGGTGTCCACTCGGGGTGCGCTTCGGCGAGCAGTGCCGCAACGCCTGCCACGTGCGGTGCCGCCATCGAGGTGCCCGAAAGATAACCGTAACGCTGACCCGAGACGCCATTGGCGACATCGGGCGAGATCGCCGCGAGGATGTCCACACCGGGCGCGGCCACATCGGGTTTGAGCACGGCCTGCGCAGCCAGCGACGGGCCGCGCGACGAGAAGTTGGCCACGCGGTTGCCGGGGTCGGACTCCGACAGGAACAGGCCGGCGGCCAGCGTCACCTGCACGACCTCGCCGTCCGCAAGTGCGTCGACGATTAGCGTTGCGTCCGCCGCGCCGACCGACACCGCGGGGATGTCGATGTCGGTGCCGTCACCGACCATGAGTACGGGGTCGCCCGTGGTGTTGAATACGATTGCGGCCACGGCGCCCGCCGCCTGTGCGTTCGCGAGCTTGTCTTCGAAGGTGCAGGCCCCGCGCGCAATGAGTGCGATGCGGCCGTCGACGTCGTCGGCATTCGTGAGGGTCTGGCAACCGTCGCGAATGCTGCCCGCTTCACCGACGGGCGCGCTCGTGTCGCCGTCGTCGACGCGCACCACGTTGGCCGTGATGCTGCTGGTGTCGGTAAGCTGTGGCGTGAACTGTGCTTCAAGGCTCGCGTAGCGTCCTGCGAGCGAGGGCGGTGTGAGGACTTCACTGGCCTCGCGGAAGCGCGAACCCGTGCGGCTCGTTGCGGCAACAGAGATCACCCAGGGCGACGCCGCCGGGGAGCCCACGGTACCGAGCAGCGGTCCATTGTTGCCCGCGGCCACGACGACGAGGACCCCCGCGCGCGTGGCCTCTAGCAGGGCAACGTCATCGGCGTTGGCGAGCGTCTCGGTGTTGGTGCCGATCGAGTAATTGATGATGTCGACGCCATCGGCCACGGCATCGTCGATGGCGCGCACGAGGTCGGATACCTGGCAGCTCGCGCGGGTTGCGCCAGGCCGAAGCCAGCAGGCCTTGTAGGCGGCTATGCGGGCGCGGGGTGCGATGCCGCGGATACCGTCGACGTCGCTGCCGTTAAGAATCGCGCGCACGGGGTTGCCCGCGGCCGTGGCGGCGATGTGCGTGCCATGGCCGTCGGCGTCGCGGGCGGAGAGGATCTCGCCGGTATCGAGCTGGCCCGTGGCCTGGGCGCCATCGGGGTAGAACCGCGCGCCGATGAGTTTGTTGTTGCAGTCCTCGGCCGTGAACCGCTCGCCGGCAATACAGGCGCCACCCCAGTTCTCGGGCGCCTCGAACGTGACGACGGGGGGGCGCCGGCGGTAGCGCGCGCAGAGCCAGCGACCCAGCAACGAGACCCGCGCCCATTCCGACCGGCAGGCACGCGGGCGGTCCGCCTCGCGCGTGTCCCGGAAGCTCTCGGCGTCGGGCGTGATGCCGGAATCCACGATGCCGATGACGACCCCTTCGCCCGTGAGTCCGTTGGCACCCGACAAGCCGTCGGTGTTGTCGAACAGGCCCAGCCACGAGGGGCTCGCGTTCGTCGCGACGGGGCGCGAGGCATCGGCGAAGACGGCCGTTACGCCGTCCTGACTGCGAAGCCGCGCCGCCTCGCCCGGCGTCAGTTGGACCGCGAAGCCATTGAACACGTAGCGGTAGTGATGCAGCGCCTGACTCGTGATCCCGGCGCGACGCAGCAGCGTTTGCTGTTCGGACTCGACGGCGGCGGCCGCGCTGGCCACGCGACTGTCCTTGCGCGGTTCCTGAAGATCAGCAGCGGGCTTGAGTGGCAGGCGGCCGTCACGCGGGGCCCGGCCCGATCGCGCGAGCGCGGCCGGCGATGCCAGCTGAACAATATAGATCGCGCGCCCATCGGCGCCCACAGCCGTGGCCCGCGGGCCCAGGCTTGTGATTTCCGCCGCGGCCGGTGCCGCACCGAGTAGTGACAGAAGGGCGATGCAGAAGAGACGTCGCATGCGCCGATTATTCCACAGCGAACTGTAAAGAAATGTCCTAGTCGCGGACCGCCAGGGTCTCCGCGATGATCCGCCACACGGCGCCGTTGAAGCCGAGCCCGAAATGCGATGAGGCCACCTCGATGTTCCGCGCGTGCGGATTGTAGACGTCGACGCTGGCCTGCCAGCCGACGACGCCGTCGAAGCGGCTGTAGATCGAGGTGACGGGCTGTGCGAAGCCCAGGCTGTTGCGCTCGTGGATCTGGTGCTCCATGGCGTCGAGGTCCAGCGCGTTGCTGTCGGCAAAACGACGCCCCACGGCCGTGTATTTGGGTCCGCCAACGATGGGCGAGCCCATTGTGATGACTTCACGCACGCGCTCGGGCTCCAGTCGGGCCAGTTCGCGGGCGACGATCCCGCCCAGGCTCCAGCCGATGAGCGTGATGGCGTCGCCGCCGCGCTCCTCAAACAGGGCGTCGACGACCGCCCGCATTCGCGCTGTGAGCTTGTCGACGTTGCCCGTGTTGCGCCCGAGTTCCCAGTCGCGGGCGTCGTAGCCCAGGCGACGCAGGAATCCGCGCAGCGGCAACATCGAATTCGAATCAGCGCGGTACCCGGGCAACAGCAGGATGGGGCGGCCGTCGCCGCGCGGTGCGTGCACGAGGCGCGGCAAATTGAGCGCTAGCGTAATGGCGTCGAGGGGTGCACGCAGCTCGGCCATGGTGGCCAGTCGTGACGGGGCCTCGAGCTGCGGGGGCGAATCGGGTTTCATGCGCCGGCCTCCGTGGCGAAGATATGTGCGTCGTCGGCGAAGCTCTTGAATTCGAGCGCGTTGCCTGAGGGGTCTCGCACAAATAGCGTGGATTGCTCACCCGGGCTGCCCGCGAATCGCGTACGCGGCCGGATGATGAAGTTGGCGTCCTCGGCCTCGAGCCGTTGCGCCAGCGCCTGCCAGTCGGCGGGCTCAAGGATGATGCCGAAGTGGCGCGCAGGTACGGCGTCTCCATCCACCGCATTCGTCGCCGCCGGACCATCGGACGCGTCCACGAGGTGCAGCGTCACCTGGTGTCCGAAGAAATCGAGATCGACCCAGCGCGTGTCCTCGCGGCCCGTCGCGCAGCCCAGCAGCTCCGTGTAGAACGTCCGCGTCGGGCCGAGGTCAGCAACGGGCAGCGCGAGGTGGAACGGGCGCGGCATGCGATCAGCCCGCCGCGGGCTCCAGTTCGACAAGCCACTCGCGCGGCTTGAGCCAGTAATCGGTGAGCTCGGCCTCGCGCGTGCCGGCGTCGGGCGTGTAGCCGTACTCCCAGCGCACCTGCGGCGGCAGCGACATCAGGATGGATTCCGTGCGCCCACCGGATTGCAAACCGAACAGGGTGCCGCGGTCGTAGACAAGGTTGAACTCGACGTAGCGGCCTCGCCGGTAGAGTTGGAACTGGCGTTCTGCTTCCGTGTAGGCGTCGTTGCGGCGCCGCTCGACAATCGGCTCGTAGGCCCTCATGAAGTGGTCGCCGACGCTCTGCATGAATGCAAAACAACGCTCGAAACCCCAGTCATTGAGGTCGTCGAAAAACAGGCCGCCAACGCCGCGCGTCTCGCCGCGGTGGGGCAGGAAGAAGTACTCGTCGCACCACTGCTTGTAGCGCGCGTAGACGTCGTCGCCAAAATCTGTGCACGCGGCTCGCGCCGTCTCATGCCAGGACAATACGTCTTCTGCAACGGGGTAGAACGGCGTCAGGTCGAAGCCGCCACCGAACCACCACACGGGCGGCGCGTGATCGGAGAGTGCGGCAAACACGCGCACGTTGGCGTGGGTCGTGGGTACGTGCGGATTGTGCGGGTGGAACACGAGGGATACGCCCATGGCTTCGAACCGGCGCCCCGCCAGTTCGGGGCGCGCCTTCGTGGCCGACGGCGGCAGGCCGTCGCCCATGACGTGCGAAAAACCCACGCCCGCCTGTTCCATGAGCGCGCCGTCCGAAAGCACCATCGAGGTTCCGCCGCCGCCGCCGTCGCGCCTCCAGCTATCGGCGCCGAAGCTGGCCTTGCCGTCGAGTTCAGCGATGCGATCGGTGATGCCGCGCTGCAGTCCGCGCAGGTATTCGCCCACGGCACCGAGCTGGTCGCCGAAGTGTGCTGTGTCCGTCATGGTCTGACTCTGCTTGTTCGTCCCTGGCGCTATTGTAGCGCGCTGCGGCGGGCCTGATCGGCCCGCCGCAACTGCGATCAGGGCTTCACAAACTTGAGCGTCATGCGGTTCGACTCGCCGATGGCGACCATGGCGTCGCGCAGCTCGGGGTTGTCGCGCGCACCGTTGAGGGTGGGCGGCAGGCGCCAGACAAAGTCGTCAGTGGTCGGCTGGTCGGCGGGGTTGGCGTTGATGTCGCTGGCCTCGACGAATTCGAAACCCGCGGCTTCCGCGGCCGCAATGACGAAGTCGCGCTTGAGGTAGCCGTTTTGTCCACCAGCCCATTCGTCAGGCATTTCTGCGCGGGCTTCGTGCTGGACGACGCCCAGTACGCCACCACTCTTGAGCACGGCGTGCGCGTCTGCCATCGCCTGCGTCAGGTAGCCGCCTTCGCTTTCGAAGCGCGCCAGGTTGTGCAGCGCGCGAACCATGAGCACCGCGTCGGCGCGGCCATCGAACCGGTCAGCGTCGCGCGAGCCGAATACGAAGGCCTCGACGCTGGCGTCATTCTCGCCACGCCAGCCGTCGGCTTCGCGCACCCAGTCCTCGGTCCAGGTTTTCTTGGCCTCGAGCCGCTCTTCGGAGAAAAATCCGAACAGTGGGAACATGTCGAGCGCGTAGTCCACGCCGATGATGGTGCCGTCACGGCCCAGGTAGGGCAGCAGGATCTTGGTGTACCAGCCGCCGCCGGGCAGGCCTTCGACAACGGTCATGCCGGGTTCGATACCGAAGAACTCGAGTGTCTCGGCCGGGTGGCGCCAGGTGTATCGGGCCTGGGCTTCCTCGGGTTGTGCGTCGAGCGCGGCCTGCAACGGCGACACGGCATCAGTGGCGGCCGCGTCATCGGCGGGTTCCGAGGCCGCAGCCTCGGGCTCCGAGGTCGTGTCAGCCGGCTGCGTGGCGGCCTTGTCGCCACAACCTGCAATGAGTAGCAGTGTGGCCAGAGTAATCCAGTGTTTCATTCGCGGGTCCCCCTCTGCGAGCCGGCCTGTGGCCAGCGGGAACCTCTGATTCTACGCCCTCTGGATGCGGGCGGCGACGCGCTTAGGCGTCGTCGGTGCCTGTTTTCTTCTTGGTCACCTTTTTCTTGGTGGCCTTTTTCTTGGTCACCTTCTTCTTTGCGGTCTTTTTCTTGGTCTTCTTCTTCGTGGCTTTTTTCTTGGCGGCCTTCTTTGCCGGCGACTTCTTGTCTGCCGTCTTCTTGTCCGTCGTCTTCTTGGCGGCCTTCTTCTTCCCACGACGGCCGCGTTCGGGCGCGGCGGCAATGAGGGCTTCGCACTCTTCCTGCGTCAGTGACTTCGGATCGCGGTCCTTGGGCACCTTGGCGTTTTTCTGCTTGTTGGTGATGTAGGGGCCGTAGCGTCCGTTGAGCACCTGGATACCCACATCCGGGAAGTCGAGGATGAGCCGGTTGGCATCGGCGATCTTCTTCTCGGCGATCACCTCAAGCGCGCGCTCGAGCGTAATGGTGTAGGGATCGTCGTCGCCTCGGATGGACACGAACTTGTCTCCGTAGCGCACGTAGGGGCCGAAGCGGCCAACGCTCGCCGAGACGGCTTCGCCTTCGGGAGTCTCGCCAAGCTTGCGGGGCAGCTTGAACAACTCGAGCGCAGCTTCGAGGTCGATGTCGCCCATCTTCTGACCCGGTCGCAAGCCTGCAAACTTCGGCTTCTCCTCGTCGTCCTTGCTGCCGATCTGCACAAAGGGACCGAAACGGCCCATACGCACGATGACAGGCTTGCCCGATTTCGGGTCGGTGCCGAGCTCGCGTGCCTGTGCGACCTGCTCGCGCGTGACGGACTTGTCCTTCTCTTCGACCTGCTGCGAAAAGGGCTGCCAGAACTCGTCGAGCAACGGCACCCAGTCGCGGTCGCCGCGTGAGACGGCGTCAAGGTCGTCTTCCATGCGAGCCGTGAACTCATAGTCCACATACTGCGTGAAGTGGTCGGTCAGGAAGCCGTTGACGATGCGGCCCACATCCGTCGGGATGAAACGCTTGCCGTCCATTTCGACGTACTCGCGGTTCTTGAGCGTCGAGATGATGCTGGCGTAGGTCGACGGGCGGCCAATGCCGTATTCCTCGAGCGTCTTGACGAGGCTGGCCTCCGAGTAGCGCGGCGGTGGCTCTGTGAAGTGCTGGTCGGCGCGCAGTTCCGTGAGCTCGATGATGTCGCCCTCATCCATCTCGGGCAGGCGGCGATCGCTCTCGTCGTTGCCCTTCTTGTCGTCACGACCTTCCTTGTAGACGGCCATGAAGCCCGGGTGCACGAGGATGGAGCCGTTCGCACGGAAGCGGCCCGTCGCGGCCAGGTCGCCATCGGCGGCGCCGGGTGCCAGGTCGGCGGCAACGGTGTCAAACACTGCCGGTACCATCTGCGAGGCAATACTGCGCTGCCAGATCAGGTTGTAGAGCTTGTACTGGTCCTCGTCGAGCGCGGCCTTGAGATCGTCGGGATGGCGCATGGACGAGGTCGTGCGAATGGCTTCGTGCGCTTCCTGGGCGTTCTTGGATTTGGTCTTGTACTCGCGCTGCTGCTCGGGCAGGTTTTCGCGACCGAAGCGCTCGACGATGACCTCGCGGATTTCATCGATGGCGACCTGCGCGATCGAGGTCGAGTCCGTACGCATGTAGGTGATGAGGCCAACGGTGCCCTCACCGGGGATCTCGATGCCCTCGTAGAGCTTTTGCGCCGTGCGCATCGTGCGTTGTGTGTTGAAGCCGAGCTTGCGCGAGGCTTCCTGCTGCAGCGTCGAGGTCGTGAACGGTGCGGCCGGGTTGCGACGGCGCTGTTTGCGCGTGATCGACGTGACGTGCAGCTTGCCGGCCGCGGCTTTGATCAGGGCCTGTTGCGCGGCCGTGGCCGTCGTTTCATTCTCAAACGAGAACTGCTCGACCTTCTCGCCCGCGTACTCCGTGAGTCGCGCCATGAAAGGCTGCTCGGAGCGGGTGACATCGGCTTCGAGCGTCCAATACTCGCGCGGATTGAACGCCTCGATCTCGAGCTCGCGTTCGACAATCATGCGCAACGCCGGGCTTTGCACGCGACCGGCCGACAGGCCGGGCTGCACCTTGCGCCACAACAACGGCGACAGGTTGAAGCCCACGAGGTAGTCGAGCGCGCGTCGCGCCTGCTGCGCGTTGACGAGTTCGTTGGACAGCGGCCGCGGTTGCTCGATGGCGTCTTTCACAGCCTGCTTCGTGATCTCGTAGAAGACGATGCGGTGCACAGGCTTGGTGTCGAGCACGCCGCGCTCGCGTAGCAGCTCGTAGAGATGCCAGGAAATGGCCTCGCCCTCTCGGTCGGGGTCAGTGGCGAGGTAGAGCGCGTCGGCCTTCTTCAGGGCGCGCACGATCGCGTTGACGTGCTTCTCGTTGCGGTCGATGACCTTGTAATCCATGCGGTAGCCGTGCTCGGGGTCGACGGCGCCTTCCTTGGGAATCAGGTCGCGGACGTGGCCATAGGACGCGAGCACCGAAAAATCCTTCCCCAGGTATTTTTCGATGGTCTTGGCCTTGGCCGGCGATTCAACGATGACGAGGTTTTGTGACATGTGGTCCGTCAGGTTTCGGGACACAAACAAGCTACCGCGCAAGCGGTGCAGGACCCGTGGTTGTCTTTGGTGGCGCCTTGATGGGCACTGTGATTAGGCGCCTTGCGTACAGCGGCTACCGGATGGTCGCCCCGGAGGCGAAGTGTGCCACGCTCAGTGCAGACTGCCTTCGCATTCCTCGAAGACGAGGTCTTCCATTCGCGAAAATGCCTGTTCCTGACCGGGCTGACTGAACAGCACCATCATGACCACCCATTTGATCTGTTCGATATCGATCTCGGGGGCCTCGAGTGCCAGCAGTCGATCCACGACCAGCTCCCGTTGCTCGGGCAGCAGGATGCCGATTTGTTCCAGGTACAGCAAGTAGCCGCGGCCCTCGACGTCAATGCGGGCGCACTCGAGATCGGTGAAGACGCGGGTGCCGCGCTCGGTCTGTGCATTGTGCGAGATCAGGTCGTTGTTGGCCGACAAACCGTCCAGCCAGCTCAGGGCGTGTTCGATTTCAGTGTCGTGGAAACCTGCACGGGAGAGTTCCTCGCGCAGCTCGGCCTCGTCGGAATCGGCCTGATCTTCCGCGTCAACGTAGGTCTCGAACAGGTACATGAGTACGTCGAGCACGTTCTCTTTCATGGCTTGTCCTCAACGCCTGCCGCGGATGTAGCCGCCGCCTGGCGCCTTTGCGACCAGGCCGTCCAGCTCCATGATCAGGAGCATGGAGGAAAGCTCTGCAGGCGTCAATGCAGTCCGTTCAGCGAGGATATCGATGCCCTGCGGGTCCCAGCCCAGGGCGTCGAGCACACGCTGATAGTCCGCGTCAGGTGCCTGATCTGCCGCGAGTTCCGAGGAATCGGATGCGATCGGCGCTGCGGCTGTCGCCTCGCTCAGGCGTGGCCCGATGTCCGAGAATATGTCATCCGCTGACTCTACGAGCAGCGCGCCCTGCCGGATGAGTTGGTGGCAACCGCGGGACAGCGGGTTGTGGATCGAGCCCGGTATCGCAAACACCGAGCGTCCCTGTTCGCCCGCGAGCCGGGCGGTGATCAGCGAGCCCGAACGGCGCGTTGCCTCGACCACCAGTGTGCCCAGCGCCAGTCCGCTGATGATGCGATTGCGGGCGGGAAACTGTCCGGCCACGGCGGGGCGGCCCGGGGCGTATTCGCTGACCACGCAACCGGCGCGTGCGATCTCCACCTGCAGGTCTCGGTTGCTGGAGGGGTAATACTGGTCGATGCCGGTACCCAGCACGGCGATGGTGGCACCATCGGCCGCGAGTGCGCCGCGGTGGGCGCTGGCGTCGATGCCTGTGGCCAGACCACTGACGATGACGAGACCCTGTCGCGCCAGGTAACGCGCGAACTGCTGCGCGTTGTCGGCGCCCTGCGGCGTGGGGTTGCGGCTGCCCACAATGGCCAACGCGGGCATGGCGAGCAGACTCGGGTCACCGTCGACGAAAAACGCCACAGGGGCGTCGGGAATGTCACGCAGGGACTCTGGCCAGAGTGGGCCGTCGTGGGTCAGCAGGTAGTGGTCGGGTGCCGCGAGCCACGTGGCCGCATTGCGAACCCGGTCCATGTCGATCTGTGCCAGGGCGTTGAGATCGTCAGCTTGGGCACCGGCCGCGCGCCATGTCGCCGGGCTGGCGCCGAGGATGTGGTCGGGTGAGCCCAGCGCGTCGATGAGCCTCGAACGCACGCCATTGCTCAGGTCGGCGCAAATCAGGCGCAACCAAGCGTCGCTGCTCGTGTTGGTCGGGGCCGGTTGTGGGTCGGACATCTATTGCACCCGCGTACCGTTTGCCGCAGCGGGGCGGCGCGGACGGGGTGCAAAGGACAGGGCGCCGCGATGGGCGCCCGCGTCGCGACAGACTCGTCGCGAATTATTCCGGGTTCGTGACGAGGTCGCCGACGCGAATGTCGCTCTGCGCCGTCATGATCAGGCCGTAGGCGATGCGGTCATAGGTTTTGAACAGCATCAGGTTACCCGACTTTTCGGACGGTAACTGCACGCTTTCGGCACCAAACAGCCCGTTATTCGAGAAGTGGTCCCGGACCACATCGCCCGCGCGTTCTACGTCGAGCACGTCGCCCGTCACAAGGCCGTCACGCTCACCGCGGTTGATGACCACGACCTGGAACTGGCCGATGCGCGATACGCCGTCGACCACCGAGATAATGCGGCCGTCGACCTGGCGTGCCGGCGCTTTCGGGAAGAAGGTGAGCGGGATGACCACGTCCTGGCTCAGCAGGCGGTCACCGTTCAGGATCTCTCGCGATGATTGGTTGATGAACAGCGTGGACGGGTCGCCTTCACGACGGACGGTGCCGTCACCCACGTAGAGCGCTTCGTAGCCCACGACCTTGTCGTCGTCGGGGTCGCGCAGCGGGCCGCCAATGTGGACCACGCTGTAGCGCGCGCCGACGCCGTCGATGTCGCCACGGGCGTACAGCGACACGCCAGCGCTCGAGATCAGGTGGTCACCGCGCGACTTGAGCACGTAGGGCAGGCCATTGACCTGCTCGCGCTCGAGCACGGCGGCGCGTGTCAGGAACGCGGCAATCTGTTCGTAGGGAATCGTCGTGATCGCGTCTTCGAGCGGGATCACGCGCACGCCCGGCGACATGCGGGCCATGCTCGAACCGCGTTCGAGCAGAATCCGGGGCTGGCCGTCGACATAAATGAGCGACAGGCGGTCACCGGGGAAGATGAGGTGCGGGTTTTCGACCTGCGGGTTCACCTGCCAGATTTCGGGCCAGAACCAGGGATCGCGCAGGAACATGGCCGAGATGTCCCAGAGCGTGTCGCCGCGCTTGACGATGTAGGTGTCGGGCGCGTTGGCCGCGATCGGCACTTCCTCGGTCGTCGTGATGACCGGGCCCGATCGGACGGGCTCGCGCGACGTGCGCGCGATCGAAACCGGCTGGGTTGCCTCCTGGCCCTCGCGGGTCACGGGGACGGGCTCCTCATCGGAGCCGCCGAAGGGATTCAGACTGCAGCCGGCAGTCAGTGCAGCCAGCGCGCCGGCCAGGGCCAGCTTCGCTGTGCGGGTGTGCGCTCTCGAAAGCATGATCGAGCAGACTCCGTACGGGTTGTGAATGGCCTGAAGGGCCTTATATTTGTCATATACTATGACGGCGTGGCGGTGCACTAACTGCCAAGTGCGTCACAATATGGCCCCCGGACGGTTTTTCCGCCCCCAATGGGCATGCATTGTGTGCACCGTCCCGTGTCAAGTCAAAACTTTACACCTCTTTTATAAGGGGAGATGTGAACGCTGGCACGGCATGGGCCCGTAGCCCGCCACAGGCCCCGGAACTGCAATCATGGCCCTGCTCAAGATCCTCGAATTCCCTGATCCCCGTCTGCGCACCAAGGCGACGCCTGTCGCTGAGGTCGACGACGAGATCCGCATTCTCATCGATAATCTGTTCGAGACGATGTATTCGGCCCCGGGGATCGGCCTGGCGGCGACTCAGGTCGACGTGCACAAGCGCGTGCTGGTTACGGATGTGTCCGAGGACAAATCCGAGCCGCTGGCGCTCGTGAATCCTGTGATTCTGAGCAAGAACGGCGTCGAGGTCATGGAAGAGGGCTGTCTCTCCGTTCCCGGCTACTACGAGAAAGTGGAGCGGGCCGACTCGATCGTCGTCAGGTTCCTGGACCGCGACGGCAACGAGCAGACGCTCGAGACCGACGGCCTGCTGGCCGTCTGCATCCAGCACGAGATCGACCACCTCGACGGCAAGCTGTTCGTCGACTACCTGTCGCAGCTCAAGCGTCAGCGCATCCGCAAGCGGCTGCTCAAGGACCAGAAGCAGCGCCAGTCCGAGCCCGAGGCCCAAGCTGCCGGACACTGACTTGGGCCTGCGCCTGGGCTTCGCGGGCACGCCCGAATTCGCCGCGACCATTTTGCGTTACCTGCTTGCGGCCGGTTACCGGCCTGAGCTCGTGCTCACGCAACCCGACCGACCCGCGGGTCGGGGTCGCAAGCTGACGGCGAGCCCCGTGAAAGCGCTGGCGCTCGACGAGGGTTTACACGTCGCGCAGCCCGTTTCGCTGAGACCCGAAGATACCGTCGACACACTGGGGTTGGCCGAGCTCGACGTGCTCATCGTCGCCGCCTACGGTCTCATCCTGCCGCAGGCCGTGCTCGATGCGCCGCGCGCGGGCTGCCTCAACGTGCATGCGTCGCTGCTGCCGCGGTGGCGCGGTGCGGCGCCGATTCCCTGGGCCATCGCCTCGGGGGATGCTCAGTCCGGCGTTTGCCTGATGCAGATGGAGGCCGGTCTCGATACGGGGCCAGTGCATGCCAGTCAGGCCACACCCATCGAGTCGCGCGAAACGGCCAACGAACTGCACAACCGGCTCGCGCAGCTTGGCGGTGACCTGCTCGTGCAGGAACTCGCGCCCATACTCGGCGGTGAGCGGGAGGCCGAGGCGCAGGACGATGCGTTGGCGACCTACGCCCGCAAGCTGTCGCGCGACGACGGTCGAATCGAATGGCAGTGGCCCGCCGAGGAGATCGACCGCAGGATCCGCGCGTTCAACCCCTACCCGGGCTGTGTGGCCAGGCTGGGCGACGATCCCCTCAAGCTCTGGCGCTCACGGCTCGCCACCGACTTTGACGCGGACGGCGCGCCGCCGGGCACGGTGTTGTCCGTCGATGACTCCGGCATGTACGTCGCCGCGGGCCAGGGCGTGGTTTGCGTGACCGAGGTGCAGCGTCCGGGGCGTGGCCGCATTACGCCAGAGGCGCTCTCGCGTCAGCAGGCGCTCGCGGGCGAGCGACTCGGCGACGCGCCGTGACCACAAGCTCCGCCGCGGCGCGCGCCGCCGCCGCACGCGCCATCGACGGCGTTCGCCGCCACGGGCGCTCTCTGGACGACAGTCTGGCCGCTGCTGCAAGCGATCTGCCCGAGTCCGCGCGGCCACTGGCCGCCGCACTCGCCTACGGGGCCTTGCGCCACTACCGTCAGCTCGACGCCCTTCTGGACCAGTTGCTCGACCGGCCGCTGCCGCGGCGCGAGTCGCTCGTGCACGCGCTGCTCATGGCGGCACTGCTGGACCGATGGCAACACGACACGCCCGCGCACGCCGCTGTGGCCGAGGCCGTCAACGCCTGCGTCGCGCTGGGCAAACCTCGGCTCAAGGGTCTCGTGAACGCCCTGTTGCGTCGGTTCGGTCGCGAACGCGAGGCGCTCCTCTCGGCGCTCAGTGAGGCACGGCCCGTGCGCCACAACTACCCGGACTGGTTTGTCGACGTCGTGGCCGCGGACTGGCCCGACGACGTTGACGAGGTGCTGGCGGCAGGCAATTCGCGCGCGCCCATGTGGTTGCGCGTCAATCTCGACCGGATGACGCGCGAGGCGTATGCCGCGCAACTCGATGCGCTCGGACTCGACGCAACCCCGTCGCCCGATTGCCCGTCGGCGCTGCGACTGCACGCACCCGTTCCCGTGGCCCGCCTGCCGGGCTTCGACGCCGGCGCCGTGTCGGTCCAGGATGTGGCCGCGCAAGCCGTCGCCGCAGCCGTCGATGTGGCGCCGGGCATGCGCGTGCTCGACGCCTGCGCGGCGCCGGGCGGCAAGACGGGGCACTTGCTCGAGTGCGCGGGTGGTTCGCTCGATCTTGTGGCGCTCGACAGCGACCCCGGCCGGCTGGAGCGTGTCGGCGAAACCCTGGAACGACTCGGCTACCGCGCGCAGTGCGTCGCCGCCGATGCCGGTCAGCCGGACGACTGGTGGGACGGCCAGCCATTCGACCGCATCCTCATCGACGCCCCCTGTTCGGGGTCCGGGGTCGTGCGACGCCACCCCGATATCAAGCTGTTGCGACGTCGCGATGACCTCGATGCATTTGCCCGCCGGCAAAGCAATTTATTGCAGGGGCTGTGGCCGCTGCTGGCGCCAGGTGGTTGTCTGGTTTACGCAACATGCTCAATTTTCCGCATCGAGAATCACGACGTCGTGTCCGCTTTCTGCGACAAACAGGGGGGTGTTCGCAGAAATAACGAGTTGCGCGTTGGCAACATAAACGGTGTAATGCGAACCGAGCCGCTGGGCCTCCAGCGCTTGCCCGGCGTCGATGATGGCGACGGGTTTTTCTTTTCCATCCTGCACAGGGATGGAGGCTGACCTTGCACCCGTTGGGCGCATGACACGGCAAGGGCATGGGACTGACGGGATCACTCAAACGCGCATCGGCCATGGCTGCATTCGCGTGTGCCCTGGCGGTCTTCAGCGCGAGCGCTGCAGCCGACGGCCGCGTCGAAATCCGCTCGGCCGAAAGCCAGCTCGTTGACGGTGTGCACCAGGCGTCGGTACGGGTGCAGTACCAGCTCTCGAGCCGCGTCGAGGAGGCGCTCGCCAACGGTATCGCGCTGCAGATTGCGCTAGATTTTGAGATCTACCGCACGCGACGGTTTCTGCCCGACCCAAAGGTCGCGGCCGTCAGCCTGACCTACGCGCTGCGTTACAACACGGTCACCGAGCGCTACACGCTGCGCAACATCAACACGGGGCAGCAAATCTCGTTTGCGACAATCTTCGCGGCGCTCAACGCGCTGGGTCGCATCGATGCCGTGCCCCTGGTTGACGCTTCGCTGCTGCGTGAGGACGCGCGACACAACGTGCGACTGCGCGCCCAGGTCAGCATCGCCGACTATCCCCTGTCACTGAAGTACCTGCTGTTTTGGCGCGACGACTGGCGCGTCGCCAGCAATTGGTACACATGGCCGCTCGTCCGCTAAGAAACCTCTTCTACACCGGCCTGGCCGCGGTCGGGCTCGTGCTGGCGCTCAGTGCACTGGTGCTGCTGGCGAAGACCTCGAACAACTCCGAAGAACTGGCGCGTTTGTCGCAGCTCACGCTCGTGATCAACGGCGCGGGCATCGCAATCCTGTTCGTGCTGCTCATGGGCAACATCATTCGCCTGATCCGCGATCTGCGGCGTGGCGTGCCCGGCGCGCGCCTCAAGGGTCGCATGGTGGCTGCCTTCGTCGGGCTGGCCTTGCTGCCGCTGTCTGTTGTCTATTATTTCTCGCTGCAGTTCCTGAACCGTGGCATCGACAGCTGGTTCAGTGTGCAGGTCGAGGAAGGCCTCAGCGATGCCCTCGAGTTGTCGCGCGCCGCACTCGAGATCCAGATGCGCAACGGTCTCATCCGCACCGAAGCGATGGCGCGACGCCTGGCGCGCAGTGACGACTCGGAGCTGCTCCCGCGTCTGGCCGATGAGCGCCGCAACTCGGGCGCGCTCGAAGTGGTCGTGTTCGCGCCCAACAGCCGCATCCTGGCGCTGAGCTCGGCCCGGGCCATGGACGAGGTGCCCATCGCGCCCACGGAAGAGGTGTTGCTGCAGCTGCGTGCCGGGCGACCCTACGTGAGTCTCGACACGATCGACGCTGAGCGCTTCGAGGTGCGCACGGTGGTGGTGCTTGCGAACACGACCGCCACGCCCTCGTTGCGTATGTTGCAGGTCGTGTATCCCGTCACACAGCGTCTGGCCGGTATGGCGGCCAACGTCGACCAGTCCTACACCGACTATCAGCGGCTCGTCCTGCTGCGCGGCCCGCTCAAGAGCACGTTTACGTTGTCACTCACCGTGGTCCTGCTCGTGTCAGCGCTCGGCGCTGTGTACGGCGCTTTCTTCTTTTCGCGCAGGCTTGTGGCACCGATCCAGCAACTCGTCGCCGGCACCGTCGCCGTTGCGCGCGGCGACCTCGAGACTGAGCTGGCGCCGCCGCCCCGGGACGAGATTGGCGTCCTCGTAAGCTCGTTCAATGACATGACGCGGCGGCTGCGCTCGGCGCGCGACGAAGCGCAACAGATTCGCGCGCAGGTGGAGGCCGAACGCGGCAACCTCGAGACGATTCTTGCGCGCCTGTCGACGGGTGTTATCGCGCTCACGGCGGAGCGCAATATCCGTACGGCCAACACGGCCGCCGCCGACATCCTGGGCGCCGACCTCGATGAGCGTACGGGGGAGCCACTTGTGGAGGTCGCACGCGGACAGCCGCTGCTCGAACAACTCGTCGATGTGGCCGAGGCACACTTTGCGGCGGGCCAGACCGAGTGGCGCGAGCAGGTCATGCTGCGCGAGGAGGTGGGCCGGCGCGTGCTGACCTGCGCCTGCACGTCGTTGCCCAGCGAAGATCCCGATGCGCCCGGCTACGTCATCGTGTTCGATGACATCACCACCTTGCTCGAGGCACAGCGCGACGCGGCCTGGGGCGAGGTCGCGCGTCGTCTCGCGCACGAGATCAAGAACCCGCTCACGCCCATCCAGCTTTCGGCGGAGCGTTTGCGCCGCCGCTATCTCGACAGCCTGCCGCACGAAGACGCGCAAGTGCTCGACCGCGCGACGCACACGATCGTCACACAGGTCGAGGCGATGAAGGAAATGGTCAACGCGTTCTCGGACTACGCGCGTGCGCCCGACATGCAGATCACGCAGTTTCCGATCAACCGTCTCGTCACGGAAGTCGTCGAGCTCTACCGTGCAGAGGGACACCACCTCGCGATTACCGTCGACCTCGCCGCCGCCGATCCCATCATCGAAGCGGACAACGGCCGCGTGCGTCAGTTGCTGCACAACCTGCTGCGCAACGCCGTTGAAGCACTGGCCGATCGCGCCGAGGGCGAGATCGACGTGGGCATCTCGCTGCTTGAGCGGTTCGGTGCCAATTTTGTTCGCATCACGGTCGAAGACAACGGCCCCGGTTTTCAGGCGGGCCGGCTCGAGCAGGTGTTCGACCCGTACGTGACCTCGAAACCCAAGGGCACCGGCCTGGGTCTTGCCATCGTACGAAAACTCGTCGAGGAACATGCTGGTACGATAGACGCCGGCAACCGCAACGAAGGGGGCGCGCGGGTGACCGTCATTCTGCCGCTCGATGAGCACGCGCGCGAACTCATGCTCACGCGCGAGCACCGCCGACTCGAAACACGGAGGGAGAGGGCATGACTGCGCCCCGGATTTTGGTCGTCGACGACGAGTCCGACATCCGCACACTGATCCAGGAGATCTTGTCGGAGGAGGGCTACGACGTCACCGTTGCTGCAGATGCGGCCGCGGCAAGGGAGGCACGCGACGCCGTAGATCCCGACCTCGTGCTGCTCGATATCTGGATGCCCGACACGGACGGCATCAGCCTGTTGCGAGAATGGTCCTCCGAGGGCCGCTCGTTGTGCCCCGTGGTCATGATGTCGGGTCACGGCACCGTTGACACGGCCGTCGAGGCCACCCGCCTCGGTGCCATCGATTTCATCGAGAAACCCATTTCCCTGGCCAAGCTGTTGCGCTCAGTAGAGGGCGCGCTGGCCGGCGCCCGGCACCGGCCCCGGCAGGAAGGGGCGGCAACCTTGCGCTCGGCGATCGAACCCGTCGGTCGCAGTCCGCTGACGCGTCTGCTGCGTGAGCGCGCGGCGCAGATCGCGCAAAACAGCGCCAACCTGCTTATCGCCGGTGAGCCCGGCTCGGGCCGCGAGGCCGTGGCGCGGTTCGTACACGCCCGGGGTCCCGGTGACGCCGCGCCATTCGTGGCGATTGCCGGCGGGCTGCTCAGCGACGATGCGGCGCCCGCGCGCCTGTTTGGCGAGGGCGACAGCGCGGGCCTGCTCGAACAGGCTTCGGGCGGCACGCTGTTCGTCTCGGAGCTCGCAGACCTCGGCGCGGAGGCGCAGAAGCTGCTCGCAGGCTCGTTGCAGCAGGGTGCGTTCCGGCGCCTTGGCGACACCCGCGACCAGCCGCTGTCGATCCGCGTTGTGGCGTCGGTGCGCGCCGACTACGAACGTCTCGTCAACGACGGAGTCCTGCGCCGGGATCTCGTTTCGGCCATTAACGTGCTGGGCCTCAAGGTGCCCGCGCTGCGTGAGTACGCCGAGGATGTGCCGGACCTGCTGCGCTACTACGTCGACGTGCTTGTCGATGCCGAGGATCTGCCGTTCCGGCGTTTCGGCATCGCGTCGCAGAACCGGCTGCGCAACTATCCCTGGCCCAACAACCTGCGCGGCCTGCGCAACCTCGTACAGCGCTGCCTGCTGGCGGGCGGTGACGAAGAGGTGTCGCTCGAGGAGATCGAGGCCGAACTGGCCGAGGCCGCCGCGCCCGCCGAACCGCTCGTCAAGCAGGACCTGCTGGCACTGCCATTACGCGAAGCGCGCGAGCAGTTCGAGCGCGCCTACCTGACGCAGCAGCTCATGCTCTGCGACGGCAAGGTCGGTAAACTCTCGAAGCGCGTCGGCATGGAGCGCACACACCTCTATCGCAAGCTGCGGTCGCTGGGTGTCGACTTTCGCCAGGCGCAGTCGGGCGACGACTGAGCGCAGTGCCCGAACGCGACCTTGCGACGCTGTTGGCGACCATGTCGCCGGCTGCGGATTCCGTAGACTACGTCTTCGTCACTGCGGCGCATGGCACGGCTGTGCCCGACGATGCGCTCATGATGTTCCGTGAGTCGGAGGCCGTGACCTTCATTCGGCCCGCGCGCAACGATGACGTCGAGCCCCGGTTTCGACGGATCACGATGCGCGTGCACTCGGATCTCGAGGCCGTCGGCTTTACGGCGGCGTTCAGTCGCGCGCTCACGGACGCGGGCATCTCGGCAAACGTCGTAGCCGCTGCCCACCATGATCACGTGTTCGTGCCCGCGGCGGACGCGGCGCGGGCCATGCAGGCGCTCGAGGCGCTCAGCGCGGGCGGCTAGGGCCGCGCGCGGAACACACTCACATCGATGTCCGCCTTGGCCACGCGGCGCAGGAAATCGTTGGCCGTATCGCGATCGACGGGTCCAACTCGGACCTGGTGCAGCGTGCCGCTGTCACTGGCTACTGGCCGCACGCGCGCAACGATGCCCAGCAGCGCGAGCTGTGCCTTGATGCGTTCGGCGCCATCGGCGTTGCGAAACGAACCGGCCTGCAGCATGTACAAGCCTTCTTCCAGGAGCGCCTCGCGAGATGCGCGGGGTGCGCCGCCGGTCGGGGTCGTCCCGGTCGACGTGTCCTCGCCGATCAACACTTCCTGCTCGGGCAGCATGTCGTAGAAGTCGTAGCCCTTGCCGCTGGGTTCGATGGGCTCGGGCGGTTCGTCGGGCGGCGTGTTGGCCTCGGACTCCGGTTGCGGTGCCTCGCGCTCGGCAATGGGTAGCGCGGGTCGTTCGCCGGCCGGCGTCAGGAACCATAAGGCCGTCGCCGCAATCGCGATCCCGACGAAGACGCCGAACAGCATGGCGCCGAATTTGCCGTTGTCCTTCTTGCGCCGCGTGCTGCGACGTTTGCGCCGTTTCGCCACCTACATGTGCTCCGGTGCGCTGACGCCAAGAATGGCCAGACCGTTGCGCAGCACCTGGCCTGTGGCGGCGGCCAGCGTCAGACGCGCATTGCGCGTCTGCGCGTCGTCGACGAGGAATTTGTACTCGTTGTAGAAGCGGTGCAGGTCCGTGGCCAGGTCCCGCAGGTAGTTCACGATCACGTTGGGCGCGCGCCGCTCGGCGGCGTTACGCACCGTTTCGGGGAAGCGATCGAGGCGCGTCATGAGCGCTGCGGCGTGCTCGTTGTCGAGCGCGCCCAGTGCGGCGCGGCCGGCAGCATCGTCCCAGGTGAGCCCCTGATCGGCGAGCTGCTTGAACACCCCCGCGATGCGCGCGTGCGCGTACTGGATGTAGTAGACGGGGTTCTCATTGGATGTCGACGTGGCCAGTTCGAGATCGAAGTCGAGGTGCTGGTCATTGCTGCGCATGATGTAGAACAAGCGCGCCGCGTCGTTGCCGACCTCGTCGCGGAGTTCACGCAACGAGACGAAGTTGCCCGAGCGCGTGCCCATGGCGACCTTCTCGCCACCGCGAAACAGCGATACAAACTGCACGAGCCGGGCTTCGAGCGACTCGGGCGGCTCGCCCATGGCCTCGATGCCCGCGCGCACGCGCGCCACGTAGCCGTGGTGGTCGGCACCCAGCACGTCGAGCAGCAGGTCGAAGCCGCGCCGGCGCTTGTCGAGGTGGTAGGCGATGTCCGAGGCGAAGTAAGTCTTCTTGCCATTGCTGCGCACGACAACGCGGTCCTTCTCGTCGCCAAATTCTGTGGCGCGAAACCAGAGCGTGCCGTCGCGGTCATCGACGACGCCGTTGGCGCGCAGCGCGTTGAGCGCGTCGTCAATGCGACCCTCGGTCTCGAGCGAGGCTTCGGAGTAGAAGCGGTCGAAGGTCACGCCCATGCCGCCCAGGTCGTCGCGGATGTCGTCGAGGATCGCGGTGGTCGAGAACTGCTTGAGCGTCAGGAATGCGTCGCCCATGAGTGCCTCGGCGCGGGCGATCATGGCGTCGATGTAGGCGTCGCCGGTATCGGGCCCGTCATCGGGCAGACTGTCGAACAAGTCACCCGGGTCGGGCAAAGTTCCCAGGTGTTCTTTACGCCAGTCCGTTGCGATGTCGCGGATGTAGTCGCCGCGGTAGCCGGCCGAGGGCAGCGGCAGCGCCTCGTTATCCACCTGCAGCGCGCGCACGAGCACGCTGGTCGCGAGAATTTCCATCTGCCGGCCCGCGTCGTTGACGTAGTACTCCGTCGTCACATCATCGCCTGCGGCGCGCAGTAGATTGGCCAGGCTCGCGCCATAGGCCGCGTGACGGCCGTGGCCCACGTGAAGCGGGCCCGTCGGGTTGGCCGAGACGAACTCGACGAGCACCTTGCGACCGGTCGGCGCCTCGGCGTGGCCAAACTGGTCGCCGGTATCGAGTACGCGACCGACCACGGCCGTTGTTGAGGCGTCGCTCAGGAAAAAGTTGATGAAGCCGGGCCCGGCGATGTCGGTACGCTCAATGAGGTCGTTCGCGGGCAGCGCCGCGACAATGGCTGCGGCGATATCGCGGGGCGAACGGCGGAGCGGGCGCGCGAGCTGCATGGCGATGTTGCTCGCGTAGTCGCCGTGCGCGGCATCGCGGGTGCGCTCGATCTCGGGCGCGGGCAGCGCATTGCGATCTTCAACGCCTTCGAGCGCGTCCAGTGCGCGCCCGATCAGTTCAACAATCTGGTCTTTCAACGGGGAGTCCGGCGGGTGTCAGAGGCAGGCGCGGGATTCTAACCTGTGCGACGCGCGCGGTCAGCGCGCTCAGAGTTCGGCCTGGGGGTCGACGTCGATGGACCAGCGCAGTCCCTTGGGCGCCCTGGCCGCCTCGAGCGCAGGCGCGAGTCGGTGCAGCAGCCCGTGCAGCGGGCCGCGCTCGCGCGATTGCAACAGCAGCTGGAAGCGGTGCAGACCCGCGCGCCGTTGCATGGCGGCCGGGGCCGGTCCCAGGACCGTGACGCCCGGTGCCTGCGCCATTTTCTTCACCTGATCCAGGAACGCTTGCGCCGCGTTGGGTTCGCGGGCCGCGGCATGCACCACGGCCAGGTGGCTGTAGGGCGGCCAGCCCGCCTGTGCGCGTTCCTCGAGTGCGGCCTGCGCGAAGGCGCCGTAGCCTTCGTTGACTAGCGTCACGAGCAACGGGTGCTGAGGGAAGTGGCTCTGGATCAACACCTCGCCGGGCACCTCGGCGCGGCCTGCGCGCCCGGCAACCTGCAGCACGGACTGCGCGAGTCGCTCCGCGGCGCGGAAGTCGCTCGCAAAGAAGCCCTGGTCGGCGTTGACGATAACGACGAGCGTGAGGTCGGGCAGGTGGTGCCCCTTGGCGAGCATCTGCGTGCCGACGAGCAGCCGCGCATCGCCGGTGCGGGCCGACTCGAGCAAGGCGTCGCGGCTGCCCTTGGCCTGGGTTGTGTCGCTGTCGATGCGCGCGATCCCGACGGCCGGGAATGCGGTCGAGAGCGCCTGTTCAACGCGCTCCGTACCTTCGCCCAGCGCCCGAAGCGGCTCGCCGCAGTCGTCGCAGACCTTGGGCACGGCCTGGACTGCGCCGCAGTGGTGGCACTGCATGATGTTGCGGCCCAGGTGCAGCGTTACGCGCGCGTCGCAGTAGGTGCACTCGGCCATCTTGCCGCAGCCTGTGCAAATGAGCGTCGGCGCAAAGCCGCGGCGATTGATGTAGACAAGGACCTGCTGGCCCCCATCGAGGTGTGCCGCGATGGCGGTCCGCGCAGGGTGGCTCAAGCCGTCGTCGACGACGTGGCGGTTCAGGTCGATGACGCGAATCGAGGGTGCCCGCGCGCCCCCCGCGCGTTCCGCCATGACGGCCCGCTGGTAGCGGCCCGCGCGCGCGTTATCCAGCGATTCCAGCGAGGGCGTCGCGCTGCCCAGCGCGACCGGTACGTCAAGTTGTCGTGCCCGCCAGACCGCGAGATCGCGTGCGTGGTAGCGGAATCCCTCGTGCTGCTTGAGCGACGGGTCATGCTCTTCATCGACGATGATGAGGCCCGGACGTGCGAGCGGTGCGAATACGGCCGAACGCGTGCCCAATATGACCTCGGCCGCGCCGCTGCGTGCGGCGAGCCAGTTGCGCGTGCGTTCGCCGTCGCTGAGCTCGCTGTGCAGCAGCGCCACGCGGCGACCCAGTCGTCGCTCGAAGCGGCGTGCGAGTTGCGGTGTGAGGCCGATCTCGGGCACCAGCACGAGCGCCTGCTGGCCGCGCGCGATGCACTCGCGGATCGCGTGCAGGTAGACCTCGGTCTTGCCGCTGCCCGTGACGCCATCAATAAGTGTGACCCCAAAACCGCGCTGCGCCGTGATGGCCGTGAGCGCCTCGCGCTGCGCGGCACCGAGTTCGGGGCCCGGCTTGCCGTCGAACGGCTCGGGCCAGTGACCATCCGTGTCGCGATCCTCGACCGTGATCCAGCCGCGTTCGACGAGCGTGCCTGCCACGCGGCGCCAGTCCTTGAGCGCCACATTGAGAGCCTCGGCATCGAGCGCGCCGCGTTGGGTCAGCGCGTCGATGAGTGCCGCCTGCTTCTTTGCACGCCGTGCGAGTGCCTCGAGGTCGACCTCGAGGCCTGCGTCGGTGACCGACCAGAACGGTTGCACGGCGCGCGCGTCGCCGCCCGTTCGCATGCCCGGGGCGAGCGCCGCAGCCACGACCTCGCCGGGCGGATGATGGTAGTACTCGGCGGCGAATTGAATGAGCGCAAGGTCGTCGCGCGAGAACAACGGCGTGGTGTCGATTACGGCGATGACATCGCGCAACCCGGAGGGCGCTTCGCTGTCGGCGTCGGGATGTGACCAGACGAGCCCCGTGAGCGTGCGCCGACCAAACGGAATCCGCACGCGAGAGCCCGGTTCCGGCAGCCCTAACGCCTTGGGGACGCGGTACTCAAACAGCCGTCTCAGCGGCACGTCGACGGCTACCGCGACACGCCTCAAATCGCTATCTCTTTGTTTTTGTGCGGGTTGCGGCACGGCTGTGGATAAGTTTGTGGATCATTTCGACGCGCGACGGGCCATTTTGCACGTGCAGCGGGCGGCCCGCAGTGCCAAATTGAATCCGAATTCCAGAATTCTTTTTCAGAACAGCAGCTTATACGTGTTATCGTCACCGACGCACAGCTGTGACGGCTGTCACAAAACCGTGATCATCGGTGTGTATAAGTGCTCCTGCCGGCGGCATCGCGGCCCTTTCGGGGCGGCGCGCGACGGGGCCGGGAACCTGCCACGGCGGGCGCTGAATCATACGGATGGGTCGGTAAGCATGCCGGTCCCGGTGGGGCACTTGCAAGGCGTTGATTTTCAGTCAGCGTTCTGCAAGATTTCAGGCGACGGCGGGTCGCCGCGACCCGCAGCACGGTACGGGGGATTGCATGGTTGACCTGGGCGTTCGGATTTCCCAACAAGTACTCCGAACGGATGTCGCGGGCATGCCACTCGAGTGGATCGATTACCGCGAAGCTGTCCGTCTCTATCACGCGGAGCAAGTCGCCTACGCGTGCGGAACCCCGCTGTTTCGCGTTCGCGGCGGCTACAGCGCGCTGACCGGTCTGCGCAGCGTCATCGAGGTCAACTCGATCATCGCCACCCACGGCACCCACCAGGGTCTGGCCGAACTGCGCGACGCCTACGTGCCGCCCCTGAACAACCGCACGCTGTTCAAGCGTGACGCGAACATCTGCCTCTACTGTGGTCAGCGCTTCCTGAACTCAGAGCTTACGCGCGATCACATCACGCCCATTTCACAGCGGGGCGAAGACCGTTGGACCAATGTCGCCACGGCCTGCCGACGCTGCAACAACCACAAAGGGGGCAATACGCCCGAGCAGGCCGGCATGCAGCTCATCGCCGTGCCGTTCACGCCCACCTATGCCGAGTACATCTACCTCAAGGGCCGGCGCGTGCTCGCCGACCAGATGGAGTACCTGCTCGCGCACTTCCCGCGCACGAGCCCGTTGCACAAACGTCTGCGCATCCACCTCGAGGACAACGCCGCCGCAACGGCTGCCGACCTGCGCTAGCACGCGCTGCTAGAATTCGGCGAATGGTTTATCTCATAGACGCCAGCGTCTACGTGTTCCGCGCGTGGTTCTCGGTGCCCGACGACATGACGGACGGCGAGGGCAACCCGACCAACGCGTTGTACGGCTTCACACGCTTTCTCGCCGATTTTCTCGAGTACGTGTCGCCGGACCAGATTGCCGTAGCCTTTGACGAGAGTCTCGCAAGCTCCTATCGCAACGACATCTACCCCGAGTACAAGGCCAACCGCGACCCCGCGCCGCCCGAGCTCGACCGCCAGTTCAAACAGTGCCGGCGCATGGCGCGCGCACTCGGTCTGCGTGAAGCGGCCAGCGATCTCTACGAGGCTGACGACATCATTGGCACGCTGGCGGTTGATGCGCGCAGCCACGGTGTGCCCTGCACCATCGTGAGCCGCGACAAGGACCTCATGCAGCTGCTGACGCCAGTCGACACGTTCTGGGATTTCGCGGGCAACAAGAAGCTCGGCTATGACGACATTCCTCGGGCCTTCGGCGTTTTTCCCGAGCAGATCGCCGACCTGTTGGCGCTGGCCGGTGACGCGGTCGACAACATCCCCGGAGTCCCCGGCGTGGGCCGCAAGACGGCGGCCGCGCTGCTGAACCACTTTGGCAGCCTCGACGTCGTCTACGCGAACCTCGACCAGGTGACAGAGGTCAATGTGCGCGGTGCCGCCAAGCTCGGTGAGAAGCTCAAGGCCCACCGCGACATCGCGATGATCTCGCGCGAGCTCACGCGCATCCCGACGGACGTGCCGCTGGATTTCGACGCCACCGACCTGCACCGGCGCGCCCCCGACCTCGGGGCGCTCAACCACCTTTGCGATGAAGCTGGATTCGGGCCGTCGTTCCGACGGCAGGGCGAGCGCCTCTGCGATCTCGTGGCCGACGACTAGTCGGCGAAATCGACCCCGAACACGGAGAACCCGAGCCCTTCGGGTGTAGTGACCAGCCCGTAGCAGCCGTCGATGCCGATGCTGCAGCGTTGCAGCGGACGGCCGATGCGGTCGAGCGTCACGCCGAGGCTTGCCAGGTCATCGACACGCCACGACAGCATGGGATCGCGTCCGCGCGCCTGTTCCGACAGGCCGACGGGCAGGCTGTCGATGGCCAGGCGCATGTGCATGCTCGGGCGTTCGATCACGGCCAGCGAGGCGTTGGAGTAGGGCGCCCAGAACTGGGCACTGGCCAGCGCGTCACGAACGGGCAGGGTCCACTCGAGCACGGAGCCCAGTTGCGACCGCGCGGGTGCATCGCTCGCGGGCGAGTAGGTGCGGGCCTCAAGCAACCACAGGGCATGGTGGTCGTCGTCGGCCAGCAGCACCTCGTGAAAGCTCTCGGGGTCGATGCGCATCGACTGCAGTCTGGGATTGTCGCCGAGCTGCAGTGCGGTGCGCTGCAGGTCCGGCAAGGCCAGGGCGATGCGCGGTGCCTCGAAGGCCTGACCGTGCAGCCCGATCGTGATCTGACCATCGGTGACCACGGCGTAATCGTGCGGCCAGGTGTCGGCCGTCGTGAGCTCGGTAAAGCCGAGGGCGCGGTAGAAGTTCAGTGACGCAGCGAGATCGTGGGAGGTGGCACTGATCTCGAGAAAGCGGGCGCTCATGATGCCGCCGCGCGCTGCTCCAGCGCCTCGGCACGGCGAGCGCTGTCGCCGATCTGCGCGTTGTCGGTCTTGAGGGCGTCATGCCAACCGGCCGTGTGCTCGAGCACAAGGTCTGAAAGGGTGGCGACCTGGTCGTCACCGTCGTTGAGTGCGGGGATGTAGCGCAGCGCGCCGCCGCCGGCCTCGACAAAGGCCTCGCCGTTCTCGAGCGCGATCTCTTCGAGCGTCTCGAGGCAGTCGGCGGCGAAGCCCGGACAGATGACATCCACATTGCCGAGTTTCTCGGCGCCCCAGTCTTCGAGCGTGTAGTCCGTGTAGGGCATGAGCCAGGGCTCGCGGCCGACACGCGACTGGAAGCTGACCTGCCAGCTGCCCTTCTCGAGGCCCAGCGCGTCGGCGACAAGTCGCGCCGTCTTCTGGCACTGGCAGTGGTAGGGGTCGCCGGCGCGGAAATAACGCTGCGGGATGCCGTGGAACGAAAACAGCAGGCGTTCGCCGCGCCCGTGTTCCTGCCAATGCGCACGCACGCTGTCGGCCAACGCTGAAACGAATCGTGGGCGATCGTGGTACTGGTTAATGAACCGCAGCTCGGGTACCCAGCGCAGGCGCCGCAGCGTCTCGGTCACCTGGTCGAACACGGTTGCCGTCGTGGTCGCCGAGTACTGCGGGTAGAGCGGCAGCACCACGAGCCGGCGCGCGTTCTTCGCACGCAGCCGATCAATGGCGTCGGGTATCGACGGCGAACCGTAGGACATGCCGAGCTCGGTCACGACGGGGCTGCCGCTGGCCGCAGCGAGCGCCGCGCCCACCTTGCTGGCAATGGACTGGCTGTTGAGCAACAGCGGCGACCCTTCATCGGTCCAGATCTTCTGGTAGGCCGCGGCCGAGCGCGACGGTCGAATCCGGAGGATGATGAGGTTCAGGATGAGCCACCAGAGCCAGCGCGGCTGTTCGACGACGCGCGGGTCCCAGAGGAATTGTTTGAGGTAGCGGCGTACAGCACCTGTCGAAGGATCGTCAGGTGTGCCGAGATTGACCACGAGCAGCCCAATCGCCTGGGGCTTGCCGTGGTCGAAGTCTGCATCGCCGGAGTAGCGCGCCATCGCTGTTACTGTCTGCCCAAAGAATTCGTTACAGTATCAGTGACATCCACGACAGGCCAGCAAGCACGCCCCATGTCTGATTCCGTTGAAAACGCCACAACCGAAGAACCCACAGTCGACGTCACAAAGAGCGAGATGGTCCGCGATGCGATCGTGTTTCAGATCAAGCTCATCGTGGACGGACTGCGCGACTTTATCCTGATACCGGTCTCCTTAATTGCGACGGCGATCAGCTTGTTCAAGCCCGGCGCGAAATCGGGCAGCGAGTTCTACGAGGTCGTTGCCTTTGGTCGGCGCACCGAAAAGGCCATCAACCTGTTTGGCGCCGCTGATCGTCTGGGCCGCGATGACGACCACGACGATCCCGATCTCGACAGTCTCGTCACCGACGTCGAAAACTACGTACGCCGGGAGGCGCAGGGTGAGCGATTCGAGGCCGCGCGAGATCGGATCGAACGCGCGCTGGGGCTGCGCGGTGGGCGCGCCAGGACGGGCAAGGACGCGCCGGCGGACACCGACAGTAACGATGGCTGAGCGCAGCGCACCCGACTGGATCCTGGCCGCGCGGCGCGCCTGGGGCCGCTCACCGCGTCCCGACAATATCGAGGTGCCGGGTCCGGGCCAGGAGTCGGTTTGGGACTATCCGCGCCCGCCGCGGCTAGAGTCGGTCGCGAAGCGGGTTCGCGTCGAGCACGCGGGTGCGGTGATAGCGGACTCCGTGCGCGCACAACGCGTGTGCGAAACCGCCAGCGCGCCCACCTATTACGTGCCCACCGATGATGTGAACATGGATGCGCTCGTGCCCATCAGCCCGTCGAGCCACTGCGAATGGAAAGGCGAGGCCGCCTACTTCGACGTGGTCGTCGAAGGTGTGTGCTCAGCGGCCGCCGCGTGGTGCTACCCGAAGCCTTACCCGGAGTTCGACCGCATCGCGGGCTGGATCGCGTTCATGCCGCAGCGCGTTGACGCCTGCTGGGTCGGCGAGGATCGCGCGACGCCGCAGCCCGGGGGCTTCTACGGGGGTTGGGTCACGCCGGAGCTTACGGGCCCCATCAAGGGCGCGCCGGGCACGGGGCACTGGTAGTCGCCGTGGCCAACGCGGACTGGCACGCGCGTTGGCGCGACGACCGCATCGGGTTCCACCGATCGGACATCCACCCCATGCTGGCGGCGCACTGGCCGACGACGGGCGTCGAGGCCGGTGCGACGGTATTTGTCCCGCTCGCGGGCAAGAGCCTCGACATGCACTGGCTTGCAGAGCAGGGGCATCGCGTCGTCGGCATTGAGCTGAGTCCCGTCGCCGTCGAAGCCTTCTTCGAGGAGGCGGGACAGTCGCCGAAACGGGGACAACTGGCCGGTATCGACTATCTCGAGCAGGGCAACGTGCGGCTCTACTGCGGTGACGCCTTCGCGCTGACAGCCGAGCACCTGCAGGGCGCGACGGCCTGCTACGACCGCGCGGCGCTGGTCGCACTCGATGTCGAGACACGCCGGCGCTACGCGGCGGCACTCGCGGCGTTGCTGCCCGAAGGGAGTGGCACCTTGCTCGTGACGGTCGAGTACGCGCAGCAGGAGATGTCAGGGCCGCCGTTTGCCGTGTTGGCCAATGAGGTGGAGGCGCTGTTCGCCGCGGACTTCGCGGTAGCGCACTTGCGCAGTACCGAGGTCCTCGACGAGGAACCCAAGTTTCGCTCGCGCGGCGTCACGGCCATGCGCGAATGCGCCTGGCAGCTCGTGCGCCGCGATCAGAAGTAGCGCGTCAGCGACAGCCGCCAGTAGTCCTCGCGCGCCAGGATCGTCAGCAGGTCGGCCTCGTCACCCGCCGAGAAGTGCTGGCCTTCGAGCGCCAGCCGCCACTGCGAGCCCAGGCGTCGCGACGCCTCCACCGTGACCACGCGGCCGCCGTTGTCGCGGTCGCGTGTGGCCAGGAGCAAGAACTCGCTGCCGGCGAAGTCGTTGAGCCCAAGCCGCGTGCCAACGACGAGGTCGTCATTGAACAACCCGGCATTGTCGAACGCGAGCACCTCGCCGGCGTTGCGGCTGTCGTATTGGTACTCGGCAATAAGGCCGAGGTCCGCATTGCCGAACACACTCGACCAGGTGTATTCGAAGCCGCCGGTGGCCGCGCGGTACCGCTGCACGGGGTCGCGCGCCGAGATGGCTTCGAGCTTCCAGAGCCAGTTGCCCTGGACGTAGGTCAGTTCGAGCCCCGTCTGGTCGGTCTGGAAGTAGACGGGCGCGATCTGTGGCACGGGCGCGATGCCGATGAGATCGAAGGCGGGCGTGCGCGCCGTGCCCGTGAACTGCGACAGCGCGAACTCGACGGGGCCGACGTAGTGGCTGTAGCGCAGCGCGTAGTCGACATGACTGCGGCCGTCGCCGGACTCAAACCGCGCGGCGTCTGCCACGATCTCGACGGGACCGCGTAGACGGCCGGCCGTGCCCGGCAAGCGCCGCTCGCGAAATCGTGCCAGCACGTAGGCATCGATCGTGCCCCAGCGCGGTCTTAGCGTGAGGCGCAGCATGGGCTGACCGAGTTTGTCTTCGGTATCGGGGCTGGCCGCGAGATCGGTCTGGTTGATGACGTCGACGAGGTGCAGCGCCTCGGTGACGCCCCAGAACACGCGGTCGACGCCCACGGCGACCTCGGCGCGTGGCCAGCGGTAACGCCAGTAGAACTCCTGCACGTCGAAGCGGCTGCGCTCGCCGTCGTCGGAGTCGCCGCGCGCGTTGACGGACACGGCGAAGCGCTGGCGCCCCTGGTCCCAGTCGCGAAACGCGTCGACCTGTCCGTACAGGTCGGCTGCGAACTGGTCCTGGCGCGGGTCGTCGGTCTCCTGCAGGAAATAGCGCGCGGAGAGCGCGACTTCGGCGTCGAGCTCCCAGTCGCTGGCTGCGCCGGCGCCCGCGACGACGAGCAGGCTAACGAATGTCGCGCAGCGCATCGCGCTCGAAGTCGCCCGCGCGCAGCTCGAGCCCGAACACGTAGTCGGCCCACTCGAGCACGGTGCGCCGACCATTCTGGTGGTTGACCATCTCCATGGTCAGCGGGCGCCAGAAGCGCTCGAGGTATTGTTCGTAGTCGCGCGGGTACAGCGTCTTGAGCAAGCGGTCACCGCGGTCGTAGTACTCGATGCGCCAGGCGCGCAGCTCGGCCTGGTCGAGCCAGACGATCTGTTTCGAGTAGCCCGAGCGCAGCTTGGGTGTGCGTTCGAGCTGGTAGGTCGCGACGCCGTCGACATCGGCCTCGCCCAGATAGCGGTGATCGTATTTCTCGACCTCGTCGTTGCCGAGGTCCTCGTAGGAAAACTCGCTGCCCATGAACGCGCCTGAACGGTTGCTCGAGGCGATGCGCTTGATGCGCTTGAGCGCGGGCAGGTAGAGCCACTGGTCGTCGTCACGCTCGCCGTGGCTGTGCGTGAGAAACGCCGTGCCCGCAACGTCGGGAGGGTTCTCGAAAAACAGCAGCGTGCGGTCGCCGTCGTCGGGCATCTCGAGCGTCTTGCCCGACATCTCGCGCGTCGCCGAGTTGCCGCGACCGTCGTAGAGCGTCATGGTCAGCGTTGAGCGCGAGTCGCCGAAGCCCTGGCCGCGTCTGTCGGCCTCCTCTGCGATGGCAAGGCCATTGGCCTCGGCCGTGTTGCCGGGCGCAAAGCCCGGGATATCGGCGCGTGCTGTGAGCGTGCACAGCAGGGCGAGCAGCAGTGTCAGGGTGGGGCGTCTCATGAGAGCAATAGTGCGGCCGCGCGCGCCAATAAAAAAGGCCCGACCGAGGCCGGGCCTTTGTGTCGAACGGTCGACGAGGCTACTTACCGGCTTTGACCTCGGCCGCCTCTGCCTCGAATTCGCCGCCCTTGAGTCGCGCGATGTAGGCCTTGTAGGCGCGCATCGCCTGGTAGCCCATGATCCACATGATGGGCACGTTGGCGAACAGCATCACGCCCGTGCCGACGCCCGTCATGTTGTCGAGGTCGGTGTCGGTTTCAATGAGTCCGAACGTGGCCAGGATGATCAGGCCGCAAAACACGAGCTTGTAGGGCAGCACGGATTTCTCGCCCGCGAGATAGACCATGCCCTGCTCACCGTAGTAGCTCCAGGAGATCATCGTCGAGATCGCGAACAGCCACGACGCCAGCGTCACGAGCCACATCCCGAGCCCGGGCTGCACCGTGTCGAACGCCTTGGCCGTCATGGTCGCGCCGACGTAGTTCGGATAGACGCCGAGGTCGGTCATGGCCGGTCCACCCGAGGTCACGAGCGGCACCCATTGGATCTGCTTGGTCCCGTCCTCAGCCGCGATGACCGTGCCGTTGAGCTTGTGCAGGTTATTGCCCGTGTCCGAGTTGGGATCGGCCTCAACGATGAGGTAGACGCTCTCGCCGATGGGCAACTCGTCCGACTCCGGTGCGTCGACGGTTTCGACCTGCCAGCTGCCGTCGGCCAGTTTGGTGATGTTGGGCTCAACATCGAGTACAGCCGTGGCGTCGCGGTTCCAGACGCCCGTCGACAAGATGATGAGCGCCGTGAACGTGCACACCACAATCGTGTCGATGAAGGGCTCAAGACCGGCGACGACGCCCTCACGCACGGGCTCCTTGGTGCGCGCGGCGGAGTGGGCGATGGGCGAGCTGCCCTGGCCCGCTTCGTTCGAGAACAGCGCGCGCTTCATGCCGATGAGGAAGCCGTAGGCGACGGTGCCGCCGATGAAGGCGCCCGTGGCCTGTTGCGGGTTGAACGCGCCTGAAACGATGAGCGCGAACATTTCCGGAATCTTCTCGACGTTCAACGCGAGCACGTAGATGCCTGCGATCAGGTAGAGCGCCACCATGAACGGCACGAGCGTACCTGCGACTCGGCCGATGCGTTTGATGCCGCCAATGATGACCGCACCCACGATCACGGCCAGCACGATGCCGGTCACGATGCTCGGCACACCGAAGTAGGCGTGCGTGATTTCGCCAACGTTCCATGCCTGGAACATGTTGCCGCCCGTGGCCGTCGAGACGAGCAGCGTCAGGCAGAAGACGACGCCAATGGTCTTGCCGACGCCGGCAAGACCCGGTGCGATGCCGGGCAGCCCTTTGCTGATGACCCACATGGGGCCGCCGTGCGGGTTGTTGGGATCATCGGTGTTTCTGTAGAGCATCGACAACGTGACTTCGGTGATCTTGATCGCCATGCCGAAGAAGCCAACCACCCACATCCAGAACACGGCACCGGGGCCGCCCAGTGCGATGGCCAGTGCGACGCCGCCGATGTTGCCGAGCCCGACCGTGGCCGAGAGCGCGGCTGACAGGGCCTGGAAGTGGCTGATGGCACCCGGGTCGTCTTCGTGATCGTACTTGCCCCGAACCACGCCGACGCCGTGCGTCAGCGCGCGGTACTGGGCGACGCCGCTCCAGATCGTGAACAGCACGCCAGTGGCGAGCAGTGCGTAGAGCACAGGCTGCGCCCAGAGAATGGCGTTCGACACAGCCAGAAAATTGCTCAGACCTTCCATACGGATCCCCGTGAATCAGTGTTGATCAGCACACACGGCTGCTTCGGTCGCGCCCCCCGGCGTCGCGCGGCAGCCTTGTCATAACGTGCGCGCGCAGGTCGGGCCCGCGCGGCAAAGCGCCAGACTATAGCAGACCGCTGCCGCTGCTCCGTCACGGGAGCGCGGCAGCCGGCGGTGTCAGGTGGCGGACAGAATCGCTGTGACGCCCATGCCGCCAGCCGTGCAAATGGAGATCAGGCCGCGCCCGCTGCCACGCTCGTGCAGCATCTTGGCCAGCGTCGCGACAATGCGCCCGCCCGTGGCCGCGAATGGGTGGCCCGCGGCCAGGCTGCCGCCCTTGATATTGAGCTTGTCGCGCGGCACCTCGCCCAGCGGCACGTCGCGGCTCAGCCGGTCGCGGCAAAATTCGGGGTCGGCCCAGGCCTTCATGGTGGCCAGCGCCTGGGCCGCGAAGGCTTCGTGAATCTCGAACAGGTCGATGTCGTCGAAGCTCAAGCCAGCGTCCTTGAGCATGTCGGAGACGGCGTAGACGGGTGCCATGAGCAGGCCTTCGTCGTCGATGAAGTCGACGGCGGCCACCTTGCAGAAGTCGAGGTAGGCGAGCACGGGCAGACCGCGTTCCCGGGCCCAGTCTTCGGAGGCCAGCAACACCGATGAGGCGCCATCCGTGAGCGGCGTGGAGTTGCCCGCCGTCATCGTGCCTGTCGGGCTGCGGTCGAACGCGGGCTTGAGTTTTGCGAGCTTCTCCATCGAGGAGTCGGCACGCATGTTGTTGTCGCGCGCAAGGCCCGCGAATGGCACGACGAGATCGTCGTAGAAGCCGGCCTCCCAGGCCGCGTGTGCGTTCTGATGACTGGCGAGCGCGAGCGCATCCTGCGACTCACGGTCGATGTTCCAGGTCTTGGCCGTGAGCTCCGTGCTTTGGCCCATGGAGAGACCCGTGCGCGGTTCTTCAACGCCCGGCAGGACGGGTTTGAAGTGACGCGGTCGCAGGCCCAGCCAGGGCTTGATGCGTGCGCCAAAACTGCGGCCCCGGTAACTGGCCATCATGAGCTTGCGGTAGTCGTCCGGGTAGACGATGGGCGGATCGCTGACTGTATCTGTGCCCGCGCCGATGCCTGCGTCGATCTGACCGAGGGCGATCTTGTTGGCGACCATGACGCAGCCAGAGAGGCTCGTGCCGCAGGCGCGCTGCAAATCGAAGGCCGGTGTCTGGCGTGCGAGCCCGCTGCCGAGCACGGCCTCGCGGGCGAGATTCCAGTCGCGCGAGTGCTTGATCACGGCGCCCAGCGACACATCACCCAGCGTCTGGCCGGCGAGGTCGTAGCGCTCGACGAGCGCCTTGAGCGTGGCCGTCATCATGTCGAGGTTGGACGCGTCGCGGTAGGCCGTGTGCGAGCGTGCGAACGGGATGCGCACGCCGCCGACGATGGCGACGCGGCGCGAGGTGCCGTTGTGAAGCATGGGGCAAACACTCCAGTGTGTGCGGTGGTGCCGCGAGCGTACCAAATACCACGGCCGTTCACGCGCGCGTGATACGCTCGCCCGCTGCCATTTGGCGGCGAAAGCCGGAACCCCCATGACCACCGACGTTCTCGATCCCCCGCAGCCCGGTCTCAAGACCGAGTTTCAGGGCCTCGTGCGGCTCGCGGCGCCCATCATCGTGAACAACTTGGCGATTGCGGGTATGGGGCTCGCGGACACCGTCATGTCGGGCAAGATCTCGGCGCAAGCGCTGGCCGCCGTCGCCGTGGGCAATAGCGCCTGGATGCTGTTCTTCCTGTTTGCGCTGGGCGTGCTCATGGCGATTTCGCCCATCGGCTCGCGTTACGCGGGCCGGGGCCAGGGCCACCTCATGGGGCGTTATGCGCGACAGGGCTTCTGGCTGAGTCTGGTTATCTCGTCGTCGGTCCTGGTCACGATCCAGCTCGGCGCACAAGGTGCGCTCGAAGCCATTGGCATCGACGAAGAATTCCGCCAGCTCACCGTCGACTACCTGCGCGCCATCGTCTGGGGTGCGCCCGCGGCCTTCGCCTACCTTGTGTTGCGTTACACCACTGAGGGCATCGGCTGGACGCGGCCTGTCATGTACGTCTCGATCGGCGCACTTGTTGTGAACGTCACGGGCAACTGGGTGTTCATGTACGGCAAACTCGGTGCGCCCGCCATGGGTGCCGTCGGTGCCGGCGTCGCCAGCGCCATCACGATGTACTTCATGTTTGCGAGCCTGCTCGCCTACATGCTGACCAGTGCGCGCTACAAGCCTTACGAAATCTTCAAGCTGGGTCGTGGTCCGCAGTGGGCGGAGATGCGCGAGATTCTCGCGCTCGGCTTGCCCATCATGGTGTCGATCATTGCTGAGGCCGGTCTGTTTAGCGCCGTGTCGCTGCTCATGGGCAAGCTGTCGGCCAACATCGCCGCGGCGCATCAGGTGGCGCTCAACTACGCGTCGACGATGTTCATGATTCCGATGGGCCTCAACTCAGCCACGACCGTGCTCGTGAGCCGCTCGCTGGGCGCGGGTAACGTGTCGCTCGCGCGTCTGCGCGGCTGGCTCGGTATCGGTGCCTGCGCCGTGTTCATGACGGTGTCGGCCATCGGCCTCTTGTTGTTCCGCGACCAGATCGTGGGTTTCTACACCGATGACCCGAACGTGCAGGCCATCGCGCTGTCGCTGTTGTTCGTCGCGGCCATCTTCCAGGTGTCGGACGGCGTTCAGGTCGGTGCGGCGGGGGCCTTGCGCGGCCTGCACGACACGCGCGTCCCCATGTTCCTGACGACGTTCTCCTACTGGGTCATCGCGTTCCCGCTGGCCTATGCCGCGGCGCTGCATTTCAAGCTGTCGCCGGCGATGATCTGGGGTGGCTTTGTGGTCGGACTGACCGTCTCGGCCGTGCTGCTCGTAACGCGCTTCGCGTGGTCCTCGCGCCAGCGCGAGCGACTGCAGCGCTTTTCCGAGGGCTAGCGGTCAGCCTTGCCCGAAGCTCGGCGAATCGTCGGAGAGGTACTCGGCCTCGAGCGGCGTGTTCTCGCGGCCCAGGATGGCGTTCCTGTGCGGGAAGCGACCGAACTGCTCGACGATGTCGCGGTGCAGCTCGGCGAAATGGGCAAACGTTTCGAACGTGCTGCGCTCGGCCTCGCTCGCCTTGTTTATGAGGCTCTGATACACGGCAACCGACTTGTTCTGCACCTTGCGCGATTCCACGTGCTGCATCGGCATGAAAAAGAATGTGCGTTGCACGAGGTCCAGTGACTTGTCGTGTTTGGCGATCGCGCCCTCGACCGTGAGCTTGAGTGCCGCGCGGTCGTGGCTGAACGCCTCGGGCTTGCCGCGGTAGACGTTGCGGCGGAACTGGTCGATGACGATGATCAGGGCGAGTCTGCCCAACGGGATCGTGGCCCAGTGCTCGAGCTCGGCGGCGGCGGCGCGCTTAATGAGGCCGCCGAAGCGGTGGCGGAGCTGAATGTCGAGTTCGGGGTCTTCCCCGAACCAAAAGTCCATACGCGCATCGACCCCGGGCATGTCGTGGGCACGCGGCTTGAACCACAGGTCGAGTACGGCCTGGATGTCTTTGTTGTCTTCGGGACTCAGGTCGGCCGCCACGGCGCGCTCCGTCTTGCACTGCCTTTGCCGGCAGATTCTGACAGATCGGCGGCACGGTGGGATACTGCGCGCATGCGTTTCGTGACCGCGTTAACTCTGAGTCTGTACGTTTGCCTGGCCGCGTGTGGCGGCAGCGAGGGCCCGGAGGAGAAGATCCGCGCCCGGATCTCGGCGCTGGCCGAAGCGGCTGAGGACGGCGAAGTCGGCCCGTTTGGCGATGCTATCGCGGGTGACTACGCCGATCTGCGTGGCAACGACCGACGTCAGGCGCTCATGATCGTGCGTGGCGTGATGCTGCGCGCCGGCGGCAGGCTGGCCGTATTCCCTAACGTCGAGCAGGTCACGCTGATCACCGACGATCTGGCCGAGGCGCGCGTTCGAACCCGGTTTGCGGGCGCCGACCTGGACCGCTTTGCGCTGGAGACGGCCGTCTACACCTTCCTGGTCACGTTTGAGCGCGACGGCAGTGACTGGCTTATCGTGAGCGCGCGCTGGGCACCCGGCGACGATGAGCCGCGCTAGATTGCTCAGTTAGTTACGCGCGCAACAGAGCCCGCACGGGCCAGTCGAGCAATTGTCGCAAATCGCGTCCAATCGCAGCGGTTCACCGCGAAAGCCGTTATTTTCATACATTTTGGCCGCTTTTCGGACCTCCGCACGGTCCGCGCTGCGACTTCAGGGCCTTAGTCGTTTGTCGCACCGCATCAATTGATGGCATAAAGCTCAGACGCCAACGCACCGGCGCCCCCTCCAGAAGAGGCTTCGGCAGCCAGGACCGGCGTACCTGCGTAGCACCGCGACACCGCGGCGCCGAGTCCATCGGCCCGCCGCGTTCGTGACGGCCACACAAAACGCAACGCACCACGCCCGCGGCAAGCGGCGATACACAACGGGGGAGTCTCTCGGACAACATGCGCGCGCCTGACCACACCAGCCTGTACCGGCCATCGTTCGAACGGGCGAGCTGCGGCTTCGGCCTCATCGCCAACATCGACGACCAGCCCAGCCAGTGGCTTGTCGCCACGGCGATTGGTGCTTTGGCGCGCCTGACCCACCGCGGTGCCGTGGCTTCCGATGGCAAGACGGGCGACGGTTGCGGTCTGCTGATCAAGACGCCCGACGCCTTCCTGCGCGCAGTTGCCGAAGAGGCGGGTTTCACGCTGGCGACCCGGTTTGCGGCCGGCAACGTGTTTCTCAATGGCCACGACCTGCTCGCCGGCCGATGTCGCACGCAGCTCGAGCAGGAACTCGAGGCCGTTGGCCTTGAAGTCGCCGGCTGGCGCGAGGTGCCAACGGATCCGAGCGTCTGCGGCGAGGAGGCGCTGCGCACGCTGCCGCGCATCGAGCAGCTTTTCGTGAACGCGCCCGACACGATGCCGCGCGCGACGTTCAACCGACAGCTGTTCATCGCGCGGCGCCGCGCGGAACTGGCGCTGGCCGAGGTGGATGCGTCGTTCTACGTCGCGAGCCTGTGCGCCAACACCATCGCCTACAAGGGCATGGTCATGCCGGGCGTGCTGGCCGACTTCTACCCCGACCTCAAGGACCCGCGCCTCATGAGTTCGGTGGCCGTATTCCACCAGCGCTTCTCGACCAACACCTGGCCGCAGTGGCGCCTTGCGCAGCCGTTCCGGCTGCTCGCACACAACGGCGAGATCAACACGATCTCCGGCAACCGGAACTGGTCCATGGCGCGCTCGCGCAACTTCCAGTCCGACCTGTTGCCCGACGTGTCGTCGCTGACCCCGCTCGTGTCCATGGACGGCTCGGACTCGTCCTCGCTCGACAACATGCTCGAGGTCATGCTCGCGGGTGGCATGGACGTGCTGCAGGCGATGCGAATTCTGGTGCCGCCGGCCTGGCAGGCCGACGACCGAATGGACGCCGAGACCAAGGCGTTTTACGAGTTCTTCGGCTGTCACATCGAGCCCTGGGACGGTCCGGCTGGCATCGTCATGACCGATGGTCGCTATGCAGCCTGCACGCTCGACCGCAACGGGCTGCGCCCCGCGCGCTACGTGCTGACCGAGGACCGCCATCTGACCGTGGCCTCCGAGATCGGTGTGTACGACTACGATCCGGCCACAGTGATCAGGAAAGGGCGCCTGGGTCCAGGGCAGATGCTCGCCGTCGATCTTGAGACGGGCACTCTGCTGGATACGGCGGCCGTTCATGATCAGATCAAGGCGCGCGCCCCTTACCGCCGCTGGCTCAAGAAAGGCATACGCTACCTCGAGACGGAGCTCGTCGACGAGCGCATGGCGGCCGAGCCCATGGACCGCGACGAGCTCGCGGCCTACCAGAAGATGTTCAACCTGTCGGCCGAGGAGCGTAACGAGGTGTTACGCGTGCTCGCCGAGGCCTCACAGGAGGCGGTGGGTTCGATGGGCGATGACACGCCGATGTCCGTGCTGTCCAAGGAAGTGCGGCCGCTCTACGACTACTTCCGTCAACAGTTCGCCCAGGTCACGAACCCGCCTATTGATTCGCTGCGCGAGCGCATCGTGATGTCGCTGCAGACGAATATCGGACGCGAGTGCAACCTGTTTGAGCTCTCCGCGGCCGATGCCGAGCACATCATTATCAACTCGCCCGTACTGTCGCAGCGCAAATGGCGCCAGCTCGTGGGGCCGGACCTGTTCGCCGACCGCCACATCGTCATCGACCTCAACTACCCGGCCGACGTGCCGATGATCGAGGCCCTCGATGACATCTGCGCCAGGGCCGAAGCCGCGGTGCGCGACGGCATGCTGCTCATTTGTCTCAGCGACCGTTACATCGACGAGGCGCAGCGCCCCGTACACGCGTTGCTCGCCACGGGCGCCGTGCACCACCACCTCGTGAAGACGGGTCTGCGCTGCCACTGCAACATCCTCGTCGAGACGGGCTACGCCCGCGATCCGCACCACTTCGCGTGCCTCATCGGTTATGGCGCCACGGCCGTCTACCCCTACCTGGCTTACCAGGTGCTCTACGACATGGCGCGACAGGGCAAGGTCTCGGGCACCGTTGACGGCGCGCGCCAGTTCGGCCGCGCCTTCCGCCGCGGCATCCGCAAGGGTCTGTTCAAGATCATGTCCAAGATGGGCATCTCGACGATCGCGAGCTACCGCGGCTCACAGCTCTTCGAAATCGTAGGATTGGCCGACGAGGTGGTCGAGCGCTGCTTCCGCGGCACAGTGAGCCGCATTTCGGGTGCCACATTCGATCACCTCGAACAGGACCAGCGCGCCCTGGCGCGCATCGCATTCGCGAAGCGCGTACCCGTGAACCAGGGCGGGCTGCTGCGCTACGTGCACGGCGGCGAGTACCACTGCTACAACCCCGATGTCATCGCAACGCTGCAGGCGTCTGTGCGTTCGGGCGACTACGACGTCTACCGCCAGTACGCGTCGCTTGTGAACGACCGGCCCGTGGCGACGTTGCGCGATCTGCTCGAGCTCGCACCCAAAGCGCCGCCCGTGCCGCTTGACGAGGTCGAGCCCGTTTCGGAAATCGTGCGCCGTTTCGACAGTGCGGGCATGTCGCTGGGCGCGCTGTCGCCCGAAGCCCACGAGGCGCTGGCGATTGCCATGAACCGACTCGGGGCCCGCTCCAACTCGGGTGAGGGCGGTGAAGACCCCGCGCGCTATGGCACCGAGCGCATGTCGCGCATCAAGCAGGTGGCGAGCGGGCGCTTCGGCGTCACGGCCGAGTACCTCGTCAACGCCGACGTGCTGCAGATCAAGATCGCGCAGGGCGCCAAGCCCGGCGAGGGTGGCCAGTTGCCGGGGCACAAGGTCGACGAGACGATTGCGCGGTTGCGCTACGCCAATCCGGGCGTCGGGCTGATTTCGCCGCCGCCGCACCACGACATTTACTCGATCGAAGACCTGGCGCAGCTGATCTTCGACCTGAAGCAGGTGAACCCCGCAGCGCTTGTGAGCGTGAAGCTCGTGTCCGAGCCCGGTGTCGGCACGATCGCGGCGGGTGTCGCCAAGGCCTACGCCGACCTCATCACGGTATCGGGTTACGACGGCGGCACGGGCGCGAGCCCGCTGACCTCGGTGAAGTACGCAGGCAGTCCCTGGGAGTTGGGTCTGACCGAAACGCACCAGGTGCTGCGCGCCAACGACCTGCGCCACAAGGTGCGCCTGCAGACCGACGGCGGCCTCAAGACAGGCCTCGATGTCATCAAGGCGGCGATGCTGGGTGCCGAGAGTTTCGGCTTCGGCACGGCGCCCATGGTCGCGCTGGGCTGCAAGTACCTGCGCATCTGCCATCTCAATAACTGCGCGACGGGTGTTGCGACGCAGAACAAGGTGCTGCGCAGCAAGCACTTCGTCGGCCTGCCCGACATGGTCGTGAATTTCTTCCGCTTCGTGGCAGAGGAAACACGCGAGTACATGGCGGCACTCGGTGTGCGCACGCTCGACGAACTCGTCGGCCGCACCGATCTGCTGCGCGCCGTGTCGGGACAGACCGAGCGGCAGCAGGCACTGAACCTGTCGCCGATCCTCTCCGACGGTGGCCTGGCCGCCGACAAGCCTCGCCACTGCACCGAAGTCAGCAACCCGCCCTTCGACCGCGGCGAACTGGCAGAGCAAATGGTCGTTGACACGGCCAAGGCCGTTGCCAGCCGCGAGTCGGCGCGTTTCGGCTACGAGGTGCGCAATTTCAACCGCTCCATCGGTGCGCGCGTGTCGGGCGAGATTGCGCGGGCGCATGGCAACCTCGGGATGGGTGATGCGGTCATCGACCTCAAGCTGCGCGGAACGGCGGGGCAGAGCTTTGGCGCCTGGAACGTGGCGGGCCTGCACATGACGCTCGAGGGCGACGCCAACGACTATGTCGGCAAGGGCATGACGGCGGGCCGCCTCGTGATTCGGCCGCCCGCGACGGCACGCTATGTGCCGCGCGACACGGCCATCATCGGCAACACCTGCCTTTACGGCGCCACGGGTGGTGAGCTGTTCGCGGCGGGCCGCGCCGGCGAGCGTTTCGCGGTGCGCAACTCGGGTGCGACGGCCGTCATCGAGGGCGCGGGCGATCACTGCTGCGAGTACATGACCGGCGGCGTGGTCTGCGTGCTCGGCGACACGGGCGTGAACTTCGGTGCGGGCATGACGGGCGGCTTCGCCTACGTGCTCGATCTGCAGCGCGATTTCGTGGACCGTTACAACCACGAGCTCATCGACATCCAGCGCGTGTCGCCCGAGTCGATGGAGGCCTACCTGCACCACTTGCGCAGCCTGCTCGATCAGCACGTTGCGCTCACGGACAGCGCGTGGGCTTCGGAGATCCTCGAGGACTACCGCGACTTCCTGCCGCGGTTCTGGCTGGTGAAGCCCAAGGCATCCGAGCTGGGTTCCCTGATCACCTCACTGCGACAGGCTGCCTGACATGGCTGTGAACGAATTCCCGCTGCAGTTTCTCGAGATCCCGCGCCGCGACCCCGACAAGGCGCCGGCCGAGGTGCGCGTGCACCACTACAAGGAAATCTACGGTCAGTTCTCAGCCGAAGAGGCCGCCGACCAGGCCGGGCGCTGCCTCAATTGCGGCAACCCCTACTGCGAGTGGAAGTGCCCCGTGCACAACTACATTCCGAACTGGCTCAACCTCATTCGCGAGGGCAACATCCTCGAGGCCGCGGAGCTCTCGCACCAGACCAATTCGCTGCCCGAGGTGTGCGGCCGCGTCTGCCCGCAGGACCGACTCTGCGAGGGCGCCTGCACGCTCAACGACGGCCTGGGTGCGGTCAGCATCGGCAACATCGAAAAATACATCACCGACGAGGCGCTCAAGCAGGGCTGGCGACCCGACCTCTCGCACGTCGTCCCCACAGACAAGCGCGTGGCCATCGTAGGCGCGGGCCCGGCCGGTCTGGCCGCCGCAGACGTGCTTGCGCGCAACGGGGTCAAACCCGTGGTTTACGACGCCTACTCACAGATCGGCGGCCTGCTGACCTTCGGTATCCCGCCGTTCAAGCTCGAGAAACGCATCATCGAGACGCGCCGCGAGATCCTCGAGGGCATGGGTGTCGAGTTCGTGCTCAACACGCGGATCGGTGACGACATCTCGTTTGACGACCTGGTCGAGGCGCACGACGCCGTGTTCTTAGGGATGGGCACCTACACCTATGTGCGCGGCGGCTTCCAGGGCGAAGACCTGCCGGGTGTCTACGACGCGCTGCCGTTCCTGATCTCCAATGCCTACAAGACGCTGGGCGAGCACGATAAGGTCGACCCTGAGATGAACCTGGCAGGGAAGCGCGTCGTGGTTCTGGGGGGCGGCGATACGGGCATGGACTGCAACCGCACCTCGATCCGCCAGGGCGCGACCAGCGTCACCTGCGCCTACCGTCGCGACGAAGCCAACATGCCCGGCTCGCGGCGCGAAGTCGCCAATGCGAAGGAAGAGGGCGTCGAGTTTCTTTTTAACAGGCAGCCCGTCGAGATCATCGGTACCGACCGCGTGACAGGCGTGAAAGTCGTGACGACGGAGCTTGGTGCGCCAGGCCCTGACGGTCGTCGTCGGCCCGAGCCTGTGCCCGGCAGTGAGGAAGTGCTGCCCGCCGACGCGGTCATCATCGCGTTTGGCTTCCGCCCCAACCCGGCCGACTGGTTCGAGAAGCACCGCGTGGAGACGACCCCCGATGGTCGCGTTCGCGTCAGCACCGACCCCGTTCGGCCCTTCCAGACCTCGAACCCCAAGGTTTTCGCGGGCGGCGATATGGTGCGCGGCTCCGACCTCGTGGTGACGGCTGTGTTCGAGGGCCGCGAGGCCGCCCAGGGCATTTGCGACTTCCTCGACGTGTAGTTAGCACTCCCGTTGGGGAACGTCGGGCAGCGCGCACGGTCACACAGCATCGGGACCTTGTGGAGATGGCATGATGCTGCAGTCGCGAATGGTATCCGTTCTGGCTACCGTCACTCTCGTTTCGCTGGCGTCGGCCTGTGCGCTGGCGCAGTCGCCACAGAACGCGCCAGTGGGCGCGTCATCCGAGCCCAGGCAAACCCAGAGCTCGCAAGGCAAGCAGCGTGTCGTTCGCCAGACGCGCTCGCCCGTCTGGATGACCGAGCACAACACAACATCGATCATCAGCATCATCGATGTCGTCGCGGCCAATAGCGGCAAACGCTTCCTGCTCGACTACCGCGTACCCAATGGCGTCGTCGTGGGACCGGCCGGCTATGCCGACATGGGCTATGACGCCTTCCTTCGCGTGCTCGACAATAACGACCTCGCGGCCGTGGCGACGGGCGACTACGTCACCGTCTTGCCCAAGGACGCCATTCGACAGGCCGAAACGCGAGTGCTCAAGGCCGGCGAGACCGCGGCACCCGGGGATTGGGTCACGCGTGTGTTTATCATCAAGCACCTGCCCGCGGCGCAGCTCGTGCCCATCCTGCGGCCGCTCATGCCCCGCAGTGGGCACCTGGCAGCGCAAGCCAATGCCAACGCGTTGCTCGTCGTCGACCGCTACGTGAACACGGAGCGGCTTCGCGAAGTCATCGAGGCCATGGACATCCCCCAAGCCGAACGCTGATTGACGCGTCGTCAGGCGGACTCGAGGTTGATGAAGCGGGCGTCAGGTAACAGGTTGAAACGCGTCCGCGTAGCAGCCGTGTAGGCACCCATCTCGTGGCCGATCACAAGGTCTCCGGGTTCGAGCTCGGGCAGCGCGACTTGTTCGGCGACAATGTCGATGGAGTCGCAGGTGGGGCCGGCGATGATGCAGGGCTCGACGGGGCCCTCGCGAAGCACCTGCAGCGGGTAGACCGCATGGTCGAAGAGCTGCCCCGAGAACGACCCGTAAACGCCTTCGTCGAGGTAGTACCAGCGAACCCCGTCGCGTCGCGACTTGCCCACGACAGTAGTGATGCAGGTGACGGCGGGCGCGACGAGGACGCGGCCGGGCTCGGCGATGCATCGCCAGTCGGTAGGTACCCGGTCAAGAGCCGCGCGGATCGGGGCGCACCAGGACTCGAGTTCGAGACCCGTGCGGTGGTAGTCGGTCGGGAAGCCGCCGCCGATGTCGAGCACGCTCATGGGTGTGGGGTCCGTCTCCGCGCGCGCCAGCATGAGCGCCGCGCACCGCTCGATGGCCTCGACGTGCTTCGCGGCGTCCACGCACTGTGAACCAACGTGGAAACTCAGGCCCTTCACATGGATGCCGAGCGCCGCGGCGCGGTCGAGCAGCCCGGGCAATTCCTCGAACGCGCAGCCGAATTTCCGCGACAGGTCGACGACGGCGTCGCTGGCGCGAAAGCTCACGCGCAGCAGGATGCCGACGCGGCTCCGATAGGGGACGAACTTCGTGAGCTCGTAGTCGTTGTCGACGACAAAGGTCGTGGCGCCATAGCGCAGCGCGCTGCGAATCTCCGCGTCTTTCTTGATCGGGTGGGTGTGGATCGTGCGACGGCCGAACACGTCTTCGCGCAGCAGCAACTCGGTCTCGCCACCCGACGCGACGTCGAAACCGCCACCCAGTGCGTCGATCGTGCGAATCACGTGTTCACTGGGCAATGCCTTGACGGCGTAGTAGAGCGCCACACCGGGCAGCGCGCGCTGCAGTTCCGTGTAGCGCTGACGCACCACGGCGGGGTCGTAGACGAGCAGCGGCGAGCCGTAGCGTTCGACCAGGTCCTCGTAGTGCGCGGTCGTTTCGGCCGGCGCGCCGATCGTGACGTGGCGCCCGGTCATTCGCCCTGCATGGCAGCGCGCACGTACTGCGGCAGGGCGAATGCGGCTCCCTGCATGTCGGCGTTGTAGTAGCGCGTTGTGAGCGCGAGCGCGCTGACGCGTGCCGCGACATCGTCGCGCGTGACCGCGCGCAGCTCGGTGTCGTCACTGGCCCAGCCAAAGGTCATGAAGCCGCCGTAGTAGGTTGGGACCGGCGCGCAGTAAAACGTGGCGTCGGCGAAGTGACGCGCCAGGCGTCGGTGCGTCGTCGTCACTTCATCGGGTTGGAAGAACGGCACCCCGTTCTGGGTCACGATGACCCCGCCGGGCGCGAGCCGGGCCTTGGCGTGTGCGTAGAAGTCCTCACTGAACAACACTTCGCCGGGGCCTATCGGGTCGGTGCTGTCGACGATGATCACATCGAATTCGCCCGTGTCGTCGCGCACGAAGGCGAAGCCGTCATCGATCACGAGGTTCAGGCGGGGGTCGTCGTAGGCGCCTGCGGAGTGGTCGGGCAGAAAGGCCTTGGCCATCTCGACCACCGCGGCGTCGATCTCGACCTGCGTCACGGACTCGACGGGGTGCTTGACGACCTCGCGCAACATGCCGCCATCGCCGCCGCCGATGATGAGCACGCGTTTCGCGGCGCCGTGAGCGACGAGCGGCACGTGCGCCATCATCTCGTGGTAGACAAACTCGTCCGCTTCGGTGGTCTGCACAATGCCGTCGAGTGTCATGACCCGGCCCAGCGCCGCGTTGTGGAAGATCATGAGGTGCTGGTGTTCCGTCTTGTTCTCGAAGTAGAGCTTGTCGATTCGGAATTTCTGGGCGACGGCGTCGTAGAGCGTCTCTTCGAAATCGGCCATGTCGGATCAGCCTCCGGTCGCGGGCGTCACGGTGCCGCGACGCAGGTCGCGCACCTCGAGTCGGCCCGGCGCAAAATGACGGGCCAGAACGTCTGCCGCGAGCTCAGGCTGGGCGTCACCGCACATGAACACATCGAAGGCGGCGAAGCCGCGTTCGGGCCAGGTGTGGACGCTGATGTGCGACTCGGCCAGCACGGCCACGCCCGAGATACCGTAGTTGGGCGTGAAGTGGTGCAGGTGGATGTGCAGCAGTGTCGCGCCGCAGGTGTCGATGACCTCGCGGAACGCGCGCTCCATACGGGCCAGGTCGTCGAGACCCTCGGCTTCCCAGAGATCGATAATGACGTGGGTGCCCGCGAACTCGACACCGTTGCGGACAATGAAATGGTCCTGGGTGACGCGGTCCGGTTGAACGCTGTCGGGCGTCGAAGTCTGGTCGTGAACGGGCCAGTCAGGATGAGGATCTAAGGCAACAGCATCGAAAGGCATGGCAGCAACCTTTGCAAGCGGTGGAACACGTTGTGGCTAACGCGCTGTACCGCCGGAGCTGGCCAACGCGCCGTTAGCTGGAGGACATACAGGCCTCTGAATTTCGGGTGCGCGCGATTGTAGTGGCTTCGCGCAAGAACACAAGAGGCGCGCGAGCGCTCAGTGCAATTTCACTTCGGCGCGCGTGGCCTTGTAGATGCGATCGCCCAGCATGATCAGCAGCGTCGAAAATCGGCCGTGCACGGTGGCCTGGTGCATGCGGTAGAGCGACAGGTAGACGAGCCGCGCGATCCAGCCCTCAACGAAGATCGTGCCGCGGACGAGGTTGCCCATGAGGTTGCCCACCGTAGAGTACTTGCTGAGGCTCACGAGGCTGCCGAAATCGCGGTACTTAAATGCACGCATGCGCTTGCCGCGGCGCTGCGCCACGATGTTCTTTGCGGCGACCGTGGCCATCTGGTGGGCCGCCTGCGCGCGGGGCGGGATCTCGCTGCTGTCGGCATTGCGAGCTGCCGCGCAGTCGCCGATGGCGAACACGCCCGGGTGGTCTTTGACCGTCAGGTCGTCGTTGACCTCGACGCGCCCGAGCTTGTCGACGGGCAGGCCACAGCTCTCGAGCCACTCGGGCGCGCGCACGCCTGCGGCCCAGACACTGATCTGCGCCGGGATGTCCTCGCCGTCGCTCGTGACCACGCAGTTCTTGCGCACCTCGGACACGCGTGTGTCGACGCGCACGGCGACGCCGATGCGGCCGAGCTCTTCGCGTACGGATACACCGATACGCTCAGGCAGGCGCGGCAATAACTCGGGCGCCGCCTCGATCAGCGTGACGCTGAGCCGCTCCTTACCAAAATGTTCGAAGCCGTACTCACGCAAGCGTTGCACGACGTTGTGCATGTCTGCCGCAAGCTCGACGCCCGTGGCGCCACCGCCGACGATACCGACGGTCAGGGTCTCAGAGGTGCTTGCAAGGTTGGTGCGTTGCAGCTGCGTCGCAAAATGCTTGTGGAAGCGCTCGGCCTGTTCTCGCGAATCGAGGTAGCGGCTGAATTCGCGAACGCCGGGAATACCAAAGTCGTTCGACAACGAACCGACGGCGACCACGAGTGTGTCGAAGCGGATTTCACGCTCGGGCACGATTTCGGTGTCATCGTCCAGAAGCGCGTCGATGGTCACAGTGCGCGCGTTGCTGTCGATCGTCGTGACACGGCCCAGGATGAAGTTGAACTTGTGCTTGCGTGCCAGCATCAGGTAGCTGGCTTCGTCGTGGTAGCTGTTCATCGAGCCCGTTGCCACCTCGTGGAAGAGCGGCTTCCAGATGTGAGTGGGGTTCTTGTCGATGAGCATGACCTCGACGTTTTTTCGGCGCTTGTACTTGCGGCCCAGGCGGACAGCCAGTTCCAGGCCGCCGGCGCCGCCGCCGACCACAATGATGCGTTCGTTCATGGGTAGATCTGTACGTGTGGCTCAGGGGGCGAGGGCGTTCAGGCCGAGCGCTGCGCGCTCCTCGTTGATGCGCCGCAGGTTGGTTTGCATAACCTGCTCGAAGCCGGGATGGCCGCCGAGCAGCGTGTTCAGATAATCGTTCAGCAGACGCGCTTCGAGCAATCCACGACCGTGCCCGGCTGCACGCTCAAGATACGCGACCGCGTCCTCGGTTTCACCTCTGAGTGCGTACCACTGCGCCTCATTGAGATCGACGTCGTAGTTGTCTGCGCCATTGGCCCGGGCGACGTCGATCGCCTGCCGCCAGCGCGTCATCACCTTGTCTAATTCTGTGTCTGCGCCAGAACGGTGCATGGCGTAAGCAATCGCCCAGAATGGCGGTAGCATCGGGTCGAACGCCCAGAACAGGCTGCGTTCGTACTTTTCGATCGTGCCAAAGGTCTCCTGGTAATAGGCGATGAGTCGTTCATCCTTGCCAGCGTCGGCCAGGGTGCGGATGTACTCGATCTGAAAGACATAGTAGTCGTCGCTGCGCGCAACGAGCGCGGCCGCGCGAGCTACCGCGTCATCGCCACGCCCCTCGAGCAGTGCGCGACGAATCGGTACGAAAGGCAAGGCCTGAAAGCGCGTGCTGCTAACGTCGCCCAGGCGCAATTGCATCAGGGCGATCGGTGCGTCGGCGCCCGCGAGCGCGTTGTCGTCCACGCCCTTCTGCATGCGGCGAATGGCAATGGCGATGTCACCCGTGCCTTCCTCGTAACGTGCGCGGGCCGCGGCGATTTCCGCGGCCGGTGCCTCTATGCGCTCCAGGCGCTGGAAGACTGCCCGGGCCCGTTCCGGTTCGCCCACACCCATCGAGATGCTGACCAGGTTGCCGGAAACCGGGGGGAATAGCGGGTCGACGTCAAACAGTGCCTGCATTTCGTTCGCACCATCCCGGTAGCGCGTTGCCGCGTTGAGACACAGACCCAGCCACAGTCTCGCATTGGTGTGCGCTGGGTTGATCTCGAGCGCCCGTCGAAGCGCGGCTTCGGCCCGTGGGAGGTCCTGGCCATCGAGGTACAGCAAGCCGCGTACGGCATGCGCGTCGGCGAGTCCGTCATCCAGTTCCAGTGCGCGTTCCACGAAATTGACTGCTTTGCCGTAGCTCTCCTCGATAGGCCGCATACCCGCGCCACCCGGCGCGAGCGACAGGAGCCGCTCGCTGAGGGCCAGCTGGGCCCAGAGCGCCGCATAATCGGGCTCGATGGCCAAGACGCTGTTGAGCAAGTCCTGGGCTTCCTCCAGATTGGCAACCTGCCGCGAGACGATGAGCTCCCGCGCACGCAGGTAGCGGTCGTACACTTCAAAGGACGGCGTATCGGCCTGTTGACTGCCGTCGTCATCGAGTTGTGTCGCCATCGCCGTGAAGACGGATTCCGCGATTCGATCCTGGACCGCAAAAATATCGACGAGCTGTTCCTCGTAGGTCTCATTCCAGAGCGTGGTTTCGTCGTGCGCCATGACGAGCCGTGCCAGGATGCGTACCTGATCACCCTGTTTCCGAACCGAGCCTTCGAGTATGGCGGAGACACCCAGCGCATTGCCGATGTCCTTGAGTGTCTTGTCGCTGTCACGGAACGTAAACGACGAGGTGCGCCCGGTTACGCGAAGATCGCGCTGGCGCGCGAGTAGATTGAGGATCTCCTCGGACACGCCGTCGGCGAAGTACTGCTGGTCGCTTTGCGGTGACAGATCTTCGAAGGGTAGTACCGCGATGGCCGGCGCCAACGACAGGCGTGGGTCGTCTGCGGGGCGAAGTTGCTGCCAGACGATGAGGCTTGCCACAAGCACAAGGCCGACCACGATGGTGAGGTCGAGTCGGCGGCCGGCGTGTTGCCTCGCCACCGCGTCGGCCGGCTCGGCATCGGTGCGCACAATGCCTTCGGGTGTGATGTCGAAGATCCAGGCCAGGACCATGGCGATGGGAAAGCCGATGAGCAGCACGACTGCAAACAGCCGCGCGATCCATTCGGGCAGCAGCAGGGCCGGCTGCATGACGTCGACGACCTGCATGATAAGCCAGCCCACGATGATGTAGGCCGTGGCGACTCGGTGGAGGTTGCGCCGTCGCAGCTCTGAGAAAAAGCTCATGACGTGGTCTCGCTAGTCATCGCGGCAGTCGGTCGCCTCGGGCAACTGGAACAGGCAATCGGGCAGGGATTCGTTAATCGCGTAGGCCGTCCAGATGACCTCGTTGGCTTTCACGCCATCGTAGTAGAGCCTGACTCGAGCGGGCTGGCGCCAGCGCTCGCCGTCGTTTGAGAAGAAGTCCGAGTAGATGCGTTCGTGCCAACCGCGTGGCGTATCAAAACCGACGCGGACGACGGCGTAGTCATCCTGCGCAATCGCAAATCGAGTCTCGCCGCCTGCGGGATCCATGACATTGACGACGTAAGCCGCGCGGCCGTCCACCAGATCATCGGGGAGACGCTGCAGCGTGTAGCCGTCATCGAGCGCGTGTCGAATGACCCCGAACCCGAAGCTGGAAGACCATTGCGCGTCGGCGGCTGAGGGCGCGGCACGACCTGCGGGTGTATAGGTGGCGGTGCCGTCAAAGCTCAGGTTGATGATGGGGCGCCCGGCGCGGATCGACTCGATGCGTACTTTGCCGTCTGCGCGATGCGCGTCCTTTTTGCCCGACGCGTAGACGCGCCACATGTGATGTTGCTCGTGCCGCGTGGCCGCTCCGTTGCGATAGAACACGGCGTAGCCCTTCAGTGACAGCGACTTGGGTCGTACCCATTGTGTGCCGCCGGCGGCGTCATGGGCGCGCTGCATGATGGCGGTCGCATCGAGATCGGGTGTGGCTGGCATGAGCGTGGGCAACGCGTCGCCGTGCGCGATGCCGGCCAGCGAGGCGGTGGCGACAATCAGCAGGTGTCTCATGTCATCAACTCCGTGTAGAGCGCCAGATAGCGGTCCGCCATGCGCGACGCCGAGTAGTTGCCGATGGCCTCGCGGTTGGCCTGAGCAAACCGCGTTTGCAGGTCCGCATCACCGAGCAGTCGATCGATTGCGGCCCCGAGCGCCGGGGCATTGTCGGTCGGTACGAGCAGCCCGTTTTCCTCATGGACAATGATGTCAGGAATGCCGCCCGTGCGCGCGGCGACAATCGGCAGTTCGAGGAACATGGCGTCGAGCAGGATGGAGCCCAAACCCTCGAACAGGGACGGGAAGGCGAACAGGTCGAAACTTGCGAGATGGCTTGCCACATCATCGACCTGCCCCGTGAAGTGCACGTTGTCGAGCCCCGCGGCCTGCGCGCGCAGGTCGTCTTCGTCGGGCCCGGAACCCACGAACACAAAGCTGACACCGGGCCGGGCGCGCGCGGCTTCGATAAGTAGCGGCTGACCTTTCTGGTAGCCAATGAGCGCACCGACATGACCGACGACGGGATTCGGACCCCAGCGCTCGCGCAAGGCGCGGACCTGCCCCTTGTCGGGCGCTACGGGCGTCACCGCGCTGGGGATGACGCGTGGCGTCGGCCCGGATACGAACGCGCCCATGGCGTCGGCGATGCTCGAGGAAATGCCCACGCACGCGGCCGCCTGGCCGTACACGCGCCGCATGATGAGGTTGTCGCTGATGGGGCGCACGACGCGCCGTGTGATGACGTAGGGCACGCCCGACAGCCATCGCGCCAATGCGGTGGCCTGTACGCAGCGGCCTTCGTGCGCGTGCGCGAGGCTCGCGCCCTTGAGCGCCCGCGCGGCGCCGACAATGCCGCCCACGGCGCGGCGTTCCAGCGTCGCCTCGTCGGCCAGTCGCACGATGAGTGGCTCCCCTGTGCGGGCGACGAGCCGTTGGCGCACGCCGCGCTTCGCCAGCTCACGAATGAGCAGCTCCGTTTGGCGTTCGCCACCGCGGTAGCCCCGGGCGAGGTTGACGTGTGCGATCACGCCATTGGGTTGGGACGGGCTGTTACTCACCTTGCGTTGTTGTTGCGTGTCGCCACTGTGCCCAAACCATAGCGCGGCGGCCGCGCAGCGTCAGCTCGCAGCGAGCGGCAGGCGCAATGTCACCACGACGCCCGACTCGGCGTCCTCGCGCCAGTCGGCGGCCGCGGCGCTGCCGCCGTGCGCCTCCACGATGAGTCGCGCGATGTACAGGCCGAAACCGAGATGCGTGCTGCCCGTGCCGCCTGTGGACACGAATGAGTCGAACAGTCGCGCCGGGTCGCCTTGCGGCAGTGCCGGACCGAGGTTGCGAACCTGCACCACGGCCTGCGCGTCCTGGGTTTCGAGCCAGAGATCGATGGTGGTGCCTTCGGGCGCGAAGCGCACGGCATTTTCGATGAGCTTGTCGAGCGCCTGCACGATGAGCTCGGCCGTACCGACGACGGTCGGAGCGGCGTCGCTGCGCAGCTCGAATGCGTGACTCGGGAACGTCGCCGCGTAGGCGTCACGAAGCTGGGCGATGAGTGGTGCCAGGGCAACGGGCGCTGTTTCGGCCGTGCGGGCTGCCTGCTCGGCGCGGCTCGCGTTCGACACGGCATTCAGGATCGCACGCAAACGGAGTACGCCATCGGCGGCGCGACCCGTGAGCCGACGCTGATCGGCATCCAGCGCCCCCTGTTCGAGGTTGTCGAGCGAGGACTGCACGATGGCCAGCGGCGTGCGCAGCTCGTGCGACAGCGTATCGGCCATGGACGCGAGCCAGCGCTGCTGTTCGGCCGTGCGCCGGAGCATCTGTCGCATGTCGCGCGCGAGGTCGCCGATCTCGTCACCGGCCGCCGTGTCGGGCGGTACGTCCTGGATCTGGCCGCGCGCGTCGACGGCCCGGCTCGCGTGCCGGGCCAGTCGCCGCACCCGCCACGACAGCCAGCTCGCGTAGGCGAGTAGCAGCAGCACGACGGCCGGCGTCGTGACGATGATCGCCGTGGTCAGCCGCTGCAGTGAGGGGTTGGCGAGCGTGAGGATGGCTTCGGCGTCCTGCACGAGCACGAGTGCCCCACCCCCGAAGGGACGCGCGTCGACGAGCAGCAGACCACCACCCGGCGCCGAATAGCGTGCCGCCACCGTGTTGCCTGCAAGCGCGCCGTCGAGCGCCCGCGCCACGGGCCGGTGCGCCTGCGCCTCGAACACGGCGCTGCCGGCGTCGGCGTCGCCGCCCATGAGGCTTGCGATGAGCCGCTGCGCGAAACCCTTGCGCGGTGCCTCGGTGCCGCCCGAGCGGGTGCCGATGACGGGTGTGATGCGGTGGCCGAACTGGTCGATCGCGAACGTCTCGATGCCCGGTAGCGCATTGGTGGCGAGGGCATCACGCAGTCCGGCATCGATGCGAATAAGCGCGCCTGGAATGCTGTCGCGATACGTGCGTGCCCCGAGCCCGCCGGCACGAACCGAGAGGCCCAGTCGGTTGTGGCAGAGGCCGGACGGCAGCCGCAGCTCAAGCCGCGAGCCGTCCGCCGTGGGTTGCCAGTCGCCACGGATACGCCCCGCGAAGCCTGTGGCCGTGGTGGCGGGCAGCACGGCGCCAGGTGCGACGGGCGCGATGGTGGTGAGCACCAGCCCGCCCAGGTTGTCGCCGCAGGCGACATCGAAGCGCGGCGCATCGCTTACCGTGTGCCGCGCCTCGGCCGCAAGCCACAAGGTGCCGTCACGCTCACCGACAAGCACACGGAGTTGATCGCCGCCGACGGCGGCGGGCACGGGCGCCACGCGCAGGCGCCAGTCCGTGCTGAAACCGTCGAGCGTCGGGGTCACGGACAGCGGGTGCGCGTAGAGTGCCTCGTCGGCGCGGCCCGGCGGCGATAACGCGTCCACCTCGGGTACAAGCGGTGCGAGCCCGCGCGCCAGGTCGTTGAGGAAACCCGCCTGCGCGCTGCGCAGCGCCTGTTCGGTTTCACGCAGGTACAAGGCGCTTGCGATCGGCAACGCGAGCGTTACGAGCCCGATCGCGAGCAGCTGCCGTCGCAGTCCGAATCGCACGTCGTGCGCGCTAGTGCGCCCGCCAGCGGTAGCCCATGCCGTACACGGTCTCGATGGCGTCGAAAGCTGCATCGATACCGAGGAATTTGCGCCGGATGCGCTTTACGTGCGAGGTGATCGTGTTGTCGTCGAGCACCGTGTTGGCGGCGTCCATGAGCTGCTGGCGGCTTTTCACGTGCCCCGGGTGCCGCGCGAGTGCATGCACGAGCCAGTACTCGGTAAGCGTGAGCTCGACGGGTTGCTCCTGCCAGGTCACGGTGAAGCGGTCTTCGTCTACGGCCAGCGCGCCTCGCGTGAAGCGGCGCTCGGCACCGCCGCCCGCCAGTGCCGCCTGGCGCCGGAACAGCGCCGCGACGCGGGCCATCAGGTGCTCGAGACTCACGTCCTTGCTCAGGTAGTCGTCCGCGCCGAGCCGCAGTCCGGACACGGCGTCGAATTCACTGTCGCGTGCGGTCAGGAACATGATCGGCAGCACGGCCGATTGCGCGCGCAGCTCGCGGCAGAGCTCGAATCCGCCCTCGATGTCGGTACCCAGGTTGACGTCGATAATCACAAGGTCGGGCGGCGTGTGGGCCATGCCGTCGCGCGCACTCGCGCGGTCCACGTACAGCGACACGCCGTAGCCCTGGCGCGCGAGCGCCTCGCGGTAATTGGCGCCCAGTGCGGCATCGTCCTCGACGATGGCGACGTGCTGCGCGTCAGCCACGGGCCCCACCGCCACAATTCGCCACGATTGTTCTTGATTCGGCCATCGCTATCGCACGTGGCCGCCATGGCCCGGCGGCCTAATCGTTCCCAGGTTGAAAGGGAGCACAACGATGCAGTACTGGCTGAGGCAACGCAACACGGTGCGCAAAGCGCCCGTGCTGACATTCTGGACACCGTCGACAGTGCCCGGTGCACGGTTTCGTGCGCGGTTGCGCGCGATCGCCCGCGGCTCGGCAGCGCTCCTCGTCATTGCCGTTGGCCTGGGTGTGCCCACGCCTGAGGCCTGGGCAGCAGGATCACCCACGACGGGTGCACTCATGATGCGCACCGAGTCGGGCGAGCAACCGCTGCCCCATCTCGATGCCACTTTCGACATCACGGTGTCCGGGCCCATCGCCCGCACGACGCTCAAGCAACGCTTTCAGAACACGAGCGCCGACTTCATCGAAGCGGTTTACCGGTTTCCCCTGCCCGATGACGCGGCCGTCGATCACCTGACCGTCGAGGCGGGCGGGCAGCGCATCGTCGGCGAGATCCGCGAACGCGAGAAGGCACGCAAGGCATACCGCAAGGCCCGCGCGGCGGGGCAACGCGCGGCGCTTGTTTCGACAGAGCGCGCCAACCTGTTTACGACCGCGCTGGCCAACATCGGGCCCGGCGAAGTGGTCACGGTCGAGATCGAATACCAACAGCGCGTCACCCGCGAGGGCGAGCGGTACCGGCTGCGTGTTCCCACGGCCGTAACGCCGCGTTATGAACCGGCGCCGCGCAAGGGCGAATTCAAGGTCCACAAGGTGGCCTCGGCGACGACATCGGTTGCGCCGGCCGCTGACCTTGCGCCGGGCAGTCACGCGCTGTTCGTCAACGTCGACCTCGATGTGGGCTTGCCGCTGGCCGACATTGTGAGCCGCCACCACCGCATCGATGTGACGCGCGGCGCGGGCACGGGGCAGCAGGTCACCGTCACGGGGCAGGCGCGGCTCGATGCCGACTTCATCCTCGAGTGGCAGCCGCGTGGCAGCGCCGATCCACAGGTCGCTGCCTTCGGGCACAGGGCTGGCGAGGCCGGCTACGCGCTCGTGCAACTTGTGCCGCCCCTGACCATGGACGCCAACCTCGCGCCGCCGCGCGAGCTCATCCTCGTGCTCGACACGTCGGGCAGCATGCAGGGCGCCTCCATCATCGAGGCCGTGGCGGCCGTCACGCACGCCATCGAAGCGCTGCGCCCCGTCGACCGGTTCAATCTCATCGCCTTCGATAACTATACGCAGCAGCTGTTCAAGGCGCCGCGCATGGCGACGCCCGAGAACCGCACCGAGGCACTGGATTGGCTCAGGCAACAGCGCGCCGATGGCGGAACCGAAATGCGGCCTGCGCTTATGGCGGCGCTGCGGGGCGCGGCCTCCGACGGCTACCTGCGCCAGGTCATCTTCGTCACAGACGGCGCTGTCGGTAACGAGGCGGCGCTGTTTGAGGACATCAATAGCTGGATCGGCGCGAGCCGCCTGTTCACGGTCGGTATCGGCGCGGCGCCCAATGGCTGGTTCATGCGCAAGGCGGCCGAATGCGGCCGTGGCAGCTTCGTACTCATCGGCAACGCGGGCGGCGTCACCGAGGGCATGGGCGCGCTCTTTGCCCGCATGGCGCAGCCCGTGTTGACCGATGTGAGCTTCGACTGGGGCGACGCCAGCGTCGAAGCCTATCCCGCGCACATTGCCGACCTCTACGCGGGCGAACCCATTGAGGTCAGCGCGCGCTTCGACGGTGTGCCGCCAGCCCGCTTTTCGGTGTCGGGCACGCAGTGGGTCGGGGGCGTCGGCATGCCCTGGGAGCACGAGGTGACGCTCGCCGGTGCCCGTGACCACAGCCGCCATGGTGTGGCCGTCACCTGGGCCCGCGACAAGCTCGAAGCGCTCGACGATGCGCGCCGCGCGGGACTACCCGACGAGCTGGCCCGCGCCGCCATGCTCGAGGTGGCACTCGCCCATCACATGGTCAGCGAGGTGACCAGTCTTGTGGCCGTGGAGGCAACGCCAGTTCGCACGGCGGGTCCGGTCCGTAGCAGCAACGTTCCCGGTCTGGCGCCGCGCGGCTCAACGCCGCTCGGTCAGCTCACGGCGACGGGCACACGGGCACCCCTGCAGCGACTCATCGGTGGGCTCGCGCTGGCGCTGGCGTTGTGGCTGGCGGTGCTGCGTCGCGTGTTTCGACCGCAACTGGAAGTCGCAGCGTGGCGCGCCTGATTCGTGGTTGGCCAGGAGTTTTCGCCATGACTGTTCTACTTGCCGTCGGCGCGATCGAGCTCGGCGCCGGACTCTACTTGCCCGCAAAGGCCGCCCTTGCGCAGCATCTCGTGCAGCGCGCCTGGCAACGTGGTGAACAGCCCGAGACGGGCACACCGGGGCGACCCTGGCCCTGGGCCGACACCTATCCCATCGCGCGCCTGACGAGTGACGCGACCGATGAGGAGCTGTTCGTGTTGTCAGGTGCCAGCGGTCGCACGCTGGCCTTTGGTCCTGGCCACCTCGCTTCGAGTGCGTTACCTGGCGAGGTGGGCAACAGCGTGATCCTGGGCCACCGCGATACCCACTTCCGATTCCTTGAGGCGCTCAGCACGGGAGATCTGCTCACGATCGACCGCGAGGATGGTCAGCGTTACGCGTTCGCGGTCACGTCGCTCGATGTCGTCGACGTGAGTCGTGCGACCGTGACGCTCGACACGGCGGCGCCGCGCCTGACGCTGATCACCTGTTACCCCTTCGACACGCCACAGCCTGGCGGGCCTTTGCGCTACGTGGTCAGCGCTGAACTCGTGGCGAGCGCCGCCATGGCGCCCTGACGCGCGTCAGCCGCCGAGCTTGAACGGGCCACCGCGCTCGAGGGCGCGCTGGTAAGTCGGCGTGGCGTGGCACTTGGCCAGGAAGGCGCCGAGCTTCGGGAACTGGCTCGCGAGGTCGACACTGACATTGAGCCCCTCGGCGATGAAGCTCATCTGGATGTCGGCCGCCGTAAACCGGTTGCCCGCGAACCAGGGCTTGCGCGTGAGCTCGGACTCCATGAAGGCCAGGTTGTTGGCGAGGTTGGGGTCGAGGTAGCCCGAGCGAAGCTTTCCCGTGATGCCCTTGGCAACGGGCTTCACGAAAAACGGCATCTTGGCTTCGTCGACACGGCGTAGCAGCAGGGCGACGATCAATAACGGCATGACCGTGCCTTCTGCGTAGTGCATGAAATAGCGGTAGTCGCGCAGTCCCTGGGCGTCGTCGGGATCGGGCAGCAGCCGGCCCGCGTCGTCAAAGCGTTCCACGAGGTATTCGATGATGGCGCCCGACTCGGCTACGGTCACGTCGCCGTCCGTGATGACGGGGGACTTGCCCAGCGGATGAATGTCTTTGAGCGCCTGCGGCGCGAGGCTCGTCACGGGATCGCGCGCGTAGCGCTTGATGTCGTACTCGACCTCGAGCTCTTCGAGTAGCCACAGGATGCGCTGTGAGCGCGAATTCTCGAGGTGGTGCAGCGTAATCATCGGCGTCTCCGTGCCGTCGCGGGTGATCCAGTATAGCGGGCACGATGCGTACGCGGTTGGGTAGGGGCTTTCCGCGATTGCAACGGCGCCCGCCTTGCCGCAACCTCACGCTCAGGAATCCAATCGCGAAGAGGTATCGCATGCGTACTGTCCTGATCCCCGTGGCCGACCGACCCGAATGCGCCGTGGCACTGTCCGTCGCGTTCGACCTGGCAGACCGCCTGTCGCTGGACGTCCTGGGTTACCACCTGCGGCCGCACAAGCTCGAAAAGAGCAAGGCCGCCGGCAAACGCATCGACCTGGCGAGCAAGGCGGCGCACGCGCTGTTCGACAGCACGACGGCCAAGCACGGCATGGAACTTCACAAGCGCCATCGTTACCGCGAAGACGGCGGCCAGGCGCTCTGGCGCGAGCTCACGGGCAGCCCCGAAAAGTGCTTCCCATTCATCGGCCCGATGTCCGATCTCATCGTCGTGTCGCGGCCCAGAAACACGAAGTCCGTGACGGCGCGCCAGTTTCAGCAGGCCGCGCTCATGGACACGGGCACACCCGTTCTCATGTTGCCGTCTCGCAAGCCCACGTCGATTGGTCGTCGCGTGCTGATTTGCTGGAACCAGTCCATTGAGGCGGCGACGGCCGTCAAAGCCACGGTACCGCTGCTCAAGGCGGCGGACGCTGTCACGATCGTGACCTCGGGGCCCGAAGATGCGACGGGTTCGAAGAGCACCCACCTGCAACAGTACCTGCGCCACCACGGTATCAAGGCGAAGCGCATTGCGACGCGCGGTCTCGACACAGAGGCGGAGATTCGCCGCACCTACGAGGAGACGGACAGCGACCTGTTGCTCATGGGTGCCTACAGTCGTCCGCGCTGGCGTGAGCGCGTATTCGGTGGCTTCACCGACTACGTGGTCAACAAGACCTCGGTGCCGGCGATCATGCTCCACCGCTGACGCCTGCGCCGGCCTGGTCCGGTCATGATCAGCCTCGACATCTCGCTCGTCACGGCCTGGCTGTGGGGCGGCTTCATCGCGCTGGTGTCGATCCTGAGCGCGGGGCACGCCTTGCTCAACAAGCGCGACCCGCGATCGGCCGTGGGTTGGATCGCCGTATGTCTGTTCGTACCGCTGGTCGGGGCGTTCTTCTATTTCCTGCTGGGCGTCAACCGCGCCCGGCGCCGCGCGCGCAAGCTCAAGGCGCTTGGTGAAACGCCCGTCGACGACGGCCGCTACCAGGTGCTCGGTGATGCGCCCGTGCACGTTGCCCCTGACCCGCTTGCGGGCAACGCGATCGACACCTACCTCAACGGTCCCGATGCCTATGCTGCCATGCTCTCGGCGATTGCGGACGCACGTGAGACGGTCTGGTTGTCGCAGTACATTTTCGAGAAACGTGGTGTCGGCGGTCAGTTCATCGATGCGTTGGGCGCGGCCGCCGCGCGTGGCGCCCGGGTTCGCGTGTTGCTCGACGGTGTCGGAGCCTTGTATGCGCGCGGCAGCACGCGGCGCGCGCTCACATCGCTCGGTGTCGAGGTCGCGATGTTTGCGCCCCCGCGCCTGATCCCGTTTCAGTGGGCCGCGAATCTACGCAACCACCGCAAGATTCTCGTCGTTGATGGCGCTGTGGCGTTCACGGGCGGCATGAACATCCGTCCCGGCTACGTGCCCGAGGATGCCGGGGCCCCGGTAAAGATCCAGGACAGCCACTTCCGGTTCACAGGGCCCGTCGTGCAGTCACTTGCGGCCGTGTTTCGCGATGACTGGTACCTGACCACAAACACATTGCTGCCGCTGACGCCAGCAACGGCGAATGCATCCTCGGGTGACGCGAACTGTCGTGTCACGGTCGACGGCCCCGACAACCGCGTTGACCTGTTGACCCTCGTGTTTCAGACGGCGATTTCGAGCGCGCGGGAACGGGTCCGCATCATGACGCCCTACTTCCTGCCGCCGCGCGAGATTGTGTCGGCTCTGCAGGCGGCCACGCTGCGTGGCGTTGCCGTGGACATCGTGCTGCCCGCGCGCAACAACCTGCCGATTGTGCACTGGGCCACGCGCCACCTGTTGCCGCAGCTGCTGCAGTACGGGGTGCGCGTCTCCTACCAGCGCGGCAGCTTTGACCACAGCAAGCTGCTGCGAGTCGACGAGCGCTTCAGCGTCGTCGGCTCCGCCAACATCGATCCGCGCAGTCTGCGACTGAACTTTGAGGTGGTCGTTGAGGCCTGGAGCGACAGCCTAGCCAGTGACCTCGATGGCTACTTCGAGGCCAGGCTCGCGGACGCCGACGCGCTCGACGCCACCGAGCTCACCGAAGCGTCACTGCCCGTGCGTCTTCGAAATGCCTTCAGCTGCCTGTTCATGCCGTACCTCTGACGCGCGGCCGTTCGGCTACTCGGGGTGGAAGCGGTGTCGAGAGTCGGGCTTCACGGTGCACTCGAAATTCGCCGGCTTGATGATGAGCAGGTCGCAGGGCATGCGGTCGAGCACCTGTTCCGCGGTGTTGCCGATGAACGTGCGCTCGAGAAAGCCCCGTGACACGGCGCCCATGACCATGAGGTCGATGCGCTGTTCGGCCACGAAGCCGGGCAGCATCATGCGCGGGTTGCCAGGTAAATGGTGCACATCGGATTCGGCCAGGCCGTAGGGCTCAAGCAGCTTGGCGACGGCGACCCAGTGTTCGTCACGCACCTGCTCGGCGATCTTCTCGGTGTCGGGAATGATGGGCGTCATGGAGCCGGCCGCCATGCCCGCGATGACGGACGCGGCGTCGTAGCAATGCACGACTGACACATCGCCTTCGATCTTGTCGGCGATGGCGATCGCCGACTTCAGAATCTCGTGGTCGAGCTCGGCGGGTTTGTCGTGCGCGTGCATGGGATCAACAGCCGCGCAGATGTTCATGCGCTCACTCGGATGTTTGCCGTGGCGCGTGATCAGCAGCGGCGCCGGACAGGTCCGGATGAGGTTCCAGTCGTCGTTGGAGAACAGGCCGCGCTGCAGGGCGTGGTGATAGTGGTTGTTGCGAATCACCATGGCCGGCTTCGTGCGCATCACCTTACGCACGATGCCCTCGTAGACGGGTTCGTCCCAGACGACGTCGACGACGACATCGAAACCATCATCGCGCAGCGGGCGCGCCACGTCCTCGAGTTTCTCGCGCTGCTCGGCCAGGCGCTTCTCCTTGGCCGCGATGAGATCCTCGGAGTCGAACAGCCGTTCGCCCGCGATGTAGGGATCGAAGATCGAGGAGAACAGCTCAATCTGGGCGCCGCCGCCCTCGGCGAAATACGCCGCGCGTTCGGCTGCCGACAGGTCTTCGGCATCGGCATCGATGACGGCCAGGATAATGTCTTTATCGCTCATGACGTGTGTCGCCCCCGGATCGCCGTATCGGCGTACCTTTGATGCCACCAGATTGTCCGTGCGCTGGGTCTCGCGTCCATACGAGAAACTACCTAATGCGTCAGGCGGGGGCTGACTGTTCGAGACGAATCTGCGTTCGCACGAGCTCGGCCAGGTTGCGCGCGCCCATCTTCTGCATGACCCGGGCGCGGTGGATCTCGACGGTGCGTTGACTGACGCCGAGATCGAAGGCGATCACCTTGTTGGGCTTGCCTTCCGTGACCAGGCCCATGACCTCGCGCTCACGCGGCGACAGCGTCTCGAACGCCTCGCGCAGCTCCCCGACGTCGCGCAACGACTGGCGCTGCGAACGGGCGATCACGAGTGCCGCGTTGATACTGTCGATGAGTTCCTGATCCTTGAACGGCTTCTGGATGAAGTCGAAGGCGCCATTGCGCATGGCGCGAACGGCCATGGCGATCTCGCCGTGGCCCGTGATGAATACGATGGGTGCCTTCCAGCCGCGGCGCGCAAGCTCGTCCTGCAGCTCGAGGCCACTCATGCCGGGCATCCGGATGTCGAGCACGATGCAGCTCGTCGCCGCCGGGTCGTGCCCGCCAAGAAAAGCGTCTGCCGACGCATAGCTGCGGCACTCGATGCCGACGGTCTCAAGCAGAAAAGAGACGGCGTCGCGGACAGCGGGGTCGTCGTCCACGAGCGCCACGGTGGCTGTGTCTTCACTCATGCGGCTTCGTCTCCTGCTTCGGCCATCGGCAGCGTAAACCAGAACACCGCGCCGTGCGGCTGCCGGTCGTCAACGCCTATGGTGCCACCATGCGCCTCGATGATGGTCTTGGAAATGGACAGTCCCATGCCCATGCCGCCGGCCTTGCCCGACACGAACGGGTCGAACAGGCGCGCCTTGAGCGCCGCATCGACGCCGGGCCCCAAATCGGCGACCTCCACACGGATGGCGCCGCCGACCTCGCGTGTTGCAATGGTCAGCGCGCGGCGCTCGCCGGGCAGGTCCTGGCACACGTCAATGGCGTTGCGCACGAAGTTCAGCAACACCTGTTCGATCTGCACGCGGTCGGCGAGCACGGGGACACTGGCCGCCAGAGACAGGTGCAGGCGCGCGCCGGTATGACGGAGGTCGATTTCGACGAGCGTGAGCAGCCCGCGGATGATGCCGTCGACATCGAGCAGTTCGGCCTGTGTCTCCTCGCGTGCTGCAAGGCTGCGCAGCTTGCGAATCACGTCGCCGGCGCGGTGCGCCTGTTGCGCGATGCGCTCGAAGGCGCTGGCCAGACGCGGGTCGTTGTCTTCGTGGACGAGATTCTGCCCGGCGCTCGCGTAGGCGCTGATGGCGGCCAGCGGTTGATTGAGCTCATGCGCAAGCCCGGCAGCCATTTCACCGAGTTGCGAGAGTCTGCCGACGTGGGCCAGGCGCTCGCGCTGGCGGGTGAGCTCGGCTTCACGCGCATACTCGTCGCTCAGGTCTTCGAACATCGTGAGCAACGCGGGACCGTCCTTGCCTGACTCGCGAATCATCGCGTTGTAGGTCCGCACAGGAATCAGGCTGCCGTCAGCGCGCATGATCTGGTGCGTACTGGTCAGGTAGCTGGCCCGTCCCGTCATCATGCGCAGGAACTGGCGCCGGATGCCCGGGCGGTCGGTGGCCTCGAGGTGCTCGATGGCGGCGGTGCCGACGAGCCCGGACTCGGGCTTCCCGCAGATGTCCAGCGCGGCGTCGTTGGCGAGCAGGATGGTGCCATCTCGATGCAGCAGGACGATGCCGATGGGTGCGTAGCGCATGAGCAGGGCCTGCTCGTGCTGCTTTCGCTCCAGCGCGCGCTCGGCCTGCTCCTTTTCGCTGACGTCATTGAGCGATGCGACGACCACGTCTTCCTTGCCGAAGCTGCCACCAAATAGATGCACGTCGGCCGTATAGCCGCTGCCGTCGGCGCGCAGCGCCCAGGCTCGGAAGTCGGCGACGCGGTTGCGTCCCGCGCGGATGTCCGCCATGGCGCGCTCGAGCTGTGCAACGCTCGCCTCGTCAAATGCCACCGACACGGGGTTCCCCGACACATCGCGATCGGAATCCCAGGCCTCGCGCGCGACCTCGTTGGCGTAAACGATTCGCAGCGGTGACCGGCCCAGCACGAGAATGGCGCTGGCCGCGTGTTCGACGATGTCGCCCATGGCGCTGGCGCGCGCCTGCACTTCGCGACGGTCGGTGAGGTCGTGCAGGATGCCCGTGAAGATGCGTTGCCCTTCGGTCTCTGTCTCGCTGACCGTCAGGTTGGCGTAGAACGTGCTGCCGTCCTTGCGCCGGCAGGGCACTTCGCGACCCAGGCCGATGATCTGCGCCTGGCCTGTCGTGACGTAATTCTCGACGTAGCGATCGTGGTGCGCCGCGTCGTGCTCGGTCATCAGCCGCTGCAGTGGCTGACCCAGAATCTCGTCGGCCGAGTAGCCAAACATGCGTTCCGCGGCGGGGTTGTAAGTCAGTACGCGGCCGCGAGCGTCCATCGTGATGATGGCATCGAGCGCGCTGTCGAGCACTGCAAGCAGTGCCGCGTAGCGGGTGTTCTGAGAAACGGTATCCACTGGCCGATGCCTGTCGCTGGTGCCTTCCGCGCTTCGGTCCCCTGACGGTCAATAGGTATATCACGCAGGCGTGCTGCGACAAATACGACTCGGTCCGCGTTACGGCGCCGACATAGGATGCATCAAGGCCCCCGAGTCCCGTCCCGTAAGCGGGTGAGAGCGATGCAAGCAAAGACCAGCCACTACCACGAACTGCTCGACATACTCATGCACAAGCGCATCGAACTCAGTCGTCGGGTGCGCGAGATCAGCGCGGACCATGCGCGCGGGTTGCCCGCCGATTCTGGTGAAAAGGCCGTTGTGCTCGAGAACGCCGAAGTGCTCGACGAGCTTGCGCGCGAGGCCATCGACGAACTCAGCAAGATCAACATGGCGCTCGAGCGCGTCGAGGCCGGCACCTTTGGCGTCTGTGTGAGCTGTGGCGACGAGATCGACGCCCGGCGCCTGCAGGCCGTGCCCTGGGCGGCGCGCTGCATTCGCTGCGCCAACGAGGGTCACGACCGCAAGCTGGGTTGACCCTAAAGCTCAGGGCAGTGGGTACACCGGCGGCGTGAAGTCGTAGCGCTCCTGCAGGAAGGCGACGAGATCAATGAGCTGCTGCACGGTCATGACGTCGTTGTAGTCGGTCATCTTCGATTGTCCGTCCTCGGTCATCGTCTTTTCGCGCCAGCCGACGATCTTGTGCGACGGGTTGATAATCGAGGTGACGAGATCGCCCTGGGTCTTGATATTGGGTACGTTGCCGCCGAGCGTGAGCAACGCGGGCTCGTCGCGCTGTCCATCGACAGGCAGCACCACGCCATCGACGCGATGACACTGCTGGCACTGCATTTCGATGAACGTGATCTTGCCCGACTCGGCGTCACCGGGCGGCATGGCGAATCCGCGCGCCTGGATACTCTGTTCGCTGCATCCCGCGGCGAGTAGGCATACCAGGGCGGCTGTGACACATCGGTTTGGCATGGTCTGACCTCCACGGTGGGTGGCAGATCACGCTACCGCAGCGGCGCGGTTTAGGGGATACGTACTTGCCGTGCCGGTCGGCTAACCGACCCCGGATTTTTGCAGCGCGACGAGCGCCATGGCACCGGCCAGCATGAAGAACAGTGCGCCAATCGCGTGTTCCATGGTGCGCTGCGACACGAGCCCCTGCAGGCGGGGTCCGATCTGGCCGCCGATGAGCACACCCGGTATCGAGTAGCACACGAGATTCCAGGGCACGGCCGATACGCCGCCCTCGCGGATCACCTGGGCGATCAGCGTGAACGAGGCGCAAGCGACGGTGATGATGACGATGGCCACCGAAGCGGCGACGGCGACGGCGACGGGCACCCCACGCTTGGTGAGCTGCGGCACGATCACCTCGCCAATGCCCACCGACAGCATGCCCGTGAGAAATGAGCCAATCACGGTGCCCACGCGGTCCATGATCGTCAGTCGCGGAATCGCGTAGTGCCACGAGCGCCCGCTGGCATCTGTCAACGTACGCGCGCCGGTGCCGGCCGCCACATCGGCGCGTTCGGGGTCGTGGCTCACGAACACGTGAATGATGGCGAGGACAAGAACGAGCAAAGCGTAGCCGGCGATGAGCAACGCCTCGGCAACGTAATGCGCGAGGAAAGCACCCGCGACGGCGACGGGCACCGACCAGCGGATGAAGCGCTTCACGATGTCGAAGTCGATGAGGCGTTTTCTGTAGTAGCCGATGAAGCCCGACGTGAAGCCGAAGGTCTCCGTGAGCAACGCGGTGCCGATGGCGGCCACCGTACTCTGCAGCGGGTACTCGGGCCCGAGCAGGGGCAGCACGAGGATGAAGATCGGCGTGAACAGGGCCGCGCCGCCGATCCCCGACAGCATCGCGCAGGTCGCCACGCAGATCGACACGGGGAACATGAACCAGTAGAGGGTGAAATCCATCGCGGGATTATGACGTGAGCGGGGGCCTCCGCTCACGTCATCGCGAGCCTGCGCGGGGAACCTGTCATCGCGGGCAGGCGCGGGCACCCGTCATGGCGTGCCAATGCGGGAACCCGTCATCGCGAGGGGCCGAAGGCCCCGCGGCGATCTCCCAACGGTATCGTGCGGCGCAACGGCACGACGGCGTCACGAGATCGCCACGCCTGCTGTGCAGGCTCGCGATGACGGGCGGCCGTTGCACGGCGTCGAGAGATCGCCACGCCTGCTGTGCAGGCTCGCGATGACGGGCGGCCGTTGCACGGCGCCGCGTCACTAGACACCTGTGTATGCATCCAATACTGTATATATCCCCATATTTATGAGGTTGCACTGTGTCGGCCGTACTCGAGTCCGTCCCCGAACACCTGTCCCTGCTCAATGACGAGCAGCGGGTCGCGGCAGCGTACGGCCACGCGGCTGCCCAGGGCGGCTTCGCCAGCGGGCCGTTGCTGGTCATCGCGGGTGCGGGCACGGGCAAGACGATGACGCTCGCGCACCGCGTTGCGCATCTCGTGCTCTCGGGCGTCGCACCCGAGCGCATCCTGCTGCTGACCTTCTCGCGCCGGGCGGCGGCGGAGATGATGCGCCGGGCGGAGCGCATCGTGCGCGCGGCGCTCGGTGACGCTGCTCGCGCTCAGGACGTGCGCTTTCCCTGGTCGGGGACGTTTCACGCGATCGCGAACCGCCTGCTGCGCGAGTTCTCGGCCAATGCAGGGCTCGACCCGAGCTTCACCGTGCTTGACCGCGGCGACGCCGCGGACCTCATGGACCTCGTGCGCCACGAGCAGGGCCTGGCGGCACTCGACCGTCGCTTTCCGCGCAAGGACACCTGCCTGGCCATCTATTCGCGCTGCGTCAACGCGACAGAGCCGCTGGCCGCGTGCATCGACGCGCACTACCCTTGGTGCGGCGACTGGCGGGACGAGCTGCGCGAGCTGTTTCGCGGCTACGTCGAGCAAAAGCAGTCGAGCAGCGTGCTCGACTATGACGACCTCCTGCTCTACTGGCACCACCTGGCCGCCGTACCTGAGATCGCGGCGGCCATGGGCGAGCGCTTCTCGCACATCCTCGTTGACGAGTACCAGGACACGAACAAGCTGCAGGCCGGCATCCTCTCGGCGTTGCGGCCCGACGGTTCGGGTCTCACCGTCGTTGGCGACGATGCGCAGTCGATTTATGCGTTTCGGGCGGCCGAGATCGACAACATCCTCGAGTTTCCGGACCGCTTCGTGCCCGCCGCGCAGGTGGTGACGCTGACGCGCAACTACCGGTCCGTGCAGCCCATCCTCGATGCGGCCAATCGGCTCATCGCCGAGAGTGAACGCCAGTACAGAAAGGACCTGTACTCTGAGCGACCGTCCGAGCAGCGTCCCCACTACGTGACCGTGGAAGATCCCGACGCCGAGGTCGACTATGTCGTCGAACAGGTGCTGGCCGCGCGCGAGGCGGGGACGCCGCTGCGCGAGCAGGCCGTGCTGTTCCGCACGGCGCACCACAGCGATCGGCTCGAACTCGAGCTCACGCGGCGCAACATTCCCTACGTGAAGTACGGCGGGCTCAAGTTTCTGGAGGCCGCGCACGTCAAGGACCTCTTGTCGGTGCTCAAGTGGGCCGACAACCCAAAGAACCGCGTGGCCGCCTTCCGCGTGCTGCAGCTGCTGCCCGGTGTGGGTCCTGCGCACGCGGGTCGCTGCTACGAATTCGTCGCCGCCAATGACTACGCTCTGGGAGCGCTCGCGGCGTTCGCGCCCCCCGCGGCTGCGGCTGAGCACTGGCCCGATCTCTGCGCGGCCATGACCGCGCTCGACCATGCGATGCGCAGCCATGAAGACGGCTCGGGCTGGCAACGCGATGTCGCCATTGCGCGGCGCTGGTACCAGCCCCACTGCGAGGCGCGTTACGACGGCGCCGAGCAACGACTGGCAGACATCGAGCAGCTTGAGCAGGTGTCCGGGCGCTACCCCACGCGCGAGCGCTTCCTGACCGAGCTCACGCTCGACCCGCCACGGGCTACGGGTGACCTGGCGGGACCGCCGCTCGTCGATGAGGACTACCTGATCCTCTCAACGGTACATTCGGCCAAGGGGCAGGAATGGGATGACGTCTACGTACTCAACGTGACCGACGGCAATTTCCCCAACGAGTTCGCGGCCGGCGACGACCGTGCCATCGACGAGGAACGCCGCCTGCTCTACGTCGCCATGACGCGTGCCAAGAACAACCTGCACCTTATGGCGCCGCTCAAGTTCTTTGTCACGCAGCAGCACCGGCACGGCGACCGGCATGTTTACGGTGCGCGCAGCCGTTTCATGACCGATGCGGTGATGGCCACGATGGTGTCGACCCGTCATGGCCGCCCCGAGGGTGCGGGCGGGCCGGGCGCGCGCCCCGCAGCGACGGTGGACGTCGCCACACAGCTCCGCGACATGTGGTGACGTTGCCGGACCGGCTCACCGCGTAGCGGGTCCTGCGGTACCATAACGAGCCGCCAAGCTGTTCGGATACCTGCCATGCGTCGAAGCATTCTCCTTGCCGCCACCGTTCTGGCTGCGGCCGTCCCAACAGTCCACGCGGAAAACCCGCTCACGGCGCCGCTGACGGCTGCCGGTGACCAATACGAGTCGGCGGTCATTGAGTGGCGCCGCTGGTTCCACGCCAACCCGGAACTCAGCAACCAGGAATTCGAGACGGCCAAGAAGGTCGCAGCCGAGCTCAAGGCCATGGGCCTGAAACCCGAACTCGACTACGGCGGCACAGGCGTGGTTGCCATGATCGAAGGCGGGCTGCCCGGGCCCATCGTCGCGCTGCGCGCCGACATGGACGGGCTGCCCGTCAAGGAAGAGGTCGATCTGCCGTTCGCCTCGAAGGCCATGGGCGACTACCGCGGCCAGTCCGTGCCTGTGATGCACGCCTGCGGCCACGACACGCACATGGCGATGCTACTGGGCGCGGCGCGCGCCCTCGTCGACGTGCGCGAATCGCTGCCCGGTTCGGTCATGCTGATTTTCCAGCCAGCCGAAGAAGGTGTGGGCGGCGGTGTCGTCGCTGGCGCAGAGCGCATGCTGGCCGAGGGCCTGTTTGAGGGTCGCAAGCCCGCAGCCGTATTTGGCTTGCATACGTTCGCGGGCGTGCCCGCAAGAATGGTGGCCTACCGTTCTGGCCCGGCCATGGCCAGCTCGGACCGTTTCGTCATCAAGGTTCGCGGGAAGCAGACGCACGGCTCGCGCCCCTGGGGCGGCGTCGACCCCATCGTCGTCGCCTCGCAGATCATCATGGGCGTGCAGACCATCGCGAGTCGTCAGGTCGACGTGACCAAGGCGCCGTCCGTCGTGTCGTTTGGCATCGTCAATGGCGGTATTCGCAACAACATCATTCCCGACGAGGTGTACCTCGAGGGCACGATCCGCAATTTCGACATGGGCATCCGCGAACAGATTCACGCCAAGCTGCGCAAGACGGCCGTCGCCATCGCCGACAGCGCGGGCGCCACGGCCGACGTCTCGATCGACCTGGGTTACCCGGTCACGATCAACGACCCGGCACTCACGGAACAGATGCTGCCGACCGTGCAGCGCGTCGTGGGTGAGGGCAACCTGATTGAGTCGCCGCTCATCACGGGCGCCGAGGACTTCAGTTTCTACGCCCTGGAAGCGCCAGGTCTGTTCTTGTTCCTCGGCGGCACGCCGCCGGATCGAGATCCGTCCACAGCGCCCAGCAACCACTCTCCGTTGTTCTACGTGGACGAGTCGACGCTCAAGGTGGGCGTGAACATCCTGACGAACCTGGTCGCCGACTACCTCTACCAGGCGCAACAGACACAGGCGCGCGCGGCGCGCTGAGGAGCACAGCATGAGCACAGCAGAAAGCGCGCTTTCCGTGAAAGCCCAGGTCAGCGACGAGGAATGGCAGACACGCGTCGACCTTGCAGCCTGCTACCGACTTATCGCCATGCACGGCTGGGACGATCTCGTCTACACGCACATCTCGGCTTCCGTGCCCGGCCAGGAAGGCCACTTCCTCATCAATCCCTATGGCATGTTCTTTGAGGAAATCACGGCCTCGAGCCTCGTCAAGATCGATCTTGAGGGCAACAAGGTCATGCCGTCGCCCTACGAGATCAACCCGGCGGGCTTCACGATTCACTCGGCCATCCACGACGCGCGCCACGACGTGAAGTGCGTCGTGCACACGCACACCAAGGCCGGGATCGCGCTGTCGACGCAGGAACAGGGCCTACTGCCCATCTCACAGCACAGCCTGTTCGTGCTGGCGTCGCTGGCCTACCACGACTACGAGGGTGTTGCGCTCAACGAAGAAGAGAAGCCGCGTCTCGTTGCCGACATGGGCGACAAGATGGCCATGATCCTGCGCAACCACGGCTTGCTCACGGCTGGCCCGTCGATCGCTGACGCATTCCAGGCCATGTACTTCCTCGAGGTCAGCTGTCAGATCCAGCTCGCCGCGCAGTCCACGGGCAACGCAATCACGATGATTGCCCCCGAGATTCTCGCGGGCATCCGTGCACAGGCCAAGGAAGTGCAGCGCGGCATGGGCGGCCAACTCGTCTGGCCGGGCCTGCTCCGCAAACTCGACCGCCGGGATCCGTCGTACCGCGACTGACGGCGGCGCGCGCAGCGCCGCCCCGTCATTGCGGGGGCCTCCACCGTCATTGCGAGGGGCCTCCACCGTCATTGCGAGGGGCCGAAGTCTCCACCGTCATTGCGAGCCCACGCAGTGGGCGCGGCAATCTCCTGACGTAATCGCGCTGCCAAACGAACCCTCCATCCGCCATCCCGCCGGGTCGGAGGCGGTGGCTAGGGGGCCGGGTCGTTCGGCAGCACGAATACGTCACGAGATTGCCGCGGGGCCTTCGGCCCCTCGCAATGACGGTCCGTCAAACCCCTCCGACCCGACAGGATGGCTGCCTCACCAGGGGCGGTGAGCTCATTACCTTGAGTTGAGGCAGCCTGGCTGTGCCGCCGATAGGTATTGTCGGGATGTCGAGCGACAGGACGTCGCTCGCCAAGCGATCCAGGGATGGACTCGAGCGTTCCCGACAATACCTATCGGCGGTGCGGGCAGGCGGGGGTGGTTCGGGGGTCGTGTTGTTTGGCGGCACGAATTCGTTACGAGGTTGCCGCGCCCACTGCGTGGGCTCGCAATGACGGTCGAGGCCCCTCGCAATGACGGGGTCGCGCTGCGCGCCGCGTCAGGTCAGAAACAGCCGGTAGGCCGGGTTGTCGGTTTCGTCCCAGCAGGGGTAGCCGAGCGTCTCGAGGTGGGCATCGAGTTCGGCGCGGTCGGCGTCGTCGACCTGGATGCCGGCCAGCACGCGGCCGTAGTCGGAGCCGTGGTTGCGGTAGTGGAACAAGCTGATGTTCCAGCGCGCGCCGACGGCGTCCAGGAATTCACCCAGTGCGCCCGGGCGTTCCGGAAACTCGAAACGATAGACGCGTTCATTGCCCTGTGCGGGCGCGCGGCCGCCGACGAGGTGGCGCACGTGGAGCTTGGCCAGTTCGCTGTGGCTCAGGTCTTCGGCCGGGTATCCCGTAGCGCGGATCTGCCCTAGCACGGCCGCACCTTCCTCGATGCCGCCCGAAAGTTCGATGCCCACAAAGATGCGCGCGTCGCCCGCGCCCGCGTAACGGTAGTTGAATTCCGTGACGCTGCGGTCGCCGATGCTGTTGCAGAACGCGCGGAAGCTGCCGGGTTGTTCTTCAATGCGCACGGCGAACAGGGCTTCACGGTGTTCCCCAATCGCTGCGCGCTCGGCGATGTGGCGAAGGCGGTCGAAGTTCAGGTTGGCGCCGCAGACAATCGCCACCACGTTGTCGCCGCCCAGGTCGCCGCGCTCTGACAGGTGGCGGACGCCCGCCACGGCCAGCGCGCCGGCGGGCTCGACCACCGTACGCGTGTCTTCATAGATGTCGCGGATCGCGGCGCAGGTTTCATCGGTGTCGACGGTGACGATCTCGTCGATGAGCTCGCGACAGAGCGCGTAGGTCTGGTCGCCGACGCGGCGCACGGCCACGCCGTCGGCGAACAGGCCGACGCGCGGCAGGGTCACGGGTGCGCCGTGTTCGAACGCGGCCAGCATGCTGGCGGATTGCGCGGGTTCGACACCAATGATCCGAGTGTCGGGATTGACGGCCTTGATGGCGAGCGCGATGCCGGCCGCGAGACCGCCGCCGCCAATGGGGACGACCACGGTCCCGAAGGGCAGGCCCGAGTCGAGCAGCTCGCGGCCGATGGTGGCCTGGCCCGCAATGACACGGGCATCGTCGAACGGGTGAATGAACGTCCGACCGAGCTGCCCGGCGAGTTCGTGGGCGTGGCTTTGTGCCGCGTCGTAATTGTCGCCGTGCAGGACCACCTCGGCGCCGTAGTCGCGCACGGCTTCGACCTTGATCGATGGTGTCGTGCGCGGCATGACGACGGTGGCCGGGATGCCGCGCATACGTGCGGCGAGGGCAACGCCCTGCGCGTGATTGCCGGCGGAGCTGCAGATGACGCCGCCCTGTGCGCTGGCTTCGTCGAGACAGGCAATGCGGTTGTAGGCGCCGCGCAGCTTGAACGAGAAGACGGGCTGCTGGTCCTCGCGCTTGAGCAGGACTGTTGCGCCGAGCCGGCGGCTTAGTCGCGGTGCAGGCGCCAGGGGCGTGACATGCGCCACGCCGCGCAGCCTGTGAGCGGCATCGTCGATGAGCGCGGGCCAGTCGGTTTCGGTCGTTACAGTATTGGGTTCGGCGCCGGTCATGCGCCGGTTATAACAGGTTTACCCGGGTCAAAAAAAAGCGGGGCCGTGTGGCCCCGCTTCACGCACCGTCTGTGTGTGCGCTTACTCGACGGGGTTGCCGTCGGTGTCGATGAGGCGAATCTCGTCGAAACCGAGCTCGCCGAGACTCGCTTCGATCTTGCTGCGGTCGCCTACGACGACCCAGATCATGCTGTCGGGCCGGAGCACACGCTGCGCCTGCGCCGATACCGCCGCAAGTTCGAGCGCGTTCGTGCGTGCGGCAAAGGTGTTCCAGTAGTCGTCGGGGAACTCAAAGCGGACCATTTCCGCGAGCGAGCCCGACACCGCGCCGATAGTCTCCCAGCGACCTGGCAATGACCGCGTGTTGCTGCTGCGAACGCGCGTCAGCTCCTCGTCCGTACCCGGGGCGTCACTGAGATAGTTACGAAGCTCACGGCGCAGTTCCGCAACCGAGTCAGCAGTCTTGTCCGTCTGCACCGGTGCGGAAACGATGAACGGTCGCTGCGCGGCGGCGTCGACGATGAACGAGTAGCTGCCGTATGACCAACCCTTGTCTTCGCGAAGGTTCATATTCAGGCGCGCCGAGAAATCACCGCCCAGAATCTGGTTGGCCGCTTCGATGGCGAGATCGTCGGGGTCGCTCTTGGCCGGTACCACGTGTCCCGCGAGAATCACGGACTGGTCCGACGCGGGTCGATCGATGATGTAGAGCGTCTCCGTCGTGCCCAGTGCCACATCGTCGAGCGTCTTGGTCGGCACGTCAGCTGCCTTCCAGTCGCCGAAGCGTTCTTCAACGACGGGCAGGATGGCTTCGAGCGAGGTGTCACCCACGACGACGAGCGTCGCGTTGTTGGGACGGAACCAGGTGTCGTGGAAGGCCACGAGCGCGTCGCGGTCGATGGCGTTGACGCTGGCCTCGGTGCCGCTGCCGGTCAGCGGCTGCGAGTAGGCGTGGCCGTCGCCGTACATGAGCTTGGGCAACACGCGCAACGCCATGCTTTGCGGCTGCGTGCGTTCGTTGGCGATGCCGGCGAGCCGCTGCTTGCGCAGCCGGTCGATCTCCTTCTCGGGGAAAGCGGGCTGAAGCACTACCTCCGAGAACAGATCGAGCGCGGGCTCGAGGTTGTCGGTCAGCGTATTGAGCGACACGGTGACCGTGTCGAGGCCGGCGCCACCACCGTAGTTGGCACCAAGCTTGGCGAAGCCTTCGCTGATCTCTAGCGCGTCCTTACGGCGTGTGCCTTCGTCAAGCATGCTCATGGCGAAACTCGCTGTGCCCGGCAGGCCAAACTGATCGGCCGCGTAGCCCGCGTCCATGATCAGGTTGAAGTTCACGATGGGCAGGTCGCCGTGGCGCGCAACGATGAGCTTGAGCCCGTTGTCGAGTTCGCCGCGTTCGAAGCTCGGGAAGCTCACATCGGGCTGATCGTCGGGAAAGGGCAGTGCACTGCGGTCCGCGGACGTTGTGCCGGCTTTGAGGTTCGCGTCGTAGGGCACCGTGGTCAGCACATACACGTCGTCGGTGATCCAGCGCTGCGCCGCCTGTTGGATACTGCGCGTCGTGGCGGCTTCGAGACGCTCGAGGCCGACCTTGTAGAAGTCCGCGCGGCCACCGTAAACGCGGTTCTCAGCAAGGATGTCCGACTTGCCGCCGAACCCGCCGACGCGCTCCGCGCCGCGCACGAAGCCCGATCGGAATTGCGTCTTCACGCGCTCGAGTTCGTCACGCGTCGGGCCGCGCTCGAGAAAGCGCGCGATCTCTTCGTCCATAGCCGCTTCGACGGCCTCGGCATCGCCGCCGGGCTGGACCGTCGCGGAGACCAGGATCATGCCCGCGATTTCCAGCGCGAAGGTGCTGGCGCCGACGGACGTCGCGGTCTGGTCGGTGTAGACGAGGCGCTCGTAGAGACGTGAGTTCTTGCCGCCGCCCAGGATCGACGCGGCGATCTGCAGGCTGTCGGTGTCTTCATTGGCCCAGGCCGGTGCCGGCCAGACTTTGTAGATGAGTGTCTGCGGCACCCGGTCCTGGAGTGTTTCGCGGTGTTCGCCGCTGAGTTTCGGAACCCATTCTTCCTGGCGCGAGATCGGCGGTCCGGGCGGGATGTCACCGAAGTAGAGCTCGACCTTTTCACGGGCCAGTTCGGGTGTGATGTCGCCGGCCAGTACGAGCACGGCGTTGTTCGGGCCGTAGTAGGTCTGGAACCACTCCTTGACGTCGTCGAGCGTGGCGGCGTTCAGGTCTTCCATCGAGCCGATGGGCAGCCAGGAGTAGGGGTGCTCGTCGGGGAACAGATTGTCGATGATGTGATTGAACACGCGCCCGTAAGGCTGGTTCTCGCGCTGGCGCTTTTCGTTCTGCACTACGCCGCGCTGCTCGTCGAGTTTGTCCTGTGTGATGGCGCCAAGCAGGTGGCCCATGCGGTCGGATTCCATCCACAGCGCCAGGTCCAGTGCCGTCGAGGGCACCGTCTGGAAGTAGTTGGTTCGGTCGAATGACGTCGTGCCATTGACGCCCGTGGCGCCGACGCGCTCGAACGGGCCGAACCACTCGTCGTCGTAGTTCTCGCTGCCGTTGAACATGAGGTGTTCAAACAGGTGCGCGAAACCCGTGCGCCCCGTGGGCTCATTCTTGGAGCCAACGTGGTACCAGATGTTGACGGCGACGATGGGCGCCTTGTGATCTTCGTGCACGATGACGGTCAGGCCGTTGTCGAGCTGGAATTCGGTATAGGGAATGTCCACCGTCTGGGCGTGAACGGCTGCGGCAAGGCACAGCGATGCGACGGTGAGCAGGCGCATGAGCGAACGCATGGCGGCTCCTTCAGAATGCAAAGTCAGTTGCGGCGGCGCTTGATGTGGCGCCACCTGCGAGCCCGGCAATCTAACGGTCGCGGCAAGCCCGTTGCAAACGCGAAGCCGGCGGGCGCGCCAACGGTGCGTTCACCGCCCGCGTGGGCCGGTGCACGGGCCCGTACTGGGCCATTCGCGAGGGTTGCTCCCTGCAAGTTCCTGACTGGGCGCGGTTTAGGGCGTTGCGTCCAGGGTCAGGTGGCGGGAGTAAATGCGGTCGTTAATGTTCGGTACGAAGTTGCCGACGCGCTCGCTGACGAGATGCTTGCTCACATAAAAGTACATCGGCAAGACCGGGTATTCGCGCATCAATAGGCGCTCCGCGTCGCGTGCGAGCTGCATGCGGCGGGTCGGGTCGAGCTCATTGGCCACATCGTCGAGCAACGCGTCGTAAGCCGCGTTGACATAACCCGATGTGTTTTGCGGGTGATCGGCGCGGAATGTCTCGAGAAAGGTGTAGGGGTCGTTGTAATCACCCGTCCAGCCCAGCCGCAGCAAGTCCCAGGCCGAGCGGTCACGCCGGTTGTCGAGCATGACCTTCCATTCCTGGTTCTCAAGCTCAACCACGGCGCCCAGATTTTCGCGCAGCATGCCCTGCACGGCGACCGCGAGCTTCTTGTGAATGTCACTGGTGTTGTAAAGCAGCTTGACCTGCAGCGGTGTGTCTTCGCTGTAGCCGGCCGCCGCGTAGAGCTCGCGGGCCCGCGCTATCTGTTGTTCGCGCGGCAGGGCCTTCCATTCGTAGCTGAACGAGTCATAGCCGTCGACGCCCGGTGGAACGAGTCCCCAGGCGCCGGCCTGTCCCGCCTGCAGCACCGCGCCTGCAATCTGGTCGCGGTCTACTGCGATGGCGACGGCTTCACGAACCCGCGCATCCGTGAAGGGCGGCTGGGTCATGTCGAAGACGTAGAAATACACGGTGAGGTTCGGGTGCACCACGAGTTGGTCGCCGTAGGTGTCACGCAGCTGCGGGTACGCCGTGTTGGGCGTGTTCGACGTGATGTCGAGCTCGCCGGCGCGGAACATGTTGAGCTCCGACACCGTGTCCTCTATCGGCAGGAAGGCCACGCGCTCGACTGCCACATTGTCGGCGTCGCGATAATTGGCATTGCGAATGACCGTGAGTCGGTCGCCGACGCGCCACGAATCGATCTGGTAGGCCCCGTTCGAGACGAGGTTCTCGGGGCGCACGAAATCATTGCCATGCTCGGCGAAGCTCGCGCGGTGCAGTGGGAACGCGAACGAGTTGGTCAGAAGCCCCAGCAGGTAGGGCGTGTGACGCTCGAGCCGGAGCTCCAGCGTGCGCTCGTCGATGGCCTCGACGCCCAGTTCGGTGACGGGCGCATCGCCCGCGATGACGGCTGCGGCGTTTTCGAGGGGCAGCAGAATCTGTGCGTAGGAACTCGCGGTGGCCGGGTCGGCCGTACGGCGGATGCCGGCTTCGAAGTCTGCGGCAACGACTGCGTCGCCATTCGACCAGCGACCGTTCTCGCGTAGGTAAAAGCGGTAAGTCAGGCCGTCTTCACTGATCTCCCAGCGCTCGGCGGCACCGGGTTCGAGTGAGCCCGTCGGCGTTTCCGCGACGAGGCCTTCGTAAAGGTCACGCAGAACGTTGGCGGCGGAGACGCCTTCCGCGCGGTGCGGATCGAGCGTGGCGACCTCAGCGACGTTGGCGCGGGTGAGCGTCGTGTCAGGGCTTGACGTTGTGTCACCCTGGCAGGCGATGACGACGATTGCGGTGACCACCGCAAGAATCAGTAACAGGCGTCGCATGGACCTTACGCCGTAACGGCGTCCTCAGACGATGTCGGGCGGAGTCTCGCACAGCGTCCGTTGTGCCGTCCATGCGCCGCGTCACAGCCGGCGCGGCGTGGCAAAGCCTGTGCCGGCGGCGCATAATTATTGCATGAGCCAATCAGATACGCCGTACCGTAAGGTTTATCCGCCCATCGAGCCCTACCAGTCGGACTTTCTCGAGGTCGGTGACGGCCACCGCATCTACTACGAGCAGTCGGGCAATCCCAATGGCAAGCCCGTCGTGGTGTTGCATGGCGGCCCGGGTGGCGGTGCCACGCCGGGAATGCGCCAATTCTTCAGCCCCGACGTCTACCGCATCATCATGTTCGACCAGCGCGGCGCCGGGCGCAGCACCCCGCACGCGAGTCTTGAGCACAACACCACCTGGGACCTCGTGGGCGACATCGAGATTCTGCGTGAAGCCATGCAGGTGCGTCGCTGGCAGGTCTTCGGAGGCTCCTGGGGCAGCACACTCGCGCTCGCCTACGCACAACGCTACCCGGAACGCGTCTCCGAGCTCGTGCTGCGCGGCATCTTCATGCTGCGTCGACACGAGTTGCACTGGTTCTACCAATTCGGTGCCAGCGAGCTGTATCCCGACCGCTGGCAGCACTTCCTGGCGCCTATTCCCGAGGCGGAGCGCAGCAACCTCATGCTGGCCTACTACCGCCGGCTGACCAGTGACGATGAGGCGGTGCGTCTCGAGGCGGCGCGTGCCTGGTCAATCTGGGAGGGTTCGACAAGTTTCCTGAAACCCAACGAACTGGCGACGGAACAATTCGGCGAAACCCGGCACGCGTTGGCCATGGCGCGCATTGAGTGTCACTACTTCATGAACAACGGCTTTATGGATGAGGGCCAGTTGCTGCGCGACATCGGGCGTATCGCCCACATCCCGGGCATTATCGTGCAGGGGCGCTACGACGTCGTGTGCCCGGCACGGTCGGCCTGGGAGCTGCACCACGCCTGGCCCAACAGTAAGCTCGAGATCGTGGCCGATGCGGGGCACTCAGCGTTTGAGCGCGGAAACTCGAGTGCGCTCGTCAATGCCACGGATCACTTCGCGGGGCAGCACTGATGCCGACACGCACCATTATCAAGGGCGCGACGCTGGTCAGCGATGGCAAGCGCTTCGAAGCCGACCTCGCCGTCGAAGGCGAACGCATCGCGAAGATCGACAGCAACATTGCAGCCGAGGCCACGGACAGCGTCGTGGACGCGGGCGGCAAACTGCTGCTGCCGGGCATGATCGACAGTCAGGTGCATTTCCGTGAACCGGGCCTGACGGCCAAGGGCGAGCTTGCAACGGAGTCGGCCGCAGCCGTTGCCGGCGGCACGACGAGCTTCATGGACATGCCCAACGTCAACCCGGCGACGATTACCCACGATGCGCTGGCCGACAAGTACGCGCTCGCAGCCGACAAGTGCCACGCCAACTACGCGTTCTACTTCGGCGCGACCAACGACAACCTGGAGGCGATCAAGAGTCTGACGCCCGAGCAGTGCTGTGGCATCAAGGCCTTCCTGGGTGCCTCGACGGGCAACCTGCTCGTCGACGATCCCGAGGCGATCGACGCGATATTTCGCGAAGCGCCCGTGCTCGTCGTCACGCACTGCGAGGACTCGCCCACGATCTGGGCCAACGAGACGAAAGCACGCGAGCGCTGGGGTAATGATGTGCCCATCGCCGAGCATCCCAATATCCGCTCGAGCGAGTCGTGCCTGATCTCGTCGACCATGGCCACGGGGTTGGCGCGTCAGCACGACGCGCGGCTGCACGTGTTGCACCTGACCACAGCCGACGAGATGGTGCTGTTCGAACCCGGCCCCATCGAGAACAAGCGCGTCACAGCCGAGGTGTGTATCCACCACCTCTGGTTCGACGAGCGCGACTACGCCGAGCTCGGGACGCGCATCAAGTGCAACCCGGCCATCAAGAAACGCAGCGACCGCGACGCCTTGCGCGCCGCGTTGCTCGAGGGCCGCCTGGACGTCATCGCCACGGACCACGCACCGCACCTCATCGAGGAAAAGGAGCGGCACTATTTCGCCGCGCCCGCGGGTCTTCCACTGACCGAGCATGCGCTCGTGGCCGCGCTCGAGCTGACAGACCAGACCGACATGGACGTGGCCTTTGTCGTCAACAAGCTGGCCCACGCGCCCGCCAAATTGTTCGGGATTTCCGAACGGGGCTATTTGCGCGAGGGCTATTACGCGGATCTGGCGCTCGTCGATGCCGACGCCAACTGGCTCGCGGAAGACGCCAATGCACGGGCCAAGTGTGCCTGGACGCCCTTCAACGGCCAGCGATTCCGGCACCGCGTTATCAGCACCTGGGTCAACGGCATGCTGGCCTGGGACGGCACCGAGATTTTGCCGATTCGCGCGGGTCGGCCGCTGCTCTGCAACGCCGCGCGCTAAGCGTGAATCCGTCGGTTCCATCGGCGCGCCCGGGGCGGTAAGCTTGCCCCATCACAATAAGCGGGACAGAGCGTTGTCAGGGAGGGGACACCCGGACAGCACGACATGATGGACCCCACCGATACCTCGCACCCGGACTACTTCCACCGGGTCGTTGATTGCCAATGGGCCTGCCCGGCCCACACGGATGTACCGCAGTACATCCGCCTCATTGCCCAGGGGCGTTTCACCGACGCCTACATGGTGAACCGCCAGTCGAACGTGTTTCCGGGGATTCTCGGGCGCGTCTGTGACCGGCCTTGCGAGCCGGCCTGTCGGCGCGGACGTGTCGAAGACAAGGCCGTTGCCATCTGTCGCCTCAAGCGCGTCGCTGCAGACCACCGTGACGACATCAGCGAACGGCTTCCTAAGGCGCCCGAACAGGGCAACGGCAAGCGTGTGGCGCTCATTGGTGCGGGCTGCGCGTCGCTCACGGTCGCCAACGACCTCGCGCCGCTGGGATACGAGCTGCACGTCTTCGAGGCACTCGAAAAATCCGGCGGCCTCATGCGCACCAACATCCCGCAGTTCCGCCTGCCGCCCAAGGTGCTCGACGAGGAGATCGACAACATCCTCGACATGGGCGTGCACGTGCACTACGGCGCACGCATCGATTCCATGGCCGCTTTGCTCGACCGGAACTTCGACGCCGTGTTCGTCGGCACAGGCGCGCCCAAGGGCAAGGAACTGAAGCTGCCGGGGCGCTACGACTCGGATCGCATCCACATCGGTATCCAGTGGCTGGAATCGGTGGCGTTCGGGCACACCAAGTCCATCGGCAAGCAGGTTCTGATCATCGGCGTGGGTAACACCGCCATGGACTGCTGCCGTACGGCGCTGCGCCTGGGCGCAGAGAACGTCAAGGTGATGGCACGCAAGCCGCGCCAGTTCTTCAAGGCCTCCGACTGGGAGCTCGAAGACGCCGAGGAAGAAAACGTCGACATCGTGGTCAACCACTCGCCCAAGGCGTTCGTGATCGAAGACGGCTCGCTCAAGGGCATGGACTTCGAGGTCATGACCTACGAGCTCGATGACGCTGACCGCATCGTCGAAAGCGCGGTGACGGGCGAGACCATGATTCCCTGCGACGACGTCATTCTGGCGATTGGTCAGGAGAACGCTTTCGACTGGATCGAGCGTGATATCGGATTCGAGTTCAACGACTGGGACTGCCCCGTCGTTGACGAGGACACGATGATGTCGACGCGCGAGGGTGTGTTCTTCGGCGGTGATGCCGCCTTCGGGCCCAAAAACATCATCTGGGGTGTGGCTCATGGCCACGCCGCGGCCATGTCGATTCACATGTACCTGTCCGGACAGGACGTCACGGACCGACCGCCCAGGCACCTGAACCTCAGTGCCCAGAAGATGGGCATCCACGAGTGGAGCTACTCGAACCAGTACGACGCCAGCGAGCGGCGACTCATGCCGCACGTGGGCCTCAAGGAGCGCTTCAAGCAGCTCGACATCGAGGTGGAGCTCGGCTTCACCGAGGAGCAGACGCTGGCCGAGGTGGAGCGTTGTCTCAACTGCGATATCCAGACGGTGTTCAAGGCGCCCGCGTGTATCGAGTGCGATGCCTGCATCGACATCTGCCCGACTTCGTGCCTGACAATCACTGAGAACGGTGAGGAGGCCGACTTGCGCACGCGCCTCAGCGCGCCGGCCGAGAATACGGACCAGGCGCTCTACGTGTCGGACGCGTTACCGCAGACCGCGCGCGTCATGGTCAAGGACGAGGACCTGTGCGTGCACTGTGGTTTGTGCGCCGAGCGCTGTCCGACGGGCGCCTGGGACATGCTCAAGTCCAAAGTGCTGCTGCCTTATGCCGGCACCGTCGCCGCCGAACCCGTGACCGTAAAGAAGGCCGTCTGAATGGGTGAACAACCGGCCCGCGCGTCGGTCAACGACGTCGTTATCAAGATCGGTACCGTCAACGGCAGCGGCTCGGCGAGCGCGAACGGCCTGCTGCTCAAGGCGCTGTTTCGCATGGGTATTCCGGTCTGCGGCAAGAATTACTTTCCGTCCAACATCCAGGGGCTGCCGACCTGGTACGAAATCCGGGTGACGGGCGACGGCTACCGTGCCGCGGCAGGCCGGGTGGACATCATGGTGGCCATGAATGCGCAGACCTACGCCAAGGACCTCGAGGCCGTCGAGCCCGGCGGCTGGCTGATCTACGACTCGACCTGGCCGCGCAGCCGACTGCTGGCGCGCGATGACATCCATATTGTCGGCGTGCCGTTGTCCGAGCTCTGTAATTCACACTTCGAGGGCGCGCGTGCCCGCGTGCTGATGAAGAACATTGCCTACGTCGGTGTTCTCGCGGGGCTGCTCGATATGGATGTCGGGGTCATCGAGACGCTGCTCGCCGAAACCTACGCGAGCAAGCCGCAGCTCATCGATTCCAACCGCGAGGCGATCCGGCTCGGATACGACTACGCGCGTGAGCATTTCGAGTGTCCGCTGCCCGTGAAGGTGGCACCCCTCGACAAGACGGCGGGCCACGTGCTCGTCGATGGTAATACGGCGGCCGGACTGGGCGCCGTGTACGCGGGCGCGACGGTTGGCGCCTGGTATCCGATCACGCCGTCGACCTCGCTTATGGACGCGTTCCAGCATTTTTGTCAGCGCCTGCGCACGGACACCGACACGGGCGAGCGGCGTTACTGCATCGTGCAGGCCGAAGACGAGCTCGCGGCCATCGGCATGGTGCTGGGTGCGTCGTGGATGGGCGCCCGAGCGTTCACACCGACGAGCGGCCCGGGCATTTCGCTCATGGGCGAGTTCCTGGGCTTTGCCTACTACGCCGAGGTACCGGCCGTTGTTTTCGACGTGCAACGCTGTGGACCCTCGACCGGCATGCCAACCCGCACGCAGCAAAGCGATCTCATGACTTGCGCGTATGCATCCCACGGCGATACCAAGCACGTGCTGCTGTTCCCGAGTGACCCGGCTGAGTGTTTCACGATGGCGGCTGAGGCCTTCGATCTGGCCGAAACGCTGCAGACGCCCGTCATTGTCCTGTCCGATCTCGACATCGGTATGAACGACTGGATGGTGCCCGAGCTCGAATGGCCCGAGGACTACGAGCCCGCGCGCGGCAAGGTGCTCGACGCCGAGGCGCGAAAACAGATGGAGTCGTTCCACCGCTACCTCGATGTTGACGGTGACGCGATCCCGTATCGCACGCTGCCGGGCACGGGCGGCGCTTACTTCACGCGCGGCTCGGGTCACAATCGTTTCGGCGGCTACACCGAGGACTCGGCTGAATACCAGGATGTCGTCGACCGGCTCAACGACAAATGGGAAACGGCGCGTGAGCGTGTGCCTGCGCCCGTCGCCATCGACGCCAATTTCGCCAGTGCGGGCATCATCGCCGTGGGCAGTTCTGACGGCGCCGTGCTCGAAGCGCTCGACCGGCTGGCCGCGGATGGCATCGCCGTCGACTACCTGCGCCCACGCGCGTTTCCATTTGCGGATGCCGTTCGCGACTTCATCGCGGCGCATGAGGTCGTGTTCGTCGTCGAGCAAAACCGCGACGCGCAACTGCGCACGTTGCTCATGCTCGATGTCGGCGCAGACCCGGCAAAGCTCGTCTCGGTGCTGCACTACGACGGGATGCCCATCACGGCGGCGAGCATCGTCGAGCCCATTGCACGCCACGTGCGCGAAGGTCGGGCCGCTTAGCGGAGAGACGCATGAGTACGACGAAACCCAAAGTCCGCCACCCGAGCCTGCCGCGCAACAAGCACGGACTCACCTTCCGCGACTACGAGGGCGCGGTCTCGACGCTGTGCGCGGGCTGTGGCCACGACTCGGTCACGGGTGCCATCGTGCAGGCCGCGTTCGAACTTGAGATCGAGCCGCACGGGCTCGCGAAAATGTCGGGTATCGGCTGTTCCTCGAAGACGCCGGCCTATTTTTTGTCGGCCTCGCACGGCTTCAACTCCGTGCACGGGCGCATGCCGTCGGTGACCACGGGCGCCAACGCCGCTCACCGTGACCTGATTTACCTGGGCATCTCCGGTGACGGCGATTCCCTGTCGATTGGACTGGGCCAGTTCGCGCACGCCATCCGGCGCAACCTCAACATGGCCTATCTGATCGAGAACAACGGCGTCTACGGGCTGACCAAGGGGCAGTTCTCGGCGTCAGCCGACGTCGGCAGTAAAGCCAAGAAGGGCGAGGCCAATCAGCAGCCACCCATCGATCCCGTGTCCCTGGCCATGTCGCTGGGGGCGACCTTCGTCGCGCGCAGTTTCTCGGGCGACAAGGCGCAGCTCGTGCCGCTGCTCAAGGCCGCGCTGACCCACACTGGGTTTGCGCTCGTCGACATCATCAGCCCCTGCGTAACGTTTAACGACCACGAAGGCTCGACCAAGAGCTACCGCTGGAGTCGCGAGCACGTGCACAAGGTCGTACACACAGATTTCGTGCCGCCGGCGGGCGAGATCACAGCCGACTACGAGGCGGGCGTGGCCATCCCCGTCGACATGCACGATGGTAGTCGCGTTATGTTGCGCAAGGTCGACGACGACTACGATCCGACGGATCGCCTGGCCGCCATCGATTACCTTCAGCGGCACACGGCCGCGGGCGAAGTGGTCACGGGCCTGCTCTACATCGACGAGTCAAAGCCCGACATGCACGGTGTCTCAGGCACGACCGCAACGCCGCTGCGCGACCTCGACTACGACGCGCTCAATCCTGGCGCCGACGCACTGGCTGAGATCCAGTCAGCCTGGCGCTAGCGGCGCGCCGCATCAGAAGTAGATGCGGCCGCCCAGCGTGTAGGTCGTGACGTCGTCAACCCAGGTTACGGACGGACCCACGGAAAACGAATCACTGGCGTAGAACTCGAGCCCGATGGTGGTCGACTCCTCGTCTCCAGCATCGTCGAGATTGATCGACCGGAAATCGCCGTAGAGCTCGATCTCGGGTGTCACGAGCACACGCGCGCCCGCAGACAGAAACGTGCCCTCGTCATCGTCGCTGAAGAACGGGGTTTCGAACTCGGCATCCACGAATCCACCGCGGAACACGAGATCGGCACGCGGCGACAGCGGGACCGCCAGGCCACCACCGATAAGGCGGGTGCTGACATCAACATTGTCGTCGAATTCGAGATTCTCGTAGCCCACGAACAGGTGCACGGTTTCCGAAAATTCGAGCGAGCCATTGAACACGAAGCCGTCACCCTCGATGTCGAAGGTGTCGTCTTCGAGCTCGGTCTCGGCCCAGCGGGGCTCGAGATAGCTATAGCTGAGGCCGTCGGCGCTGGCGGCGCCGGCGCAAAGCGCCAATACACCGGCTGCGGCGGCGCTGAACAGGCGTTGTCTCATTGGGGGTCTCCCGTCAGGGGAATCCGGTTTGCGGATTCGACGGGTCTCAAGCTAGCGCTGTCTTGCTGAACGCTGGCTGAAGGCGGTTGCCGTGGGCGTAGCGGACCGCCATCGGGCATAATCGCGCAGTCCGGTTCCGGAAGCGCTTTCTTCAATGCTGCAACAGCTCACGGGCGTCATCGCGCTGATCGCGGTGGTGTCCAACATCGTCTTCTGGTTCATCCCCATCATGGTGTTCGCGATCGTGCGCTTCGTGCTGCCGTTCGCTGCCGTGCGCCGGTTCACCTCACGCATGCTCATGGCCTGCGGCGAGAACTGGATCTCCGTGAACAGCTGGCTGCTCGAAACGACCCAGGGCACGAAGTTTCACATCACGGGCACCGAGAACCTGCGCCGCCAGGAGTGGTACCTCATCGCCTCGAATCATCAGAGCTGGGTCGATATCGTTGTACTGCAGCGCGTGTTCAACCGCCGCATCCCGTTTCTCAAGTTCTTCATCAAGCACGTGCTGATCTGGGTGCCCTTCCTGGGGCAGGCCTGGTGGGCCATGGACATGCCGTTCATGAAGCGCTATTCGCGCAAGTTTCTCGAGAAGAACCCGCATCTCAAGGGCAAGGACCTTGAGGCCACGCGCAAGTCCTGCGAACGCTTCGCCGAGGTGCCGACGAGCGTGATCAACTTTGTCGAGGGCACGCGATTCACGGCGGAAAAGCACGCCAAGACGAATTCGCCCTACACCAATCTGCTACCGCCCCGCGCCGGGGGCATCGCCTTCGCGTTGTCGGTCATGGGTGAGCAGTTCCGCTCGCTGCTCGACGTCACGATCGTCTACCCGGGCGGCTCAAAGAGCTTCTGGCAGATGTGCACCGGCGAGCTCAAAGACGTCGTCGTCGACGTGCGCGAGATTCCCATCGAGCCCTGGATGAGCGAAGGTGACTACCTCGAGGACGCGGAGTTTCGAGGGCGCTTCCAGACTTGGCTCACGGCGTTGTGGGTAGAGAAAGACCAAAGATTTGCTGAACTCGATAGACTAGTATCCGTGCAATCGGCCGGCACGGAAGAGGACTGAAGGATGGGGGACAAGCACGAGCTTAAGGGCATTGACGTGCTGCGCGACGCGACGCTCAACAAGTCGACGGCGTTCACGATGGAAGAGCGCGAGCGCCTGGGGCTGCGCGGGCTGTTGCCACCCACGATCAACACCCAGAAGCAGCAGATGCATCGCATCCTCACCAACATCCGCCGCAAGGACGACGACATCGAGCGCTACATCGCGCTGCGCTCCCTGCAGGTGCGCAGTGAGGCGCTGTTCTTCAAGCTCGTCACCGAGAATATTGAAGAGATCATGCCGCTTATCTACACGCCGACGGTGGGGGAGGCCTGCAAGCAGTTCGCGAACATCTTCCGCGACGCGCGCGGCATGTACATCTCCATCGACGATGCCGGTGACGTCGACAAGCTCCTCGCAAACTGGCCGGCCGATGATGTGCGCGTCATCGTGGTGACCGACGGCGAGCGCGTACTCGGGCTCGGTGACCTGGGCAGCAACGGCATGGGCATCTCGATCGGCAAGTTGGCGCTGTACACGGCCTGCGCGGGCATTCACCCTGAGCAGGTACTGCCCATGGTGCTCGACGTCGGTACCGACAACGAAGAGCTGCGCCAGGACCCCGTGTACCTGGGCATTCCTCGGCCGCGCGTGCGGGGCGAAGCCTACGAGGCGCTCGTCGAGGAATTCATCCGCGGCGTGCAGAAGCGTTTCCCGCAGGCCCTGATCCAGTTCGAGGATTTTTCGACGCCCAACGCGCAGGCGCACCTCGAGCGCTACCGCGACCAGGTGCTCTGCTTCAACGACGACATCCAGGGCACGGCCTCGGTCGCGCTCGCCGGGCTCATCGCGTCAACGCGCGTGACGGGTGTGCCGCTGCACGAGATGCGCACGATGTTCCTGGGGCACGGCTCGGCGGCCACAGGCATCGCCGACCTGCTCGTGTCGTCGATGATGGACGAAGGGCTCAGCGAGGCCGAAGCCTGCTCGCGCATTCGCTTCGTGGGGCGAGCTGGCGTCGTCACGCAGCAGTCGGACCGCGTACCCGACACGGTGGCGCGCTACGCGCCCGACGCACCCACTATCGCGTTCGGCGACGCCATCGAGCGCTTTCGGCCGCACGCACTTATCGGCGCGACGGGCTCTCCGGGCACGTTTACCGAGGACATCGTGCAGAAGATGTCGGCGCTCAATGAGCGCCCCGTGATCTTCGCGCTCAGCAACCCGACCTCGCGCGCCGAATGCACGGCCGAGCAGGCCTACCGCTGGAGCGACGGCAAGGCGCTGTTTGCGAGCGGCAGTCCGTTTCCGCCCGTGCGCCACAAGGGCAAGACGCACTGGCCGGGGCAGGGCAACAACGCCTACATCTTCCCGGGCGTTGGTCTGGGCGCCGTGACGGTCGAGGCGACGCGAATCACCGACGTCATGTTTCTCGAGGCCGCGCGCTGCCTGGCCAACCTCATCAAGGACACCGATCTCGCCGACGGGACGCTCTACCCGCCGCTCAAGCGCATCCGCGAGGTGTCGCTGGCGGTGGCCGTCGCTGTGGCCGAACGTGCCTACGACGACGGGCTTGCGTCGTTGCCGCGCCCCGACAATCTCGAGCGCCATATCGCCAGCTACATGTATGACCCGACCTACTGAGGGGTCTGACTGGTCGCTTTACGTGCTGCGCTGCGGAGACGGCAGCCTCTACACGGGCATCAGCCCGGATGTCCCGGCGCGCCTTGAGGCGCACCGGGCGGGGCGGGGCAGTCGCTATCTGAGGGGACGCGAGCCGCTCAAACTCCTGGCGCAGGTCACCGTCGGGGATCGCGCGGCCGCCTCACGGGCCGAGTACCGGTTCAAGCAGCTGCCACGCCGCGACAAGTTGCGCTTGCTCGCACGCGGGCTCGACGCCTTTGTCGAGGACGCCGCCGTTACGGCCTAGCCGGCCTTTGCCCCCTCGTCCGAGGTCTTGCCGGCGTCGTCGTTGGCCGCATCCGACGGACTCTCCTGGTCGTGATCCAGGTCCGTACGCAGAACCGAGGCCAACTGGTCGGCGGCCTGTTTGGCCGTCTGGATGAGCTGGCTCTCGTCCTGGTAGAACGCACTCTGCTCGCGCATGAAGCGCTCGTCATACTCCAGAAACGTCTCTGTCGCGCGCTTCGACTCCTGCGGCGAGTGGCCCAGCAGCTCGAGCAGGTGCGTGGCCATGTGCAGGCTTGAGTGCAGCGTGTCGCGAATGGGCCGCGAGATACCGAGGTCCATGAGCCGGTAAGCGTGTACGCGGTTGCGGGCGCGGGCCAGGATCTTGAGGTGCGGGAAGCGCTGCCGGATGAGCTCCGCGGCTTCGACCGAGCGCTCAACGTCGTCGATCGCCAGGATCAGGTATTTGGCCGAATCAGCGCCCGCGGCCTCGAGCAGATCGAGCCGGCGCGCATCGCCGAAGTAGACCTTGTTGCCGAAGCGGCGCACGACCTCCACCTGCTCGGGGTCGGCCTCGAGCGCCGTGAACGGGATGCCCTTGCTGCGCAACACACGGCCGATGATCTGGCCGAAGCGGCCGAAGCTCACGATGATGACTTCGTTCTCATCGTTCTCCATCGTGTCGTAGCTGGGCTGCGCGTCACGGCCGGAGCGCGACAGGATCCGGTCGGCGGCGATCATCACGAGCGGCGTAAGCGCCATCGACACACTGACGACCACGATGAGCAGTTCCGAGAGCTCGGCGGGCATCACGTCGGCCGTAACCGCTGTCGTGAACAGTACGAAAGCGAACTCACCGCCTTGCGAGAGGATGAGGCCCAGCCGGATGCGCTCGGCCGTGGTCAGCGAGAAGCGTCCGCCCAGCAGATACAGGATCAGCGCTTTCACGAGCATGAGCACGACAACAATCGCGAAGATGTCGCCCGCGCGTTCGCTGATGAGCCCCAGATTGACCGACATGCCGACTGCGATGAAGAACAGGCCCAGCAACAGGCCCTTGAATGGCTCGATGTCGACCTCGAGCTGGTGCCGGAACTCGGAGTCCGCGAGCAGCATGCCCGCGATAAAGGCGCCCAGACCCATGGAGAGGCCGACCTTGTACATGAGCGTGGCGCTGCCGATGACCACGAACAGGGCAACACCCGTGATGAGCTCGCGAATGCCCGATCCGGCAACGATGCGCAGGATGGGTCGCAGCGCGAAGTGGCCGCCGACGATGAGCGCGAGAATGGCGCCCGCGGCCAGGCCGATCGACTTCGGGTCCATGTCGATGCTGCTGCCCACGGCCAGCAGCGGCAGCAACGCAAGCATGGGAATGACGGCCATGTCCTGGAACAGGAGCACGGCGAAGCTTGCGCGGCCGTAGCGGCTGGGCAGCTCCTCGCGCTCTGCGAGCAGCTGCATGACAAAGGCCGTGGAGGACAGCGCCAGCGCGAAGCCTACTACCGTTGCCACCTGCCAGGGCTGGCCCGTCAGGATGGTGAGACCCGTGAGCGCGAGGCCGCTTACAAGCACCTGCAGCCCGCCCAACCCAAACACCGAGTTGCGCAGCACCCAGAGCCGCGACGGCTGGATCTCAAGCCCGATGATGAAGAGCAGGAACACGACGCCCAGTTCGGCGAAGTGCAGGATGGTCTCGACGTCGGTGACAAGCTGCAGAACCGAGGGCCCGATGATGACGCCCGCAAGCAGATAGCCGAGCACGGAGCCTAAGCCCACGCGTTTCGTCAGTGGCACCGTGATCACGGCGACGCCCAGGTAGATCAGGACCTCGGTCAGGTAGTACATGCTGGCGCGGCGCTCCGTGGCTGCGATCGCTCGCAGAGCGAGTGATCAGGCAGTGTAACCGAGAAGCGCGCGCCAGCCGCGCGCGGCGCGATTCAGTCGTCGGCCATCTCGAACGGGAAGCGGAGCGCCTCCGTGCCCGCACCCTCGGGGCGCACCGTGAATCGGTAGCTGCCGGCGGGCAGCAGGGCGTCAGGCAAAGTTAAGCTCAGCGCCTGTTCTTCATTCGGGTTCAGACCGCCCGACTGCCACAACAGATCGCCAGCCGCAGAGTGTAGTTCGACCGAGTAGCTCGAGGCATCGGCATATCCGGTGTCTAGCCCAAACACGACCTGACCGGAGCGCGCTTCCTCGATGAGGATGCCGTCCTCGGCGCCGCGTGTAGCGGCCAGGAAGACCACGGGCGTGTTGACCGACGCCATGATCTCACCGCCACCTTGCGCGCCCGACCCCGTCACGTTGCCCAGCGTCAGCGCACCTACGGCCACGAGTGCGGCCACCGACGCCGCCAGGCCATAGGCCGGCGATGCCACGATTTTGCGAACCCGGGAGAACAGCGGCACGACATTGCGCGGTGTGGTGTCCTCGGCCCGCAGTTCACCACGGCGGCCAGCGGCCTTCATGCTGTCGATGAGCTGCGCGCTCGTCTCGAGCTCATCCAGCGTGTCCGGGTCGCCCGCGTAAAAGTCTTCGAACGCCATCGCCTCGGCCTCGTCCATTTGGCCCAGCAGGTAGCGGTCGACGAGGTTGTTTGCCACGACCATGTCGCGTGTGATTCTCGTGTCGTTAGTCATCGGTCACTCCCCTCCGTGCGAGTCGACCAGATCGCGTGCGGCCCGGCTGTCGTGCGATTCGAGCAGCTCCCGGAATCGCTTTTTGGCTCGGTAGAGCACGCGGTTGAAATGAAGGTCCGTGAGATCGAGCTGGCGGCAGATACTCGCCTTGTCTTCCTGCAGCAGGTAGAAGCGCGTCAGGATGGCGCGATCACGGTCAGAGCTGAGCTCGCCGAGCAGCACGCGCAGGTGCTGGTTGGTCTGTTTCGTGTCGGTGGCTGCCACCTGGTCGGTGGAGGTCGTATCCGCTGCCTGCGACACGCTGTCCGTGTCCGCGTAGGTCTGACGGCGCTGGCGCCGTCGTATCACCCCGATGAGCAGGTTGCGGCCCGTACTCTGGATAAAGCCTGCGAGGCGGGACGGGTCCTTGATGCCCTCGCCACGCAGGCGCTCGATGACGACGCGGAACACATCCTGGTGAAGGTCGTCAGCAAGTTCAGGTTCGCCACAGCGGCGGCGCAGCATAAACAGCAGCGGGCGGCTGTAACGTTCAACAAGCTCACCCTCGGCGCCGCGGTCGCCCGCGCCAATACGGGCCGCCAGCGCCGCGGCGACAGTCGCCTCGTCGTCAGCAGCCGCATCAGGCGCAGCTGTGCCTTCCCTCCCCTTCATTGGGGGATATTGTGGCAGAAGTCGGCCGTTGCCTGTGTGGGTGAGTGTTGCCATGGTGGTTAATCCGTTTCGCTGCGTTACTGCTGCTGGCCGCCCCATCCGTCTTCGCTGTCCCAGTCGCCTTCTTCAGGGTTCGTGAAGTGCCGACAGTGGACGGTGAATCCGACTTTGCTCGGTTTGATGGTCATCTCGAACTTGCGATCACCGCCCTTGAGCGCGCCGCGGATCACACCGTCCTTGTCGAGTCGCGCGTCCGCACCATCCCAAAGCTCTGTGTTGCTTTCAGTAAGCCCGCACAGCTCCGGGTTGTCCCGCCAGTCGCACTTGCGATAGCGAAACTGGACGTGGTCATTGGGATCGACACATATGAACAAGAAGTCGCCCTTGCGCATAGGGATGGTCTTACCCTCCAGCGGGCGATCATCCGTGCACTCCCATACATAATTGAAATCGTTCGAGTTAGTTTCTTCCGCAATCATTGCTTCTCCCCACGTGGTTGCTTATTTCCGTCCCTATAGACGGCTTATTCGTAACGGCACACGCCGAGAACACACTGGTCCTCGCACCCCATCTGTCGTTTCTCGGCCATTTATCTCACGCGAGAGGGCTAATCGCCCTGAAGCGTGAAGCCCGACCAGTAGTAGGGGTGCCTGTAACGCCGATTGGACCGGAGTGTCTCCTTGGCAATCAATAGCGCCTGGGCTGGCGCTGTGCCCTCAAAAAGCTCGCTGTAGAACGTCGCCATGAGCTCGGCCGTCGCTCGGTCTTCAACGCGCCAGAGCGTTGCGACGACACGGCGTGCGCCCGCAAACATGAAGCCGCGCGTCAGACCGAGCAGGCCTTCTCCGGCCAGGTCCTGGCCCAGTGCCGTTTCGCAGGCCGACAGCACGACAAGTTCCGCGTCGAGATCCAGGCCGTAGATATCGCGCAGTCCGACGAAGCCGGTCGTTGGCTTGCCGCTGGCATCGACCATGGACAGCGCAAGGCCGCTTCTTGCCGGAATCTCGTCGTCGGCAAATCCATGGGTGGCGATGTGCACAATTCGAGCCCCGACGACATCGGGGCTCTTCAACACCGCGGGTCGGGCGTCGAATCCGAGGTGGACCTTGACGTCGATGCTTTCGGCCTGATCCGCGATCGACTCGGCCTCAACCCGGCTCATACGCAGACGGTTCAGAATCCGGTCTCCGCTGCGGGTGACGGGGCCTTCGCCGAAGCGATCGTCATCGAGGCTGAAGACCGGGTCGGCAAGCACGGTGACACCTTCGCCCTTTGGCGCGGGCAGCGAGCGCGACAGGGCGACCGTCGTCAGCGAGGGCAGGTAGACGAGCGGGGTGTCCCCAAGTGCGGGCGCCGAATTGTCGGCAACGCTAAGAATGTCGAAGGGTACGTAGTGCAGCGCACCGTCTGCCACGATGGCGACGTTTCGCGCCTGGTCGATCTGTGCCTTGATTGGCGTGAGCACGCGCTCGCCAAGATCGCGCGCCAGGGCCTCATAGCGGCCTTTCCGCTGGATGCGCTTGTGCAACTCCCTGGCCAATCGATCGATCTCGCCGACATCGTCGAGTCGGACCACCTCGGTGCCCGCGGCGTCGATCACCCAGACATAACCTGTCCGCTCACCAAGAAAATAGAGCAGGGTCATGTCGCCCGACTCATGCAGGCGCTGCATCTCTGCAGCCCGGAGCGGGTCAGGAGCCCGGTCTTCTCGCGCGTCGGGCGCGGCGTCCGCGATCCTGTCATTGATGACGTCGAGCTCTGCCAGCAATTCGTTGATCGGCGGCTCTTTCTCCCCGCGCAGGTGCGCGTCGCGGGCACGGTTGATCTTGGCTAGTGCATTCGCGCGATCTGCGAGCAGGCTTGCCGGCACGTCCGCCTCAAGCTCGCGGGCACCTTGGGACCAGGCATCCACAAGAGATTTCGCCCGGTAACGCTCCGTCATTTCGAGTGCGGCGACGGATTCGCCCATTTGCATCAGGGCATGTACGGCGAGCTCGTAGGCTCTGGTGACCGACGCCTGGTAGGCTGCGCGCAGATCTGTGCTCGCAATCTCGGTGCGCAGTTGCTCAATCGACGCAACCGCCTCGAGTGCCAGTGTCAGCGCAGCATCGTTATCGCCCATATCCCGCATCGCCCAACCCAGGTCGGTTTTCGCGGGAACGACGCCATAGGGATTGCCGGTCTCAAGCCACAGCGCAAGTGCTTGCTGCAGCGACTCGGCCGCAGCCTTCTTGTTGTTCGCTTCACTTTGGACACGGCCCAATGCGGTCCATGCGCGCGCGCGATACTGCGCGGCACCTTCCAGCGCGTCCGCATTCCTGACGGCGGCGGTGGCGAGCTTCAGCGCTGACTCCAGGTCATTCTGGTTCAGTGCCGACTCCGCCGCGAGTCGCTGAGCGGCTGAGAGACCCTCCGTATCTTCGTTTTGCTCGGCCAGTGCGATGGCTTCAGCGAAAATACCTTGGGCCTCGTCGTCGCGACCCAGTGTCGAGAGCGCGCCGGCGTAGTTTTGCATGGCAAGCGCGGCCCTTCGATTGCCGAGCTTCCTTCTCGATTCGTAGACCTCGGCAAGAAACTCAATGGCCTGGTGCGGTGCTCCGAGATCGCCGTAGACCACGGCCATGTTGTTCGTGATCGTATCGATCTGATCGCGGTTCCCGATCTCACGCGCAATCTGCAATGCGCGCTGATAGTGGTTGAGTGCTTCCTGATGTTGCCCGAGTCGCTTGAGGCTGAGTGCGTAATTGTTCAGCCAGCGCGCGAGGGTGCGCTTGTTGGGTGCCTCATGCTCGTCGATGAGACGCCGGAGGACCTCGGATGCGCGGACCGTATCGCCGCCTCGCTCATACACGCCGGCGAGGTTCGTTTCGTAGCGCAAGACCGCCAAACCGGCGCCCAGCTCGCGCGCCTGCGAGATGAGGCCCTCGTAGCAGGCCTCAGCCTCAGGGAGCTTGCGATCGTGCAGCAGGAGCAGGCACAGATTGCTGGTTGCCGGGTTGGGCGCGACACCGTCATAACGTGTTGCAAATCCGGCCTGTGCCCGCTCGAGCGCGCGTCGACCCGTCTCGAAATCACCAAGCTCCGTACTGGTCAGCCCAACGAGGTTCTGCGCAAGACCGACGCCGTACGGGTCGCCCACAGCCTCGTACAATGCGGTGGCTGCGACCGCATGCTCGCGTGCGACCGCGTACTCGCCGCCGCGACTGAACAGTGTTGCAGCCGCTGTCAGGGTTCGGGCGGCGGCCGCACGCTCGTCAAGCGCTTGCCATTGTGTCGATGCGTTGTGCGCGACGCGGGCCGCTCGCCGCATCGCAACATCGTCTGTGACGCGATTCAAACGGCTCAGGCTCGCTTCCGTTGCCATTGCCCCCAGCTGTTCTGCGGGCACCGCGTTGGCGACGACGCTGATGCGCGCGTCGCTCGCTCGACGCCTGCGCACGCGAATCTGGACCGTTGCGGGCGTCGTCGCGTCAGACTCGTGCAGCCAGAGAATGGGCAGGTCGACCGCATTGGTCAGCGTTACCTCCCGGCCCGCCTCGATGACGACCAGCGACACGGCGACGAAACGCTCCTCGACCTCGAGCACCTGGTAGCCGCTGACAGCCGGAAGGCGCAGCGAGACCTGGTCGTGCTCAGCGAGATCAATTTCGATCGGGTCTCCGAGCACCAGCGCGAGGGTCTCGGAATTACTGGCGCGCGCGGCTGCGGCAGAACCCAGTGCCACAACACAGCAGGCACACAGGATCGCCAGCCAGGTCCTTTGCTGGCCGCTAAACACACGCATGCCTGCATCGTCTCAGCATGCCCGCTGGGCCGCAAGCCACGGCCGGCTTTCATGTACCTGTATTCGATGCAAAAATAGGGCCGTCCTGGGAGAGAAGCGGTGACCATGACGTCACGCACGATTCTGACGCTGGTCTTGGCGCTGGCGCTGCTGCTAACCGGCTGCGGCGGCGGTGACGAGACCACCACGCGGAGCGCATCGACGACGACCGCCTCGGGCGCGCGTGAGGCCGCGCCTGAGACAGTCGATGCCTCGGCATTGCGCGATCCCGTGGACGTGGACGCGATCGAGATTCCGTACGGCGAAACAGAGGATGCGCTGCTTCGCGGCTACTTCGTCTATCCCTCGAACATGGTCGAGCCGCTGCCGGCTGTCATCGTCGTGCACGAGTGGTGGGGTCTCAACGATGCCGTGCGCAAGTCCGCGACAAAGATCGCGGAGCAGGGCTACATGGTGCTGGCCGTTGATCTGTTCCAGGGCCAGACGGCGTCGAGCACAGCCGATGCCAGCGCGCTGGCGCGCCAGTTGCTCGAGACGCCGGGTTTCGCCGAAAAGAACCTGCGCGCCGCACACACCTTTCTGACTGAGGCCGCGGGCGCGCCCACCGTCGCCACGCTGGGCTGGTCACTGGGCGGCTACTGGGCGGTTGAAGCGACGCGTTTTCTGCCCGACGGATTTGCTGCGGCCGTTGTGTACTACGGCCAGCCCGACGCCGATCCCGAGATGGTCTCGGCCATCTCGGCGCCCGTCCTCGGGCTCTACGGTGGCGCAGATCGTTCCATTCCCGCGGAATCGGTACGCGCATTCCGCGAGCAGGCGCAGGCGCTCGACAAGAGCGTCGAGGTGATCATTTTCCCGAAGGCCAATCACGGCTTCGCGAATCCCGACGACTCGCGTTACGACAACCGGACTGCTGAGCAGGCCTGGCGACGCACCGCAGCCTTCCTCGACCGTTACCTGCGCTCGAGCTGATTACTCGGGCGTCTCAGCGTCCTCGGCATCGGGCTCAGGGTTGCAGCTGAAACGAATGGCCAGCGCTGCGGTTGTGCTGCGCTCGGTGACATCGCCCTCGCTGCTCGTGCAGCGGGCCATGACCTGCGCGGTGAACGCGCTCTCCAGTGCAGACTCGGTGGGACGATCCACGCCGCGCCGGGCGCATAATGTCGGCGCGCTGAGCACGAGCTGGCGTCTTGGGACAGTCAGTGTGAGCGGCGGCAGCTCCCCATCGTCGGCGCGCTGCCAGTCAGAAAGCGTGTCGCCCAGCGAGGCGGCCACGAGCAGCGCGTCGTCTGCGTTCGCGCAGCGGGCGCGAACGCTAAGATGGAACGCGAGCGGGCCCTCGCTGTCGGAATGCGGTGTGGGTGCGCGTTGTTCAGCCTCGAGCTCAACAACGGCCGGGGAGGCGGTTGCGAGTAGCGCAGTGGCAATCGTCAGCAGGATCATCGCGCAACCCTAACGCGAAACCTCATTGGGGGCACGGGCACATGGTTCAGCGCATTGTGAACGGTGGCTACAAGATGGCCAAGCGGATCGTCATCGCCGTGATCGGCGGCACGGTTCTTGTGCTGGGCGTGGTCATGCTTGTCGCGCCCGGTCCCGGCATCGCTGCTGTGGCTGCAGGCCTTGCCATTCTCGCCGTCGAATTCACCTGGGCGCGAGCCTGGCTCAAGCGCCTGCGCCGCAAGATGAGCGACGCGGGCAGCGCATTGCGCGGCCGCGATATCGACGGCCACCGCTGAGCGCAGCAGCACTCAGTTAAGTAGGTTCGCCATGCGGCGACGGTAGTCGCGTACGCGCCCGTCGCTGGCACCCAGCACGTCAAACAGCCCGATCAGACCACGCCGTCCGGCGTCTTCCCCGAAGTCACCGTGGTCGCGCATGAGTCCGAAATACTGCTCGAGCGCGACGTCGTAGTCGCGCGCGGCTGCTGCGACCTGGGCGAGCTCGTGGGTCAGTGCCGCATCACCCGGGCTCTGCGCGAGCAGGGACTCGAGCGTGTCTTTGTCGCGCAGCCCTTCGGCGGCGCGCGCCAGTGCGATCTCGGCCTTGAGCTGTTCAATCTCGGGCGCGGCCCCGATCTTGTCGGGCAACTCTGCCAACGTTGCGTCGGCGTCGCCCGCACGACCCATCGCAAACAGCGTGCGGGCAATGTCGGCGACGATGCCCGGGTTCTCGGGCTCGGCGGCACGCGCCTGCAGAAGCGCGGCCAGCGCCGTGTCGTAGTCGCCGGACATGAGCGCGTCCTGTACAGACACACGCAGCCCCATAGGCGCTTTTTCCACGTGCTTGTCGAGGATCCGCTTGAGCTCAGCCTCGGGTTGCACGCCCACCAGCTCCTCAACCACCTTGCCGTTTTTGAACACGACGAGGTAGGGGATGCTGCGCACACCGAACCCCGTGGCCAGCGTGGTCTCCTGGTCGACGTTGACCTTGGCGACGTGCAGGCGGCCCGCGTACTGGCTGGCCAGCGAATCGAGGATGGGCGCGATCTGCTTGCAGGGACCGCACCATTCGGCCCAGAAGTCCACGACCACCGGTACCTCGGCTTTGGCCACGCGTGCATCGAAGTCGCGCGCGGTGACGTCAAAGACCCAGTTGTTGTCGGTGTTGGCATCAAGCATGTGGGGCTCCCGGTGCGTGTCCCAAGCTCACGATGTTGGCCTTGTGGCCGCGTTTTCAAGCGGCGGGCGCCACGTGCGGGCGCAAAAAGAAATCGGGGCCGGATGGTCCGGAAGGGGGAAGGACCAGGCGAATCGCCACCGGTGTTGCCACCGGTTCCGGCCCCGACGAATGCGGCGCTAGGGGGTTGCGCCGCCGATCCGTCAGGATCGAGTGAGACCCGTCACGGGGTCTCGTGCCCGCTGGGAACCGTCACAGAATTGGGGGGAGGCGACGGCGCCATGCGGGCGGGGGAGAGACTCAGAGTTGGGGTTCCGCGTTGGCGACCACAAGGGCTGCCCGCGCACCGAGCCGAAGCTCGAGATCGAGGGCCAGCTCGGCCTGAATCGCCACCTCGGCTCGTGTCAGGGCCGCTGCTGCGGACCGTTCCAGCGCCTGGGCGGGGGCGGCCTCGTAACCCGTGCGCACGATTTCTGCGCGCACTTCGTCGATGACCGTCGACGTCTCACTGGCGTGTAACGGCGCATGCAGCGAGCCGATCGTCGCCAGGGCGGCCAGCACTGCTGTCGCTACGCGATGGTTTCGGTTCGTCTTCATGTTGCTACCTGCCTTGCGGTACCGCGGCTGGCGAGAGGTCGCCGGCATTTACGCAGCACTGCGTTCGATAGCTCTATTGCATGCGGTGTGCCAACTCTGGGTGCTTGTAAAATCAATATGTTAGGGTTGAACTGACTTACGGAAAACCGTAATTTCCGATTTGTCGTGACACGGATTACGGATTTCCGTAAATTCTGGGGATGGCCACGGAGACGGACGAGCGCTACCAGACCCTGTTTCGGCGTTTGCCGATCATGGTTGCCGCGCTCGACGGCCGCGGCTTCTTCCTCGACCAGAGTGACCGGCTCATCGACCGGCTGGGCTACGACCGCGACACGCTCGTCACGCTGCGGCCCGTCGACATCGCGGACGCGGACTCGGTCCGGCGCATAGAGAAAGAGATGATCCCGCAGTTGCGGCGCACGGGTGCCGTGAGCGATGTGCCCGTGACGTTTGTGGCCAGCGACGGCACGCCGGTGGCCTTGCGCACGAGCGCGCTGCACGAACTCGACGCGAGCGGTCACTACCTGCGCACGCTGGCCGTTTACGAGGACGTCGAAGCCATCGCGCACCTCGAAGCGCGCTTCGAAGCCATCTACCGCGCCACGCCGGCGATGCTCCACACCGTCGATGAACACGGCCATATCACCAACGTCAGCGACCACTGGCTGAACAAGCTTGGTTACGCGCGTGAGGAGGTGCTTGGGCGCTCCATCCTCGACTTCATGACTGATGCCTTTCGCAAACGCATCGGAGGACAGCCTGCGCTCGAAGCGCTCATTGCGTCGGGCGGCAAGCAGAACCAGAACCGGGCCATGAGAACGCGTGACGGTCGCGTGCTGGAACTCATGATGTCCTCGGTGGCCGAACGCAACGCGCGAGGCGACGTGCTGCGCATGCTCGTGGCGTCCAAGGACGTCACGGAACGCAACCAGGCCGAGCGCGCGTTGCGCGAGTCTCTGGCCGAGAACGCGCGCTTGCGCCATGAGCTCGAACAGGAGCGCGACTACCTGCGCGAGGAGGTCAAAGTCTCATTGCGCTTTGGCCGCATCGTCGGGGACAGCCCGGCGCTGACCGAGATGCTCGCGCAGCTAGAGGCCGTGGCGGGCACGCCCGCCAGCGTTCTGATCACAGGCGAGTCGGGCACGGGCAAAGAGCTCGTCGCGCGCGAAGTACACGCACGCAGCGAGCGTGCCTCGGGGCCACTGGTGAAAGTCAATTGCGCCTCCATCCCCGAGGAGCTGTTCGAGAGTGAGTTCTTCGGTCATGTGCGGGGTGCCTTTACGGGCGCTGTACGTGACCGCATCGGCCGTTTCCAGCTCGCCGACGGCGGCACGATCTTCCTCGACGAGATCGGTGAGATCCCCCTCGACTTGCAGGGCAAGCTGCTGCGCGTCTTGCAGGAGAACGAATTCGAGCGGGTCGGCGAGGATGTCACCCGCAAGGTCGACGTGCGCGTGGTGGCCGCCACCAACCGCGATCTCGTCGAGGCCGTTGAGGCAGGCCGTTTTCGCGGCGATCTCTACTACCGACTCAGCGTGTTTCCGATCGCCGTACCACCACTGCGGGAACGCCGTGAGGACGTGGTCGCGCTAGCCCAGCATTTCCTGCAGCAGACCGTGCGCGATTTTGGGCGCAAACCCATGCAACTCACGCGACGCCAGGCCGAGGCGCTGTCGCGTTATCCCTGGCCAGGCAATGTGCGGGAATTGAAGAATGTCATCGAGCGCGCCGTGATCCTGTCACCGGGTGCCAACCTGCGCCTCGACCTGTCGTTGCCCGAGGCCGAGCCTGAGCCCGGTGCGTCGGCGCCCGCGTTGCCCGTTACAAAGCCCGCGCAACACGAGATACTCAGCGAACTGGAGTTACGCGCGCTCGAGCGCGACAACCTCATTGCGGCGCTCGAACGCGCGGGCTGGAAGGTCAGTGGCGACGGGGGTGCCGCGGAGTTGCTTGGTGTGAGGCCGAGCACGCTCGCGGACCGGATTCGACGCTGGGGCATCGAGCGGCCTCGCTGAGGCCGCGGAACCGCACGCCGCTGATGCGAGTCTGAATACACATGGGACGGCTGGGCATGAGGGTGGCGAGTAGAGCTGGGGCGGGCGCGCTGGCGCTGGCGCTCGCGGCCTGCGCGGGCCTCGGACGCGTCGCTCCGGAGTCACCCCGGCCGCTCACGGGCATCGATGCGCAGCGCCTGTCCGAGGCACCCGGGCCACGGCCGCCCGAAGACATTCTTGCGCTTACCGATGACATGCGCCGGTTCGTGGCGCGCAACGTCAGCCGCCATGTTGACGTCGAGCGACGTATCCGACAGCTGACGAGTGCTGTGCTGCATCCGGGGACCTTGGGCATCGCCTACCACGACCGCATGACACGAACGGCCGCCGAAACCTTCGAAACCGCCAACGGCAACTGCCTGTCGCTGTCGATCCTGTTCGTGGCACTGGCCCGGGAGGCCGGTATCGAGGCGCGCTTCTACGAGGTGAACATGGTCCCTGAGTGGACGCTGGCCGGTGACGTTGTCTTTGCGACTCGCCACGTGAACGTCGGCGGGCGCATCACGGGCGGCACCACGTACGTCATGGATTTCTCGCCCTACGTTGCCCGTCGCGAGGTGGATCGGCAGCGCCTCACCGATGAAGAGGCGATTGCCCAGTACTACAACAACATTGGCGCCAACTATCTCGCCGAGGGATCGATTGTCGCGGCTTACCGCCACTTCGTGGCTGGCATCGAGATGGCGCCACGAATCAGTTTTCTCTGGTCGAACCTGTCAGTGGCGTATTCGCGCAATGGTCAGACCGACGCCGCGGAATGGGCATTGCGTCGCGCCGTGGCCATCGACGGCCGCAATACGTCGGCCATGTCCAATCTGGCGCGGGTGCTTCGCGAACGGGGTGCTACCGAAGAGGCCGAGGCCCTGGCGGCCAAGATCGACGGTGCGCAGCGCGACAATCCCTACTACCAGTTCGCGTTGGGCGAACGGCACCTGGCCGAGTCGGAATTCAGCGACGCGCTCAAGCGCTTGCAGCGGGCGATATCGCTCGAGCCTGGCGAGCCGCTGTTCTATCGCAAAGCAGCCATGGCGGCGATGGCGCTCAACGACACGGCGCTGGCCGAGGACTATGACGGCCGGGCGGAACAGCTCGATGTAGAGGCGCAGCGCCGCGGCCGCAACGCCTTCCGGCGTCGCTGACCGCGGGAACTAGGTGGCTGCGACGAGGAGCAGCGGGCCTTCAGAAACGACAACGCCGCCGGGTTGTTCAGCCGTGATTGCAAACGCCGCCGGTGACAGCACAGGCAATTTGGCGTCGATGGGAATCAACACCTCGGCGTCGGCCGACAGCACGTCAAAGACGCCGCCATCGACAGGTTCTGCGTCACGATCCGGGTCAACGATCCAGAGCTGATACTGGCGTACCGACGGGTCGTTGGCCGGCATACCGACAAGGCGCAGGTAACCGCGTTGCTCCGCGTTGTTCCAGACCACGTCGCCCGTAACGCCAGCGTAGGCGTCGAACTCCGAAGCCGCCCAGGGCACGGTGATGGTGCCGGGCTGATTCGTCAGCGCGTCGCGCACTTCATTGGCCACGGGAACCGGAGCTTCGGGGCTTGCCGTCTCCGGGCGCGGCTGCACGATGAGCGCAATAAACATGGCTGCCGCTGCGGCCCAGCCCAGACCACCAAACCAGCCACTGCGTGCGGGTGCCGCTGCGGGTTCGGCTGCGCGTCGGCTGGCCAGGTCGGTGACGCTGGCGGATGGGCGCACGTGCTGCTGTGCCTGCGCGAGCACCTTGTCGCGCAAACCGGCCGGCATGGCCTCGTTGTTCAATGCGGGTAGCGTGGTGAGCATGGCTGCTGCTGCTGCCAGCTCAAGCTCCTCGGCAAAGGCATCGCCCGATGCGGCGCCGGCGTCTTTGGCCAGGGCATCGAGGCTTGCCGCGTCGAGGCCCGTGAGGCCGCCACCCGGATCTTCTGTCACTTGCTCGATCAGGCGATCGAGCATTGGATTATTCGTGTTCATTACATTGTCCCGCGGTACTGCGCGGTTTCGCCGGCCCCGAGATCTTCCCGGAGCGCGATCAGTCCGCGTCTGATGTGACTCTTCACCGTGCCCAGTGGAAGGTCCATTTCTTCTGCAATCGCACTGTGCGACATGCCGAGCCATGCCGACATGCGGATGGCTTCTCGTTGTTCGGGTTTCATGCCCTCGAGCGCTTGCGCCACGCGCGCGACGTCGTTACCGAGGCCGGCCGACTCTTCGGCCGAGGGCGCGTGCTCGAGGTGGTCTTCGTAGGCTTCTTCGATGGGCTGCCGACCGTGCTTGCGCAGACGGTCAATAAGGCGGCGTCGGGCGAGCATGGCCACAAAGGTGGTCTCGCTGGCTTTGGATGGGTCGAAGCGATCGGCGAAACGCCAGATTTCAACGAAGATCTCCTGCACGGCATCTTCGGCGTCCGCCTCATTGGGCGAGAGCCGGCGTGCGAGCGACCACACAAGGCCGCCGAACTGGTCGAGGCACGCTGCCACAGCGGCTTGCTCGCCGGATGCAACGCGCCGCAAAAGACCTGAATCACCGCTCACAGACGCACCCTTTTTGGCGTTGGGATTGCGTGCGGCAGCGCTTTGCTTCCGGTCGGAAAACTGCACTACCGCCGCGGAGCGACGGTAGTGCGTTTCAGGACCGTTTGCAAATGTGCTCAAGGCCGGATTTCCCATCAGTTCCTTGCCATCTGCATGGTGCCGTGCGTGAGCTCGGCGCGGACGTCATCGAGGGCGTAACGCAGTGTCCAGGCACTGGCGCGGTCGCTCGACTGGCTGTGGGCACGATCGAGGCTGGAGGCCAGACGCGCGCGCGCTGCATTCGACAGGCCTGCTTCGTCAGCAAACTGCATGAGGCTCTTCGCGGCGACCGTGTAAGCGGCCGTCGTCGCGGCAGCGTTGCCGTGGTTGAACAGCGGCACGCCCGTGTCGATAGCCGTGTCGATGATGTCGAGTGCACGATCCGTGCCGCTCATGAACGCGGTCGGCTCGGGCGGCAGGATGACGGCATCAATGACGTGAATGACGCCGTTGCTGGCGGCGATGTCCACGGCCACGATGTTGGCGCCTTCAATGGTGAACCCGTCACCCTTGGCGTTGATGCCGGCCGCGGCTTCAGCCAGCGTGTCGACGCTGATGCCGTCGGCCAGCGCGGTGCTCTTCACTTTGCCCGACAGCACGTGGAATTTGAGGATGCGTGCGAGCTGATCCTGGTTCTCAGGCTTCAGCAGCGATTCAACGGTGCCTTCCGGCAGCTTGGCGAAGGCGTCGTCAGTCGGCGCAAAGACCGTGAACGGACCACCGTTGGCCAGCGTGTCGGCGAGGCCGGCAGCTTGGGCTGCGGCAAGCAGCGTGCCGAACTGGCCGGCGGCCTGAGCCGTCTCGACAATGTTCTTGGCGCTCATTTTTTCTTCGTGGTGGCCTGCCTGTACCGGTGCGGTCAGCGAGGCCATTGTTGCGATTACGAAAATCGACATAGCCGTCAGGGCACGGCGGTTCAGCTTAATTACAGACGTCAACATGGTGTGTCTCCGAGAGTGCGAGGGACCCGGCGCCGGGGGTCATGAGCGCTTTTCGCCGTCGCTCCTGCATCGGATGCGGGCAGCCGCGCATTTCATGCGGCAAAATAGCCGCGAATCCGCTGTCCGCTTTCTGACGAAGGCGCAAACATGAACACACAAAGCACATCAAAAGCAGCGGGCGGCAAAGGCCGACTCATCGCAGGCGGGCTGTTCCTCACGGGCATGCTCATCGCGGTATGGACGCTGCCCCTCGAAGCCTGGCTCACGCAGGCCTCCGCCTGGATCGAGACTCACCCCTGGCAGGGTCGGGCCTGGTTCCTGCTCGCCTTCGTCATTGGCGCCTGCATCATGGTGCCGGGCTCGCTGCTCTTTATGACGGGCGGTTTCCTGTTCGGCTTTGGCTGGGGCGTATTGCTCGTCGCCATCGCAACGCCCGTCGCAGCCACCGCGGCGTTCTTGTTGGGCGCGACGGTTGCCCGCGATCAGGTCGCCGCCGTCGCGGCACGCTATCCAAAGTTTGACGCGATCGATCGCGCACTCGACCAGAAGGGCGCCTTGATCGTCTTGCTCACGCGCGTGTCGATGCTGCTGCCCTACAACGTGCTCAACTACATCTTCGGGGTCACGCGGATTCGCGTGATGCCGTACTTCCTGGCCACGGCTGCCGGCATGCTGCCGCCGGTCGTCCTGTTTGTGTACATCGGCTCGGTGGCGCGCAATATCGACGCGCTCATGGCAGGCGGGCAGATCAGCGGGCCCTGGCAGACCGCATTATTGATAGGTGGCCTGGTCGCGATCCTGGCGACGGGTGTGATCATCCAGCGCACGGCCTCGCGCGTGTTGCGCGAGTCGATCGCGGAGTCGGTTGCCCACGAGGCGGGCGAGGCACACGACGAGCCCCTGAACGGGCAAGCCGTCTGAGATCAGTCGAAGCGTCGAGACAGCGCGAACCGGAACACGATATCCGGCGCTGTCTCGACGTTGATGTCCTCATCAAAGGTGATGTCGAGGCGCCAGTCGTCGTTGAACGCGATACTGCCACCCGTCGTCAGCAGGACGCTGGTCGCGCTGAGCGGGTCGGGGCCGTCGGCGACGGGGCCCGAGTGCAGCTGCAGGCGCGTCCCGAGCACGACATTCGGCGTCACGGTGTAGCCCACAGCGACATGACCGAGCCAGGCAGTGCTGCGTTGGTCGCCGAGCGCCAGGTCGGCATCGCCGAGAGCGGCGACACCTGCCGATCCCTCAACGAGCCAGCGCGACGTCGGCGCCTGCCGACGCCAGTGCAGGGCGGCGCTCACGTCCGTGCTGCCGCTGCCCGTGAGGTCCTCGGCGTCGCCCGTGGGCAGTTTGACGCCCAGGGCCAGTGACAGGCCGTGCCGGGCCAGCGGCGCCGGCGACCAGCTCGCCGCCAGGCGCACGTCGCCCAGGCCGCGCGTGTTGCGGGTCAGATCGACCACGGGTGTGCCGCCCCGCAGATACTCGAATCGAAGGTCATCACGGGGCACGTCGTCGCGAATGCCGTCGGGAAATCCGAAAAAGGCGTGCCAGTCGTCAATGAGCGGGTCCAGTGAGCCGCTCGCATGCCAGATGTAGGGCACGGTGATTGCCACGCGCCAGTCGTCGCCAAGTCTGAAGGTGCCCACGGCGTCGAGGACATTCGTCTCACCATCGAACAGGACGACATTGTTGCCTTCCGACTCGCCGATCGCGTGACTGACTGTCGACAGGGACAAGATCATGCCATCCTGTTGCTTGGGCACGGGCGGCTCGAGTGCAAACAAGCCGGCAACGGGTGACAGATTTCGGGTACCCGCCGTGAAGTCGAGATTCGCCTCGGCCTGAGCCCGGGCTGGAACTGTGCAGAGGCCGAAGAGCAGCGCACAGGCAGCCAGGTGCCAACGGTTTTGCATATTCGCGGTCCGATTCCGATAATCGTCGGGCGCAGCGAAACGCTGCGTGCGCGCAGCATAACGGAATCACATGACAAATCGGGGTTTCATCCTGGCCGCGGCCACCCAGCTCGGCCTGGCCGCAGCGGCCGTCGTCTGTGCCGCTGTATTGGCCGACCGCGCGCAGGCGGCCAGCAACGATCTGCCCCCGTCACTCATCCGTACCCTGGACCGGTTCGATCTCGGTCGCGACGGCCTCAGCGTGTTCGTCGTCGACGTTGCGACGGGGCAGCCTGTCATTGACTACGCGTCCGACGTGCCGCGAAACCCCGCGTCGACCATGAAGCTTGTGACCACCTACGCGTCGCTCGATGCGTTGACGCCGGGCCACACCTGGGAAACAGAAGTGTTCGCGCTCGGCGAGATCGATGCCGACGGCGTGCTGCAGGGCGATCTGGGTTTGCGCGGTGGCGGCGACCCCTATCTCGTCGAGTCGGTGTTGTGGCAGCTGCTCACAGAACTCCGGCGGCGCGGCGTCAATCACATTGCCGGTGACATCGTCATCGACAACAGCCGCTTTGAACTCGAGCCCGAAGATCCCGGAGCCTTCGACGGTGAGCCACTGCGAGCCTACAACGTCGGGCCAGACGCCATGCTCGTCAACTTCAAGGTCGTGCAGTTCTGGTTCGAGCCCGTACCGGAGTCGCGCGTCGTGCGCATCACCTCACTGCCCGAGCTGCCCAACCTCGAAGTCGTCAACGACATCGAGCTCGTGCGCGGACGCTGTCGCGGCTACCTGCGTGGCATCGAGATCGATGCCGAAACCGACGGCGACCGTGTGCGTTTTCACGGCCGCTTCCCTGATGGCTGTCGACGCTACTCGCTGGGCCGCTCGCTGCTCACGCATGAGGACTACGCCTATGGGCTGATCCGGCAGTCCTGGGAGCGCCTGGGCGGCACGATCAGTGGTGGTGTCCGGCAGGCACCCATCGATACCGAGGTCGAGCCACTCATGAACTGGCCGTCGCGGCCGTACGGTGAGGTCATCCGGCTCATTAACAAGCACTCCAACAACGTCATGACCCGGCAGGTGTTCCTGACGCTGGGTGCACACTACTTCGGTGAACCCGCGTCGCCCGACAAGGCGCGCGAGGCCGTCGGGCAGTGGCTCGACGATCGCGGGCTCGAGTTTCCAGGCTTCTACATCGACAACGGCTCGGGCCTGTCCCGAGACTCACGTATCACGGCCCGCAGCCTGGCAGCGCTGCTGGGGCATGCCTGGCGCAGCCCGTTCATGCCCGAGTTCTTGTCGTCGCTGTCTCTGGCCGGAACAGATGGCACCTTTCGGCGCCGTTTGCGGCGTGGTCCGCTCACAGGGCGCGCCCACCTCAAGACGGGCAGGCTCGACGATGTGTCGGCCATGGCTGGCTATTTAATGGCGAACGACGGCCGCCGCTATATCGTGGTGACGCTGCACAATGCGCGCGGCGTGCACCGTGGTGGTGGCGAGGCCGTACAGGACGCGCTGCTGCGTTGGCTGTACGCTTACACGCCGCGCGAACCCGGACCCGTGATGACACAGGTTCCCGAAGACAGCGCCGATGCAATGACCGGGAGCGACTGATGAACAATGGGCTTCGAATTCTGATCGCGTTGGCGATGCTGGCAGGCGCCACGCAGGTCAGCGCGCAGACGCAGACGGCCTACGTCACGGACGTCCTGAGGCTGGGGCTGCACCGCGCGGCGGACACGTCGGATGCGCCGTTCCGGTCGCTGGAGAGCGGTCAGGAGATGACCGTGCTCGAGCGCTCGCGCCTCTACGCGCGCATACGGCTGCCCGACGGCACCGAGGGCTACGTCAAGGCGGGCTTTCTCGTCGACGACAAACCGGCGCGCCTCGTCGTCACCGAAACCCGCGAGGCGCTGGCGCAGTCCGAGGCCACGCTCGCGTCGGTGCGCGACGAATTCAGTGGTTCCGCGAATCGCATCGCGGGACTGGAGTCGGATCTGCAGGGTGCGCGCGACGCGCTGGCCAACCTGCAGACGCAGTACGACGACGCGGCCGCGGCCAATGCCGACTACGAACGCAAGATGCGCGTGTATGGCCTGGCATTGCCCTGGCCCCTCGCGTTGGGTGCCGTTCTGGTCGCCCTCGTGCTCGGGTTCGTGGGCGGATTCTGGTGGATCGACAGCCGCAGCCGCAAACGCCACGGCGGCTTCCGGATTTACTGAGCGAGCCGCAACTTGCGCCGATCTGGTGCGACACCGGGCGCCACGGGGCCCTGAGACCTCGATCACGGAAACCAAAGCACGCTTTACGTAAGGTCATGGACCTGCCCACGTTGCACCGTCAGGTGCGGCGCCTCGAGGCACAGGTGCATGGCAACACTCAACGAACAACAATTTGAAGACGGCGACATCGGCGAACTTCGCGGTGCCCTCAAGGCGATGCGCGATGAGCTGGACCTGATCTATCACGTTGATGAAAAGGTCGCACAGGAGCCGCACGGCCAGGCGCGGCTGAGCCGACTGCTGGGCGAGCTGACCCGTTTTCTCAACATGAGCTACACGGTATTGCTGATCCCGTCCAAGCACATTCGTATCAGCATTACCCACCGCAACTGGAAGCCCGTCGACCGGCGCAAGCTCGACGCCACGATGCTGCGCCAGTTGTTCCCCAAGTACTCGACCTACACCAAGCCCGTACTGCTGCAGATGCAGTCGCCACCGTCGGGCGCACGCGGTCGGGTCGACCCCTATCAGCTCATCCTGTATCCGGTCATGGACCGGTCAGGCGATGCCGTCGGGGTTCTGGCGACCTTCTGCCAGGTCGAGGGCAGAGCGCTGTCTGTGTCCTCAGAGCGGCTTGTGCGTTACGTCGGGCGCTTCGCCAAGCGCATCATCGACGACAGCTACGATCAGCTCACGGGCCTCATGCGTCGCAACGACTTCGTGTCGGTCATGGACAGCTCGATCGGTGAGCTGCAGGATGCGCAGGACACGCACTGCCTCGTCTACTTTGACGTCGACCAGCTCACGGTCTTCAACGATACGTTCGATCAGCGCGCCGGCGACGAGGTACTCGTCCGCGTCGCCAACTTGTTGCAGTCGGAAATGCCGACGGGCGCGACACTCGCGCGCATCGGCGGCGACAAGTTCGCGGTGCTCATGCGCTACCGAGACGTTGAGGCCGGCGTCAAATTCGCGGAGCGCGTGCGCGGCCAGTCGCAAAAGCTGCTTTACGCGCGCGGCAAGAAGACGTTCCCCGTCACGCTGTCGGCGGGTGTGGTTGCCCTCAACGACTACGAATCGTCCGAAGAGAGCCCGCTTATCGTGGCGCGCATGGCGTGTGAGAAGGCCAAGGACCACGGTGGCGATCGCGTCGAGTGCTTCGACTCGACCGACAAGAGCATCGTGCGCCGCGTCGACAACCTGCAGCTGTTTGCGCAACTGCAGGAGGCGATCACGAATGAGGCGTTTACCCTCGACGCGCAGCCCATCGTGCCACTCATGAGCGACGTCGGCTCCCTGCACTACGAGATTCTGTTGCGCATGAATGGCCCCAGTGGCGACGTCATGCTGCCGGAGAAGTTCTTCGCGGCGGCCGAGCACTACCAGATGATGCCGCGCATCGACCGCTTCGTGATCCAGTCCTTTTTCAAATCGGTGGGTCGTTACTCAGAGACGATGGCGCTGCACGAGGCGTCGTTTGCGCTCAACCTGTCGGGTCAATCGCTGGGCGAACCCGCCTTCCACGAGTTTGTGCGCCAGGCGGTGCTCAACGGTTCGCTGTCACCCGAGCAGATTTGTTTCGAGATCACGGAGACGGCCGCTATCGCCAACCGCGAGGGCGCTATCGCCTTCATGAACACAATGCGCGAGCTGGGTTGCCGGTTTGCGCTCGATGACTTTGGCGCCGGCCTGAGCTCGTTTGCCTACCTGCGCGACCTGCCTGTGGACATCCTCAAGATCGATGGCAGTTTCGTGCGCGACATGGACACCAACAAGGTGTCGGAGTCGATGGTCGCGGCAGCGGCACAGGTGGCCCGCGTCATGGGGCTCAAGACCGTGGCCGAGTTCGTCGAGACCGAGGCCGTGCGTGTGGGCCTGGTGCAGCTCGGTGTCGATTACGGTCAGGGCTTTCTGCTCGGCAAGCCCAAGCCGCTGGATGCTCGGCTCGAGGCGCTGTCCGAGGGCACGAGCAAAGGCATGCTCAACCTCACCGGCTTGCTCGAGGCGGAACGCACGAGCACAGGCACGCTGGGTTAGCTCGGGCTGCCCCGGGCACGCCCCGGGCGCTAGACTGGCGCCATCCGCCCCGTCCGGGCGCCCTTGATTCCCGTCGTGCCCAGACTCCTCGTCGTCAGTCACACCCCCTCTAATAACACGCGCGCCATCGCGACCGCCGTGCGCGAACGGCTCGATGGCGTGGACGGCCTGCAGGTACGCTGGTTGTCGCCGCTGGCCGCAGCACCTGCCGATGTCGCCTGGTGCGACGGCATTGCAGTCGGGACCACGGAGAACTTCGGCAGCATGGCGGGGCGCAGCAAGGACTGGTTCGAGCGCATCTACTACCCTTGCCGCGAGCAGACGCCGGGATTGCCCATCGTGGCCTGGGTGCGTGCGGGCGAGGACGGTGCCGGAAGCTGCCTGCAGCTCGAGCGCATCGTCAAGGGACTCACCTGGCGCTGGGCGCAGCCGCCGCTCGTGCTGCACGGCGCCTGGGATCCGGACTTCTGTGAGCAGGCGGCCACGCTTGCCGAAACGCTGGCCGAGGGCCTCGTCGCCGGCATCTTCTGACCCGATCGGGTCGCTCTCAAATATTTTTGGAATCCGGTGGGATAAACCGCCCGCATGGGGCAGTTCCCCTGTGAGCGCTCGCAGGGAGGGCTCACTTGCTGGGGACCTGGGATATGAACTCGACGCAGCGACAACACGCAGGTGGCGATTTCGGCGGCGGCCTTTCGGACCGCGAGCTCAGCACTTCGGTGCTTTGCCTTGCCGGGATCTATGCGACGTTCCTGCTCGCCGTGATCGTCATGAATCTGGCTTGGCTCTGACGCGGGCCACCAGGTGCGAGAACCAGGGATCGGTTCAAGAGCAAGATAAAGGGTAAGCACTACCCGCTGTTGTACGTCGTCGGGTGCCGGGAAAACCCCTTCAGCACACGCCTTTTTCGGGGCCCGACGACGTTTTTTTGCGCGCTGATTGCTGCGCTACACTGCCCCGATGTCATTCTCGCTCGCAGCCGCACTGCGCCCGGCGTCGTTCGCATCGCTCATCGATGACAGCCAGCTCGGGAAGCTTGCCGACTGGTTGCTGAGCCTCGATCACCCGGAGCTCGTGAGCCGGCTTCAGGCCGAGTCAAACAAGGAGTCGGGTCAGCACTGGTGGCGCGCCCTGGCGGCCAGCGAGTTCCTGTGCCGCAGTATTGCGGCCGAGCCTGCGACGGCGCTGGCCGTGCTTGATGGGGCCTCGCCCGCTGCGGTGTCACACCTCGAGTCGGCGCCACGCGATGATGCCGACGCACTGGCCCAGGCGCTGCGCACGCATCGCCGCCGCGTCATGCTGGCGATTGCCTGGCGTGACCTTGCCGACCGGGCCGGGCTCGGCGAGACGCTCGAGGCCCTCTCGGCACTGGCCGACCAATGCCTCGAAGTGGCGTTGGCGGCGGCCCGGCTCGCCATGCACCGGCGCCACGGCGAGCTGCGCGACGCGGATGGTGCGGTCGTTCCGCTGTTCGTGATCTGCATGGGCAAGCTCGGCGGGCGCGAACTCAACTTCTCGTCGGACATCGACATCATTTTTGCCTACCCCGCCGAAGGGTCGAGCGACGGGCATCGCCCGCTCAGTGCGTCGGAGTACTGCCTGCGCGAGGCGCGGATCGTCATCGATCTCATCGACAGCAACACGGCGTCGGGACGCGTCTTCCGGGTCGACACGCGGCTGCGCCCGTTCGGCGAGGCGGGCCCGCTGGCCATCAGTTTTTCCGCGCTCGAAAACTACCTGCAGCTGCACGGCCGTGACTGGGAGCGCTACGCCTTCGTCAAGGCGCGATTCGTGGCGGGCGAGGGCACGGCCCTGGCGCCTGCGCTCGCGTTTCAAGACACCGTGATCCGCCCGTTTGTCTACCGGCGCTACCTCGACTTCGGCGTGCTCGCCTCGCTGCGCGACATGAAAGCCATGATCGCGCGCGAGGTGCAGCGTCGCGACCTCGTTGACCACCTCAAGCTGGGGCCCGGCGGCATCCGTGAGGTGGAATTCGTGGCGCAGTCGCTGCAGCTCATTCGTGGCGGCCAGATGAATCAGCTCCGCACGGAGCGGCTCTACGCCGCGCTCGATGCCGTCGCCACGGCGGGGCTGCTCGAGGCGGCGACCGTCACCGACCTGCGCCGCGCCTACGACGCACTGCGGGTGTGCGAGAACCGCTTGCAGGCACTCGACGACCGCCAGGTTCACGCGCTGCCGACAGACCAGGCCGGCCGGCGTTCGCTCACACTGGCCATGGGCGCCACGGACTGGGCGGCGCTGCGCGACGATCTCGACCGCCATCGCCGCCGCGTGGCCGAATCATTCGAGGCCATGCTGTTCCAGGTCGAGGTGGGCGACAACGAGGGCGCCCGCTGGCTCGACGAATCGACCGAGGTGCTCGAGGCGGCCGTGGCCGACTGCGGGATCGCGGACCCCGATGGTGTCTCCGCGGCGCTAACGCGGTTTCGCGAGCAGATCTCGCGGACGCCCATCGACACGGTGTCACGCGAGCGGCTAGAGCGCTTCATCAGCGGTGTCATCGATGCACTCTCGGCGCGCCCCGCGCCTGCCATCGCCTTGCAACGCGTCCTGGGGGTGGCGGCCGCCGTGCTGCGGCGTAGCGCCTACCTGGCCTTGCTCAACGAGCAGCCCGCGGCGCTCGAGCGGCTGGTCTCGCTGGCGGGCATGAGCGCCTTCCTGGCCGATCAGCTTGCGGCGCATCCGCCGCTGCTCGATGCGCTGCTCGATACGCGCTGGTCGCTGGCGCCGCTGGACCGGGCTGCGCTTGCCGACGACCTGGCGGCCAGCGAGTCGGATCTCGGGCCCGCGGACAGCGAGGCCCGGGTACAGGCGCTGGCCCGCTTTGCCCGCGCGGCCTGGTTTCGCATTGCCGTGGCCGATGTGAGCGAAACGCTGCCGCTCATGAAGGTCAGTGATCGGCTCACGGACGTGGCAGAGATCGTTCTTGAGCGCGTAGTCGACATCGCCTGGGCGGATCTCGTGGCGCGCCACGGCCGTCCGCCCGGCTGCCGTGACGGGCAGATGCGATTTGCCATCGTGGCCTACGGCAAGCTCGGGGGCTGGGAGCTCGGCTACGGCTCGGACCTCGACATCGTGTTTCTGCACGACGTGGGTGCGGGTGACACCGATGGCGCGCATCCCATTGATGCGACGATATTCGTCATGCGGCTCGCGCGCCGCATCGTGCATCTGCTCAGCGTGCAGACGGGCGATGGGCAACTCTACGAGGTCGACACGCGGCTGCGCCCAAGCGGCCGTTCGGGTCTATTGGTCTCGAGCCTGTCCGCGTTTCGGCGCTATCAGGCCGAGGACGCCTGGACCTGGGAGCACCAGGCCTTGACGCGGGCGCGCGCTGTCGCGGGAGACACAGAGGTCTGTCAACGCTTCGAGACGCTGCGCACCGAGGTGCTGTGCCGCGACGTGCGCCGGGACAGCCTGGCCGACGACGTGGTCGCCATGCGCAAGAAGATGCGCGACAAGCTATCGCAAGCCAAAGCCGGCGAGTTCGACATCAAGCAGGACCGCGGGGGCATGGGCGATCTTGAGTTTCTCGTGCAATACCTCGTGCTGCGCAACGCCTGTGAGGTCCCTGCGGTGACTGCCTGGAGTGACAACATTCGCCAGCTCGACAGCCTGGCCGAGGCGGGGCTGCTCGATGCCGACACGGCGGCCGCGCTGCAGCAGGCCTACCGCAGCTTTCGTGCCGTCATTCATCGGCGTTCGCTGGACCGTCGCGGCCGCGTGGTCGATGACCACCAGCTGCGCGAGGCGCGCGCCTGCGTGCGCGCTGCCTGGGACCGTGTGCTGGGTCACGTGACGCCCGCCGACTGATGGCCCGCTTGTTATAATCCCGCGCTGTAACGAATCCGGAGAATCCCACGTGGCCACGGCGATGACCGACTCGCGCAAATTGGAGCGCGCCAACACGCGCGACGTCTACGAAGTCACCGAGAAGGACCTGCCCGTGTGCTGCCCTATGCCCGACATGGCGTCCTGGAACTCGCACCCGCGCGTGTACCTGGCCATCGAGGAGTCGGGCGAAGCGCAGTGCCCGTACTGCGGGGCCCTGTACCGGCTGCGGCGTGACGACTGACCCGGCGCGTCCATGATCATCGTTACCGGCGGCGCCGGTTTCATCGGCAGCAATCTCGTAGCGGCCCTCAACAGGGCCACATCCGAACCCGTGCTCGTGGTTGACGATCTCGAGGACGGGCATAAATTCGTCAATCTCGTTGACCTGACCATCGCCGATTACCTGGATCGCGACGACTTCCTTGCGCGCATAGATGCGGGCGAGGACTTTGGCGGCGTCAGCGCCGTATTTCACCAGGGCGCCTGCTCGACCACGACCGAGTGGGACGGGCGCATGATGATGGCGCGCAACTTTGAGTACTCGAAACGCCTGCTGGCCTGGTGTGAGACGCGTCGCGTCCCGTTCATCTACGCGTCCTCTGCAGCGGTGTACGGCGGCAATACCACCTTCGCCGAGCACCCGGCCAACGAACAACCGCTCAACGTCTACGGTTACTCGAAGCTGCTGTTTGACCAGTACTACCGCCGCCATGCCACCTCGCTCAACACGCAGGTGGCCGGCTTGCGCTACTTCAACGTCTACGGGCCGCGCGAGCAGCACAAGGGCAGCATGGCCAGTGTGGCCTTCCACTTCAATAACCAGCTCATCGCGTCGGACCGTGTGCGTGTTTTCGAAGGCAGCCACGGCTATGACGACGGCGAACAACGCCGCGACTTCGTCTATGTCGACGACGTCGTCGCCGTGAACCTCTGGTTGCTCGAACACCCCGCTGTGAGCGGGGTCTTCAACTGCGGCACGGGTCAGGCCGAGCCGTTCAACGCCGTTGCCCGTGCCGTGCTCGACTGGCACGCGCGGGGCGAGATTGAGTACATCCCGTTTCCCGAACACCTCGTGGGCGCCTACCAGAGTTTTACCGAGGCCGATCTCGGCAACCTGCGCGCCGCGGGCTACGACGGCACGTTCCGCGGCGTCGCCGACGGCGTGCGCGCCTACCTCGACACGCTCGACGCCCAATGAGTTCGCCGGCCGTGCTCGTCGTCGGGCCCTCCTGGGTCGGCGACATGGTCATGGCGCAGTCCCTGTTCAAATGGCTTGCGCAGTCAGAGACAGCGCCCGCCATCGACGTGGTGGCGCCCGCCTGGTCGCTGCCCGTGCTCGATCGCATGCCCGAGGTGCGCCGCGGTGTCGCACTGCCGCTGGGGCACGGTGCGCTGGGGCTTGGCGTGCGACGCCGCATCGGTCACTCGTTGCGCAACGCCGGCTACACGCAGGCCATCGTATTGCCGCGTTCGGCCAAGGCCGCGCTGGTGCCCTGGTTTGCGCGTGTGCCGCGACGCACGGGGTTTCGCGGCGAGATGCGCTTTGGCCTCGTCAATGACATGCGCGCCTTCGATCGCGAGCGTTTGGACCAGACTGTCAAACGCTTCCTTGCCTTGGGTTTGGCTGAAGGCGCACCGCTGCCCGCGCCGCCGCGACCTGAATTGCGCGTCGATGTCGCGGCGCGCGCCGCGGCCGTGGCGCGTCTGGGCCTGGACCTGACCCGTCCCGCGATCGGATTGCTGCCCGGCGCCGAGTACGGCCCCGCCAAGTGCTGGCCGCACGCCCACTTCGCGCGCCTCGCGCGCTTGCTCTCGGACGCGGGCTACGCCGTCTGGCTGTTCGGCGGGCCCGGTGACCAGGCCGCTGCCGCCAGTATTTCAGCCCAGGCCGACGTGCCCGTCGCCGACCTCACGGGCAAGACGTCACTGACCGAGGCCATCGATCTGCTCTCGCTCTGCGGCACGGTCGTGACCAACGATTCGGGGCTCATGCACGTGGCTGCAGCCGTGGGCTGCCACACGGTGGCGCTCTACGGCTCCACAAGCCCAGCGTTCACACCACCGCTGACGGACGCGCAGACCATTCACGATCTCGAGTTGTCGTGCAGCCCGTGCTTCGCGCGCGAGTGCCCGCTCAAGCACCTCGATTGCCTCTGGCAGATCACGCCCGAAGCCGTGCTGGCCTCGGTGCAGACCGCGCAAGCCTAGGTCATGAGGCCGTCGATGACGGCGGTGACTTCGTCGACCGTGATCACGGCCATTGCGTCGGGGTGGCGCACGCGTTGGCCCCAGCGCACCTCGTCGATGGTCTTGCCCATGAATTGCTCGAGCGCGCGCGGGTACGCATCGATCGTCGTGTCCTGACTCGACACGGGACCCGTGCGGCCCGGGTTCGAGGTGGCGTAGAGCCCGACGACGGGCGTGCCGACGGCCGTGGCGATGTGCGCGGGGCCCGAGTCGGGGCAGAGCACCAGTGCAGCGCGCTCGATGATTGCTGCGAGTTCCTTGAGCGAGGTCTTGCCGACGAGGTCGACGACACCGCCGGGGCCCGAGTCGGTAATCTCGGCCGCGTATTCGTTCTCGAGTGCCGAGCCACCCCCCGTGATGGCAATGCGGGCGCCGTACTGGTCTGCGAGATGCTGCGCCACAGCCGCGTAGCGCGACGCCGGCCAGTTGCGGAAATTGCGCGCGCGAATGCTCGAGCAGGGGCTGATCACGACGAGCGGCTGGCCCGCGTCGCCGAGTGTGGCGGCATACTCGCGGTGCTCGTCCTCGAGCGGCAGACGCCAGTCGAGTGTCCGGCCGCGCACGCCGATGCGTTCCGCAAAACCGAACAGGCCGTCAATAACATGGGGCTGGTGCTGCGGCGTGATGTGCTCATCGGTGAACAGCCACTGCATGTCGCGCGCCCGGTCGCGGTCGAAGCCGATGCGGCGCTGGGCACGCACCAGTCGGCTCACGCGGTTGGCGCGCCACGAGGCATGCATGTTGAGCAACACATCGAATTCGCGCCCGCCCAGGTCGCTTTGTACGTCACGGATGGCACGGCGGCCCCCGGCCTTGTCGAACACGACGAGCTCCACACCATCGAGGCCTGCCATGAGACCGGCCTCGGTCTTGCCGATGACCCAGGTCAGCTCGGTGTCGGGCAGGTGTTGCTGCAGGGTCCGAACCACAGCGAGCGTGTGGCAGCAGTCGCCGATGGCGGACAGCCTGAGCACGCACAGTTTGTCGATGGCGGTCACGAGAGTCGGGCTCCGGGCGCGCTGCGACCCGATGCGCGACCGGCACCGTGGAGAGCCGGTAGAATGCACGCGGGAGCGGCGATCCCGACAAGTGTGCACCAGCCATGGCTGACGGGGAAACCAGAGCGCCTTCGGGCCTCATGACGACGAGCAGCGTGCGTATCGACGCGCAGCGCTGGCTCGTGCCGCCCGACTACCTGTTCGACGGTGCGGCCTGGCCGCGAAACACGGGCCGTGCGGGGGCCGGGCGCGGCGCCGCCTGGTTCGTGAGCGACGGTACGGGCGACTACGTGCTGCGCCATTTCCGTCGCGGCGGCCTTGTGGCCCGGCTCTCGCAGGCGCACTACGTCGCCACGGGCGCGGCATCAAGCCGGGGATTCCGCGAATTCGAGATCCTGCAACACCTGCGCGCGCGCGGATTGCCCGTCCCGGCGCCCGCCGCCGCGGGCTACTGGCGCCGCGGCATGTTCTACCGTGCGGCGATCCTCACGGTGTCGATTCCCGACAGCGAGACGCTCGCGGCTCGGCTCGCGCGGGAGCCGCTGGACGAGGCGCAGTGGCGCACCCTGGGCACGCTCATCGCCCGGTTTCACGCGGCCGGCGCCTGGCACGCTGATCTCAATGCGCACAATGTGCTCATCGATGCCGCGGGTGACTTTCATCTCATCGACTTCGACCGCGCCCGGCTGCGCGCGCCCGGCGGCTGGTCGCAGGCCAATCTCGCGCGGTTGCACCGCTCACTGGAGAAACTGCGAACACAGGGCGACTTTCACGCCGATGCCGCAGACTGGACGGCGTTAACGCAAGGCTACGCCACGTCCTCGTCGGCCAGTGCGTCGTAAGGGTCTCCGTCGCCCGTTGCTGCGCCCTTGAAGCGGCGGTGCACCCAGAAGTATTGCTCGGGTGCCTCTCGGATGGCCGCCTCGATGTGGCCCACGATGCGCACGGTGTCGGCCACGGCGTCATCACCGGGGAAGTCGGCGAGCGGCGGCGAGATCGTGATGTCGTAGGTGCCATCGGCGCGGCGCAGCGGCACGAACATCACGGCGGTGGCCTTGGCCAACCGCGCCAGCGCGCTCGTCGCCGTGTTGGTCTGGGCGGGCACGCCGAAGAACGGGATCGTCTCCGACTGCTTGCGGCGGTAGGACTGGTCGGGTGCATACCAGACAGGCACGCCTGCGCGCAGGCTGCGCACCATGCCGCGAATGTTGGATTTTTCGATTGTGTCGCGTCCGGCGCGCTCGCGCCCGCGCCGAATGAGCTCGTTGGCCAGCGGATTTCTGTCCTCGCGGTACACGGCGTCAAACACCAGGCCCAGATCGGCTAGCGCCACGCCACCCACCTCGAGCGCCCCGAAGTGGGCTGTGAGGATGATGATACGGCCGTGCCCGATGGCGCGGAGGTGTTCGGCGCCGTGCAGGCGAATGCGACCTTTGAAGCGTTGCGGCCGGTACCAGGCCATGGCCATTTCGGCCACGCTCATGCCCAGGTTCTCGAAGTGCGCGTGGAGCAGCCGGGCATGCGCGTCGGCATCGAGGTCAGGGAAGCACAGACGCAGGTTGCGGCTCGCGATGCGCCGGCGAGAGGTCGCGAGCCTTAGTGCCAGCCGGCCCAGCGCCCGCCCACTAGCCATTTGCCAGCCGAACGGTGCAAGGCTCGTGAAACGGAGCAGCAGAAAGCCAAGCCAGGTGCCCCAGAAGCGCGGGCCGAACAGGCCCTTAAGTGTCCGCGTCTCGCTCATGCCGCGCTCGAGCGTTCGCGTTTGAAGCGGCGGTGAATCCAGAAGTACTGCTCGGGCGTGGCGCGCGCGTGTTGTTCGACGATGGCGTTGAGGCGCCTGGCATCTGCCACGACATCGTGACCAAACCCCTCGAGTGGGGGTTCGATACGAACGCGGAACCGGCCGGTGGGCGTACGCACGCAGCAGACGGGCAAGACGCGTGCGTCGTGGCGGCCCGCAAGTCGGCTGGCTGTCGTGTTGGTGAGTGCGGGCCGACCGAAGAACGGGGCCTCGACGGCGCCGCTCGTGGTGTCCGCCTGGTCGATGGCAATCCACACCGTGCGCCGCTCGCGCATGGACGCGACGATGGCCCTGGGCTGGCGCTTGTCGACGAGGCGTGCCGCGAAGCGACCGCGGCGCCAGCGCGTCACGGCGTCTGCCGTGGGTTCACCGAGCGCGCGGTGCACGAGGTCTACGGGTGCGTAGAGCGAGATTGCCCGAGCGCACAGATCCAGCGTCGTGAAGTGCCCGGACACGAGCAGCGCGGCGGCTGCGTCGGGGCCGGCGGGCAGGTGCTCGAGGCCCTCGATGTCGACGAGTCGCGCGAGCCGCCGGTCGCCAGCCCACCAGGCCATCCCGACCTGGGCAATGCCGATGCCAAGCTCGCGAAAGTGGCGCCTGCGCAGGGCGTCGCGCCGAGACTGGCTCCAGTCGGGAAACGCCGTGGCCAGATTCTCGTCGACGATGGCCGATCGGCGCGTGGCCACCCGCGCGGCCACGCTTCCCGCGAGCGCGCCCGCACCGCGCTGCACGGCCCAGGGCAGGCGTGCCACGAGCCACTGCAGGCCCAGCGCTATAGCCGCCAGGAGGCGCTTTGGCGCGGACCGGGCGAACTCGGACGCGGCGGTTTTGTCGAATCTGTCTGGGACGTCGGTCACGAATAAGATTGTAACGGTGGCAGTCGGGCCGCTCGTCAGCCATGCTTGGGGCATTGAAATCCAAGCCGGGGCGGCCATATCTGCCCCATTGTCCACAGATTTACACGGAGTGTGCCAAGTCCATGAAACGCATTGCTTTGTTCCTCATGACCAACGTCGCGATTCTGGTCGTGATCAGCGTGGTATTCCAGGCGATCGGGAAGAGCGGGATTATTGACTCGACCGGGAATCTCGATCTCACGGCGCTGCTCATCATGTCGGCGATCATCGGTTTTCTGGGCTCGTTCATCTCGCTGGCCATCTCCAAGTGGATGGCGCTGCGCAGCACGGGCGCCCAGGTCATCAAGCAGCCGCGCAACGAGACCGAGGCCTGGCTGATCTCGACCGTGCAGCGCCAGGCGCAGCAGGCCGGCATCGGCATGCCCGACGTCGCCATCTACGACGCGCCAGAGGTCAACGCGTTTGCCACCGGTGCACGCCGCAACTCGGCGCTCGTTGCCGTGAGCACGGGCCTGTTGCACTCGATGACGCGCGACGAAGCCGAGGCCGTGCTGGGCCATGAGGTCGCGCACGTTGCCAATGGCGACATGATTACGCTGACGCTCATCCAGGGTGTGGTGAACACGTTCGTCGTGTTCCTGTCGCGCCTCGTCGGCTACTTCGTCGACCGCGTGCTGCTCAAGAATGAACAGGGCCTGGGCATTGGCTACTTCGTGTCGTCGATCATCGCCCAGATCGTGCTCGGCATCCTGGCCAGCACCATCGTCTGCTGGTTCTCGCGTCAGCGTGAGTTCCGTGCCGACGAGGGTGGTGCGCAGCTCGCCAGCCGCGAAAAGATGGCGGCGGCACTGCGTCGTCTGCAGGCGCAGCAGGGTGCGGAAAGCCACCTGCCGCAGGAAATGGCGGCGTTTGGCATCTTCGGTGGCCGCGGCCAGGGCTGGCGTGCGTTGTTCATGACGCACCCGCCGCTCGAGGCGCGCATCGCAGCACTCGAGAAACAGGGCTTCCGTCAGGCCTAGTCTGCTAACAACCTACTCGGACTTGTCGCCCGCTTCCTCGTCGGGCATGGGCGGCGCGAGCGCGGGACTGTCTGCGCCGCGCCGCGCGACCCCTAGGTGGAAGGCGGCGAAGCCCGGCATCACCACCTGGTTTCGCGCCATCCCGATGATGCGGCCGTCGCTGGGCGCATAGATGCCCGCGGTCTCATTGGTGATGGGGTCGGTCACCCGGCCCAGTAATTCGCCTTCAGCGACTTCACTGCCCAGCTCGACGTTCGAAATGAGGATGCCGCCTGAGTCGGCGCGCACCCATGATGAGCGGAAATAGGTCGCTTCCGTACCGTCCCAGGGGGCGCCGTCGGGCACCATGCGCAGCGTGTGCAACAGGGACTCGACGCCGCGCACTCCGTGAATCACTTCCTGGGGCTCGAGTCGTTCGGGCCCGCCCGCCTCGAGTGTCACTGTCGGCACGCCGGCCAGCGTGGCCGAGTAACGCAAGGTGCCGGCCTGCGCCTGGCTGTTGACGATGACCGTGGCACCAAAGCCCGCCGCCAGCGCTGCAACGCCCGGGTTGCTCAGGTCGGCGCGGAGCTGCGGGAGGTTGGCGCGCTCAAAGGAGCCCGTGTGCAGGTCGACAAGGGCGTCGCAGTTCACGACGATCTCATTGAAAAAGGCGTACGCGATGCGCGATGCGGCTGAGCCGCCGCGCGAGCCGGGGAAGTAGCGATTGAGGTCGCGCCGGTCGGGCAGGTAGCGGCTGCCGCGGCGGAAGCCCTGGATATTGACGATCGGCACGCCGACGATGGTGCCCGCGAGCTTGCTGGGCTGCAGGCCGTGCAGCACGCGTCGTACGATCTCGATGCCGTTGAGTTCGTCGCCGTGGATGGCCGCAGTCAGGCAGACGACGGGACCGGCCGCGGCACCGTGCACGACGAGCACGGGCGTATCGACGGGCAGGCCCTCGAAAAGCTCCGTACCAGACCAGGCCATCTGGCGGTAGCTGCCGGGCGGGATGGATTCACCGAGTAATTCGAAGGGCACGGGTTCCAGGCCCGCGGGAGCCACAAACAGGTTGCCGGGCACGAGCACATCCTGCGGCTCGGCCACGGCCAGTGACTGGTCGTCACTGACCGCCTCATCGGCGTACAGCGACGCCGTGCCGGTCGCCAGGGCCAGCGCTAGGATGAATGGGGCTCGGAGCATGCCGGGTATCATGCAGGTGCTGCGGGTTGGCTAAGTTAACATAGTGAGTCTAGGCCCGGTGACCCGAGCGAACCGTGCGCTGACTCTCGAAATTTGCGATGAACCGCCCCCCAAAACAGCACCTGATCCGCCTGCGCGTCGCCCTGATCGGCTTCAGCGTCGTCGTGGCGGGCTTCGCCTGGCTGGCCGCGACGGCCAATCCCACGGGCCGCTACGTGGCCAACAACGTGGCACCAGCCGCAGCGGCCTGGGTGCTGCTTGTCTGGATCCTCATGCGGCAACCCGGGTCACCGCGCTGGTGGTTGGGCTGGGTCGGCTTTCTCGTGCCGGCGCTGGGGCTGTCCGGCTACGTGCACCTGGCCTTCCTCAACGACTGGCGCGGCATCGCCTCGGCCGCCGTGACGCCCGAATTGCTGTTCTTCTTCCTGCCTATCTACGCGGGCGTCGCGGGCGGCATCGGGTTTGCGATCGGCTGGATCGTGGGGCGTGCTGTCGCCGAACACCGGCGGGGGGCCTGACGCCGAGATTGTGCGCTTGGCGCACGTTGATTAGGATACGCCGAGGTCGCAAGAGGCGGCCCCAGTCCAGATTTACGGGGAGAGGACGGATGACGAAGTTGAGCGATGTCGAGGGGATCGGCCCGAAATACGCAGCCAAGCTGACCGCGGCCGGTTGCCGCAGCATGGAACACATGCTCGAGGTGGGCGGTACCAAGGCGGGACGCAAGAAGATTGCGGAGGATTCAGGCTGCACCGAGAAGCAGATTCTCGAGTGGGTCAACCGCGCCGATCTGTGCCGCGTGAAGGGTGTGGGCAGCGAGTACGCCGACCTGCTCGAATGTGCGGGTGTCGATTCGGTGCCTGAGCTGGCTTCGCGCAATGCCGAAAACCTGGCGGCCAAGATGAAAGAAGTGAACGACAAGAAAAAACTCGTTCGACTCGTGCCGTCGGCCAAGTCCGTGACGAAGTGGGTCGCGCACGCCAAGAAACTGCCGCGGGCAGTGCACCACTGACGGAGCGCATGCGCCGCGCGCACGCCAATCCGAATACGACACGGCCGGGCGCAACGCGTCCGGCCGTGTCGTTTCTTGTGGTATTCGCGGCGCTTGTCGGTCTCGCGTCCGGCGCGCAGGCGACCAATCAGCTGCCCGTCGCCGACCGCGTGCTCGTCGACAAGTCGGAGCGCTGGATCCGACTCTACGACGGCGACGATGTGCTGCGGGAGTTCAGGATCTCGCTGGGCCAGGAGCCCGAGGGCGACAAGAGTCGTGAGGGTGACAACAAGACGCCCGAAGGTCGCTACACGCTGGATGTGCGCAATCCCGACAGCGACTTTTTCCTGTCGATTCGGATCTCCTATCCGTCTCCTTCGGATACGGCTGCGGCACGCGCGGCCGGCGCCGACCCGGGCGGACAGATCATGATCCACGGCCAGCCCAACGAACCGCGCTACTCACCGGGCTTCTACGCCAGCGCGGACTGGACCAACGGCTGCATCGCCGTGTCCAACCTGGCCATGATCGACATCTGGCTCATGACGCGGCCCGGCACCCCTATAGAAATCAGGCCCTGAGGGCTACCTGACATGGATATTGAAGTCGCTCCCGAGGGCTCTCTCGAGGTTCTCTCTCAGCTCGAAGTCAACGCGCTGCGTAACCAGGGCGAGGGCGGGCTCTACCCGCTGCTGCGGCGTTGCGCGCTGGCGGTGCTCACAAGCGGCTCGATGACGGACGACGCGGGCGAGCTGCTGCGCGCCTACCAGAATTTCGACATCACGATCCTGGAGACGGACCGCGGTGTGCGGCTGTCGCTTCGTGGCGCGCCCGAGATGGCCTTCGTCGACGGTCAGATGATCCGCGGCACTCGCGAGCTGCTGTTCGCCGTGTTGCGCGACATCGTGTTCTTCCACACGGAATTCGCCGGCACGGAACGCTTCGACTTCAGCAAGTCCGAACACCTCACCAACGTGGTCTTCCACGTGCTGCGCCACGCCGACGTGGTGCGGGCACGCCGCAACGTCGACGTGGTCGTGTGTTGGGGCGGCCACGCCATCAGCCGCAACGAGTACGACTACACGAAGCAGGTGGGCTACGAGCTCGGGCTTCGACACCTGCAGATTTGTACGGGCTGTGGCCCGGGTGCCATGAAGGGCCCCATGAAGGGCGCGACGATCGGCCACTCCAAGCAACGCGTACGTGACGGGCGCTACATCGGGCTCACGGAGCCCGGCATCATCGCCGCCGAATCGCCGAACCCCATCGTCAACGAGCTCGTGATCCTGCCCGACATGGAGAAACGGCTCGAGGCATTCGTCCGCGTGGGGCACGCCATCGTCGTGTTCCCGGGCGGCGTGGGCACGGCCGAGGAAATCCTCTACCTGCTGGGCATCCTGCTGCACCCCGAAAACGCCGGTAACCCCGTGCCGCTGGTCTTCACCGGGCCCGCGGGCAGCGCCGATTATTTCGCCAAGATCGACCGGTTCATCAAGGCCACGCTGGGCGAGGCCGCGACCTCGCTCTACGAGATCGTCGTGGATGACCCGGTGCGGGTCGCACAGATCGTTCAGGACGGGCTCGACCGCGTGGAGATGCGCCGCCGCCGCGACGGCGATGCGTTCTACTTCAACTGGCGACTGCACATCGAGGCAGAGTTCCAGCGCCCGTTCGTGGCCACCCACGAGTCCATGGCCGGCCTCAACCTGTCCGACGACTTGCCGCCGCACGCATTGGCGGCCAATCTGCGGCGCGCATTCTCGGGCATCGTTTCGGGCAACATTCGTGAAGAGACCATTGCCATGGTCGAGGCGCAGGGCCCGTTTGAGTTGCGCGGCTCGCCGCGTGTGGCCGCGTTGCTCGACGAACTGCTTCGAGACTTCGTCGCGCAGCGGCGCATGAAGATCTCGGGCGACTACCACCCGTGTTTCCGGGTGATCACCCATCCGCTGTGAACTGCGCCCGGTCATTACGTAAAAACGTAGTGTAAGTTACTGACCTGAAAGGATTTGCCGTTGTTCGGGGTTGTGAAGCAGTTCCTCGTCAGGCGGCCGTTCGGCGCGTAGCCTCTGCATCAAATCCAAGCCATGTGCGAGGACGAAACGGTGCAGGACGAGAAACACTTCAACTGGCCCGGCGAGACTGCGCCGGACAACGAGACGGAGACATCACAGGAGGTTCCGAGTGGTGCGGATGTCTTTCGCAGCTGGCTGAATCGCGCCCCGGCACGCCGTCGCGCATCCTTCGATCCGACGCTGTACACCTGGAAGGGTTACCGGCAGTGGAAGGAAGGCGTCTCGCGCAGCATGAACGACCAGGATGACTGAGCGCGGGTAACCGCAGGAACGAGATAACGGCAAGAGCAATGGCAGCTACACGAAACGCAGTAAAACGCAGCGATCCCGATGAGACTGTGAGCCAGACCTTCAACAATCCTGAAACGCGCGAGCGGTGGGCGTGGGTGCAACAGGCGATTGGATTCGCGGAGCTCGACTCACACCGGGAGTTCGAATGCCGCTTCACGGAGTCGGCCGAAACCGCGTCGTCGCCGTTCGTCGAGGAATAGCCGTGGAAATCACGATGCAGTGGTGGGATTCGCTTGACGACCTCTGGTACGCGGCGCGGCTGCGCCTGGCGGCGCTGCACTACACGCTCGGGCCGCTTCGGCGCGCACTCCTGGCCGCAGCGGGGCTGCTGCTGATCCTCTGATCTCCCAGGGGCCCCTTCGGGCCAGCGCACACGCCGGTTGAAATCGGCGCCGGCGCATCAATATTGCCCACTTCGACGCCCAATCGGAGTTCCGGCATGGCCGAAGACACCGCCAAAGAAACCATCGGCTTCCAGGCCGAGGTCAATCAGCTTCTTAAGCTCATGATCCACTCCTTGTACAGCAACAAGGAGATCTTCCTGCGCGAGCTCATTTCGAACGCCTCCGACGCGCTCGACAAGCTGCGCTTCGAGGCCATCGCGACACCGGATCTGGCCGCCGACGACCCGGACCTCGGGGTCAGCATAGCGCTCGATGAGGCCAGCAACACGCTCACGATCACCGACAACGGCATTGGCATGAGCCGCGATGAGGTCATCAACAACCTGGGTACGATTGCGCGCTCCGGCACAGCCGAGTTTCTGGGCAAGCTCAGCGGCGACGCCCGCAAGGACGCGCAGCTTATTGGTCAGTTCGGGGTCGGCTTCTACGCCTCGTTCATCGTCGCCGACCGGGTCACGGTTGAAACACGCCGCGCGGGCCTCGGCGCCGACGCCGCCGTGCGCTGGGAATCGACGGGCGAGGGTGACTACACGCTCGAGCCCATCGAACGTGAAGCGCGCGGCACGGCGATCACGCTGCACCTGAAGGACGATGAGAAAGCGTTCACGCAGGGCTACCGGATCACCTCACTCGTCAAACGCTATTCCGACCACATCGCCTTTCCCGTCCGGCTCGCTGGCGAGGAAGGCACTGAGACCATCAACTCGGCGACAGCACTCTGGACGCGGTCGCGCTCGGAGGTCGGGGACGACGAGTACCGCGAGTTCTACCAGCACCTGACGCACGACTTCGAGCCGCCGTTGGCCTGGTCTCACAACCGCGTCGAGGGCAAGCGCGAGTACACGAGCCTCGTCTACATTCCGTCGCGCGCGCCGTTCGACCTCTGGAACCGCGAGGCGCCGCGTGGCCTCAAGCTCTACGTGCAGCGCGTCTTCATCATGGATGACGCGGAGCAGTTCCTGCCGCTCTACCTGCGCTTCGTGCGCGGCGTCATCGACTGCGCCGATCTGCCGCTGAACGTGTCGCGCGAACTGCTGCAGTCGAGCCCGGCCATCGACGCCATGCGCTCGGCACTGACCAAACGTGTGCTGTCGACGCTCGACAAGATGGCAAGTAGCGCGCCCGAAGACTATGCGCGCTTCTGGGGCGAATTCGGTGAGGTACTCAAGGAAGGCCTGGCGGAAGACACGGGCAGCCGCGACGCGCTGAACAAGCTGCTCCGATTCACGACGACACGCTCGGAGGATGACAGCCAGAGCGAGACGCTCGCGGGCTACGTGGCGCGCATGGTCGAGGGCCAGGACACGATCTACTACCTCACGGCCGAGTCGTTGGCGGCGGCCAAGGCCAGCCCGCACCTCGAAGTGTTCAGAAAGCGCGGCATTGAAGTGCTGCTGCTTACGGACCGGCTCGACGAGTGGATGATTGGTCACCTGACCGAGTTCGACGGCAAGCCGCTGCAGGACGTGCGCCGCGACGGGCTGGAGTTGCCCGAGGGCGATGCCGCAGACGACGCAGAAGACCGCGCCGATGATGGCGTCCTCGAGCGTCTCGGTAAGTGCCTCGAGGATGCCGTGTCAGGCGTGCGCGCCAGCGACCGGCTCGTCGAGTCCCCGGCCTGCCTGGTCGTCGGTGCGGATGACATCGGTGCGCAGATGCGGCGCATGCTGGAGGCCGCGGGACAGGACGTGCCCGAGTCAAAGCCGGCACTCGAGGTCAACCTCGGCCACCCACTGGTGCGGCGTCTCGAGACGGCCGCCGACGATGCGCGCTTCGAGGATCTCGCGCGCGTGTTGCTGGGGCAGGCGGAAATCGCCGAGGGTGACCTGCCCGCCGATCCGGCCGACTACGTCGGTCGTCTGAACCGGCTGCTCGTCGAGCTGTCAGGCTGAGCGAAGATGCGGCGGCACGAGCCGCCGCTCGAGCAGATCGAAGACGAGGTCTGTGGCGATGGCCAGCAGGGCCGCGGGTACGGCGCCTTCCAGAATCAGGCCCGTATCGTTGAGCGCGAGCCCTGTCACGATGGGCTGACCAAGCCCGCCCGCACCGATGAAGGCGGCCAGTGTCGCGGTGCCAATCGCGATGACGGCGGCGGTGCGCAGACCGGCAATAATATGCGGCATGGCCAGTGGCACGAGCACGTGCCGGCGTCGTTCCGCGGCCGTCATACCCAACGCGTCGGCGACGGTCAGGTAAACGGGCTCGATGGCGTTGATGGCCGTGAGCGTCGCGCGCACGATGGGCAGAAGCGCGTAGAGAAACAACGCGATCACCGCGGGCACAACGCCGATACCCACGAGCGGAATCATGAGCGCAAGCAAAGCGATGGACGGGACGGTCTGCAGCAGACCGCACACGTAGAGCAGCGCGCTGGCGGCGCGCGCGAAGGGCTGCAGGACGAGCGCGAGCGTGACGCCTGCGACACCGGCCAGCAACAGGGCCGCGAGCGTGAGCTGGATGTGCCGTGCCGTGTTCTCGGCCAGTCGCGACCAGAACTGCGACGGAACGGGCGCGTCAGCATCGGCCAGACCGGACGACACGAGGAAGCTCGCGGCGACCGTGGGAATTCCCTCGCCATCGAGCGCCGCACGGGCATTGAGCGCCTGCATTGTGGCCTCATCGATTTGGCCTTCGAGTTCGGCCAAAGCGGCAACGACATCGGCTGCGAGCGTCGTGCGTGCGAGCCACACAGCGTCGTAGCGCGGAAAGAACGCGCGGTCATCGTCGAGCAGGATGAGATCGGCGCGCGACAGCTCGCCGTCGGTTGAATAGGCGTCTGTCAGGTCCGCGCCGCCCGAGGCCAGCGCTTCATAGGCCAGGCCGTGCTCGATACCGCGGGAGCCCAATGTCAGGCCGTAGTGGGCGCTGAGCGCCGGCCAACCGTCATTGCGTGCACGAAACTCATGGCTAAGCGCCGCGTCGATGCCCGTCTGGCCGATGAGATCGGAGATCTGCGAGAGACCTCTCGACTCGGCGATCTCCCTGCGCAGCGCAAGGACGTAGGTGTTGTTGAAACCCGGTGGCGAGTAGGTGGCGAGACCTTGCTCGGCCAGCGGTGCGGTCACGTCCTCGAGTGTCGTGTCGCCGAGAATGGCCGCCGCAATGGTGCCCGTGTACTCGGGGTAGAGGTCGATCTCGCCGGCACGCAGCGCGTCGTAGCAGATCTTGGTGCCGCCGAGGCCGAACTGGCGGACGACGTCGATGCCGCGGGCTTCGAGGAGCTGCGCCGCGATCTCGGCAAGCAGGTAGCTTTCGGTGAAGTTCTTGCTGCCAATGCGCACGGGCTCGGCTGCGGCCGTTGACGCCACGAGCAAGAGCGCGGCGATCAGCCCGCGCACTGGAAGGCCTCCACGAGTTCGATGGCATAGGGGTCGCGCGGGTCGGTGAGTACATCGTCGCGCGGGCCTTCGCGTACGATGCGCCCCGCGTTGAGGATCACGAGTCGGTCGGCCAGGCGGGCGGCCTCATCGAGATCGTGCGTCACGAGCAGCGCGCTCTTGATTTCCACGCCCCGCAACGCCACAAATTGATCATGGGTGGCCAAACGCGTGATGGCGTCGAGACCCGAAAAGGCCTCGTCGAGCAACAGCAGCTCGGGCTCGAGCGCCAGGGCCCGCGCAAGACCGGCGCGCTGCTGCTGGCCGCCCGAGGCAGCCGCGGGGTAACGTGCGGCGAGCTCGGGCGACAGTTGCATGGCCTCGAGCAGCGCCGCGACGCGTGCGGCGATGGCGTCCGGGTCGCGGCCCGCGAGCCGCAACGGTAGCGCGATGTTGTCGGCGATGGACAGGTGCGGCAGCAAGCCGATCTGCTGCATCGCGTAGCCTGTGTCGCGACGGACGTCGCGCAGCCGCTCTGGAGTTAACGCCTGACCGTCACGGTAGACCGTGCCGGCATTGGGCGTGACCAGCCCGTTGAGGAGCCGGAGCAGCGTCGACTTGCCACTGCCGCTGGCGCCGATCACGGCCGTGACGCAACCGGCGGGCAGCGTCAGGCGAACACGGTGAAGGATGTGGTTGCCGCCGAGGATGACGTCCACGTCTTTAAGCTGGGCTGTCGGGGCGGCATCGGACATCGCGGTGTCGGCCAGTGTGGCCGACAGCGTGCCGCGGTGGCAAGCGCAGCCCAAACGCGCAATCGAGTACAATCGGGGGATGCCCCCGGAGGAGAGTGACATGGCCGATTCGGCACGACGCACCAGCGTCTCTTCGAACGACCTTGAAGATCGCATCGCGAGTCTGACGGATGAGCAGCGCCGCGTTACCCAGGACAAAGGCACCGAGGCGCCGTTCACAGGTGCGCTGCTGGCCAACAAGGGTGATGGCACCTACCACTGCGTGGTGTGCGACATGCCGCTGTTCTCGAGCGAGCACAAATACGACTCGGGTTCGGGCTGGCCGAGTTTCTGGCTGCCGCTTGCCGGAGACAACGTGCGCACGGAACGCGATACGAGCCACGGCATGATCCGCGACGAAGTGCTCTGCGCCAATTGCGGGGCCCACCTGGGCCACGTGTTTCCCGACGGTCCGCAACCCACGGGTTTGCGCTACTGCATCAATTCCGCATCGCTCGATTTCAGCGATTCCAGTGAGGACTCAGAAAACAATGATTAAGAGAGGCTCTTGTGTGGCGCTGGCGGCAGTGTGCCTGTCGCTGGCCGCGTGCGGCGCGTCCGGGACGACTGACTGCAATGCCGTTGAAAATGACACGCGGACCGTGACGCCCGGTGTGCCGGAGGATGTTGACGGACTCGAGGCGAAGATCACGACGCCGGGTCGCGACGATGCCGTTGGCACGGGTGACATTGCCACCGTGCACTACACGGGATGGCTTTACGATCCCGAGGCTGAAGATGGCCGCGGTCAGAAATTCGATAGCTCGCGCGATCGTGGCCAGCCGTACGGCTTCCCCGTTGGCGGTAGGCGGGTCATTCAGGGCTGGGACCTGGGTGTCGTCGGCATGCAGATTGGCGAAGTGCGGGAGCTGACAATCGAATCGGACCTCGGCTACGGCGACAGCGGCAGAGGCTCGATACCACCCGGAGCCACCATGCTGTTTGAAGTCGAGCTCGTGAGCTTCCAGCGCTGCACGACCTACGAGTGATCGCATGGATCCCGCGGCCGGCGCGAAGCGACGTGAACTGACCCGTCTGCCGAAACGGCTCGCGGGGGCGTTCGCGGGTGCCTGCGTCGTCGTGCTCGCGCTGACGCTTTCGGCGGCCGCTCTGATTCGCCTGTTCGACGACGAGCGTCGTGATCCCGACGCGATTACGGCGCACCCCGTGCAGGCACTCGGCTACGACAGCGTGGATCTTGCCGAGCTGCTCGACGAACCGCGCTACCAGCTACCCGACCTGGAACCGCCACCGCCCGCTTTGCCACCGGCGACACCGCGGGCCGAGCGGCAGGTCTCAGGCTTCGTGATGGTCGAAGTCACCGTCGACGCTGAGGGCCGCGCCACGGACGCACGCGTCATCGATGCTGCGCCCGCCGGGGTTTATGAGGGCCAGGCCGTGGCCGAAGCGCTGGCCGGCCGATACGAGGCCGGTCTGCCCGGTCGGCGCGATACGGTCGTGCGCTTTTCCGTACCTGCTGACGCGTCTGCGCGCTAGCTCACGCCGCGTTCGAACCGCAACGCGATACGACGGTTTTGCCGTCTGCCGTCGCGCGTGTCGTTGTCCGCGACGGGTCGCGTGCCGCCGAAACCTGCAACGCGCAGCCGATCACGTGTGATGCCTCGCACCGCGAGCGCATCACCAACAGCTTCTGCGCGCGCGGTGCTCAAGGCCAGGTTGGCATCGGCGTCACCGCGGTTATCGGTGTGCCCCTCAATGTGCAGCACGCTCGACGGGCACTGCAGCATGAGGTTGGCAATGTCATCGATGAGCGCGTCGTGCAGCCCCGGCAGGGTGCTGCTGGCGGCTGCGAAGCGAATGGTCTCGCGCGACGTCAGGTAGTCGAGCGCCTGCGCGCACAGCACATGCTGGGCGGCTTCGTCGGCGCGCAACGTCCCTGGGCTTGCGGCGACGAACAGGAGCAGCAGCGCGACGGCGCGTCGCGTCATGCGCTATCGGCACCAATCAGCTTGCGCGCCTGTTCGACCCAGCGGTCGCGCCGGATCCGGCCCGGGAATCGCAGTTCGCGATCCAGCTTGTCGACACGCGTATCGTCGAGCCCCGCCAGCTCCGACAGGGTGCGGATGCCATGTGCCGCGAGCTCGCGCTTCATCGCGGGACCGATGCCTCGCACGAGGCGCAGGTCGTCGGGCTGTGTGCGCGCGGTGTCTTCGGTCGCATCGTCGTGGATTGCGCGGTCGGGCGTCGGCGCCGCCGCAGGATCCCGCGCGTCGTCGCGCGCCTCGCGTGATTCGCGCGTGCGTTGAATGACGAGCCGCAGCTGGCGCGAGAGTTTCTTGCGTTCCTCGCGCTCCGTGGCCATGCGAGTCTGCGTCGCGTTCATGCGCTTCTCGAGTTTGCGGCGCAGTGCCATCTGCTCGTCGAGTGCTTCGCGCATGGTCGCAACACGTCGGTCGGCCTGGTGCTGGCGGTGACGCGCGTCGTCTATCTTCTGTTGCAATTCGTCACGCTGACGCTGCTGCCGGTCCAGCGCAGTCTGCTGGGTCTCGAGCTGCGACTGCAGACGCGACAGGCGCACGGCGTCGGCGCGCTCTCGGCGTTCGCCGCGGAGGAGCCAGCCGAGCAGTGCGCCAAGCGCAAAGGCACCAGCCAGTAATGCGATAGTCAGCAGTTGCATCGTTGCGTCTGTGTTCGGGTCCTTGGCACCCAGGTCGATTATCACCGTTGTGCAAAGTCTAGGGAACCACGGTGGTGCAATACCATCGACGGCGCATCACTTTTGTGCATCGGGGCCATATTGCCGGCTCGAAGCCATTTGCGCGGCCGGCATGTAGAATGCCGGCAATTCCCAAGGAACCCCCATGGATCACGATTACATTTCAATCGGTATCGTGTTCGTTGTTTTCCTCGGCGTGGTCTCGCAATGGGTCGCGTGGAAACTGCGTCTGCCGGCGATCGTCCTGTTGTCGATTGCAGGCCTCATCGCCGGTCCGGGCCTGGGCCTCGTCGACCCCAGTGCGCAACTCGGTGAGCTGTTGCGTCCGCTCATCGGCCTGTGTGTTGCGGTCATCCTGTTCGAGGGTGGGCTCAGCCTGAACCTTGCAGAGCTCAAGCACGCCCGCAGCGGCGTGCGCCGCCTTGTCTATCTGGGTGCACCCCTGGCCTGGGTGTTCTCGGGCGCCTGCGCTTACTTCATCGGCGGCTTCGACGCGGCCACGTCACTCGTGTTCGGCGCGATCATGGTGGTCACGGGCCCGACCGTGATCATGCCGCTGCTGCGCCAGGCGGCGCTCAATCGGCGCACGGCGTCTTATCTGAAATGGGAGGGCATCGTCAACGACCCGATCGGCGCGTTGCTGGCAGTCCTCGTGTTCCAGTTCTTTGTCTTCAGCGGCCAGGGCTCGGGGCTCGCCGAGGTGATCGAGTCGCTGGGCCTCGCCATGCTGTCTGGCCTCCTGTTCGGTGGCATTGGCGGTTGGCTCACGGGGCTCGCGTTCCGCGCCGGGATGGTGCCCGAGTACCTCAAGAGCCCGGTCATGTTGGGCATGGTGCTCATGATGTACGTCGCGGCCAACTACGTGCAGCACGAAGCAGGCCTGTTGGCCGTGACGATCATGGGCATCGTCATTGCCAACATGAACCTGCCAGGCTTCGGCGACATGCGGCGCTTCAAGGAATACATCACGATCATGCTCGTGTCGCTCGTGTTCATCCTGCTCACGGCCGATCTCGACATCGCGTCATTGGCCTCCATCGGCTGGCGCGGCGGTGCTCTGGTCGCTGCGCTGCTGTTACTGGCGCGTCCTGCGGCCATCATGCTGGCCACGATCAATGCCGACATGGAGTTTCGCGAGCGCGTCCTGCTGGCCTGGATTGCACCGCGTGGCATCGTCGCTGCCGCCACGGCCGGTATCATGGGTCCGGGCCTCGTCGACGAGGGCTACCAGGCTGAGGTCCTTTTGCCCATGGTGTTTGCCGTCATCTTTGCGACCGTCCTGCTGCACGGGTTCTCGCTGAACTGGCTCGCGGCACGTCTGGGCCTTGCCTCGCGGCACCGCGACAGCGTCGTAATCGTGGGCGCCTCGCCCTGGTCGACGGAGCTTGCACGCACGCTGAGCAACATGGGTGTCAACGTCCTGATCTCCGACTCGAGCTGGCACGCGCTGCGTGAGGCGCGGCTCGCGGGGCTGCAGGTGTTCTACGGCGAGATCCTGTCAGAGTTTGCCGAGGAGTCCGTGGAGCTTGCGCACGTTCGCACCGTGCTCGCGGCGACGAGCAACGACGCCTACAACGCGCTCGTGTGCAGCTCGATCGCACCGGAAGTCGGGCAGGACCGCGTATTCCAGTTGCCCATGGGGCGCAAGGATGACGATGACCCCAAGGCCGTGGCCCGCGGTGTTCGCGGCCGCATCGCGTTCGACAAGGACGCCGTTTACGAACGCCTCTGGCGCAACCACGTGCGCGGCTGGACCTTTGCACGCACGCGCCTGTCTGACACCTACAGTTACAGCGACTTCCTCGGCGACCAGCCTGCGGACGCGCTCACGATCCTCGTGGTCAGCGCCAACGACAGCGTTCAGTTCGTGGCGTCGCAGACGGAGATAGAGCCCAAGTCCGGCGACACGATTGTTTATTTCGCGCCGCCCAAACCCAAGAAAGCACCGGAGGCTGCTGGCGATGCCGAAGCAAGTCCTGCGTGAAGCGGCCCGTGTCGACGGGCCCGCGGGCGTTCTCGAGACGCTCGTCGAGTACCCCACGACGGTGACGGATGACACGGCCGTTGCCGTCATCGCGCACCCCCACCCGGCACACGGTGGTGCCATGACGAACAAGGTCGTGGCCACACTCGCGCGCGCCTTCAATCTCTGTGGCCGAATCGCCGTGCGCTTCAACTTTCGTGGCGTGGGCGCCAGCGACGGTGCCTACGATGAGGGCCGTGGCGAGCTCACGGACCTGTTGGCCGTGCTCAACTGGTCGCGTGAGCGCTGGCCGGGCGTGCCCGTGTCGTTGGCCGGGTTCTCGTTTGGCGCCGGAATGGCCGTGGCGGCCACTCAGCACGCCGAAGTGCCGCAGGTGGTGCTCGTGGCGCCCCCCGTCGGCCGGATCATGGATCCGGCGCTGCGTTTGCCGGATTCCGTGTCGGCCTATGTCGTTCAGGGCGGCAAGGATGAACTCGTGGACACTGACGCCGTCATCGCCTGGGCCGACACCCAACCACCCGGGATCGAGGTTGCCGTGCTGCCCGACGCCGATCACTTCTTTCACGGTCAGCTCGTGGCTCTGCGCGAAACCCTCATGGGCTTCATCAGTGCGGAGCCGGCGGCTTGAGCCGTATGGGCATGCTCGCGGCGCTGCGTAAACAGATTGAGGTGTTGTTGGCGGGTGGCGACAGCGCCGATACCGAGGCCGACCGGCAGCACGGTATTCGTCTCGCGACGGCGACCCTCATGGCGGAAGTGGCGCGCGCTGATCGGGTACTCGATACGCGGGAACTCGCGGCGCTGCGCGAGGGCTTGCAGCGCCATTTCGGGCTCACCGACGAGGAGACGGGCATGGTCGTTGACGCCGGTCTCGAGGAGGCTGAGGCAGCGATCTCCCTGCAAGGCTTCACGCGTCCGCTGCACGAAGCCCTGACCGCAGTCGAAAAGGCGCAGATCGTCGACATGCTGTGGCGTGTCGCGGCGGCCGACGGCGAGCTCGACAAGCATGAGGACGCGCTGATCGGAAAGATTGGTGAGCTCTTGTACGTACCGCGCAGCGAGGTGCTGCGGCTCAAGCACGAGAACGGGCTCTAGCGGGCAAAAAAAAGCCCCGCCGAGGCGGGGCTCTTCAGTCTGGTCGAGCCAGGCTCAGACCATGTCTTTGAGGCCCTTGAGCGCCGCGACCTTGACGGTCTTCGATGCCGGCTTGGCCTTGAACATCATCTCTTCACCCGTGAACGGGTTGACGCCCTTGCGTGCCTTCGTCGCGGGCTTCTTGGCCACGCGCAGTTTCATGAGGCCCGGTACCGTGAACGTGCCCGGGGCACCACGGCCGCCAAGGTTCTTCTTGATGAGGCCAGACATGGAGTCAAATACCGCTGCGACGTCCTTGCGGGTCAGACCGGTTTCATCGGCGATGTGCCGGTAGATCTCGGACTTGGTCGGTGCCTTTTTCGCTGCGGTCGTCTTTTTCTTTGCTGCCATCTGGTCAGAACTCCTGGGGTCTAAAACAATCTCGACGGGTCAAGCCCGCCGCCAAAATCGCGCGTACCTTACCACAGCTCTTCTGTAGGTGGTATGCAAAAAACCACTTGATTTATAGCGTCAAACGCGATTTGAAATCGCCGCAATCGAGGTGCAAATCGGGCGACGTTGGTGCCACTTTGTGGTGCATGACCCGCGAGGCCTGCGGTGGCTCTGGCCCTCGGACTCAGTCGGTGTGGTAGATGCGCTTGGTGCGCACTTCAAACGCGTCTTCGCTGCCAGCCGGGGTGACGCTGATGTCGAAGATGATGGTCTCGCGGTTATTTACCGAGAGCTCGCCCAGGTAGTAGATGGCTTCGCCCTGTTCGACCTTGCGCATCGTGATGGGCTTGAGCTGGCCCGTCAGGTTCGACGCCTTGACGGCAACCTCGGCCTCGACCGCAGTGCTGTCCTCGAGGCGCATAACTGAGATGTTGAGCAACGCACGATTCTTGGCGCGCACGACGCCCACGGAGCGAGCTACCTCAGGCGGCACCTCGTCCGTGGAAATGGCGTGGAAGAAGACACGAAAATCACCGAATACGGCTGAGTACTCCGCCGCGGCGTCGGCCTCTGGCACGGTTCGTTCGCCGCTGCCACCGCCGCAACCGGCAAGTGCCAGAGCCAACACACCAATGAGTGCCAGTTGTTTCATCGCCTGTCCCCCGAAAAACACATTCCCCGCAGGAGAGAATAGGCGAGCGACGGGGCAAACGCCAGCGGCTTACGTGAGCAGCATCGTGCCGACGTTGTCGACGATAATGTGTCCCACGCCGAGTGCGATCATGGCGAACAGCGGGCTCAGGTCGAGCCCTGCGATCGGCGGAATGATGCGCCGGAACGGTGCCATGAACGGACGCAGCCATTCGTCGATGAGCGCCGACACCGGGTTGTAGCTGCCCGGCGAAATCCAGCCCAGCACGACCCACACGATGATGGCGTAGGTGTAGAGCATCAGCGACATGCGAACGAGTTCGATGGCGGCGATGATGAACAACGCCGAGCTCAGCGACCCGCCGCGCAGCAGAATCAATGCGGCAAGTAACGCGACCTGGACCACGTAGGCCACGAGCACCGTTGCGGTATCGATTTTTCCGATCGGCGGCACGATGCGTCGCACGGGCACGACGAGCGGTGAGGTCAGACGGACGATCGCCTGTGCAAGCGGATTGCGAAAATTGACGCGTGCCATCTGCAGGAACAGGCGCAGCAGGATGACGAACAAGATGAGCTGCGTCAGCGTTCGCAGTAGAAACTCGGAAATCTCTTGGAGCATTCAGGGGGTCCTGTCGGCGAGTTCGCGGGCGCGGTTACGCGCCTGTTCGAAGGCGGCGGCAAACAGCGCCGCGGCGTCGTGTTCGGCGAGGTGGTCGATGGCCGCCGCGGTCGTGCCGCCCGGTGAGGTGACGCGCGCCCGAAGTGTGGCAACGGGCTCCTCGCTTTCGATTGCGAGCAGCGCGGCGGCAACGGCCGTCTCGGCCACCATGTGGCGCACCGCCGCGGGGTCGAGACCAAAGCGTTCTCCCGCCTGCTCCAGATATTCCATGAGCAGGAAGAAATAGGCGGGACCGCTGCCCGCAATTGCGGTGACGGCGTCGATGTCTGCTTCGCTCGTTACCCAGTAGGCGGTGCCGATGGTCGCCACGAGTGCGTCAATGGTGGCCCGCTCGCGTCCGTCGAGTGCCGAGTCGCTGAACAGGCCCGTCGCCGAGCGCCCGACGAGCGCGCCCTGATTGGGCATGGCGCGAACCACGCGACCACCCTCAAGCCAGCGCGCGAGATCGTCGCTGCGCACGCCGGCGGCGATCGAAAGGTAGAGCGGAGATGACGCGAGCCCGACCAGCGCCCGCGCGACATCCGGCATCACCTGCGGTTTGACGGCCAGTACGCAAAGCTCGGACCACTCGGCCACGTCGGCGTTGTCGTCGCTGGTCTTAAGCTCCGGCCACTGTGCAGTCAGAGCCGCGCGCTGGGACGCATCGGGTTCGGCCACGCGGAGCTCGCTTGCGGGGTGTCCGGCCGCAATCAGTCCACCGATCATGGCGCGTGCCATGTTGCCGCCGCCAATGAAACCGATCTGCGCGTGCTCGCCGTGACCTTGCATGGCGGGGAGTATCGCACAGCGCCCGCGCTGCGCGGTGGCGCCTTTCGGTCAGTCGCGGGGGCCGAAAATGGCCGTGCCGATGCGCACAATCGTGGCGCCTTCGAGAACGGCCGCTTCGAGGTCCCCCGTCATGCCCATGGACAGGGTATCGAGTGATGCATGTTGCGGGCGCAGCGCCTCGAAAAGATGGCGCAGCGCGGCGAAAGGCTCACGTTGGGCCTCCGAGTCAGCGCGCTGGCGGGGCAGGCACATGAGCCCTCGCAGCCGCAGCCTGGGCAGGCTGGCCACCTGCTCGGCGAGTTCGGCGACCTCGGTGGGGCGCACGCCGGCTTTTTGCGGTTCGTCGTCGACGTTGACCTGCAGGCAGATCTCGAGCGGGGGGCGATCGTCGGGGCGCTGTTCGCTGAGTCGGCGCGCGATCTTCAACCGGTCCACGGTGTGAATCCAGTCGAAGTGGGCCGCAATATCGCGTGTCTTGTTGGACTGGATGGCGCCGATGTAGTGCCAGCAGAGATCGCGTGCTGTGAGCGCTTCGATCTTGCCCAGACCCTCGGCCACGAAGTTTTCACCGAAGTCGCGCTGACCGGCTTCGGCCGCGGCTTCGATCGACGCCACGGAATGGCGCTTGCTGACCGCGAGGAGCCTGATTTCACTGGGCTCGCGGCCTGCGACACGGGCCGCATTTTGCAGCCGTTCCCGGACCTTATTGAGGTTTTCCGTGACCCTAATCACGCTTTGCCGAAGGTGACTCGCTATACTTCGAGGCCACTCTTTATGGTAAATCCGAAGCACGCCCGAAAGGAACCCGAATGGCCGTCGATGTTGCCCAGCTGCTGTCTTTCACAGTAAAGAACGGTGCCTCTGACCTGCACTTGTCGGCGGGCGTGCCGCCGATGATCCGCGTCGATGGCGACATCAAGCGGGTCAACATGCCTGCGCTGACCCACAAAGAAGTCAACAGCATGGTGTACGACATCATGAATGACAAGCAGCGCAAGGACTATGAAGAGTTCCTCGAGACCGATTTCTCGTTCGAAATCCCGAACCTGGCCCGCTTCCGCGTCAACGCCTTCAACCAGGCGCGTGGGTCGGGCGCCGTCTTCCGGATCATTCCCTCGGAGATCCTGACGCTCGATGACCTGAGCGCACCGGCGATCTTCAAGGACATCGCCATGCAGCCGCGCGGCATCTGTCTCGTCACGGGGCCCACCGGCTCGGGTAAGTCGACGACGCTCGCGGCCATGGTCGACTACATCAACGACAACAAGCCCGACCACATCTTAACGATTGAGGATCCCATCGAGTTTGTGCACCAGAGCAAGAAGTCGCTCATCAACCAGCGCGAAGTGCACCGCGACACACACGGCTTCTCGGAAGCGCTGCGCTCGGCGCTGCGTGAAGACCCCGACGTGATCCTCGTGGGCGAGCTGCGTGACCTTGAGACCATTCGCCTGGCGTTGACCGCGGCCGAAACGGGTCACCTGGTCTTCGGCACGCTGCACACGAGCTCCGCCGCCAAGACGATCGACCGCGTCGTCGACGTGTTCCCCGCCGCCGAGAAGGAAATGGTTCGCGCGATGCTTTCGGAATCGCTCAAGGCCGTCATCTCGCAGACGCTGCTCAAAAAGATCGGCGGTGGCCGTATCGCGGCCCATGAAATCATGATCGGTACGCCCGCCATCCGAAACCTCATCCGCGAGGGCAAGATCGCGCAGATGTACTCAGCGATCCAGACGGGCCAGGCGGCTGGCATGCAGACACTCGATCAGAACCTCACGGACCTCATGATGAAGGGAATGATCACCAAAGAAGAGGCGCGCTTCCGTGCCGCCAACAAGGAAAACTTCTGACGGCAGGTGTGAAACAACGCCGCAATCAGAGAGGCAACGATGGATAGAGAACAAGCCGCGCGATTGATGCAGAACCTGCTCCGCAAGATGGTGGAGAAGAGTGGTTCGGACCTGTTCGTCACCTCGGGATTCCCGCCTGCGATCAAGATCGACGGCGAAATCCACCGGGCCAGTGACTCCATTCTCAAGCCCGATCAGTGCTCGATCCTTGTGCGCTCGATCATGAACGACAAACAGGCGCGCGAGTTCGACGCCACGCGCGAGTGCAACTTCGCCATCGCGCCCAAGGGCATCGGCCGCTTTCGCGTCAGCGCCTTCGTCCAGCAGGGCAACGTGGGCGCGGTTTTGCGAACAATCACGACCACGATCCCGACTTTCGACGACCTCGACTTGCCGCCCATCCTCAAGGATGTGGTCATGAACAAGCGCGGGCTCGTCATCATTGTCGGGGGTACGGGCTCGGGTAAGTCGACCACGCTGGCGGCCATGATCGGCCACCGCAACAAGAACTCGCGCGGCCACATCATCACGATCGAAGACCCCGTCGAGTACGTGCACCCGCACGAGGGCTGCGTGATCACGCACCGCGAGGTCGGCGTGGACACGGAGAATTGGCACAACGCGCTGAAGAACACGCTGCGCCAGGCGCCCGACGTCATTCTCATTGGTGAGATCCGCGACCGCGAGACCATGGAATATGGCATTCAGTTCGCGGAGACGGGGCACCTGTGCCTGGCGACGCTGCACGCCAACAGCGCCAACCAGGCCCTGGACCGCATCATCAACTTCTTCCCGGAAGAGCGTCGCTCCCAGCTGCTCATGGACCTGTCGCTGAACACGCAGGCACTGATTTCGCAGCGACTGATACCGCGCGAAGGCGGTCTGGGCCGCGTCGCCGCGATGGAAATCATGCTGGCGACGCCACTCATCAAGGACCTCATCTTCAAGGGTGACGTCGCGCAGATCAAAGAGATCATGGCCAAGTCCACGCGACTGGGCATGCAGACCTTCGACCAGGCGCTGTTCCAGCTCTACGAGGAAGAGGTCATTTCCTACGAAGACGCCATGCGTAACGCGGACTCCAAGAACGAGCTGCGCCTCAACATCCGTCTCAACTCCAAGCGTGAGGGAGGTCTCACGGCTGAGCAGGCCGCGAGCCTCAAGATCATGGAGGAGGAGTCGGGCGAGACCATGAGCTTCTAGCCCGGCGCCGCGAACATGAACGTCAAACCCCTATTCAAGTTGATGGTGGAGAAGAAGGCCTCGGACCTGTTCTTCGCCCCCTTCGCTCCGGTCAAGATCAAGATCGACGGCAAGATCATGTCCGTCAACAAGATGGAACTGACGCCCAAGCAGGTGCGCCAGGCCGCCATGGAGATCATGACCGAGGAACAGATGGAAGCGCTGGCGCGCGACCTCGAGGTCGACTTTGCGGTGTCCGAAACCGGCCTCGGCCGTTTCCGTGTCAACGCGTTCCATCAGCGTGGCAACCTGGCCATGGTCATGCGCTACATCACGGCCGAAATGCCGACGCTCGAAGAGCTCAACATGCCCGCGCTCTTCGGCGACCTGATCATGCACAAGCGCGGTCTGATCCTCATGGTCGGTGCGACGGGCAGCGGCAAGTCGACGACGATTGCGGCGATGATCAACCACCGCAACAGAAAGTCGGCCTCGCACATCATCACGATCGAGGACCCGATCGAGTTCCTGCACACCAACCAGAAGTCGATCGTCAACCAGCGCGAGCTCGGCCTCGACACCAGGTCCTACTCGCGCGCGCTGCGCAGTGCGCTGCGTGCTGCCCCTGATGTGGTGATGGTGGGTGAGATCCGCGACGTTGAGACGATGCAGGCCGCGATCGACATCGCGGGTACGGGTCAGCTGGCCATCGCCACGTTGCACTCGAACAACGCGCCCGAGACGCTCGACCGCATCATCAACATGTTCCCCGTCGCGCAGCAGCGCCAGGTATTCGTCGACCTGTCACAGTATCTGCGCGCCATTATTTCGCAGCGCCTCGTGCGCAACCGGGAAGGCAAGCGCGTGGCCGCCGTGGAGCTCATGCTCAACACGCCGCACATCGCCGAGCTCGTCGAGAAGGGTGACATCGTTGGTGTGAAGGAAGCGTTGCAGGACTCCAGCGAGCAGGGCATGCAGAACTTCGACCAGGCGCTGCTCAAGCTCTACCGCCGTGGCGAGATCACGCTTCAGGAAGCGCTGATTCACGCCGACTCGAGGACCAACCTCGAGGCGCAGATCAACTTCGGCTAGGGCCTAGTCAGCGTTGCCGAATACGGCGCGCGAATCGAACACAGGCCCGTCCACGCAGACCCGTTTCATGGCCGGCCCTTCGGGCGTGGCCACGCGCACCGTGCAACCGGCGCAGCCACCCACGGCGCAGGCCATGTACTCTTCGAGCGAGACCTGACAGGGCACGTCGAACTGCTCGGCCACGCGCGCCGTTGCAGCCAGCATGGGCGTCGGCCCGCAGGCGTAGAGGGCAACCCGGTCGCGATCGGCGTCGGACAGCGACTTGAGCCAGTGCGTCGCCAGGTCCGTCACGTAACCCGCGTGCGCGCCCTCAATGCCGGCCATCGACGCGAGCCGCGTTGGGATGCCCCAGCCTTCAACGAGGTCGAGCCCTTGGGTGGCGTCGTTGGGTATGCCTGCCACCTCATGTTGTGACGGGGCCGTTTCGAGCGGAAACGGGATCTCGGAGCCCATGAGCACGAGTGGCTGCCAGTCGGCACTGCGGTCTGCAGCCAGCGCTTCGGCCAGGTAGATCATGGGTGGAATGCCCACGCCACCACCGACAAGTAGCGCGAGCGGGCGTTCCGGATCGGGCGTAAACGGCTTACCGATGGGCCCCATGACATCGAGCACCGTGCCGACGGGTTTGCCCGCGAGAGCCGTCAAGCCGATGCCGTGCGTCTTGAACAGGTATTCGACCCAGCCTGCCTCGGCATCGACGCGCATGATCGACAGCGGTCGGCGCAGGGGCAATGAGGAATCACAGGTGACATGGATGAAGGTCCCCGCTTTGGCATGCGCCGCAGTTTCGGGTGCCTGGATCCGATGTACGAACTGACCCGCGGGGTATGCGCGCACTTCTGTCAGTTCGGCCGACTCGACCCAGATCGTGTCGCGGTGCGGACGCGACGTCATGTGCTCACTCCAAGGTGGGTTTCGGTCACCATTTCAAGTAGTGCCATGCGCACGGCGACGCCGTTGCGGACCTGCTCGGCGATGAGCGACCGCGCGCTGTCCGCCGTGGCGTCGTCGATCTCGACACCGCGGTTCATCGGCCCGGGATGCATGACGAAGACGTCGGGGCTGGCCGGCGCGAGATTGGTCGCCGAAAGACCGAAGCGTCTCGCATAGTCGCTGGGGTCGGGGATGTCACCGGCGTCGGCAATGCGCTCGCGTTGGATGCGCAGGGCCATGACGACGTCGGCATCGGTCACGCCGGATTCGAGGTTGCTGTGCAAGCTTGCGCCCGGAAACGCGCTGGCGTGGGGCTGCAGCCGTTCGGGCGCGACGAGTCGAAGCTCGGCGATGCCCGCGATCGTGAAGGCCTCGGCTGCAGAGCGGGCCACGCGCGAGTGTGCGATGTCGCCCACGATGCAGACCTTGAGGTTTTCGAGGTCGGGGCGCGCGCGCCGGACCGTGAGCAGATCGAGCAGCCCCTGGGTCGGGTGCGATACCGAGGCTTCACCGGCGTTAAGAACTGCAACACCCTCACGAACGGCGCCCGCGATCATTCGCGGCACGCCTGCGGCGGCATCTCGCACCACGAAGACATCGCACTGCATGGCCTGCAGTGTGTACATCGTGTCGAGAATGCTCTCACCCTTGATCCGTGACGAGGTACTTACGTCGAGGTTGAGCACGTCGGCCGAGAGCCGCTTGGCGGCAAGCTCGAACGAAGCCCGCGTGCGTGTGCTGGGCTCGAAAAACAGGTTGGCGATCGTGCGCCCTGAAAGGGTCGTGCTGCGCACGGCGGGTTCGGTCGCATCGGCCAGGAAGCGTTCGGCGCGATCGAGGACTTCGAAGATGAGTTCGCGCGGCAGACGACGCAATGACAACAGGTGACGCAGTCGCCCATCGGGCGTGCACTGGATCTCGTCGCCGGCGTCAGCCGGTGATGTTGCCTGAAGTGTCGTCATCGGATTTGTCGCGGCGCGCGGCGCTCGATTCTCGTCGGGCGCTTGCAGCGGGCCGCATTCTAGCACCGCCCGCCCGTGGCCGCCCGAGGTCGCGCTGGGCCAGCCATTGCTCTGCGATGACGACGGCGGACAACGCATCGACATCGCCCTTGGCCACACGGCGGCGCTTGCGGCCGCTGGCGCGCGCCGCCACGAGGCGGGACTCGGCTTCGCGCGAGCTCAGGTGTTCGTCGATGAGCTGGACGGGCAGGCCGGACTCGGCCAGTTCGGCGGCGAAGCGGCGCACCTCGGTGCACAGCTGCGACTCGCCGCCGTCGGCATCGAGCGGCAGCCCAACCAGCAACAGGTCCGGCCGCCACTCGTCGATGAGGGACTCGATGGCCCGCCAGTCGGGTGTGTCGCCGTTCGTGGTCAGCGTCGTGAGTTCGCGGGCGCCGCCCGATACGGTTTGCCCGACGGCAACCCCGATGCGGCGCGCGCCGTAATCGAAAGCGAGCAGCGTGGTGGCGTCAGGCATGCCCGGCCGGGCCGGTGAGTTGCTCGCGGGTGACCCCGATGGCTTGTGTGGCGTGATCCCAGCGGTCATCGAAGGGCGCGTCGAAGACGATGGCCGGCGTCGCGGGTGTCGTGAGCCAGGCGTTCGACTTGATCTCTTCCTCAAGCTGCTCGGCTTCCCAGCCTGCGTAGCCAAGCGCCATGGTCGCGTCGGCGGGACCATCGACGCTGAGCATGGCCTCGAGTACGTCGCGTGACAACGTGACATAGATGCCCTCGGCCACATCGAGCGTGGCTTCCCAATTGCCGCGGTCACGGTGCAGGACGAAGCCGCGCTCGAGACTCACGGGGCCGCCCTGCAGCACGGGCTCGACGATCTTTTGCTGGTTGCGACGCTCGTCGGGCAACTCGGCGAACGCTGCGATCTGCTCAAACACTTCACCATGCGTGAGCTCGAGCGGACGGTTGATGGTCAGACCCATCGCGCCGTGCTCGTTGTGCTCGCAGATCAGCGTCACGGTGTTCTCGAAATGCGGATCGTCGAGTGCGGGCATGGCGATCAGGAGCTGGCCTGCCAGTGAGGGAAAATCACTCATGAAATCAGTATCCCCCGCGCTTGCGCGGGGGCGCAAGGCGTCATCCGTCGTCTGCAACCGAGGCGCGGCCGCGCAGCCGGCCGCCACGAAACTCGAAATTCATTCGAATAGTCAGAAGTTCGTAGTTCTCCTGAACCTCGGGGGGAAATGCGGCGAACGGGGAGGCACGCGTCAGCACGGTCATGGCGGCCTGGTCGAGTGGCACATGCCCTGACGAGCGCAGCAACTCGATCTGGTCCAGCGACCCGTCGGGCAGGATCGTGACGGCAATGAGCGGGTCGCCCGTGAGACCGTCGGTGCGCAACTCGCGCGGGAAGTTCAGGGTGCCGATGCGTTCGACGCGTTGTTTCCAGTCGCTCACGTAAGGTGCGATGTCCGAGCGCGCGACATTGAGGCTCACAATGAGGTGGCGAGGATTCTCGTCGTGCACCATGAGTGAGGGCAGGTCGTCGACGGGCAGCGGCAACGTTTCCTCCAGGCCCTGCGGCAGCGCCTGGGCGACACGAGCCACCTCGTCGGGCTGGTCCGTGATGTCCTCGGGCCGGTAGGCCTTCTCGGCGGCGTCGGCCGTGGTTGTGAGCAATGGTTCGGGGATTTCCTCGCCGGGTGATGCCGCGATCTGCACGTCACCCATGCGCTCCATGGGCACGGGTACCTGCCCGGGCGCGGCGGGCGCCGCCGTGGGGCGAGCCTTTTCGGTGGTGTTACCCGCACCCTGCTGGTTGTTCTGCGCCTGGAACTGCGCGTCATCGGGGCGTGCCGCATCGGAGTCGGCCGCGACGATGGTGACCTCGAGCGAGGTCGTGTCGGAGCTCTCGGGCAGCATGCCGATGTCGAAACTCACGCCCAGGATGACGAGCGCATAAAACAGCGTTGCCACGAACATCATGGGCGGCAGTCGGTCCTCGCCGGCCCGTGCCACGGGCAGCAGGTCCTTCGCGAGTACGGTGTGCGTGCTGGTGTCGCTCGTGCTCATCATGCTCAGATCGTTTCGAGACGGACCCGCATCTCCGGTGTGGCCCGCATTTGACCCTGATTATCGACCAATAGCGCAGTTTCGACACGCATTGCGTCACAGACGGCGTCGAATTCGGGCGCGCCGCCCACGATAAGTGCCGTGGCCGCGGCATCGGCCCTGGCGCCCACCTGATGCACGACGGTTGCGGATCGCGCTTCTTCCGAGGGGCGCCCCGTGCGCGGGTCGATGATATGGGCGTAGCGGCGCCCGCCGATTTCTCGGTATCGCGCATAGTCGCCTGACGTGGTGACGGTCTCACCGTGCTGCAATTCGAGCAGACGCACAGCCTCGCCCTCGCGCGCGGGTCGTATCCCGACGCGAAACGGCCCGGTGCCCAGGTGATCCATGACGGCGACATCACCGCCAGCGTCGATGAGTGCTCTCGAGACGCCTTCGGATTCCAGGCGCGCCATGCCGCGCGCGAGAATGTCGCCCTTCGCGATGCCGCCCAGGTCGAGCAGCACGCCGGCCGCCTCGGCGCGGACGCGCCAGCCGGTCCCGTCGTGCAAGACATCCACGTGCAGCCGCGCGCGATCGAGTGCGGCACGTATGGCGTCGTCGCCTGGCGCGGGTGTGCTTTCGGCCATACTTGCCGCGGACGCAAAGCCCCACAACTCGACGAGCGGTCCGATGCGCATGTCAAACAAGCCGCGGCTGGCGGCCGAGAGCCGCAGACCGTGTTGCAGCAGCTCCCCGAGCGGGGCGGACACGGGCGCTTCAACGGCGCGCCTCAGGCTGCGGTTGAGCTGCCCGAGCTCGCCGTCACCCCAGGCATACCAGTCTCGATTGAGGACGGCGTAGTCGCGCTGCAGGATGCTGATCGCCCGCTCGGCCTCGCGCTGCGGCAGGTCCCAGATGCTGATGTCGACGAGTGTCCCGAACTGTGCGAACCGGGCCGAGGTTTTTTGCGGGCGTGAGTCGCAGCCCACAAGCGGCACGGCGGCGAGGCCCGCCAGGCCGCAGAGCGCACTGCGCCGGCTCAGGCGGCCACCCGGAGCCGTGCTCAGCGTGCCGCGAGGTGCCGGTCTATGGCGTCGCACAGGTCCCCGGCGATGTTGCTGCCGAAGTGGCGGTCGATTTCGCGCACGCCCGTCGGCGAGGTGACATTGATCTCGGTGAGCTTGTCACCGATGACATCGAGGCCCGCGAACAGCACGCCGCGCTCGGCCAGCAACGGCCCGACGGTTTCGGCGATGTGCCGCTCGACGTCGCCCAACGGGCGGGCATCGGCCGTGGCGCCCATGACCAGATTGCCGCGGCCGTCCTCGTCGTTGGGGACGCGCGCCAGCATGTTGGGAATGGGTTTGCCGTCGACGAGCAGCACGCGCTTGTCGCCATCGGTGATTTCGGGCACGTAGGTCTGCGCCATGGCGAAGCGCTGGCCGTAATCCGTGAGTGTCTCGGTCACGACGTTGAGGTTGCGGTCGCCGGGGCGGATCGTGAAGATCGAGCGCCCGCCCATGCCATCGAGCGGCTTGATGACGACATGGCCTTCGCGTTTGGCGAAGGCGCGCAGCCGGTCCATGTCGCGGCTGATCAGTGTCGGCGGCGTGAGGTCGGGGAACAGCACTGTGGCCACCTTCTCGTTGAGGTCGCGCAGCGCCTGCGGCCGATTCACAACCAGGCAGCCCGCGCGTTCGGCAACGTCGAGAACGTAGGTCGCGTAGACGTACTCCATGTCGAATGGCGGGTCCTTGCGCATGAGCAGCACATCGACGGCGTCCAGCGCCAGGTCCTCGGTGGCGCCACTCGTGTACCAGTCGTCGGGATCGTCGGTCACGGTTACCGCCGTCGCACGTGCCCGAGCCACGCCCTGTTCAAGATAGAGGTCGCCCTGGCCAATCACACTGAGACGGTGCCCGCGACGCTGAATCTCCAGCATCATCGCAAAGGTGGTGTCCTTGGCCGGCGTGATGCCGTCAATCGGGTCCATGACGACACCGAAATGCAGAGTTGTGTTGTTCATCAGCCTCGAGTTCCGGGGCACCTGTGGGTGCGGCAGCGCGACTATACCGTGCGCCCGAGACTCAGCGGCGGTCGGGCGGGGTCTGTGGCAATATGTTAAAAGTTTCGATCAGAAACATTCAAAGTGTGCGCCACGCCACACCACTGGCGTGACGTAGTGCGGACAATGACGCTTATGTATAACGGAGGTCGCGCGGGTGAGCAGCGAACAGGCTGAAGGATTGCGTGGACTCAAGATCCTGGTTATCGACGACAGCAAGACCATCCGGCGCACTGCCGAGACCTTGCTGACCAAGGAAGGTTGTGAGGTGTACACCGCCGTCGATGGCTTCGATTCGCTGTCCAAGATCGCTGATCACCAACCGGACCTGATCTTCGTCGACATCATGATGCCGCGGCTGGATGGCTATCAGACCTGCCAGCTCATCAAGAACAACAAGGCGTTTCGCGATACGCCGGTCATCATGCTGTCGAGCAAGGACGGTCTCTTCGACCGCGCGCGGGGTCGCATCGTCGGTTCCGAGCGCTATCTGACCAAGCCGTTTACCAAGGACGAACTGATCGGGGCCATCAGCGAGCAGTTCGCCAGATGAGCGGTTCCCGGCGCAACGGTGCAGGCCTATGGCACACATATTGATCATTGACGACTCACCGACCGAGATTCACGTCGTGCAGAACATGCTCGACAAACACGGTTTCGATGTCACGACGGCGGATTCCGGCAGCGCGGGCATCGCGGCCGCCATGCGCGAGCAGCCCGATCTCATTCTCATGGACGTCGTGATGCCCGGCATGAATGGCTTTCAGGCCACGCGCAAGCTGGCCAAGAACGACGCAACCGCGGCGATTCCGGTGATCGTCGTCTCGAGCAAGGACCAGGAAACCGACCGCATCTGGGCGCTGCGCCAGGGTGCGCGTGATTATCTCGTGAAGCCCGTCGCCGAAGACGCGCTGATTGGCAAGATCCGGGCGCAGCTCGCCAGCGGTTAATGGCGGCGACGCGACTCAAGGCGCTTGCCGACCGACCTTTTGAACTGCTCCAGGAAATGGAGCGGCGCAGCCGCGCAGCCGTCGCTGGCCAGGGCGAGGCCGCGCAACGCAGTGAATGGGTGGGCGTGGGCTTCTCGATCGACGGCGAGCGCTTCGTCGCGAGCCGCGAAGAGGTCCGCGAGGTGCTCATGATTCCCGAGGCCGTGACCCGGGTACCGCGCGCCAAGCGCTGGTTGATCGGCATCGCCAATCTGCGCGGGCAGCTGCTGCCGCTGATTGACCTGTCGCTGCTGCTGGGCGGCGGGCGTACGGACCGCTCGCGCACAGCGCGCGTGATCAGTGTCAGTCACGGTGAGGTCAGCGCGGGCGTCATCGTGGGCGAGGTCATGGGCTTCCGGCGTTTCGTCGAGGGCGAGTACGCCGACGCGATGACGCCGACCCGGATTCGCTGCGACCGCTACCGGGCGGGTGTGTTTCGGCGCGGTGGTGAGGAGTGGCCGGTATTCGCATTCGACCAGTTGCTCGACAGTGAACAGTTTTTACAGGCGGCCGACGAGCCGCAGAGATCGTAGCGACAGCTGCAGCATTACGGGACCGCGGGCGTATGGCCAAGCACAAAGGACAATCCAAATTTCTGGGCGCCGCAGCGATTCTGCTGCCCGTCCTGCTCGCCGCGGTTGCCGGCATCATCTGGTTCAGCGCCACGTCAGGCACCGACCGGGGTGACACGGCACGACTGGCCGCAGCCGTCCAGGCCAACCGCGCGCTGAGCGGCGACAACGCAGCACTCGATCAGTTGGCGACGATCGCAGCCAGTGGTGCACTCGAGGGCGCGACCGCCTCACAGGCCAGCACGGTCGTATCGTCGGCGGCGGCCATCCGTGCCGTCAATGCCGCCACGGCCGATATCGACACGGCTGTGAACACCGTGCGCCAGCGTATCGAAACGCTCGGCGATCGCCCCGTGGGCATCGAACAGCTTTCCGCCACGATCGCCGCGGTCGACACGGGCCTGGCCGCGTTGCGTGGCGCGCCCGATACGGCCGTGGTCACGTCGGAACAGCTCGTGGCAACCGCTGCGGGTCTCACCGAGCTGGCCGCAGCGCTCGCAGGCGATTCCGCCACGCTTGACGTGCCCGTGTTGGCGGACGCAAGCACCGCCGGGCTTATCGCCGAAAACGCGCTGACCATCGCGGCAGCGACAGGCACGCTGGCCCAGAACGCCGAATCGTTCGCGCGGGCGGGCGCCGCGCTGGGCGGGCTCGAGTCCGCGGCGCCGGCGCTGGCACCGGACGCCGCCGCCGGCTTCCCGATGCAATACATCGCGCCGTTCATGCCCTGGTTGCCGCTGGGCCTGTTGGGTGTGGCGCTGCTCGTGGTCCTGGCGCTCGTCGTCGACTACTTCAAGGACGGCCAGCTGCGCCGCACGGCCATCGAGCAGGCCGGCCAGAACGAACGCAACCAACAGGCCATCCTGCGGCTGCTCGATGAGCTCGGCAGCCTAGCCGATGGTGACCTGACCGTAGAGGCCACGGTGACCGAAGACATCACGGGTGCCATCGCTGACTCGATCAACTACGCGATCGAGGCGTTGCGTGAGCTCGTGACAACGATCGACGGTACGGCCGCATTGGTGGACTCGGCGACGCGACAGACAGAAACGACGGCCGTGCATATGAACCGTGCCGCGCAGAAGCAGGCCCTGGAGATCGCAGCGGTGACCGAGTCGATCGCCGCGATGACGGCCTCGATCGAGGAAGTCTCGGGTAACGCAGAGCGCAGCTCCGACGTTGCGCGTCACTCGGTTGACGTCGCGCACAAGGGCGGCGACGCGGTACGTCGTACGATCGAGGGCATGAACACGATCCGCGAGACGATTCAGGAGACCTCGAAGCGCATCAAGCGACTGGGCGAAAGCTCGCAGGAGATCGGCAACATCGTCGAGCTCATCAACGATATCGCCGAGCAGACCAATATCCTGGCACTCAACGCATCGATCCAGGCCTCGATGGCCGGCGAAGCCGGTCGCGGTTTCGCGGTCGTTGCCGACGAGGTGCAGCGCCTCGCCGAGCGCTCAACGAACGCGACGAAGCAGATCGAGGTGCTCGTGCGCACGATTCAGGCTGACACCAACGAGGCCGTGGTCTCGATGGAGCGTTCGACCACGGACGTGGTCGGTGGCGCGCTGCTGGCCGAAAACGCAGGCGCGGCGCTCGACGAGATCGAGCAGGTCTCGAACCAGATCGCCTCGCTCGTACAGAACATTTACGGCTCGGCCCGGAGCCAGTCCAAGGTGGCGACGGACATCAACCGCCGCACCGTGGCGCTCAAGGACATCTCGGGTCAGACCGGCAAGGCGGCGGGGGCGACGACCACATCGATCTCCAAGCTGGCCCAGCTTGCCGGTGAGCTTAGAAAGAGTGTGTCCGGTTTCCGCCTGCCCGAATCGGCCAGCGTGACGCGCATCGCGCGCGTCAGCGACGATGCCGCGGCAGGTGACGACCAGCGAGCGGCGAGCTGACACGCGCTTTGACGCGGCAGTCATGCAGCTAGCAGCACAAACGGGAAAGCAAAGGGAAACGGGGGGCCAGTGAGCCAGGTTCAGCAGGCGTTTCACGTCGTCAGCCAAGAGCTGGGCAGGACGGTCAATCAGGCGCGCGTCATGCTCGAAGACGCCGTCGAGGGCCGCAGCACCCGCCAGGCGCTCGAGCGCTGTGCGGAGCACCTGCACGAGGCGGGCGGTGTGCTCAAGGTCGTCGAGATCTACGGCGGCGCCCTGCTCACTGAGGAGATGGAGGCGGTCTGCCACTTCATGCTCCAGCCCGGGCGCGACAAGAAGGTTCTCGCGGACTGCCTCGACGCGCTCACGCGCGCCATGGTGCAGCTGCCCGCTTACCTCGAGCGCATGCTCGCGGGCGGCCGCGACATCGCTCTGGTCTTGCTCCCCATGCTCAACGACCTGCGCGCCGTGCGCGGTCGCCCGCTGCTGTCTGAATCGACCATCCTGCTGCTCAACCGAACACCCTCGGACCAGGTCACCGTGGCACAGCGCGGTGCCGAACCCAGCGAGGATTTCTCGCGACTGTCCCGCAAGGTGCGTCCGGCTTTCCAGGTCGCGCTGCTGGGGCTGCTGCGCAGTGACGCCAAGAGTGCGCAACGCCACCTGGCCAAGCTCGAGAACATGGCGCTCGCGTTCGAGCGTGCGGCCGACCGTGACGATGTCTACCGCCTCTGGTGGGTCGTGGGCGGTGTCATCGAAGGGCTGCGTGAAGGCGGCCTCGAGCTGTCGGTTGCGGTCAAGCGTTTGCTGGGGCAGGTCGATCGCCGTATCAAGGCCGTCATCGACGAGGGCATCAGCAACTTCGATCGCGACCCGATCACAGACCTGCTCAACAGCCTGCTGTTTTATGTGGCACGCGTGCAGAACCCGGGCGACAAGGTGCGCGAGATTCGCACAGCCTTCTCGCTCGACGACGCGCTGCCCGGCGAGGCCCAGGTGGAAAGTGCCCGCGAAGAGCTCGCGGCGCCGAGCGTCGCCCTCATGGAAACGGTCGCCGCGGCGATCCGTGAGGACCTCGCCAGCGTCAAGGATGTCCTCGACATCCATGTGCGCACGGGCGAAGCCGACATCAGCAAACTGCGCCCGCAGATCGAGCTCATGTCCAAGATCTCGGACACGCTGGGCGTGTTGGGTCTCGGGCAACAGCGCTCAAGCGTGTTGGCCGAAGTCGCGCGACTCAAGGGCCTTATCGACGAAACACCGGAGCTCGCGACGTCTGACGAGTTGCTGGCCATCGCGGCGACGCTGCTCAACGTTGAATCCTCACTGCAGCGCCGCCTGACCCAGCTTGTGCGCCCGGCCGATGCCGGCGACGACACGATCGTCGAAGAGGGCGCCGAAGACATGGGCGAGGTGCGCCGCGCGGTCATGCGCGAGTGCATCGTCAACCTGGCGCGAATCAAGGACACGCTGTCGCAGACAATGGCCGGCAAGGCGGACCATGCGGCGATCGACGCAGCGCCCGCGCTGCTCGAGGGCATACAGTCGGGATTCCGCATGCTCGAGCTCGAGCGCGCACTGCGCGTGTTCGATCGGCTGGCAGGCTTCGTCGAGGCCTACCTGGGCGCGGCCAATCACACGCTGGCCACGGACCACCAGGACCGTCTGGCCGACGCGCTCGTGAGCATCGAGTACTACATGGAGACCATTGAGGCGGGTCGCAAGGAACCTGCCTACATGCTCGACAACGCCGAGTCCTGCCTGATCGTGCTCGACGAGGTGAGAAAGTCGCTCGAGTCGCTGCAGGGCGACCAACACCCGCTCATGGAGCCGACCCAGATCACGGCCAAGCCGGAATTCGGCGAGGAACCCGAGCACGCGCGCACCGCAACCATCGCCGACGACACCGAGATCATCAATGCGCCCGTGGTCGCCGGCGATGCCACGCAGATCGACCCCGAGCTGCTCGAGCTGTTTATCGAGGAAGCCAAGGACGAGGTCGCCAACATCAATCGCCTGTTGCCGCAGTGGCAGAACAACACAGGCGACGTCGATTCACTGATCACCGTGCGCCGGTCATTCCACACGCTCAAGGGCAGCGGCCGCATGGTGGGCGCCGAGCGCATTGGCGAGTACTGCTGGCACGTGGAGGACCTCCTGAACCGCGTGATCAACCGCACGCTGGCCGTGACACCGGCCATGGTTGAGTTCGTGGGTGAGGCGTCGTCCGCCGTCCCCGAGCTCATCGAGCAGCTCGAGGTGGGCCAGGAGCCCAACGTCGACATCGGGCTGCTTACGGCGAAGGCCATCGCGTTCGCCGAGGGCGACCCCATGGCGCCACAGCTCTCACGCGAGTCGGTCGCGGCGTCACAAGCCGGTCTCGAGATGGATCCGGTGCTCCACGAGATCTTTGCCAAGGAAGCCGGCAGCTATCTCGCGATTATCGACAACTTCATCGACGGCATCGAAGACGGTGCCTATCCCGCGCCCGTCAGCGATGCCTTGCACCGTGCGGCGCACACGCTGCACGGCAGCATCAACACCGCGACGCTCGAACGCGCGGTGCCGTTGTCGAGCGCGCTCAACCAGATGGTGCGCCGCATCTTCGACAGCGGCGCCGGGCTCGACGTTGACGCCGTCACGTTGCTGCGCCGTGCGAGCCAGACCGTGCGCGCCATCATCGACTCGATCAACACGCCGGATTCGGGTGCGATCGACATCCAGCCGCTCGTGCGCGCCATCGAAGAGAAGACGGCCGCGTTCGTGCACGAGCAGACGTCACTGCTCGACGAGGACGACGCGCCAGGCCAGACGAGTTACGAACCGACCGAGGTGCTGGCGACGCTCGTCGGCACCCAGGTCGTTGCCAGCGCCCAACCGCTCGACGATGCGCCCGACTTCGATCCCGAGATCGCCGAGATCTTCACCGAAGAGGCGGGAGAGGTCCTCGAGCAGGTCGACACGGCGCTCGAACTCTGGACCACGGCACGCGACGAAGACGCGCTGACGGAACTCAAGCGTCTGCTGCATACGCTCAAGGGCGGCGCCAACATGGCGGGCATCAGTGCGTTCGGCAACCTGAGCCACGAGCTCGAGACGCTGCTCATCGCACTCGATGACGACCGCATCACGGCCAACGAAACCATCGACAAGCTGCTGCGCCAGAGCTTTGACACGCTGCACCAGATGCGCGAGCTCGTCCTCGAAGGCCAGCAGCCTGCACAGATGGACAACCTCGAGGGGACTGTGCGGCTCGCGGCCATTGGCGATGCGGCGTTTGTCTCTGCACTCGAAGCGTTGCCCGACAGTGATCTCACGGCCCGCTCGGCGATTCACCCAGCCCCCGAGCTCGCGCCGCAGCGCGGTTTCGCCGAAGACGAGCTCATCGACATCTCGACCGTGGCCAACGATTCCGACGACGCTGACGTGGGCACGGAGACCATCGGTGGCAGCGACACCGAAGGCGACCTCATCGACATCGGCAGCCTGTTTGGTGGTGACACGGCCGCGGCGCCGGATCCCGAGCCGGAGTCCGAAATCGAGATGGCGTTTGCATCAGAACCCGAGCCTGAACCCGAGTCCGAACCGGAGCCGGAACTTGAGCCCGACGTCGGATTCGACGACGCGGCGACGATTGCTGTGGACACGCCGGCCGACACGCCTTTTGCCGATGACGACAGCTGGCAGGCCACGCAGGTCGTGACCTCGGGCGAGGCGTCCGATGCCAAGGCCGGCTCTGACATTGAGCACTCGATGATTCTCGAGGCGCTCATCGATGACGCCGCGGCTCAGTTTGCCGACGGCACCGACCCCGATGCGGACGTCGCCGAGGCGAGCGATGCGGCATTCGATCCCAATGCGACGGATATTGTCGGCGCCGAACACGCCACGGATCCGGACGACGCCGACGCGGTTGGTGACGTCGCAGAGGCGCCCGCCGATGACAATGCCGAAGCTGCTGTCGAACCTGACGCCGAGACCGAGCCCGAGGCGGCACCGCAGGGCGAGGTCGTTGCCTTCCCGGGTCGCAAGCTGCCCCGAAGCGAGCCTGGGCGCGAACGCCGCGAGGTGGCGCGCGTCGACTCAAAGCTGCTCGAGGAGATGCTCAACGCGGCCGGTGAGATCAGCATCTACCACGGCCGCCTGTCGCAGCAGGTATCACAGATCGAATTCCACCTGGCCGAGCTCGACCAGACCGTAACGCGCCTGCGCGAGCAGCTGCGTCACATGGAGATCGAGACCGAGGCGCAGATCCTGACGCGTCACGAGGAGGAGCGGGGCCGCGAGGACTTCGATCCGCTCGAGCTCGATCGCTATTCGACGATTCAGCAGTTGTCGCGCGCGCTGGCCGAGACTTCGAGCGACGTCGACAGCCTGCGGGGGCTGCTGCAGTCCGTCGCGGGTGAGGCCGACACGCTGCTCACCCAGCAGTCGCGTGTTACCACCGAATTGCAGAGCGGACTCATGCGCACGCGCATGGTGCCGTTCGAGCGCCACGTGCCGCGTCTCGCGCGGCTCGTGCGCCAGGCCGCGACCGAAACCGGCAAGCAGGCCGAACTGGCCGTGGAGGGCGCGAGCGGCGAGCTCGACCGCCAGGTGCTCGAGAAGATGCTGCCGCCGCTCGAACATATGATGCGAAATGCCGTCGTGCACGGGATCGAGTCACCCGACTCGCGCCAGGCAGCCGGCAAGCCGCCCACGGGCCAGATCACCATCCGCCTTCATCGCGAGGGCTCGGAGATGGTCGTGGACGTCTCGGATGACGGTGCCGGCCTCAACGTTGACGCGATCCGCGCCAAGGGCGTCGAGCGCGAGCTCATTGATGCCAACGTCAACCTGCCCGATGACGCGATCTTCGACCTCATTCTCGAGCCCGGCTTCTCGACGGCCGCGCAACTGACGCAGGCCGCGGGCCGCGGTGTCGGCATGGACGTCGTGGCCAACGAGGTGAAACGCCTGGGCGGCTCGCTGCGCATCGACTCGCTGGCCGGGCAGGGCACCAACTTCACGATTCGACTGCCGTTCACGCTGGCTATCACGCAGGCGCTCGTCGTGCGCGCCGGCGAGGAAGTGTTCGCGCTGCCGTTGCCCACGGTGGAGGGCGTGACACGACTGCCGCGCGCCGAAGTCGAGCGCATGCTCGACGAGCCCGATGCGATCTTTGACTACGGTGAGCACAGCTACCGGTTGCGTCACCTGGCGCCGCTCGTGGGCGGCAGTGGCGGCCAGGTGCTCGAGGACGAGCAGGCCGCGGTCCCCATCATCCTGGTCCGCGCCGGAAACCACTCGACGGCGCTGCTCGTCGACGAGATGCTCGCCAGCCGCGAAATCGTCGTGAAATCGGTTGGCCCGCAGATCTCGGGCATCACGGGCGTTTCGGGCGCGACGATCCTCGGAGACGGCCGCGTTGTGCTGATCCTCGACATGCCATCACTCGTGCGACTGCACCGTCCGCTCGTGGCGCAACGCGATGCCGCCGAAGAGGCCGAACAAGCGCCCGTAGTGCTCGTGGTTGACGACTCGATCACGGTGCGCCGGGTCACCGAGCGCTTCCTGCTCAGGAACGGCTACCGCGCGCTCACGGCCAAGGACGGGCTCGACGCCGTGAGTGTGATTCAGGAACAGACGCCCGACTTGATCCTGCTCGACATCGAGATGCCGCGGATGGATGGCTTCGAGTTTGCCTCGCATGTTCGCAACGACGCGCGCTTCGCAGAGTTGCCGATTATCATGATCACGTCGCGCACGGGCGAGAAGCACAAGGCGCGTGCCATCGAGATCGGCGTCAACGACTACCTCGGCAAGCCTTACCAGGACCTCGAGTTGCTCAAGGCCATCGAGCAGCAACTCGAAACGACTGCCGCGCGGCCCGCGGATTAGTGTCATGAGCAACGCCGAAGAACTCTACAGCCTGCTCGTGCCGCTCATCGAAGACCGACTCATCGTCCCGCGTGCCTGCGTCGCCGAAGTCGTCCGGCTCTCGCGCACGGAGCATGTACCGGGCGCGCCGGATTGGCTCGTCGGTACGCTGGACTGGAACGGCCGCACGGTCCCCGTGGTGGCATTCGAGGCCATGCTCGGACGTGCGTTGCCCGACAGCTCGACACGCACGCGCGTGGTCGTGTTCCACGCCACCAACGCGGATCTGCGCAGCGCCTACTTCGGCATCCTGACGCAGGGCTTCCCGCAGCTTGTGCGCGTCAACCGCGACGTCATCAAAGTTGACACGAGCGCGGGTTTCAATGAGGACGCGCCCGTCGTCACGCGGGTGCGCATGATCAACGAGTACCCGCTGATTCCGGATCTCGAGCGCATCGAAGAGCAGCTCGTCGAGGCGCAGGACGCTCCGATCTCGGTCTGATCAGGCGCCGCCCAGGTCGCCGAAGCGCCACTGTAATACCGTGACGAGCGCCAGCGCTGCTGTTTCCGTGCGCAGCACGCGCGGACCCGCGCGCACGGCATGCAGGCCGGCGGCCGTCGCAAGCGCGATCTCAGCGTCGGTGAGTCCACCCTCGGGGCCGACAAGCACGCAGGCCGCATCGACACGCTCTTCGGCGGCATCAAGAAAGTCGCCCAGCGACTGCGCCGCTTCGGGATCTGCGACGACACCAAAGCCTATATCGGCGCCTGCATCGAGGGCTTCGCCCAGCGTTGCAGGTGCGTGCACCTCGGGTACGACGGCGCGGCCGCACTGCTGCGCCGCATGCACGGCGACCTGCTGCCAGTGTTCCGTGCGGCGTGCCGTGCGTGTGTCGTCGAGTCGCATGACGCTGCGCTCAACGGCCACGGGGCGAATGCTGTGCACACCAAGCTCGACAGCCTTCTGGATGGCCAGGTCCATCTTCTCGTTGCGCGAAAGCGCCTGCAGGAGTGTGATCGCGACGCGCGGTTCCGGCGCCGCTGGCACCGCGGCACCCACGCTCAATGCGACGGTTTCTCGCGAGATTTGAGCAATGGCTGCCTGGTATTCGCGGCCGTCGCCGTTGAATACCTGAACCGGCGTGCCGACGCGTGCGCGCAGCACGCGGCCCAGGTAGTGTGCCGCCGCCCCATCGAGTTTCAGGGCGCTGCCGGCGGCCAGAGGTTGTTCGACGAAAAGACGTTTGACAGGCATGTGTGTTGACAGTGCGCGCGGCCGGTCAACACCATAGGTGCATGTACGACGTCACGCAAACGGCCGAATTCACCGTTGACCCGGGCTCGGGTCTCGTGGCGCCCGCGCGGCAGTGTCCGTCGCCGAACCAGGACGCACGCCCCGTGGGCAGCCAGCTCGAACTGATCGTGGTGCACGGGATCTCGCTGCCGCCCGGTGAGTTTGGCGGGCCGCACATCGAGGCCCTGTTCCGCAATCAACTCGACGCGCGCGCGCACCCGCACTTCGAGGAGATCGCAGGTCTCGAAGTCTCCGCTCACGCGCTCGTGCGCCGCGACGGCGGCCTCGTTCAATTTGTGCCGTTCGCGCAGCGCGCCTGGCACGCGGGTCAGTCCGAGTTTCGCGGACGTACGCGGTGCAATGACTTCTCGGTTGGCATCGAACTCGAGGGCACCGACACGATGGCCTACAGTGACGCGCAGTACACGGCGCTGGCGGCGCTCATTGAGGCACTGCGCGCCGCCTATCCGACGCTGGCCGCGGCACCCATCGTCGGACACAGTGACATCGCACCGGGGCGAAAAACCGACCCGGGTCCCGCCTTCGACTGGGCAAGACTGGATACGCTGCAGCCCTGATTCGGCGTACACTGATCGCATGCAGCCCACTGTGTGTCCATGAAGATTATCGCTCTATTTCTGGCCATGGGCCTCGAGCGTCTCGCGACCCATCTGTTTCACTGGCGCGAGCTGCGCTGGCTGGATCCCCTGTTCGATATTGGGCTGACCCACAGTGCGCGACTGGGTCGCGTCTGGCCGTACTTGTGGCTCGTGCTGACGCTGGCCGCTGCGGTGGCACCCGTGGTCATCTTGCGCTTCACGCTCGAAGACGCCTTGCTCGGCTTGCCGTATCTCGTCATCAGTGTCGTGGTCTTGTTCCTGTGCCTGGGTCCGCAGGACATCGGCGAGGAAGTCGACCGCTGGTGTCGCGCGCTCAGCGACGGTGACGAAGAGAACGAGCGGATCTACGGCCACGCGTTGCTCGAGCGCGGCTTCACGGGCGTCGAGACTTCGCGCGGCGACGTGCCGGGCGCGGTATTCGTGCAGGCCAACAACCGGATTTTCGCCGTCATTTTCTGGTTCGTTTTGCTGGGCCCCATCGGCGCCTGGTTGTTCCGCGTGTCCGACCTTGCCCGTCGGCGGGCCCTGTTCCAGGCGGAACGTGACAATCCCGAGTCTGTCGTCGCCCCCGATTGTGAGAAGCGCGCGAACGATGTGCACGCCATTCTCGCCTGGCTGCCGGCCCGCATCGCGGCCGTGGGCTACACGCTGGCGGGCAATTACGACGCGGGCCGCGAAGCCTGGGGGGTGCGCTCGCCCGCAGGCAGCTTCGAGGCGCGCAACGAGCATTTGCTGCGCGAGGTCGGTTTGGCCGCGCTGTCGCTGTCGCGTGAGACGGATGAGGCTGACACGGCCTGGTTCATCCGTGCCGCGCGCGCGGCCAAGAACCTGGCGCTGCGCACGCTCTGGTTCTGGCTCGTCGGCGTGGCCGTGCTGACGCTGTTTGGCGTCGCCGTTTGAAGCCACGCGTTGTCGTTGTTTCCTGGGTTGCGCTCGTCGCGGCGAGCCTGGTCGCGTGCAACCCGACTGAGCGGGAGACCGACGCCGGCGCGGAGTCCGAGCCGCTGCGTCTCGTGACACTGGCGCCGCACCTTGCCGAAATCGTGGCGAGTGCCGGGGCCGCCGAGGTCCTCGTTGGCGTCAGCGCCTACACCGATTTCCCGGCCGAGGTCGCCGACCTGCCGATCGTGGGCGATGGATTCCGTGTCGATGCGGAGGCGCTGCTGGCGCTCAAGCCCACGCACGTGCTGGCCTGGGGCGGTGGCGGCCAAGTCGACAGTATCGCGCTCGTGCAGGAGCTCGGTCTGAATCTCGTGACCATTGAGACGCGCGGCCTCGCCGATATTGCGCCGGCCATTCGGCAGGTGGGTGCGCTGGCAGGCACGAACGACGTTGCGGAACCGGTCGCCGCGCGTTTCGAGGCCGACATCGCGGCGCTGAGCTACGAGGGTGTGCGCCTGAGCGTGTTCTACCAGATCGGTGAACGCCCGCTCTACACCGTGAACGGCGACCATTTCATCAGCGACCTCGTAGCGCGTTGTGGCGGCGACAATGTCTTCGCCGAGCTCGAAACGCTGGCGCCGGTCGTGAGCGTTGAGGCCGTGGTGCGTGAAGATCCCGCGGTCATCCTGACGGGATCGGATGCGGGGGCGATTGCCGCCCTGTGGCAGCGCTGGCCCGACCTCGGCGCCGTGCGCGATAACCGCATTCTCGGCGTACCCGGCGACCTCATCGGACGGCCCGGCCCGCGGCTGGCGGCCGGCGGTCGCGCCATCTGCGAGGCCCTAGACGCGGCGCGCCGTAGCGGCGGTTAAGCCTCAGTCGTCGAGCTGGCCGCGCACGCGGGCCGAGTGCCAGAGCACCTCGGTGCCGCCGTCGGCGCGCGCCAGCACGCGCGCCATCACGAACAGTAAATCCGACAGGCGATTCAGATAGCGTATGCCCTCGGGATTCACACTCTCGCGCGAGGCCAGTGAGTGCACACGGCGCTCCGCGCGACGACAAATCGTGCGCGCGAGGTGACAGTGTGCAGCCGTCATGCTGCCGCCGGGCAGGATGAATTCCTTGAGCGGCGGCAAGGTCTCGTTGAGTGCGTCGAGTGTGGTCTCGAGGCGCTCGACATAGGTCGCGTTTATGACGGTGTGCCCGGGGATGCAGAGTTCGCCACCGAGGTCGAACAAGTCGTGCTGCACGTCGGTGAGGCAGGACGTGATCCGGGTGTCGTCGATCTGCGAGGCCAGTACGACGCCGATGGCGCTGTTGAGTTCGTCCACGGTGCCGTAGGCCTCGACGCGCGGGTCGTCCTTGGCAACGCGGCTGCCGTCGCCGAGTCCGGTTTCGCCGGCATCGCCCGTGCGCGTGTAGATCTTGCTGAGTCGATTACCCATGGTGTTTACCAACTGTAGCGCAGGCCGACCGACGTGCGCCGGTCCTGGGCGCGAAAGTCCGCCGCGGGCTCGTAGTCGGCGTCGAGCAGGTTCTCGACGTTGGCCGACACCTGCCAGCGATCATTAATGCGGTAGCGCAGGCCCATGTTCACGAGCACGTAGCCCGCAAGTCGCGCACCCCCGATGCCTTCTCGGTCGCCGTCGGCACGGACGGTGAGCGAGGCATCGAGCTTGTCACCGAAGTCACGTGTGACATCGAGCGTAGCGCTTTGCTCGCTGCGTCGCAGCAGCCGCTGCCCCGTGGCCGCGTTCTCAACCGACTGGTTGACCAGGCCAAACGCGACGTTCCAGCTGTCGGCCGTCCAGACGCCGCGCAGCTCCGCACCGCGGATCTCGGCTTCGGCGATGTTCTGCAGCGTGAAGGTGGCGAAATCGAAGTCGATCAGGTCTTCGATATCGTTGCTGAAGAGCTCCAGCGACAGGCGCCAGTTCACGGCCGGCTTCCAGATTCCCGTGGCCTGCCACTGTTCGGAAATTTCGGCTTCGAGATCGGGGCTGCCGCCGAAGCCGAAGCGATCGGTTGCATCGGGTGCCCGGAAGGCGCGGCCACCGCCTGCCTGGACGCGCAGCGTCGGCGTGACGTCGAAGCCCACAGCGCCATTCCAGGTCAGCTCGTTGCCGAAGGCGTCATGGTCTGTAAGACGCAGCGAGGCGATGGCGTCGAAGCGGCCGTTGCGGTATTGGTCCTGCACGAAGACGGCCGTCAGGTCGGTGTCCTCATCGAAACCCGACCCGAACGAGAGCGTCTCCGCGGATTCGTTGAACAGCAGTACGCCGGCCACAACCGTGTGCGCGTCATTGACCTTGAGTGTGTTCTGCCAGTCCACGCTCGTGCGCGTGCTTTCCACGAAGTCGGGCGACTCGCGTTGTGCGATCTCGTCGACGTTGCGCGAGACGATGAGCGTCGAGTCCCAGCCCGCCGTGAACTGCTGTTGCCACTGCAGGGCGGTCACGCTGTTGTCGAAGTCCTGCGAGACGGGCGTGCCGAAGAAGTCGGCGTACTCGGTAATGCCCCCGGCTTGCAGGTGGCGGACCGAGACGCTGCCGCGGTCAAACGTGCGCTGCACCGAGACGTTGAACGCATCGTTCTCGTAGCCGCGGTCCTCTGTCGTGAATGTGCGCGTCGGAATACCGCCCGTGCGCTGGGTGTCCACACCGGCGCGCAGCGACCAGCCGTCCTGCGCGAAGCCTGCGTTGGCCGCGACGCGCTGCGCGTTGTCGCCGCCTGCGCGGGCCTCGAAGTCGCCGCCCGCGCCTTCGCTGCGCGTGATGACGTTGATGACACCGCCGATGGCGTCGCTGCCGTACAGCGACGAGCGCGGGCCCGAAACAATTTCGATGCGCTCGATCATCGACGCGGGCATGTTCTGTACGGCCGGTGTGCCAATGGTGGCCGGGTTCATGCGCACGCCGTCGATGAGCACCAGCGTGTGGTTGCTCTCGCTGCCGCGGAAGAACAGAGACGTCTGCTGGCCCGGACCGCCCGTGCGCACCACCTCCAGCCCGGATACGAAGCGCAGCACGTCGGTAAGCCGGTCGGCCTGGCTGCGCTCAATGTCGTCGCGCGTGTAAACGGTGATCGTCGAGAGCGACTCGTCAACGGTGGTCGCGGTGCGTGTGGCCGTCGTGACCGTGAGGTTATCGAGCCGCAGTGGATCGGCGTCGGCAGCGTTCGCGTGCGCGGTGGCCATCAGCGCTGCGAGCAGCATGATTCTTTTCATTCTCGTCCCCTGTCGGTGCCAACCCGCACCGGTCGCAAGTTGTGTCGAGCCGCGACGCTGAAGACTCGGGGACGGTCGCGTGCGGACGCACGCCAGGCCAGCCCCGGGACGCCCACCGCGCCGACGGCATGAGTACCTGGGCCGGTCTCCGGACTGACGAGTGAAGCGGCTGGCTTCGCAGCGCGCGCCTTCCCCCGCAGAGCGGAGTGGCTGGTCCGGTGGCCCGGAACCTTGCGGCTGCTTGTACTCGATCACCGTTGCGGGGGCAGTGCCGGAATGTCATGCGCGCGTCGCGCGATGGGTCACCGGCTTCCCGTTCATCCGCGTGCGCGGATTCACCACAGGCGGAGCGACACTACGCCTGCCGTCTTGCCGGTGTCAAGGTGACCCCGGCTGATACACTCGCAGCCTTTGCGGCTTGGCAAGGCGAGATGGCAAACGGCTACGACAACTACCTGGCAACCGCGATCGAAGCGGCAGAGCGTGCGGCCGCCGTCATTCGCGAGGGCTACAGCGGCGGCTTCGATGTGCGCATCAAGTCCGATGCCACGCCCGTGACCGATGTCGACGAAGCGGCCGAGACCGTCATCCGTGAGGTGCTCACGGCCGCCTACCCGGGCCATGCGATTTACGGCGAAGAGCAGGGGCGCATCGGTGACGACGAGGCGTTCCTCTGGCTTGTGGACCCCATCGATGGCACCAAGGCTTTCGTGCGCGGCTACCCATTCTTCTCAACTCAGATTGCGCTCATGCATGAGGGCAATATCGTTCTGGGCGTGTCGAGCGCGCCGCTTTACGGTGAGGTGGCCTGGGCCCGACAGGACGGCGGTGCGTTTCTGAACGGCGAGCGTGTCCAGGCCAGCGACATCGACCGGCTCGAGTCGGCGGCCATTTCGCTCGGCAACGTGCACACGCTCGCGGGCGATGCGCGCTGGGCCGATCTTGGGCGCATTGTGGCGCGCTGCGGGCGGATCCGCGGCTACGGCGACTTTCTGCACTATCACCTTCTGGCCAGCGGTCGCATCGATGCCGTCATCGAGTCCGACGTCAACATCCTCGATATTGCGGCGTTGTCCGTCATCGTGACGGAGGCGGGCGGCATATTCACGGACATTGATGGGGGCCGCCTGCGCCTGGATACGCGTTCCGTCCTGGCCGGCAATGCGGCGATCTACGAACGCATCTCTGCGCTGCTGCATCCCGTCGCGCGCGACCGCTGAGGCTTAGTGGTTGCGCTCGGCCGCCAGCGGATCGGCGACAAACAAGGCGTGCCCCTCATGCTCGACGCGCAGTACGGCAACCCCGTAGAGCGCGCTGAGCTGCTCCGTCGTTAGCATCTCGTCGGCGCGGCCGAACGCCCAGCGACCATCACCGAACAGCAGCAACGCGTGGGTCGCGAAGCGCGCCGTGAGGTTGACGTCGTGCAGGCTCGAGATGACGGTGCCGCCGCTGGCCGTGCGCTGCGCCAGCAATTCGGCAATGGTCAAGGCGTGCGCCGGATCCTGATGCGACAAGGGCTCATCGAGGACGGTGACAGGGCAGTCCTGCACGAGTGCCTGGGCGATCGCGGCGCGCTGGCGCTCGCCGCCCGACAGCGTCGTGATGTCTCGTTGCGCAAACGGTCCGAGCCGTACCGCGTCGAGCGCTGCGGCCACCCTGGGCTGTGCCGCATCGGTTGCGGGCCAGAAGCCATCGCGGTGCGGGTAACGGCCAAGCGCGACGTGCTCGGCCACGTTCGCGGCGAAGGCATCGTTCTGGCGTTGCGTGACGAGCGTCATGCGTTGCGCGAGTTCTCGGCGTGGCAGGCTCGGCAACGTGTCGCCGCACACAGCGATCGTGCCGGAAGCCGCGGGTCGCAATCCGCACAAGGTCTCGAGCGTGAGCGTCTTGCCGGCGCCATTGCGTCCCAGCACGGCAAGCCAGTTGCCTTCTGCGAGCGACAAAGACAACGCGGCCACGAGCCGGCAGGGTCCAGCGTCAACGGCAAGATCGGTGACGCGCAGCGTCGGTGTGGAGGATTCGGCGGCCATCGGCGGCGAGCTTAGCAGCCGCAACCGAGGGTCGTGAGAAATGCCGCAGCCAGAAAAAAGAAACCCCGGCAATGCCGGGGCGCTTAATCACTTTCTTCTTGTTCTTCGTGTGGTCTGCGTCTGCGTTGTTACCCGCCGTAGCGATTTCCGGGTTGTTTAGTTCTACGCTCTTGTTGCCTCGGGATATGCGTCTCGGAGACAACTCCCCCCTGGCTTATTGTTTTAACGTGCAGCGCGACCTTCGCTTGGGCACTTAGTAACTAGCAACGCTTGTGCCAGAATCCCAAATAAACTTTCTTTTCAGCTAGTTGCGAACCACACCGGATGTGGTGGCCGCAGTTTCCTTGCGGTTCTGTAAAGAAATCCGACGCTGCGCAATGGATTCGAGCAGGCTCGACACGGCGTAGAGCTGTCCCGCGCGCACCACGGCGATCGGATCGAGCAGCACCTCGGGATCCTGTAGCGGATTACCCGGCACGATGACGAGGTCTGCTGCGCCGCCGACGCGGATCTGGCCCAGATCGGGTCGGCCGGCGCTGGTTGCGGCATCAAGTGTGATCGCCCTGAGCAGTCGGTCCATGGTTTCGCCCTGGGCATGCCGCGCTATGACATCGAGCGCCGGGGCCAGCGCGGCGGGCGGTGTGGCGCCGGCGGGCTCGAGCATCACGGCGACCCGCGAGGCGCGCCAGTCGACGTCCGTCGTGGCGGAGACGCGATAGGCATCGCGGACTCGGGCACCCGAGAGCCGGAGCAGCGTATTGACGTCGGCGTGCCGCGTGTCGGCATCGGTCAGCGCGTCGGCATCCAACGTCGTGACGCCGAAACGCAGGTCGGGCAGCACGCGGTTGGCGATGACCTGCAGGCCTGCGTCGCGTGCGTCGCGAATGGCCTGAGCGCGGGCGGCGTGACTGGCAATGGCACGCACGTCCGAAAAGCCGACTGGCAGCTGCGCGGGCACGGGAATGTCCGGATTGATGTCGGTGGTTTCGGGTGCCGTGACAGCGACGGCCGTAACGCCTGCGACGAGACGCGCTGTGTCGACGCCGGCCTGTTCACGCAGCGCCGTGTCGATGAAGCCCGGCAGCAAGGTTGTGTCCTGGAACTCAAGCAGCAGGGTGTCGCCCCAGTCGCGGCGGGGCACGACGTCGGTGACGCGGCCCGCCTCGATGCGGACGTCGCGACGCAGCAGGTTGCGACCGGTTCCCGGATCGAAGATGCGGTCCGTACGCAAGACGAGTGGCGGGTTCGATGAAGACTCGGTTGTCGCAGTGGTGGGCGCGGGGCGTTGCGCCGAGGCTGCCGCGGGCTCGGCCACCGTGATGAACGCCGTTATCGGGATCTCGCGCGTGCGTTGGCCCGCGAGTTCGCGTTCGTAGAGTCGCCCGTTGCGCGCGATGAGCAGGCGGTCCCGGTCGCGCCAGGCGACGGGCTCGTTCTCGAGATCACTGGCCCGCAGCAACGGCTTGACCGTGTACTCGGCGACGGGCAGCAACAACTCGAGCACGCGTACACCATCGCCGGCGTCGGTCTGGAACACGAGCGAGGGGCCGTCGGGTCGAAGGCTCGGCGCGCTCACGCGTCGATCGCGTGTGGCCAGGCGTTGCATCGCGCCGCCGTTGTCGAGACGCACGATGGTGTGGCCGCGGGGACCGTTGCTCGCGAATACAATGCCCTGGCCGTTGGCCTCCCATACGGGATCGGTCTCGTCACCTTCGGCCGCGGTCACCTGCCAGGTGACGCCGTCGGAGCGCCGGATCGCCCAGAGGTCGTGATCACGCGCGCGCAGCGAACTGAACACGATCGTGTCGCCATCCGGGTGCCAATGGGCATCACCGTGGCGCCCCGCCGCGGTCACGAGTTCCTGCGCCGGCCCGCCGTCGAGCGACAACAACCAGAGACTGTGGTGGCCGATGCGGTCGCCGCCTTCTGCGACGATGTGCCGCCCGTCGGGAGACAGGCGGGGACGGTCGAGCACGAGTGTCGGCGGTGAGATAGCCGTGGCCAGTCCGCCCGCAAGCGGCATGCGCCAGATCTGGCCAAGCGCACTGAAGACAATCGTGTCACGGGCCACATGGACGTCGAAGGCCAGCGCGCTGACCTCGCTGATCATGAGCTCGGCTGCCGGGGCCGGTCGTGGCGCAAGCGATACCGCCGCGAGCCCGGCGGCGATCAGCATGTGCCGCACGTGATCAGTCAGCGCGGTCAATGTCGATACCCGCCAGCATGTCGCCGGCGACTTGAAACTGAATCTGGATCGGCTGGCAGCACACCTGGCAGTCCTCGATGTAGTCCTGTCCGCCTGCGGACAGGTCGAGCACAATGTCGATCGACTCGCCGCAGAAGGGGCAGTCGATCCTCTGCACCTGCAACGGGTCGCTCACGGCTGCAGACGCGATCCCCGCCACGCGCCGGGCGTCACGGAATCGCCCGCAAGCGTCAGTTCACGTTCGAAGCGTGCCCGGTCGTGCACGCGACCAGCGCCCTCGACCCAGAGTTCGCAGGCGCGTGCCCAGACACGGTAACCGCCCCAGTGCGGTGGTCGCGCAACGGTGTCTTCAGCATGCTCGGCCGTGGCCGCCTCGAAACGCTGCAGCATGGCGTCACGACTGGCGATCGGCTGGCTTTGTGCGCTGGCCCAGGCTCCGAGCTGGCTCTTGCGCGGGCGGCTCGCGAAGTAGGCGTCGCTTTGTTCGGCGGGCGCGCGCAGCGCGAGCCCTTCGATGCGGACCTGGCGACTCTGGTGGTCCCAGTGGAAGACGAGTGCCACCTCAGGCTGCGCGTCGATGACCCGACCCTTGGCGGATTCGTAGTTGGTGTAGAAGTCGACGATTCCGGCCTCGGCGTCAAAGCCCTTGCACAAGACGATGCGTGCGGTCGGTCGGCCGTCCTCGCTCGTGGCCAAGGTCATGGCGTTGGGGTTGGGCACGAAGTCTGCGCCGCGCGCGTCGCGCAGCCACGCATCGACGAGATACATGGGGTTGTCGGGCAGCGTGTCGGGCAAAAAGTCTGCGGCGATTCTCTCGGGCAAGGTCGGGGTCCTGCTGTGTCGAGCGGGTGCGAGTATCGCACAGCGCCTTGTGGGGCGGTCAGTCGGTGCCCGCGACGACGGTGGCGCCCGTGCGACGCGGATCGGCGGCTGCCGTGAGCGTGTCCTCGCCGGCGTCAAACAGCGCACCGCCCGCGCCACCGAAGTACATGCTGAGCGCATCGAATGCCTGCTGCGCTTCAATATCACTGACCTCATCGAGCGCTCCGGGTTCGGTGAACAGGCGCTCGGGGAATCGCGCCTCGCCCGCCTCGCGCGTGAGGCCCGCCTCGACGTGGAAGCGGGGTGCATCGATGGCGTGTTGCAGCGGCTCGCCCTCAAGTACGAAGCGCGTCAGGACCTGCGCCAGTGCGCTCGTGATGCGATCGGCGCCCGGCGAGCCAATGGCCAGCGCGTCGCCGCCGCGCCGCGCGGCCGTCGGCGCCATGTTGGAAGGCAGGCGACTGCCGGGCGGCCCCGCGTCGAGGCCGCGTCGATTGAGCTCGAGCTCGCCCAGACAGTTGTTGAGCCAGAGCCCTGTGCCGGCAGGCATCTCGCCGCTGCCGTAACCCGACGACGCCGTGACGGCACAGGCCAGGCCATGACTGTCGACGGCCGAGGTGTGCACCGTGTTGGCGCTGCCACGGACGTTGGTGCGCAGGCCGTCAGTTCGAGCCTGGTCGATGAGGGCCTGACAGGCAGGCTCGAGTGCGTCGGCAAAATCGAGCGCGCCGCGTCGGTACTGCAGTGCCGTGCGCAGCGCGTCGAGCAGGGGCGTGCCATTGGCGGTTGCGAGCAACAGTGCGCCCAGCATCGTGCCGCCGATGGCGGGTGGGGGGTTGAGCGCAATCTGCCAGTCGCCGAGCTCGACTTCGAGTGCCGGTCGCAGGATCGCCCGAAAGCGCGCCATGTCCTCGCGCGTCAGGATACCGCCAGCCTCGGCCACGTGGTCGACAATGGTTTCCGCGAGTGCCCCTTCGTAGAATTCGCGCGCGCCGTTGTCCGCAATGGCCTGCAGACTGTCGGCGAGACCGGGCAGGTGCACGATGCCGCCCGTGGGCAGCAGCGTGTCGCCGTCGGGGTGCAGCGCACGCAGCGATACGGGGTCACGACCGAATACAGATTTTCCCGAGTACTGCAGGTAGTAGTGACAGGCCTGCGACAGCGGGAAGCCGTCGCGGGCGGCAGCGATGCTGGGCTCAAGCACGGCGGCCAGGCCCAGCGTGCCGTAGCGCGCCATGACCGTGTCGACAGCGGCCAGCGTGCCGGGCACGGCGACACTGGCGGGGCCAATCGTCGTCGTGATGCCGCCGCCATAGGCCATGGTGACATCGAGCGCCGCGTCGCTTCGGACCTGCCGGTCGGTACCGAGTCCGGGCACCGTGACATAGCCGTCGCAGGTCACGGGCGCCTCGCCGGGTGCCCACACCGTAATGAATGCACCGCCCGCCAGCGCGCACACGCCCGGCTCGGTATTCATCGTGACGAGCGCCGCGGCGAGTGCGGCGTCGACGGCGTTGCCGCCGCGGTCGATGACGTCCCGCGCGCCTTCTGCGGCGAGCGAAGAGGTGGTGGCGATGGCGACTCGAGGCATGGTGTTCGGGCTCCGTGGACGGGCGATGCTCGCACGCGCAACGCGGGTGCGCCAGCCCGTGCTTATGGCAAATCGCCGATTCAGCCGGTGTTCAGCGCCTCGCTTGCAGACTGCGAATCGTGAACCGTCAAAACAGAGGAGTCACGCCATGAACAAACTGATTGCCACACTCGCCACCGTGGTCATGATCGGCTCGCTGCCGGTCGCCGCCGAGGCCCATGGTCCCGCACACCGTGACGGCCACAGAGTTTCCGAACGCGACTACCGCGACGACCTTCGTGCCGACAGACGTGCGGACCGACGTGCGGACCGCCGCGTAGATCGCCGCGCGGACCGTCGCGCGCACCGCCGCGCGCACCGCCGTGGCTACCCGCACGTGCACCGCCACCACTGGCAGCACGACCGTCGTGCGCACCGACTGCAGCACCGAAAATGGCGCCGTCAGTTCCGCGTGCACTACGACCCGCGCGGCTACCGCTACCGTCACGGTCGTCGTCATCACCGCGGCGACATCATCTACTACGCCGACCTTGAGGATGTCCTGCTGGGTGCCGTCGCCTATGGCATCGTCCGCGAAGCCCTTGACTAGGGGCACCGACCGCCGCCGGCTCTGGCCGGCGGCGGTTGTGGTCGAACGACAAACGGCTGCGTTTGTGAGACGCTTGGGGGCAGGCAAAACAAGGCGAAACCCTTGTCACGAACCGGCACCGGCGCCCCAACCGCCCGCGCTTGCGGCGCGCACCGATCATGAGCGAGAGCACCGCTGATCTGCGCAAGCTGCGCCAGCAGATGCGGCTCATGAAGGACGAGGCGCGACACAATGAGAGCTTGCTGCGGAAGTCGCAGCAGCGCGAGCTCGATATTCTCACCGCCGGAAATCTACGCGAGTTGTTCAAGCGGCTGACGCGAGGTCTTGCTGACAGCTTCGCCGTTGACCAGGTCACCCTCGTGCTCTGCGACCCCGACCACGAGATTCGCCACTTGCTGATTGCCGAGGGCGGTTCGGGCAAGACCGCCCCCCCCGACGTGAAGTTCTTTGATGCGCTGACAGGCGTGGCGCCGCAATACGCCAGCCTGCATCGACCGTGGCTCGGCGCGTACCGCACGGCCGACCATCAGCTGGTCTTCGGCCGCGACCCCTACGCGAGCATCGCCATGATCGGCCTGCGTCGCCAGGACAAGCTCATCGGCAGCCTGAACCTCGCGAGCCGCGATCCCGAACGTTATCGGCGTGGCCTGGCCAGTGACTTCCTTGCACACCTCGGTGTGATCGCATCGTTCGCACTCGAAAACACCGTCAACCGTGCCCGTCTCCTGCGCAGTGGTTTTACTGACGTGCTTACGGGCTGGCACAACCGGCGCTATCTGCAGCTGCGCCTCGCCGAAGAGCTGTCGCGCGCCCGTCGCGAGAAGACCTCGCTCGCGTGCCTGTTCCTGGATCTCGATCACTTCAAGCGCGTCAACGACGAGCACGGCCACCATGCCGGGGACATCGTGCTCGCTGAATGCGCGCACCGCGTTGACGCCGAGGTGCGCTCAAGCGACGTCGCGGCCCGCTATGGTGGCGAGGAGTTCGTGATTCTGCTGCCGGCGACCGAGGTAGACGACGCCATGTTGCTCGCCGAGCGCATACGCGAGGCGGTGTCGGCCACACCCATCGCGTTGCCCGACGACGAGCCGTTGCAGGTCACCGTCTCAATTGGCGTGGCGGGTCTTCGGCCTGCAGATGAGGAGGGCGACAACAAGTCTGTCGGCGAGCGCCTGCTCAAGATGGCCGACCTGGCCATGTATTCGGCCAAGTCGAGCGGCCGCGATCGGGTCGCACGCGCGGAGTGAGCTTGACCGGCGCCGTCAGGCCCGGATAATTGAGAATCATTCTCATTTACGGATAAGGTGGGCATCGTGCTCGACGTAAAGATCTTGCGTGTGGCGGCTCTTGCCGCAGTGCTGGTGGTGGCCGGTTGCGGCCGTGACTCGGAGGATGCGCCGGCAGGGACGGCTGCGGCGCCAGAAGTCCCCGAGGCCGTGGTGGTGTATTCCTCGCGCGCCGAGCAGCTCATCGCGCCCATCTTCACGGCATTCACCGAAGCAACTGGCGTTCCCGTCGAGTACATCACTGACGACCCGCAGCCGCTCATCGCGCGCCTGCAGGCCGAAGGCGAGAACACGCCCGCGAGCGTGCTGTTGACCGTCGATGCCGGCAACCTCTGGTTCGCCGCGGAGCAGGGCGTGCTGCGGTCCACCACCTCCGATGTGCTGAACGCCACGGTGCCCGACTACCTCCGCGATCCCGAGGGGCGATGGTTTGGCCTGTCGCTGCGTGCGCGCACGATCGTGTATGACGCGCGCGAGCTGTCGGCCGATGATCTTGTGGGTTACGAAGATCTGGCTGATCCGAAGTGGCAGGGGCGTCTCTGCCTGCGCACGTCAAAGAAGGTCTACAACCAGTCGCTGGTCGCACTCATGATTGCTCGCCACGGCGAAGAAAAGACCGAAGAGATCGTGCGCGGCTGGGTCGACAACCTCGCCATTGACCCGACCTCGAACGACACCCGCCTCATCGAGGCCATTGCCGACGGCCGTTGCGATGTGGGCGTCGTCAACACGTATTACCTGGGCCGCCTGCAACGCGACAATGCTGAGCTGCCCGTCGGACTGTTTTTCCCCGGCGCCGAGGTCGGTGGCGTACACGTCAACGTTTCGGGTGCCGGCATCGTCGCCAACGCGGCCAACCCCGAGGGTGCGAAACAGTTGCTCGAGTGGCTGGCCGGCGCCGAAGGGCAGGCCCAGTTTGCGAGTCGCAACCTCGAGTTCCCGGTGCTTGCAGGCACCGAGGACGACCCGGTCGTAGCGGCCTGGGGAGACTACACACCCAGCGACCAGCCGCTCGTCGATGCGGGTCGGCTGCAAGCCGACGCCGTCCGCCTCATGGACCGCGCGGGCTATCGTTGATTGCCTGACGGAATCACGTGAAGGCCGGCGTGCGACTCTGGACTCTGCCGGCACTGGCGATTGCGGCGCTCACCCTCGCGCCACTGGCCGTGGTCGCTGCATCGTTCCTGACACCGAGCGGCGAGTGGGGCCATCTGTCGCGCTACGTGCTGCCCGAGGTCACGGCCAACACCGTCTGGCTGGTGGTGGTGGTCGGGCTCGCGACGCTGGTCTTGGGTGCCGTCGCGGGCTGGCTGACGGCCGTGTGCGACTATCCTGGGCGCCGGTTCTTCAGCTGGGCGCTGCTGCTGCCATTGGCGATGCCAGGTTACGTGATCGCCTTCGCGCTCTCCGGGTTTTTTGCCTACGGGGCGCCGCTGCCGAGCGTCATGCGGGACATCGGCTTGCCGCTGCCCGATCCCTCGGCCGGCCTGGCTGCAGCGTGCTGCCTGTCGCTCACGCTGTACCCCTACGTGTACCTGTTGGCGCGCCAGGCGTTTCGCACCCAGGGGATCGCGAGCCTCGAGGTCGCACAGTCTCTGGGCCTGTCGCGGGCGCGCGGCTTTCGGCGTGTGGCACTGCCACTGGCGCGTCCCTGGCTGGCCGCGGGTGTGGCGCTTGTGTGCATGGACACCATGGCCGATTTCGGCACCGTCAAGGTGTTCAATTTCGATACCTACACGACGGCCATCTACGGGGCGTGGTTCGAGCTGTTCTCCCTGAGCGCCGCGCTGCAGATGTCGGTGCTGCTCATGCTGCTGGTCGTGGTGGCGCTGTCGCTCGAGCGCTGGGCCCGGGGTGGTGCGCGCTACGCGACGACCGGCCGCACGCAGGGTTCGAATTGCATCGTGCTGCGCGGCTGGCATGGCATCGCCGCGACGGCGTTTTGTGTGGCGTTGTTCACGTTCGCGTTCGCCCTGCCTGCGGGCCAGCTCATCGTGTGGGGCGTGTCGTCGCTCGACGGTGAGTTCAGCGCCCGCTACCTCGAGTACTTCCGCGCGAGCCTGGTTTTGGCGTCGCTCGCGGCCGGCATCGTCACGGTGCTGGGTTTGTTGCTCGGGTACAGCGAGCGCCGCGCGCCGGGCCGTGTCACGGCAGCCAGTGCGCGCATCGCCACGCTGGGTTACGCGTTGCCGGGCACCGTGCTCGCGGTCGCCTTCTTCGTGGTCGTTGCGGGGCTGGGCCATGCGCTGACGGGCGTTGCGCGCTGGTTTTCGCCCGGGGTGACGATCACGCTCACAGGTACGCTGGCCGTCATGTTGTTTGCCTACGCGGCGCGGTTCATGGCCGTGGCCTACGGACCGCTGGGCAGCGCGTTTGAGCGCATCACGCCGCGCATCGACGACGCGGCACGCGGCCTGGGCGCGACGGGCGTGCGCTTGCTCACGCGGGTGCATGTACCGATACTGCGCGGCGGCATCGCCACGGCCGCCTTGCTCGTATTCGTCGACGTCATGAAAGAGCTTCCGATCACACTCATCACACGTCCGTTCAACTGGGACACGCTGTCAGTGCGGGTGTTCAACATGACCGTCGAGGGTGAGTGGGAGCGCGCCGCGATTCCGGCCATCGCGATCGTCTGCGCGGGTCTCGTTCCCGTGCTCTGGCTGCACCGCCGCACGGGCGACGACGCGGGAGGCGGCTGATGCTCACGGTCGACAACGTCAGTCAGCGCTATGGCAGCACTCAGGTGCTCAATGCGCTGTCGCTCGAGCTCGGCGCCGGGCGCATTGGTTGCCTGCTCGGCAGCTCGGGTTGCGGCAAGACCACGCTGCTGCGCTGCATTGCGGGGTTCGAGTCGATTGCCTCGGGGCGCATCGTCATCGATGGGGTTGAGCACGCGGGCAATGGCAACCACACGCCACCGGAGCACCGGCCCGTGGGGATGGTGTTCCAGGACTTTGCGTTGTTGCCGCATCTGTCCGTCGCCGACAACGTGGCCTTCGGCCTGCACGACCGGCCCGCCGCATCCCGCGACGATGAAGTCGCACGCATGCTCGAGCTCGTGTCGATGCAGGACTTTGCTGCGCGCATGCCGCACGAGTTGTCCGGTGGGCAGCAGCAACGCGTGGCGCTCGCGCGCTCGCTGGTGCGGCGTCCCAAGCTGCTGCTTATGGACGAGCCGTTCTCGAGTCTCGACGCTGGTCTGCGCCGCCAGCTCGGCCAGGAGGTGCGGTCCGTCTTGCATGCGCTCGACATGACGGCGCTGTTCGTGACCCACGATCAGGCCGAGGCGTTTGCGCTGGCCGATGACATCGGCGTGCTGCGCCGTGGCCAGTTGCTGCAGTGGGACCCGGCGTACGACATCTACCACCGGCCCGCGACGCGCGAGATCGCGGACTTTGTCGGGGGAGGTGGCTGGCTGCCAGGCACGGTCACCGCGAACGGGCACATTGACACCGAGATCGGCCCGCTGCGCGGCCGGCTGCCCGAAGACTTGAGCGCGGGCGATGCCGTCGACATCCTGCTGCGCCCCGACGATGTCGTGCACATCGACGACGCCCCGCTCAAGGCGCGGGTTATCGACAAAGAGTTTCGTGGCGCCGTGTTTCTCTACGAGCTTGAGCTCGAGAGTGGCACGCGCCTGCAGTCGCTCGTGCCAAGCCACCACAACCACCCTATCGGCTGCGAGATTGGCATCGCGCTCGACACCGAGCACGTGGTGGCGTTTCCCGCCGCCTGAGGATGACACTCAGCGTTCGCGCGCGGGCAGCGTCTGGCGTAGCAGGTAAAGAAACAGCGGCACGCCGATGAGTGCCGTGAGCGTACCCACGGGCAACTGACGCGGCGCGAGCACTGTGCGTGACAGCGTGTCTGCGATCACCAGCAGGCAGCCGCCGGCCACGGCCGACGCAGGCAGCAACGCGGCATGGCGCACGCCCGTGACGCCGCGCACGAGGTGCGGTACGACGAGCCCCACGAAGCCGATCGAGCCCGCCTGTGTCACAGCGTAGGCGGTCAGCAGTGACGCAAACAACAACACGCTGATGCGCGTGCGCGTGAGCGGCAGCCCCAGCAGCAGCGCCCGTTCGGGCGACTGCGCGAGCACGTCCAGGGCGCGCGCCATGAGCAGGCCCACGACAACGGCAACGGACAGCGCGGCCAGCGGGGCCTGCGGCGAGAGCGCCAGGCTGAAGTCGCCCATGAGCCAGAACAACATCCCACGCAGCGTCGCGTCGGGGCTGATGGCGAGAAGCAGGCTCACGCCGGCACCGAAGCCGCTGGCGAGCACGACACCGGTGAGCAGCAACAGGGTAGGCGCGAATCCCGTGCGCAGACCGCCAATGCCAAACACGATGAGCGTGGCGACGGCCGCGCCCACGAAGGCCGCAGCATCGACGGCCACGGCACCGAAGCCGGCGAGGATCGCTGCCAACGCCGCCAAGGCCGCGCCGCCGCTCGTACCCAAGACGTAAGGGTCCGCGAGCGGGTTACGGAGCAGGACCTGCATGAGCACGCCGGCCACGGCCAGCAGGCCGCCCACGGCAAAAGCGGAGAGCGCGCGGGGCAGGCGCAGCTCGAGAACGACGCGCGCATCATCGGCCGCAAGCCCGCCCGATAGCGCGTCCGCGATGAGCCCCGGGCGCACGCCGTCGCTGCCCGCCGCCATCGCGAATGCCAGGCTTGCGAGCGCTGCAATGAGCAGGAGGCCCGTGAGTCGCAGCGGGCGCTGGGGTGTCAATACGAGTTCCTGCATGGGGCCCGGGCGCCGTCCTGTGGGGCATAGCGGGCGCTGTGGAGCGGCCCAGATGAATGTGGAAGAATACTGGCACGGGGGCGCTGACGCATGAATTCCGACCAGATCGACGAGAATGGCTACCGGGCCAACGTCGGCATTATTGTCGCTAACGACGATGGCCGGCTGTTGCTGGCCGGGCGTGCCGGCCGCAAAGGCTGGCAGTTTCCGCAGGGCGGTGTTGCACCCGGTGAGTCCGCGGAAGAGGCCATGTACCGTGAGCTCGAAGAGGAGCTCGGCCTGACGGCAGACGATGTGGCGCTGCTCGGCAGCACTATCGACTGGATTCCCTACAAGCTTCCGGAACGCTACGTGCGCCGCAACACACAGCCGTTGTGCATCGGCCAGAAACAGCGCTGGTTCATCATGAAGCTCGTATCGGGCGAGGACCGGCTCCGACTCGATCTCACCGACAAGCCCGAGTTTGATCGCTGGCGCTGGGTCGACTACTGGCGCCCCGTAAACGAGGTCATCTACTTCAAGCGCCGCGTCTACGCGCGCGCCTTACACGAACTCGCCGCGCACCTGCATCCCGACGGCCCGCCGCCGCAGCCACGCTGGTGGCCGCACCGATGGCGTTCGATGTTTCTCAAGGACCTGAGGCGCGCCGGCCTGCTCGACGCGGAGCGTTAAGCGCTAGAACGCAGGCTTCAGTATCGCCAGGAAGACGATGCCGAACAGCGGCAGCACGGGCACTTCATTGTAGAACCGGAGCCAGCGGTCGCTGCGCGTGCAGCGGCCCTCGGCCAGTTCGCGCATGATGCGCTTGCAATACCCGTGGTAGACGGCGAGACCCAGCAGCAAGACCAGCTTGGCGTGGAACCAGCCTGCCGTCAGCAGGTCTGTTCGGATGAACAGAATGGCCACGCCGAACACCAGCGTCAGCGCGGCGCCCAGCGTCATGATGCCGTACAGGCGTCGCGACATGACCACGAATCGGTCGAGGCTGATCGTGTCGTCGGCGGCACGGTGGTATATGAACAGGCGCGGCAGGTAGAACAAGCCTGCGAACCACGTCACCATAAAGACGATGTGCAGCGACTTCAGAACAAGGTATGTCATGACGTGTGAATGGCGTCACTTCCCGCAAAACGGCGACAAGCGTACCATGCGCGTGCGTTTGAACTGATGCCTGAGAACCGAACGATCCCGTGACCAAGCCTGCCCGCAATCGAACTGCCGTACTTGTCACCGCGACCCTCGCGGCGCTGGGTGTGGGCGGCTACCTGCTCTACGAAATGGGCCGCATCCATGCGGGCTTCAACCGCTTTGCAGCCGGTGAAGCGGCAACCCGGCTCGAGGACCGCATTGCCGAGCTCGAGGCCGAGGTTCGGGATCTCGATGAGGCACGCATCCAGCTCGAGACGACGGCAAAGACGGAGCAGGAAACCTACCGCGAAGTCAGCGGCACCCTGCGTGAGCTGCAGGAGAAGATCCAGGAGCAACGCGAGGCCATCGCGTTCTACCGCGGCATCATCTCGCCCGAAGAGAGCGAGAGCGGCCTGCGCATCCAGGACCTAGAGGTCGTGCGTGGCACGGAACCCGATCGCTACCGCTTGCGTATGGTCGTGGTCCAGGTCAAGCAGCACCACCGCCAGGTCTACGGCAAGGTGCAGATTTCCGTGGACGGCGCGATGAACGGTGAAGTCGTGAGCCTGCCCTTCGCGCAATTGCTGCCGCCCGATGGCAGCGCGCGCTGGAACTACGGGTTTCGCTACTTCCAGGACTTTGAGCGGGAGCTCAAGATGCCCGAGGGCTTTACGCCGCAGCGCATCAATATCGAACTCGCACCAAGCGGGCGCGGCAACAAGGGCATCCGCCAGACATTCGACTGGTCGACCTCGACGGGTTGATCACACACCAACAGCAACACAAGGCTGAGCATGCTGGGCAAGAACAAACGCAGGAACGTCTCGATCGAAACGCTCGTGGGGGCTGCATCGCGCGTGAGCGGCGACCTGCACTTCACGGGCGCGAGCCACATCGACGGCATCGTCAATGGGGGCGTCATCGCCGATGCGGACGAAAGCTCGACACTGTCAGTCAGCGAGAACGGCGAGATCCACGGCAACGTGCAGGTGCCCAACGTCGTGCTCAACGGGCTTGTGAAGGGTGACGTTATTGCCAATGCGCGCGTGGAGCTTGGGCCGACGGCGCGCGTGATCGGCAACGTCTACTACAACCTCATCGAGATGGCGATTGGCGCCGAGATCAACGGTAAGCTCGTGCACCAGCGCGATGCGGCGGCGCCGGAGCCCGAAAACCCTTGATTTCCGCGCGCGCAGCCCGAATTCGGTAGGATAGAGGCAGCGCAACGCATTACGCGGCGGCAACGCCCAGCGGAGAAACGACATGCAAGCGGACACCCTGGCAACGGAACAATCCCTGCTCGTGTTCACGGATTCGGCGGCCACCAAGGTTGGTGAGCTCATCGCCGAAGAAGACAACCCGGCACTCAAGCTTCGCGTGTTCATCAGCGGCGGCGGCTGCTCGGGCTTTCAGTACGGCTTCACCTTCGATGAACAAATTGAAGACGGCGACGTGCAGGTCGAGAATCTGGGCGTGACGCTGGTCGTCGACCCGATGAGCGTTCAGTACCTCATGGGTGCCGAGATCGACTACAAGGAAGATCTCGAGGGCGCGCAGTTCATTATCCGAAACCCCAACGCGACCACCACCTGCGGTTGCGGCTCATCGTTCTCGGTCTAAGTCCCACGGCGCAGCGCCAGTCATGAGCAACGACGTCTCGGATACCGACGACGACGTCATCGCCGCGGTCGACCTCGGCTCCAACAGCTTTCACATGGTCGTTGCGACCCTGCGTCACGGCCAGCTCACGGTCATTGACCGGCTGCGCGAAACCGTGCGTCTGGCCGAAGGCCTGAGCAAGGACCTGGGTCTGGCGGCACCCGCCCGGCAACGCGCGCTGGCCTGTCTTGAACAGTTCGGCGAACGCCTGCGCGAGATGCGCGCCGACCGCGTCCGCGCCGTGGGCACCAATACACTGCGTCGCGTGCGCAAGGACGCGGGCTTCCTGTCCGAAGCCGAACGCGCGCTGGGCCACCCCATCGAGATCATCGCGGGCGTCGAAGAGGCGCGACTCATCTACCTGGGTGTGGCGCAGAGCCTGCCGCCCGAGTCAGGCCGCCGGCTCGTCATCGATATCGGTGGCGGCAGCACCGAGCTCATCGTGGGCGAAGGGCTCGAGGCCGCGGCGCTCGAAAGCCTGGGCATGGGCTGCGTCGTCAAGACGGAGCGCTTCTTCCCGGGCGGCGAGCTCAGCGTCGAGCGCTTCGCCGATGCGCGTATGTCCGCAAGCCTCAAGCTTCGGCCCGTCAAGACCATTTTCCGCGAGAGCGGCTGGCTGACGGCCATCGGTGCCTCGGGCACGATCCGGTCCACAGTTGCCGTGGCGCGTGAGATGGGTCTCATCGCGTCCGATGAACCGCTGCGGTTGCCGCACGTCGAAACACTGATCGAAAACGTCATCGCAGCAGGCGACATCAAGCATCTGTCGTTGCCGGGTTTGTCCGACCGCCGCGCCGAGGTCTGGCCCGGCGGGCTCGCGATTCTCGCCGAGGTCATGCGGACGCTGTCAATCGACGGGCTCATCGAGTCCGATGGCGCGTTGCGAGAGGGTGTGCTTTACGATCTCGTCGGGCGCCTGCAACACGCTGATGCGCGTGTGCGCAGCGTCATTGCCCTGGCCGAGCGCTACCACGTTGACCAGGCGCAGTCGCGGCGTGTGCGCGAGACGGCGTTGCAGTTGTTCGACGCGCTCAAACCCGAGCTCGAAATGGACCCGGAGCTTGCGCGCCTGTTGCTCAAGTGGGCGGGCCACCTGCATGAAATCGGGCTGGATATCGCGCATGCCGACTTCCACCAGCACGGCGCCTACGTGGTGCGTCATGCGGACCTGCCCGGGTTCCCCGCCGCGGAGCAGCAACTGCTGGCATTCATGCTTGCGAACCAACGCAAACGCCCCTCACCGGCGCGCGCGGGTACAGCGAGTCGGCCCGTGCAGGAAGACGTGCGCCTGTTGACGTTGTTGCTGCGCCTTGCCGTGCTCATCAACCGTAACCGCAGCGATACCTCACCGGCCGCATTGACGATTCGGCTGGAGGCACGCGCGCTCACGCTGGGCTTTGATGCCGCTTGGCTCGATGCCAATCCGCTGACGCGCGCGGATATGGATCGCGAGCGCGCGCTCATCAAGAGTTGGGGCTACACGCTGGGCGTGGAAACGATGGCCTCGCGGTCAGAGCGGCGCGCTGTAGCGCGCCAGTAACGTCGACTGTGCGCTGATCGGCTCTGCGTCGGCGGGCGGCGGGACGCGTGCGTAGCTGCCGTCAGACTGCAGCGCCCAGGCCTCTGCCGTGTCGTCGAGGTAGAGCTGCAGGTCATTCTTGACGCGCTCGATGTGTGACTTGCGGCGTACGGGGAATGCCACTTCCACCCGGCGGAAGAAATTCCGCTCCATCCAGTCGGCACTCGACAACAGCAGGGCCTCATCGCCGTCGTTGTGAAAGTAGTAGATGCGCGAGTGCTCGAGGAACCGCCCCACGATCGAACGCACGCGGATGTTCTCGGACAGACCCGGCACGCCCGGGCGCAGGATGCAGATGCCGCGCACGATCAGGTCGATCTCGACGCCGGCCCGCGCAGCGGCGTACAGCGCCGTGATGATGCGCGGCTCCACGAGGCCGTTCACTTTCGCCATGATGCGCGCGGGCTTGCCGGCCAGTGCGTGGCGGCGCTCGCGACGGATGTAGCTCAGAAGCTTCTTGTGCAGCTTGAACGGTGAGGTCAGCAGCAGCTTGTGGCCCTGCTGGTCCGTGAGGCTCGTGAGCCGCATGAAGACGTTGTGCACTTCCTCGCAGATCGAGTCCCGCGCGGTCAGCAGGCCGTAGTCGGTGTAGAGTCGTGTGGTCTTGGGGTGGTAGTTGCCCGTACCGAGATGCGCGTAGCGCACCAGCGCGTCGTTCTCGCGCCGCACGATGAGCAGAATCTTGGCGTGCGTCTTGTAGCCGATGACGCCAAACACGACGTGCGCGCCGGCCTCCTGCAAACGGTTTGAAAGCTCGATGTTGGCGGCCTCGTCGGAGCGCGCCATGAGTTCGACAACCACCGTGACTTCCTTGCCCGCGCGCGCCGCCGCCACGAGCTGGTCGACGATGGGTGAGTCGGGGCCCGTGCGGTACAGGGTCTGCTTGATGGCGAGCACAGTAGGATCCGCGGCGGCCGATGCGAGCAGATCGATGACGGGCACGAACGACTGGAACGGGTGGTGCAGCAGCACATCCTTCTTCCGTAGCGCGTCGAACAGGTCATCGGCCTGGATAAGCGCGTCGGGAATGTTGGGTGTGAATGGCTGGTACTTGAGTTCGTCCCGCGGCGACGTGTCGGCAACCATGCTGAGCCGATTGAGATTCACGGGCCCATTCACACGGTAGAGGTCGTTTGGCGTGAGCTCGAAGTGGTCGAGCAGGAACGTCGACAGCTCATCGGTGCACTCGGCCGCGACCTCAAGCCGCACGGCCGCGCCATAGCGGCTGGCGGCCAGCTCACCTTCGAGCACGCGGATGAGGTCTTCGACTTCCTCGTCATCGACGTAGAGGTCGCCATTGCGCGTCACACGGAACTGGTAACAGCCGTCGATGTTGAGCCCTGGAAACAGCTCCTCGACGAACTCATGAATGATCGAGGAGAGGAACACGTAGTCCTCTTCGCCAGAACCCTCGAGGTCGGCGGGGACCTTGATGAGCCGCGGCAGCGATCGCGGCGCCTGCACGAGGCCGCGGTGGCGGCGGCGGCCGTAGACGTCGCGGCCGCGCAACGCGACGATGAAGTTGAGGCTCTTGTTGAGGATCTGCGGGAACGGGCGCGCCGGGTCGAGCGTGAGCGGCGTGAGCACGGGCAGGATCTGGTTGACGAAATGCGCGTGCAGCCACTCGCGTTGCACAGGGTTCCAGTCGTGTCGGCGCAGGAAACGAATGCCAACCTCGGCCAGTGCCGGCAGCATGCGCTTGTTGAGCTCCTCGTACTGTGCTGCGACAAGTTTGTGCGCTTCGGCCGAAACGAGCTCCAGGACCTGCTGCGCCGTACGCTGGTCAGGCCCCGGTGGCGAAGTGCCGATCTCCTCACGTTGCTTGAGACCCGACACGCGGATCTCGAAGAACTCGTCGAGGTTGGTGCACGAGATGCACAGGAAGCGCAGCCGCTCGAGCAACGGCAGACTCGTGTCCGCCGCTTGCGCCAGCACGCGCTTGTTGAACTCGAGCAGCGAAAGCTCACGGTTCAGGAAGTGCTCGGGCAGGCTGGCCTCGCTTTCCGCGGCGGCTGCCGTGTCGTGCTTGAGCGTTTTCTGTTCGGCACTCATGCGGCGTTACTCCACGCTGGGTTCGTGAATACTGCCCGCCATCACGCGATGACGTGCGCCTGTGATCGTGCGCGTGTCGACGGGCTGCCCCGCGATGCGCTGTGCCGCCAGCCAGGCGAACAGGGTTGCTTCAACGTAGTCCGGGTCGATGCCGTAGTCTGCGGTGGTGGCCAGGCGGTCGACGCCGTCAACCTGCGCCAGGCGCCGCATGAGCTCCGGGTTGTGACATCCGCCGCCGCACGCGATGAGTTCGAAACCCTGCGCCTCTGTCTCGCCAGCGGCGCGGTGCAACGCATCGGCGACCGTCGTTACCGTCAGCGCACACAGTGTGGCCATGATATCCGCGATGCGCGTGGTTTTCAGCTCGGACGCCGCTTGCGCCGTCATGCCGACCCCGGACAACAGCCAGTCGCGGTCGAAATACTCGCGCCCCGTGCTCTTGGGCGCAGGCAGGGAGAAGTAGGGGTCCTCGCTCAATTTGCCCAGCAAAGTGGTGTCCACGGTGCCGCGCGCGGCCAAAGCGCCGTCGGCATCGTGCGCGCCGTTGCCCGTGACTGCGGCCCACTGGTCCATGAGTGTGTTGGCCGGGCCTGTGTCGAAGCCGCGCACGGGCAGGCCGGGCTGGAGTAGCGAAAGGTTGGCGATGCCGCCCAGGTTCAGCACCGCGCGCTGCGTCCTGGTGCCGCCCCACAAGGCCGCGTGCAGCAACGGCGCCAAGGGTGCGCCCTGGCCGCCGGCCGCCACGTCGGCACGCCGGAAGTCGGCCACGGTGGTGACGCCCGTCGCCATGGCGATGCGGGCCGGGTCGCCGACTTGCAGCGTAAACGCTTCGGGACCATCGGGTGCGTGAAACAGCGTTTGGCCATGACTGCCGATCGCGCGCACGGCATTGGCATCAACGCGCGCCTCATGCAGGAGTGTCAGCGCGGCCGCCGCGAACTCGTGACCCAGCGCTGCGTCGAGTGCGCCGCAGGCTTTGGCCGTCAAAGTGGCAGGTGTCGCGAGTGCATCGGCAAGTCGTGCGCCGAGCTCGGGCGGGAAGGCGTGGCTGGCGATCGCCAGTGTCTGGATCGTATCGCCGTCGATGTCGACGAGTGCGGCGTCGATGGCATCGGCACTGGTGCCCGAGATCAGGCCGACGTAGAGCAAGTGTGTGCGCCGCAGGCGCCTAAAGCGCGGCGGCCTCGTCCGTGTTGATCGATGCCATCTGCATGCGCTTGAAGCGCTCGAGCTCGGCGAGCACCGGTCCCGTCATGCGCTCGAAGTCTTCGCGGAACTCGGCGCGAATCGGGTCGGCTTGCGGCAAGGACACGGTGCGCGGGTTGCGGTGTACACCGTTGAGCCGGTACTCGTAGTGCAGGTGCGGCGCCGTGGCCAATCCCGTCTTGCCGACGAAGCCGATCACCTGGCCCTGCTTCACACGTGTGCCCACGCGCTGGCCCTTGCGAAAGTTCGACAGGTGCGCGTAGAGCGTTGTGATGTTGCCGCCGTGCTGAAGGATGACAACGCGGCCGTAGCCACTCTTGCTGCCGCGAAACGAAATCTTGCCGTCGCCGGCAGCCATGACGGGCGTCCCGCGCGGTGCCGAGTAGTCGACGCCACGGTGGGCACGAATGGTGTTGAGAATCGGATGACGACGGCTGGGGTTGAAGCCCGAGCTGATGCGTTTGAAGTCCACGGGCGCACGCACGAAGGCTTTGCGTACGCTTCGACCGTCGGGGTTGAAGTAGTCGCTGCTGCCGTCGGGGCTGATGTAGCGAAGCGCCTGGTAGGCGTCGCCCTGGTTCACGAACTCTGCGGCGACAATCTCGCCGTCGTCAATTTTCTCTCCGTCCTGCCAGAGCTCTTCGAAGATCACGTAGTACTCGTCGCCGACGCGGATGTCGTAAACGAAGTCGATGTCCCAGGCGAAGATGCCGGCCACGTTCATTATGACTTTGTCGGACAAACCGATTGCGGCGGCCGATTCGAACAGGGAGGTTTCAATGACACCGTGTCGCATCACCTGGCGGTACTCGACGGCGCGGTCTTCGAGCGTTGCCGTAAAGCGACCGGCGTCGTCGCGGTTGACCTCGAGACGGTTGTGCAAGTCGAGATTGCGTGCCAGCGACATGATGCGTCCGGCGTCGTGCGTGATCTCGAGTTCGTCGCCGGGCTTGAGCACGCGCAACGGCTGCTTGGCATCGGGCAGGCGTGAGATCGTAATGAGGTCGGCGATGTTGAGCTGGTGTTGGCGGAACAGTCCGTCGAGTGTGTCGCCCGAGGCCACTTTGAGTACGAGGCGTTCGTACGCGGGCGCCGGCGGTTCGGGCGTTGCGGGCAATTCGATTTCGGGCTGGGCCTCGAGTATCGCCTCGGCGCCAACGGGTGCGGCGGCGGACGCGGTCACGGTGTCGCTGGCGACGTCCGGGGTCTGCTCAGGCGGGGCCGCATCACGAAACGCGAGCCCGAGAATCAGTGCCAAAAGGGGCAGGCCCAGGCCGGCGACGAACCAGAGTACGTGGTGCGGCCGGGATGCTGCACCGCCGCGCGGGTTCGCGCTGATATTGTAGTCGTGACGAATCGGACTCGGTTTGCGGTGCAACGCACTGTTCCGGTTATAGTTTCGGGAAGGGTAATCGCAGTCTCCAATTTAGTCAAAAGCTGGCCCGCCAGCCGCCGCATGGGGTGCCAGCGAGTCTGTGACAGGTCATAATCGAGGTCCCGGCGCCCTGACGCCCTGCTCGACGGACTTCCACCCCATGACCGACGCTGCGGCACAGCTCGCAGAACTGATGCGCGGCACCGAAGAGGTGCTGCCCGAGGGTTCGCTGCAGGCGCGCCTGGCCGAAGGGCGCCCGCTGGTCATCAAGGCCGGCTTTGACCCGACGGCGCCGGACCTCCACCTGGGGCACACGGTGCTCATCAACAAGATGCGCCAGTTCCAGCAGTTTGGGCACGATGTGGTGTTCCTGATTGGAGACTTCACGGGTCTCATTGGCGACCCGAGCGGTAAAAACGCCACGCGGCCGCCGCTTTCGCCCGAGGAGATCGCTGAGAATGCCCGCACCTATGAGACCCAGATCTTCAAGATCCTGGACCCAGATCGGACCCGGATCGCGTTCAACTCGACCTGGATGAATGAGCTGGGCGCCGCGGGCATGATCCGGCTCGCCGCAAGCCACACCGTGGCGCGGATGCTCGAGCGCGATGACTTTTCCAAGCGGTACGCGGGCGGGCAGCCGATTGCGATCCACGAGTTTCTTTACCCGCTCGTGCAGGGCTACGACTCCGTGGCGCTCGAGGCGGACGTCGAGCTCGGTGGTACCGACCAGAAGTTCAACCTGCTCGTCGGGCGCCAGCTTCAACAGGACGCGGGCCAGAATCCGCAGGTGGTGTTGACGATGCCGCTGCTCGAGGGCCTCGATGGCGTCCAGAAGATGTCAAAGTCGCTGGGCAATTACATCGGCATCACCGACGCGCCCGGCGACATGTTCGGCAAGCTCATGTCGATCAGCGACACGCTGATGTGGCGCTATTACGAACTGTTGAGCTTCCGTGCGGTCGACGAGATAAAGGGCCTGCAGGAAGCGGTCGGCGACGGGCGCAACCCGCGCGACGTCAAATTCGAGCTCGCACGCGAGATCGTGGCGCGCTTTCACGACGAAGGTGCTGCCGAATCCGCGCAGCGGGATTTTGTGGCGCGCTTCCAGAAGCACGCCGTGCCCGAGGACCTGCCGGAGGTGGCGGTCGCAGCCGATGCCACCGGCATGGGTGTGGCGCATGTACTCAAGGCGGCCGGGCTCGTGGCCAGTACATCAGAGGCGTTCCGCATGATCGGGCAGGGCGCCGTGCGTGTTGACGGCGAGCGCATCGAGGATCGCGCGACGACCTTCGAGCCGGGCGTCGACCTCGTCATGCAGGTTGGCCGGCGCCGCTTTGCCAGAGTTTCGATAACGTTGAGAACAGAGGGGACTGGGACATGATCCGACTCAATAAGCTACGCCTGCTGATGCTGGCACTCATGATGGGGCTTGCCGGTGCCGCGCAGGCGCAGAGCGCCGCCGAAGCCAACGCCTGGATGGCCGAGCTGCAGCAGACTGAAGTCCGCGATATCACCGAGGGCGAAATGAAGCGCCTGCTGGGCGCCATGGAGGAAATCGAGGCCATGGAAGGGGCGATCAACACGGACTCACCGAGCATGTTCGATGCCATCCAGGCCAATGCCGAGGCGAACTCGGTCCTGTCGCGTTACGACTTTGATGCGCCTGAGTTCAAGGTTGTCGTGCACAACGTCATGCTGGCCATGGGCGCGCTCGCCATGCGCGACCAGAAGGCGGAGCTCGACATGGCCGTGGAGCAGTTGAAGGCGATGAAGGGCCAGTTGCCCGAAGCGCAGTACGAGGCGCTGGAGCGGCAGGTCTTGGGCGCGATCCAGCTGTTTGATCGCGCGCCGGCGAGCAACATCGCGCTCGTCGAAAAGTACAAGGCCGAAATCGAGTCCATCGGCGAATGAGCGCCGCGGCGCTGGATGGCGTGCTTATCGTGCCCTTCAGCGCCGATCGCGCGCCCGACTTCCGACGGATCAACGCCGAGTGGATCGAGCGCTATTTCTCGATCGAGCCCAAGGACTCGGCCATCCTCGACAATCCCCAGGGCTACATCATCGACGCCGGCGGCGAGGTCTTTTTCGCGCTCGACGGCGACGAGGTGCTGGGCACCTGCGCCGTCCGTCCTGAGGGCGGCGGTCGGGCCGAGCTCAGCAAAATGGGGGTCACACCGCGCGCGCAGGGGCGCGGCATCGGGCGGCTTCTTATTGAGGCGGCCCTGCAATGGTTCCAGGCCAGTGGCGAGCAGGTGCTCTTCCTGGAGTCGCATCGGTCACTGGGCCCAGCCCTGAAACTCTATGAATCAGCGGGTTTTCGGCACAAGGATCGCCCCGATGTGTCGGCCTATGATCGCTGCGATGTCTACATGGAATGGGGCCCGCCGGGGGGCTGATCAGGCCCCGCAAAAAAAATGTCACAAAAGGGTTGACGCTTCGCCGCGAAGCCCTATACTGCGCAGCCCGCTCGGGGACAAGTCGCCCCGAGTTGGCCGTCAAGGCCCCGAAAGGCAACGATCGCACCGCTTCTGGCGCTCGATCGAAAGCCAAAAAAAGTGACACAAAGGCTGTTGACCAGCCCAGTTTCACCGGTATAATTGACGGTCTTTCCCGGCACACCTGTGCCGACCACCAAATGGTTGGTTGGCGGTGTTTCGGGCGCTCTTTAAAAAGCAAATCAGATAATTTGTGTGGGTGCTCACGTTGGTAGTTGCCGTTGGCAAAAAACCAGAGTGAGTAACCAAAAAGTCAGTAACCAATCGAAAGATTGGCCGAAGCTTTAGGAACTCTCTCTTCAAGCTCAAAGCTATTAACTGAAGAGTTTGATCCTGGCTCAGATTGAACGCTGGCGGTATGCTTAACACATGCAAGTCGAACGGAAACGATGGGAGCTTGCTGCCAGGCGTCGAGTGGCGGACGGGTGAGTAATACTTAGGAATCTGCCCAGTAGCGGGGGACAACTCGGGGAAACTCGAGCTAATACCGCATACGCCCTACGGGGGAAAGCAGGGGATCTTCGGACCTTGCACTATTGGATGAGCCTAAGTCGGATTAGCTTGTTGGTGGGGTAATGGCCCACCAAGGCGACGATCCGTAGCTGGTCTGAGAGGACGATCAGCCACACTGGGACTGAGACACGGCCCAGACTCCTACGGGAGGCAGCAGTGGGGAATATTGGACAATGGGCGCAAGCCTGATCCAGCAATACCGCGTGTGTGAAGAAGGCCTGCGGGTTGTAAAGCAC
>JBCBNV010000004.1:0-529741 GCA_039821605.1 Pseudomonadota bacterium | reverse complement strand
CCAGGCTCCGATGATCTGGCAATTGAGACAACGTCTTCATTTATCGCGCGCGCAAGTAGAGCGTTTGTGACTTTGAATATTTCTGTGCGATCAGTCACTAGATGCAATCCGTTGCCGCATAACGCCGGGGCTCAGACGCACGAACGCGGCTGGCGCGAGACATGCGCATGCATGGCTCGTGACAGGCGCCTCGTGTCGGCTGCAGCGACTTGTTATGAACGCGTGGATGTACCATCCCAGAGTCCTTTCCTCGCTCGAGAAAATCGAGCCCTGAGCGTTCCGCTCAGAGTGCTGGTATAGCTATGAAGAGCGCTTGTGCGAACGCTGTTCGCACCGCGCTCTTCATAGCTATACCGTGCCGCGACCTGCGTCCTATTTCAAGCGTCCTTTCTGGGCGAAGGCCGCGCCAAAGCAAAACCTCGCATCAGACCCGAGTCGTCGACCTTCGTCCTCCAGGAAGGGCAGCGTCATAACAGCTGATTCTACGGCGCACGCTTGAATTCCGTGTGCGACTGAAGCCCCGATGGGGAACATGGGTCCAGCGCTCCGAAAGTTCCCTCTTCTTCATTGCTTTAACTCCTGTTGTGCTGGCTCACTTGCGCGGACAAATGCGACATGAGCTTGGATGGCGCGTGCACGTGAAATACGCTACCACAGAGCTGCATTTTTGCGCCAACCGCTTGTTTGAGAACTCAATAGCCTTGAGCTCGGAGGGTTTCACTGCGCGTTGAAAAACGACTGGCAGGGTATCCTCAGCATCAGAAAGCCATGAGCACCGTCACAAGTCGGCAGGCATCCCAAGATGGACGATATTCGCCCCAGAATTCCGCAAGAGTCACCGCGCTTTGTTCACCAGCTCAAGCTGACGATTCGCAACCAGGGACTCAGCTACGAGACAGAAAAGACCTACGTACACTGGATCTTACGGTTCATTCGGTTCCACAACCTGAAGCATCCTGACGAAATGGGCGACCGAGAGGTCGAGGCGTTCCTGGGTGATTTGGCCGAAAACCAACGTTGCGCCCCGGCAACACAACGCGTAGCACTCAATGCGCTCGTATTCTTGTACCAGCGGCATCTCGAAAAACCGCTCGGTGACCTGAACTTCAGTTACGCGCGCCGCATGCGGAGGATGCCCACGGTGTTTACTCATGCCGAGGCCACGGCAGTCATCGATCAGATGAGCGGCACCCCGCAATTGGTTGCGTCACTGCTGTACGGCTCCGGGCTCCGCCTGAACGAATCGCTGCGGCTGCGGCTCAAGGATCTGGATTTCGGCGCTCGGCAGATCACAGTTCGCGACGGCAAGGGTGGTAACGAACGAACAACACTGCTGCCGACCTCGCTGGAGGAGCTATTGCACGAGCAGATCGCCCAAGTTGAGAAGCTCCATGCCTACGACATCGAGTGCGGCTACGGCGAAGTCTGGTTACCGGACGCCCTGGAACGAAAATACCCGAAGGCCGCGATGGAGACTGCGTGGCAGTTCTTGTTCCCGGCGACAAGAATCGGCGTGGATCCGGTCACCGGCGTCCTGCGTCGCCACCACTTGCACGCCAGTGCCGTGCAGCGTGCCGTCGCAAGAGCCATCAAAGCGTCGGGCTTCCGGCGCCGCGCCAGTTGCCACACCTTTCGCCATTCATTCGCGACGCGTCTCGTCGAGACAGGCTACGACATCAAGCTCGTGCAATCCCTGCTCGGACATCGCGACATCCGCACCACAGAAATCTATCTGCATGTCGTGCGCAACCGCGCGGGCGCGATAGCAAGCCCGGTCGACCGGCCCGCCCGTTAGTCCGCGCTCTCGCCCTCTTTCAACCAGGCTTCCTTGCGAGCCAGGAAGTACACGGTGCCGCCGACACCGCCAACAAATATGATCGCGAGCAACGCGGTGACCGCGACAACCAGGCTCCAGGTGGTCGGAATATCGCTGGCGCCCATCAACTCGAGCGCGTTGCGGTGTTCAATCGATCGGCGCAGGAACAACACCCAGCGCAAACCCGCCTGCAGAGACGCAGCCACGTACATGACGGCGATAAACCGGCGCAGCCCAACTGAGAGCCGGTGGCCGGCAAAGTAGACCGCGACAACGACCGCAAAGGTCGCCTGCAACCAGAACTCGATCTGAGAATCCATGTCGCGGAACAGCTCATAGATCAGGCTTGTGAGCTCGTACTCGCTCATGTCAGTCTCCCACCCGTTATTGCTGTTGCCTGTCGCAAGCGCTCGAGTCTATCCCGCTGCGGGCGGCTTTAACATGAGCACGGGCGTGCGCGCCTTGTAAGCCTCGTAGTCATCCTGCCCGCCCCACTTCTCGTCGGAGCGCTGCTCGAGCAGTGGCACGCCGCTGACTTTGGTAAGCAGGAAAAACACGAACACCGGCGAGATCAGCGTGACGTACTGCCAACCCTGCAACACGGGGACCGCGATGATGGCCATGCCCACCCAGATCACAATTTCGCCGAAGTAGTTCGGGTGGCGGCTCCAGGCCCAGAGGCCCACGTCGATAAACTTGCCGCGGTTGGCCTCGTTCTCACGCCAGCGCGACTTCTGCCAGTCGGCAATGACCTCGATGCCGAATCCAAGCGCCCACACGGCGATACCGACATAGCCGACGATGCCCAGGGGCTGCTTGTTGCCGCCGGTGATCACGGCGAGCGCGGCGGCGGCCGTGAGCAGCACCCAGAGACCCTGCAGTGTCCAGGCCATGAGGAAGCGCGCGGGGCGGCCCTTGATGTCATCGAAGCGGCCGTCCTTGCCGTCTTTGGAAATGCGGCGGAACAGAAACGTGGCCAGGCGCATGGCCCAGATGACTACGGCGGCGGCCACAAGGCGTGCGCGAACGTCCATCTCGCTCGACAACGCGACAGCGACGAGGATCACAGTGAGATAAGTAAGCCCGCCTGTGAGGTCGTAGAACTTCTCGGTCTTGGCGGCGGCTGATGGGATGAACACCAGCCAGTTGACGCCGTAAGCGAGCGCGGCACAGATCGCGAATACGGGCCAGCCCTTGAAGGTATCCCCGCCGTAGCTGCCGGCCCAGCCGACAAAAGCACCCAAAACCACGGCGATCGCAATCGCCACCCAGATCTGCCCGTTCGTACGTTCCGACATCGTTCTTTCCCGCTAACCGGGCACCGCCCGGCGTTACCGCCAGCGGTCAATGATACGAAACGCCGCTGGTCGCGCGAACCGCTAACTCACGTACTGTGCGAGGAAGGGGTTCACAAGGCGGTTTTCGGCGTCGAGTTGTCGACGGATGCGTTTGAAAAAATCGAGCCGGCTGCCAAAGGCGATCGACACCTGCCCCTGCTCCGCGCAACGGCTCTGGTTGAGCAGTGGCACGCCGCCCCAGCGCTGGGCGAACTCGGCCAGGTCCATCGCATAGTCTTCCCACTTGGGGTGCGGGCTCGTGACCACGCGCAATGCAAACATGGGCCCGTCGAAACTCGGGCTCAGAAGCGCGCTCTGGTCCTGCGGCAGGCGGAAGCCGACGACGGGCATGTCGCAGCGGTACTTGAAGCTGTGGTAGTACTCGGCGGCGAAGGTCTTGTAGGCCTCGAGCAGCATGCCGAGTTCCTGGGCCGGGAAGCACCAGGTCGAGTACTCCAGCGGCGGGCCCGCGTAGCGACCGCTCTGGCTCATGTATTCGGCAGCGCTCGAGCCACCCTCGGTCAGGGTATTCGTAAACAGGCTTTGCCCCATCTCGTGCAGCCCGTCGACGAGGCTGTAGCGCAGGCTCTGGATGGGCACAATGCGACCGAGCTTGCCGCAGATGGCGGGCAGCACGCTGGTCTCGCCGAGGTCTTTGAGCTTCCAGGCGAAGTTGCGGACCTTGGCATCATCATCGGGCTGCGCGCGCCGCAGCTCCGTGTACACGCGGTCCTTGAACGGCAAGTAGAAGAACTTGATGCCCACGGGCTGGTTCACAAGCCGCGTCGCGGCCACACCAAACGTGGCGACATCCATCTTGCGCTGTTTAAGTACGAAGGTTGTCTGCGGTCGGATCTTGAAGGTCACGTCGACGATCACGCCCAGCGCGCCCATGCTGCCGCGGAAAACATTGAGCAGATTTTGGCGCGTCTCATCAACACGCATGACCTTGCCGTCGGGTGTCACGACCGTCATGGCGATGGCCTGCGAACCGATGAACGCCGTATCGCCATCGTGCACGGGCCCGAAGCAGCCGCCCGCGACGGCGCCGCCCACGGTGCGCGTCACGATGTCCATCGTGCCCGCGATCTCCATGCCTCTTTCTGCAAGTGCGTCGGCGAGTTCGCGCAGCGTGACACCAGCCTGCGCCGTCACAGTCGTGTCCGTGATCTCGGTGATGTCGTTGAGATGGATCATGTCGACGACCGTGCCGCCGACGGCCGTGGTGCACTGCGTGCTGGCGCTGTTGGCGCCCATGGGTCTTATGGGGGTGGGAAAGCGCGAAGCGGGGTCCATGATGTGGATCAGCTGCTTCAGACTGGCGGGCTGCACCACGCCGGGCTTGGGTGTCGTCTGTTTCTTCGCGATGCCGCGATTGATGTTGGGGCGCTTCTTTTCGCCCACTTGCTTACGCCATTCGCTGCCGTTCTGGTTCGACATGGTTACGTGCCTCTTGCAGTCCCTCCCCGGGGGCACGAAAGCAACGGTCCAGGACCAGACAAGAGAGTGACGGCGCGCGGCTCAGAACGTGACGACGACCGCTCGCCGGCAACCCCGCTGTCTTAGGCCTGCGCCCTTAGACCGGTAGCTTTGCGACCCGTGCTTTCACACGGTGTGCCCTTGAAGTGACGGAGACTGTCACGTGCTGACGATAAGTGTCAACGGTGCGGTTCCGGCGTTATGTCACAACCTCGATAACGGGCGGGAAACCAACGGGTCATTGCGCGGGGCCAAAGGCGCTGCGGCAGTCTTTCACGGCGAGCGCCTGTCCGGAAAATGCGACAACCGGACGGAGATTGCCGCGGGCCTTCGGCCCTCGCAATGACGGGTATTTTTCGTCATTGCGAGGCCGCATAGCGGCCGCGGCAATCTCCCAACGACGCAGTGACGCCCGCTACTGCGCCCCCATGATCGTATTCATCGGCTGCTCTTTGAGCATCGGCCCCAGCTTCCGCCGCGCCTCGAGAAACCGCGCGAAAAGCCGCGACATATCTCGCTCGCCGTAAGCCTCCTGCGCACGACGCTCCGCGTGCCCAATCGCGAGCAGCAAGTCCGACGCGGCATCCGCCTGCGCATCCGGGTCCGTACTCCCAACCTCCCCAATCCAGACCGGCGAGCTGTGCGCAAATGGCCGCGCGTGCATCGTCGGCCAGGCGTCGGCCTGGCGTTCGCTCGTGTAGGCGCGGGCCGCGACCCAGCCGCCTTCGGGCAGCGTCACGGTGCCCGTGAACGTCTGCGGCGTGCCGGCGGTGACACCGTCGCGCGTGTCGACCACCGCGCCGTTCACAACAATCTCGAACACATCGATATCCACCGTGCTCGTCAGTGTGGCCTGCCAGGCTTGCTGCCCACTGCCAACCGTTTCGCCGGGCGCGCGTTCACCCACGGTGAAGGTAAGCGCGGGCCCGGTCGTCACGAAGCTGCGACCCGCCGCGGCGCCCGCAAGCACGGCATCGGGTGTGGGCGCGGCATCACCAAGACGCACATAAGTCCGCCCCGTGCCCATGGCGGGCGTGCGGTGGAAATCGACCCAGCTGTCGGTGCCCGACATGGCCGCAATGGGCTGGCCGATGTTGAGCAGTCGATACCAAAGTTGCGCGTTGCCGAGCGGACTCGTCCAGGCGCAGACGATCTCGAGACCCATGCGACCCTCAAGTACGCCATCGCTCACGAGCTCGAGCGGCATGCGCGCGGCATCGAGGTCATCAAACGGGTCGGCGTCCGAAGCCAACGGGTGCACGTAAGTAGGAAACGCACCTGTGGCCGCGGCGTGCGTGAACACGTCGCCGTTGGTCAGGTTCGGATTACCGAGCGTCGGGTTGTTGGGCCCGAAGAACCAGGGCTCGAACGGTTGCCGAACGTCGACGAGACCGATGTGGCCGTGAAAGTGCGAGCGCACCTCCTGGCCCTGCACAACAGCGCGACCGTCGCGCTGCGTCACGGTGCCGACGAGCGGCTCGTCGATACGTCGCTCCCACCGGTTCCAGGACATGGGCGCGACCTGGTCGAGCGCTTCGCCTGCGAGCAGTCGCAACGCATCATCGTGGTCGGCCGGATGATGTCCGTCACCGTTCAGGTGAATGTGATGATCGATCGAGGCGTAACCGTCGCCGGACCAAATCGGTTCGAACGACACCGCAAACACGTTGTCGCGACCCGCACGCACGCGCTGCGTGTCGCGCGCCACAGGCGCCATGGGACCGCGCGCTGCGGTGATCTGGTAACGCCCTTCGGGCACCTTCAGCTCGGCCTCGCCCTCGACGTAAAAGTAGTGTCGTCCAGTTTGCGAGTCGAAGTAGGTCGCGTCGCGGTCGTAAGACACGGGGTGTCCATCGACGCCCGCGATCGACACGCGCGCCGTCACGGGCTCGCCGCCAGCGTCGGTGGCGCGAACGGTTAACGTCGCAGTGCGGGTGCCGTAGTCCCACGCGCCGATCTCGACGGGCCGCGGCTTTCCACCCCAGACCGACTGCACCATAATCCGGAACTGCCGGTTGCCATCGGGCTCGGCGAAGTAGACGAGCTTGCCGTCGTGGCTGAACGCGGGCGTCATCGCGTAACGCGTGCCGCTCGTGATGCGCCGCGTGACGCGCGGGTCATCGAGGTCCAGGGTCCAGAGATGGTACTGGTTGTCGATGGGCGCGGCGTAAACAAGCACGCGTGCGTCGGGATGCACGTCGGCGGCCAGATGATAGGTCAGCGTCTCGGCATGAACGACACGATCCTGTCCGCCTTTGAAGCTGCGTTCGCGAAGGACGCGGTGCGCGCCGCTGCCGTGCAGGTAGACGATGCCGTCGCCGCCGGGCAGCCGGCGTACGTTGCGTTCCACCTGGTTGAACTCGGTCAGCTGTTCTTCGACGCCCGAGGCCAGGTGCAGCCGCCAGACGCTGAGGCTGCCGCCCACACCTGAGGTGTAGAACAGATAGCGCCCGTCGTCGGAAAACTCGGGGTCGAGATCGATCGTCGGCGTGTCGATGATCTGCTCTTTGCCCGTGGCGACGTCGTGCACGATGACCGACGTGTCGCTGCCGCCGTCGCGGATGAACGTGAGCTGGCGCCCGTTGGGTGACCAGCGCGGCCGCGCGTCGACGCCAGCCGCGCTCGTGAGCCGCTTCGCGACACCGCTCTCGAGGTCGAGCTGCCAGATCCAGCCTTGCGCGGCGAACGCCAGCGACTTCCCGTCGGGCGACGGCGCCGGGTCGGTCGGGCCGTAGCCCAGCGCGGGCAGCTCGTGTTGTTCCAGATAAATCTGGTGGCCGAAGTCGTCGAGCTTCGGGTACCGATAGGCCCACTGCGCGTGTGCAACGGGCGTGACGAGGACGGCGGCCAACGCGGCCAGTGCGAGCTTCCTGATCATGCGTCGTAAACAATGACAGAGCGGATGCTCTTGCCCTCGTGCATGAGGTCGAACGCGCGGTTGATGTCGTCGAGCCCCATCGTGAACGTGATCATGGGGTCGATGGCAATGTCGCCCTGCATGTACTGGTCGACGTAGCCCGGCAGTTCGCTGCGGCCCTTCACACCACCGAAAGCCGTGCCACGCCAAACGCGCCCGGTGACAAGCTGAAACGGCCGCGTCGCGATCTCCTGCCCTGCACCCGCGACGCCGATGATCGTCGACTCGCCCCAGCCCTTGTGGCAACACTCGAGTGCCGCGCGCATGAGCTCGACATTACCGACGCACTCGAACGAGTAGTCGACGCCGCCATTGGTGAGATCGACGATGACGTCCTGGATCGGCGCATCGTGTTCCTTCGGGTTCACAAAGTCGGTCGCGCCGAGCGACTGCGCCATCTCCCATTTGTCGGGGTTCACATCGACGGCGATGATGCGCCCGGCGTTGGCCATGCGCGCACCCTGCACGACGGACAGGCCAATGCCGCCCAAACCGAACACGGCCACACTCGCGCCGGGCTCCACCTTGGCCGTATTGAGCACGGCACCGATGCCCGTAGTGATGCCGCAACCGAGCAGGCACACCTTATCCATGGGCGCGTTCGGATCAATCTTGGCCAGTGCAATCTCCGGCACGACCGTGAACTCGGAAAATGTCGAGGTGCCCATGTAGTGCGCGATGGGCTTGCCGTTCCTGGAGAAGCGCGACGTGCCGTCGGGCATGAGCCCCTGGCCTTGCGTCGCGCGAATGCGCTGGCAGAGATTCGTTTTGCCACTCGTGCAGAAATTACAGGTGCCGCACTCGGGCGTGTAGAGCGGGATGACGTGATCACCGGGCTTCACACTCGTGACGCCCTCGCCGACTTCCTCGACAACCCCGGCGCCCTCGTGCCCAAGAATCGCGGGGAAGATGCCCTCCGGGTCATCGCCGGACAACGTGTAGGCATCGGTGTGGCACACCCCGGTCGCAACGATGCGCACGAGCGCCTCGCCCGCCTTGGGTGGTGCAACCTCCACCTCCTCGATAGACAGTGGTTTGCCGGCCTCCCAGGCCACCGCAGCGCGTGATTTCATTGTTGTCTCCCCCGAGAACGTCGCCCCCTCGCAACGCGAGAGAGCATAGCGCGCCTAGCGTCACCCGTCATTGCGAGGCGACGAAGACAACCAACCCGTCATTGCGAGGGAACGAAGACAAACCAACCCGTCATTGCGAGGGGACGAATACAAACCAACCCGTCATTGCGAGGGGCCGAAGGCCCCGCGGCAATCTCCATCAGGCTGTCGCAAGGCCAACCGGCACGGCCGCGTCACGAGATTGCCGCGCCCGCTGCGCGGGCTCGCAATGACGGCGTTTTCACAGGCAGCCGCGCGATGACGGTCCGCGGGACTCAACCCCGTCACTGCGAGGAGCCGAAGACAACAACCCCGTCACTGCGAGGGGCCGAAGACAACCAACCCGTCATTGCGAGGGGCCGAAGACAACCAACCCGTCATTGCGAGGGGCCGAAGGCGAAAATACTCGTCATTGCGAGGGGCCGAAGGCCCCGCGGCAATCTCCATCAGGCTGTCGCAAGGCCAACCGGCAAGACCACGTCACGAGATTGCCGCGCCCGCTGCGCGGGCTCGCAATGACGGATCAGCGCCCGATCTACCCTAGCGGCGATCAAACACGCGCGTGATATTCACACCGAGATAAAAACTCCGCCCAGGCCCGGGCTCAAAGAAGCGCCCACCAAACGCATTGATCCGCGCATTCGCCGTGTAATCCTCGTCGAGCAGGTTCGTCACACTGGCGTAGGGTGCGAAGCGCCAGCCGCCACGCTGCCACGCAGTTCCGGCACGCAGCGTCACGAGCGTATAGGCATCGGCTTCTTCGGTGTTGGCGTTGTTGAGTGTAATGGCACTCGTGTGGGTCGCCTCCGCGGCGGCAAACCAACCCGCGTCGGCGCGATACTCAACGCCCGCAAACACGACGTGCTCCGCCGTGCCGGGGACGGTGTTGCCATCGAATACCTCACCGTCGTCATTGGTGAAGTCCGTGAACTCGAAGTCGGACCAGGTGTAGGCCGCGTTTGCCTGCCAGCCCTTGCCGAAGCGCCCCTGCCAGGCCAGCTCGAGACCGGTGCGCTCGCTCTCACCCGCGTTGGCAAAGAAATCGCGGCCCGGGAACGCGGCCAGCTCGAACGGTATGAGCTCGTCTTCAAGGTCGATACGGAATACCGCGGCCGTGAGCTGCTGCCCGTCGGCCGGCGTGAGGCGCGCGCCCACTTCGTAGTGCTGCGCGAACTGCGGCTCGAGGTCGGGGTTGAAGCCGCCCGCCGCGGACGGGTTCGCGAGCTCGGTCGTGGTCGGGCTCTCGAAGCTGCGCGAGGTGTTGGCGTAAAGCGTCAGCGCATCACCCGCAAGCCACGTAATGCCGGCAACAGGACTCACGGCATCGAAGTTGCGGCTGCCGCTGTCATCACCATCGGTCAGGAACCGGTCCGTAACATCGAACTCGACCTCGTCGCGACGCAGGCCCAGCGTCAGCAGCCAGTCGTCACTAAGCTCAAGTTCGCCTTGCACGTAAAAGCCCAGTGCCGTGACTTGCTCGTTCTGGTCCAGCGTGAGCGGCCCGCGAACACCGGCAAGGTTGTCGAAGCGCGCGCGGTCGTCGTCCTGGCGGTCGTAGTCGAAGCCCGCGTGGATCTTACCCGGGCCAAACGCGTGCGTGTACCGCGCCCCGCCGCCCGCGTAGTTGCGGTCGAGGTTGATGGCGCCACCGCCCGTGAAGGGCAACAGGCCATCAAACTCACGCGTGAGCGAATAGGCGCGCAGCGTGAGCTCGCCGTCGGCAGCCAAGGCCCGCGTGTGACGCACACCGAACCGGGTCTGCTCGAGCGCCTCGCCCGCGTTCTGGTTCACGTTGGCATCGCGTGCCGAGCTCGGGTCGGCTTCGGCCTGCGCGCGGTTGATGCCGCCGGGGTCCTGCGCCGTCGGCTGGTCCGTGTGGTGCAGGCTGAACACCCAGTCACCATTCACGCCCGCGTCGTAACCGAACCGAACGTTGAGCTGCCGGTTCTCGGCCTCGGCGTGATCGCGAAAGCCCTCGTAGTCGAGCACGCTCGCGCTCGCCAGATAGTCGAGCGCACCCGCGGTGCCGCGTAGCTTGGCCGCGGCGCGGTCGTAACCGTCGCTGCCCGTGGCCAGGCCAAACGTCAGCTCGGGCACCTCGGCGCCGCGTTCGCTCTCAATAAGAATGACGCCGCCACCCGCGTTGCCGTAAATGGCAGACGCACCGCCACGCAACACCTCGACGCGCCGCGCGGAGCCGAGATCAATGCCATCGATCCCACCCTGGCCGTCAGCCAGCGTCTCGGGAATACCGTCGACAACAATGCGAATGCCCCGGATTCCGAACGCGGCCCGCGCCCCGAACCCACGCATCGAGATCCGCAGGTCCTGCGCGTAGTTGTAGCGGTTCTGCATGAGCAGACCCGGCACACGCTGCAACGACTCATCGAGCCCGAGCAGGGGTCGCCCGTCCTGGATCCAGTCCTGCTCAACGACATCGGCCGCAAACGGCAGCCGCGCGAGCGGCGCGTCGCTGCGCGCGGCCTCAACGACAATCTCATCAAAAGGAGCGGACTGCGCCAAAGCACAAGGCACGGGACTCGCGGCGGTAAGGACAACCGCGGCCCGAAATCGAAGGGGGATCTGCATAGCCTGAGATTATGACGGCCTGAGGCGCTCGCGTCATGGCGTCACCCTGTCGTTGCGGGGAGCGCTCCCCACCCCCCCGTCATTGCGAGGAGTGCCTCCACCGCCGTCATTGCGAGGGGCCGCAGGCCCCGCGGCAGTCTCCTTCAGGCTGTCGCACTGCTTGGCCTCGCGATGGCTTTGGGAGATCGCCGCGTCGCTTCGCTCCTCGCGATGACGGGGGAGGCACTCCCCGCGACGACGGGGGGGGGTCGGAGGCGCACCTCGCCGTCACGCGCGGGCGGGAACAAAGCACGGTGTGCTATGTTCCGCCCACTCCACCGCACCCAGCAAGGACACCGAAATGAAACACGGCATCTGGACCCTGGCCGCACTCGCACTCGCAGCCTGCGGCGGCAGCAACGGCACGACGACCCCGGTCGCCGCGGCCGCAACGGTCGACGACGCGCCGGCGGGGCCCAGCGTCGACATCAGCGGCGGCGAAAAGATTCGCCTGCCCGGCAAACCGCCGTTCGACGCCTACGCGTTCGCCGAGTTCAACGAGCCCTGGGCCATGGAATTCCTGCCCGATGGTCGCCTGCTCGTCACCGAACAGGAAGGCCGCGTGCTTATCGTCGACATGCAGGGCAATACCTCGGAGCCGCTCGCGGGCGTGCCCGACGTCGACTACGGCGGCCAGGGCGGTCTGGGCGACATCGTCCTGCACCCGGACTTCGAGTCGAACGGCATCGTCTACCTGAGCTACGCCGAATCCGGCGATGGCAACACGCGCGGCGCGGCCGTCGCGCGCGGCACACTGCGGCTGTCGCCCGAAGGCGGCAGCTTCGAAGGCCTCGAGGTCATCTGGCGCCAGGTGCCCAAGGTCACGGGCCGCGGCCACTACGGCCACCGCATCGCATTCTCGCCCGACGGCCACCTGTTCATCAGCTCGGGCGAGCGCCAGAAGTTCGACCCGTCACAGGACATGTCGAGCACGATGGGCAAGGTGATCCGTCTCAACGACGACGGCTCCGTGCCCGAGGACAACCCCTTCTACAGCGAGGGTGGCGAGACGGCCAAGATCTGGAGCCTGGGCCACCGCAACCCGCTGGGTCTGGCCTTCGACGGCGACGGCAACCTCTGGAACACGGAGATGGGTCCGCGCCACGGTGACGAGCTCAACTTCGTGCTGCCCAAGAACAACTACGGCTACCCACTGGTCAGCAACGGCGACCACTACAACGGCGACCAGATCCCCGACCACGACACGCGGCCCGACCTCGACGCGCCCGCGGCGTACTGGGTGCCGGCCATCTCGCCGGGCAGCCTCATGATCTACGGCGCCGACCTGTTCGCGGACTGGAACGGCGACGCCTTTATCGGCGGCCTGTCGGCGAAGGCGCTCGTGCACGTCGAGCTCGACGCACCGAACGCCAGGGAGCTCACACGCTACCCGATGGGCAAACGCATTCGCGCCGTGGAGCAAGGTCCCGACGGCGCCATCTGGCTGCTCGAAGATGACAAGGGCGGCCGCCTGCTGAAGCTCGTGCCCAAGAGCTGATCGTCCGCTCGCGCATCGCGCTACACTGCAACGGCCTCGTCGCGCCCGGCGGGGCCGTTTTCATTTCGGGCAAGGGGGCGCCGTTTGGAACTGCTTCAGCAACTCGTCGAGTCGGGCCGCATCGTCGACATCATGCTCGTCGTGATCGCGCTCGAGATCGTGGCGCTCATCGGTTACCGCGTCGTCACGGGCAAGGGCCTCAGCGTCCCGTCGATCATCCTGAACGTCGGCGCCGGCGGCAGTCTCATGGTGGCGCTCAAGCTGCTTTACGACGGCGTGGGCTGGCAGCTCATCGCCGCAGCGCTCGTCGCGAGCCTGTTCTTCCACGCCGGCGATCTCGTCTACCGCTGGCGGCGGACCGGGAACGCTACACGCTGATCGTCCCCACGAGCGACGCCATCGCGTAATAAAGCATGAGCGTCAGCCACAACACGGGCAGCAATGTGTGCACGATTCGGTTGCGTGCAACGAAGCCCGTCGCCGCCATGATCAGGTGCAGGCCCAGGAAGACGTGGTACTCCTCGGGCAGGCCGCGCAGGCCCGTTTCCGACTTGAGCACCGTCTCGGGCAGGTCGATGAGCCAGGCCACGAACAGCGTGCCGAAGAACCAGCGCCGGTTGGCAAAGAAATAGGCGCGCATGTCGATGTCGCGATTCAGGTCCCAGGGATAGAGCAGCGCGGCCAGCAGAAACAGCGTGATCGCGTAGGCCGTGATGAACAGGTACTCGTAGGCGTACCAATCCGTGTGATTGCTCCACCAGAACATCCCCCACCAAACGAGCAGGATGTAGACGAGCACGTTGACCGTCCACAAGAGGTGCGGCACATAGAGGCGCACCGACTCGCGGTTCTGGATGAGCTTGCTCGCACCCGTGGCCAGATGCGTGATGCCAAGCCCCATGATCACGCTGATCAGGACGCCGAGATATTCGAATACAGCCATGCTAGTTCACGTCATTGCGAGGCCGCCCAGCCAACTTCGTCATTGCGAGGCCGCGCAGCCAAACTTCGTCATTGCGAGGCCACACAGTGGCCGCGGCAATCTCCCAACGCATCGCAACCTTCAAGAGATCCCCACGTCGCTGCGCTCCTCGGGATGACGGAGGCTCCGCCCACCGTCACGCCGCCGCAACCCGCCGCTGGCGCATGCGCGTAATGCGGAACTGGTGGTAAAGCAGGTAGGCGATCCCCAGCGTACAGGGCACGGCCCAGAGAATGGGGTTCAAGGCGATGGCAGGAATCCAGTTGACGGCACCGAACGCAAGAAACGCCGTGTAAACGGAAATCCCCGCGCCGACGACTCCACGCGAATGCTGAATCAGCCACTCCTGCGCCGGCGGCTCGTCGGTGAAGATAAACAGCGTATTCAAGATCCCCGCGGCCAGCCCGACAATCGCGATGCCGATCATGAGGATCTGCTCCGCGAAGATCCCGCGCACGAAACAGTTGAGCGCCGTTAGGAACATGAGCGCCGTAAGCGTGAGCGTCACGGCGTTGCGGTGGCGTCGATGCTCGCGCCGGTTCCTGATGCACTGCAGCCCGTACCAGGCCAGCGCGACGGTCATCGTCGCGAGGTAGAGCATCATCCAGCCGAAGATGTTGCGCACCAGCGCTTCGTCGTCGAGGAACGGGTGCGTGCCCAGGGGCGCGATAAGCGAGCAGGTGCTGATGCCCACCGCAATGACGCCGGTGGCTATCAGCGACCAGACGAAGATTTTGCCCCAGTCCTTGTGCGTCGGACTGCCTTTGCGGCCCACGACGGGCACCCAAAGTGTGATCAAACCGACTGTGCCCGTCGCGATGTGGGCGACGACTAACGGATGAAACAGCTTGACGGCAAGTTCGGTCATATACGTAGGCCGTCCGACCAATGTTCAACTGCCGGACCCGCCTTGCCAGTCTATACTAAAACGGTCTCTGGTCAGCGCGCGCACCATGCCCCGTAACAAAGCAATCGTCATCGGATCCGGCTTCGGCGGACTGTCGGCCGCCATCCGACTGGGCGCCCGTGGCTACGACGTCGAGGTCATCGAGAAACTCGATAAGCCCGGCGGCCGCGCCTACGTCTACGAACAGGACGGTTTCACCTTCGATGCGGGCCCGACGATTGTCACGGCGCCGTTTCTGCTCGAGGAGCTCTGGGAGCTCGCGGGCTCGAAGCTCGAGGACGACATCGACCTGCGCGAGATCACGCCCTACTACCGCATTCGCTTCGATGACGGCACCCACTTCGACTACAGCGGTGACGCCGAGGCCATGCGCCAGGAGGTGGCCAAGTTCTGCCCCGAGGACCTCGACGGCTACGAGGAATTCCTTGTCGTCAGCCGCCGCGTCTACGGCGTGGGCTTCGACGAGCTGCTCTACGTCTCGTTCGACAAGTTCCGGACCATGCTCAAGGTGCTGCCCGACCTCGTTCGCGTGCAGTTCTTTCGCAGCGTGCACGGGCTCGTCGCGAAGTACATCAAACACCCGAAGCTGCGCATGGTGTTCAGCTTCCACCCGCTGCTCGTGGGCGGCAATCCGTTCACGACCACCTCGGTCTACACCCTCATCCAGCACCTCGAGCGCGCGCACGGCGTGCACTTCGCCATGGGCGGCACGGGCGTGCTCATCAAGGGGCTCGCGAAGCTCATCGAGAAGCAGGGCGGCAGCATCCGTCTCAATTCGCCCGTCGCACAAATCACGGTTGAGAACGGCCGCGCCACGGGCGTGGAGCTCGAGTCGGGCGAGCTCATCCCGGCCGATGTCGTGGTTTCGAACGCTGACTCGGCGGCAACCTACAAGTACTTGTTGTCACGAACCCGCCGCAAGCGCTGGACGGACCGGCGGCTTTACCGCGCCAAGTTCTCGATGAGCCTTTTTGTCTGGTACTTCGGCACCAACCGCCGTTACGAAGACGTCGACCACCACATGATCCTGCTCAGCGAGCGCTACCGCGAACTGCTCGTCGACATCTTCGACCGCAAGATCCTGGCCAAGGACTTCAGCCTCTACCTGCATCGACCCACAGCGACGGACCCGTCGCTGGCACCCGACGGCTGCGACGCGTTCTACGTGCTCTCGCCCGTGCCCAACCAGAAGTCCTGCATCGACTGGCAGGAGCAGGCGGAGCCCTACCGCCAGGCGATCTCGCAGTACCTCTCCGAAACGGTACTGCCCGGCCTCGAAGACCACGTCGTGACCTCACGCCTGCTGACGCCCGACGACTTCGGCGACCGGCTCTCGTCGGTGAATGGCGCCGCCTTCGGCCTGCAACCCATCCTGACGCAGACAGCCTGGTTCCGCCCACACAACGTCAGCGAAGAAGTCGACGGCCTCTACCTCGTCGGCGCGGGCACACACCCGGGCGCGGGCATGCCGGGCGTCATTTCCTCAGCCAAGGTCCTCGACGAAGTGGTGCCGGATCCGGCGTAACGCGGCGTTGCGATGGGCCGCAGGCCCAGACCCCGTCATTGCGAGGAGCCGCAGGCCAAGACCCCGTCATTGCGAGGCCACGCAGTGGCCGCGGCAATCTCGTGACGGCATCGTGCCGTTGAACAATGCTATAGCCTGATTGAGATTGCCGCGGGGCCTGCGGCCCCTCGCAACGACGGTGCCTGGGCCAGCGCGGCCTCGCAATGACGGGCGGCAAGAACCACTACTGCCGTCACCCCGCGTCGTGCAACTGTCCCGATGCCGGATCGTAGCGGTGCGGGTGAGGACGCGTGTCGATGTCATAGAACACCGGCCCGTTGTCGATCGCGATGCGCTGGATCACTCCGGCGGCAGAAAGCGCATCCAGTGCCGCGCCAACATCGATCGGCATGCGCGCGGGCGACACCAGCGCGGTCAAACACGACACATCGCGCGCCGTGAAGTGCTCACCGGGATGATCAAAGAGCAGGCGCGCCACGAACTGCGTGTCGCCCTCAAGCATGATGCGCGCGCGGGCCAGGCGCTTGCGCAACGGCTCGGGCGCGAAGCCCGCAGTGACCGCAGCATGATTCGGCACCGACGCCAGTGTCGTGTCGCGCCGCCACTGCAAGCGCTCAAGCCCCGCCTCAATCGCCGCAGCACCCAGCAGGATCTGGTGCACGCAGGCCTGCGAGCAGGGATAGTCGCCGTCGCCATCCACGAGGTGGCGAAACGCGGGGGACATCAACAGCTGCCGCGCCACCTCACCCTGCCACTCGGTCAGGCACTGGCGCGTGGCCAGGTGCACCACGGACACGGCGGGCGCCACGCTGGCACTGCGCGCGATGCGCAATACCAGCGTAGGACCCTCAGCGCGCGCAGCCCGGGGGGACAGGCCGCGCAGGGGGACGACGGATGCGCCGTGAACCGTCATGGGTATCGTCTCTTGACCATGCACTACAAATGTTAATGCGAATGATTATCATTTGCAATGACATTCGACCCGTCATTGCGAGGCCACACAGTGGCCGCGGCAATCTCGTGACGGCATCGTGCCGTTGAACAATGCTATAGCCCGATGGAGATTGCCGCGGGGCCTTCGGCCCCTCGCAATGACGGCGTCTGTGCCCGCGGCCCCTCGCAATGATGAGGGGGAGGTTGTCAGCCCAAGCCGAGATCAGTCCGCACGCACGCCGCGGCCAGCCGCCCCGACATGGCCACCATAGGCACCCCCGCGCCCGGGTGCACACTGCCGCCCGAGAGGTACAGCCCCTCGAGCTTCGTCCGCGACCCGGGCCGCGAGAACGAGCCCATCCAGCCGTGCGTCGGTCTACCGTAGAGCGCACCATCCGTGGCCGGGAAGAGACCCGCAAAGTCTGACGGCGTGGTGCGTGCACATTCCGTGGGCGCATGTTCGAGCACTAGCCCCTGCCGCGCGAGCACGTTGAGCATGTTGTCCTCGGCGCGCGCGATGTCACCTTCGGACAGCGCCCGCGCGGGCGCGTTAATGAGCGCGAGCAGCCGCTCGGAACCCGGGTCGTCGGGCGCCGCATCGTCCTGTCGGTCCTGCGCACAGATGTAGACGGTGGGCGAATCGCTGATACGTTGCTGCTCGAAGATCGCGTCGAACTCCTCGCGGTAGTCGTCGCCGAACAGCACGGTGTGGTGGGCGAGCGGGAAACCCGACACGCGCGCGAGCATGCTCCAGGTGATCGCCGACAGTGACCGCCGATCGCGCGGCGGTTTGGGCACGGCGCGTTGCGCGTCTTCACCGAGCAGGCCTTCGGCCAGCGCGGCCATATCGCCGTTGAACACGACGGCATCGCCCATAAGCGGCTCGCCGTTGGCCAGTTGCACGCCAGTGATGCGTCCCTCGTAAGTGAGCAGCCGGGTCACGGGCTCGAGGTAACGAATCGCAACGCCGTTTTCCATGGCCGCGTCCGCCAGCGCTCGCGCGAGCCGGATCATGCCACCCTCGACGTACCAGACGCCGGCGCGCTCTGCGTGGGCGATGAGCTGCAGCGTCGCGGGCGCGCGAAACGGCGACGAGCCGCAGTAGGTCGAGTAGCGCGCGAACAGCTGCACGAGCCGCGGGTCACGAAACCGTTTCTTGAGGTCGTCGAAGAGCGTGACAAATGGCCGCGTCGCGAGCAGGTCGGGAATTCCCTTGAGCCCGACGCGCGCCGCAAGCTCGGGCGGCGACGGTCGCTGCGCGCGCATGAAGGAGAGGTCGAGCGTCTTGAAGATCTTGGCCGAGTCGCGTGCAAACTCGCGGTAAGCCTTCGCGTCCTCGGCGCCGCTGAAGGCGCCGATAGCCTCGACGCTGCGTTGCACATCGGCGAACAGGTCGAGCTGGCTGCCATCGCCCCAGCCGTGTCGCGCAAGCAGGTCGGCCTCGCGCAAAGGCACGTGCGTATCGAAGTCGAGCCCGATCTCCGAAAACAGGTCGTCGAAGATCCAGCGCATCGTGAACACGGTCGGCCCCGAGTCGATGCCGCGCCCGTTGATCTCGATCTGGCGCATCTTGCCGCCCGGGTGCCCGTGCTGTTCGAGCACCGTGACGCGAACACCGCGGGCCGACAGGTCGAGCGCGGCCGCAAGCCCGCCGATCCCGGCGCCGACGACGATGACGTGTTTACGCGGCATCGCGCAATCCGCCATCCAGGGGGGATTCGTTGTCCAAGGGCGATTTGGTCTGCTGAGCAGATCCGGTCGGTTGGGGAGGTCCGTTATCGCGAGCGGCACGGTCACCACCGTCATTGCGAGGCGCGCAGCGACGCGGCAATCTCGTGACGCCGTCGTGCCGTTTGGCGGTGCGACAGACTGTGGGAGATTGCCGCGGCGGCTCCGCCGCCTCGCAATGACGAGTAATCGGCTCCGCCGCCTCGCAATGACGAGTAATCGGCTTCGCCGCCTCGCAATGACGGGTACTTAGCTCCGCCACCCCGCAATGACAGTAGGTATTCACCGCCGCACCACCCGGCAACGAATCTCTTCGGCGGGCCGTGTCGTCAGCCTCGCCACTGGCCGCACGCGCTCGGGCGCCTCGATCGTGAAGTCATAGCGGCGCACGAGTGACGCAATGATGAGCGCGCTCTCAATGGTGGCGAAGGCCGCGCCCACACAAATGCGCGGTCCCAGCCCGAAGGACATGAGTGTGCCCTCCTCCTCGCGTACGCTATCGCCATGAAATCGCAGCGGGTCAAACACTGCCGCGTCCCGCCAGAGGTTTTCATTCCGATGCGCGGTCCAGGGCGAAATCATAAGCATCGTGCCGCGCTTGACGCGCTGGCCACCGATCTCGGTGGCCTCGGCCGCCACACGCGGAATGAAGGTGATGGGCGGATACAACCGTAACGCCTCGCGAAACACGCTGCGCGTTTTCGAAAGCTGTTTGACGTGCGCGAACTCGATGTCGCCGTCACCAACGACGGCCTCGACTTCATCGCGCACGAGTACCGCGATGTCGGGCCGCATGGCCAGCACAAAGAACACCCAGGTCAGCACGCTGGCCGTGGTCTCGTGCCCGGCCAGGAAGAATACGCCAATCTGGTCTATGAGCTCCTTGCGCGTGAAGCCCTCGCCCGTCTCGGCGTCGCGCGCGGCAATCACGGCCGAGACGATATCGTCGGGCTGCTCGACAGTCTCGTCGAGTCGGGGCGCGAGCAGTGTGTCGATGTGGCCGCGGATGCGCTCACAGGCGGCGAGCACGTTGGCCGGTTGCTTCACGTCGGCGAACGGCTTGCCGAAGATGAGCTGGAACAGGTTGACGCTAGCCACGGACTCTTCGAACTCGCCGAAGCTCTCAAACACGTCACGCGCCGTTTGCCCACTGAGCGGCGTCGAAAAAATCGTGCGGCAGATGATGTCGGCCGTCAGCTCGCTCATCGCGAAGTCGAGCGAGAAATCGCTGCCGTCGGCGGCCGCCCGGTCGAGCTGTACGGTGTAGTCGGCGACGGCCTCGCGCATGGACCCGAACGCCGTGTTGATACGCATGTGCGAGAACGCAGGGTCGATCATCTGGCGCTGACGGCGCCAGGTCGGGCCTGAAGACACGAAGATCGAGTCGCCCACTAGCGGCGCGAGTGCGCCCACCATGAGGTCGTTCTTGGGGAAGATCTCGAGCGGGTCGCTGAGCACGTGTTTGGCCAGCGCGGGGTCATTGATGAGCAGAATCGAGCGTCGCGAATAGCCCAGATGTGTCATGGGCTTCTGGTAGGCATCGCGCGGCACGAGCGAGAGCAGGTCGCCGTCGCCCTGGCGGATGACGCGCACGAGCGAGCGCAACGGCGTCAGCGGGACCGGCGCCGGGGGGCGGTAAGGCCTGTGTTCGGCGGCGCCTACCGGGTCGCCGGCGCTCAGCGTCGCGGCGATGGCCCCACCCTCGTAAAACGCGTCTCTCCCATGGCCCGAGTATAAACGCGCACGTGTTCCCGCGGGCGCGCCTCGGTATCCTCGGGGCATGAGCCAGAACACGGTCCTGCTGACGCTGGGGCGCCTGCCGCCCGCCGTCGACATCGCACGCAGCTTTGCGGCCGCGGGCTGGCGCGTAGTCGTGGCGGAACCGTTCAAGCGCCACATGGCGGGCACGTCGCGCGCGGTGGACCGCAGCGTGCGGGTTCCGGCGCCCGCTGCGGGGCCCGCCGCCTACCTCGAAGCGTTGCAGCGCGTGATCGACAACGAGAACGTCGACCTCGTAGTGCCCGTATCCGAAGAGACCATGTACGTCGCGCAGCTTCGCGACGCGCTGGCGGGCCAGGACGGCGCCCCGGATGTCTTCTGTGCACCGGGCGCTGACACGCTCGCGCTGCACTCCAAGCACGACTTTATCGCGCTCGCGCGCGACGCGGGGCTGGCGGTGCCGGACACGGCGCGCGCGGGCACGCCTGAAGCCGCCACGCTGGCCGAAGCGCGGGACGTCATCGTGAAGCCTGAGTATTCCTGCTCAGGCCGTGGCCTGAGGCGTGTCTCGCGCGGGGCGGCGCTACCCGAGACGGACGTGGCGCACATCGTGCAGGCGGAAATCGCCGGCGACGAAGTCAGCGGCTTCGCCATGGCGCGCGAGGGTCGCGTGCTCGTCAGCTGTGCCTACCGCGCAACGGTGCGCCACGGCAGCGTCGCCGTCGCCTTCGAGCGCTTCAACGCGCCTGCAGTTGCGGCCTGGATCGAGCAGTTCGTTGCCGCCACAAAGCACACGGGCTTCATCGCCTTCGACTTCATCGTCGACGCCGCGGGCGTGCCGCACGCCATCGAGTGCAACCCGCGCGCGACGAGCGGCCTGCACTTCTTGGCACAGGACGACATCGCAGCGGTCATTACGGGCGCAAAGGACTCCGCGGATCTGCGCGACGAGACGTTGTTGCAGGAGTTCTGGTCCAACTGGACGCACTGGTTCGCCTCGCTACGCAACAGCGACGAACGCCGACGCACCGGCTGGTCGTTGCGCCGCGCGCGCGACGTCACCTGGCAGGCCAAGGACCCGGGCGTGTTTTTGCTCGCGACATGGTCGACCTGGCCCATCATCGGTCAGGCGCTCAAGCGCGGTGAGACCTTTGCCGAAGTGTTGGCACTGGATATCGAGTACCAACCCGAGGACGCGGCCGAGGCATGAGCTCGCAAACGCTTTGGTTCGATGGCGCGGGCCTCACGCTCGAGTCGACGACGCGGCCCGACGCGGAGTTCACAGCCCACATCGGGCAGGTGCGCTTTGGCGACCGCTACCGCCGTTGCAACGTGGCGGACCAGCTCGCACGCTTTTACCGTCCGCGATTCCTTTCGCTGCGCGACAACGGCGAGCTTGTGGCCGCCATGGTGCTCGACGAGCAGACGCTGCAGTGGCACGGCAAGCGCGTCGAAGGCTTCTACCGCGGTCTGTTGTCCGTCGCCCCCGAAGTTTCACGCCAGGGCTACGGCCGCACGCTGGCGAAGCAAGCTATGGCGTGGCTCGACCGCCGCGGCGCCGCGCGTGATATTCCCGTGTTCAGCTATGGCTGCATCGACGCGGGCAATGAGCGCGCCTGGCAGTTGCTCGACAGCCTCGGGGCTTACCCGATCGGCACACTGACCACACAGATCAAATACCGCCAGCGCAGCGGCGTGCCCATCCTCGATGTGGCTGTTACCGACGCACTCACGGATGCAGCGGCCGACGCGTGGCGCGAGACGAACACCGAGGCCGCACTGCGCCCGTCAAGCGTGCCGCGCGACCACTGGATTTCTGTCGAGGGCCCGGCGGGCGGCGTGGCCGCGTGCCGACACCGACTGACGTCTTTGGACCTGACGCCGCAGGGCGGGCTCACGGGCTTCATCACGGAACGCGTCATGCTGCTGTTCCCGCCGGGCCGCAAACGCTTCAACCCGGGACGGTTCCGCTACGTGTCCGTGAGCGACGTGGTGGCCACACGCGACAGCGCGCACCTTTGGCGCCGACTGATTCCCCACCTGATGGCGCTGCATGACACGCACTTCGTGGCCATCACGGCCGATACAACCTCACCGGATGTTCAAAGACTCGTGGCTGCCGGCATCCTCTCCGGGTTCGGCCGCGAGGTGCGCGTTGTGGGCAAGTGGCACGGAGGGCAGGCGCCGGCCGAGGGTGAAGGGCATCTGGCGGTGGCGGCGCCTGATTTGTAGCGGCCGACTACCGGAGTCCGCGTTGCCTGAGTACAGACTCAAGCTGCTGGCGCATAAACGGCTGAAGATCCAGTGAATCCACCAGCGCCCTGGCCCGCGCCACGTCGACCTCCGCCAACCGAACCACGAGCATGATCTCGGCGTTCTGCCTTGCCGCCAGATCGCCGATGCGACCGATGAGCGTCTCGGCCTCATCGGCGGACACGCCCGGCGAGGTCACCAGTCCGACGTAAAGATTGTCGCGTTCAATGCCCGGCGGCAGGCTCTCAGCGGCACGGCGCGCGGCATCGGCATCTGAGCTCGCCCAACGCATTGCCACACTTCTTTGCGTCGCCGATCGACTGTCCGGGTCGGAAATTTCTCGAGCACTCGCAAAGGCGTCTTCCAGCGCGCCCCCCGAATTTCGAACCAGTGTCGTGGCGAGCATGGCATCCACAACCGCGACGTCACCGGTCTGCCGCGCCAACTCGAGCGCACGCTTTGGTTCTTCCAGCGCAATACGGCGCAGCGCGGTCATCTGCGCGGCACGACGCCCTTCCTCATCCGGAAGCTGCGCGGACATGGCCAGCGCCTCGTCGATCAGCCCCTGGCTGGCAAGCGATTCTGACACGCGCCGCGCCAAGGCCGATGCATCGGCGGCAGGCAGGCTCGCCAACAGCGACGCCGTGCTGTCGATGTCCTCGGCGGCGCTCATCGCAGCCACTTCGCCCATGAATTCACCGCGCTGACCTTCAGGCTGTGATTGCGCCCAGGCCATCGCAGCCGCGGGATCGCGTCTTGCCCAGGTTTGAATCAGATTTCGTTTTGCGAAACGGGATTGCCATCGATCCATACCGTCGCCCATACGATCGATGAGCTCGGAAATACGCTCTTTGGGTGCGTCGTCGATCATAGCCCGCAGCAACGTCTCGCGATTCGTCGGCGACCCGTGCGTGTCGACCATTGCAAGCGCCACGTCAAAGTCGCGCGAGGCCTCACTACGAACGATTTGCTGAAGTGCGGCATCCTTGCTGCCGTACCGCATCGACGACAGCATCTGCATCGCTTTGTCGAGGTCCTTGTTCGCGGTTGACCCGATAACCCTTGCTTCGGCGCGCTTGCGCACTTTGCCGGGCAATAGATCGATCAACTCGAACGCCAGATCGGGATCCGTCGCGGCGAGCTGTCCAATGGCCAGGTTAGCGATTCCGTTGTCGCGATTGGTTCCCATTCGGCTGTAGTTGCGAATGGCGGCCTCTGGGTCGTCCTGCGCCATGTCCGAAAACACCATCGCGAGCATGGCGTTGCGAATACGGTCCGAGGGAATGCGCTCGATCTGGTCGAGCGCCTCAACCCCCAGGTCGACGTACATGGCCTTCGCGAGTTCGGAGACGTAAACGCTATCGGTTTCTGACGCCGTGAGGATCTTCGCCATGGCGGCATCAGGGTCGCTCGTGTACAGCGCCCCCATCCGCCGATTGCGCTCCTGGGCCGTCGCTGCAAGACCCAGGACCGATTCGATGTCCGCTGCTCTTGGGTCACTGAGATCGGGTAGCGCCGCATAAAACGCAGCGGCCATGACTCTGCGATCTCCGTCAGTAAGTGCGGCCTGGGCCAGAGCAGTATCGAAATCAAGGCGCGCCCAAAGTCGCCATACGCGTCCCGTGTAGTTTCTGCCCGTACGGCGCAAGGGCCCATCGGCCACGGCAAGCGCGGTCCGCGGGTCGACCTCTACCAGTCTGACGAGCAGCAGCTCGACAAATGCTTCTCGCCGCCACGGGTCGTCGACGCGCATGGCCTCGAACAGCAGCGCCTGCACGCCCGAACTATCTAGCCGCGCTGCGAGCGCTGTGAGGGCCTCAAGCTCGGAAAACTCACCGGGTAATGCGAGCACATCCTCAATGGTTGAAAGACCCGCATAGCGCGCCTCTCGGAGTGCGTCGGCTTCGGCCAGCGACACGTCATCCGCCTTCGAGACCGTGATGGGATTGGCCGCTGGTACCGGCGCTTCATTGTTCCCAGCCCGCATTGCCAACGCACCTACGGCAGCAGCGACAATTGCCACCAGGAGATAGCCGGCTTTGTTGCGCATCGCGCTCAAGCCACCCTCCCCGTCATCACGAGCGGCCGGAGACCTACATTCGTCATTGCGAGGGGACCACGGCCCCGCGGCAATCTCCGTCGGACTGTCGCGCCGTTCAGCCGCACGACAGCGTTAGGAGATCGCCGCGCCCGCTTTGCGGGCTGGCGATGACGGAACGAACCCGCGGGCTCGCGATGACAGACGACGCGCGGAGCGCGGCCGTCCGTCAACTCTTCGAGGCCTCGAAAATGCCCTGGATAGACGCGTCCAGCGTGCTGTTGAACTCGTCGTCGCTCTGTTGCGCGGACAGGCCTTCGGACAGCGCGCGCGAGAAGCTCGCGACCATGCCGTTCTGGCGCGACAGGCGGTCGTTGGCCTCTTCGCGCGAGTAGCCGCCCGAGAGCGCCACGACCTTGAGCACACGCGGGTGCGCGATGCAGTCGGCGTAGAGGTTGTCTTCCTCGGGCAGCGTGAGCTTGAGCATCACAAGCGTGCCGTCGTCGAGCGCATCGAGGTGGCGCATGAGCTCGGCTTTGAGAATCGCCTCCGCCTCGCGCTTGTCGGGCGCGTTGATGTCGACTTCGGGCTCGATGATGGGCACGAGGCCCGCCGAGACGATATCGCGGCCGATGTCGAACTGCTGCTCGACGACGTTGCGGATACCGCTCGGGCTCGCGCTCTTGATGACCGAGCGCATCTTGGTGCCGAAGATGCCCTTGCCCTTGGCCTTGTCGAGCAGCGCGGAGAGCTCGGGCATCGGCTTCATCACCTGCACACCGTCATTCTCGTCGGCGAGGCCCTTGTCGACCTTGAGAATCGGCACGACATTCTTGTCCTGCCAGAGGTAGTGCGCCGTCGGCTTGCCTTCGATCTCCGAGTCCATGGTGCGCTCGAAGAGGATTGCGGCCAGGATGCGCTCGCCATTGAACGAGGGGCTCGTGATGATGCGGGTGCGCATCTGGTGCACGAGGTCATACATCTGTTCCTCGCTGGACCAGGCGTCCTCGCCGATGCCGTACAGGCCCAGCGCCTTGGGCGTGCTGCCGCCCGACTGATCGAGCGCGGCAATGAAGCCGTCGGCAGTGCGGAATTTGTTCAGCTGGTCGTCGTAGTCGCTCACGGTGTGCCCCCGAAGGTATTTTTGAGTCTGGAGAATCCCCAATTTTAGCCGATCGCCCGATTGGCCACCACGGCGTCACAGTGCTCCTTTATAGTGCCGCGATGACCACCGCATCCCCCCGCACGCTGGCCCAGCCCGCATTCCCCGAGTTCATCACGGCCATGGCGCTGACCATGTCGCTCGTGGCGCTGGCCATTGACACGATGCTGCCCGCGCACGGGCTCATCGGCGAGGCCTTCGCCGTGGCCGACGTCAACGACACCCAGTACATGGTCTACATGCTATTCCTGGGCCTGGCCTTCGGGCAGCTGCTGTTCGGGCCGCTGGCCGACTGCATCGGGCGCAAACGGGCCATCTACATCGGGCTCGGGCTGTTCGCAGTCGGCACGCTCGTAAGCCTCGCTGCCGAAACCTACGCCGTGATGCTGGCCGGGCGGCTGATCCAGGGTGTCGGTGTGGCCGGGCCGCGCGTCATCGCCGTGGCCGTCGTGCGCGACCTGTTCGCGGGCCGGCAAATGGCGCGAGTCATGAGCTTCGTGATCACGCTGTTCATTCTCGTGCCCGCGGTGGCGCCCGCGCTGGGCCAGCTCATCATCAACCTGTCGGGCTGGCGCAGCATCTTCTGGGTGTACTTTGCGCTCGCCGCGATGATTCTCGCCTGGTTCGCCTTGCGCCAGCCCGAGACCTTGCGCCCCCAAGACAGTCAGCCCCTGACGCCAACCGTCATCGGCGGCAACTTCATGACCGTCGTGCGCACGCGCGTGGCGCTGGGCTACCTCGTGGCGGCCGGGCTCATCTCGGGGGCCTTCGTGGGCTTCCTGGGCACGGCGCAGCAGATCCTGCAGCAGCTCTATGGTCTCGGCGACAAGTTCCCGGCGTTTTTCGCGCTGCTGGCGCTGTCCGTGGGCACGAGCACGCTGATCAACGGGCGCATCGTGGTGAAGATCGGCATGCGGCCACTGGCCAAGATGGCCGCGTTCGGCATCTCGGGCGTGGCCGCCGTGTTGCTCGGCGCTGCACTCGTAAGCAACGGCCAGCCGTCGCTGCCCGTGCTCATGGCCTGCCTCATGGGCATGTTTCTCTGCATCGGGTTCCTGTTCGGCAACCTCAACGCACTGGCCATGGAGCCGCTTGGCCACATCGCGGGCACGGCCGCGGCCGTGATCGGCGCGCTGACGACACTGATTTCAGCGATGCTGGGTGCCTTCGCGGGCGCGCTCTACGACGAGACGGTGATCCCGCTCGCGGGCAGCTTCGTCGTGCTCGGGCTGGCCACGGCCATGACGATCCTCGTCACGGACTCCGGGCAACCGGCCCCTGCCGCGGCCTGAGGCTTACTCGAACTCGAAGGTCAGCCCGGCGTTGGCCGTCAGCCGGTCGATGAGCGCCTGGCCCATGGCGGCGGCCGGTGTCCAGATGCCCGCGGCGGTATCGGCCTTGTCCTTGACGAGGCAGATGGCCGCTTCGGCAATCATCTTCGAGGTTGAGCCGTATCCCGGATCGCGGTCGCCTGTGACGCCCAGCTTAATCGGTCCCGACTCGGTCTCGGCCAGGAACAGGACATCGTAGTGACCCGCGTCGCGCTCTGCCTTGCTCGGGCCTTCGCCGGGCTTGGGTCCGTCGTCGCTCGACATTTCGTCGCGGTCGGCCAGTGCCTTGGCGATCTGTTCACCCTTCTCGCCGGGACCCGTGATGACCATTTCGTCGTAGACAAAGTCGTTGCCGTAAGCGCCGCCCAGCAGGTGGTTACTGCGGTGCACGTTGCGCGTGTTGATCGTCGCCATGATGAACGGCGCCACCCACATACCGATCGCCTCGTCGAGATAAGGCTTGGTGCCGTGCGGCTGTTCAACGCCTTCGAAGCCGGGCACCAGAGAATACGGGTCGCGCAGGAAGGCGAGAATCTCCGGATCGCGCGCGGCAGCCATCGTGGCCTTGAAGCTGGCCGCCGTGCCGCCCGAAAACGTGCCCTGCATCTTGCGCACGCGGCCGCGGATACGCGGCGAGGGTTTGCCTGTCTGCTCGATGCAGCGTTGCTGCGCGAGCCACACGCCGCAGTCGAACGGGATCGAGTCAAAGCCGGCCGAGAACACGATGCGTGCGCCGCTTTGCCTGGCCGTGGATTCGAGCGCGTCGATCTTCTGGCGCATCCAGGCGGGCTCGCCGCAGAGGTCGAGGTAGTCGGTGCCGGTCTTGGCGCAGACCTCAACGAGCGTGTCGCCGTAAAGCTGGTAGGGCCCGACCGTCGTAATGATGGCCTTGGTGCGGTTGGCCATGGCGGTCACCGCTTCGGCGTCGTTGCTGTCGGCGACAACGAGTTCGACCGACTCAGGGATACCCATTTCCGCGCGCACCGCTGCGAGTTTGTCGGCACTGCGGCCGGCCATGGCCCACTTGAGCTCGCCATCGGCGCCGTAGCGGTCGTTCAAGTACTCGGCGACGAGGCGCCCCGTGAAGCCGGTGGCTCCGTAAACAACGATGTCGAAGTCGGCTTGGCTCATGCTGGCGCTCCGCGGTGGCGGTCAAGGGGCGCCAACGATAGCGCGAACGCGCTTAGCCTGCGAGTCGGTCGGCCTCAGCCTGGGGCGGATTCTGTTCGAGGTACTCTGCGAATTTCTCGTCGGCACGATCGCCAAAGAAAATCCTGCAGGCCTCGCGCAAGCCGGGTGCGGCGATGACCTCGTCTTCGCGCACGACCTGCGTGATCTTCGAGCGCCGGCGCAGAAAGTCCTCGAGCCGCGTGACCATCTCGCGCCGCGCCGTGTACTCGATCTCACAACGCAGGTAGTCGTTGTTGGCCGTGAGTTGCTCCGTGAGCTCGGGGCGCTCGCGAATGCGCTCGAGCATGCCGATGGCGTTGGCGCCGTAACGCCGCCAGAAGCGTTCGGTGAGCGGCTCGGTGGAGTTCGGGTGCGTGAAGCGGTCGAGGTCCATGAGCCGCGCCTGGCGCAGGAACTCGGCCTTGGCTTCGGCACCGGGTTCGCCGTACCAGACAAGACCCGCGTGCTCGAGCGTGACGCCGAGGCGCTGCAGGTGCTCGCAGACTTCGTCGCCCACGTTGAGGCAGTCCGTGATCTTGCCGCCGAAGATCGTGATCTGGCGTTGCTCGGTGTCGACGTCGATCGCGTGCTTGCGCGAAAGCTCGATCCAGTCGACGCCGTCCTCGTTGCCGCCGCCCGAGACGACCAGCGGCCGCACGCCGCAGCGCTCGGCGATGATGTCTTCTCGCGTGAGCGGTTTTTCGAGGTCCAGCAGCACGTTGGCGTTGTCGAGTACGAACTGGCGGTCTTCCTCGCTGACCTCGGTCTCCCAGCTCTCGACACGCGTGTCCGTCGTGCCGATGCAGGTGCGCGCGCCCATGGGGATCGCGAAGTAGAGCCGCCCGTCGCTCGCGAACGAGGTCAGGATGCGTTTCGAGTCCGTGACGCGGTTGACGATGAGGTGGATGCCCTTCGAGAACACGTGGCGATGCTGCGTCGTCACGTCCGCCAGCCCATTCAGGGTGTCTGCCTCGGGGCCACAGGCGTTGACGAAGGTGTCAGCGCGGCAGGAAAAAGTCTTGCCCGTTTCTTCGTCGACGAGATCGATGTGCCAGCGTCCCTGCGTGAAGCGCGCGTCGGCCACACGCACGTAGTTGGCGGCCACGGCGCTGGAGTCGATGGCGTCGCGCACGAAGTTGAAGACGAAGCGCGCGTCGTTGTCGTAGAGATAGCAGTCCGAGTACTCGAGCCCACCGTTGGTGGCCTCGGCGCGCAGCACGGGCTCGCGACGCGTGAGTTCCGCTTCGGTCAGGTAATGCGGTGGGCGCGTTGCGAACCGGCCGAACAACCAGTAGAGCACGGCGCCCAAGAACAGGACGAAGCGCGGCCACCGGAAGTCGTTGGGCACGGCGGCAATGAAGCGCGCCTCCTTGACCGTCGAGGGGTAGGCGCGCATGAGCGTGTTGCGGCTCTTGCAGAGGTTCCAGACGAGGCTGAACTCCTGATTCTCAAGGTACTTGATGCCGCCCCAGGCCAGGTTCGACGACTGTGAGCTCGTGTGCCCCGCGAAGTCACCCGCATCAACGATGGCTACTCGCGCGCCACGCGCGGACAACGCCGCGGCGCTCACGGCGCCATTGATGCCCGCGCCCGCGACGAAGACTTCGAAGTCGCCGCCGTCGAGTTTCTCGATCATGCTGTTGCGAAGCGCGTTGCTCATGGCCAGGGGTCCTGCAAGGCGTGTCGATACGGGTCGCGGGCCCGTATAGTGGCGGGCGCGCGGCAGTCGTCATGATCGGCAATCGCGCCGCGGTGAACAAGCATTTTAGGGGGGAACACATGGCGCAGGTGCGGCTCGGAGTCTGCTACTACCCCGAGCACTGGCCTCGCGAGCGCTGGGCCGAGGACGCCGCCAGCATGGCCGCGCTGGGCCTCTCGCTCGTGCGCATCGGCGAATTCGCGTGGTCGCGGCTCGAGCCCGAGCCCGGGCGCTTCGACTGGGACTGGCTCGACGACGCCGTCGAGACGCTCGCAGCCGCGGGCCTCGGGGTCATCATGGGCACACCCACGGCCTGCCCGCCGCACTGGCTTGTGGCGCGCGACCCCGACATGCTGCCCGTGGCTGCCGACGGCCGGGTGCGCGGCTTCGGTTCGCGTCGCCACTACTCGTTTTCGAGCCCGGGCTACCGCGAGGCGGCGCGCGACATCACGGCGCGCATGGCCGAACGCTACGGCAAGCACGAAAGCGTCGTGGGCTGGCAGACCGACAACGAGTTTGGCTGCCACGACACCACCGAGTGTTTCTCTGCCGCCGCGCTGGCCGCCTTCCAGAGCTGGTGCGAAGCGCGCTACGAGTCCATCGACGCGCTCAATCTGGCCTGGGGCAATGTGTTCTGGAGCCAGGAGTACGAAGACTTCGCGGCCATCGGCCTGCCCGTCGCCGTCACCGAGACCAACCCCGCGCACCGCATGGCCTGGCGGCGCTTCAGCTCTGACCAGGTACGCGCCTTCTCGGCCGACATGGCCGCCACCGTGCGCGCGCAGGCACCCGACGCCTGGCTCACGCACAACTTCATGGGCGACTTCACGGACTTCGACCACTTCGAGGTGGGCGCCGACTACGACGTCGCGAGCTGGGACAGCTACCCGCTGGGCTTTCTTGATCTCGCCGACCTCGACGACGCCACGAAAGCGCGCTACCGGCGTCGCGGCCACCCGGACTGGGCCGCGTTTCACCACGACCTCTACCGCGCCGTCGGCCGCGGCCGCTTCGGCGTCATGGAGCAACAACCCGGTCCCGTGAACTGGGCGCCACACAATGCGCAACCCGCGGCGGGCATGGCCAGGCTCTGGGGCTGGGAGGCCATCGCGCACGGCGCCGAGTTCGTGTCGTGGTTTCGCTGGCGGCAGTTGCCCGTGGCCCAGGAGCAGTTCCACGCGGGTGTCCTGCACGCCGACGCGACGCCCGCGCCAGCGCACGGCGACATCGAGCGCCTGGCGCGCGAGCTGGCCGCCCTTGATCTCGGTGACACCGAAGCTGCGCGCGTCGCGCTCGTCTTCGACTACGAAGCCTCCTGGGTCACCGACATCCAGCCGCAGTCGGCGGGATATTCGGCGCTCACGCTCGCGCTCGAGTGGTATTCGGCCGCGCGCCAGAACGGGCTCGATGTCGACATCGTCAGCCCCCAAGCGCCCCTCGACGGCTATGCGCTCGTGCTGCTGCCCTGCCAGCCCATGCTCGACAGCGCGCTGCTCGATCGCATCGCGGCCAGCGGTGCGCGCTGGCTCGCGGGCCCTCGCGCGGGCAGCCGGACACGCGAGTTTGCGATTCCGGACGGGCTCGCGCCCGGACCCTTGCGCGCACTGGTCGACCTGCGCGTGACGGGCGTCGACGCGCTACGGCCCGGTGTGCACATCGGTATCGAGGGCGGCGGTGACGATGACTTCGTGCACCACTGGCTCGAATCCGTCGAAGCCTCCGCGCCACCGGGTCTTGTGACACGCGACGGCCGCGGCGTGACCTACGACGGCGACGCGGGCACCTACGTCGCCGCGCGCTGCTCGCGACCGTTGCTCACGCGCCTCGTGGGCGAGGCGGCGGCGGCCTCGGGACTCGAGACCCGACGCCTGCCCGCCGGCTTGCGCACGCGACGGCGCGGCGGCCACATGTTCGCCGTGAACTACGGCAACACGGCGCAACGATTGCCCGCGGGCGTCAAACCCCTGCTGGGCCAATCACCGCTGCCACCCGGCGAGGTGGCCGTATGGCCTGCGTGAGCGACACGCGGGCTGGCATACTCCGCCTGCGCGTCGCGCCCGGCGCACAGAGACTGACGGAGACCCCGTGATCGACGACGCGCCGCACCGACGCCGCAACCCGCTCAACGACAGCTGGGTGCTCGTCTCACCACACCGCACGAAGCGCCCCTGGCAGGGCCAGGTCGAGGCGCCCGAGCCCGACTCCACGCCTGCCTACATCGTGGACTGCTATCTGTGCCCGGGCAACACGCGTGCGGGCGGCGTCAAGAACCCCGACTACGACGGCGTCTGGGTCTTCGATAACGACTTTCCGGCGCTGCTCGATGCGGGCGGCGCACCCGTCGACGATCCGCTGCTCGGGCGCGCGCCCGTCGCGGGCACCTGCCGCGTGATCTGCTACAGCCCGAGCCACAACCTGACGATGTCGACCTTACCCGTGGCGGCACTTCGCGACGTCGTCGACGCCTGGGCGGCGCAACACGCCGAGCTGTCAGCGCGCTACGACTGGGTGCAGATCTTCGAAAACCGGGGCGCCATGATGGGCTGTTCCAACCCGCACCCGCACGGACAGATCTGGGCCACGGACACGGTGCCGACCGAGGCCGCGAAGAAGCGCGAGACCCAACGCGCCTGGCACGCCACGCATGGCACGGCCATGCTCGCGGACTACGCCACGCGCGAGGTGGCCGAGGGCGAGCGCGTGCTCATCGACACGCCGCACTGGCTTGTAGTCGTGCCCTGGTGGGCCGTGTGGCCGTTCGAGACACTGATCATCGCGCGCGACGATGTGGCGGGCATCGATGCTCTGAGCGACGGCGCGCGCGACGACCTGGCGTGCGTGCTCTCGCAGCTCACGCGCGGCTACGACGCGTTGTTCTCGGCAGCGTTTCCCTACTCCATGGGCTGGAGCAGCGTGCCCTCGGGTGCTGCACCCGGCTGGCGACTTCATGCGCACTTCTACCCGCCGCTGCTGCGCTCCGCCACCGTGCGCAAGTTCATGGTGGGCTACGAGCTCATGGCAGAAGCCCAGCGCGACCTCACACCCGAACAGGCCGCACAACGACTGCGCGCTGCCATCCCGACCGAAGCACCCGCATGACCGATCCACTCCAACTCGCCGTGTTCTTCGGCCTTACGGTTCTCATCGGCCTGGCCACCTGGTGGAAGTGCCGCCACTCGGGCGACCGCAGCACGGACTCGAACAAGGAGTACTTTCTGGCCAGCGGGGGCCTGAGCTGGTTCTTCGTGGCGGGCTCGATCACGCTCACGAACCTCTCGACGGATCAGCTTGTGGGCATGAACGGCAACCAGATGCTGCTCATCGCCTGGTGGGAACTCGCGGCCGTGGTCGGGCTCATCATCCTCGCCTTCGTGTTCCTCCCCATCTACTACCGCTACGAATGCACGACGACCACGGAGCTGCTCGAAAAGCGCTACGGGAGCAAGCACATCCGCGCCACAATCGCGGGCCTGTTCCTGCTCGGCAACGTGTTCATTTACCTGCCGATCATGCTCTACACGGGCTCGCTGTTCATGAAGTCGATGTTCGGGCTCGAGCTGCCGCTGATCGTCATCGCCTCACTGTTTGCTGTCGTTGGCGCCGCTTACGCCATTTTCGGCGGTCTGCGCGCCGTCGCCGTGTCGGACACCTACTCGGGCATCGGCTTGCTCACGATGGCGCTCATCGTTGTCTATCTGTCGCTCGCGGCCATCGACTTTGACCTCTCGGGCATCCCCGCCGACCGGCTCACGCTCATCGGCGACAGCGCCTCACCGATTCCCTGGCACACGCTGCTCACGGGCATGATCTTCATCCAAATTTTCTACTGGAGCACGAACCAGACGATCACGCAGCGCGCCATGGCGGCGCCCAACGTGGCCGAGGCGCGCAAGGGCGTGCTCACGGCCGCGGGCATTCGGCTGCTGATCGTGCCCGCCATCATCGCGATTCCGGGCATCGCGGCATTCAAACTCTACGGCGATATCGGTGACGCAGCCTACGGCCAACTCGTCGGCGACTTGTTGCCGGGCTGGATGTCCGGTGCGTTCGCCGCGATGATGGCCGCGGCCGTGCTCACGAGCTTCAACAGCGTGCTCAACTCGTCGGCCACGCTCTACGTCTGCGACCTGCACGAGAAGTACATCGACGCCACGCCCAACGTGCACCGCATGAATACGGTGATCAGCCTGGGCTTCGTGGTCACGGCCATCGCGCTCGTCCCCGTCTACTCGGGCGCCGACAGCATTATCAACCTCGTGCAGCAGCTCAACGGGCTGCTGAGCATGCCGATCCTGTCGGCGTTCATCACGGGGCTCATGTTCCGCAACGTCGACGCGCGCGCGGTGATCCTGAGCGTGGCCTTGGGCACGGGGCTCTACGCGACCTTCACGTTCGTCGCAGGGCCGCCCATCCACTACATCCACCAGATGCTCATCGTGCTCATCTTCTGTGTTGTCAGCGCGCTCGCGCTGAACTTCACGATGTACGGCAAACGCGCGACGCTTAGCCGGCGCGAGGTGCTTCTGGGGACGTAGCGCGGCGGCGCTTCCGGCGCGCGATAAGACCGTCGGCGCAGAACAGCACAACGGCCAGCCAGATCAGCAGCATGCACACGAGCCGGCCCGTCGAAAGCGGCTCGCCGCTGAGAACACCGATACCAAACTGCATGGTCGGCGCGATGAACTGCATGAAGCCGATCGTCGAAAGCCGCAGTCGCCGCGCCGCGAGCGCGAAACCCAGCAGCGGTATGACGGTGAGCGGGCCCGCGAGCATGAGCAGCAGCGAGATTGATGTCTCGGTCTCGAGCCAGAGATTCGTGCCCTCGATGTGGATGTAGGCCACCCAAGCCAGCGCGAAGGGCAACAACAACACGGTCTCGACGAACAGACCCGGCATGCCGCCGACGACGACTTGCTTGCGCACCACGCCATAGATCGTGAACGACACGGCCAGCACCAGTGAGATCCAGGGCAGCTCCCCGCCCAAAAACGTGAGTACCGCGACACCGACTGTGGCAGCGACCACGGCCGCCAGTTGCAAGCCCGCGAGCTTCTCGCCGAAGAACACGACACCGACCAGCACGAGCAGCAGCGGATTGATGTAGTAGCCCAGGCTGGCCTGGAAGATCTGCGCGACCTGCACGGCGTAGATGTACACGAGCCAGTTGATGCCGATGAACAGCGCTGACACGCAGAGCCAGCCGAAAGTGCGCCGCGTCGTAAAGGCGCGCCGGACCTCGGGCCACTGCGCACGCAGCCCGATGATCAGGGCACCGAACGGCACGCTCCAGATGACGCGGTGCGCGAGCAGCTCGGGCGCAGGCACCACGACGATCAGTAACAGGAATGCGGGCAGAAGGCCCCAGGTGAGATAGGCAACGAGCGCCGCGATGACACCGTCACGAGCTGTGCGGTCGGCTTCGGTCACGGGCGGGGGCGCATCGATGAATACCTATTCAAGGCCACGGAGCGTGGGGACGCGGTAGCATACGCTCGGGGACAGGGGGTCACAACGCGATGGCAAGCATCGTCGGCGGTCACTTCGGCAGGCTGCCCGACCAACGGGATGTCAGCGCCTACACGCTGACCAATGACGCCGGTATGCAGGTCACCGTACTGAGTTGGGGTGCACGCATCGCCGGCTGCCGCGTGCCCGATCGCGACGGCGCGCTCGGCAATGTCGTGCTCGCGCACAGTGACTTTGACAGCTGGGTCGCGGACCCGCACTACCTGGGCGCAACGATCGGTCGCGTCGCCAACCGCATCGCCAACGCCCAGTGCACGCTCGACGACACCACGCTGGAGTTGCCCGCCAATGACGGCGACCATCACCTGCACGGTGGTCACGAGGGCTTTGACCGCAAACTCTGGGACGGCGTCATCGAGCGAGACGCCGACGGCGGTCAGGCCTTGTCCCTCTACCTCGAGAGCCCCGACGGTGACCAGGGCTACCCGGGGCTACTTGCGGTGCGCCAGCGCTACTCACTGGACGACCACAACACGCTGACCGTCGAGACCATGGCCCGCACGTCGGCGCCCACACTGTTTGCGCCGACGCTACATCCCTACTTCAACCTGAGCGGCGCCCCGACGCAGGCCGTCAACGACCACCGACTCCAGGTGCGGGCCGCGCGCTGGATGCCCGTGGACGCGCAAGGCATCCCGACCGGGGTGCTGGCCGACGTCGAAGAGACGCCGCTCGACTTTCGGCGCGCCATGACGCTCGGCGAGCGGGCCTATGACGCACTACTGGCCCCGCGCGGCGGCTACGACCACGCACTTGTGCTCGACGACAGCGAGGGTGACATGCGCCTCGCCGCCATCCTGGCGGAGCCGCGGAGCGGGCGCCGACTCGCCATAGCAACCACGATGCCGACGCTGCAGCTCTTCGTGGCCCGCGACCTGGCGCTTGGCGACAAGCGCGCCGATGGCGTCTGCCTCGAACCGCAGCACCACCCCGACGCCATCAACAACGACGCCGTGGCGTCGCCCGTGCTCAGACCCGATGCGCGCTACTACGCGCGCACGACCTTCCGTTTCGACACGTTGCCCGCCCTAAGCGACCCCGAGGAGCCCCGTACATGACCGTATGCAGAACCGCGTTGCTCGCGTTCGCCCTGACCTGCGCCGCCTTGGCGCGCGCCGACTTCGGGGACTACGAAAGCCACAGGCTCGACGGGCAGACGCTCACCGTCGAAACGACACGCGGCACGCTGACGCTCGATATCGTCAACGCAACGAGCATGGCCGCGCACTACGCTGAGCCCGGCGTCACGCAGTTCCCTTCGTTCGCGCTGTCCGGCCAGCGCGACGCGACGGTCGCCGTGCTCGCGGAGACGAGGGACGTGCTGTTGTTCGGCAGCGAGCGGCTCATGGCCGAAATCACGCGGGACGACCTCACGATCAGCTACAGCCTCGACGGCGAACCACTCGTGGCCGAGGAGTTTGGCTACTACGCGCACGACACGATGCGCGGGTTTCGCTTTGCGCTCGAGCCCGAAGAAAAGCTCATCGGCGGCGGCCAGCGCGTGCTCGGTATGGATCGGCGCGGGCATCGGCTGCCGCTCTACAACCGCGCGAGCTACGGCTACACCACCGAAGCCGACCAGATGTACTACGGCCTGCCCGCCGTGATGTCGTCGGACCGCTACGCACTGATTTTCGACAACACGGCCACAGGCTGGCTCGACCTGGGCGCCACCGAGTCCGACGTGCTCGATTTCCAGGCGCGCGCGGGGCGCACGGCTTACATCGTGAGCGCGGGCGAGAGCTTCCCCGCGCTCGTCACGGCGGTCACGGGTGCCATCGGCCGCCAGCCACTGCCGCCGCGCTGGGCCTTCGGCAATATTGCCTCGCGTTTCGGCTACCGCACCGAACAGGAAGTGCTGGACACGATCGCGGCCTACAGGGATGCACAGGTGCCAGTCGATGCCATCGTCATCGACTTGTACTGGTTCGGCCCCGACATCAAGGGCCACATGGGCAAGCTCGACTGGGACCGTGACGCCTTCCCGACGCCGGGCAAGATGATCGGCGCCCTGAATGATGACGGCGTCAAGACGGTGCTCATCACGGAGCCCTTCATTCTCACGAGCTCGACGCGCTGGCAGGAAGCTCTCGACGCGGGCGTCATCGCGAAAAACCTCGCGGGTGGCCCGCGCACCTTCGATTTCTATTTTGGCAACACCGGGCTCATCGACGTCTTTGACGACAAGGCCCGCAGCTGGTTCTGGCGCATCTACGAAGGGCTCTACGAGCAGGGCGTGGCCGGCGTCTGGGGCGACCTGGGCGAGCCCGAGGTGCATCCCGACGACACGCTGCACACGCTGAGCGATTCGAACCAGATCGCCACGGGCGATGCTGTGCACAACGCTTACGGCCACGAGTGGGCCCGGCTCGTGTTCGAAAACCACGCCAGGCATTACCCCGACGAACGCGCCTTCATCATGATGCGCGCGGGCTTCGCGGGCACCCAGCGCTACGGCATCGTGCCCTGGACGGGCGACGTCGACCGCTCCTGGGGCGGGCTCAAGCCCCAGGTCGAGCTCTCGCTGCAAATGGGCCTGTTCGGGCTTGGCTACATTCACTCTGACCTGGGCGGCTTCGCGGGCGGCGAGCGCTTCGACCGCGAGCTTTACCTGCGCTGGCTGCAGATGGGTGTGTACCAGCCCGTATTCCGTCCCCATGCGCAGGAGCACATCGCGCCCGAGCCCGTGTTCCACGACCGGCGTACGCTGCGCGAAGCGCGTCGACTCATCGAGCAACGCTACCGGCTGCTGCCCTACATTCAGACGCTCGCACACGAGAACACGACCACAGGCCTGCCCTTCGTGCGGCCGCTGTTCTTCGCCGACGAAGCCGATACGCGCCTGTTTGAGAACACGAGCAGCTACCTGTTCGGCGACGACCTGCTGGTCACCCCGGTCACGGCGCGGCGCGCGCGCAGCGTCGACATCGACCTGCCCCAAGGGGTGTGGTTCAACCGCGCAGACGGCGCGCGTTACGAGGGCGGTGGCACCGTGACGGTTCCCGCACCCGTCAACGACACACCCGTACTCGTGCGCGCGGGTGCGTTCCTGCCGCTCGCCGATGTCGCGCAGACGACGCGCGACTACTCGACCGAGCAGCTCACGCTGCACTGGTACGCCGACGACGCCGTCACGGCTTCAAAGGGCCGCATGATTGAAGACGACGGCCACTCGCGCGACAGCAATACCGCAAGCGCGCTCGACGTACTCAAGTTTGGGGGCGCGGTGCGAGAGGGCGGACGCACGGTCACCGTCACCCGCGGCGGCCAGGGCTACACCGGCATGCCCGAGACCCGCACGGTCACACTTGTTGTTCACAACCAGGTGGCGCAGCCCGCGCAGGTGCGTGTCGACGGGCGCGACATCGGCAACGCGCAGCTCGCGGGTTCGCCCGCCGTAAGCTACGCGCCCAGGCAGCGCGAACTGCGCATTCGTTTTGAACACGCCCAGGGCGCTGTGACCATTGAGATTGAGGAATGAAGATGCACCGCACGTTGATCGTACTGTTGGCCGCGTGCCTCGCTGTAGCCTGCGGCAGTCGCGAGACGGCCAGCGAGCCGCCGGCGCAGCCCCTGCCCGAAGCCGCGACGACGGCCGACGCGCCCGCGGGCAAGTTTGTGGTCTACCAGGTGTTCACGCGACTGTTCGGCAATACGCTAGACGCCAACGTGCCCTGGGGTTCGCTTGAGCAGAACGGTGTCGGCAAGTTCTCGGACTTTGATGACCAGGCACTCGAGGCCATACGCGCACTGGGCGTCACGCACGTCTGGTACACCGGTGTCCCGCATCACGCCGTGATCCGCGACTACAGCGAGTACGGCATCGGCGACGACGACCCCGACGTGGTCAAGGGCCGCGCCGGCTCGCCCTATGCCGTCAAGGACTACTACACGGTCAACCCGGACCTTGCCGACGACCCCGCGCAGCGCCTCGCCGAGTTCGACGCGCTCATCGAACGCACACACGCGCACGGCATGAAGGTGCTCATCGACATCGTCCCGAACCATGTGGCGCGTGGCTACGTGTCACTGGCCAAACCCGAGGGCGTGCGAGACTTCGGTGCGGACGATGACACGGGTGTCGCGTACGCGCGCGACAACAACTTCTACTACGTTGTCGGCGAGGACTTCGCTGTCCCGGAATGGCCTGACGATTACGCGCCGCTCGGCGGCGACGCCCACCCGCTCGCCGACGGCGCGTTCGCGGAATCGCCGGCCAAATGGACGGGCAACGGCGCCCGCGCGACCCGGCCCGACTTCAATGACTGGTACGAGACCGTCAAGGTGAACTACGGCGTGCGCCCCGACGGCAGCCACGACTTCGACGACCTGCCCGCGGGATTCGCCGCGAAAGACTGCACCGCGCACAGCGCATTCTGGGCTGATAAGGACGTGCCCGACAGCTGGCAGAAGTTTCGCGACATCGTCCTTTACTGGACCGCGCGCGGCGTCGACGGCTTCCGCTACGACATGGCCGAGATGGTGCCCGCGGCGTTCTGGAGTTACCTGAATTGCGCCATCAAGGCCGAAGACCCCGACGCCTTCCTGCTCGCCGAGGTCTACAACCCCGAGCTCTACCGCGACTATCTGCGACTCGGGAAAATGGACTACCTCTATGACAAGGTCGGCTTCTACGACACGCTGCGCCCCGTTATGGAGGGCCGCGCGGGCATCGACGCCCTGCCCGGCGTGCACGCGAGCGTCGCGCCCATGGCCGACCACATGCTTCACTTCCTTGAGAACCACGACGAGCAGCGCATCGCGAGCGACGCGTTCGCAGGCGACGCGCGCATGGGCGTGCCGGGCATGACCGTATCGGCTCTGATCAGCCGCGCGCCCGTCATGCTCTACTTCGGCCAGCACGTGGGCGAACCTGGCGACGGCGACGCCGGCTTCGGCGACCCGACGCGCACTACGATCTTCGACTACTGGGGTGTCCCCACGCACCAGGCCTGGATGAACGGCGGCGCGTTCGACGGCGGTGGCCTCGATGACGAGCAACGCGAGCTCCACGACTTCTACAAACGCCTGCTGCAGTTTGCGCGCGACGATGCGAGCATGCGCGGGTCCTACCTCGACCTGCACGCGCTGAACCGCGCGGACAGCGAAGGCTACGACGACCGCCTCTACGCCTTCGCCCGCTGGAACGGAGACCGCCGCGTTGTGGTCGTGGCCAACTTCAACCGTGAACCGCGCGAATTCGCGCTGCGACTGCCTGAGGCGCTGGCCAATCGCTGGCTCGGGGACAGCGATACGGCAGACTTGAGCGACGCGCTCTCCGATCGAACGACGACCCTGTCGCGATCAGACTCGAGCGTTGAGATCCCTGTAGCGCTAAACGCCATGGACGCGATGGTGCTCGTGGTCGATCCGTAACCGACACCGAGAGGCGACGCGTCGCCACACCGCCATTGCGAGGAGACGCAATACCCGCCGCCAGTGCGAGCCTGCGCACCCCCCCGTCATTGCGAACCTGAGCAACCCCCCCCGTCATTGCGAGCCTGCGAAGCAGGCGCGGCAATCTCGTAACGATTTCGCGCCGTTTGGCCGCACGATGGCATTGCGAGATTGCCGCGGCCACTTCGTGGCCTCGCAATGACGGTGTTTTGTCCGCGTCGCCTCCCAATGCCGGAGGAAGCCTCACCCGCCGCAGCAGGTGTCCCAGGGCAACTCGCCCGCGAACCACTCGATGAGGTGGTCGATGAACGCCCGCACACGCAAGGACAAATGCCGGGTGTGCGGGTACACCACGTAGGCGGGCGTGGGTGGCCGCGAAAAACCCGCAAGAATGGGTACAAGCGACCCGTTCGCCACGGCCTCCGCGGCCATGAAGTTGGGTTCGACGACGACGCCCTGACCTTCGGCGGCAGCCGCCACGAGCAGGTCGCCGTTACTGGCCGCAAGTCGAGGCTCGACGCGCACATCACGTGACCGGCCATCGGCGTCGACGTAGGGCAGCAGACGCGGATCCGTGACGTTGGTGTAGACGAGCACTCGATGATCGGCGAGGTCCTCGGGCGTCGCAGGCGTGCCATGCGCGGCGAGATATCCGGGGCTCGCACAGGTCACAAACTTCACGTCGAACAGCTTGCGCGCAATGAGCGTGGAGTCGCGCAGGTGGCCGATACGCAGCGCCAGGTCCATGCCCTCCGAGACCAGGTCGACGCGCCGGTCATTGAGATCGGTCTGCATATCGATGTCGGGGTGCGCCTCGAGAAACGCGGCGATGGGTGCGGCCATGTGGCGTATGCCGAATGACAAGGGCAAGGCGACACGCAGCGTCCCGATGAGGCGCCCACCACGCTGGGCAACGGCGGCCTCGGCCTCGTCGAGATCGGCGAGCACGCGCACGGCGCGTTCGTAAAAGGCCCGGCCGCTGTCCGTCAAGTCGGTCGCGCGTGTTGTGCGGTTGAGCAACTGGGCCCCAAGCCGCTGTTCGAGCTCGCGGACGCGCCGCGACACGGCGGACTTGGCCACACCCAGTCGATCTGCGGCGGCCGTGAAGCTGCCCGCCTCAACCACGGCCACAAAATGTTGTAGCGCCTGAAGTCGACCCATTGTTCTGCTTTCCGCAACAGTCTATTCCCAGAATGCCGGTTTATCCCATTTCGCGCAATCCGGATACTGCGCCTCAAGTCATCACGCCCCATCACCCACGGAGCAGATCATGAGCAACAACACCCTCAACGTCCTTCGCATCAACGCTAGCGCCCGCTACGACGCCTCGGCCTCCCGCCAGCTCACGGACGCGGCTATCGAGTCGCTGCGGACCCGCTACACGAACGTCAACGTCGTCGAGCGCGACCTGGGTCGCGGCACGAGCTTCATCGACGAGACCTGGGTCGGTGCGACCTTCACGCCCGAAGCCGAACGTACGCCGGCGCAGCGCACAGCGCTCGCGGGCTCCGACACGCTCGTCGCCGAGCTCGAAGCGGCTGACCTCGTGATCATCGGCACGCCCATGTACAACTTTGGTGTCCCGGCCGCACTCAAGGCCTGGATGGACCTCGTCGCCCGTGCGGGCCGCACCTTCCGCTACACGGAAACGGGCCCCGAAGGTCTGCTCAAGAACAAGCAGGCCTGGATCGCTGTCACCTCGGGCGGCGTGCCGCTGAATGCGCCCGTTGACTTCGCAACGCCGCACCTCGTCCAGTTCCTGACCTTCCTGGGCTTCGATTCGGTCGAGACCATCGACGGTGGCCGCCTCAACTTCGACGCCGAAGCAGTGATGGACGCCGCGCGCGCCCGCATCGCCGACCTGGCCCTGACGGGCGACGCGATCGTTGGTGACTCGCTGGCGAAGGCGAGCTGACAAACACGGTTATTGAGCGCCGGCGGACAAGCCATGTCATTGCGAGCCGGCGCACCTCCCCCGCCCCCGGCCGGGTCATTGCGAGGCCACAAAGTGGCCGCGGCAATCTCCTAACGCCATCGTGCTGCCCGACGGCACAACGGCGTTAGGAGATTGCCGCGCCGGCTTCGCCGGCTCGCAATGACGGGGGGTTGGATCCGTCAGCCCGCGAACAACGGCGGCACGCGGTACGCGCCGAGCGTCTCCTCCACGGCGCGTGCCGCGCGCAGCAGTGCCGCGTCCTCGAACCGGCGGCCGGTCAGCATGAGCCCCACGGGAAGTTCATCAGCCGTGAAGCCGCAGGGCACCGAGATCGACGGCTGACCCGTGTAGTCGAAGACGCAGGTGTTCTTCCAGGCGTTGAAGTGAAAGTCATCGGGCAGGTCGCCAACGGGCATCGCCGTGATGGTCGACGCCGGCGCGCAGAGCACGTCACAGTGCTCGAGCAGGCCTTCCATGCGCCGTGCGAACTCGGGCTGATAGCGCTTGGCGCGCGCGTAGTCGGCGGCCGAAACCCGTTTGAGCGCCTCGAGCTTGCCGCGCACCTCGGCCCCGAAGTCATTGGGGCGCTCAGCCAGATCGCGTTCGTGCACGGCCAGGGCCTCGACGAACATGTGCCGCCCCTGTTCCGAGGCCATCGCGATCTCGGGCACATCGAGCGTCACGACTTGCGCTCCCGCTGCCACCAGTCCGGCGATGGCCGCATCAATGGTCGCGATGACGTCCTCACGACCGTCGAAGAAGAACCGGCGCACCACACCGAGCCGCAAGCCTTCGACCTGACCACCGGCGCTATCGAATGGCCCGGCCGCGGTGTCGACCGAGCAGGGATCTTCAGGATCGAACCCCGCCATCGCCGAAAGCATGAGTGCGGCGTCCGCGACCGTGCGCGTGATGGGCCCCACGTGATCGAGGCTCCACACGAGCGGCTGCACGCCGGCCTTGCTCACAAGCCCGTACGTCGGTTTGTGCCCAACGATGCCGCAGCAATGCGCAGGTTGGCGGATCGAGCAGCCCGTGTCGGTACCGACGGCGCCAAAGGCCAGCCCGGCCGCCACCGCTGCGGCCGAACCCCCGCTTGAGCCGCCACTGATGTAGTCGAGGCGCCAGGGGTTGTGCACGGGACCGAAGAAGTCGTTCTCGCTCGTGGTGCCGTAGGCCAGCTCGTGCAGACCCGTCTTGCCCAGCATGACGGCGCCGGCCTCATGCAGTCGCCGCACAACGTGCGCGTCGCGCTCGGGGACGTGGTCTGCGAACAGCCGCGAACCACGGGTGGTGCGCACGCCCGCCGTGTCGCACAGATCCTTGATGGCGATCGGTATGCCGTGCAACGGGCCCCGATCGTAGCCGGCCGCGAGCTCGGCATCGGCGCGCCTTGCCGCTGCCAGGGCCAGCGTATCCGTCACGGTGATGAAAGCGTTGAGCGCCGCGTCGTGCGCGGCGATGCGCTCGAGCATCAAGGTCGTGAGCGCGACCGAGCTCGTGTCGCCGCCCCGCAGCGCGCGGCCGGCATCAGCAATCGACGCGAAATGCAGCGCCGTCAATCGACGCGCGTCAGCCAGCCGTGCGTGTCCTCACGCGCGCCACTGTGAACGGCCGACAAGGCATCGCGCAGCTTGATGACACTGGCGTATTCGCTGCCCGGGTTGACGACGTGGGTCTGGCCCCGATAGACCATCTCGCCGACCGGCGTGAGGCTCGCTGCCGTGCCCGACAGCGCAGCGTCCGTCGTCTTGATGGACTCCAGCAGCTCGGCCACCGTGAACGGACGTTCCTCGACGGTGTAGCCCAGGTCGTGCGCCAGTGCCAGCGTCGAGGCGCGCGTGATGCCGTGCAGGAACGTGGAGTCCAGCGGCTTCGTCAGCACGTGGTCGTCGCCAATGATGAGGAAATTAGCCGCGCCGGTTTCCTGCACGTCCGAGGCCGGACAGAACAGCACCTGGTCGACGCCGAACTCGGCCTTGGCCGCAAGCGTCGGGCCCAGCGCCGCGGCGTAGTTGCCGCCGGTCTTGGTGCTGCCGAGCTGTGTGGTCGAGCGCGCGTTGACGTCGTCGATGAGAATTTTGAGCGGGCGAATGCCACCGGCGAAATAGTCGCCCACGGGCGACGTCAGTACGTAGAGCATCGCCTCGGTGCTGGGCGATGCCGCCGCGCCGATGTTGGGCAGCGTGCCGATGAGCGTCGGGCGCAGGTAGAGCGCACCGGGCAGCTCGGGCACGTCATCCCGGTTGGCGGCCACGACGTCGAGCACCATGTGCGCGAGCAGGTCGGCGTCGGGCACGGGCAAGTGCAGCGAGGCGGCGCTCTTTTGCATGCGCGCCACGTGATCGTGGAGCCGGAAGATGTGCACGCTGCCGTCGGCCCAGCGGTAAGCCTTGAAGCCCTCGAAGCAGGTGCTCGCGTAGTGGAACACGTGCGCCGCCGGGTGCATGGGCATGGGCGCGAGCGGCTTGAGCTCGGGCTTATGCCAGGCGCCGTCGCGATACTCGGCGGTGATGAACTGGTCTGAAAACTGGGTGCCGAATGCGGTCATTGGTGCGCCCCGCCCCCGCAGGCTGCGATCAAGAAGGTCGGTCAGGATAACCGCCGCATCAGGTGCCCACAATAGACCGCGTCACGCTATCCGTTGATGGCTGCAACGGCCCGCGCCGCCATGGTTCGCACGAGCTGGGCACGGTAGGTGGGGTCGCCATGCACGTCGTCGATGTAGCGTGACGGGTCGAGCACGACGTCGCGCGCGGCATCCGGTGTGAACCGCGCCGTGAGCGCCTGCTCCAGCAGCGGCTCGCGGTGCACGGTCGCGGCGGCGCCTGTCACGGCCACGCGCACACGCTCGGCGCCACGCGCCACGAACGCGCCCGCCATGGCATAGCGCGAGGCGGGGTTTTCGAACTTGCGGTAGGCCGCCTGCCGGCAGCGCGGAAACCGGATGGCCGTGATGAGCTCGCCGGCCTCGAGAACCGTCGAGAACGGCCCTGTGAAAAAGGCCGCCGCCTCTATCTCACGCCGATCGGTGACAACGACGGCTCGCAATGCCAATAACGCGGGCGGCCAGTCCGTCACCGGATCCGCCGTCGCCAGCGTCCCGCCCAGCGTGCCCAGGTGGCGCACCTGCGGGTGGCCGATGCCGTTGGCAAGCGTATTAAGCGCCGGCACGAGCTCGGCCACGGCCGCATCGGTCGCGACCCGCGCATGCGTGGCACCGGCGCCGATGACGAGGACATCACCCTCCACACGAATCCCGGCGAGCCCGTCGATCCGTGAGATGTCGACGAGCGCGAGAGGCGCAGCGCGACCGGACTTCATGGCGGGCACCAGCGACAAGCCGCCGGCAAGAAACTCGGTACCCGCCTCGCCACCATGCCGCTGCACGGCATCGGCTGCGTCATCGGCGCGCGTGTACTCGAAAGCCTTCACGCGTCGTCCACAGCGCGCATCGCGACACCGGCCGCCTCGACCGCGCGGATGATGTTCTGGTAGCCCGTGCAACGGCAGAGATTGCCGTTGAGCCAAAGCCGGATCGCCGCCTCATCGGGATCGGGATCGCGGTTGAGCAGGTCCACGGCGCTCATGATCATGCCGGGCGTACAAAACCCACACTGCAGCGCGTGCTGCTCGCGAAACGCAGCCTGCACGGGATGCAGGTCGTCGCCGTCGGCCAGCCCCTCGATCGTGGTCACCTCGCGACCATCGGCCTGCACTGCGAGCATGGCGCAGCTCTTCACGGATTTCCCGTCGACGTGCACCACACAGGCCCCGCACTGACAGGAATCGCAACCGACGTGTGTACCGGTGAGCCCCAAGGTCTCGCGCAGAAACTCGACGAGCAACAAACGCGGCTCAACGGCCCGCGTCTGCATCCGTCCGTTAACGGTCACAGAAATGTCTATGGTGCTCATCATCAGTGGGTTCCCGGTGGGAGCCTCAAGTATAACGGCAGTCCCGTCATTGCGAGAGGCCGCCCCTCACCGTCGTTGCGAGGGCCCCCACCGTCATTGCGAGCCCACGCAGTGGGCGCGGCAACCTCGTAACGAATTCGTGCCGCCAAACGAACCCTCCATCCGCCAGCCCGCTGGGTCGGAGGGGGTGGCTAGGGGGCCGGGTCATTCGGCAGCACGATTACGTCAAGAGATTGCCGCGGGGCCTTCGGCCCCTCGCAATGACGGTCCGTCAAACCCCTCCGACCCGACAGGATGGCTGCCTCACCAGGGGCGGTGAGCTCATTACCTTGAGTTGAGGCAGCCTGTCTGTGCCGCCGATAGGTATTGTCGGGATGTCGAGCGACAGGACGTCGCTCGCCAAGCGATCCAGGGATGGACTCGAGCGTTCCCGACAATACCTATCGGCGGCGCGGGCAGGCGGGGGTGGTTAGGGGGTTGTGTTGTTTGGCGGCGCGACTTCGTTACGAGGTTGCCGCGCCCACTGCGTGGGCTCGCAATGACGGTGGGGGCCCTCGCAATGACGGTGGGGCCTCTCGCCATGACGGTGGGGTCACTCGCATTGACAAGGTTTGAAGTCGGTATACTCGCGCCGTGACTTCCGCCTCCGCCAGTTCATTCGGCGCGCTGACGCGCCTGCTGCATTATGCGCGAGGCTTTCGGCCGCGTTACCTGGCCGCGAGCTTCTGTTCGGTGATGAACAAGCTGTTTGATGTGATGCCCGAGATACTCATCGGCATCGCCATCGACGTTGTGGTGCGCCAGCAGGACTCTTTCGTGGCGGCGGCCGGAATCACGGACCCCAAGCACCAGATTGTGCTGTTGGCCGTGCTCACACTCGTAATCTGGATTGGGGAGTCCGTGTTCGAGTTTCTGTTGCTGGTGCTCTGGCGCAATCTCGCGCAGGACCTGCAGCACAAGATGCGCATCGACGCCTACTCGCACGTGCAACAGCTCGACCTGGCGTGGTTCGAAGACCAGCGCGCAGGCAATGTCGTCGCCATCATCAACGACGATGTGAATCAGCTCGAGCGCTTCCTCGACAACGGCGCCAATAATCTGATCCAGGTGGCGACCACGCTGCTCGCCGTGGGCGGCGTGTTTTTCGCGGTGTCGCCATCGATCGCGTTCATCGCGTTCACCCCCATCCCCGTGATCGTCATCGGCGCGTTCTACTTCCAGCGCCGCGCGCAGCCGCTCTACGCCGACGTTCGCGAACGAGTGGGCGCACTCGGCAGCCGGCTCGCGGCCAACCTGGGCGCCATCATGACCATCAAGAGCTTTGCGACCGAAGCCGAAGAGGTGGAGCGCGTCAGCGAGCAAAGCCGCAGCTACGTCGATGCCAACCGCCGCGCGATCCGCGTGAGCTCAGCGTTTATCCCGATCATTCGTATGGCGATCCTCGCGGGCTTCGTCGCCACGTTCCTCATCGGCGGCTACAAGGTACTCAACGGCACACTCAATGTGGGTGCCTACGGCGTGCTCGTGTTCCTGACCCAGCGCCTGCTCTGGCCGCTCACGGACCTCGCCAACACCGTCGACCTCTACGAGCGCGCCATGGCCTCGACGCGGCGCATCCTCGACCTCATCGAGGTTCCCGTGAAGATCCGCGACGACCAGGACGCTGTGCCGCTCGAATCACCGAAGGGCGCCATCTGCTTCGAGCAGGTCGACTTCGCCTATCGCGACGACGTACCGGTACTGCACGGCATCGAGCTCGACGTGAAGCCCGGCGAAACGATCGCCCTCGTGGGGCAGACCGGTTCCGGCAAGAGCACCATCGTGAAGCTGCTGCTGCGCTTCTACACGCCGCGCGCGGGTCGTATTACTGTCGATGCGCAGCCCATCGACAGTCTCGCGCTGGCCAGCCTGCGCGGCCACATCGGTCTCGTGAGCCAGGATGTCTTCCTGTTCCACGGCAGCGTTCGCGAAAACATCGCCTACGGGCGCCCCGATGCCAGCGATGCCGAGATTCGCGCCGCGGCCGAGGCCGCCGAAGCCACAGAATTTATCGACAAGCTGCCCGAGGGGCTCGACACCGTCGTTGGCGAGCAGGGGCAGAAGCTCTCTGGCGGCCAGCGCCAGCGCCTGTCGATCGCACGTGCCGTGCTCAAAGACCCCGCAATTCTAATCCTCGACGAAGCCACCTCGGCCGTGGACAACGAGACCGAAGCGGCGATCCAGCGATCGATGGCGCACATCTCCGAAAACCGGACGACGATCGTCATCGCGCACCGCCTGTCGACGATCGTCAACGCCGACCAGATCCACGTGCTCGACCAGGGGCGTATTGTCGAATCGGGCACCCACGACGCGCTCGTCGCCCGCGGCGGGATCTACGCCAGTCTCTGGCGGGTGCAGACGGGGCTTGCCGGCGACTGACTCAGGCGCGCTCGTCGAGCGCCGCTTCGAGACTGGCCACTTCCTGCAGGTAGACGAGTGTCTCGTCGGCTTCCTGCCAGAGCTCCTTGACCGCATCGAGCGCGTCGCGGGCCTGGCTCTCTCGCCCCAGATCGAAGTAGGCCTGCGCCAAACGCAGGTGTGCGAGCGCGAGACCGGGGTAACGCGTCACGATGCCCTCGAGCCCGCTGATGGCCTCGCGGATCTCACCCGCGCGGCGCAGCGTGTCGTACATCTCCGCCTGCATGCTCAGGATTTCGCCGCTCAGAAACACGGCCAGCCAGGACGACTCGGAGCGCTCGATGGCGAGGTTGATGAGCTCGATCGCTTCGTCGGGGCGGTTCTCGTAAACGGCCGCCCTCGCGCGGTACGAGTCGGCCATGAACTGCAGGTTCGCGTTGCCCGGCTGGGTGGTGGCGAAGCGCTCCACGCTACCCAGATTGTCGATGAACGCGTCGCCCTGGTCGTGCGCCGCAAGAAGGCCGGCTTTGTAGAGGGCGATGAAGTCCGTCCAGGGCGCCTGCATCGTGGCACCGAGGTCATCGAGCTCGCCGAGTGCCGCGTCAGGGTCGTCGTCGAGGAAGCCCTGCTGCACGATCCTCGGCGCGGTCGCCTGCAGCGTCGTCATGAGCGGCCCGGCGACGCGCATCATGATGGGCTCGGCCTCGGTCATGATGCGGATCGAATCGGCGTACTTGCCGCGTTGCGTGTACATGCTGCTGGCCAGCGTGTAGACGTTGAGTTTCTGCTCATCGGTAAGGTCGCTTTGCAACAGCCGGGTCAGGCGGTCTTCGGCCTGCGCATAGTCCCCCCGGCGCATCAGCACCGAGATCGCGCCGAGCTTGGGTTCAACGTTGCGGTCGTCCAGCAGCGCCGCCTGTCGGTAGGTGTCCAGCGCGGCATCGCCGTCGCCATTGAGCGCCTGAAGCTGCGCGAGCGCACTCAGGCCGCTCACGTCATCCGGCGCCTTTTCCGTGTACTTGAGCAGCATGGCCTCGGCAGCATCGGTATTGCCAAGCTGTTGCTCGATCTGCGCCGATTCCTTGAGCGTGCTGATCGCCATCGGGTTGAGCTCGCGAACCGTGACGAAGGCCTCCCTGGCCTCGTTGAGGTCCAGCGCCGTGACGATGTTGATGCGCGCAAGCCGCATGAATGCCGATTCGTTGCCCGGCTCCACCCGGGTCCAGGCCCGGGCGATGTCGCGCGCGCCCTCGAAGTCCCCGTTGATGGCCGCCTTGTTGATCTTGATCTGGTACTCGCTCGCGTTCGACAGCCGGAAGCTGTAACGCAGCGCCGCGTCAAACGACTGCTCGGCCAGATCATTGCGGGCATTGAAATAATGGAACATACCGATGCGGTGATGTGCCTCGGCGAACTGCGGGTCGACTTCCACGGCCTGTTGCATGAGCGCGCCACCGCGCGGGCCGTCCTTGTCGAGGTTGCTCGCAATGCGGGCCTCGGTGTAGAGACGCAGCGCCTCAAAATTCGGGCTCATCGATTCGGAGATCGGCAGGTCGGTCATCTGCACGGCATCACTGATGTTCTGCTCGAGCTCCTCCTGCAACGCAGCAGAAATTGTGTCGACGGAGCTAAACATGGTGTCGTCCGTGAACGTCACTTCACCCGTGACCCGCGGCTCACCCGTCGCCACGTCGTGCATGGCATAGCGCATGGTGATGCCGCCCGCCTCGGCATCGACCAGCTCGCCCCGCACGAAGTAGTTGTAGCGACGGTCGCGCGCGAGTTGCAGCTGCAGCGACTGCGGTACCCGCATGGCGTTGCTGAAACCCGACTGCACGATGTCCTGCAACAGGGAGTCGGCATCGAACGGCGTCAGCGCCGTGAACGCCGGACTCTCGCGCAGCAGGTCCTCGGTCACGAGGATGGGCAGAATGTAGGCGTACCAGTCGGGCGCTTCAGCCGTGTTGTTGGCCAGGTAGTACGCCATGATGCGTTGCGAGCTCGGGCGCGAGGGCGTCTCTTCAACAAACTCCGTGCCGGCCAGCGTTTCGACTTCGAACGACGGCGGCGTCTCGGGCACGAGAAACACGCCGACGGCCGCCAGCACGATGTTGAACGGCACGAAGGCCTTTTGCGCTGTGGAGGCCCGATCCTTGCCCGGCGCGCCGTGCGTCCAGGCAAACAGCGCCACGGTAGGCAACATAACGGCCATGAATACGAAGATGTGCGTGGTCAAACGCGCGGGCATGACGAACTGCTCCGACAGCCAGTCGCCCATCTCGATACCCAGCCAGACACCGGCGATGTAAAGGCCCAGGTACTGGGGTACCCGGCGATACATCAATTCGCCAATGAATCCGCGCTCGCTCATCCGATTAACCTGTGCCCTGCCACCCGGGACCGGGTGCCCTGCGTCAATCCGCTAACATACGGTTAACCTGTGACAACGACAAGCGTGTAATGCTCCGCAGGTTAGACAAACTTTCTCGATTCGTCGGCGCCCGACCGCAGCGCACACGGGGCTTTGGGCGCACCCGCTTCACACTTCTTATGGGACGACGTGCGCAAACGCCGGGCATACTCGTGATTAACCGCTCCGCCCGTCCACCCCGATGACCCACCGCCTGCTACTCATTGACGACGACGAACAGCTCGTGACCATGCTCGCCGAGCTGCTCCGCCTTGAGGACTACACCGTGGAAACAGCACCCGACGGCCGGGCGGGCATTGCGGTACTGGATGCCACCGCCCCGGACCTCGTCGTGCTCGATGTCATGATGCCGGGCATGGACGGATTCGAGACGCTGACTGCCATTCGAAACCGCAGCCGCGTACCCGTGCTCATGCTCACGGCACGCGGGGAAATCGATGACCGCATCAGCGGGCTCGAGGCCGGCGCCGACGACTACCTGTCCAAGCCCTTTAGCCCACGCGAGTTACTGCTGCGCATCAGCGCGATCCTGCGCCGCGGCACGACAAGCGACGACGAAGTCCTCGAGTTCCACGGCGTGACGCTCGACCCGGGCAACATGCGCGCCAGCATCGGTGGGGAATCCGTGACGCTGACGGGCGCGGAGTTACGCGTGCTCGAGGGGCTGCTGCGCGAAGCGGGTCACGTCGCCTCGCGCGATGCGCTCACGCAGTTCGCACTGGGCCGCAAACGAACGGCCTACGACCGAGCGCTCGACACGCACATCTCGAACCTGCGCCAGAAGCTGGGCGGCGAGGCGGCGCCCGTGGAAATCCGCAACGTGCGCGGTGCGGGTTACGCGTTGTTGCCGCGGGAGCCGGCGGCGTGAACAGCGTCTTCTGGAAAATCTTCCTCTCGTTCATCGTCATGCTCGTGCTCGTGGGCGCGATCACGGTGCATGTGAGCTTCTACCTGGCCGGGCAGCGCGCGGCCTCGATCAATGAGCTCAAGCGCATTGACGTACAACGTGACGCCGAAGCCGCGCTCGTTGACGGCGGCCGCGAGGGCTTCGCGCGCTGGCTGCGCCGTGACGCGGGCCTGCCGGTTACGAAGACGATCTTCCTCATCGACGAGACGGGCGAGGAGATCCTCGACCGCAAACTGCCGGCCGAGACCAAGCTCGCATTTGGGCGCCTCAAGCGCAGTGGCCGACTCAAGTCGAGCAAGCGCGTGCCCAAAGTCGTCGACGCGGACGGCAAGGTCTATCTGTTTCTTCTGGGCCCGGGGCGTCCTCCGGCCATGGGTGTGTTCGCAACACCGGGTGTGAACCGCGTTGTGCTCGTGTTGGCGCTGATCGTGACGGGCACGGTCTGTTTCCTGCTGACGCGCTATCTCGTCGCCCCGCTCACGCGCGTCACACGCGCCGCCGAAGCATTGGCCGACGGCAAGCTCTCGGCGCGCGCGGGCGCGGAGACTTACCGCCACGATGAGCTGGGACGGCTCGCCGCACAATTCGACAACATGGCTGACGCGCTGCAGCGCCAGATGCAGACGCGCCAGGACCTGCTGCGTAACGCCTCACACGAGTTGCGCTCGCCGCTGGCGCGCATCCAGGTCGCACTCGAACTCGCGCGGCGCCAGCCCGACGCCATCGCCGAGCAGCTCGAGCGCATTGGGCGCGAGGCCGAGCAGATGGAAGCGCTTACGGCACAGATGCTGAATCTGGCACGGGCGCAGTCCGATGCGGCCAGAGAGGAGACCGATGTCGATCTTGCCGAGCTCCTGCAGCAAATCGTCGACGACGCCTGCTTCGAGGGCGCGCCCAGAGGCCTCGATGTGCAACTCGACACACACGGCGACGCGCTTGTGCTGCGCGGCCATTCCGAGCTGCTCGCAAGCGCCATCGAAAACGTCGTACGCAATGCGCTTCGGTTTACACCCGAGGGCAGCCAGGTCGACGTCGATCTACTGCGGGAGAATGGCCACGCGCGGATCGCAGTCCGCGACAGCGGCCCGGGCATCCCGGAACACCTCATCGCGCACATCTTCGAGCCGTTTTTCCAGGGTCAGTCGAAGGCCGGTACGGCCGGCGTGGGCCTGGCCGTGAGCAAGCAGGTCGTCGACCTCCACGGCGGGACCATGCGCGCGCGCAACCGCAGCGAGGGCGGACTCGAGGTCGAGATCCGCCTGCCGCTCGCCGGCGATCAGGACACGAGCACAAGCGCCGCGAACGCGTAGACGGCGACGATCAGCGTCTGCGCGAGCATGGCCACGATGGGCGCCGCGCCGACGGTGATGAGGCCCTTGAGCGACGTCTTGACGCCCAGCGCCGCCACGGCGACCACCAACAGGATCCCCGAGGCACGTCGCAGCGGCTCAACGATGAGCTCGGGCAGCAGCCCCGTGCTGTTCAGCGCCACCAGCACCACGAACGCAATTAGAAAGAACGGCAACGGCGGCGGCTTGCCGCCGGCTTCTGCGTCGCGACGATGAAACAGCCAGGCGATGACGGCCACGGCGGGCACGAGACAGGCCACGCGCATAAGCTTGACGAGCGTCGCGGTCTCTCCCGCGAGCGGCGAGATCGTGTAGCCGGCGCCGACCACCTGCGCGACGTCGTGGATGGTGGCGCCCAGAAAGATACCGGCTGTGACGTCACCCCAGCCCAGCGACTGCGTCAACACCGGGTAGGCCACCATAGCCACCGTGGACAACGCATTCACGCCGACCACGGCGAGAATGGCCTGCTTGTCCGTGTCGGCACTGCGCGGCAGGACCGCCGCCACAGCCAGAGCCGCCGACGCCCCGCATATCGCGACGGCGCCGGCCGTCAGGATGGAAAACGAGCGCGACAGACCGACCCAGCGCGCAAACCAGTAGCCGCCGATGAGCGTCACGGCAACGCTGCCCGCCGCAATCACGGCGGTGCCGAGTCCGAGCGCCTGCACCTCGCCCAGCGTTATTCTCAGACCCAGCAGCGCGACACCGATACGCAACACGCGGCGACCGCTGAACTCGATACCGGGCTTGATGCGCTGATTGCCCATGAGCCCGTGACAGGCCATGCCGACGATGAGCGCATAAACCATGACGGGGCCGCCAACGGAACCCGACAAGGCGTAGGCTCCGGCGGCGATGCCGGCCGCCAGCAGCGTGCCGGGGGCGAACCGCAGGACGACCTGCGGCAACGATTCAGTCGACACCGGGCAGCTTGCGACAGAAGCGAACCATCTGCTCGAGCGCCGCGTCGCCGTTGAGCGCGTCCTGGTCGAACACCGTGTTGGCGTAGCGCGCCGAGGGCTCGACGAAGCGCTGGTGCATGGGCTCAACCTGTTGCTCGAACTGCGCGATGACGTTGTCACGCTCGCGGCCGCGCTCTGCGACGTCACGCGCGATACGCCGTTCGAGTCGCGTCTCGGCATCGCATTCGATAAATACGCCGTGGTCGATGGCGTGGCGCGCGACGGCGCTCGCGAGTATGAGGATGCCGTCAACGAGCACCACGGGTCGCGCGGGTACGGCGCGGACTTGGTCGCCAAGCCGCTCGTGGCGCGCAAAGTCGTAACGCGGCGACTCGATGTCGCTGCCCTGCTTGAGCCGTGCGAGGTCTCGCGCGAGGTAGTCGAAATCGAGCGCGTCGGGGTGGTCGAAATTGAAGGCGAGGTTGTCGGCCTGCGCCTCGGGACGACTGTGGTAGTAGTCGTCCTGGAGCATCACGGAGCAGGTCGCGCCGCCCAAAGCGTCCCGAAGACGGCGCAGCAACCGGGTCTTGCCCGAGCAACTGCCGCCGGCGATGCCGATGATCGTGACCGAATCCATGCGCCGCGCATTGTCACCGAGCGCAAGCGCCGGCGCCAACAAAAAAGCGGCCGCCCCGTTGCCGGAACGGCCGCTGCGGGTCTTCCCGAGACCCTGGGGAGGCCGGACTCAGCCGTCGCCGCGCAACTCAGCGCGCTGCTGTTTCTTCAGTTCCTTCTGCTCCTTGCGGTGCTCTGCGCGCATTTTGCGCTTGGCCTGCATCTCGTCAAAGGTCGCCTGCTGATCGGCGTCGAGCAACGCGTAGATGCGCTCGCTCGTCCGGTTGTGCAGCTCCTTCATGGCCGTTTTGGCCTGGTCCTTCTGATTGAGCGTGTAGGTGTCGCCGATGCTCTGCTTCTCGGTGCGTGCTTCGGCGAGAATCTGCTCGACGTCTGCTGCCTGCGCATCGCTGAGGCTCAGGACCTCCGTGAGCTTGGCGGCGTGCTTGGCCGGGTCCGCGCCGAGCGGGTCCTTGTGCTTGTCGTGGCCGGCAATCGACGCGCCCGAGAGCAGCAACAGGGCCAGCGAGGCCACGGCTGCTACGGCGGTGAGTTTCTTGTCGTTGGTCATGGTCTGCTCCTTGAAAACGAGGGTGCCTGCATTCGAGGCAGAATCAGTCTGCACCCACGGCTCCGCAAGTTGTGTCGGGCTCTGTCAAGATTCGTCAAGCACGCCCGGCCCTGCTAGCCTGCGGCCTCCCGCCCCGCCCGGAGACCCGCTAAATGCAGTACCTGCACACGATGATCCGCGTCAGCGATCTCGACGCCTCGCTGGATTTCTATTGCAACAAGCTCGGGCTTGTCGAGGTCAACCGCTACGAGAATGAAGGCGGCCGCTTCACCCTGGCCTTTCTGGCAGCGCCCGAGGACGTCGAGCTCGCGCGCGAGCGCAAGGCGCCGCTCATCGAGCTCACCTACAACTGGGACCCCGAGGACTACACGGGCGGGCGCAACTTCGGGCACCTGGCATTTCGCGTCGACGACATCTACGGCCTCTGCCAGCGCCTGGCCGATGCCGGCATTACGATCAACCGGCCACCGCGCGACGGTCGCATGGCTTTTGTGCGCTCGCCCGACGGCATCTCCATCGAGCTCTTGCAGAAGGGGCCGTCGCTGGCCCCAGCCGAGCCCTGGGCCTCGATGGAGAACACGGGCAGCTGGTAGCTGCGGGCCGCTGCCGCCCTCGGCTACACTGGACGCACGGGGGAGACCAACATGACCACACGCGCGCGCATTCGCACGGGACTGAGCATCGCCGCAGCCGCACTGGCGCTGACGGGATGCGTCACCAATCCCGTTACGGGCCGCTCCGAGCTCACGATCATCTCGGCCCAGCAGGAAGTGGCGATGGGCGCCAATGCCTACGCGCCCATGCAACAGTCCCAGGGCGGGCAGTTCCGGCTCGACCCGGCCGTCAGCGAGTACGTGGCTCGCGTGGGTCAGAAGATGGCCGACGTCAGTGACCGCGACCTGCCCTACGAGTTTGTCGTGCTCAACAACGGGGTACCCAATGCCTGGGCGCTGCCGGGCGGCAAGATCGCCATCAACCGCGGGCTGCTGCTCGAGATGGACAGCGAGGCCGAGCTTGCGGCGGTGCTGGGTCACGAAGTCGTGCACGCCGCCGCCAAGCACAGCGTGCGCCAGATGCAGCGCGGCATGCTGCTGCAAGCGCTTGTCGTCGGCACGGCCGTTGTCACGAGCGACTCCGACTACGGGCAACTCGCCGCCGGCGCGGCCAACGTGGGCGCGAGCCTGCTGACGCAGGCCTACAGTCGGGGCGCCGAGTCCGAGGCCGACCTCTACGGGATGCGCTACATGAGCCGCGCGGGCTACGACCCGCAGGGCGCCGTCGACCTGCAGCGCACGTTCCTGGCGCTCTCGGCCAATCGACCCGCCTCGGGCCCCAGCCTGTTCGCAAGCCACCCGCCGTCGGAGCAGCGACTTGCGGCCAACGCGGCCACGGTGCAGGAACTGCCCGCAGGCGGCATCGTTGGTCGCGACAGCTACGCCGCGGCCATGCGCACGCTGACAGAAACCGCACCCGCGTTCGCGCGCTACGACGCCGGGCGCAAGGCGCTGGCCGAGAAGAACTACGACGCGGCCATGCAGCACGCCCGCGCCGCAATCTCGGCGGTGCCCGCCGAGGCGAGCTTCCACGGCCTGGCCGGTGACATCGAGCTCATGCGCAACGACACGGCGGACGCCATCACGCACTACACACGCGCGCTCGACCGTGACGCGACCTTCTTTTACTACCACCTGCAACGCGGCGTCGCGCGTGAGCGGCGTGGCGCACTCGACGGCGCCGAGGTCGACCTCAAGAACAGCCTCAAGCTCTTCGAGACCGCACCCGCACAGTACACGCTGGGCAAGATCGCGCTGGCCCGCCGCGACACGGGCGAGGCGCGGCAGCGCTTCGCCGCGGCGGCGCAGTCGCAGGGTGATGTGGGGCTGGCCGCGCGCGGCGAGCTCATGCGGCTCGACCTCGGAAACAACCCCGGCCAGTACATCAATGTACGCTCGGGCACAGACGACTCGGGCCAGCTGCTCGTGCGGGTTGAGAATCCGAATCCGCTGGCCGTGCGCGGGCTCGTGCTCCGCATTCGCTACCTCGACGACTCGAACCAGGTGCGCGACATCCAGCGCACGCTCAACGGCACGCTCTCTGCAGGCACGGGCACGACGATCTCTACGGGACTGGGCCCGTTTACGAGCGCGCAACAATTTGAGGTCACGCTCCTGAGCGCGGCACTCGCCGAATAACACACAAACCGACAGGGGAATCACCATGGCGCAGTCTCCAATGCAGTACCTGGACAGGGCACTAGGCAAGCTCCGCGACCTCGGGCTCATGCCCGAGAAGACCGAAGAGGCGCCCGTCATCGCGCTCATCGAGCGCATCAGCGATCTCGACCCGGACCGGACGCTCGCCATCGCGCGCACGCTCAACCAGGCCTCGCTGTTCAACACCGTGGTGCGCGAGCAGATCGAGGCCATGCGCATCGGCGAGCGCTACGAAGACATCACGAGCGCGTTCAACAGCATCCGCGACGACGCGCGCAGCATGGTGGAGCAGCTCGAAGACGGCAAAATCGATCTCTGGGAGCGTGCGCAAAACGTGTGGATGAAGGTCTCGCGCGGCGACATCCCGGCACGATTTAGCAAGATCAAGGACACCTACCTTGAGGTGGCCGCCGACTCGCGCGACCAGATCGAACGCGAGCGCATCATCCTCGACGCCTACCGCGACTTCCGCGGCGCGCTCAAGGAGTCCGAAGTGCTCGCGTTGCAAGTCCTGAAGACGGCTGCCGAGAAGCTCGACGCGCAGAAGGACGCTCTGGCCGCGGCAGCCAAGGCCATCGATGCGTCGAACACCGAGGACCGCGAGGCGCAGGCCAAGCTCGAGCTCAAGCGCGACGCCGAACTGCGCCGCCTGCAGCTCGTCGACGAGCGCTACCAGATCGCCAAGGACCTGGCCGACAACCTGACCATCTCCTACAACACGAGCGAGACGGTCATGGCGCGGCTGCTGCAGACGACGCACGCCAAGGAGCGCGTCTACTCACAGTCCGTGACGTTCTTCGGCACCAACGAGACCGTGTTCACGGCGCTGGCCGCCTCCTTCACGGGTCTTCACGGCCTGCACGAGAGCACCGAGACGCTCAACGCCATGAAGGAAGGCATCTCCGAGAGCCTCGAGGTGCTGGCCGAAGTGGGTGGCAAGGTGCAGGAAGAGGCCGTTAAGGCCGGCTACGGTCCAACCATCCGCGCCGACGCCGTGAAGGCGCTCGTCGACTCGGTCGTGAATTTCCAGGAACGCTCCGCGCAGCTCATCGAGGAGGCGCGGCAGGCCTCGACGCGCAACGCCGAAGAAGTGCGGCTCGCGGTCGAGGACGGCAAACGCCGCATGACGGAGCTGGCCAACCGCGGCCAGGGCCTGACGCTGCAAGCGGACTGATTCGCAAGTGAACACCCCCGCCCCCGTGCCGGCCGGCGAGGACGTCGGCCTCGGCGACGTCCTGCTGGCCATGGACGTGGTCGACACGCTGCGCCACGAGCAGCGTGTCGTCTCGGAGGCGTTGGGTGAGCAAGCGCGCGAGCAGGCGCTTGTAGACCGTGTGCGGCGCGCTTACCGCGCGCAGGGCATCGAGGTGAGTGACGCCCTCATCGCCGAGGCTGTTGCCAAGCTCAAAGAGCAGCAGTTCGATTACACGCCGCCGCCACCGGGCCTGGGCACGGGCCTCGCGAAGGCGTGGATCAATCGTGGCCGCATCGGCACGGGACTCGCCGCTGTGGCGCTGCTGGTGGGCGTCATCGGTGGCGGCTGGTACGGCTTCGTGGAGCGCCCGGCGCAAAAGCGGCTCGAGACGCTCGTCTCCGCGACGGACGCCGGCATCGCCGATGCCACGCGCCAGCTCACGTTGCTCGAGGAGCGCCGCAAGACGCTGGCCGCGCGTATCGAGACCGAGCGCGGTGCGCGCACACCGCGGGCCGCGCAGGCCGCCGTCACGGCGGAACTCGACAACGCCACGCAAAGCCTGGCGAGTGCGGGCTCGGCGCTAACCGAGGCGGCAACCTTCGCGCAGGTGGCGCGCAACCGCGAGCCCGACAACAAGGCGATGGCGCAGTCGCGCAGCGATCAGCTCACGCGGCAGCGCGTTCTGCTGACCACGGCCGGCAACGAGCTCGGTAGTGCCGAGCGCGCACTGGGCGGGCTCGACGCGCTGCGCACACTGCCTGAGACCATCTCGACGCTTCGTGACGAGGCGCTTGCAGCCGCGGCGACGGGCGACGCCCGCACGCGCATTGGCAGCACGGCCTCGAATGCGCTCTCGGCGCTGAGCCGCGGCGAAGCCAGCCTGGCGCGCACGGGCGTGTCGAGCCTGCGCAGCATGATCGACACGTTGCAGCAGGAACTTGCCGTGCGCATCGTGTCCCGCCCGGGTGTGTTGTCCGGCGTCATTCGCACGCCCGACAACAACCGGCGCGTGAACAACTACTACCTCGTCGTCGAGGCCGTCGATGGCGCGGGCAAGCCTGCTCGGCTCGCGATCGAATCCGAAGAGGATGGCACGACGCGCACGGTGGCGCTCTGGGCCGTTCGCGTCTCCGAATCGACGTTCAACGGCGTGCGCCGCGACAAGCAGGACGACGGCGTCATCCAGAATGATGCTGCAGGTGCCAAGCCGCGCGGTCACCTGGAGATCGACTGGTCGCTGCCGCGATCGGGCGGCTTCATCCACACCTGGGAGAACCCGCGGTGAGTTCCGGGCGCGACCTGTTGTACGCCCTTGAGGCGGCACTCAGCGAGAGCCGCACGGCGTTCCGCTCGCTCGACCTCGAGATGCAACGACGCAGCGCCGCGCTTGGCCGCACGCGCGGCCGCGAGGCCTCGCTGTACCGCCAGCTCGCTGGCCTGCGGCTGGCCGACGTTGCCGACGGCGAGTTCGGTGAATCGATGTCGCGCGCCGAGCGACAGGCCGCAGCCATTCTCGACCGTCGCGACGCCAACGCCGCCGAACTCAACACGCGCATCGATGCCGCCGAGGCCGAACTGAGCGAGCACGAAGCCGAGCGAGAACGCGCGGCCACGACGCGTGACGAGGCGGCGCTCGCGCTCGACGCGTTGCTCGACGCCGTCGACACCGAGCTCGGCGACAACGCCGACTACCAGCAGCGCGTCGCCGGCGTGCAGCAGGCCATTGAGACCGCGGCCAACGCCGCGGCCAAGACGGCCGAGGCTGAAGCGCGACGCGACGACAAGCGCCAGCCCTTCGACGCCGACCCACTGTTCAGCTATCTCTGGTCGCGCCGTTACGGCACCCCCGACTACCGCGCCAACCTCATCGCACGCTTCTTTGACCGCCTCGTGGCACGGCACGTGCGATACGAGCCCGCGCGTCGCAAGTACTACGCGCTCACGGAGATTCCGCGGCGACTGCGCGCACACACGGCACGCATGGAAGCCGCGGCCGAGGCCGCGGCCGAGTCGCTGTCGGACTTCGAGCGCGATGCCGACCTGGCCGCGGGCGCCGAGCCCCTGGAAGCCGCGCTCGAGGCCGCGCAGGCGCGCTGTGACACTATCGATGCCACGATCGACGCCGACGAATCGGCGCTCAATACACTTTATGCAGAACGCGATGCGTTTGCCGAGGCGCGCGACCCGCACTGGGCCGAAGCCATGGCACTGCTCGACAAGGCCATGCGCGCCGAGTCCGTCAGCGAGCTGCGTCGCGAGGCGTTGATGACGCCCGCCGTCGAGGACGACGACCTCGTCGACGCGCTCGAGGTACTGCTCGAAGAGCAGGAACAGCTCGGCGACTACCTCGAGGACCACCGCGACCTGCACGCCAAACGCGCGAGGCGCGTTGACGCCCTCTCGGCGATCCGGCGGCGCTACAAGTCTCGCCGCTACGACGCACCGCACAGCCGCATTCGCGACCGGCGTGAAATTGAGGACATGCTCGCGGGATTTCTCGCGGGGCTCGTCACGAGCGACGGTTTGTGGCGCGCCATTCGCCACGCGCAGCGCTTCAGGCGCCCGCCCAAGATGACCTCGGGCGGCCTGCCCCGGGGCGTCAAGATCCGCTTCCCGCGTGGTGGCGGCGGGGGCGGTGGCTTCGGCGGCGGGGGCTTCGGCGGCGGTGGTGGTTTCGGGGGCGGCGGCTTCAGCAGTTCGGGCGGATTCTGAGCCCGCCGACGTACCCTGCACCACGGGGGTGCGCCGGAATATCGCACTGCACCATGGCGCGTCAGCCGACCTGCCCGAGCGACGACACGCTCGCCCATGGGCAGGCCGCTAAATAACCGAAATCAATAAGAAAACGGATTTCTCCGACGGACCCGCAAGAGTTGGCACGTCGCTTGCTCTGGTAGAGACAGGCGGCTGCAAAGCCGCACAGACTTGCCGGCGCGGGACGCCACCTAAAGGTACGCCCCCCGTCATCTGAACGTACGTCTCGCGTCGGCAAACCAAACCCCCCAGGCAGGCCCGGCCGCGAGTGGACGTGCTCGCGGTTCGGGCAGCGGTTAACCCGCCGCCCTTTTCTTCCTAGTCCGATGCCGGCTGCGACTCGCCGTTGAGCGGTGTGACCGATGCGGGTTTGGGTGCGCTGGACTCTGCCTGCTTCGCCTCTGGCTTGGCTGCCTTGGACTTTGCGGCCTTCTTCTTTGTCTTGCGCTTCGCAGCGGTCTTCCTGGCCGGCTTGTCTGCGGGCTTTTCGTCAGAAGCGATGGCGGCCTTCCTGGCACCAGCCCCGACCGTGGCCGCGTACATCTCGTCGAAAGACTCTTGCAGGCACGCCATGTAGAACGCCGGGTCGGGCATCATCTCGCGGCAGGCCACGATACTGATCGCGATCATGCCGTTGTAGCTGACGACGGGGTGGAACAGGCCCACACCGTGCACGACGGGTCCCATGCCGAAGTTGGCAACCATCTTCGAGCCCATCGAGTACAGCGGTACGTTCACGCCGGGCACGTTGCTGATCACGGTGTTGAACACGGGCGGCACAGACTCGGCCATTCGCATTCGACCGTAGGCACGCACAGCGACACCAGCCATGGTCGAGGGCAGGAAGTCTGCCGCGCTCGCCATCAGGTCGGGCCCCAGCGTGAAAGTCATCTTCTTGGCGTTGTCGCTGCCTTCGTGGACGGCGAGCAATCGTTCGAGCGGGTCCTCGATGTCACTGCGTACGGGCAGGCTCATGGCCGCGACAAGGTTGCCCTCGGCACGAATCTTGTCCTGCGGGCGAATCGACATGGGCGCCATGGCCACCAGCGACTCTTCGGGCAGCTCGTGCTTGGCCTGCAGGTATTTGCGCAGCGCGCCGCCGCAAATGGCGACGACGACGTCATTGAGCTTCACGCCTTCCTGCGAGTTCTTGATGGCCTTGATGTCATCGAGCTTGAACGTAACGGCGTCGAACACGCGGTTCGGCGTCACGTTGTCGTTGAAGCGGGTGCGCGGCACCGTGGGCGTCGGCTTGATCTGCTTGGTGGCCATGCCACCCGCAAGCCGGCCCAGCGAGGGCAGCGCACGCGCCGCCGTGCGGGCCAGTCGAATCGGACCCGTGGCGGTGCGCTGCGCCGTGCGCGCGAGCAGCTCGAGTCCCGTAGGCTCGCGCTCTGGCACCCAGCGGCCCGTGTCGTCATTGACCTCGGCGTCGGGAGTCGGGTCGTGTAGTGCCGCGGCAATCTCAGCACCCGACACACCGTCGATAGCAGCGTGATGGATCTTGCTGACCACGGCGAAGCTACCGGGCGGAATGCCGTCGACATCGTCGAGGCCCTCAATGACGGTTACCTCCCAGAGCGGTCGGTTCAGGTCGAGCGCACGCGCATGCAGACGCGCGGCCTGAATGCAGAGCTGGCGCCAGTCGCCGGGCCGGGGCAGCGCGATGTGGCGAATGTGAAACTCGAGGTCGAAATCCGGGTCCTCGATCCAGTACGGGTGGTCGAGCGACAGGGGCACGCGGGTGAGGCGTTGCCGGAATACGCGCGCGCGGTGCAGGCGCTGCTCGTAAAAAGACAGAATGTCCTTGAAACGCACGTGCCCACCCGGGGCCGTCGACTGGTCGTAAATGCAGAGACTGCCGATATGCATCGGCGTGTTAGTCGTCTCAAGATAGAGAAACGAGGCGTCGAGGCCTGTGAGCTGGTGCATGGGCAATATTCGGTTGCGGAGCCGAGGCGCCCTGTCTGTCGGGCGTCAGATCAGTATAGCAGCCTGACGAACTCGCGCCGGGAAACCCTGCTTATGCAGCGTTTTCAGGCTGCTGCAGGCAAGTCGAATCGCACCTCCGTCCCGCGTTCGGGCGCGCTCTCGACCGTGACGGGGGCCTCGTGCAGGTCGAGGATCTTCTTGACGATGGCGAGACCCAGGCCCGTGGCCGACGCCTTGCCCGCCCTGCCCGGGACGGCATAGTGACGGTCAAACACGTGCGGCAGATGGGCACTGTCGATGCCGCTGCCCGTGTCAGCCACGGCAATGGCGCAGCGTTTCACATGGGGTTCGACGACGATGTCGACGCGGCCACCGTCGGGCGTGTGCTTGAGTGCGTTGTCGATGAGGTTTTCGAGCACGCGCTGGATCAAGCCGATGTCGGCGAGCACCGTGACGGGCGCCTCGGGCGGCGCCACGCGGAGCGCGATACCCGCATCCCGGGCGCGCAGCGCGAACTCCTGCGCCACATCGTTGGCCAGTTCCGCGAGGCAGAACGGCTCGGGTTGCGGCGTGATGCTGCCCGCATCGAGCCGGCTCAGGTCGAACAGGTCGCCGACGAGCGTGCTCAGGCGGTCGGCACTGCGTTGCGCCGTGGCCAGCAGCTCGCGACGCTGGCTGGCATCGAGCATGGCGTCCTTGATGACGAGCGTGTCGATGTAGCCCCGCATCGACGCGAGCGGCGTGCGCAGGTCGTGCGAGACGTTGCCAATCAATTCGCGGCGCAATCGATCCACGTCGCGGAGCTGGCGCACCTGTCCCACGATGCGCTCCGACATCGAATCGAACGCGCTATCGAGCCGCGTGAGCTCGTCGCCGTGGTCGACAGGACCGGGGCCGGAGTTGCCGTCGGCACGAAACCCATCGACCTTCGCCGTGAGCAGACCGAGCCGCCGCGTCACCCGACGAAACAGTGCCCAACCCATGAGGAGCGCACCCGCGAGCGTGAGCGCGATGGCCGCAATGACGATCCGCTGCTGGTAGCCACCCGCCACGGCGGCGGCCGTGGCCTCATAGGCCGTGCCGCCGAGGATTACGTAGACGTAGCCGGCCAGCGCGCCCGATTCCGTCACGGGGTGGGCCGAGAACACGCGCCGCGTGCCCCTGCCGCGCGGGTCATCACCGAGGACGGGCAGGCGCGCATCACCGGCGACGAGTGCGGTGACCGGCGCGACATCGACGCGCTCGAGCGCGTCCCGCGCGGGCGCCGGGAACAGCACACGGCCCGACGTATCGAGGAGGTAGATCTCGGCGCTCGGATTCACGACCATGGCGCGCTCGGTGAGCACGCGCAGCACGCCCACGTCGGGCGCACCGTCGCGGATGAGCGGCGCGCTGTCGGCGACGTACATGGCGATGGGCGCATTGAGCCGTTGTGTGAGTTCGAGGTGGTAGCGCTCGCTGCTGGCGCTCTCGGCCCAGTAGAACAGCGCGCCGACGGCCACCAGCAGAACGGTGAACCCGAAGGCGAACTTGAGGTGCAGCGGCGCGTTCATGCCGCGGCCCCCAGTTTGTAGCCCACCCCCCACACCGTGACGATGTAGGCGGGGTTGGCGGGGTCCGGCTCGATCTTGGCCCGCAACCGGTTGATGTGCGTGTTGACGGTGTGTTCGTAGCCTTCGAAACCGTGGCCCCAGACGCGGTCGAGCAACTCGGCGCGACGGAACACCCGCCCGGGCGCACGCATGAAGGCCTCGAGCAGGTCGAACTCGCGCGGCGTGAGCTCGATCTCGCGCTCGCCCAGACGGACACCGCGGCGCGACGTGTCGACGGTCAGCGCGCCCGCCCGCAGCGTGTCGCCGCGGTTCTCTTGCGTCAGTGCCGCACCCACGCGCCGAAACATCGCCTTTACCCGTGCCACAAGTTCCATCACACCGAACGGCTTGACAACGTAGTCGTCGGCGCCGAGCTCGAGTCCGAGCACACGGTCGAGCTCCGTCGAACGGGCACTCACGATCATCAGCGGTGTCGCGTCACCATTGGCGCGCAGCTGCTTGCAGATCTCTAACCCGTCGACGTTGGGCAGCGTGAGGTCGAGGATGACGAGGTCCCAGCCGCCAGCGGCGGCGCGCTCGAGACCGTTGGCGCCGTCTGCGGTATGGGTCACCGAGAAGCCCTGGTCGCGCAGGTGCAGGGCGACGAGCTCGGCAATGTCCGTCGCGTCCTCGATGAGCAGAATGCGCTTTCGTGTCACGACGCGTGTCGCCTCCGAGCCACCGAAATCGATGTAGGAGACCTTGGGGTCGGCGGATTTATGACGGGCATCGGGCCCGGTTGGGTGCGTCATGGCACGTCTCGAAGCTGATCTGGCGGGCCAGTCTTGCAGCAAACGTTCACGAAACGATCACGGGTTGTCGGCGCCGGCCGCAGGCGGCTTAATGGCGTCTCGGGTCACCTTGGGGGAGCTGCCATGCGTCAGGCCATTCGAATCTTGTTCGCGCTCGGGATCATCGCGAGCCTCACCGCCTGCGCATCGACACCCGCAGCCTCGAGCGGTGAGGCCCGCGCGGGCGACGGTGCCGCGATCGCCTGGTCACGTACGGGCGCGGGGGACACGGCGCTCGTATTTATCCACGGCTGGTCCTGCAACAGCGCATTCTGGCGCGAGCAGGTCGACGCGTTCGCGGCCGACTACACGGTGGTCACACTGGACCTGCCTGGACACGGCAAGTCGAGCGGTGACCGCGAGCCCTGGCGCGTGGCGGACTACGGCGCCGACGTCGCGACCGTTGCCGATGAGCTCGGCCTGGAGCGCGTCGTGCTCATCGGTCATTCCATGGGTGGCCTGGTCGCCCTGCGAGCCGCCGCCGAGCTTGAGGGCCACGCGCTGGCCGTCATCGCCGCCGACGCGTTGCATGACGCCGAAATCCGGTACACCGAAGAACAGGCCGCGCCCGCCATCGCTGCCTTTGGCGCCGACTACGCGGGCAGCATGCGGGGCATGTTCACGGGCATGGCTGGCCCGCAGATCGACTCCGAGCTGGCCGCCTGGATTGCAAACCAGGGCGCGGCGTCCCGACCCGAGGTCGGCATCGGCCTGTTCGCCAACTACACCGAAATCGACGCGACCGTGTGGTTTCGCGAAGCCGGCGTGCCGGTCCGCGCCATCAATGCCGCGGCCGGCGGCATGACGCCGCCGACGCGCATCACGTCCAACCGGCAGTACGCCGATTTCGATGCCACGATCCTGGACGGCGTCGGCCATTTCCTGCAGCTCGAGGCGCCCGAGCGCTTCAACGCGGCATTACGCAGCACACTCACGGAACTCGGTGTCGACTAACGCGCGATGAGCGCCTTTGCCGCAATGAGTGCTACGTCATTGCCGGCGCGCCAGTCGGCGGCCGTCATCGGCGCCTTGATATCGGGCGTGACCCCCAGGCCCGCCTCGAAGCTCGGCACATTGTTGTAGTCGCGAATCGCCGGGATGCGCGTGCGGATGCCGCTTTCGGGCATCGTGAGCGTAAAGAGGATGCCCGCCGTCGTCCCCTCAGCGCTGCCCCCTGTCGGTTCGCCGATCAGCGTGGCGCGACCCAGCCCCGCCAGTACGGCGATGACGTTAGTGCTGCCCGACGAGTTCTCGTCACTCGTGAGAATCAGCAGCTTGCCTGTGAACGCGTGGCGCGCGGGCTTGATGCGGTCCGTTTCGTCTGTAAACCAGCCCCGGAAGGAGTAGCTGCCGTCGCGGTTCTTGCGGAACATGATGCGCCAGGGGTTGAGTGCGCGCTTGTCCCAGGTCGACAGGTGCTCGCGCAAGCCGTCGAGGTTCAGCGTCTTTACACGCACGTCGGTTTTCATCTGCGCGGGCTGGTCGAGCAAGTGGGCGATGAGTCGGCTCGAGGCGTCGTTGGAGCCGCCGCCGTTGTTGCGCAGGTCCAGGATCAGCGTGTCGCGACCCTCGTCCGCCAGGCGCTTGAAGATCGGACCGTAGAGGTCGTCGGGGTCGACGGGCCGGCGGTAATTCACGAAGGTGTCGATGCGCAGGTAGCCGGCGTTGTCGCCGATGGGCTCGAAGGTCACAGCGTCAACGAAATTCGCAGCGCGCCCCGTATCGGCATCGAGCGCGCGCCAGTCGCCGAAGGTGAGGCGATCCAGGGTGACCTCGCGCGTCTCTCCGTTCTCGTCTGCGAGCGCCAGCGCCACCGTCGGGCCGTTGTCCCAAAGCAGATCACCGAAGTGGTCCAGGGCGCCGCCCATGAACTCGCGTGAGTTCGAGATGCCGCCGCGGCGCGCCCAGTCCGTGTAGCCGTCGACGGGAATGTAGGGCGCAACCTCGGCCACCAGCTCGGGCAGCGGCCGGCCATCGATACGCAGGATCTCATCGCCGCGTTTGAGGCCCGTTGCCTCGGCGGCGACCGTGACGAAACCACGCCCTTCGACGAGCACCCACTGGAACGGCAGGTAGGTCGCTTGTTCTCGGCGCCGCGTGGCCAGCGCCTTCGGCAGCTCGGCCTTGGTGTGGTCGCAACGGATCAGCGTGAGCACCCGCTGTACAGCGAGATAGAAGTCACCCGTCGACAACCCGCCCGCGGTCTGGGCGTCATCGACGACCTGCTGCCAGGCCGCGTCGAGCGTCGCCGCCTCCGCGTAGCGCGTGTAGCCCGGGTGGATCCGGTCATAGGCCTCCTGGGCCAGGGCAACGTCGCGGGCCACCTGGTCGGGCGTGAGCATGGGGCCCTGGCGTGCCTCGGCGACCGAGGCGAACAACGACAAGACGAGAAGAATTTGGGGGGTCAGCAGGCGCAGCATGGTCGGGGTCTCCGAATGAGGACAGCCCGTAGATTGCCGCGCACCTGCGTCGGGATCGACGCAAAATCGATATTGTTCAGCGGCTTACAAGAATTGAGACGTGTCAGGAGGCGCGCCGGTTGCGCCAGCTGCTGGGCGTCATGCCCGTGTGCTGGCGAAACGCGCGATTGAAGCTGGCCTTGGAGCCGAAGCCCGCCGCGAGCGCCACGTCAACGAGACTCGCGTCGCGCTCTGCGATGAGCCGCTGCGCGTGAGCCACCCGCATGCCATTGACGAACTGGCTGAAGTTCTGCTGCAGGCCCTTGTTGAGCGCGCGCGAGACGTAGCTCTGGTTGCTGCCGATACGCCGCGCCACGAGCCGCAGCGACAGGCCGGGCTCGAGATACCAGCGCTCGCGCTCGACCGTCTCGCGCAGCCGCGCACCCTCCGCGTCCCAGTCGCGAGGCTCGGCGCTCGCCACGGGCTCGGGCTCGGCGACAGGCGCGATCGCGGGCATCTTGGGATAGCGCCGCTGCATGTGCACGAGCGCCTCCACGGCGATCACGAACACGACGCACATGGCCGCGAAGTCGACCCAGAACCGATCGTAGTAGCTGTAGTCGAGCAGCGCGTCGAGGCCGTACTCGATGGCCGACAGCACCCCGTAGCCGGCAGCAGCCACGATGAGATGGACGAGCCACACGGGGCGGAAGTCATGGTCGTCGCTGCGCCGCGCCGCGAGCCACCGGGCGTAACGACGGTGCAGGCGCCAGCAGGCGACGAGCGCGCCGATGCCCAGTGCGAGGCTGACGGCAAAGACGGCGGGCAGCACATAGGGTTCGTGCCAGGCATCGTTGAACGCCCACTTGCTGCGGTAGTCGCCAAGCGCCGTAAACGCCCAGAGTTGGTAGAGCCAGTACAAGACGCCGGGTGCGAGCCACCAGAGGTGGCGGCGCGCGCCCGACTCGAGCATGAGCGTGCGCGCGTGCAGCCAGAGCAGCGGCCCCAGCAACGGTGTGAGGTCGACAGGCAGAAAGGTCAGTCCGGGCCAGACATCGAAGGCCCCGGCAAAGCCGATGATCATCGACGTATTGCCTGCGTGGATCGCAAGCACGAAGGCCGCAAACCACGCCACGGAGCGCCGTTCCGGGCTCGCAAACCAGAGCACGGCAACGCAAGTCAGCGTGCTGGCGAGCGTCATCGCGAGCAACGCGCTGGGCCAGGTCAGTTCGATGGCGGCGTACTCCAACTCACAAGAATCGCTGCGACCTTAGCGTCCTGGCAACGCGCGCGCGTCGCAGAATCTGAATCACTGGGCCCGCATTTCAGGAATTGCGACATGCGCGGTGCGTCAGGCCCGTTCGTCAGCCAGCCGCGCCGCGAACGCGACGAACCAGTCAATGCTCTCGGGATTGGCCATGGTGTCGCGGTTGATGGCCTCGGCGGCCGTCTTGCCCAGCAACAATCGACGCACGGGGATTTCCATCTTCTTGCCCGAAAACGTTCGCGGCACGTCGGCAATGGCGAACACGTCGTCGGGCACATGGCGCGGTGACAGGCCCGTCCGGACCGCCGCGCGGATCTGGGTTATGAGCGCCTCGTCAAGCGCGGCGCCCTCAGCCAGCACGACGAACAACGGCAGGTAGGAATCGCGCCCCAGGTATTCGAGGTCGACGACGAGGCTGTCGGTCACTTCGGGCAGCGCCTCCACCACCTGGTAGAGCTCAGCCGTGCCCATGCGGATGCCCTGGCGGTTGATCGTCGAGTCGGACCGGCCGTAGATCACGGCACTGCCGCGCGCGTTGATCAGAATCCAGTCGCCGTGTCGCCACACGCCCGGGTAGGTATCGAAATAGGCGTCGCGGTAGCGCGCGCCGTCGCTGTCGTTCCAGAACGCGAGCGGCATCGACGGCATCGGCGCCGTGATCACGAGTTCGCCGACGGTGTCCGTAACCGCGTTGCCCGCCTCGTCCCAGGCCTCGACGGCGCAGCCCAGAGAGCGGCACGAGATCTCGCCGCGCCACACGGGCACCGTGGGGGCCCCACCGACGCAGGCCGTCGCAAAGTCCGTGCCGCCCGAAATCGACGAGAGGAACAGGTCGCCGCCCACAGCCTCGTAGATCCAGTCGAACACGTCGGGCGCCAGCGGCGAGCCCGTCGAGCCCATGCCACGCAGGCGCTCCAGCGCGCAGGTGTTACCGGGCGTCAGCCCCGCATTTTTGCAGGCCTCGAAATAGGCCGCGCCAGCGCCAAAGAAATCGATGTCGAGCGCATCGACGACCTGCCACAAGCGGTAGAGGTCGGGCTTTCCGGGGTTGCCGTCGTAGAGACACACGGTGACGCCCATGAGCAGGCCCGCGACGTTGTAATTCCACATCATCCAGGCCGTACTCGAGAACCACATGAAGCGGTCGCCGGGATTCAGGTCGAGCTGCAGGCCGACCTGCTTGAGGTGTTCCAGCACGATGCCGCCGTGGCCGTGCACGATGGCTTTGGGCTTGCCTGTCGTGCCCGACGAATACACGATCCAGAGCGGGTGGTCGAAGGGCACGGGCTCGGCGGCGAACGTCGCGTCACCGGCGACGGCCGCCTGCCAATCCACGCACTGATACGCGCGTGCGTCGGCGGGCGCCACGCTATCGATCGAGGTGCCGCCGATCCGTTCGAGCGAGATGAGTCCGGCAAGCGTTGGCAGACCATCCACGAGTTCGGCCACAACGTCCGCGCGCGCGAAATCACGGCCGCCGTAGTGGTAGCCGTCGCAGGCGATGAGCACCTTGGGTTCGATCTGCTGGAAGCGGTCGAGCACGCCCTGCGCGCCCAGGTCCGGCGAACACACGGACCAGGTGGCACCGATAGCGGCCACGGCGTGAAACGCGACGATGCACTCGGGTACGTTGTTGAGATAAGCCACGACGCGGTCGCCGCGTTCGACACCAAGCCCACGCAAGGTATTGGCGAGCGCCATGGCCTGTCGCTGCAGCTCTGCCCAGCTCAGGGAGATGACGTCGCCAGACTCGGGCTGGCACAGCACGGCCGGACCCGCGCGCCCGGCGTGGCGCCAGACGACGTCGACGTAGTTGAGCGTGGCATTGGGAAACCATTGCGCGCCGGGCATCGTGGCATCGGCGAGCGCGGGGTCGCACTGGTCTTCGGGCAACACTTCGTAGTAGCGCGCCAGCGCCCGCCAGAACCGGCCCGGGTCGTCGACGGACCATTGCCAGAGTGCCGCGTAGTCGTCGGCCGGGGCGTCGTAGTCGCCGCCCAGTGCCTCGGCGAAACGGGTGACGTTGGCGTTGGCGCGCTGTGCGGCGTTGGGCTGCCAGAGCGCGGTCGGGGTTTGGGTCATGCACGGATTATACGGCGGTGGGGGCCTTGGGAGATTGCCGCGGCCGCTGCGCGGCCTCGCAATGACGGGGAACGCCACCGCGCGGCCTGGCAATGACGGGGAAGGCCACCGCGCGGCCTCGCGCTGACGTTTCCTTTCCGTCATTGCGAGCCGGCGAAGCCGGCGCGGCAATCTCCTGATGCACCGCCAAGGCATCAATGCAATAGTGCCGGCATGCACTCCTGGTCCGTGGTCACCGTTGGTGTCGCCCATCTAGCCGACGCCGAAGCGCTCTGGTGCGACACCTTTGGCATGACCGTCGCAGCCGAACGCGAACCCGGCGACGCGGCGCTCGCCGCACTTTGGCAACTGCCCGCCTCGGCCATCGGTCGCCAGCGGCTGCTCGAAACGCCGGGGCAGTCCGAAGGCCGTCTGCACCTCGTCGAATTCCCGAATCCCGCAGCGCCCATTCGCGAGGGCGCCAACACCTTCGATCTCGCGCCCAAGAATCTCGATATCTACGCCGACGACCTGCCAGCCAGGGAAGCGCAACTGCGCGCCGCGGGCCACCGCTTCCGCACCGCACAACACAGCGAAGTCGTCGCGCCCGATGGCACGCGCTTTCGCGAGCTGCACATGCCCGCGCACGACGCCATCAATGTCGTGTTGCTCGAAGTGGTTGGCGAGTCACGTCCCGTGACGGGCGCGGGCTTTGGCGCCGTGGGGCCGCTCATCATCACGGTGCCCGATGCCCGCGCCGAGCAGGCCTTTGCACGCGACGTGCTCGGCCTCGGCAAACTCAGCGACCACGTCCTTGGCGGCCCCGAAATCGAGGCCATGATCGGCCTGCCACGGGGCGCAACGCTCGACGTCAGTATCTGGGGCAATGCGGACGCGCCGTTCGGACAGCTCGAGATTATTGAGTACGGCGGCACCGACGGTGTAAACCGTTACCCGCGCGCTCGCGCTCCCGCGACAGGCATTCTCCAGGTCCGCTACCACGCCGAGGCGCTGGCCCCCATCGAGGCACGCCTGCCAGCCACCGAGTTCGAACGCCACAACGACGTCGATCTCATCGACGGCCGCGGCGCGTTGCTGCGGTTTCGCTCGCCGGCCGGGCTCGTCGTCGAGGTGTTGGCGCCGGCCTGAGTCAGCGCACGGGGCGCCGGAACACCAGGAAGTGCTGCTGCGGCAGGAAATCGCGGTTGGCTTCGAACTCGAGGCCAATGGCGTCCATCTCCTTGCGCACCTGATCCACAGTCATCTTGTGCAGCGGTTTGATGGGGACGGAACGGTCCTCGGCGCGGTACTCGATGAGCACGAGTCGCCCACCGGGCCTGAGCGCCGCGGCGATCGCGCGACCCATCTCGTAGGGGTGCGAGAACTCGTGATAGGCATCGACGATGAAGGCGAGATCAATGCTGTCGGGCGCAAGGTTCGGGTTCTCTGCCGTACCCAGGACCGTGTCGACGTTACTCGCGCCCGTGTTCTCGCGCCGCGCTTCGACGATGGCCAGCATCTCGGGCTGGATGTCGACGGCGATGATACGACCCTCGGGCACGCGCTCGGCCACGGGAAACGTGAAGTAACCACTACCCGCACCGATATCGGCGACGACGCTGTCGGCCTCGAGCGGCAGATTCTCGATGAGCAGATCCGTCCGTTCCTCGGCCTGACGCCCCCGGCGCTCGAGCCAGCCGGCGGCGAGATGCCCCATGACCTGCGAAATCTCGCGGCCCATGTAGACCTTGCCGATGCCGTCACGGGTTGCGCGCTCGTAGCGGTAACGCGCGTCGTCAGTCGTGGCTTCGGGGTCGGCCACGCCGGCGCCGCAGGCGGCCACCAGTGCCAGCCCTGCAACGGTCAGCACGCGTCGCAGCTGTGTCGTCAGCACCATGTCGCCCCCTCTAGGGTTCCAGGCCGCGCGATTTCGTATAGCGTTTCGCGTAGCGGAAAAACGTACCCGTCATACGTCCGAACGCGATGACCAGACCGCGCCAGCCGGCCAGGAAGCCAAGCTGCAGAACGTAACTGCGGAAGAACGCAAACTGGCTTCGCAGCAGTGCGAAGAACGGATGCGGCGCCTTACGGTTGCGCTTGGCTTCGGCGGCGATTTCCGAGTAGGTCGAGGCCTTCTTCAGGAATTGGTCGAGGCGCAACACGGCGTCGTGCCAGAGCACGCCGTCGAGCAGCACGGCGTCGACACCCGCACCGCGCTCGATCTTCTCGTGCACGGGCTTGTCGTTGAAGCGCGCGTGGCCTCGGTGGAACACACGGAGCAGCCGGTCGTTGCCCCAGCCGCCGCGCGTCACGTGCTTGCCGCAAAACCGGTTGTAGCGCATGACGTCGCCGACCGTGGTTGCGGGGCCTGCGGCCAGTGAGGCGATGGCGTCGATGAGCTCGGGCGTCGCCTGCTCGTCGGTGTCTATCGAGAACACCCAGTCGTGCCGTGCGAGATCGACGGCGGCCTGCTTCGTCGGCCCGAAGCCCAGGAAGGGCCCTTCGTGCACCTGCGCATTGGCGTACTGCGCGCAGCGCGCCAGCGTGTCATCGGTACTGCCGTTGAGATAGACCACAACCTCATCGAAACGCGCGAGGCTGTCGAGGCAGGCGTCGATAGTCTCGGCCGCGTTGGCGGCGATGATCACGGCGGATACGGGGACTGTCGACATGCAGCTCGGTGCGCGGCGGAAACTCGCGCGAGTATAGCCTGCTGTCACCCCACGGGTGCTTGCAGTACCCTAGCGGGCGCCTGAACCACGACCTGAGCCGACATGTCCGCCCTGCGTTCTCTGAGCTACGTCCTGAATCGCTTCGTGTTGCGCCGCGAGTACCTGACCGCGCGCGCCGACGGCCTCGAGTTTCGGGTCAAGACGGAAGACGTCGTCGGCCGTCACCTCTATAAGTACGGCCGCCACGAGCCCGAGATGACGGCCTGGCTCATGCAGGCCGTCAAGCCACAAGACGGCGACCTCATCATCGACATCGGCGCCAACATCGGCTGGTATGCGATGCACTTCGCGCAGCTGTGTAAAGGCACGAACGCGCGCGTACTGGCCTTTGAACCCGACCCGCGCAACTTCGGCCTGCTCACCGAGAACATCGGTCGCAATCAGGCCGACGCCGTGAGGCCATTCCAGCTCGCGCTATCCGACAACGACGAAGGCGCCGCGTTGCACCAGTTCGGCAGCAACAATCTGGGCCGACACTCCATGTTGCCCATCAACGAAGGCGGCAGCGTGGCCGTGGCCACGGCGCGACTCGACGACCTTCTGGCCCAGCCCGACTTCGCAGGCCGCACGCCGCGTGCCGTGAAGATGGACATTGAAGGCTTCGAGCTCGTCGCACTACGCGGCGCTCCCGAGATGCTCGCGCGCTGCCCGCTCGTGGTGCTCGAATACTCACCGCGCTACATGCGGGCGGGCGGTATCGAGCCCGCAGCGCTGCTGCACTTCATGCGCGGACTGGGCTTCACGGCGCAACGTCTCGAGAACGGCCAGGCCGTGGCGGCGGACATCGACACGCTGGCCGGCGACGACAAGCACACAGACCTCATCTGGACGCGCTGATGCGCGTGCTGGCGATCAGTTCGCACGCGGACACGCTCGTCAGCGTGCGACCCGAAGCGGCGTCGTTTATCGGCCTCGCACGCGCCGGTGTCGAGATGCACGTGATGACCCAGGGCGACTCACCCTGCGCGCAGGACATGCGCGAGGCGGGGATCCATGTCATCGACTACCACCCGAAAAAGAAGTGGGCGCGCGAATCGATCGGTCGCATTCGCAGCGAGATCGACACGCACGATGTCGACATCGTCTACGCCTTCAATAACAAGGCGATCTGCAACGCGGCCTTCGCTTGTCGCGGCCGCCGCGCCAAGCTCGTCACCTACCGCGGCCAGACGGGCAACCTGTCGCGCTGGGACCCTGCGGCCTATCTCACCCATCTGCACCCGCGCGTCGACGCGATCATAGGCGTCGCCAACGCCGTCACGGATTTTCTGAAGCCCGTGGTGCGACCGGGTGTGGGCGTGACCACCGTCTACAAGGGACACAATCTCGACTGGTACACCGACGCGGCGCTGCCGCGCGCCGAGCTCGGGCTCGACGAGGACGACTTCGTCGTGGCCTGTGTGGCCAACAACCGGCCGCGTAAAGGTGTCGATTACCTGGTTCGTGCCTGCGGCGAGCTGGGCGACCTAGACAACCTGAAGCTGCTCCTCGTGGGACAGGGCATGGACCACGAGACGCTCGGCGAAGCACTCGCCGAAGCCGACCTCGAGGACCGAGCCGTGTTGCTGGGCCCGCGCAGCGATGCAACCGCCGTCATTCAGGCCGCCGACGTGTCCGTGCTGCCGTCGACGAAACGTGAAGGCCTGCCCAAGACCGTTATCGAAGCGATGGCTTACGCGATTCCCTGCGTCGTCACCGACACGGGCGGCAATGCCGAACTCGTGGTGGATGGCGAGACCGGCGTCGTCGTGCCCGTGGCCGACGCGTCGGCGATCGCGAACGCCGTCCGCGAGTTACGTGACAACCCCGCACTCGCGCGCCGCTACGGTGATGCGGGCCGCGCGCGTATCGCGGCGTCGTTCAGCGTTGATGGCACCGTGACCGGCACGCGCGCCGTGTTCGCGCGGCTGCTCGCAAACGACTGACGCCTACCAGGGCAGCGTACGCCCGCGCCAGTCAATGAGCGTCCCTGCACTGTCAGCGTCGAGCGTATCGATCACCTGAATGAGCCCGGCGACAGATTCGGCCGGCGTCAGCGTCGCGTCCTGCCCACCCATGTCCGTTTGCACCCAGCCCGGGTGCAGGGCTGCACAGGTCACGCCGCGACCGGCCAGGTCGAGCGCCATCGTGCGCATGACGGCATTCACGGCGGCTTTGCTGGCGCGGTAGGCGTAGAGCCCGCCGCTCGTGTTCTTCTCCATCGAGCCCAGGATGCTCGACACGGTGACGATACGGCCGTGATCGGCGCGCGCGACGTTGTCGACAAGCCGCTCAGAAATGGCGAGCGGCGTGAAAACGTTGATGTCAAAAATGCTGCGCCAGCTGGCGCGGTCGAAGTGACCGAAGCCCTTGTCGTTCATGGCGCCCGCGTTGTGGATGAGCACGTCGATGGTGCGCCCCTCGAGCGGTGCGAGCGCACGGTCGAGTTGGGCTTCGTCCGTGAGTGAGCCGATGAGCACCTCGAGTGCGCCCGTCTCCGCCAGCGAGGACAAGGCCGGACTCTCGGCGCGCTGCAGCGCAATCACCTGCCAGCCCGCGTCCAGGTACTGGCGTGCAAACTCGAGCCCGATACCGCGACCGGCGCCTGTGATGAGTACGGTGGGCATAGTCAGTCTCCCTGCTTCTGGCCTTCGGCGTAGGCTGCGATGGGCAGCACCGGGCCTGCGTTGATGTAGTAGGCGCGGCGCCGGAAGAATCGCGTGAGCCCGTCGGCGCCCATGCGCGACGGGCCTATGCCAGAGCAGCGATAGGCGCTCTTCTCGGCCTCGGCGATCATCGTGGTAAGACCCGCGTCGTTGATGCTGATGCCGCCCGCCTGCAGAGCGTCGGCGACACGCATGGCCGTCGCTTCATCGGGACCGAACACGGCGCCCGACAAGCCAAACAGCGAGTCGTTGGCGAGCGCGACAGCTTCGGCCTCTGTCTCGAACGCCATGACGGGCATGACGGGCCCGAACGTCTCGTCTCGCATGATCGCCATATCGTGCGTCACGCCTGAAAGCACCGTCGGCCGCATCCAGCGCCCGCCACCGAGTGTCTCGATGCAGCCGCCGCTGTGCACCGTCGCGCCCTGCTTGACGGCGTCACCGAGATGACTGGCAATGAGCGTCGCCTGCTCGTCGTGGATGATGGGACCCAGGACGCCCTGCCCCGCGTCGGGATAGCTGAGCGGTACGGCCTCGGCCAGCTGGGCAAGGCGTGCCACGAAGGCATCGTGCAGGCTCGTGTGGACGTACACGCGCTCGATGGACTGGCAGGCCTGGCCCGTGGCGCCCACCGAGGCGCGAAGCACGGCCGTGGCGGCGCGTTCGATGTCGCTGCCCTCTAGCACGATGGCCGCGTCCTTACCCCCCAGCTCGAGAAACGCGGGGATGAACGCGTCGGCCGCGGCGACGCCGACCTTGCGCCCCGTTGCGACACTGCCCGTGAACGCGACGACGTCGACCTCGGGAACCAACGCCGCGCCCGTCGAACCGTCACCCGTCACGAAGGCCAGTACGCGGGCGAGCTCGGGCACATCGGCAATCGCAGCTTCGACACGCGCTGCAAAACGCGGCGTGACTTCGCTGGGCTTGATGATGACGGCGCAGCCCGCGATTAGTGCGGGCGTGGCATCGATGAACGAGAGCAGCAGCGGAAAATTCCAGGGGCTGATCGCACCCAGCAACGGGTAAGGGTCCACGGCGCGCGCAATATCGATACCCGGCATACGTTCGAGCGCAGCGCGATCCTCGGTGATGAGACCGGGTGCCAAACCGCACCAGCGGTGAATACCCCCGATCACGCCGTCAACTTCGGTGTGCGCGAGCGCGACGCGGCCCGTGTCCGTGGACAACGCGGCGACGATGTCTGACCGGTGCGCCTCTAACGCCTCGGCAAAGCGCTGCAACACGGCGATGCGCGCGTCGACACCGGCATCACGCCAGGCAGCCTGGGCGTCGCGCAAGCGCTCAGCCACCACGGCAATGGCGTCACCGTCGTGCACGGTCATCTCGAAATCGTTATGACCGGTGCGGGGATTGCGGACCGGGAGCGTGCGCATGGCTCGATTATGCCGGGTCGTGGCGCGCGATGAACGCGCCAATATCGATCGCGGCCTCACTGGCACGCAGCGTGAGGAACCCGTTGCCCCAGTCGGGGTAGTCGCGACGCAGGCCGTTGCGCAGCAGGCCATCGGCACGCGGCGTGATTTCCCAGAGATCATCGCGCACGTTCATGACGAACATGGGGTGTTCGAGTGTCGCCAGCCGCTCCCGGTAGGTGGGCACATAGGCGAACGCGGCCCGGTGACCCCATTCGTAGCCTTCGCCGCCGCGCAGGTTCTCAGCCATGGACTCGGCGCACATTTCGAGCGTCATGCCGGGCCCGCGGTGCTCGAGCACGCGCTGCCAAAGCGTGGCGTAGCGCGTGCCGGCCTCGTCGACGGGAATGGGCTCAAAAGCGCTCTCGAACGCCGCGAGCTCGCTGTCCTCGATCACGGGCGCGGCGATGCTGACGATACTCAGCACGCGCCCGGGATGGCGTGTCGCGAGCTCAGCCGCAACCAGTGCCCCCGTGTGATGCCCCACAACATGACAGGTTGCGATGTCGAATGCGTCCAGTACCGCGACCACGCTGTCCGCGTAGTCGGCGACCGTGACGGGCGGGTCCGCGGGCGGCGGATCACTTTCACCCATGCCCGGGTAGTCGGGGGCGACCGCAAAGCGTTCGCCACCGAGCGCCGCGAGCAGGTCCAGGAACTGCCGACCCGACTTCGGGCTTTGGTGCAGACACACAACAGCCGGCCGCACCGCGTCAGGCGCGCCGGCGTGGCGCACGTGGATCTGGCCGAAGGGGCCGTCGACAAACTGGCGGCGAACGGTCATGACATGGCTCCCGTCCGCCGCGCGCGTCGCCAGTGGGCGCGGGGCCCGAGGCCCCGCCCACCAGCGATCAGTCGCCGAAGCGGGCGTTGAAGTTGAGGCCCCAGTGCGCGCCGCGGCGGGCCGTGCCCACGAACGAACGGCGGAACGAGGCGTTGCCGTCGGCGTAACGCAGCACGAGCGGCGAGCTGTCCTCACCGAAGATGTTGCGGCCAAACAGAATCACGGAGTAGCGATCGCTTTCTACACCGAAGCGCGCACCAACGAGGCCTGTGTCACCCGTTTTGGCCAGGTTGTGGACCTGCGCGAACTTGCTCGACTCGTAGCTGTAGTTGAAGCCCGCGAACCACTCCCAGTCGGCGCTGAAGTTGTCGCGCAACTCGGCATCGAGAAACAGCATGTTTTCGGCTGTTCGCGGAATCTTCTTGCCGTCGATCGAACCAAACGCCGAGACTTCGCAGTCCGTGTTGCCAAACTGCTCGCCCAGCGAGCAGTTGACGAGGCCGTCGTCGGCGACGTCGTTGAGCACACCCTGGTTCTCGTCGAAGCCGTCCGTGAACTCGGCATCCGTGTACGCGTAGTTGAGCGTCAGCGTCAGCATGTCGCCGGCGCGCAGTGTGGACTCGAGCTCGAATCCATTGATGCGCGCGTCACCGGCATTGACTGTGGCCGAGGTCGTGTTGGCGCCCGAACGCGCGTTCTGCGTGAGTTGGTAGCCATCGATCTCGTTCGAGAATATCGCCACGTTGGCCGTCAGGGCACCATCGAGCCAGGTCGTCTTGGCACCGAGTTCGACAGAGGTCACCTCCTCCTCTTCGAAGGTCGGCAGGCCGGCGCGAATCGCGAGCGGGTCGTTGAAGCCGCCGGGCTTCGTACCCGTGGCGACAACGCCGTAGAGCAACGCGTCGTCCGTCACCTGATAGTCGATCGTGTAACGTTGCAGGAAGGCGTCGAACGTCGCGCTGGAGCGGACGATATCATCGACCGGGCCACCTTCGTTCTGGAGCGTGGCAACCTGGTCAATATCCTCTTCCTGGTAGCGGCCTTCGAGGGTCAACGTGAAATTCTCGGACAGCGGCAACTCGACGAGGCCGAAAATCGCAGTGTTGGTCAGATCGAGCTGCTCCCGGTTACGCCCTACGTCGATAGTCGGACCGAAGAACGGCACGATCGACTCGCAGAGGAAGTTCGCCGCGCAGACACCCAGCATACGTGCGAACTCCGCGCCGAAGTTGGCGCCAGCCACGGCCAAGGCGTCAGACGGCAACTCGCGCACGTCGCGGTTGTCGTTTTCCTGGTCGTAGTAGTAGACGCCCAGCAGCCCGCTGACCTTCTCACCTTCGAACGACAGGCGCAGTTCCTGCGAGAAGTCCTCTTCCTGGTCCCAGCCCGAGAACGTGAAGTCGACGATGCTGCCCACGTAGGCGTAGTCGAACGGCGGTCCGTCGGCGAAGCCCGCGAACGGGAAGCCGTTGGGCGTGAAGTTGGCGACTTCGAAATGGCCCGGGCTGTAGTCACCGTCCGTGATCTGGATCGAGTCGATATCGTTGTAGCCCGTGATGCTCGTCAGCGAAACGGCGTCGCTGATCTGCCAGTCGACAACGAGGCTCGTCTGCAGGTTTTGCTGCTCCTCGCGAGCATCCGGCGCCTGCTCGATGTAGTTCGTGTTGATCGGACGCGGATCAAGCGTGCCGCAGAAGTAACGGCCCAGCCCCTGGTAGAAACTGCCGTTGTCTTCGAAGCAGTTGTTGAACTCCGAGCCCTGCGCGAACAGCGGCGGCTGGCCGTCTTCAAGGTCGTTGTAGTAGGCGCGAAATCGGGCGCTCACGTTGTCTGCAGGCTCCCACTGCAACACGCCCGAGAAGGAATTCGACTGTTGCTCGCCAATGTCCGATCCATCGAAAGTATTGGTCCAGGGTCCGTCGAGCTGGAAGCGACGCACAGAAATGCCGCCTGACAGCGTCTCTGTGATTGGCCCGCGAACCGCCGCCGAGATCTCACGCTCGTTGTCGTCGGTCAGCGTCACGGCGACGTTGCCCGTGACCGTGTCGCCCGGCGACTTGGTGATGATGTTGATGGCACCCGAGTAGGTGTTGCGCCCGTAGAGCGCGCTTTGCGGGCCCTTGATGATCTCGAAGCGCTCGACATCGTTGAGGTCGAAATCGGCCAGCGAGCCCTCAATGTAGACGCCGTCGATGAAGTAGGACACGCCCGACTCACCGAGGATATTGGCCTGCCCGCGTATGACCGGTCGGTTCGAGGTACGACCGAAGTCATTGTCGAACACAATTCCCGCTGACAGCTTGGCGATGTCTGAGAAGTCCTGCAGGTTCAGATTGACGATCGTGTCGCTGGTGACGGCCGATACCGAAACCGGCACCGTCTGCAGCGTCTCTGTGCGCTTGCGCGCCGAGACGACAATCTCCTCGATTTCCTGAGCTTGCGCCGTGGGCGCGAAGGCCGTCGCCGCCGTGATACCTGCCACGAGGCTGGCGCGTGCCAGACCCGTTCCCGATCGCTTGGTCATGTTGTTCCCCTCGTTCCCCCGACGTGCCTGCGCAAAGTGGTCGCAAAGCCACTTTTTTGCGCCGGTTTAGCACGTCGTCAAATTGTTATACATTTATAACAATATATCAATGGGGTACGCATAGACACTGGGCTGTGGCATGGTGCCGGGATGAAAGAGCAGCATCCGCTGGCACATCTCGAGAAGTCGAAGTACTTCTACAACCGTGGCCGGGACACCACGCGGCTGGAGGGGTTCATAGACGCCGCCTTCGCGTTTGCGCTGACCCTGCTCGTGATCTCATTTGATGCCGTCCCGACCAACTACGACGAGCTCATTACGGCGCTCAAGGCTGTGCCTGCGTTCCTGTTCGGATTCCTGATTCTCGGCATGTTCTGGATCGCGCACCGCAACTGGTCGATTCGATACGGCCTCGATACGACGTTTGGAACGCTCGTGAGCCTGGCGCTCGTCTTTATCCTGCTGGTCTATGTTTACCCGTTGCGTGCCATGGCGACCGCCGCGGTCAAGGGCATGACCAACGGCTGGGTGCCCTCGGAGTTTTCGATTCAGAGCGCCGAGCAGGCGCGCGGCTTGTTCGTCATTTACGGCGCCGGGTTTTTCGCATCGAACCTTTGCATCGTACTGCTCTACTGGCATGCCGCCCGACAATGGGCGCAGCTGCACCTCACGCCCGAGGAGCGCTTTATTACCTGGGGGGACGTGGTTGCCATGGAGCATGGTCGGCGGCGTCGGTCTGCTGTCCATCCTGCTTGCCGTCACGCTGCCTGAAGGCCTCATTCCGGTCGCTGGCTGGTGCTACGGCTTGTTGGGCATCGCCATGCCCCTGTTCGGCTTCGTCATTTCGAAGCGTTTCGACGCCCGCTTCCCCGACGCCAAACCCGACAGCTGATCAGTCGGCCTCAAGCTCGAACACGTCCTCCACAGGTTCCTCGAACAGGCGCGCAATGCGCAGCGCCGACTCCAGCGATGGGCAGAACTTGCCCTGCTCGATGGCAATCACCGTCTGGCGCGACACGCCCAACGCATCCGCCAGATGCTGCTGCGTCATCCCCTCGTGGCGTTCGCGCAGCGCGCGCACGTGGTTTTGAACGCGGCTTCTGCGACGTGGCGCCATTACTCGGTGCCCAGACGGTAATAGGTGAGCACGGAGCCGTAATAGACCAGTTCCGACAACACGAGCACGCCGGTCCAGGTCACCACGAAACCCACCACAGACGGCTGAAACACGGCGTAGAACGGCAACGACACGAAACCGGCAAACAGCAGGTAGTACGCGTTGCGTGCGCTGAGCAGTGTGACCGCGCGGTCCCGTTCGTCGGGCTTGGCGTCAGCGGCGTCGATGGGCGCATGGGTCAGTGCCGCAATGATGTGGCCGATCACAACGAAGACGACGAGCTCCACGATGGCGCGCCCGAAGCTTGCGAGCACGACCGCGTCCTCACCGCCCCAGGCGCGCCGCGCGAATGTGGCGCAGACCACCAGCAGCGACAGAATGATGATGAACGCGCTCTTCTCATTGAAGTGCCAGCGCGACACCACAACCGGCACCTGCCGTCGCCGATGCCGGCCGAGTCCGGCAGCCCCGGCCAGCGCCGCGGCAACGATGAGCTGAATGCCGCCCGTGAACACGGACGTCTCCCCGGCGAGCCAGCCGACCAGCAGCCAGACCACGGGGGAGAGGCCGACCAGCACGCAGGCGCTGGCGAGCAGGCCGCGCTCTGCGGCCGGTGCGTCACCCGGCGCACGGTAGACCTTGAACGCCACGGCAACGCTGGCAATGAAGAACACGGCAATGAACGGCCCCAGCGGCATGAAACTCGAATTCATGGCAGACTCCGAATGTTAGATAAACTTGACATTCACAGATTCGCCTAAGCCGCTCGAATTGTCAAGTTTATATTACATTCTCAGTTCGTGTGGCGTTTGTGCGGCGCCGAGAAGAAGCCAAACAGGCCAAGGCCCATGGCGCCCAGCGACGCCCACATGGTCGGGCGCCAGACATTACGTCCGCGCACCACGATCTCGAACTCATCGACGTAGATCGTTTCGCAGGCACCGTCCCCGGTGTCCGTGCGCGTCGTGCTCGTGCCGCGCTTGCTGCCATTGGGGCTGATGTAGGCAGCCAGCGTGCCGCGCACACGGATCTGGTCACCGATGCGCACGTCGTCGACGCGGTCCCGGATCTGCGCGTCATCGGCGATGATGTGGTTGTTGGACACCTCGGTCTGGTCGAACGCGTTCCAGGCGGCCTGGTCCCGCGTCGAGAAGTTGCAGGTGAAGATTCCGTTCCAGAACCTGATGCTCGAGAGCCGCGGGCTGCGCGCCGTGTCGCCCCAGACCACGCACAGGTCCGCCACGTTGAGGTGGTCCTCGCTGAGCCGGTGCATGCGCGACTCGCCATCGTGCTGGCGGAACGACACGACGAGCCCCGTCAGCTCGTAGTCGTACTCGGGCTCGACCTGGTAGTCGATGCCGTCCCAGTTGGCCTGGAACGGATAGCGCTCCGTCGCGCGCTGCAGCGGCGCGCGGTCGATCCCCGCATCGAACGCGATCGACGCGGACAGGTCGTTGCGATTCGAAAAGGCCACCGCAAACACTGCGGCGCTGACAATCAGGACAGGGCGGCTCCAGTGCATGCGTCCATGCTACCGCGCAACCCGGGCCGAACACGTGACGTCGGCCCCGTTTTTGGGGAATGATCGGCGCTGGCCGCAGGAGCACAAACGTATGCAAGACAATGCCTTCAAGCCCACACCCGACGGCCTGGCGCAGGCCGTGTCGCTGTTGCTCGAGGGCGCCAGTCTGCAGGCCGTGCCCTTGCCCGATCGCCTGCCCGAGGCCGGTATCGGCGAAACCGACACGCTGCGCATGCTCGCGCCCAATGTCGTTGGCGCGGCCACGGCACTCGGCGATGAGACGGCATTCGCGCACATGGACCCGCCCACGCCCTGGGTGACCTGGGCCACGACGCTCTGGAACGCTGCGCTCAACCAGAACCTGCTGCACCCGGCCACGAGTCCCGCGGCCAGGGATATCGAAAGCCGCGTCGTCGACTGGCTCAAGCCACACTTCGGCATGGATGGCGGCCACATGACGCCGGGCGCCACGGTCGCGAACCTGACGGCACTCTGGGCGGCGCGCGATGTGGCCGGTGCGCGCCGCGTATTGGCCAGCGAGCACGCGCATCTGTCGGTGAGAAAGTCGGCGCACCTGCTGGGACTGCGCTACGAGGGGGTCGCCGTCGACGACGCCGGCCGGCTCGACCGGCACGCGCTGCCCTCGGACCTGAGCGAGACCTGCCTCGTGCTCACGGCCGGGACCACGTCGACGGGCGCCATCGACGCACTGACGCCCGACACGGGGGCCGCGTGGACGCATGTCGACGCGGCCTGGGGCGGCGGTCTCGCGCTCAGCAACCGCTACGCGTCACGGCTCGATGGCATGGCGCAGGCCGACTCGGTCGCCATCTCCGCGCACAAGTGGCTGTTCCAGCCCAAGGAGTCGGCGCTCGTGCTGTTCCGCGACACAGACCGCGCCAACACCGCGCTGGCCTTCGAAGGTGGTTATCTCGCGGCGCCAAACGTCGGCGTGCTGGGCTCGCATGGCGCGACGGCGGTGCCCTTGCTCGCGACGCTCATAGCCTGGGGACGCCAGGGCATGGCCGAGCGCATCGACCGCTGCATGCGCACGGCACAGCGCGTGCACGCCTTTCTCGCGAGACAGACGCAAGCCGAGATCTTTGCGGCGCCCGAATCGGGCGTGATCGCCTGGCGCCTGGGTGACGACGCGCGCACGCGGCGCGTCTTCGATGCGCTCCCGGAAGGCATGGCCTCGACGACAACGCTCGACGGGCTGCACTGGATCCGGCACGTTGCCGCCAATCCAAACGCCGACGCCGAACGGGTCACGAATGCGATTGCCGTCGCGATTGCCGACACGACCCGTCCGCCGGATCAGTAGTACTCGAGCCTGGCCGCCTTGCCGCCGAAGACTCGGTAGGCAAACACCGAGTAGCCGATGATCACGGGCAGCACCAGGATGGCGCCCACGAAGATGATCATGAGCGACTCGGGCGCACTGGCGGCATCCCAGATCGTGATCTCGTCGAGCACGAGCCAGGGAAACAGTGCATAAGCGAGCCCCTGAAACGCGAGCAGGTAGAGGCCTGCCGCGCAGGCAAACGGCACCCAGTCGCCATAGTCGTTGCCATCCGCAAGCCGCACGGGCAGCCGACCCAGCGAACGCCAGCAAATGAACAACACGGCGATCGTGACGACGGGGATGGGCCAGACCATGAGCAGGTTCTCGAGCTGGAACCACTTGTCGAAGATGCGCTCATTGAGCGCGGGGGTCATGAACGACACCGCACCGATGCCGAGCGCCGTGAGCACGAGCGCCACGCGCGCCTGCGCGACGGCTTTGAGCTGCAGCGCGCCCTCCGTCTTGATGATGAGCCAGGTCGCACCCAGAAGCGCGTAGCCCGCGGCCAGACACAGGCCGATGAACAGCGAGAACAGCGTCGTGGCCAATGTGACCTCGAAACCCGTGACAACGCGTCCCAGCATGTAGCCCTGCGAGGTCGCCGCCAGCAGCGAGCCCGCGAAGAACGCCAGGTTCCAGCTCCCCTTGTGCTGCGCGTGCGCCTTGACCCGAAAGTCGAACGCCACGCCACGCAGGATGAGGCCCAGCAGCATCACCGAGATGGGCAGGTACAGCGCCGTGAGGATCACGCCGTGCGCGAGCGGAAACGCGACGAGCAGGATGCCGATGCCGAGCACCAGCCAGGTTTCGTTGGCGTCCCAGAATGGTCCGATCGACGCGATCATGAGGTCCTTCTCGGCATCATCGCCACGCGGCAGCAAGATGCCGACGCCAAGATCAAATCCGTCGAGGATCACGTAGGCGAGCATCGACAGCGCCATGACGAGCATGAACGCGAGCGGCAACCAGCCCTCGGGCTGCGCAAGGTCGGGAAACTCAGGCATTGCCGGCCACCTCGCTCAGACCCGCCGGTCGTGGTCCGTGGGCTGTGGGCGCGCTTTCCTTGACCTCGGGGCGGCCCGCCTGGCGCGCGAGGTAGAACACGACCGAAACGTAAGCCGCGATGAGCGCCGTGTAGACCACGAGGTAGCCCGTGAGCGTCGTGGCCACGGCCGCACCCGACACGGGCCCGACGGCGTCCGCGGTGCGCAGCACGCCCGCGACGAGGAACGGCTGGCGGCCGATTTCCGTCGTGTACCAACCCGCAAGCACGGCAACCCAACCCGAAAAGGTCATGGCCACATAGGCGCGATTGAGGAGCGCGCCCGTCATGCCGCGGCGAAACAGCGACACGGCACCGGCCAGGCCCAGCACGAGCATCAGCATGCCCACACCCACCATGACGCGGAACGCCCAGAACACGGGCGCCACGGGCGGGTGCGTGCCCTCGAATTCATTGAGGCCCTTCACTTCGCCGTTGAGGTCGTGGGTGAGGATCAGTGAGGCGAGCTTGGGGATCTCGATCGCAAAGCGGTTTTGCTTCGTCTCCTCGTCGGGCAACGCGAACAGCACAAGCGGCGCGCCCGTCTGTGTTTCCCAGACGCCTTCCATGGCCGCGATTTTCGCGGGCTGGTGCTCGAGTGTGTTGAGCCCGTGCAGATCGCCCGTGACGACCTGCAGCGGCGCAAGCAGCGCGGCCATGACCACGCCCGTGCGCAGTGTCGACTTCACGGCCTCGGTCTTGTCGCCGCGCAACCAGCGGTAGGCGGACAAACCCGTGAACAGAAATGCCACGGTCAGGAACGAGGCCAGCATCGTGTGCACGACTCGGTACGGGAACGACGGGTTGAAGATGATCGCCCACCAGTCCGTCGCGTAGGCGACACCGTCGCGCATCTCGAAGCCCGCGGGCGTGTGCATCCAGGACACGAGCGCCAGGATCCAGAACGCCGACAGCGTCGTGCCCACGGCGACGAGCACGGTGGCGATGGTGTGCACGCGGTTGCTCACGCGGTTGAAGCCGAACAACATGATGCCGAGGAAGGTCGCCTCGAGAAAAAACGCGGTCAGCACTTCGTAGCTCAGCAGCGGACCCGCGATATTGCCGACCGTCTCCATGTAGCCCGGCCAGTTGGTGCCGAACTGGAAGCTCATGGTCACGCCGCTGACCACGCCCAGCGCGAACGAGAGTGCAAACACCTTGACCCAGAGCCGGTAGGCGCCCATCCACTTTGTATCCCGCGTCGCATTGAAGCGCAGTTTGAAGAACAGCAGCATCCAGCCGAGCCCGATGGTGATCATCGGGAACAGGATGTGGAAGCTGATGTTCGCGGCAAACTGAATTCGGGACAGCAGCAGCGGGTCTGCACTAAACACGGGGGGTCTCCTTCGCGCGCCTCAGGCGCAGGTTGCTCAGGCTTTGTCGGCCTTCTTGCGCCGGCCGGCGCTCAACAGTTTCTGCACACCGCCACCGAGCTTCATGAGCTGGGTCGCCGTGCGCTGGTCCAGGTCGCTGACATCGTCGAGCCAGCCGGTGACGAGCTCGATGAGCTCGAGCATCTCGGCCAGCTTCGTTGCGGCATGGGCGTCATCACCCTGTTCGGGTGGCGCCACGAGTGCCCCACGCAACATCGAGGCCGTGGGCTCGATCTCGCGACGGCGGCGCTCTGCGACGAGCGTGCGGAAGATCTCCCAGACGTCATCGGGTGCCGTGAAGTAGTCGCGACGGTCATCGGGCAGGTGCTGGACGCGCACCAGCCGCCACGCGGAGAGCTCCTTCATCGCCATGCTCGTGTTCGAGCGCGAGATGCCGAGCGCCTCGGTGATTTGTTCGGCGTTGAGCGGGCGCGGGCTTATGTAAAGCAGCGCGTAGATCTGGCCGATGGTGCGGTTGATGCCCCAGCGGCTGCCCATTTCGCCGAAGTGCAGGATGAACGCCTGTTGGTAGGCGGTCGTTTTCATGTCTTTCAGTCTTTTCAGTAATTAATGAAATTATACATTCTGGGACCACGAAAAGCGTGCTTTTCTCCACGGTTTGAGTAGCTATCAGGCCGGTTTGCCCGATGCGGTCAATCGGCCAAACCAGACGACGGGCGCGCCCACCTCGGGTGTGCCTTGCAGTACCATCGTTGTCCGGCTTTGGCATCTGCAATCGGGGGGAGCAGACGCATGCACAGACCATCCATCGACTACAACATGGCGGCCTTGATCCTGCGCCGCGGCTCGCTGAGCGGCAGCCGCACGGCGATGACCTTTGAAGAGAAGGGTCTGACTTATAAAGAGCTTGAGGCGAACGTCCGGCGACTTGCCGGCGGCTTGCGAAGCCTCGGCGTGTGCGCCGGTGACCGTGTTGGCTACCTGGGCGTCAATCACCCCCGCTTCATTGAGACCATGCTCGCGGCCTGGACCTTGGGCGCCGTGTTCGTGCCGCTCAACTTCCGGCTCACGGCGCCGGAACTCGAATTCATCATCAACGACGCCGGCGTCCATACGCTCGTCGTCGACGATGCACTGCGGCCTGTCATTGGCCCCGCGCGCGATGCGCTCGTGTGCCGTAACTTCGTCGCCTCGGAATCCCCGGAGTCCGGCTGGTACCACATCGACGCGCTTATCGCCGAGGGCACGCCGGTCGCCGAGCATGTGATCGCGGGCCAGCACGACACGGCCGTCATCATGTACACCTCGGGCACGACGGGCCGCCCCAAGGGCGCGATGCTGACCCACGGCAACCTGACCTGGAACAACATCGGCGCGAGCCACAACATCAGCGTGACCTACGACGACATCACGCTCGTTGCCGCACCGCTGTTCCACATCGGCGGGCTCAATGTCACGATGATCGCGGCGCTGCAGTTCGGCGCACACGTCGTCCTGCACCGCGGCTTCGACCCGGCCAAAGCCATCGAGGACCTCGCGCGTTACCGCTGCACCTCGATGTTCGGGGCCCCGGCGATGTTCCTGTTCATGGCGCAGCAGCCAGGTTTTGCGGATGCCGATATCTCCGCGCTCAACAACCTCGTGGTGGGTGCCGCGCCCGTGCCGAAATCGCTGCTCGACATCTACGGCAAGCGCGGCGTCACGCTGAACCAGGGCTATGGCCTGACGGAAACCGCACCGTTTGTCAGCTTCCTGACCAGCGAACACCTCGAAGCCAAGATGGGCAGCGCGGGCAAGGCCAACGTGATGGGCGAAGTGCGCATCGCGGACAGAAGTGGCCAGTCGCTCGCGCCCGGTGAGGTTGGCGAAATCCTCTACCGCGGCCCCAACGTCATGAAGGGCTACTGGAACCGGCCCGAGGCGACCGCTGAGGCCATCGACAGCGAAGGCTGGTTCCACACGGGCGACGCGGGCTACATCGACGACGACGGCTTCCTGTTTATCAGCGATCGCGTCAAGGACATGGTCATCTCCGGGGGCGAGAACGTCTATCCGGCCGAAGTTGAGGGCGTGCTGTTCGAACACGACGCCATCCGCGAAGTCGCGGTAATCGGCCTGCCTGACGATAAATGGGGCGAAGCGGTGACCGCTGTTGCCGCGCTTAATGACGAGGCCGAGTTGTCGCTCGTGGCGCTTCGCGACTTCTGCGACGGCAAGCTGGCTCGCTACAAGTTGCCGTTGCGACTGCATATTGTGGAAGCCTTGCCCCGTAACCCCGCGGGCAAAGTCTTGAAGTTCGAGTTACGCGAACAATTTGCCAAGATTTGATCGATTGCGGCGACGCACCAATTTGGCGCTTCGGTGAAGATTTTGTGAAGAATGTGGCAACGACATGTACACCTGTTCCTGTAGGGGTCTATACTGACATCACGCGTTGTTTACAGCGCTCGCCTTGACGTTTCCGCCGCGCGGCCTTTTTGCCGTGCTTCGAACCCCCGGTGAATGCTGTACGCGACACGAGAACTGGAAGTCGCTTCGATCGAGTCAACGGCACCGCCCGAACCCTCTAGAGCGATCACAATCCCCCTCAGGAGGTTTCACCGTGGGTAAAAAACTGTATGTCGGCAACCTGCCGTACACCGTAGATCAAAGCCAGCTTGAGCAGGCTTTTGCACCGTTCGGCACTGTCGAATCGGCCATCGTCATCAACGACCGCGACACGGGTCGCAGCAAGGGCTTTGGCTTCGTCGAGTTTGCGAACGACGACGAAGCGCAGAAGGCCATTGACGAGATGAATGGTCAGAGCCTTGGCCAGCGCCAGATCACCGTTAACGAAGCCCGTCCGCGCGCACCGCGTCCGGACCGTCGTTTCGGCTGATCTTTAGCGCAGTCTGAGATCAGAAGCGGGGCCCGGTTGATCCGGGCCCCGTTTTTTTTGGCTCGGGTTCTCCGGGCGGTATGATCCCGTGACTGTTCGTGCGCAGGGGGGCGCATGACAAAAAACACAATCAGCGTCGGCGGTGCGAGCGGCTTCTGGGGCGAGACGGCCATGTCGACGGCACAGCTGCTCGGCGACCCGGACCTCGACTACCTCGTCTACGACTACCTGGCCGAGATCACCATGTCGATCCTGGCCCGCGCGCGCGCTGGCGACCCGGGTCTGGGTTACGCGACCGACTTCGTTACCGCCGTGCTGGCACCCAACATCGAAGCGATCGCGAGCAAGGGGGTGCGCGTGATTTCCAACGCCGGTGGCGTGAACCCCGAGGCCTGCGCAAAAGCGGTTCGAATGCTCATCGCCGAGCGCGGGCTCGACCTCAAGGTCGGCGTCGTTACCGGTGATGACCTGACTGCGCGCGCGGCGGAATTTGCCGATGCGGGCGTCACCGAGATGTTCTCGGGTGCTGCATTTCCAAAGGTCGAGCGACTGGCCAGCATCAACGCCTACCTGGGCGCGTTCCCCATCGCCGAAGCGCTGGCCGATGGCGCCGACATCGTCATCACGGGGCGCGTTGTTGACAGTGCTGTCACGCTGGCCGCCTGCGTCCACGCATTCGGCTGGTCGGCCGACGAATACGACCGCCTGGCCGCGGGCAGCGTCGCGGGCCACATCCTCGAGTGCGGTCCGCAGGCAACGGGCGGCAATTTTACGGACTGGGAACGCGTGGCCGACTCGCTGCACGACATCGGCTACCCGATCGCCGATATCGACGCCGACGGGGACATGATCATCCGCAAGCCGACCGATACGGGCGGCATGGTCAGCGTGGGCACCGTCGCGGAACAACTGCTTTATGAAGTGGGCGACGCGCAGGCTTACGTGTTGCCCGACGTCGTTTGCGACTTCGGTGCCTTGCAGCTCGAGCAGGCCGGCCAAAACCGCGTCCGGGTTTCGGGCGCACGCGGCCACGCCCCCACGGACAGCTACAAGGTCAGCGCCACCTATGCCGACGGCTGGCGCGGTGGGCAGACGCTCGTGTTCTACGGCCGCGATGCGGATCGCAAGGCACGTGCATTCGCCAACGCTGCGCTCAAGCGCGCGCAATCGCGTCTCGAAGCCACGGGTTTGCCCGGCTACACGGATACGCTGATCGAACTTGTGGGCGACGAAAGCCATTACGGGGCGCGCCGCGAGCTCACGGGCTCGCGCGAAGTGTCGCTCAAGGTGGCCGCGCGTCATCCGGCCAAGGCCGGCATTGAGATCCTGCTGCGCGAGACCATCGGTGCGGCGCTTGCCGGTCCGCCCGGCCTCACGGGATTTGCCGGCACGCGTCCCCGACCCTCGCCGGTCGTCCGCCTGTTTTCATTCCTGCTCGACAAACGGTCGGTGCCCGTCACTGTCGATACCGGCGAGGCGCAACACCCGCACACGCCCAGCGACGTGAACGGTTTCGACGACGCGGCCATCGCGCGACCGGCAGCGCCCGAGGTGCACATCGACGGCGGCCCCATGTTGCTCGTGCCGCTCGTCGAGCTCGCCTGGGGCCGCAGCGGCGACAAGGGCGACAAGGCCAACATCGGCATCATCGCGCGCAAACCCGAGTATCTGCCCTACATCTGGGCGACGCTGTCGGAAGTCGTCGTGGGCGAACGCTTCGCGCACTTCACGAAAGAACCCGTGGACCGCTACTACCTGCCCGGCATGCACGCGATCAATTTCGTACTGCACGACGTGCTGGGCGGCGGTGGCATCGCCAGCCTGCGCAATGACCCCCAGGGCAAGGGCTACGCCCAGCTGTTGCTCGATGTTCCCGTCCGCGTCCCCGAGCGCATGAGGCCCGCACACTGATGGCAGTCTACAAGAGCCGCATCAACACCCAATCCAGCGCCTTTGCCGACAACCGCCGCGACATGCTCGCGCTTGTCGAGCGACTGCACACGCTGAACACACGCGGTGCCGCCGTGTCGGAAAGGCGGCGCGAGCGTTTCGAGTCGCGCGGCCAGCTGCTGCCGCGTGAACGACTCTCGAGCATCCTCGACCCGGGCATGCCATTTTTCGACATCGGTAACCTCGCGGGCTATCTGCAGGACGGCCAGCCCGAGGAACGCTCACTGCCGGGTGGCAACGTCATTGTGGGCATCGGTTTTGTCGCGGGCACGCGCTGCATGCTCAGCGTCAGCGACAGTGGGATCCAGGCGGGCTCGCTGACCGAGGCCACGGCCTACCGAGTCTTCCGGGCGCAGGAAATCGCACTGCGCCAGAAGCTGCCTTTCGTGCACCTCGTGGAGAGCGCGGGCGCCAACCTCATGCAGTACACCGTGGGCGGATTCGTCAAAGGCGGCACCTTCTTTGCCAACCTGGCGCGGCTCAGCGCGGCAGGCATTCCCGTCGTGAACATCCTGCACGGGTCATCGACGGCCGGCGGCGCCTACATGCCCGGCATGAGCGACTACGTCGTCGCCGTGCGCGACCGCGCCAAGGCCTTCCTGGCGGGGCCGCCGCTGCTCAAGGCCGCCACGGGCGAAATCGCCACCGACGAGGAACTGGGCGGTGCGCGCATGCACGCGGAAGTCTCGGGCCTCGTCGAGTACCTCGCCGACGACGATGCGCACGCGACGCGCATCGGCCGTGAGATCGTCGCCAGGCTACACTGGAATGACCGGCTCGGACCCGCGCGCCCGCGCGAGGCGGCGCCACCCGCGCTCGACCCCGACGAGATCGCAGGCATCGTGCCCATCGACTACCGCGTGCCTTACGAAGTGCGCGAGGTCGTTGGGCGCAGCGTGGACGGTTCCGATTTTCTCGACTTCAAACCAGGCTTCGGTGTCAGCACCGTCTGTGTGCAGGCCGAGATCTTCGGTATCGGTTGCGGCATCGTTTCGAACAATGCCCCCATCGACCCAGACGGCGCTGCGAAGGTCACGCAGTTCCTGCAGCTCTGCGATCAGTCCGACCTGCCCATCGTGTTTCTGCAGAACACCACAGGTTATCTCGTCGGCAAGCGCTACGAGCAGGGCGGCATGATCAAGCACGGCGCCAAAATGATCCAGGCGGTCACCAACATCTCGGTGCCGCGCATCACCGTGAACATCGGCGCGAGCTACGGCGCCGGCAACTACGGCATGTGCGGGCGCGGTATGGACCCCGACTTTCTGATCACCTGGCCCAATGCGAGCACGGGCGTCATGGGCGGCGAACAGGCGGCGCAAACCATGTCCATCGTCATGCGCGGCGCCGCCAAGGCCAAGGGGCAGACACTAGACGAGGCGACCATCGCACAACAGGAGCAGCAGCTCGCGGCGCTGTTCGACGGACAGTCGGACGCGTTCTACACCTCGGGCCACCTGCTAGACGACGGCATGATCGACCCGCGCGATACACGTCGCGCCACAGGCTTTTTGCTCGAGACCGTGCGCGAGGCGCGCCGTCGCACGACGAAGCCCAACAGTTTTGGCGTGGCGAGGATCTGATGTGAGCGACACCGCGACGACCATCGAATCTGCGCGCGATGGCGACTGGCTCACCATCGCACTGGCGCGCCCCGACGCGCGAAACGCGCTATCGCGTGACATGGTGGCCGAGTTGCAGGCGCTGCTCGACGCCACGGCTAACGACACCAGCATCCGTGGCATCACTATGCGCGGCCAGGGCCGGGTGTTCTGCGCGGGCGGCGACCTCAAGGGCTTCGGCCGCAGTCTCGACGATCCCGAGGCCGCCGCGGCGATCGAGGCCTCGAGCCGCGCTGCGGGCACCCTGTTCCACCGCGTCGCCACGATGCCGCAGACCACCATCATGGCCGTGCACGGTGCGGCGATGGCGGGTGGCATGGGTCTCGCCTGTGCCGGTGACCTGACCATCGTGACGTCGGACTGCCGCTTCGCATTGACCGAAACGCGGCTTGGCATCGTGCCCGCGCAGATCGCGCCGTTTGTGGTCGCGCGTGCGGGCCTTCCCGTCGCGCGGCGGCTCATGCTGACGGGCGCGCAGTTCGACGGCGACGCAGCGTTCGAGCTGGGCATTGCCGATGAGCTTGTCGCAGATACCGCCGCACTCGATGTGGCCGAAACCAAGCTCCGCGCCGAGGTGCTTGCCTGCGCGCCGGGCGCCAACGCAGCCACGAAGCGCTTGTTGCACACGCTCGCGCCCATCGATGCAGAGGCCTACGTGAGTCACGCCGCGACCGTGTTCCGGCAATGCCTGCAGAGCGATGAAGGGCGCGAGGGGATGGCAGCGTTCGTCGCCAAGCGTAAGCCGGGGTGGCAACCGTGAACGCCGCGCTCCGACCCATCTCGCGCGTGCTCATCGCGAACCGAGGCGAGATCGCCTGCCGCATCGCGCGTACGCTGCGCGCGACGGGCCGCACGACGATCGCCATCTACTCCGACGCGGACGCGGGCACGCCGCATGTTGCGGCAGCCGACGTCGCCCTGCCCATCGGCCCGCCGCCCGTCGGCGAGTCCTATCTCGATATCGAGCGCATCGTCGCGGCAGCCGTGGCCACCGATGCCGACGCCGTGCACCCGGGATACGGCTTTCTCTCGGAGAACGCCGAGTTCGCCGCAGCCTGCGAGGCTGCGGGGCTCATCTTCATCGGCCCTGGCGTGGAGGCCATCGCGCTCATGGGCAACAAGGCCGCAGCGCGCCAACGCATGCAGGCCGCCGGTGTGCCCTGCGTCCCCGGCTATGACGGCGACGCCCAGGATGACACGGCGCTGACGCAGGCTGCCGCGAAGATCGGCTATCCCGTCATGGTCAAGGCCGCTGCTGGTGGTGGCGGCCGCGGCATACGCATCGTGGAACACGAAGACGCGCTGGCCAATGCGCTCTCGATCGCGCGCGCTGAGGCGCTGTCCGCGTTCGGCTCGGACCAGCTCATCCTTGAGCGCGCCGTTGTCGCACCGCGTCACGTCGAAGTGCAGGTGCTGGCTGACGCGCACGGCACCGTACTGCACCTGGGCGAACGCGACTGCTCCGTGCAACGCCGCCACCAGAAGGTCATCGAAGAGGCGCCGAGCCCGGCCGTCGACGCCGAGCTGCGGGCGCGCATGGGCGCTGCGGCCGTCGCCGCGGCGGCGGACATCGACTATCGCGGTGCCGGCACGGTCGAGTTTTTGCTCGACGCCGACGGCCGCTTCTACTTCCTGGAGATGAACACGCGTTTGCAGGTCGAGCACCCCGTGACGGAATCGATCACGGGTCTCGACCTCGTGGCCTTGCAGCTGGATGTCGCCGAGGGGCGCCCACTGCCGTTCGGGCAGGACGCGGTGCGGTTGGCCGGGCATTCGATCGAAGTGCGCCTGTATGCCGAAGACCCCGCACGCGACTTCCTGCCGCAGACGGGCGACATCGCCTTGTGGCGCCCCGCGGCGGGTGTGCGCACCGATGCGGGCATCGAGACGGGCGACGTCATCTCACCGCATTACGATCCGCTGCTGGCCAAGATCATCGCACACGGTCGTGACCGCGCGACGGCGCGGCGCCGCCTCGTCACGGCGCTGGAGGAGACCGTGCTGCTGGGCATCACCCACAACCGGGACTTCCTGCGCGCGGCGCTCGAGCACCCGGCGTTTCGGGCCGGCGAAGCCACCACGCACTTCATCGACGACCACGCGCCGCGGCCCAGCACCGACGACGACGCGGCCGTCCTGCGACTGGCCGCGGTCGCCTGGTACCGCGCGCGCATGGCACAGGCGCTGGCGAGCGCACCCCGCATCAACGACGAGCTCGAAGACTGGTCGAGCGCGGCGCCGCTGGCCGTGAGCTGCCCGTTCGCCGCCGAGTCAAACGTCCAGATCACGGCATTGGGCGGCGGCAGCTACGCCGTTGACGTTGATGGCGATCTGGACACGCTGACCGTTGTCGGCGAGGCGGCGGGTCGGCTGACCGTCGAGTCAGCCGGCGCCCTCATCGATCTCGACGCACTGCTCGACGACGACGCGCTGTATCTGTCCTGCGCCGAATTCGCCGGGCCTGTTGCCCTCGCGCAGTCGGGTGCCGCCGATGCGGATCAGAGTGGCGATACCGTCGTCGCACCCATGCACGGCAAGGTAATGTCCGTTGATGTCGCCGTTGGCGACAGCGTGAGCGCCGACCAGCGTGTTGCCGTGGTCGAGGCCATGAAGATGCAACACGCCATCGCGGCACCAAGGGACGGCCGCGTGAGCGCGGTACACTGCGCGGAGGGTGACCAGGTGGACGCCGACGCCCTGTTGATCGAACTCGAGCCGGAGGCCGAATGAGCGACGATGTCGTCACCGCGTTTCGGGAGGAAAGCGACGCGCTCAATGCGCTCGTCGCCGACCTCGACGAAGCCACACTGCTCACGCGCACACAGTTCAAGGACTGGAGCGTCGCCGATGTGCTGGGCCATCTCTACATCTGGAACGATGCAGCGGCGCTGACGCTGACCGATGGCGACGCCTTCACGGCCTTCTTCTCCAATGTCGTTGCGGCCATGCACGAACCGGGCGGCCTGCGCGCTTTCGAGCGTGGGCTTCTGGCCGAGAAGTCGGCCACGTCCATCCTCGACGCCTGGCAGCAAAGCGTCGCGGCAACGGCCGAGGTATACGCCAATGCCGATCCCAAGACGCGCGTGCGCTGGGGCGGGCCCGACATGAGTGCACGCTCCTGCATCAGCGCAAGGCTCATGGAGACCTGGGCGCACGGGCAGGCCGTGTTCGACTGCTTCGGCGTAGAACGAACGGACACCGATCGCATCTACTCCATCGCCGTGCTGGGCGTGAACACGTTTGCGTTCAACCACAAGATCAACGGGCTCGATGTTCCGGAGGTCGTACCACGCGTCACGCTCACCGCGCCCTCGGGCGCGCAGTGGGAATTGGGTGACCCGGCTTCCGATACCAGCATCACGGGCAGCGCCACTGAGTTTTGCCAGGTCGTGACGCAAACCCGCAACGTGGTCGACACAGACCTCATCGTCGCGGGCGACACGGCCGAGCGCTGGATGCACATCGCGCAGTGTTTTGCTGGCCCGCCCACGCCGCCGCCCGCACCCGGCACGCGCTTTCTCCAACATCCCGGAGCCTGAACATGACCACCGCCAAGACGCTCGAAGTCCGCAAGGACGATCTCACCACGACACGAGTCACAGAGCGCGAGCTAGCGCCACTCGCGGACGGCCAGGTTCTGTGTGCCGTCGACCGCTTTGGTCTGAGTGCCAACAACATCACCTACGGTGTGGTGGGCGAGAAGATCGGCTACTGGCAATTCTTCCCGGCCGACGACGGCTGGGGCGTGATCCCGATCTGGGGCTTTGCCAACGTCGTCGAAAGCAAGCACCCCGAGGTTGAAGTGGGCGAGCGCTTCTACGGCTACTGGCCCATGGGTACGCATCTGGTCATGGAACCCGGCAAGGTCGCCGAGCAGCGCCTTACCGACGGCATTGAGCACCGAGCCGCACTACCACCCGTCTACAACGGCTACGCGCGCTGCAGCCATGAGCCGCACTACGAACCACAACTCGACGACGCGCGCATGCTGCTGTTTCCGCTCTACGCGACGTCTTACTGCCTCTACGACTACCTCGTCGACAATGACTATTTCGGCGCGAGCCAGGTCATCATTCCGAGCGCCTCATCGAAGACGGCGATTGGCCTCGCTTATGCGCTGGCGGCCGACAGCGGCGGGCGCGATGTCATCGGCCTGACCTCACCCGGCAACGTCGAACGCGTCAAGGGCTTGGGCCTCTACACGCACACGGTCAGCTACGACGCGATCGACAGCATTGACGCCGGCAAACCCACGGTCATCGTCGACATGTCGGGCAACGGCACCGTGCTCGCCGCGCTGCACACCCACCTGGGCGACAACATGCGGTTTACATCGAACGTCGGCCTGACCCACTACGACGACAACCAGATGACCGAAGGCTTCATCGCCGAACGCAGCCAGATGTTCTTCGCGCCGGGCCACATGCTAAAGCGCGCCAAGGACTGGGGGCCCGGCGTGTTTGAGCAACGCGCCTACGCGTTCTGGCGTGACGCCTCGGTCAAGAGCGCGGACTGGCTGCGCTACGAACACCGCGCGGGCATCCCGGCGCTCGAATCGAGCTACCGCGAAGTGCTTGCGGGCACCCCTGCGCCCGACCTCGGAATCATCATCACGCCCGGCGACTAGCGGCGCCAACGGCAGACGATCCCTGTCCTTTCACGCGTAGGTCGCGTCCACGGTGACGGGGAAGTTCACGGAGCGTGCGATAAAGCACTTCTCATGAGCCTCGTGGTGCAAGGTGTCGGCCTTCTCGGCCATTGACGGGTCTGTGATCGTGATCCTGGGGCGCAGGACCACGGAGACGAATTCGCCGCTGCCATCGCGCTCGGCGTTGAGCGTGCCCAACGGCTCGTCGACGTAGTCGGTCACCACGATGCCGTTGACGGCAGCCAGGTGCAGAAACCAGAGCTTGTGGCACGCCGACAGCGAGGCGACCAGCAGGTCCTCGGGATTCCAGCGCGTCTTGTCGCCGCGGTAGTTGGGGTCGGCCGAGCCCAGGATGTCCGGCTTGCCGTCGCTCGCCAGCGTGTAGCTGCGCTCGAAGCTGCGGTAGTCCTTGGTGCCCTCGCCCGTGTTGCCGGTCCAGGTATTCGTAAGTGTGTATTCGTGCTTGTGACCCATGCTGCTGCCCTCAGTATTCGACGACGATCTTGCCGAAGTGGGCGCCCGAGATCTGGTAGGCGAACGCCTCGCCCAGCGCCTCGAGCGGGAAACTCTTGTCGATGACGGGCTTCAATCCGGCGACATCGATGCCACGCACCATGCGGCGCTGCATCTCGTGGCTGCCAACCGCGATGCCAATCATCCTGGCCTGCTTGAAGAAGTACTTGGGGAACGTGATCGTGCCGTCGCGTCCGCCCAGGATGCCGATGAGGATGATGCTGCCGCCGATCGCCACGGCTTCCGTCGACTGCTTGATCGTGGCACCGCCGCCAACGTCGAGCACGAGGTCTACGCCGCCGCCCACAAGCTTCGCGGCGCTTTTGCCCCAGCGCTCATCGGTCTTGTAGTTGACGACATGATCGGCGCCCAGCTCGCGAAGCCGGTCGGCCTTGTCATCCGACGAAGTCGTCGCGATGACCGTGGCGCCCGCGGCCTTGGCTATCTGCAGCGCGAAAACGGACATGCCACCCGAGCCTTCGACGAGCACGGACTGACCGGGCTGAAGACCGCCTTCCTCGACGAGCGCGCGCCACGCGGTCAGCGCCGCGCAGGGCAGCGTTGCCGCCTCCGCGAAATTGTAGCCCGTCGGGATCCCCGTAAGCGTGTTCGCATCGACGTTCGAGGCCTCGATCGCGAAGCCGTCGACGGTCTCGCCCGCGACACCCATGAGCTTGTGCAACGTGGGTGCGCCGCCCTGCCAAAATGGGAAGAAGGTCGACATGACGTGATCGCCGACCTGCCAGTCAGCCACACCCTCGCCCACGGCCGTGATTTCGCCCGCACCGTCGGACATCGGAATGCGGCCGTCCTGGACGGGGATCTGGCCCGCGGCAACCAGGTAGTCGTGGAAATTGAGCGAGGTCGCGCGCCAGCGCACCTGAACCTGTCCCGGTCCCGGCGCCCCGGCCTCGCGTTCGACGATGGTGAGCTTGTCGAGACCGCCACCGGCGGGGACTGTCGCTGCGCGCATGAGAGCTCCTGGGCAATGGAAGGGGCCGCCTAGGATACCGGAACGCGAAAGCGCTGCAGTAGGATAGCCGTATGCACGAACACGCACCCAACCGGCCTCGCGAGGTTGCCATCGTCGGCGGTGGCATCGGTGGTCTGACGCTCGCCCTGTCCTTGCATGCGGCCGGACTCAGGCCACGTGTCTTCGAACGGGCACCGCGTCTGATCGAGGCAGGCGCCGGCATTCAGCTGAGCCCCAACGCGATGCGTGTGATGCGGGCGCTGGGTCTTGAGGACGCGCTCATGCCGTTCGCCTTCGCACCCGAAGCGCTGGAGATGTGTGACGGTGTCAGCGGCCGCAATGTGTTTTCCATTCGTGCCCAGCAGGGGCGTTGGGGCGCGCCCTACCTGCACCTGCATCGCGCGGATCTCGTGGCCGTGCTCGAACGGGCACTCGAGGCACGCGTTCAGGGCGGCCTCACGACCGACGCCGAGGTTACGGCCATCGAGGACGATGGCGAGCGGGTCACGCTCACGCTGGGCGACCAAACACACGTGGCGGACCTCGTGGTGGGTGCGGATGGCATTCACTCGATGGTGCGACGCAGCCTGTTCGGCAGCGCAGGCGCGCAGTTCACGGGGCAGCTCGCGTGGCGCGCGGCGGTGCCCATCGAGAGACTGGGTGCGCAGCCGCCGCCACCAACGGCCTGCGTGTGGACGGGAAGCGGCCGACACGCCGTCACGTATCGGGTGCGCGGCGGCCAGGTCGCGAATTTCGTCGGGGTTGTCGAGCGTGCGGACTGGCAGGGCGAGTCCTGGACCGAGGCAGGGACACGCGAAGACGTGCTGGCCGACTTCGATGGCTGGCGTCCCGAGATCACGGCAATTATCGACGCCGCTGACCGGCACTACCGCTGGGCGCTGCACGACCGGCCGCCGCTGCCGCAGTGGCAACGGGGCCGCGTCGGATTACTCGGTGACGCCTGCCACCCTGTGTTGCCGTTCCTGGCTCAAGGCGCCGCCATGGCCATCGAAGACGGCTGGGTATTGGCCGCCATGCTGGTGCAGGACCTGCCCGTGGATGCAGCATTGGCGGCTTACGCGAGCGCACGCCGGGAACGGGTACACCGCGTGTACGAAGGCGCGCGCCGCAATGGCGAGCTGTTTCATCTTGCGCAGACACCGCGGCGCGCTGGCACGCACGCGATCCTGCGACTGGGCGGTCGGCTGTTGCCCGGCGTCGCGCGGGCGCGGCTCGACTGGCTCTACGGCGACGACGTCACCACGCACTTTCCACTGCGGGCCTGACACGGGCTCAGGCTTCGGTTGCCGCCTCGGGTCGCGGCGCCGGTCGCGCCCCGGCCATCACAAAACCGACGTACACGGCACCGAGGAACAGCACGGGCTCCAGGCTACCGCTCGCAAGGCCCGTGACTGCAGGTCCCGGGCAGTAGCCCGCCATCCCCCAGCCCATGCCGAAGAGGGAAGCACCTGTTACAAGCCGCGTATCGATGCTGCGGTTGCCGGGCAGCTGCTGCGCGCTCGCGAATAGCGGCGTGCCCCCGGTCAGCAGGCGGTAGCCGACGAAGGTGACAACGACGGCGCCACCCATCGTGAAGATGAGGCTCGGGTCCCAGGTGCCGATGAGATCGAGAAAGTTGAGCACCTTCTCCGGATTGGTCATCTGCGAGATGGCCAGACCGAGCCCGAACACCGTGCCCGCGAGCAGGCCCGCAAGCGTCGTGCGCAGCGCGTTCATACCGACACGCTCAACACGTGGCGCAGCATCGCGGTCATCGCAAAGCCCGTGGCCATGAATGAGAGCGTCGCCACCAGCGAACGCGGTGACAGCCGGCTGATCCCGCAAACACCGTGCCCGCTCGTGCAGCCGCTGCCGAGCCGTGTGCCGACGCCGACGAGTAGACCGGCCGTCACGATGAGCCAGGGTGACACGCCTTCCCGGGTCAGCAACGTGCCGTCTGTCACAAGCAGGTACAACGCGCCACCCAGCACCAGACCCGCCACGAAGGCGAGTCGCCAGCTGCGCTCGGCACCGCGCGAAAACGCGGCGCCCTGAAGGATGCCGCTGATGCCGGCGATGCGGCCGTTGAGCCACATGAGCAGCACGGCGGCCAAACCGATCAAGGCGCCGCCGATCGTGGCGGCGATGGGAGTGAACGTGGTCATGGGGTGAGTGTAGCAACACGACCGTCGTTGCGAGGTCGCGAAGTGGCAACGCCACGGTCATCGCGAAGCTGTTGCCGTCATTGTGAGGCCACGCAGTGGCCGTTCCGCCGTCATCGCGAGGCTTCTGCCGTCATTGCGAGGCCACGCAGTGGCCGTTCCACCGTCATCGCGAGGCTGTTGCCGTCATTGCGAGGCCACGCAGTGGCCGCGGCAATCTCCCAATGCCATCGCGACGTTTGGGCGTGTGCCAAGCTGACAGAGATCGCCGCGGCGCTTCGCGCCTCGCGATGACGGTAGACCGGCCGCTGCGTGGTCTCGCGATGACGGTACAATCGACTTATGCAGGCCAAGATCCCACCGCCCGTTCTCGCAGCGTTAATCGCCGCCGCCATGTACGGTGTTTCCAGGTCGCCCTGGGCGCTGCCCTTCGATACGGGCTTCAACGGGTGGATCAGCAGTGCCTTGCTGCTCGCGGGCGCCGTGGTTGCCGCACTGGGCATCATCCAGTTCCGGCGGCACAAGACCACCGTCGACCCGCTGCATCCCGACAAAGCCAGCACGCTCGTCACCTCGGGCATCTACCGCGTCACGCGCAATCCCATGTACGTCGGCCTCGTGCTGATCCTGTTGGGCGTCGGCGTCCGATTCGACAGCCTGGCGGCACTAGTCGTTGCGCTGGGCTTCGTACCGTTGATCACCGTCCTGCAGATTCGCGCCGAGGAAACGGCCATGCGCGACCTGTTCGGCAGTGACTTCGATGCCTACGCAGCCACCGTGAGGCGCTGGCTGTGAGCACGATCAAGGACATCGTGCTCGTCTGCTCGGGGCGCTATCACGACATCGACTTTGCGCGGCTCGAACTGCTCAAGCTGCTGGCCGAACACCCGGCCGCGCGGGTGACCGTCACCGACAACTACGTCCTTGGCGACCGGCTTGATGGCGCCGATGCGCTTATCAGCTACACCTGCGATGTCACGGCCGACGCCGCAGCCGCAGCTCATCTGCGCGACTGGCTGCACAACGGCGGGCGCTGGTTCGCACTGCACGGCACCAACTCCGTCATTGAGTTCACAAGCCTGAAGCCCCTGTCGGTCGCGACGCCCGATCGCGCCCCCGAATTTATGGCCTTGCTGGGCAGCCAGTTTCAGGGCCACCCGCCGCTGCAGGACTTCGAGGTGCGCCCGACGGGCGCGCAGCACCCACTCGTCGATGGCATCGAGGCGTTTACAACGAACGACGAGATCTACCTCTGCAAGATGATTGGCGACAACACGGTCCTGCTCGATTGCGAGTGGACCGAGCCCGTGTCGGCATTCGAGTCAACGGACTGGCTGGCCAACGAGCGCCAGCCTGTCTTCTACCTGCGCGACCACGATGCTGGCGCCGTGCTTTATCTGACGCTGGGCCACTGCCGCGGCCACCACGACATGCGCCCGCTCATGGATGACTACCCAGTAATTGAGCGTTGCAGCTGGGACACGCCTGAGTTCTACGAGCTGCTGCGCCGGGGCATCCGCTGGGCGTTGCGGGAGCTCTGAAACGTCATTGCGGCGTGACACCCGTCATTGCGAGGCCACGCAGTGGCCGCGGCAATCTCTAAACGCAATCCCAACGGTCGACCGTGTCGCAGGCTGAAGGAGATCGCCGCGGCGCTTCGCGCCTCGCGATGACGGGAATGGCTTCGCGCCTCGCAATGACGGGGACGGCTTCGCGCCTCGCGATGACGGGCTTAGACGCCTACAACCTGACGATCGCGTTTTCGCCGTCCCAGTTCTCCGTGCGCTGGCGCCAGCCCTTGAATAGCTCGACCACGTGGGGGTGCGGCTCGAGCAACTCGGTCATGCAACCAAACTGCGCGCGCGTATCGACATAAGCGAAGCGTGGGCCGCCGCGCATGCGACCGACATTGACCGTGTCCGCCCCTGACGCGGCGTAGTCCGCCAGGTCGGCGTCGAGGTCGTCGCTCCAGAAACACACGTGGTGAAAACCCGTCTCACCGGCCGCGTAGACATCGCGGTAAGCATTGGGCGCATCACCCAGCGGCTCGATGAGCTCGATTTGCAGGTCGCCCGAGTAGGCAATGGCGGTCTTCATGGTCAACTCACCGGGCGCACCGCGGTAGGTCATGTCCTCGAACAGCGAGGCGGGATAGGTGCCCAGAAAGAAGGGCCCGATGCCCAGCGTCTCTGACCATGCCTTTGCCGCGGCCTCGAGGTCGGTGACGACCCAGGCGTTCTGCGTGACCGCTCGGCGCGACGGTGCCACGTCAGTCCTCGGCCGGCGCAAATACGGCCAGCATGTTGCCGGCCTCGTGGAAGTACATGCCGTAGCCCGAGTTGGCGATGAGGTGGCCGTCGACCACGAGCGGTCCAGCGCCACTCATGCCACCGCCGCGGGCCTCGATGCCGTTGATCCCCGTGACGGGCTGCTTGGTGTCGTACTCCCAGAGTACGGCGCCATCGTCACGCGCGTAGATGCGCAGGAAACCGTCGAGGTGCCCGGCAACCACGGCGCCCGGAAACGCCGTAGCGGGCGCCGACACGCCCGGGTCGCAGAACTGCAGATCGGCTGGGCAGACGTTCTCCTGCACGTGGCTCCATTGGACCTCGCCCGTTGCCGCGTCGATGGCGTGCACACCCGGGCGCGCATCCTCGGCCGAGAGCTTCGCGCCCGTGCGCGTATCGTTCATATCGTTGATCGGCACGTACACCGTTGTGCCCTCGGCGGCGAGCCCGAAGTGCACACCCCCCTGGATGCTGCCGCGACCGATCTTCGTCGCCCAAAGCAGATTGCCCTCCGCATCGGGATCCAGGCCGATGACCTCACCCGTCTTGAGCCCCGCGACCAGTACCTCGCGCTCGCCCGTGTCGACGAGCAGGATGCTCGAGCCGTGATCGAGATCGGGGCCGTTCTCCTCGGGGCAATTGGGGTTGTCGACCATCATGCAGGCGACATTCCAGGCATCGCCCGAAAAGGTCTGGCGAATCCAGACGCGCTCGCCCGTGTCCATGTTGATGGCAATTACCGCATCGCTGTTGCCGTCGGCCGGTGACGAGTAGTTCTCGCCCGTGCCGACGTAAATGCGTCGCCGCTTCGTGTCGACGGTCGGACTGGCCCAGAGCGGCGCGCCCGACGGTGCCAGCACAGCCGTGCCCAGTCGCGTCTTCGCCACCTCGACGGGCGGCTCGGGGATGGCGTAATGCGTCCACTCGATGTCGCCCGTGCGCGCGTCGACGGCCATCGTCTTGCCGCGGAACGAACAACAGGCGTAGCTCGGGTCGGCGGCCGCCGTCACTTCAAGCGACGACACATTGACGAATAGCGTGTCCTCGGCGAGCGTCGGCGTCGCCGTGAGCGTCGCGCTCGGGTGGTCGTCGACCTTGAATGACCAGACGGGCTCACCCGTGAGTGCGTTGACGGCGTAAAGACGTGCCAACAGGTCGCCAAACACGGCCAGCGGCGGCGCGTCGTCGCTGCCCTCGACCAGCACGATGCCCGTGCGCACCTCGGCGGGCGCCTGCCAGCGCCAGTGCGCGCAACCGGTTTCGAGATCGAGCGCGTAGACGTTGCCATCGTGGCTGCCAACGAAAACCGCACCAAAACCCAGCGCCGGCTGCGAGCGCGCGCGTATGGCGCCCGGGAAGGCGTAAGCCCATTTGAGTTCCAGCGAGGACGCATCGGCCGCCGTCATGCCGGCAGTTTCGGCGTCGGCGAAACGTCGCGTGTCGTGACCCCAACCCGTCTTGCGCACGCCGGCGCTCAGATCAGGAACCGTGTCGGCCGCGCAGGCGGGTGCAAAGGCCAGCGCCTCGGCCGCGTCGGCGGGTGTGTAGGTGATGTACTCGGCCACATGCCGCCGCTGAGCGTCGTCGAGCTTCGCGGCCTGTGCCTGCATGATGCCGGCATTCATGGTCGCGAGGATCGCGCCCGGGCTCAGCATCTCGAGAAACGTGATGTGCGGTGCCTTGGGCACCGTGCCGTTGTGGCAGCTGGCGCAGTGCTCAACATAGAGCGCGGCGCCGGGCATCTGGTCGCGCGGACCCAGGTCCGCGGTCTTCACGACGAATTCGTCCGTCGACTCCACAACGCTGACCTCGGCATCGGCGACAGCCGACGTGCCGGCGCTTTCGGTCGCGCCGTCGGCCTCAGTTGTTGTGGATTGACCACAACCTGCTGTCCAAAGCAGCAGCACCCCGAGCGTCAGTGAACATAAGCGTTGCAGCATGGCCGCAGCCCCCCGGTTAATACCCCGCCTGAGTATAAAACCGACAATTCGGTAAAAAACAGTCTTGCTTGACTTTTTTTTGACATTCGGCCAAGGTCGGCGCCATACCGTGTGCTACATCCGGGGGGATGCAAAATGCAGAAGTCAGCTACGGTCGACAGCAAGCTCGCGATCGCGATCGCGTGTGCTTTGGGCACGTTCGGTGCCGACGTTGCTGTTGCCCAAACCCAGCTCGATGAGATTGTCGTTACGGCCACCCGCCGCGCAGAGACCGATCTGCAGACGACACCTGTTGCGGTCACGGCCGTCAGCGGGGCTCAGTTCGACGGCCTGTTTGCGCAGGACATCGGTGAAATCGCCACCTTCGTGCCGAACTTTTCGGCAGCCACGATCACGGGGTTTAACGCTGCCTCGTTCGCCATGCGCGGTGCCGCCGAAACCGACATCATCGTCTACTTCGACCCGAAGGTTGGCGTCATCGTCGATGACTTCGTGATCCCGCACGTGCAGACGCAGCTGCTCGAACCCTTCGACGTCGAGTCGATCGAAGTGCTGCGCGGCCCGCAGGGTACGCTGTTCGGCAAGAATACGACGGCCGGCGCGCTCGTCGTGCGCACGAAGCGCCCAGACCTCGAAAAAACGGGCGGTGAGGCGAGCCTGCAATACGGCAGCTACGAAGACACCAAGCTGCGTTTTGCCTACAACCAGCCGTTCAGCGACACACTGGCGTTCCGATTCGCCGGCATCTACCAGAACTCCGACGGCTACTATGAAAACGGCAAAGTCGACTTCCCTGTTGACGCCTTCGGCGCGGGTCTCGTCGACCCCGAAGTCGACGGGCGCCCCGTCGCGGGCGACGGCGACAATCTGGGCGGCAAGGACGTGCTTTCGCTGCGCACCAAACTGCTCTGGGAACCCAGCGAGCGGCTCTCGCTCCTGGGCCAGCTCGAGATCATCCAGGACCGCAGCGAGCCCGTTCCCGTGGTCAACATCACGCCTGATGAAGCGGGCCAGCTCGCCACGCTGCTGGGCTTCCCGGGCGTCTCGAGCGGTGACCCGCTGGAGCAGGCCGGTATCCACTCGAGCAGTGTGGTCGGTCTCGACGGCGACCAGGAAATCGACGTTTTCGGCACCTACCTGAACCTCGAGTACGACCTCGACAACTACACGATCTACGGTGTCGTCGGCTACCGCGACCAGGAATCACGGCTGCCCAACGAGTACCTCGGCACGCCCTACGAGAGCTTCTTCGCGGCAACCCGCGACGATGACCGCGAGACATTCCAGCTCGAAGCGCGTATTGCCTCCGAGCTCGACGGCCCGGTCAACTTCGTCGGTGGCGTGTTCTACCAGACCAATGACGCAACCTTCTGCGTGCGTCAGCAGCTGGGCCTTGTCGAGTTCTTCGGCACCGCGGTGCCGGGAGTGCTCGACAACGAGAACCCGCTCCTGATCTGCAACAAGCAGGACGCGACCTCGTACGCAGTATTCGGTGAAGTGAACTGGGCGGTCACCGACCGGTTCTCACTCGACCTCGGCCTGCGTTACACCGACGAAGAAAAAGACTTCACGGCGCGCGAAGGCTTGCCCGAAAGCGTGATCCTGCCGAATGGCGGCGAGCCGCTGGATGGCGCCGACTTCTCGCTGGCGTCTTTCGCGGTGCAAAGCGACAGCGAAAGCTGGAGCGAACCGACCTGGCGCGTCACGGGTAGCTACCAGTTCGACGACGACACCTTCGGTTACGTCACGATCTCGCGCGGCTTCAAGTCGGGTGGTTACAACGACCAGGCCGGCTCAGGCGGCTTTGACAACTTCCCGCTGGCGGCCTACGACCCGGAAACGGCAACGAGCTACGAAGCCGGCTTGAAGAACAGCTTCCTCGACGACCGTGTGCGCTTCAACGCAACGTACTTCTTCGTCAACTACGAAGATTTCCAACGCAGCACCGTCGTGTCGCTGCCCGGTACGGCCTTCCAGGAAACGCGGACCTTCAACGCGGCAGATGTGGACGCCAGCGGCCTCGAGCTTGAGCTTACGGCACTGCTGACGGACAACCTGACGCTGCAGGCGAACATCGGCACGCTGGACGCGGAGTACAACGAATTCCTCCTGGACCGTAACGACGACGGCGTCCTCGAGGACTTCTCGGGTCGCGACGTCGTGCGCGCCCCGGACATCACGGGTGGTATCGACCTGACCTACATGCAGGAGCTCGCGAGCGGCGCCTCGATGCGCTACAACCTGAACTTCAACTACGAAGACGAGAACGTCTACTACTACAACGACGACATCGGCCGCGAGTTCGACACCATTCTCGAGCAACGCTCGATCCTGAACGCCAACGTGACGTTCAGAAGCGCCGATGACCGCTACTACATCTCGCTGTTCGGTAAGAACCTGACGGACGACCGCTACAAGACGGCGGCACAGGCGGTCGGTACGCTGTGGACCTTCGGCAACTACGGTCCGCCGCGCGTCTGGGGCATCGAAGGTGGTATCAGCTTCGGCGACTTCTAAGACTCTCCGGGAGCCCGTGGCTCCCTTGATGACGCCTCGTTTGGGCGTAACTCTGACGGCGCACCCGGCAACGGGCGCGCCGTTTTTTTTCGCCCCGTCATCGCAAGGCGCCAGGTGTGTACCGTCATCGCGAACCGCGAGGTGTATACCGTCATCGCGAGCCGCCAGGTGTACACCGTCATCGCGAGCCGCGAGGTGTATACCGTCATCGCGAACCGCGAGGTGTATACCGTCATCGCGAGCCGCGAGGTGTATACCGTCATCGCGAGCCGCCAGGTGTTTACCGTCATCGCGAGCCGCGAAGCGGCGCGGCGATCTCTCACGGATAACCGCACTGCCTGGAAGTACGATGGCGTCACGAGATTGCCGCGGGGCCTTCGGCCCCTCGCAATGACGATGATTGTTCATTTCTTGTTTTAGGGAATCGTCATGTTTGATCTGAGTGGAAAGACAGCGGTCGTCACGGGCGCGGCCAACGGTATCGGCAAGGCCATCACGACGCTGTTCCTCGAACGCGGCGCGCAAATCGTCGCCACCGATCTCGCAGCCGATGACCTCAACGCGGCATTTGGCGACGACGACCGCGCCCGCCTGGTCATTGGTGATATCGCCGACGACGGCGTGCAGGAGGCCGTGATCGCGGCGGCGCAGGCACACTTCGGCGCGCTCGACATCCTCGTCAACAACGCGGGCATCGCCATTGCCGGTGACTACGAAACGCTCACCGACGAACAGTTCGACCACATCATGGCTATCAACGTGCGCGCCGTGTTCCGGCTGACGCGCCTGGCCTTGCCACTGCTCAAGCAGGCGGCCTACGGTCGCGTCATCAACCTGGGCTCGATCATGTCCGACGTGGGCGGCCCCGCGCTCGCGATTTACGGGGCGTCGAAGCACGCCGTCGCCGGGCTCACCAAGGGCATGGCCGTCGACTTCGGGCAGCACGGCATCACGGCCAATTACCTGCAGCCGGGTGCGATCTGGACCAAGATGAGCGAGCCGTTCATGGACGACCCCGCATTCCGTCAGTACTGGGAAGACAAGGCGCCGGTCGGACGACTCGGTGAGGCGCCCGAGGTGGCCATGGCGGCACTGTTTCTGGCCTCGGACGAAGCGCAGTTCGTGTCCGGTACGGGCCTCAACGTCGATGGGGGCGCGATCGTCAAATTCTGACGGCGCGCTTTGTCATTTTGTGGGGCCGAGGGTTTTTTGCTGTCATTGCGAGCCCGCGAAGCGGGCGCGGCAATCTCCCAACGCATCGGTGCGCTCAAACAGCACGACAGTCGGCAAGCGATCGCCGCGCCCGCTTTGCGGGCTCGCGATGACGGTACCTGTCTGAGTGACGCCAGACAGCACGACAGTCGGCGAGAGATCGCCGCGCCGCTTCGCGGCTCGCGATGACGGTGCCTGTCTGAGTGACGCCAGACAGCACGACAGTCGGCGAGAGATCGCCGCGCCCGCTTCGCGGCTCGCGATGACGGTTCGTTTCCGAGCGACGCCAGACGACGCCTCTTGGCGTCACCCCGTCGCGAACTCGCAGTAGGGTTCTTTCTCGACAAGGTCGAGTACGAAACTGAGCTTCGCCATACCTGCGATTACGGCCATGACCGTGCCTAGCTCGCAGATGTCGGCGCTTGAGAAGTGCGCGCGCAGCTGGTCCGTGAGCTCAGAGGTCAGCCGGCCTTCGGGATTGGTCAGGGCCACCTGGTCGGCGTAGGCGATGACGGCCTTGTCGGCGCCCGTCAGTTCATCCGAAAGATCGTACTCACCGCCCATGATGGCCGAGATCTCGCCGGCGCTGAGACCTGCCTCAGCGGCGCCCACGGTGTTCTGCTTGTTGCAGGTGCGGCACCCGTGCAGCACGGACAAACGCAGCCGCGCGATTTGCTTGTAACGCTGTTCGACATGACCCTCGAAAAACAGCCGCTGGTAGAAGTCACCCATGACAAAGCCCAGCACGTGCGGCGCCGTGGCGAAGGCCTCGACGAACGCGGGCTCGCCCGTGAGCTTGTTGAGCATGTCCCAGGCGGGCGCGAACTGCTCGGGCAGTTCGTCGCGGGGAATGCGTTCGAGTGTCATTGCCGTCATTGCGTCTCCTCCCTAACGCCCGTGCACCTTGAAGTAGTCTGGAATGCCTGCCGACCAGTTCTCGCCGTGTTGCTGCGCGCCGCCGTCCACGGACAACACCTCACCCGTGATGAACTTGCCGGACGGCGCGGCGAGATAAATGATGGCCTGCGCGATATCGAGTGAGTCGCCGAACTCGTGCATGGGATTCGCGTACTTGAACATGGCCGCCGCCTCGGGCTCGTAGACGTTGAGCCCTGTGGTAGCAATCGAGCCCGGCGCGACACAGTTGACCTGGATGTTGAGTGGCGCCCACTCCGTCGACACCGTTTTCGACAGGTAAATCACACCCGCGCGCGCCGCACAGGTGTGCGCCACTTGCGGCATGCCGCGGTTGACCACGGCCACGATGTTGATGATGTGACCGGGTTTGTCGGTGTCACGCCAGCGCTGCGCGGCCGCCTGCATCATGTACCAGGTGCCATTGAGGTTGGTGTCGATCACGGCATTCCAACCCTTGACCGAGAAATCGATGGCGTCCTGGGCGAACTGCCCACCGCCATTGTTGACGAGCACATCGAGACCGCCAAAGCGTTCCCAGGTCGCTTGCATGAGCGACTCGACCTGCTCCGGGCGCCGGATCGACATCGCGTGCCAGGCCACGTCGACGCCTACGTGCTGCTTGATGCTCTCTGCCGTCGTCTGCAGTTTCTCCTCGCGGCGGCCGCAGATCATGACCTTGGCGCCGAGGCGCGCGAGCGTGAATGCCGTGGCCTTACCGATGCCGCTGCCACCGCCCGACACAATAAACACCATGTCGGCCAGCAATTCAGGCGCGAAGACCAGTGGGTGCTCGGCGAGCTGCGCGTCGCTGAAGCCGAAGCTCTGGCCCGGCAAATTGGGTTTCGGATCCGATGCCATTAGTTCATGCCCCCGAGAATGGAGATGCTCGCTACATTCCGGTTGGGGATGCCGCCGAGGTTGTGGGTGAGACCGAAGTCGATGCTGTCGAGCTGGCGGTCGCCGGCGCGACCGAGCAATTGTTGATAGACCTCGTACAACATGCGCAGGCCGCTCGCGCCGATGGGGTGACCAAAGCACTTCAGACCACCGTCGATCTGACAGGGGATGTTGCCGCCCGCATCGTAGCGACCGTCGAGGATGTCCCTGGGCGCCTGACCCGATTCGGACAATCCCAGGTCTTCCATGACCACGAGCTCCGTGATCGAGAAGCAGTCGTGCACCTCGATCATGCCGAGGTCCGCTTTGGGGTCGGTGATACCGGCCTCTGCATACGCCTTGGCCGACGCCCGCCGCGTCGTCATGGTGTGCGCGCCGTCCCAGGAGGTGTGGCCCGCCTCGACGCCGTTGCTGATCGAGAGCTGCACGCTCTTCACGCCGACGATCTGGGCCTTGCCGAGCTGTGCCGCGATCTCGGGCCGCGCCACGATGGCGCAGGCACTGCCGTCACTGACGCCGCAGCAGTCGAGCACGCCCAGTGGATAGGCCACGGGTGGTGCATTGAGCACATCGTCCTCGGTAATCGCCCGGTGCAGGTGCGCCTTGGGGTTCTTGAGCCCGTTGTCGTGGCTCTTCACCGATACGTGCGCCATGGCGCGCTTCAAGTCGGCCATGTCGATGCCGTGCTTGTGGCTGTAGGCACTCGCGAGCTGCGCGAACGCACCCGGCGCCGTCGAGTTGGGCAGCCAGAGGTCTTCGAAGGTGCCGTTGGTGCGCTCGGGCAGCCCCGAGAAGCCCGTGTCCTTGAGCTTTTCCACGCCCAGCGCGAGCGCGATGTCCGCCGCACCCGAGGCCACGGCGTAGACCGCGCCGCGAAAGGCCTCGGTACCCGTCGCGCAGAGGTTTTCGACGCGCGTCACGGGCACATTGTTGAGCCGTAGCGCATTGGACATCGGGATGGCTGACTTGCCGATGTTCTGTTCGTCGAAGAACACGCCGAGCCAGGCCGCTTCGATGTCGTCGCGGTCGATGCCGGCGTCGGTCAACGCTTCCGAAAAGGACTCGACCATGAGATCGGCCGCGCTCATGTCCCAGCGCTCGCCAAACGACGAACAGCCCATGCCAATGACGGCGACCTTGTCGCGGATGCCTTCGGCCATGTCAGTGCTCCCGGACCGGCACGGCTTTCCAGAAGTAGCGCTGGAAACCCCGACTGCGGTCGATGTCCTTGATGCGGAATTGCATGCTCACGCTGTCGCCGACAGTGACCTCGCCCGACGCGGTGTCCGTGAACTGCATGAAGATGTTGGCCCCACCCTCGAACGTGATGTTGCCGTAGACCAGTGGCGGTGCCGGCGAGTAGGCCTGCCAGTCTTCGGTGAACGACTTCACGGTTCCCGTGAGGTCGGCAAACGGGTGCGGCACCTGAGTATCAAAGGCGCGGCAGTCGGGATTCACACAGGCCCGCGTCCGCGGGTACTGCACCGTGCCACAACTCGTGCAACGACCGCCGACAAAGCCCGAGACCTGATCACGGGCGCGGTAGTAGGCGCTCTGCGCGGTGCGCACGTCGCGCTCCGCGCGCTTGCCCCAGTCCATCTGCAGCAGGCCGCGGTGACTCAGGTAGCGCAGGTAGTTGTTGTCCGCCGCGCCCGCGGCGAGCGCGTCGGCAAAGGCCGTCGGGCGCCGCGCCGTGGCGCGGAGCAGCATGAGGTCGGCGCCCTGGCCGAATCCACCGACGATGATCAGGTCGCCGTCGGCGGCGCGCCCGAGTGCTTCTGCCAGCATGAGCAGCGGTGCCGCGCAGCCCGCATCGCCCACCTGGGCGTCGACGGACGAGTCGATCGCCGCGTTGCTGAGCCCCGCCCGCCTGGCGATACCACCACGCACACGTGCCGGCGCATTGATGACGAATCTGGCGACGTCGCCGGCTTCGAGGTCATTGCGTGAGAGCAGCTGCGGGATCATCGCCGGCAAGTCGGCGAGGTAGCCTTCGTCGCGCACCCATCGCGCCTCGAAGCTGTAGTCGAAGTCGCTGTCGGCCGAGCGGTAGTGGTCAACGAAGTCCGTTGCCAGCGTCTCGCCGTCGATGAACTCGGCCAGCACGGGCGCACCGCAGTGCACCGCAACACCGGCATCGCCTTGCCCGATTTCCTGCTCACTGGCGGGCTTGGCAAGGCGTTTCTCGGCGGCCGCCACGACCGCGTCCCGCTGCCCCGATCGCAGCGCTGCGAGCAGGGCCGACGTGCCCGCACGCGCGCTGGCGCCCGAGTCCTGAGTCGCTGTCGCCGGGTCGAGCTGCAATGCCTCGACAAGCAGGCTCGCGTGCGAGCGATCCGCAAACGGCATGCTCGTCGAACAAAACTGCAGGCTGGCGACATCGCCAGAGAGCTGGCGCACCGCGGCGTGCGCGATCGTGACGCTGTCTTCGTCCCAGTTGGCCGCTGCGATCTGTCCCTTGCCCCGGCCCTTGAGCCCGGGGACCGCCCAGGCGTGCGCGGCCGTAATGGCGCTGCGCTCGAGTCGCGCGCGCGGCAAGTAAACAGCGATGTCGGCGATGCCGATGCTCATTCGGAAAGGACAAAGTCGGCGAGCATGGGCTCGACGGCGAGCCCCGCGGGCAGGTTGGCGAGCCCGATGCGACGGTCGAGTTCCTCGTGCCAGTGGTAGATGCGCCGCTCCTGGTAGTTGAGCGGGATGCCTTCGAAGCCCGGCGACTCGACAGAGGCCTGGATCTGTGGCGCGAACTGCGTGTCCTCTTCGAGGATGCGGTCGAAGTTGGCGATGCGCCGGTCCCAGAGCGGGTCGCGCTCGCCGTCGCCCCAGTCGGGCGCGAACCAGTGCACGTCGAGCTTCGTGTGCTTGTCGCCGTCGGGCCAGAACAGGATGAACGGCATGCCCGTTTTGGCCGTAGGCGTGACGATGTTCGGGTAGATGTTGTAACTGAAGTTGTTGTTGGCGACAAGGTCGGGCATCGAGGCAATCTCGGCCATGCCGACGGTGCCCGGGTCGACCCAGTCGGGGCGGCGGTTCGGCGTGACCATGAGCGAATGGCCGCGTGGCCAGAGCGTGATCGTGGTGCCTGTGTGGTCGAGGAATCGGTCCACGGTCTGCTGATGAATCGAGCGCAGGTGGTAGACCTCGAGGAACGCGTCCTGGATCACCTTGACGTTGCAGGCCACGTCGAACGACTCGCTTTCGACGAGGCGCAGGTTGTCGATCTCGTAGCTCGCGAAGTGCGGCGCAACGGGCCCGAGGTAATCGAGCAACGGTTCGGCGTTCGGGTCTTCGCTCACGAACAGCCAGTTGCCAAAGCGCTCGCAGCGGACCTGCTTCAACTTGTGCGTGCTTTTGTCGAAATCAGGGAAGTCGCGCTCGTCACGCAGGCCGATGAGCTGGCCCTCGAAGTCGTAGCTCCAGCCGTGGTAGCCACAGACGAGGCTCCTGACTTTGCCGCAGTCCTGTTTGACGAGCGGGCCGCCGCGGTGCTGACAGGTGTTGTAGAAGGCACGCACGGTGTCGTCGCGGCCGCGCACGAGGAAGATGGGCGACCCGGTCCGCGTGAACATCTTGAAGCTGCCCGCGGCCGGAAACTCATCCATGTGACCCGCGTAGACCCAGGCCTTGCGCCAAAGGTGTTCGCGCTCGAGCGCCTGGAATTCGGAGGCGACGTAGCGGCCGCCAGGGATCTTGGGCAACTGCGGGAAACCCGGCGGCGGCGCTTTGCGCGCAGCCTCATAGGCCATGCCCTCTTCGATGCGCTGCATAACGGCCTGGTCCACGCCGGCTCCCTCCCAAGTGCGTAACTTCCCGAATTCCAGTATAGGTAAGCGGGTCTCTAAAAGAAACAATCATGACTGTTTTTTTCTTGGGGTCGCTGCGGTATGCTCGCAAGCGTTCTCAGAGCGGGCGGGTAACCAGGCCGATGGACTTTCGACTCACCGAGGCGCAGCAGGAAATGCAAAGCGCGGCGCGGGCTTACGCACAGGACAAGCTGCCCGAGCTGGCCGACCACATCGAGCGTACGACCGAGCCGCCGACGCACGAGCTCATCAAGGAATACGCCGAGATGGGCTTTCTCGGAATCAACATTCCGGAAGCACTGGGCGGCCTCGGCCAGACGAGCCTCGACGCGCTCATCGTGCTCGAGGAGTTCGGCAAGATCTCATCGGCGATCGCGTTCCCTGTGTTCGAGAGCTGCACGGGCCCCGTCAAGGCCATCGAGCATTTTGGCAGCGACGCCCTCAAGCAGCTCGTCGTGCCCGCCGTGTGCGCGGGCGAGATGGTCGTGGCCATCGCCATGAGCGAACCCAACGCGGGCAGCGCGCTTACAGACCTGACCACCCGCGCCGAAATCGGCAGCGACAGCGTCCGCATCAACGGCATGAAGCGCTGGTGCTCGGGCGGCGGCCACGCCGACGGCTATCTCGTGTACTGCCGCATGAGCGACGACCCGGGCGCCAAGGGCATCGGCGCCGTGTTCATCGACAAGGACACGAAGGGCGTGAGCTTCGGTGAGCAGGAACACCTGATGGGCTTTCGCGGCGTGCCCTCCTCGGACATCTTTCTGGATGACGTCGAGATACCGCTCGACAACGTCGTGGTCGGCGCGGGCGGCTTCAAGAAGCTCATGCAGGCCTTCGACCTCGAGCGCTGCGGCAACGCGACCATGTCCATGGCGCAGGCCGCGGGCGCGCTCGACGAAGTCATCGGCTACGTGCAGGAGCGCAAGCAGTTCGGCAAACCGATTATCGATTTCCAGGCCGTGCAGTTACGTCTCGCCGAAATGCAGATGCAGGTCGACGCGGCACGCCTGCTCATCCACCGCGCCATTTCAAACGCCGAGGCTGGCATGCCGAGCATCCAGGAAAGCTCAATCGCCAAGTGCTTCGCCAACGAGATCTCACGCACGGTGACAGGCAACGCAGTACAGCTCATGGGCGGCTACGGCTACTCCAAGGAATACCGCATCGAGCGCCGCATGCGCGACGCCTGGGGCTGGGGCATCGCGGGCGGCGCTATCGACATCCAGAAAACCAACATCGCGAGCGCGATGGTGGGGCGGCGGTTTAATCAGCGGGCGAAGTGACCTCTACACTGTCGACCTGCTCTGGGGGTCCCTCTTTTTCATACTTCCCGAAAAGGAAAAGTAGCGTGAAGAGTGAGCCGAGGAGAACCGGTTCAGCGAGCTCGAGAGCCGTCAGCAGAGGGTTCTTTCCGCCTGCAGCACTCGAGTAGATCCCGTGACCCCAAATCAGCAGGACGCCGACCAAAAGTGGCCACCGCGCCCACGCGCGGAAACACACGGCAACAAAGCCAAAAACCAACAGAGACATCGAGCCCACGAAAAACGGGACTGACATCGCAATCTCGAACTTATCGAGACAAGCGTCTAAGGCCGATCTGGGCAGTAGGATACCCATGGTAGCTGCGCCAACGATTGTCAGGAATGAAAGCGCAGCGACAATGCGAATCTTTGACGCTTCAATGTATCTGTTAGTCAAGAGAATTCTCCCCAATACTCCTGCAACGCAGACCCTGCGAAATCATCATCAAGCCCGCCCAGGGCGATACAACAGCGAGAATTGTAGCTCAGGCTATGAGCGATGGCCGACTTCTGCGCCTGTGAGAGCGCTTGCGTAAACTCCGAGAATTCCTCGGGCGCCATGTGAGAGGCGCTCGGGGTAAGCCGCTCCAGGGTTGAATCAAAGGTCATATCCGCCTCGTAAAGCCATAGAACGCATTCGCGCAGATACGCGGGAAGAAAATAGCCGAATGCTCGAACCGTCATGAAGCCGAGACAGGCGGACGCGTCACCGACGTAGTCTTGATGTAAATCGGCGAGTGTCACTTGATCCCAAGCCTTACCCGCGAAATAACGCGCCACTTGGTCTGCTTCGAGGTTGATGCCCGGGTGCGGCGTCGGTCGTATTTCGTCCTCGGACAGCACGCGGGACGAGGGGAACGCTGCGAACATCCTGGCCAGAACGTCCGCTTCTGCAGGGTTCAAGGATGAGTCACCCATCAACCGCTACCGCGCCAAATAGGCCTTCACAAGCGGATCGATGACTTCGTAGACATCCGCTTCGTCGCGGCGCAGGAAGTCTTTGTTCAGCAATACGTCCACAGCCTGGTTCATCGACGACGCGGCCATGCCCGCGGCGGCCAGGAATTCCTTCGAAGTCGGCCTTGAGGTGGGGCGCCGCGCCAACGCGGCAAGCACCGCACGCTGGTTTGTCGACAGCGTGCTCAGCGCCAGGTGGATCTCGTGGCGCTCCTTCTCGAGCAGACTCTCCCAGAGCGCGGTGACGTCCGCGGGCTTCGGCGGATTGCGGTGCCGCCAAAGCTCGAGGCAGAGCAGATTCACGTAGAACGGGTGGCGGTCGGTCACCTCGAGAATGCGTTCCGCGGAATCGTCACGCAGCTTCTTCTGCCAACGCGCCTTGGCCGCGTCCTCGAAATAGGCGTGGTAATGCTCGGCGGCGATGCGTCCCACGTTGAGCCGTCGGCAAAGCTTGTAGAGCGGTCGCTTCCGGTTCTCGAACATTTGCTGCAGCAACGTGCGTTCGCTGCCCAGGAATACAAAGCTCGTGGCCATCGTACGCTGCGCGACATTGCGGATCGCGCCCTCGATAGCGTGTTGCCGGTCGATGAGCGCGATCTGCTGGAATTCATCGAGGATGAGTACGGCGCGCCGGTCGTAGGCCTCCGCGGCGCGATCCAGCGCGAGCAGCACCTCGTTGATGCTGGCCGCCGACGGCTCCGCCGTGAACAGCTCGAGCGAGATGCCCTTGCTGCCCAGCGTCACCTTGGGCTTGAAGGCATCGAAGATCTCGAGCAGCGCGTCCATGGCCTTGCGGCGCCGCGGCACGAACTGCGCTGTAAGCCGGCCCACAGCATCGCGGATCGCCTTGTCGAGCGTCGTGATGTTGTGCACCACGAACAGATCCACGCTTTCGGTATGCACCTTGACGCTGCGTTTGCGCCCGAGCTCGAGCGCGACCTGGCTCACGAGGCTCGTCTTGCCGAATCGCCGCACGCCCATGATCCACGTGTGCGAGCCCGACAAGATGTTCTGCGACAAAGCCGTGCGCTCCGCGTTTCGATTGCAAAACGCGGCGCCGGTCGCAATACCAATGGGGAACAAAGTGTCGCCGATACGTGATGGCGCGGTGGGCATCGCGAACGCTCCTTACGGTGCAAGTGACCGCTTCGTTATCTATGATTCATAACTAATGTTTCATAGTATATGAAATATCCGCGTGCCACGCACGCGATGCGACACCTGTTCGCTTTGACAGCCGCGCTCGTCCAACACACCATGCGCTCATGACCGCGCGCCACCTCCTCGTGCACTTGTCGTTGCTGTTTGCCGCCTTGGGGCCCACTGCAACGGCGAGCGACTGCGGCGTCTCGCTCATCGTACTCGGCACGGGCCAGGACGCCGGCGCACCGCAGATTGGCAACCCCGTCGACCCGGGATGGCGGGATCCCGCGCTGCGGCTGACGGCAACTGCACTCGCGCTCGTCGACCACAACCTGGGCCGGCGCTACCTGTTCGAAGCGACACCACACCTGACTGCGCAGTTGCAGCGTCTCGACCGCGTGGCGCCGACCGCTGCGACCGGGCTTGGCATCGACGGTATCTTTCTCACCCACGCGCACATCGGTCATTATGCGGGCCTCATGTTCCTGGGCCGCGAGGCGGCTGGCGCGCAAGGCGTTCCAGTCTGGGTCTTGCCCCGGTTCGCCGATTACTTGCGCCGCAATGGGCCGTGGTCGCAACTCGTCGCACTTGAAAACATCCGTATCGAAGAGCTGGCCGCGGACCAGGCCCGGACGCTGCCGGGCGGCATCGCCGTCACGCCGCGGCTCGTGCCACATCGCGACGAATTCTCGGAGACGGCCGCCTACATCGTCCGGACACGTGAGCGGTCATTCCTCTTCGTGCCCGACATCGACAGCTGGCAGCAATGGACGGACGACCACGGCACCGAACTCGAGCGCCTGCTCGATGACGTGGATCTGGCGTTCGTTGACGCCACCTTCTTCGACGACAACGAGCTACCGGGTCGCGACATGAGCCAGATTCCGCATCCGCGGGTCGTTGCCACCATGCAGCGCCTGCAGCACTTACCCGAAGAACAGCGTGCGCGGTTGCATTTCATTCACTACAACCACAGCAACCCGATACGCGATCCGGGTTCCCCCGAGTCACAACAAGTGTTGCGCCGCGGCTTCCGCATTGCGCGGGAAGGTGACCGGTTCTGCCTCGCCACACCCGCGCCCCTTTAGTTCCGGAGGAGCTGGCCGCTAAAAAACTCGACGCTGCTAAGACAGCCTTGAGCGAAACATGCCAGTGGAATCCAAGCAAAGGACGGCAATGGACTCACCACCGTCCTGGTATGACGACCTGCACCAACAGTGGGTCGCCACTCTCGACGCCGTAAGCGACGCGATCATCGTCGTCGACTCCGGGGGCCTGTTGTTGCGCGTCAATCGCAAGTTCTCGGAGCTCGCCGACGCGCCCATTCTGAGTCTTGTCGGCAAGCGACTCGGCGACGTCGCCCCTTGGCTCACCGATGGCGGCGCTGGCGTTAGCGTGTTGCCCGTGACGAGCGCGCTGGGACGCATCGTGCAGCCACGGCGCTGTGACACCGACTCTCGCCTGTACGGCGCGGTCTACATCCTCGAGGACGTCACGCCGGAGAACGCGATAGCAGCCGCAGAGGCCGAGCTCGTGCGCAACTCCGGCATTTCGGTCTCGGACACGGTCCACACCCTGCTGCAAACGTTGGCTCTCACCGATCCCTACACCTCGAACCACTCGAGATCGGTTGCCGTCCTGTCACGTCGCCTCGCGCAGTCACTGGGCTACGATGCGCTGTGGTCACATCACGTCTATCTCGGCGCACTGATTCACGACATTGGCAAGATCAGTGTCCCTATCAGCATTCTGAATCGCCCCGGCCGACTGGCCAACGCCGAGATGAACCTGATCAAGCTGCACCCCGACACGGGGTACACACTCATCCGCGACCTGAATCTCCCCGACGTAATCGGGGAAATCGTCTTGCAGCACCATGAGCGACTGGACGGCACGGGGTATCCGCGCGGCCTGAAGGGTGATGCCATCGGTAGCGCCGCGCGCATCGTCGGGGTGGCAGATGTGGTCGAGGCGATTTGCGCGCACCGCCCCTACCGACCGGCACTGGACGTCGACGTCGCGCGTGAAACCATCACGAAAGGTCGCGGTAGCCACTTTGACGAACGTGTCGTCGACGCCTGTCTGGACCTGATTGAGGACGGCCTGGATTTCGCCACACAAGGCAATGGACTCGGCTGCGCGTGAACGCACACGTCGACAATACGCGCGCCTTGAGCGACCTTGCGCACAAGGTCGACGAGTTGCCCTTGCTACCGCAAGTGCTTGTCAGCCTGTTGCAGCTCGACGTAGACGACGATGACTATTTCGAGGAATTCGCGAGACTGGCGCGCGAGGACCCGGCGCTCGCCGTGCGAGTCGTCGCACTGGCCAACTCGGCCGCGTCATGCCCCGTTGCCCCCATGGTGTCGATTCGTGAAGCGCTGGTACGCGTCGGCACAGATACCGTTCGATCGCTGACAACATCGCTGGCGGTGCAGCGAGTCTTCATGCCGACGGACCCGAGCCAGGTGCGACTCTGGCAACACTCGATAACCGCGGCCGTCACGGCAGAAGCCGTCGCTGCCCGAACCCCGTCGCTTGGGATCGCGCCTGACCACGCCTACCTCGCGGGCTTACTCCACGATATCGGTCGATTCGTGATGCTCGAGCACGCCTCGGCGCAGCTGCTCGCCGTCGACGACCACCAGTGGGACACGCCCGAGCATCTCATCGACGCCGACTACGACGTGTTCGAGTTTACGCATAGCGAACTCGGCTACCTCGCCTGCAAGCACTGGGGTCTACCCCGAACCATCTCAGACGCCGTTCGAACCCACCATGGCGGGAAGCTCGACCTGATCGAGGCGGGCTCGCCCGACGCCATGAACTACTGCGTACAGGTTGCCGACCGGCTCTCGTTCTTGATGCTCACGGGCCCAGAGATCGATGACGACACCGACGCCTTGACCGCCAAGGTTGCGACCCGATGTCTCGCGCCCGTTTTTGAAGGCGGTGGCGCCGATGCGCGAGAACTGGCGCGGCAGCTCCCGACAATCAACGCGACGCGCAACAAGATGCTCTCCGAGCTGGGATTCCCGCTCTGAAGGCCACCCGCCGTCTCGCAGCAATCAGCCCCAATTGATCGCTAACGCACATATGTGACACACTGAGTCCGCGTGTGCAGGGGGAATGTGGGGATGCCTGTCCTGCGAACAATACGCAGTCTCCGGGGTCGGCCCTGGATTCGCGTGGGGCTCTTCGGCGCCGCGTTTGCACTCTTCCTGCGCCTGTTCGACTGGCGCAACTGCGCCGTCACGCGCAGCACCCCCGATCTCGCCCAATTCTTCGTGCCGCCCGACGCCTGGGCCCGCCTCTACGGCGCAGAGCAGCTGCAAGCCTTGTTCGCGCCCATCGCCCAGTCGGGCCGATCGCTCTACGCGATCACCCAGATCAGCATCGACGTGGCCTTCCCGGCACTCTACGTACTCGCGCTCGTGCTCGCCCTGCGCTGGGTGTTCCCCGCGGGGCACCGCTGGCGCATGTTCGCGCACGTGCTGCCCATCGGCGCGGGTGTTGCCGATCTGCTCGAGAACATCATCACAGCCTGGGTCGCCTGGCAGGGCGACTTCGGCGCGGGACTGGGTGCCGCGGCCGGCACCTTTACGGTCGCCAAGTGGCTACTGCTTGCGGGGTCCGTGTTCCTGCTCGTGCTCGGCTACCTCATCGTGCACACGAGCCGCGCGCGTCGCCTGCTGCAGCACCTGTTCTTCATTCGTATCCCGCTGTTGCTGGGCCTGCTCGTATTCGCGTTGTCGGTGCTCGGCCAGAGCCAGCAGTGCGTGGCGCCATCCGCGAAACCCACGGGACTCGCCACGGTTCAGAACCTGCTCTCCGTCGACAACGCCATCCAGTTCGGCTTTGCCGTTTACTGCGCGTTCATCGCCTGCGCCGTCATTATCTTTGCCGGCACCCACCTCTGGCGGCTGGCTCAGAAGCGCATCGGCATCGAGCCCATGGGCCTGGACCCGCAGGCGCCCGACACGCTTGAGACACGCTTGCTGTTCGGTCTGTCGGCGTTCGTACTGGCGCTGCCGGTCCTGTTACAGCTCGGCATTGACGGCGAAGGCTCGGTGCTACTGGGCGCCACGTCCGGTATCGCGGCGGCCATCGCCACGCTGCTGCTGGTCTACGTGCTACGCAATGTCCTGCTGGGACGGTTCGCCTCGCGCTACACAGATTCCGCGTTCAAGAAACTGCGTGAGTCGGCGGCGTCGCAGCTCGAAGCCCCGGTCAGCCGAACGCTGCACCGCATCGTCGGGCCCGGCTTCGACATCTGCGACGAGAATGGCCAACCCACGGGCCGGCTCTTTCGTGGCCACGCGCTGGCTGCGGCGGTGGCACTGGCGCTCGCCGTGGGCTACGCCATCGGCGGCAATGTACTGAACCCGATCCGCGCGCTGCCAACGTTGCTCGACGTACCGCCCATCGCCTACGTCATGCTGCTGATCGCTTTCATCTGCATGCTGTTCGCCAACCTGACCTTCCTGCTCGACCGCATTCGCGTACCCGTCGTACTCGCGTTCGCGGTCTGGCTCGTGTTCTGGGGCAACCTGCCCGGCGCCTGGTACGACACGCAGCACTACTTCGATGTCACCTTTGTACCCGAGGGCTCCGACGCGCCGCCGAGCATCGCGCGCGCGTTCGACAAACGCACGGAACGCGCGGGCAACGGACCCATTATTGTCGTGGCCGCCGCGGGCGGCGGCATCCAGGCGGCCGGCTGGTCCGCTGTCGTGCTGGAGGGCCTGCACAAGGAACTGACGCGCTCGTTTACAGACTCGATCTACCTCGTCAGCGCGACGTCGGGCGGCAGCGTCGGCGCCTATTTTTTCATTGAGGCGCTGCGCGCCGATGCGCTCGCACGCGAGGACACGGATCTCGCCGCACCGATCAGCACGCAACGCGACAAGTACGTGGGCTTCAGCATCGAGGAAAGCGAACTGACTCGGGCGCGCACCGAAGGCGGCCTGCAATACCTCGACCAGGTTCCCAAAGCCGCCATGGCGTCCAGTCTCGAGGCGACGGCCTGGGGGCTCGTGTTCCCGGATCTGCGGCGGCTCGCCACGCCCTTCCTGGCCAGCGACAATCCGCGTCTCACCGCGCTGGACCGCGCGTGGGCCATCGAACAGGCCTGGCACCGCTGGCGCAGCTGCATGGTGACGGACACCACGGTCTACTTCGATGACATGGAGAAAAACCCCGACTGCCGTCGCGCGCTCTCCGAGAGCCCGCCGCCCGCACGACTGTCGGACTGGTGGCAGCTTGCAGCCGAGGGCGTGCTACCCGGCGTCATCCTCAATGGCACCGTGATCGAGAACGGCGAGCAGTTCCTGGCCAGCAGCCTGGACCTGCGCGCGCTCGACCTGTCGCGCGAGAACCGCGCGAGTTTCGCCGCCCCCGAACGCTGGACACTGGGCGAATTCGACCCCGCGCTTTGCGAGCACTACCCGCCGCCCGTCGATGCCGCGCGGCTCGCCGCACGGACCACCAACCGCCGCGCCAAAGCCGGCACCGATATGAGCGCACCCGACCCCTGTGCGAGCCCGATGCGGTTTGTCGACATGCGAGCCGTCACGGCGGCGCGCCTGTCCGCCACGTTCCCCTACGTCACACCCGTGGCACGCGCGCGTGTCCGGCGCGACGATTCGGACTACGAAGGCGGCACGGCGGAATCCGACACCGACAATGGTCCCCGCGTCGACACGCCACCCTGGCACGTCGGCGACGGTGGCTACTTCGACAACCCGGGTTCTGTGGCCGTGTTCCGCTGGATCGAGGCCGTGCGCGACATCGAGTCGCGCCGCGGCGGCAATGCGCAGCGTCCGATCCTGTTCATCCAGATCAACCCGTTCCCCGCCAGGCCAGCACGCAGTGTCCCCGTGGAGGGCCAGGGTTGGCAGGCCGCACTGCTCGGACCGCTGCAGGGCATGCTCAGCGTGCGCACGTCGTCGCAACTCGCGCGCAGCGACCTCGAGCTCTCGATGCTCGAGGCCATTCGCGGGCCCTGCTTCGAGGCTGTGGAGTTTCGACCGCCTTACGAGGCGAACCGCGCCGACCCGCCGTTGTCCTGGGAGCTATCGCGCGCCGACCGTGCGCGATTGGTCGAGGACTGGCGCGACGCGCGCAATCAGGCGACCGTGGCCTATCTCAAACGCACCTACTTCGGGAACCGTCCGCCACGCTGTGGCCCCTAACCGTCCGAAGGCTCGCGTTCGAGCTCACGAAACGCCTCGAACACCCAGCGCCGCATCGCGAGCACGAGCGTCGTGCCACGCTGTTCGCCTGCGGGCAATCGGCGTTCTTCCCAGGTCGCGTCATCGAAGAGCTCGCCCACCGATTCAAGTTTCTCGCGCAACAGCGCCTGCCCCTTGGCCGAGAGCATGCCGTTCTTGGCAACGCGAATCGCACCTTCTTCATTGAAGTCGTGCGCGAAGAAGTCCGTCTGTACGTGCTCTGTGAAGTAGCGCTCCATGTCTCCACCGGGGCGCCACTGAAAGTTGTTTGCAACAAGCAGGCGCACGCGGTCACCGGGTAGCAGCTCGATGAGGTTCATGCGGTCGAGCCGGCGCAGGTATTTGAGCCCATCGGCGCGGCTGACGTCGTAGCGCACGAGGATGTCTTCAAAGTTCCAGAAGTTGAGCAGGCAATAGGTCACAAGCAGAAAGCGCGTGTCCGAGACGATTTCCTGCTCGTGCTCGGGGTGCAGCTGTTCGAGGCGCGGGCGCTGCGTCTCGCTGCGGCTCGACAACTCCGCGAGGTCGAGCTCGAGCACGTTGCACAAGGCATCAAGGCGCTTCAGCGAGAAGTTGCCCGTGGAGAACATGTGCTTGACCGCGGACTCCGACAGCGAGAGCCGCAGCGCCAGCTCCCGGTAGGTCAGTCCCTGGGCTTTGAGCTCGCGCTTGAGCGTGGCGACGATGCGGGTGGAAACACTCATGCTCACAGAATAGTACAAAAATATTGTACCGGCAGTCGGTTTTCTCTGACTTTTCAGAAACTGGTTGCAGCTAACGGCACCGATTCCTAGCGTGGGTCCCGACCCAACCGAGAGGAGTCGAAACCATGAACTTGATCCGACGAATCACCGCTACGGTGTCATCCAGCGTGGACCGCGCCGTTAGCCGCGTAGAAAACCACGACGCCATTGTCGAGGCCGCACTGCGCGATACGCGCCAGGCCGCATCCCGAGCGCGGGTTCGCCTGCGCCGCCTGCAACGCGACGGCGAACGCCTGCAACAGCGCCACGACGCGCTGGGCGTGGCCATCGAACGCTGGGGCGAGCGCGCCCGGGCCGTCGCGGCCGAAGACGAGGCCAAAGCCCTGGCCTGCGTGCGCCGCCGGCGCGACTGCGAACAGCAGCGCGGAGCCCTCGCGTCCGCCATCGAAAACCACGCCGTGCTCGAAAAGCGCATGGCCGAACAGGTCCGCCAGATCGATGGGCGTATCGAAGAAGTCATGCGCCAGCGCAACGAAATGCGCTCCCGGCAGTCTGTGGCGGAGGCCCTTCGCGCCGTCGAGCACATGGACGACGGCGCGCGTGTGGACCTCGAGGAGACGTTCGACCGCTGGGAGATCCAGCTTGGCGAAACCGAAATCCTGTCCGAGGCCGCAGCACCCGTTGACGTGCTCGAGTCCGAGTTCCTGGCCGAGGAAGACGATTCGGCGCTGCGCGCGGAGCTTGCGCTGCTCTTGTCCGACGACACGGAGGGCAAGTCATGACCACGCACGTGTTTACGGCCCCGGAGCGGCCACCCACCGAGGCGCCCGCAGCACCTGGCCCGGGCATCCTCGGAAACGCCATGCGCTCGATCCGCGACCTGGCCTCGCTGAGCGAGATCCTGCGTCTCGCGGGCGCGGCGGCGCTCATCGTGTCGATGGCCGTCTACCTGCTGCAAGGCTGGCACGACGGCAATGACATCGACCGCTACCTCAAACTGTTGACGCAAACGGGTCTGCTCGCAGGCGCCGGTCTGCTCGTGGGGCAACTGTTACGCGAGGCGCGAGGTGCGCGCGTGCTGTTCGGCCTCGCGCTCGCCTCGGTGCCCGTCAACATGACCGTGCTCGCGGCACTCATCTATTCGCAGGTGCAGTGGGACGGCGCACTGGGTCAGTACCCGGGCTTTGCCACCTGGCAGGTCGTGGACCCCGTAGCGTTCGCGGTCGTCGCGCCGATTGCACTCGGGACACTGATTGCGGTCACCGCATTCAGCTTTGCCGTGCTCGCACGTGCCCAGTGGCGCCCGCTCACCTGGCCGTTTCTGGCCATGAACGCCGCGCTGCTACTGCCCGTCCGCGACTCGATCGTCGCGGGCGCGCTGGCGCTGGCCACGGCGGGCTGGGCCATCTGGCACCTGCGTCGCCTGCACCGTGCCAACACCGTGCTACATACGACCGAGGGCAAATTCGCCATGGTCTGCTTCGCGATCGCACCGGCCATCCTGCTCATGCGCAGCGGCTACTTCTACGAACTCGACAGCCTGATGACGGCCGTGCTCGCTCTTGCGGCGTTCGTCGCCCTGCGTCAGACCCGAAGGGTTCCCGAACGCGGTGAGACTGTCGCATTGCTGCTCGAGGTCAGCATGATCGGCGTGGCCGCGATTGTTGCCCTGGCCGCCGGCAATCTCATCGATATCGTGGCGCCGGACGGCCTGCCGGCCATCGTGTTCGCCGTTGTGTACGCCGGCCTGTCGTTTGATCTCTACCGCGGCACGAACAGTCCGCGTCTCGCGGCTGCATTGTCGTTTGGTGCCGCATCAATACTGGGCCTGTGCACGATGTTTGCGCTCATGATCGACACGAGTGTCGCCATGGTCCTGCTGAGTGCCGTTCTTGCGGGCGCCATGATCGCTTGGGGCATTGTCGCGAAACGTCCGACCGCCACGACGCTGGGCGTGCTGACACTGGTCGGTGCGCTGCTGGCCGGCATCGAGCCCATCGTCGGCCTGTTGGTCAGCGGCGGCTGGGTCACGCTGGCCATCGTCGGCGGCACCGCAATCATCGGCGCCTCGTGCGTGGATCGTTTCGGTCCCGCGCTCATCAATCGGAGGAACGCGTCATGAACCGGATTACGATGTACCTTGCCGCGATTGCTGTCGTTACCACCTCGGGCTGCAGCGCCTGGTTCGGCGACAACCTGTACGGCAAACGACGCGCAGGCAGCTCGACGAGTCTTGTGGGCTACCTCTACCCCGAAGGCGAGATCCCGCCCGACGTCACCGAGCGGGTGCCGCACCTGCAGCTGCCGCTCAAAGTCGGTCTGGCCTTCGTGCCCGCCCACTACCAGAGCTACATCGGGCCGAGTCCATCCGACCGCCTGCAGATCCTCGAGGGTGCGCGCGCCCAGTTCGAGGGCCTCGACTACGTCGATCGGATCACGGTCATCCCGGAGACGTATCTGCGCGGCGCGCAGGGCGTTTCAGGTCTGCAACAGGTCGCTCGCGTGTTCGACGTCGACGTCATGGCACTGATCTCCTATGACCAGGTCACAACGACAAGCGAGAACACACAGTCGCTGATGTACTGGACCATCGTTGGCGCCTACGTGTTCGAGGGAACGGACCATGACACGCGCACCTTCGTGGACCTCGCGGTGATCGACGTGGCGACAAGCAAGTTGCTGCTGCGCGCGCCGGGCTTCGATGAGCGTCGCGGCGACGTCACGTTGGTCCGCCAGGACGCATCGCTGCGGCGCAACAGCAGCAGCGCGCTGAGACTCGCGAGCGAGCGCATGCAGGACAACCTGGCCGTCGAGCTCGTCGCGTTCGAGGAGCGTCTCAAGTCAGAGCCCGAGGACGTCAAGGTCTCGTGGCGAAGCGGCGGCGGGGCAATCGGGTGGCTGAGCCTTGCGCTGGTCTCGGCATTACTCATGCGGCGCAGGCGCAGCCTGACCTGACCCCGCCGGGCCCCGGCACCGTGTTCGCGCGGTGCCGGGGTCGCTGGCCTGGGGCGGCGAGCGCCCCGTGTGGAGGAGCAGATCGTTCACGCGTGTGCCTTGATCGAGTTGCGACCTGTGTCGTGATGCGGCGCCTCGAGCCTGATAGTCTTTACGGGTACCGGTCGGTGGGGTTTGCCCGGTACGCACTGAAAACTACTTGAGGCGGGCACCGCTGAAGCCCGCACCGGACTATTGGGGAGACACTATGTTCCGCACTTCATCCGTACTGTCGTTGGTGGCGTTCGCGCTGCTTGCCGCGCCGAGCGCTAGCGCGCAGGAGGCAGAGGAACTTACCGAAGCGCAGCAGATATACGCGAGCCTCGAATTCTCCGCAGGACCGGGCACGTTCGACGTGACGTCGCGCGCGGAAATCGAGCTTCCCGACGGCTATGACCGCCTCAACGCCGAAGACACGGCCAAGCTCATGGCGCTCTACGAGAACCCGACGTCGACCAAGGAGTATTACGTTGCGCCGACCGACGAACGCTGGTTCTCGGTGTTCAGCTATGACGACACAGGCCACATCAAGGACGACGAGGACATCGACGCCGGTGATCTGCTCAAGTCCATCCGTGAAGGAACGGAGTACAGCAACCGCGAACGTCGCGAGCGCGGCTGGCCCGAAATGACGATCGTCGGCTGGCAGTCACAACCCAGTTACAGCGAGACGACCAACCGTCTGTCCTGGGCCATCATTGGCGAGTCGGCGGGACAGCAAATCGTGAACTACAACACGCGCCTGCTGGGTCGCACGGGCGTCATGTCAGCGACACTGGTTGCCGCCCCCGACCAGCTCGACACGGCCATCTCCGAATTCGAGACCATGCTGGAAGGCTTCCGCTACAAGCCCGGCAACCTGTACGCCGAATACAAAGACGGCGACAAGCTCGCCACTTACGGCCTGGCCGCACTCGTAACGGGTGGCGCCGCCGCCGCCGTTGCCAAGGGCGCCGGCAAGGGTTTGTTCAAGGCAATTGGCTTGGGGCTGGTCGCGTTCTTCGCCTTCTTCGGCCGATTCTTCAAGAAGCTGTTCTCGCGCAACAACGAGAGTGCCTGATTACCTGCTGCTCCGGACGGACCTTCTGGTCCTCGGGCTGGCGGTCACGCTGTACCTCGTGGACAGCGGCCGCCTGATCAGCACACGCGAGCTGCTGCTGGCCGGTACGGCCGGCGGCGGCTGGCGCGCGATCACACCCGACCGGGGCTTTCTCTTCAATCGTCGCCACGCCGTGTTTCCGGGTCTACTCGATCCGGGCACGGCATTGGTGCGACTGTCCTGGCCCGCGGCGCCCGGCGACACCGACAAAACCCGGACCGCCGTGCAGGACCTCGTGACACAACTGGCGCTGCCGCGCCGCCTTTGCCGCGTGCTATTCCTTCTGGTGTTCATTGGTCTGCCGGTCGCGTACTACGTACCGAAAGACCGGCTCGCACTGGGCATTTTGTTCCTGACCGTTTACGCCTCAGTCCTCTTGCTCGCTGTCTGGCTGTTCATCAGGCGGCGCGCGCTGGGCCTCAAACTCGGCGCCACGGCACTGCTGGCTTTTGAAATCATCGTCTGCCTGCCCTACGCACCCAATCTGCACCGTAAGCTGTTCGAAAAAGCCTGGCACGCGCGAGAGCGCGACCCGCTGGCTGTCGGCGCAGCCCTGTTGTCGGAACCCGCACAAGACACGTTGACCGAGTACCTCAAGTCGGCCAGCGATCGAATGACGATGGACGCACCCGGCTTGGAGGCCTGGCAGCAACGGTTGGGGCAAAGCTCATGAGCACGGCAGAACTCGTGGTCATTGGGCTCGGCGGTGTCGTCGGCTACCTCGTTGTGTCCTACGTCATGAACCAGCGCAAACCTGAGCCACCCGTATTTGAGGGCAAGGCCTGGTATAAGATCCTGGGCGTGCCGCACACGGCGACGCCCGACCAGGTTGAAGCGGCCTACGACGCGCGGCAGCGCGAACTCGACGCCGCGGCACCCAGCATCATGACGGACGTGGAAGCAGCCACCGACGCACGACTGCGCGAACAGCTCGACGCCGCGAGAAGGGAAGGTCTGGCTTCAGGCAACTGACGCCGCGGCGTCAGTCGTTCCACCACGGTGAGTCGGACCAGGGACGCAGATCCAGCTCGTGCGTCCACGCCGAACGGTGCTGCTGCGCGAGTTGAAAATAGGTCTCGGCAACCTCTGTGGGCAGTAATAGGCCGTCCTTGTCGAGACCCCGCTGCTCGCGGAGCTGCTGATAGCGCTCGGGACCCAACATCTTGCCCAGGGTATCGGGCGCATCGACCGGGCCGTCGATGATGATGTGCGCGACATGAATGCCCTGCGGCGCGAACTCCGCGTTCAGTGTCTGGCACAACATGCGGCGTCCACCCATAGCCGCGGCGTGCGAATGCTGACCGGCATTGCCTCGTGCAGCCGCCGTCGCCGAGGTGACGAGCAAGGTACCCGCGCCCCGTGATGCCATCAGCGGCAACGCCGCTGACGCCAAGCGAAACAGCGCGAATGTCGCCATGCGCCAACCCAGCTCGAACTGCTTGTAGCTGGTCTCGGCAAGCGTCCGGTTGCCGATCTGCGCACCGAGATTAAAGACGACCACGGCAATAGGCCCGATGTCACGCTCGATATCTTCGATGAGCGTCTCGATGGCGCCATCCTGCGTGGCGTCGAGCAGCCGGCCCGAAGCGCTGCCACCCGCCGCCTCAATCTCGGCCACGAGCTTGTCGAGGCCTGCTTCGTCACTGCGGCGGCAGAGCACGGCGTGGTAACCCTCGCGTGCGAAGCGCGCGCCAACCGTGCCGCCGATACCGGCACCAGCACCAATGACGAGGCAAACCTGTGTCATGGGTGCTGGCTAGTCGCCCGAAGGCACGTCCTGCGCGCTTTCCGCCATGCCAAAGACCTTCAGCGCGAATGCATAGTTGTGGGCGCGCTCTCTAAGCCGCTCAAAGCGCGCCGCCGAGCCCGAGTGACCGGCGCCCATGTTCATCTTCATGATGAACGGGCCGCCTTTGGCCTCGTCACGCAGACGCGCGACCCACTTGGCCGGCTCCCAGTAGGTGACGCGGTAGTCGGTCAGGCCGCCCGTCGCCATGATCGGCGGGTACTCGATGTCGCCGCGGATGTTGTCGTAAGGCGAGTAGGCCGCGATGTCGTCGTAGGCCTCGGCGCTGTTGATCGGGTCGCCCCACTCCACCCACTCGGGCGGCGTGAGCGGCAGCTCGGCGTCGGAGATCGTATTGATCACATCGACAAAGGGCACGGCGGCAATCACGCCACCAAACAGGTCCGGCCGCAGGTTCACAGCCGCACCGACGAGAAGACCACCGGCCGAACCGCCGTAGATCACGGTTTCGCCTTCGCGACCGTAGCCACGCGCCTGCAGCGCTTCGGCCGCGTTCGTGAAGTCCGTGAAGGTGTTCATCTTCTTGCCGAGCTTGCCGTCGAGGTACCACTGGCGGCCCTTGGCCGCGCCACCGCGGATGTGCGCGATGGCGTACACGACGCCTCGATCGACGAGCGACAGGATGCTCGTGTTGAAACCCGCGTCGATCGTGGCGCCGTAGCTGCCGTAGCCGTAGAGCAGCAAAGGTGCCGAGCCATCGACAGGCGTGTTCTTGAGTCGCAGTACGGTGACAGGAACCTGCGCACCGTCATCGGCCTCGATATCGAAGCGCTCAACGACATAGAGCGACGGGTCGTGACCGCTAGGCACCTCCTGCGTCTTGCGCAGTGTGCGCTCGCGCGTCTTCAGGTTGTAGTCGTAGGTCTGCTCGGGCGTCGAAGGCGACTCGTACACGAAGCGAATTGTGTCCGTGGCGTACTCATAGCCACCGCGCAGATCGAGGTCATAAGCGGCCTCGGGAAAGTCGATCTCGAACCCGTTGCCGCCTTCGTAGTCGGTGACGACGATGCGCGGTAGCGCGTTGGCGCGTTCGATCCGAACCAGCCAGTCCTCAAGCGGCACGAAGCCAAGCACGTAGGTGCCGGGGTCATGCGACAGCCACTCTTCCCAGTTGTCGCGGCCCGGGCTCTTGATCGGGGCGCGCATGATCTTGAAGTCGAGCGCCCCGCCGGCGTTGGTCTGAATATAGAAGTAGTCGCCGTTGTGGCCCGCGTAGTAGAGCTCGTCCTCGGCGCGAGGCGCGATGATCGTCGGCGCCGTGCCTGCGGGCGCGTCGGCCTTCAGGAAATGCACCTCTGACGACGTGCTCTTGCCCGAAGAGATAAAGACGTACTCGCCACTCTGCGACAGGCCGACGCCCAGGAAGAACGTGTCGTCCTGCTCCTCGTAGATGAGCTCGTCGTCGGCCGGATCCGTGCCCAGCACGTGACGCCGCACGCGTTTGGGCCGCTGGTTCTCGTCGCGCTCTGTGTAGAAGAACGACTTGGAGTCGGGTGCCCAGACGGCTTCGCCATCGGTCGAGCCGACGGTTTCGGTGAACTCCTCGCCTGTCTCGATGTTGCGCACGCGAATGTCGTAGTACTCGGAGCCCAGCGTATCGACGCCGTAAGCGATCATTGTGTGATCGGGGCTGTGCACGACCTCCTCGATGCTGAAGAATTCGTTGTCACCGGCCTCTTTGTCGCCGTCAAACAAGATGGTCTCGTCGCCACCCTCGCGCGGCGTGCGCACGAAGATCTCGTAGTTGCCGCCTTCGCGGTAGCGCACGGCATACGCGTAGTCGCCATCGACCTGCGGTACCGAACTGTCGTCTTCCTTGATGCGGGCGCGCATTTCCTCGAACAGCTGGTCACGCAAACCAGCCAGGTCATCGGTGGCGGCCCCGTAGTAGCCGTTCTCAGCCTCGAGGTGCTGAAGAATTTCAGGCTTCAGCGTCTCGGGCTCGCGCAGGACGGTCTGCCAGTTGTCGTCACGCAACCAGGCGAAATTGTCGACACGGGTCTTCTCGTGCTGCGTGAGCTCGACGGGTCGCTTCTCGGCCACGGGGGCCTTGGTATCGAAATCGGCGAACGGTGCCTCGCGGCTCGGCGGTGTGCTGGCGGTGGCGCTGTCCATCGCATCCTCTTCGGTGTCTGGCGCACGGTCTCCGCAGGCGGCGAGCGCGACACACGAAGCTGTAACAACAAGGGTCGTGATCAGGCGGTGCGGCTGAATCATGGGAGCTCCGTGCACGGGGAATGGGCGACCCGTGATTCTGGCAGCTGGCCGCACAATTGCAAACGGAGCCGGCGATCCGCCGGCGGGCGGGCTAGTTCTGTGGCCGCATTTGCGCCACGAGGCGCTGCAGGCGCTTCTGACGGTAGCGGTAGAGCGCCTTGGTGTAGAGCCACACCACCGACGTCAGTGGACCGGCTTCGATATCCACTTCGTCGACGTAGCGTGTGCCTTCGGGCGCCTCGGAAATCTCGATGCGGTGATTCCACCGCTCGACGAAGCCGCCGCCTTCGAAGGTCTGCAGCACGCGTGCCTCATCGTCGCACCGGTGCACGTGCAGGTGATGCCGCCAGGCCGGCACGAAGCCGAAGAACCGCAACCGCGTGTCGACGGCCTGCCCTTCGGACCAGCGCGCCGGAAAGTGCTCGGCGCCGTCGAAGCCCAGCATGCCGCGATTGACGTAAACGAGCGTACTGCTGCGTCGCGCCACCTCCCAGATTACGTCCGGCGGCGCGGCCAGTACGGTTTCGATTCGAGCTCTCATGCGCGACTCCCTGCGATTGTTGTTGTTGCCCGACCCCTGGGCCGGGTGCCAGCACGATGCACCCCCTCCAGCACACCTGAGATTACGCAAGAACGCGAGGGACGTCGTTCGGACACGTCTCAGCGCGGAATGTGATGCAGGACTCACAAATCCGGCGGATTTCGGGGTTCTGTCAAATTGCCGCGCGCAGCGCTCCGCAAGAACTGGGGGGTTGCCCCCTGTACACCCCCACGTCACAGTAGTTCGACGGAGAGACGCAATGACGATTCGAGTGGCGGTCATCGAGGACGATGCGGCGGCGCTTGCCGCCGTAAGCGAGGCGGTCACGGCTGCTGACGACCTGCGCGTTGTGGGCACGGCGGCGACACTTGGCGACGGGCGCGCACTGATCGCGGCAGGCGGCCTCGATGTCGCACTGATTGACCTCCGGCTCGGCGACGACGATGCGACGCCGCTCATCTCTGAATGCCGAGACTCCGGCTTGCGCGCCCTGGTCCTGAGCGCATTGGGCGACGAACACAGTGTCGTGGCCGCGATCGCCGCGGGCGCGCACGGCTACGTGGCCAAGGACGCGCCATTAAGCCAACTCGCCGATGCCATCCACCAGGTTGACGCTGGTGGCGCACCCGTGAGCCCGTCGGTGGCGCGTCACCTGCTGCGCACGTTGCGCGATCGGAAGACGCCGGCGCCGGCGGACAACGACACGCTGTCGCCGCGCGAACGCGAGGTACTGCGTGCCCTGGCCAGCGGCTACACTTACAAGGAGGTCGCGCAGCGCTGCGGCATCTCCTACCACACCGTTGTCGACTACGTGCGTTCCTTGTACCGCAAACTCGAGGTCCACTCCCGGACCGAGGCTGTCGTTGCGGGCGCGCGCCAGGGCATCATCTCGATTGACGGCTAAGCGCGAAAAGCTGAATGCCGCGGCCGTCGTGACCGCCGTTGGCATTCTGGCCCTGTCGCAACTGGTGTTCTGGCTCATGCTCGCCTACGCCGAGTCACGGGTGAAGCCCGCAGGCGTCGCCGCGCCTGCCAGCGTGTCCCTGCACTTGACCGAGGACTGGCAGCAGGTTGCGAGCACGCCCGCGATACGCGTACCCAAAGTCGACGAGCCTGCGTTCTTCTTCGAGCACGAAGGCGCCGTCATGTCCGCCGCAGTCTTCGCGCACCGATTCAGTCTCGAGAATTCCGGTCGCGAACTGGGTCTGTTGCTCAACTGGCAACACGCCATCACGGAGATTCGCGTCAACGGCAACCTGCTAAGGCCACAAACGGCGTTGGACCGGTGGGGACTGCTGGGTGGTTTCGACCTGGGGCTCTACATCATGCCCCGAGAGGACCTCCGGGCCGGCGAGAACTTGCTCACGCTGACCGTCATTGGCAACCGCAGCAAGATCCTGCCCGCCTTCTACGTGAGCGAAGCGGACGCCGCCCTCGTGGCGTACCGCTGGGGTCAGCTGTTGACGTCAGAACTCGTCATCGCGGCAACGGCCGTCATGCTGTTCGTTGCGCTGCTTTGGGCGCTGGTCTACTGGCCCGGCCGCGCGGCCATGCAAAAGGTCGGGATTGTCACCCTGCTGCTGGCCTGGAGCCTGCGCAACCTGGCTGCGCTAAACCTCGACGCAGGCTTGCCGCCGCTCGCGACCATTCTCGTTCACTACGGCATTGCCTACGGCTTCCTGCTCGCCCTGGCTCTGTTCGCGGGATTCTGGACAGGCGCCGGCATCCAGAGTGTGCGTCGCGTCTTGTTGGCGTTGGCGGCTGCCACAGGCGTCAGCTTCATTGGCATTCACATGACGACAGACAACGGGCTAAGCCGCGACTTGTTCGGCGTCGAGACCGTACTGACGTTCGCAGCATGCGGCTATGCATTCTGGCGCTTCGCACGCTTCAACCTCGAGTCGCTCAGCCTGCCCGCACGATTCGAATCCGTACTGTTCCTGATCTGCACCAGCGCCGTGTTCTTCGACGCCATCGACGACCGGTTTGCCATCCACGTTCCTTTCGCCCCCGAACTTGCCCTGACGTTCTATGCGGCGCCCGCTTGCGGACTATTGCTTGCGTTGGGCTCCGCAGTCGTCCTGGCCGCGCAGAGCTCGCGGGCACGTCGCACCGTCGCGGAAGCCAATACCCAGCTGCAACACGCACTCGCGGCGCAGTCGCGCGAGCTCGAGGGCTTCTACCAGGCAAAAGAGGCCGATGAGCGCGCCAGAGCCCGCCTGGCAGAGCGACAACGCATCATGCGTGATATGCACGACGGCATAGGCGGCCAATTGGCCGGATTGATCGCGCGCGTGCGCAACCGGGACGTGACGCTTAAGGAGGTGGACGCTGCGCTGAGCGACGGCCTGCAAGAGCTGCGATTGATCATCGACTCGCTAGACACTGCCGGGGAGAGCTTGCCACTCGCCCTGGGCGCGTTTCGAACCCGCCTGCAGCCCGCCCTCGATTCCGCGGGGATCACACTCGACTGGGACGTCGACGACCGCATCGACGACGTTGACTTGTCCCCGCGCGCGGTGCTCAACGTGTACCGCATCCTGCAGGAGGCATGCAGTAACGTGCTGCAGCACGCGCAGGCACAACAGGTCCGAATTGGGCTGCAACGAGGCGGTGGCGGCATTGTGCTCAGCGTCGAGGACGACGGCATCGGTCTGGCCGATAGCCGGCCAGCGGGACACGGCCTCGAAAACCTTGCGGCGCGCGCCGCTGACCTGGGCGGCGAACTCGAGATGGGAAACGCCGAATCGGGTGGCGTTCGCGTGCAGTTGACGATTGCCGACATCGCGGCGCCCGGCACCCACCCGCAGGGGTCGATGCCGGGCGCCTGATTACCGAGCCTAGTAGAGGAACACAGCGCCGGCCTCCTCGCCGTCTTCGTTCTGCGCGCCGTTGACGCCTGTCGCCGTGCCGGCCTCGCCGCGCACGCCGGCGGCGATCATCGTGCCATCGTCCGTCATCGCAATCGCGCTGCCGAGTTGCTCAGGCTGTGCTGCGTCTGTGGGCGCCGACAAATTGCGGTCATAGTCCCAGCCGGTGGTCGATTCCCTGAACACCGCGAGCGCACCCTTGAAGACAGCGGTGTTGCCCGTGGCCTCGAGCGAATCCAGGTTGGACTTCGCCGCACCGGCATCGACGGGCTTGGCGGCCGACGTGGCGCGACGGCGCGGGGCGCCCATGGCAAACACCTGGCCGTCTGCGCTCAACGCAATCGAAGAGCCGTAGTACTCGTTTGAGTTCTGTGAAGGCTCCTTGAACATGGCGACCGACTGCCAACCGGCACCTGTGTTTTCAAACAAGTACCCCGCACCCGTCCGGAACAGCGAGTCGTCAGCAGGACCCAGGCTCGGGGCGCTGCCCTCCCAAACGGCGCTCGTGGCCAGGCGGGACCCGTCTTCGGAGAACGTCAACGCGTAGCCGAACAGGTCGTTGTTGCCCGCGTTTGCCGCCTTGATGTAGGCCTGCTGCTGCCAGCTCCCGGCGCCAAGGTCTTCGAAGATGTAGACGGCGCCCACGTTAAAGCTGTCGTTGCCGTCCGCACCATCGATGACGTTGGCTGCGCTGTCTTCCTGGGGTGCACCAACCGCGATTCGAGTGCCGTCGTCGGTGACGGCGACGCTAAACCCGAAGATATCGCCAGCATCGCCGTTTGACGGTGACAGCGTGTCCTCAAGCAGCCAGTTGCCTGTCTGCTGCGAGAACACGTAGGCGTTACCGGCACTCGGCGACGCCGACGAGGCGCCGATCACGACATGCGACCCATTGCCGGAGATCGCCACCGACTTACCGAAAACATCGCCCGCCGCGCTGGCCGGCGGCTTGAGGTAGGCCTGCTGCGCCCAGATCGAACCCGACCGTACGAACACGTAAGCCGCACCGGCATTGCTCACGCTGTTGTCGAGCGCGTTCCCGTTGACGCCCGTGGCACCGCTGTCCTCGAGGTCTGCACCAACGATGAGCGTGTTGCCGTCGTTGCTCAGGGCCACGGCATTACCGAAGCGGTCGCCGCCGTCGATCGTCGTGGGCTTCAGGTAGGCCTGTTGCTGCCACTCCAGACCGACGCGCTCGAAGACGTAGACCGCCCCGGCGCTGGTCTGGCTGTTGTCGAGCGGATCTGTCAGCAACTGCGACGCCTCGCCGATCGCGCCCACGGCCATCGTCATGCCATCCGCGCTTAGGGCGACACTCCACCCGAAGTTATCGAAGTCGTCGGTATTGCCGGCCTTGAAGTAGCCGACAATCGCGGCAGGGTTCAGATTACCGTCGAGCAGGAGCGGCGCTGATGTGGCCAGCGCATTGCCACTCCCATCGCGACCCTCCACCCGCAACACGCCATTGCTGAAGTCTGCCGTCACGAGTGACAGCGGCGCCGCTGCAGAATCGCCCGCCACCCCGGCCACCAGATCGACCGCAGCAGATCCCGCGTCATCGGCGTACGTGACTGCGAAGCTGTCAAACGTCGAAGGCGCCTCAATGGCATTCCAGGTGACGACGACTGACACGGGATCCGTGCCGGGACCCATGGCCAGACCATCGATGGCAAACGCGACGTCATCGACAGTCACGGCCACGGAAACGGGTGCACTCGTGATATTGCCGTCATCGGCCGCGATGTCCACGACGTAGACGTTGTTGCCGTCTGCATCATTCGGGGACTCGAAGTCCTGTGCGTTCGAAAAAGACAGCGCGCCGGCGGATGTGATCGTAAACATCGCAGCGTCCGCACCACCCACGATGTCAAACGTCAATGTGTCGTTCTCGGGATCGGTGCCTTGCGCCTGGTACACAACCGCAGTCGAGTTCTCGTCCACGCTCGCCTGGCCGGCGGACGTTACCGCGGGTGCTTCGTTGACATCGTTGACGGAGACAATGACCGTTTGCGTGTCGGTTGCGCCGGGCACATCGCTGACCTCGATCACGACCTCGTAGCTGTTGTCGACGCCCGAATCTGCGGGCGCCTCGAAATCCGGTGACGAAACGAACTGCAGGGCACCCGTGTCCGCCAGCGTGAACGCGCCCGCATCAGCACCCCCCGAAATCCGGTACGACAACGGTCCGCCGTTGGGGTCCTGCGCGCTGGCGACGAAGACGTCGCCCGTGGTGTTCTCGTCGACAGGCACGCTCACCATGGCCGACGCGAAGGAAGGCGGCGAGTTGCCGCTGCTGCCATCACAGCCCGCGAGCGCGACAACGCCCAGGGCCACTATCAATTGAATCCTCATTGCTCTGCTCCCATGCGAGATTGATTGCGGCGCGAATTGCAGCGCAGCGACTCGGGGTGCAGGCACCACCAGTTCTTGCGGGATTCAGTGGAACTGTGATCCGGCGCACAGTCGAACGATGGTCGCGCTGTGACGTAGCGCGTGTTTCGAGGGTTCTTGAGGACTGGAATCACAGCCGGCGCATCTCGCGCCGGGACGAATTGCGCGCTAGTGCATGGTGTTGCTATGCGCCTCCGGGGCAGCGGACAGCGCCCTCAGGAAGGCGAGAAGCTGCGCCGCCTCGGCATCGGTGATGTCGAGCCGGAACAAGTCGTCGCTGCCATCCTCGGCAGGGGCTGCGGCACGGTAGTGAGCGACCACGGCCTCAAGCGACGCGAAGCGCCCGTCGTGCATGTAGGGCGCCGTGACGTCGAGCCCCCGCAGGCTGGGAACCTTGAAGGCCCCCACGGGCGGGTGGCCCGCGTCCGCGAAGCGGTGGTGGTCGCAGGCGTCGCGATCCACATCGCTGTACTCGCCGAGGCAATTGAACGGGTCATGCTGCGCCGCTCGGATGCCGATGGCCCGACCGAAATCGAGTTGCCCCTCGGTGTCCGTTGCTGTGCCGATGTTGTGGAAGCCATAGCTTGTGAAAGTGCTGCCGTTGTGGCAGCGCAGACACTTGCTGCGGGGCTCATCAAGAAACAGCTTGAGACCCGCGCGCGCGTCCTCGTCGAGCAGGCTCGCGGCGTGGTCGTCGCGTCCGGCCGCAAGTGCGAGGGCAAATGCATCGAAACGCGTCGGCCTGTGCTCAAGGGTGGCAACGAATGCGGCCAGCGCCTTGCCGACATCGCTGAACACGGTATCGATGTCGCGCCGCTGCACCGGCGACAAGCGTTGCCAGTCCGTGCGCGCGGCGCCATCACCGAAGGGTCCGCCCTGATCCGGCCAGCGCGTCGCCTTGGGCAACGGGCCCTTGGCGAGGCGCGCGTAGCGTTCCCGGTAGTCTGCGTCCGTCAGCACGAGCTTGGCGACGGCGCTACGGGTGTTGTCCATCTCACCGCGCGTCTCGATGGGGGTCAGTGTCTGCGCCCAGAGGCTGTCGCGGCGCCCGTCCCAGTAGAACCAGTCGGCGTGCACGGCGCCCAGCAGTGAAGGCGCATTGCGTTTGAGCGGCAACGAGCCGTGACTGAGCTTGCGACCGTCAGCGAAACCCAGGCCCGCAACATGGCAGGTGGCGCAGGCGATCGCACCCGTGGCACTCAAGCGCACATCGGAGAACAGGGCGCGACCGAGCGCGATCGCATCGGCGTTGCCGATCAGCCGGTTGCCGGTATCCGCGGGCGGGCGGGCCTTGAGCACCAGCGTCTGCATGCGGGCGACTTCGTCAGCACTGAAGCCCAGGCGCGTCTCGCCCGCCGACACATCGGCGCCAACCGCGATTTCGAAACGCGCCTTGTCGGGCCCGGCGGGGCCGGTCACGCCGACAAACAACTCCCACAGGCCCGCCATGTTGAATCGCATGCCCGACACGCGGTAGAGGCCCGGCTCCAGGCGTTCGGTGACCTCGGGTGAGGACGGCAAGCCGTGGCCGTGGCCGGGCATGCCGCCGAAGACGGCGAGCTGGCGCGGGTCCAGCGGCTCTCCCTCGGCCGAGGTGATGCGAAGCTCCCAATCGTGGAACGCATTGATGGGCACGGGCGCCTCGAGCGGCCGCAGCTGCACGCGGTAATGGCCTGCCGCCGAAGTGGCGGACAGGGGCTCCGCGGCCGGCGCTGCCGCCCACGCAATCAGTGCTAACGCCGCAACGACGTGGCGCACCAGATGGCGCACCGCCCTACTGCTCGAATAGCCGGATGCGACCGAAGGTCGAGTTATTGCCCGAGCCTGCGTCATGGTCGTTGATCAGCACCAGGTACATGCTGCTGCCCGTGTAGTACTGGCCGATGGGGATCTGGTAGACGACCGTGCCACTGCCCGGGTAGTTGTCATAGGTGCCGTTGCCATAGTTCTGAGTCCCGTACACCCGCATGAGCGAGCTCGACGCGTGCGTGTTGTCGGCATCAAATCCGATCGCGTGGATCTCACCCTGGTTGGTCGAGGAGAACTCGAACTCGATGACGGTGTTCGGCGTAATCGTGAACGTGCTTGTCGAGCGCTTCCAGGTGTTGTTCTCAAGCCGCACGGCCGTGCCGCCGTCGAGCAACGTCTGCGTACCCACGATGTCCTGGTTGGAGTAGGACACAAGCCCAATGGCCGACAGGTCGATGCAGTCCGAGCAATCGTCGGCTTCGCGAATCGTCCACACAAAGTCGGCCGTGTCGCTGCCACCGGCGCCATCGCTGACACCGACGCTGACGTTGAAGTCACCGAGCTGCGTCGGTGTACCCGTGACCAAGCCAGACGTGCTCATCGACAAGCCCGGCGGCAGACCCGTCGCCGCAAACGTCAACGGATCATTGTTGAGGTCGCTGGCTGCAATCTGCAACGACACGGGTGCGCCGATATCGCTGAGCTGGGTGCCCGGTGAGGTGATCATGGGCGCGAGGTTGCCGTCCTGGACGATGCGCACGTTGCGGAACGCCGAAGTGTTGCCGCTGCCTGCATCGTTGTCGTTGACGACGACAAGCGTCATGCCCGTGCCCGTGTAGTACTGACCCACGGGGATCTGCATGCTCACGTAATCACTGCCCGAGTACCCATTGAATCCGCCGATACCCCAGTTCTGCGTGCCGTGGACGCGGAAGATGCGGTCGCTCGAGAGGTTGTTGTCCTCGTCGAGACCGATGCCGTGGATCTCACCCTGCTGCGTGCTCCTGAACTCGAACTCGATGACCGTGGTCGGCGTCACGTCGAAGGTTTCGAGCGTGCGCTTCCAGGTGTTGTCCGTCATCTCGATGGCGCTGCCGCCTTCCGTAATGGCGTAGGTGCCAACGATGTCCTGGTTCGAGTAGGACGCAATCGTGAGTTGCGAGAAGTCCAGGCAGTCCGTGCAGCCGTCGGGATCGTCGGGCGAGAGTTGCGCCGTGACGCCGTCGAGCTCAAGCAGATAGCTCGAGAGCTGGAACACTTCACCCGCCGTCAGCGTAATGCCCTGGTGCGCCTCGATAGCCTCGCTGACGTCGACCGCCGAGCCGTCGTGCAGGTACGGCGCCGTGTTCCAGAGACTGATGAGCGTTGGTGTGTCGATGCCTGTCAGCGGCCCGCCAAGACGCTGGCCACTCGAAGGCTTGAGCGTGCCAACGTCATTGAGGTTGCCGTTGTTGCTGTCCGTAAAGCTCGGCGGTGCGTGACAGCTCGCGCAGCCCTTGTCCGTGAACAGCAACATGCCGGCCTCGCCATCGCTCGAGAGCGTGCCGTCAGCGTTGCGGTAGGGGCTGTCCGGGAACGTGTCGAGCGACGCCAGGTAGGCGGCCATGTCATCGAGGTCGGCGCTGAGCCCGGCCTTCGGATCACCGAGCGGCTGCGAGCGTGTGCCCGTGAAGTAGTCGGCGTCGCTCATGAGGCCTGTACCGCCCGCGAAGTCGCGGATCTGCGCTTCGAAGTCCTGCACCTCGTCGAAGTTGGCACTCCAGTGCAGGAAGCCGTGCACGACGGCCGCGCGGCCTTCGAGCGTGATCGTGTTGCGCAGGCCTTCGCCGAGACCCGTGAAGTCCCAGACGCGACCGTCCTGGCCGCCGTCGTTGTGGCACGACGCGCAGCTCATGTAGGAGTCGAGCGCGAGGCGCGGGTCACGGGAATCGTAGAAGAGCTGCTTGCCGTTCAAGATGTTCGGCGCCAGCGTCTCGGACTGCACGGTCGTGACATCGGCCAGCGGCGTGATGTCGAGCTCGTTCGAGCCCGTGAGCGACGCGATGTCGTAGACACTGACCGTGCGGTCCATGAAGTTGTCGACGTAGAGCCGGGTGCCGTCAGCCGACAGCGCCACGCCCTGCGGTGCGCGACCGGCGTCGAAGCGCATGAGCTCGGTCGCCGTGTAGGCATCGCTGACGACGACCTCTCGGTTACCCTCGAGTGTCGTGAACAGGTAGACGCCGTAGGGACCGAAGGCCGCGCTGCTCGCGACACTTGCGTTGTCGTGGTCGATACGTGCCCAGAACGCTTCGGCGCCCGTCACCAGATCGATCTTCGAGGTGACGGCGCGCACGGTCTGGTCGAAGGTCATGCCCTGGCCACCGCGCAGCGCGCCCGCGAGGATGTTGTCCTGCTTGGACGGCACCCACGCGCCCGTGCCATCGGGCGACACGACGGCGGGCCCGAGGTAGTTGGGCACACCCGGACCCGAGTGCTCGGACACGTTGCGGTCGCTGTGCTGCAGAACAGCCACACCGGTCTGCTGCATCGACACGGCATCCATGGCGAGTACCTGACCGCCGTACTGGACGCCACCCGACTCGACGACGGGGGCAGCCGTGGCCTCATTGGGCAGCAGCGGCGTGACAAACATCGACACGAGCAACTGGTCGGTTGCGGGGTCGACGGACAGGTGCCGTGGCGTGCCGCCGACGAAGGTGGTGTCCGTCACGTTGCCTGACGCCAGGTCGATCCGCGCAATCTGACTCGTGCCCTCGAGCGCCACGTAAGCGACACCCAGCATCTCGTGTATGACGATGCCGTAGGGCTGCGAGGCGTGCGGCAAGGCGTAGGTCGCAATGACACTCTGTGCGGCGGGGTCGATGCGACTCACGCTGGCATCACGCCGGTTGACGACCCAAACGAAGTTGTCAGGCGCGAGCGCGAGCGCGACGGGCTGGTCGCCAACGGCCACCTCGGCCGTAAGCGTGTTGGTCGCCGTGTCAATGACGGCCACGGTGTCGTTGTCGGGGTTCACGACCCAGGTCTGGTTCAGCGCGTCGATGACCGCGATGCTGCCCGAAGCCTGCGCCATCGTGCTCGTGAGCGGCGCGTGGATGAGCTGCACGAAGGTCTGCGTGAGCTCTTCGTTCGTCGCGGGATCGAGCACGGTCACGGTGACCACGTAACGACCCGGCGTCGTGTAGTTGTGCTGCACTTGCGACTGACTCAAGAAGCCCGTTTCGGGCGAGCCGTCACCGAAGTTCCAGTTGTAGAGCAGCGGGCCGTTGCCATTGGCCATGACCTCGAACGCCGCGCTGCCGCTCACGACGACGGGACTCGGGTCGATCGCATCGACAGTCAGCGGCACCTGGCCTGCGACACCGAGCGCCAGGTAGGCCACTTGTTCGGTGATGTGCACGCGTTCGGAGTCGTTGATCTGGTCTTCTTCGTAGACGATGCCGATCGTGCCTGAGGCGACCGGGTTCGCGCCGTAGAGCACGGGCCAGCCACCATTGCCGCCATCCATGGCCGCCGCACTGAGCACGGCCACCGTGGCGTCGATGGGTGTCGCGTAGTTGTAGGGCGGCGCATTGTCGACGCCTTCGACGATGTCGGCGCCGAGCGCGGCCGCGTACTCGAGGCCCGCGATGTCGCCACTGCCGGCCTCCATGATGAGGTAGCCGATCTGCTCAGCGCTGCGCGTGATCTGCGGGTCTTCGGCGACATGCAGGCCCACGGCCACGCTGCTCGCGTTGGGCGGATTCTGCTGGCTGCCGTCGGAAGCCCAGAACACGCTGAAGCGATCGTCGTTGGCCGTCATGACCTGACCGAGCACCACGGGGTTCGTGTAGGTCTGGACATAGCCATGCGGCTCGGGTGTCCACGAGGCGTCATGGTCGGCGTTCGCGATCGTGCGGACACCGGCCTCGAACTGCACGCCGTTGCCTGAGTAGGTGCCGGCCTCCACGGCCACGTAATGCACATCCACGGGACCCGTCGCGGTGAGGTCACCGGGGTTTTGCACGCGAAGCTCGAAGCTGTCCGGGCCGACATTGCGCACGCGTGTCACTACGGGCACGCCACCCGGCGCGAGACGCGGCGTGGCGATGATGACGGCGTCGCTGTAGGTCGTCGGCAAGGTGACCGTCTGCCAGGTGTCCGTGACACCGGCGACGATGGCGCCATTGAGTTGCGCGTCTTCGGGCGCTCCGGCCGTCGTGACGGGCGCGGTGGAAAGATAGGCGCCAGGAATCACGGCGGGCCCGGGCACGCCAGGCCCCTGCCAGGCAACGGCGAGGTTGTCGCCGCCACCGCCCTCTTTCATGAGGGCTTCAATGTAGTAGCTCTGCCCGGCCTCGAGCGTGATGACCGCAGACTGCTGCTCGGGGAACTTGTTCCACTGCCTGGGCGATGCCCATCCCGGCACACTCGCAATGAGCTGCCGGTTGGCGGGGTTGTCGTCGGTACTGAGCCAAAGCTCGCCGCCGTCGTCGGTGGCAATCCAGAACGTGTAGTCGCCACTCGTGGTGGGTACGAGGTAGCCGTGCACACGGGTGCCATAGTTGTCGAGAATGTTCGTTGGCGTCTCGAACTGGGCGATGATGTCGGTGCCTGTCGGGCTGGCGGGATAGTTCGCGTTGCCTGTCAGGTTGGCCACGGCCGTGCCGCTGATGCCCGTCCACCAGTCGCGACGAATACCACCCAGGCCTTCACCGAACACGAGCCACTCGAAGCTCTTGCTGCGCGAGCCTTCGTCGTTGTCGGTCACCGTTACGGTCACGTTGTAGGTGCCATTGTTCGTCGCGGCGCCACTGATGAGCCCGGTCGCCGCATCAATCGTGACGCCTTCGGGCAGATTGACGGCGCTGTAGCTCAGCGGGTCGTCGTCGGCGTCGCCTGCAACGACCTGCACCGAAACAGGCTCACCCTGCTGCGAAGATTGCTGCGGCAGTGCATTCATCCAGGGCATGCCGCTCGTGTTGGCCTGCACGATGTGGGCTTCGGACGGCACGCCGTTTGCGTCAAGCGCGAACAGCATCCAGTAGCCGGCCGTGAGCACGTTGGGATTGATGTGCGCGCTCAGGTCGTAGATTCCCGGCGATGCCGTGGCGAAGTCGACCTCGATGAACCGCACGTCAGTGTTCATGCCGTGCGTGGTCGAGCTCATCTTGACCATGGTGAAGCGATCGACGCCCGTGCTGGCCGTAACCTGGAAGGTCTCGCCCGAGGAGACGCGCGGCGGCGCCGCGTCGATGTTCGGGCGCGCGGCCAGGTTGCCGCTGCCATCGAAAAGGTACGACGGCGAATACACCTCTCCGTCCTTGTGGCTGGATCCATTGCAAAAAGTGCTGCCCGAGCAGTAACCGCCGCCTGCGGCCAGCACACGACCGTCCTTCAGCAGCAGCGCGATCGAGTGGTAGTTTCGAGGCGTGACCATCGATGCACCCAGACGCCACTCACCCGTCTCGGGGTTCCAGATTTCGGTTGCGAGAATCGCACCGTTATCGCTGAATTTCTGGCCCGACGTGTTGCCGCCAATCACGAGCACTTCGCCCGTAGGCAGTACCACGCCGTTGTGGAACTTGCGCGCATGCGTCATCGACTGCGTGGCGGCCACGACCGGCGTCGGCTGATTCAGGTCAATCGTGAACGCCTGATTGGTGCTGGTGGTGTTGTTGCCTGCGATCCAGCCGCCCGCTGTAAGAATCTTGCCCTCGGCGTACATGATCGAGGTGCCGTGCTTGTGGTACCAGGCCGTGAACTCGGCGCCCACCTGCTCAAAGCTGCCGTTACCCGTCGGGTCGATGTAGTGCATCTTGGGCGTCGGGCCCGAGTGAAAAATCTGGCCATTGGGCGCAACGTGCAGGATCGGCCACCAGCGGCTCTCGCCGTGGGTACCCGACGAGAAGTAGTCGTCGAGTACCATCGGATTGAAGTCGATGCCGTTCTTGATCTGCCAGCCGTCGTCGACGGTCCAGAGTTCTGGGTAACGTTGCAGCGAGGCCGTGCCGATGGCCGTGAAGATGTCGCCCTCGGCCGTGGCGATCGTGGTCGGATACCAGCGTCCGCCTGACGGCATGTTCTCGATCTGTACCCACTCGTCGTCACGGAAATCGAATATTGAGGTCCAGGGGCTGTTGGTCTGATTGCGACCGCCGTTTACGAAAACGCGGCCGTCTTCGAGCATCGCAAGGTGCGCGCAGAACATGTTGTGCGTGGGGTGAAAGATCTCCTCGAAGATGTTGTTCGATGGGTCCCAGGTCGCGCTGTAGGTCTGCTCCGTGGTCGGCCAGGTTTCCCGCTCGGAACCGGACCAGGTCAGGATGCGCCCGTCAGGCAGGTTGGCTGCCGAGACCGCGATGTGCGGCCATTCGATGACCGCGCCCCATTGGCCGCCTTCCCAGGGGTCATCGGGTGCGCCCGCGGCAGAAACACTGAGGCACAGTGCTGAGAGAAAAAATGCTCCGGACCGGATTCGACCACTCGCGCGCATGCCTGACACCTCGCAAAGTCCGAGGGCCGGTGGACGCCATGCGATTCGGGCCTGATGATAGGGTCATCAACCCGCGCCAGGCTTCCCCTTCCCCGGCGTATGAGACGACTTTTCGTCTGTTTTTCTTGATTATTCGGCGTTTCCGCCACGCGGGCGTGGCGGTGGTCCGAGGAGTCATGCAAGCCACGTACCGGTTGGACAAGCCATCGACATTTCAGTGGCTTGGGTGCAATACGTAATTGCCGAGGGGCGCCAGGTGTCAAGGATGCCGACAGTCCAGCCGGCGCGCCGGATCAGCGCACGACGGCGTTGAAAGTCAGCGTAAACGACGGTGAACCGGAGCCGCCGTTGGCGTTCATGGCGCCCGTGAGGGTCATGCGAACGCCCGTCACGGCGTCGTCGACGCCCGTGCCGTCGGGCGTCGGAGTGTAGTCAAACGGCGCGCCGCCGCCCGGCTGATTGCTGAACTGAACATCGGCCGGATTGAGATTCACGCCGCTGGGCACCGCGCCATCGGCAAACACGACGATGGGCGCTGGCGTGATGCGCAGCGCCACGTCGTCTGGCACCACATCGGTGATGATCAGCGTACCCGCGTCCACCGTGCCCGCGCCTTCGTTGGTCACGGTAATCGTGTAGGCGACTTCGGCGCCGGGGATGTCGTAAGGGTCCGTTGCGCCGTTCACGGGATCCGTCAGTGTGTTCACGACCTTGCTCACACGCAGGTCGGGCAGCGACTGCGTGTCGAGGCAGACATCGTCGACGTGCCAGAAGTCGAACGTCGGGCCCGAGCCGTCGAGTTGGCGCAGACGAATCCGGAAGCCGGTGTGTCGGGCGTTGGCAGGCATCGGGTAGCTGCGCAGGAACACCTCGCCGGGCGTGCCACTGCCCGCAAACTGCTCGAGCAACACCCAGCTGCCGCCATCGTCGAGATACTCGACGACGAAGTCCTCGACGCCATCAGGGTTCTCGCTGAACGAATCGGCGCCGCGGCGGATCCAGAGCGACAGCGCGGAGAACGCCGGGTCCGTCGTGTCGATGAGATTGGAGATGACGTCGACGGGGTCGCCGTTCGTGAACAGGCTCGCCGACGGCGACTGGAAGGTCACAGTACTTGTGCCTGCGCTGCCGCCGCCCGAGTTGATCGTCCAGTTGGCCGACAGACCGCTCGAGAAATCGTCGCAGCCTCCAACGGTCAGCGTGTTGCCCGCGGCGCGCTCGACCACGCGGACATCATCGATGTGGTAGTAGTCGAAGTCGACGCCCGAACCGCCGTCCTGGCGCAGCCGCAGGGCGACCGAGCCGTGTAACGCATCGGAGGGCAGGAACAGGCTGTCGTTGAAGATCTGGCCCGGTGTTCCGCCACCCGGGTAGGTCCGCAACGCGCCCCAGGTGCCGTCCGTGCGGCGGAATTCGAGCAGCAGGTCCTCGCCACCGTCTGGGTATTCGCTGAACGCATCGCTGCCGCGCCGGACCCAGATCGTGAGTTCGGCCGCGGGCACGGCGGCATTAAACGCAGGACTCTGCGCCGCTACGGGGCCGTGACGCGTAAACAAGCCGGTATTGCCTGAGTTCGAAACAGCGCCACCGGTCGCGAGGCCTGCGCGGGTGGTGTTGTTTGTGGTCCAGGGTGCGAGCGTCGCGCGCTCGAAGTCATCAGAGAACAGCACATCGCCAGGCGCCGCCAATGCGACGCCCGGAGATAGGGTGGCCAACGCGATCAATGCGCGCCGCCAGGTCTGGCGCTGGGGTCCGGCCATGCTTCATTGCGTTACCAGGATGGCGCCATGTTATGTCGCGCGAACAACTAAGGTGTTGAACGGGCTCACACTTTCGGGCACTGCCCGGGTGGGCGTCAGGCGCTTGCGGATGCGGCAGCAGCGCGCCTGAAAAGCCAGCCCGAGACGAGCCAGAGCAGCGCGAAAAATGCCGTGAGCACAATCACGTCACCCGGCCAGGCGTTGCCCTCCGTACCCAGATTGCCCGCCAGAGCAACCACGCCCACCGCGATCTGCACGGCCGCGGCCGCGAACACCACGCGCGACATGCCCGCGGGCCGCAGGCGAGCCACGGCCGCGCCAATGACCAGGCAGGCGATGACACCGGCGTACATGAGGTTGGCGTCATTGTTCTCGCTGCCGATGATACCCACGGCGCCGTTGATCCAGGCGAGCAGGAACGCAGCCAGCACGGCGATGGCGGCCGCGAATCGGTAGCTCGCATTGGGTGACCGGCGAAACGCCAGCGTAATGCCGCCCGCAACAGCAGCAAGCAGCCCGGCCGCAACGCCGTAGTCCGCAAGATCCCAGGCCATAGGTCCCCTCCGCAGTCCTGTCGCCCACAAGTGTAGCGCAGCCGGGTTTACTCGCGCGGCAGCGGCGGCGAAGGCCAGTCGACGGTGACCTCCGCCTGCACGGGGCGCTCCAGATAGGTCGAGAGCGTCACGAACGTGTGCGTGGCGACCACGCTTTCGAACGCGTTGATGCGCCGCAGCAACGCCTCGAGCGCGTCGGTATTCGCGAGCCGCACCTTGAGGATCATCGAGGTGTCGCCCGTGACCGAGTGCATCTCCTCGAGCTCTGGCAACTCGGAGAGCCGGTCGATGGCCTCGCTGTGCCCCCAGTTGTTCGTGGCCACGTGGATGAACACGAGCAGCGGCCGCCCAACGGCGGGACCATCGATAGCCGCACTGATGCGTCGGATCACGCCGGCGGCTTTGAGCTTCTTCACACGCTCGTGCACGGCCGGTGCGGACAGCCCCACCTCGCGGCCCAGATCCGCGTAGCCGCGGGTGGCGTCGGCAACGAGCGCGCCTAATATTTTTCGGTCCATGCGGTCGAGTAAGACGCCATCTCTGTGCTTGCTCCGAATACCGTCTGTTTTTGTCATCGGCGCCTTCCCGTGCCTCAAGTGTGGGGAATACTATTCTGCCACTTATATAAATGACCGAACATTTTTTGGTCCAAGCGCGTTTCTACGGAAGGGGACACCATGAAACTTGCCGACTACGACATCTCGGCCGAACGCGGCTTTCTGGCCGATTTCGAGCCCGATCTCGTTGCGCTGCCGCACGCACTGCACCCAATTCGGGATGCGGCCCTGAACCTGCCGCACTGGTTGCCGTCGGGTCGTATTCGCGCACTGCTCGAGGCGCTACCCGAGCCCGACATCGAGGTCTTCCTCGCCGACGCCACCGACGCCGAGGCGCGACTGGCGATGGTGCACTACAGCTTTCTCGTGCAGAGCTACGTCTGGGGCGAGCCCGAGGCGCCGCGTGCGTTACCCGCCACGCTGGCCCGGCCGATCTGGCAGATCGCAAAGCGCATCGGCCAGCAGCCGCTGCTGCCCTACTCGGGTTACGTGCTCGACAACTGGGGCCGCATCGATGACACGCGAGGCTTCGATCTCGACAACCTGACCATGCTGCAACCGTTTCTGGGCGGACAGGACGAAGCCTGGTTCGTGCTCATCCACGTCGCCATCGAAGCACGCGCGGGTGCACTGCTCGCCGAGTTTCCCGCGCTGATATCGGCCGCTGAACGTCATGACGCAGCGGCGCTGCACACGGCGCTCTCGACGATGTGCACGGTTTGGGACGACATCAACGCCATCTTCGACCGCATGCCCGAGCGCTGCGACCCCTACATCTATTTCAACCGCGTTCGACCCTGGATTCACGGCTGGAAGGACAACCCGGCGCTGGGCACCGGTCTCATCTACGAAGGCGTCACCGAAACGAACGGCGCCCCGCAGAGCTTCCGTGGGCAAACGGGCTCGCAGTCCTCGATCGTGCCCGCAGTCGATGCGGTACTCGGACTCGGTCACGCTGACGACCCGCTGCGCCGCTATCTCGACGAGCTGCACATCTACCGCCCGCCACAGCACCGACGCTTCATCGACGACGTGCGTGCGCGTTCAACGGTGCGCGAGGCTGTCAGTAAACTCGGCGACGCGGCGGTTGTCGGACGCTACAACGATTGCATTGAAAGACTCGCCCGCTTCCGCACCCGCCACCTCGAGTATGCGGCCACCTACATCAACAAGCAGCAGCGCGACCACGAGGGCAATGCCGTCGACATTGGTACGGGCGGCACGCCGTTCATGAAATACTTAAAGAAGCACAGGAACGAGACACAGGCGCAGTTGTTGAGGGATCGTCTGGCCGTGTAAACCCAATACTCGCGCTGCGCCGTCGACCCCCTCGCCAAGAAAAAATCGGCGCCCGAAATACGGCGTAAGTCGGATCGGCACTGGCGTATAAATAGCGCATGACGACGATGACGCTAACCCCTGAGGCCATGTACGACGCGTTGATTGCTCGCGACACGAGCCACGACGGCAAATGGTACGTCGGTGTGCGCACGACAGGCGTGTTCTGCCGCTCCGTGTGCCCGGCGCGCAAACCCCTGTTCGAAAACTGCGAGTTTCTGCTCGATGCCGCCAGTTGCCTGGCCGCTGGCTACCGCCCCTGCAAGCGTTGCCGACCGCTCGACACGAAGTCGCCAGACGACCCACTCGTGAACGATCTGCTGAGCCGGCTCGAGCGTGACCCCGGGCACCGCTGGTCCGAACGCGATCTGGTCGAATTGGGCTACGACCCTTCAACAGTGCGACGCCGATTCCGCGAACACACCGGCATGACCTTCATCGCGCTCACGCGACAACACCGTCTGGGCCGCGCGTTCGAACGTCTGACCTTAAACGGCAACGTTGTCGACGCCCAGGTCGAAGCCGGCTTCGAATCTGCAAGCGGCTTTCGCGATGCGTTTGCGCGACTACTAGGCGTTGCACCCGGCAAGCTCCGAAAGCGAGCTGAACTGGTCGCGGACTGGATTGAGACGCCGCTGGGCGCGATGATCGGAGTCGCCGACTGTGATCGCCTGCACCTGCTGGAGTTTCTTGACAGACGCGCGCTACCCACCGAGTTGAAGCAATTGCGCCGCGAATGCAAAGGCAGCCTTGGCATTGGCAGGACGCCACCGCTGGCACGCGTCGACGACGAGCTCATGCGGTTTTTCGCGGGGACATCGGCGCATTTCGACACCCCCCTGGCCTTCTCAGGCAGCGCGTTTTCGCAGGTGGTATGGCGAGAACTACGCAACATCCCCGCCGGCGAAACACGCAGCTACGCGCAGATGGCTCAAGTCATTGGTCGGCCTTCCGCCGTGCGCGCTGTCGCGCGGGCCAACGGCGCCAACCGACTTGCGATTGTCGTTCCTTGTCACCGCGTCATTGGCGCCGACGGCAGCCTGACAGGCTACGGCGGCGGGCTCTGGCGCAAGCGCAAGCTGCTTGAGATTGAGAAGCAGTATCAAGAAGCTCGACAGGCGGAGACGGCATGATGGACCAACAGCTACTGGCGAAGACCTTTCACGAACTGCACAGCGCAAGCGCGCCGCTCCTGCTCTACAACATTTGGGATGCGGCGACGGCGATCGCGGTTACGCAAGCCGGGGCAACCGCCATCGCAACCGGCAGTCATTCCATCGCCGGCGCTCACGGCTATCCGGATGGCGAAGCGATACCCCTCGCCCTGTTGCTTACGATCACCAAGCGGATTGCCGCCTCGACCCCGCTACCGGTCACTATAGATTTCGAGACCGGATTCTCGGAATCGAAAAGCGACCTCGCTGCACACACGAGAAGCGTGATCGAAGCCGGCGCGGTCGGCATCAACTTCGAGGACCAGCACATCGCCTCGGGGGCCCTGCGGGACGCGGACGCGCAGGTCGAACGGATCGACGTCGTCCGCCAGGCCGCCCGATCCATCGGAGTTGATCTGTTCATAAACGCTCGAACCGACGTGTTCCTGCTGGCACCCGAAGATCAGCATCGACGCCTCGCCGATGACGCGATCGCGCGCGGCAATCAGTATCGGGACGCTGGCGCGGACGGGTTCTTCGTTCCGGGTCTTTCGGACCCCGACGCCATCGGCCGCATCTGTGAGCGCGTGAATGCACCCGTGAACGTCATGATGCGCGCCGGTGTACCCGATATCGTAATACTTGCGGACCTGGGTGTTGCGCGCGTCAGCTATGGACCGGGGCCGTTCAATGACGCCATTCGTCGCGTCGGCGAATCTGCCGCGGCGGTCTACCGTCGCAACCATTCTTGAACGATGCGGGGCGCCCAGCGAGGGTAGGCTGATCCGCTGCGCAGCCGGCACGCTTCAAAGCGGACGAACCAGCAACACCCAGTGCTCACCCTCATTCTCCCAACCGTCCTTGACCATCGGCCGGCTCGCCCGCTCGACGTAACCGCAACGTTCGTAGAGCCGTCGCGCGCCTGTATTGGCGTCGGACACGATGATGCTGAGCCCGCTGCAACCGCTTTGCCTTGCGATACGTGCGGCGATGTCGAGCAGTGCCGTGCCGTAGCCCTTGCCGCGATGCTCAGGGTAAGCCGCCAGTACGTTGACGTACCAGGTGCCCACCGCGAGGTCCTCGAGCTGCTGCAGCGCGACAAACATGGGAGGCATGTCGTCGTAGTCGGATGGATCGGCCGCCGCCGTCAGCGGATAGCCGATGACCGCGGCTGTGGCGCGCCCGCCCTCATCACGCACCACCGTGTTGCGATACGAGAAGCTTCCCGACTCGCGACGCGCCCGGGCGCGGCCGATTTCCCACACCGACTCGCCGTCTTCGGCGATGCCGGACCAGAGGTACACGGGCATACCCTCACCGGCGAAATTCACAAGCTCGGCCATCTCGTGGTCGTCCGACGGCGTCGCACGCCGATAAGGTGCGGGAAACGACTCGGCGCCCGCGCGCAGCGAGGCCGGCGCAATCATGAGCGCACCTCCCCGCCGGACAGGCCGCTCGAGTCGTCGGGTTCGGACACGTCACGCCACAACAGCATGTCGCGCACGCGCGCCGAGGCACCGTCGTAGAAGCCCGCCGCGGGCTCATAGCCTTTCGGATTCCGGAACGTGCCAAACAGCATGTCGAACACAGGCAGGTCAGCATAGTTGTAACGATGTACACCGCGTGCGTGGTGCACGGCATGGCTCTCGGGTCGCTGCACAAAGTAGCCGAGCCAACGCGGCGTGCGCACATTGGCGTGTTGGAAGATGCCCAGGAACATGGCAACGAACAGGAACAGCGTGATGGCATCTGCGCTCAGACCGACACCCAGCGCCAGCGCGAGGCTGCCCATGAAGGTGAAGCCGATCATATCGAGCGGACTGAAGTAGAACGCACCAAACGTATCGATGCGCTCGGCGCTGTGGTGCATCTGGTGGAAGCTGCGCCAGAGCGTTGGGCTTGCGTGCATCGTACGGTGCCAGGCGTAGAGCAGCGCGTTGTAGGCGAGCAGGCCTGCAATCGCACCGGGCACCGCGCCCAGGTGACTCAGGTCGACGATCTGGTAACGCGCCAGCGTCGCGTCCCAGAGCAGCGGCAGATAGGACGAGAGAAAAAAGTAGGCGGCAAACGACACGAGGGCGCGCGCGTGCCAGCCGCGAATGGTCGGCAGCCGTCGGGCTGGCGCAAGTCCTTCCCACAGCATGAGTGCGGCGTACAGCGCCAGCACGCCGAGCGATATGGGGTCCAGAATCAGTTCGATGGGGGATGGCATTTCGGGGCTCCTTTCCGGTGTTCGGACGGCCTCTCGGGACCGACCAGTTGGTTGGGAATATGCTAGGTTTACCCCCTGAAATGATCTAGTGGACGCGCAGTACTTTTTTCGTTTTTTCTGCGTTTCCCGTTTACTATTAGTAACTTGCAATGCCGCTCGGACACGAGAGCACCGGCCACTCGTAGCGGCCACGAAAAAACTAGACGGTAGGTACAGTAATCATGCCCACAAAAGGCGAACGCACCCGCGAATCAATTCTCTCGACGGCCGAGTCGCTGATCCTGAGCAACGGCTACTCGGGGACATCGATCGACCAGATCATCGGCGAGTCGGGCATCACGAAGGGCGGCTTCTTCTACCACTTCGACGGCAAGAACGACCTCGCCAAGCACCTTGTGATGCGCTACCTGGACCAGGACGACGTGTTCTTCAATGGCCTGTTCGAGCGCGCCTACGAGCTGACCGACGACCCGCTGCAGCAAATGCTCATCTTTGTGAAGCTGCTGGCTGAGCAGATGGCAGAGCTGCCGACGACGCACCCCGGCTGTCTCGTCGCGACCTTCACCTATGAGTCAAATCAACTCGACGCCGACGTCCGTGAGCTTGCAGCGGACGGCGTCTTGTCCTGGCGCACCCTGTTTGCAAACCAGCTCGAAAAAGTCGCGGCCCTGTATCCCATGCGCTCTGAGCAATCCGTCGAAGCTCTGGCCGACATGCTCACCAGCGTCATCGAGGGCGGCATCCTGTTGTCGCGCTGCCTGGAAAACAAGGACCTGCTGCCGCGCCAGCTCATGCAGTACCACGCATACCTCAAGTTGTTGTTCCAAACCTAGCGCCGCGCTCTGCTACCATCCGAGCACACCTTGCAGGGCTCGTCAGCGTGCCGGTATCGACGGATATCACAATCTCAAGGATCGAGGCGGCCGCACCCGACCAGGCGTCATTGAATGCCGCCCGCAAACTTCTGAACCCTGCCAAATGGCCAGCGCGCGAACGCGACGCTGAGGGCACGCTGATCTGGGGCGCTTGCCAGGGGTCGGGCGCGAGCGCCTACCGGGTCGCCGTCGAAGTTTCGGACCTGGGCGCGAAGTGTTCGTGCCCCTCTCGCAAGTTCCCCTGCAAGCACGCCATAGCACTCATGTGGTTCTTCGCCGACGGCGGCGACGATTTCGCGGTCGCCGAGGTCCCCGAATGGGTGACCGAGTGGCAAGGGCGTCGCCGGCGCACCGCGCCGTCGGGTGAAGCGGATCCCAAGGCGTCGGAGCCCAAGTCGGTTGCGGCCACGGAGACCAAGAGCAAACCGAAGGACCCGGAGCAGGCCAAGCGGCAACGCGAGCGCGTGAGGAAGGCCCGCGAGAAGAGCATCCTGCAGGGCCTCGAGGAAATGGACACCTGGATCGGCGACCAACTGCACCGTGGTTTCGGCGCATTCGGACCCCAGGCGACCGAGCAATGCCAACTCATGGCTCAGCGTCTCGTCGACGCCAAAGCCGGCGGACTCGCCGGTATCGTCGAACAGTTGCCTGCCAAATATTCCAAGGCCACCGATGCGCATCGCTACGATGTGTTACTCGAAACACTCGGCGGACTGCATCTGCTCGCTGAAGCGTACCGACGCCAGGCCGAGCTCGACGCGCCGCTCGTCGCCGACATTCGCAACCTGGTGGGCTGGACCGTCACCCGCGAGGCGCTGCTAGCCGACAACGAGGCCGAGCATCTCCAGGCTGACTGGACAGTCATCAGCACGCGTCATGAATCGCAGGCCGACAGGCTCGTGCGCTTTGAGACTTTTCTCGCGACTGTCGACGGCCATGGCTCGCTTCGGTTTGCGCTGCTGCTCGACTTCGTACCCGCGGCGACGGCGTCGAGCGCAGGTCCAGGTCTCGAGGCGGGCAGTCAGTTGTCCGCCGAGCTCGTGTACTACCCGTCGAGCACACCGCTGCGCGCCGTGATTGTGTCGCAGGAAGCCTTGCAGCCGGCGCCTGGGCTGCCCAAGCCGAGACACACGCTGGCTGATGCTCTCTCGCGCTATGACGCACAGCTCGCGACCAACCCCTGGCTACCTGCCTGGCCCATGGGATTCAGGGGCTGCGACGTCGTCCGCCAAGGACCGAACTTCTGGGCTGTCGATCCGCAAACTGACACGGGTGTGCGCCTTCACGGCGAACAGACTGAGGTCCTGTACGGTCTCGATGGTGTCGAGCTGTTTGGCACCTTTGACGGCAGGGCGCTCTCGGTCCTGGGCGCGAATTCATCGCTTGGCCCGCTTTGGAACGCGTCGTGACCGAGCCTTCCGAAACACTCGAAGAAGCGCGCCTGTCGCTGCGACGAGCCTTGACACTGGGTACAGGCCGCGCGCCTATCGAAATCCCGGACTGGCTCAAGGCGGACGGCAGGCCTGACGAGACGCTCACACTGCTGGCTGCCTTGGCAGCCCGTTCCCGGTTCGACCGGCCCGCACTTCCCCATTCGCTTGAGCACCGATCCGTGCATCAGGATGCCGCTCAGCTGCTGGGCGCCGCGGCGCGTCAAGCACTCCATCGTCTGTACGGTACGCGCAATGCCAAGGTGTCACGACTGGTCAGTCGTCGTGTCCTCATCGGCATGCGTGATGCGGGGCGGCATCTCCACCCGTTTGACTACCACGCGGTGGACAAACTGATGGAGGCGGGTCCTGAGTTGCTCGACCCGCCCGCAGCAAACTGGCGTGCCGAGCGCCTCGGCGACGAGCCGGCGGCCTATGCGGACGAGGTCATCGACGCCGAAAACTGGACGCAATTTCTACCGGCAGAGCGCGTCCGGTTCCTGCAGGCATGGCGTCGCAAAGCACCTGCTGAAGCCCGCGAAGCCTGCGCCGCAGAACTGGGCAACGATGCCGCCTCTGTGCGCGTCAAGCTCGTTGGGGCCTTGGCAACGGGACTGAGCGACGACGACGCCGAGTACTTGCGTAGCCTCGAGAGTGACCGAGCGGCGTCGGTCCGGCAGACGGCCGCTGGGCTGCTGCGCCGCATTCGGGGCAGCGGCGAGTACCAGCAGCGGATCGCCGAAGCACATGAACAACTGGAGGTCGCGAAGGTTGGCGTCATCGGCAGGGGCCGCGTGCTGCAGCCCCGCCTACCCGCCAGACTCAGCGATGCCAAACAGCGCACCTGGATCGAGGACCAGTTCGAAGGCGTGAGCCCCGCGGCTCTGGCCGAAGCGCTCAAGCTCAAGCCCCAGGTTTTTGCGGACGCGCTGGCACTGCCGCCGTTGCGAATTCGCATGCTGATGAATGCCATCGTCCTGGGCGAATGGGACTACGCGAAGCTCATCCTCGACAACGGCGACGCCGACGACCTGGCGCACGTGGTCGGTCTTTACCGCGCGGACATGGTCGCGCTGGATAACGACGACAAGCGCAAGCTCTGGTCGGCGGCGGCGACATCGATCCAATCCATGTCGATGACACGTGCCACACAAGTGATGAGTGCCATATACGACGTCATGGGCGTCGCACCGAGCGCAGAACTCATCGACGCCATGGGAAATTCGCCGCAGTGGAATGCCTGGGCAACGGCCGCGACAAGCACCGCAGATTTTGACGACAAGGCGACGCCCGAGATTCTTGTTTCACTGGCCGGACCCGATCACATGGTCGCCTGGCGTGATCGGCTGTCAGGCGCACCGTTGTCAGTGACCAGCACAGCGCTCGCGCTTGCCGACTTTCTTGAAGCCTTGCAACAACATGAACAAGGGACCCCCAACCATGACGGATAATGCGCTGCACCAACCCGCCGAGCACCGCTACGCCGACGAGCTCGCCGCGCTGCGCGAGCAGCATGAGGGGACCCGCCCTCCAAACTGGCAGCTCACCCCGCGCGCGGTCGTGACCTACCTCATGGGCGGTACGCTCGACGACGGGACCGAGATCACGGCGAAGTACATCGGTAACCGCCGCCTCATTGAGACCGCGGTGGCAACACTCGCCACAGACCGAGCGCTGCTGTTGCTGGGCGTCCCGGGTACGGCAAAGTCCTGGGTGTCCGAACACATCGCGGCGGCCGTCTGCGGCGACTCGACCCGCATCATCCAGTGCACGGCAGGCACCGACGAAAACCAGATTCGCTACGGTTGGAACTACGCCCAGCTGCTGGCAAACGGGCCATCGCGCGAAGCACTCGTCGAAACGCCGCTAACCCGTGCGATGGCTACGGGCACCCTCGTGCGCTTCGAAGAGCTCACGCGCATGGGTTCTGACGTGCAGGACACATTGATCACGGTGCTGTCGGAGAAGGTTCTGCCCATTCCCGAACTCGACTCGGCTGTTCAGGCCTGCCCGGGGTTCAATCTGATCGGCACCGCCAACAACCGCGACAAGGGCGTCAACGAACTCTCCTCGGCACTCAAGCGCCGCTTCAATGTCGTCACCCTGCCGCTGCCGGACTCGATTGATGACGAAGTCGCGATCGTCGTGAAACGCTCCTATGAGATCGGCGCGTCGCTGTCACTGCCCGAGATCGAACCGGCGGACAAGGAGATCGCCCGCGTCGTCGCCCTGTTCCGCGAGTTGCGAACTGGCCAGACGCTCGACGGCAAGACGAAGCTAAGAACACCGAGCGGAACGCTGTCAACGGCGGAAGCCATCGCCGTCACCGTGGGCGCGTGGTCGGAAGCTAGCCATTTTCGCTCGGGCGCCATTGACGCCGAGTGCCTGGCCGTCAACCTGCTGGGTGCAATCGTCAAGGACCCGGTACAGGACGCGATCGCACTGCAGGAATACATGGAGACTGTGGTCCGCGAACGAAAAAACTGGCGCGACCTCTACGCCGCCATGCGCGAGGTGTTCTAGGCCTTGGACTCGCGCCTCCACCTGTTCGGCATCCGCCACCACGGGCCCGGCTCGGCCGCGAGCCTGCGACAGGCGCTCGATGCACTCGACCCCGCCGTGGTGCTTATCGAGGGTCCGCCAGAAGCCGACGACATTGCAGCACTCGCCGCCGCCGACGGCATGCACCCGCCTGTTGCGTTGCTGACCTATCCCAACACCGAACCCGAGCGCGGGCGTTTCCACCCGTTCGCGGAGTTCTCGCCCGAATGGCAGGCGCTCAAGTGGGCCGCTGCGCACGGCCGCCCTGCGCGGTTTATCGATGCGCCAATCCTGGCGACCGACGTTGCGGAGACGGAAGACACGGTCGCCGCCGATGACGGCGACGCAGAACCTGATCCAGTCGACCTCGTCGCACACGACCCGTTGGCACAACTCGCAAGCGCGGCCGGACATTCGGATGGCGAGGCCTGGTGGAACGCGCTCATCGAGCAGCACAGCCACGCGCCCGACGTGTTCAGAGCCATCGAGGACGCCATGACTGCACTCCGCGCCTCGCGCGATGAGGCCGACGACAACACCGACGAAGAGGAGCAGCGTCGCGAGGCCTACATGCGCCTTGCCATGCGCAAGGCACTGCGTGAGAACGAGGGCGAGATCGCGGTCGTATGTGGCGCCTGGCACCTACCCGCGCTGCGCAAGAAGGGTCCGGCAAGCGCAGACCGTGCTGTGACGAAGGGATTGCGCGCCGCGAAATGCGCCGCCTGCTGGGTGCCCTGGACTGACGTGCGTCTCGCGGCAGGCAGCGGCTACCGGGCCGGTGTTTTGTCACCGGCCTGGTACCAACACCTCTGGGAGCAGTTTGGTCGCGCGGCGAACCGGACCGAAGCCGTCGCCACCTGGCAGGCGCGTGTGGCCCGCCTGCTGCGCACGGAAGGCATCGCGGCCTCGACCTCGAGCGTCATCGACGCCACTCGACTCGCGCTGTCGTTGAGCGCAGTCCGCAACCTGTCGATTCCCGGTCTCGCCGAGATGCGCGACGCGAGCCTGGCGGCGTTGTGCCACGGCGACGTTATCCCGCTGGAAATCATCAACCGCGAGCTCATCGTCGGCAGCGGCGTTGGCGAGGTCGATGAAGCCGCGCCCCAGCCGCCACTGCTGCTGGACCTGCAGCGCCAGCAAAAGCGCCTGCGCCTGAAGCCAGAGGGTTTCCCCAAGGACATCGCGCTCGACCTGCGCAGCCAGGCTGGGCTCGCGAAGTCGGTGCTGCTGCATCGGCTTCTGGTGTTGGGCGTCGATTGGGGGACGCTACTCGACGCGAGCGCCGGCCGCGGCACGTTTCGCGAGGTCTGGCGGATCGAGTGGCAACCGGAGCTCTCCGTTGCGCTCGCCGAGGCCGCCGTGCACGGGGTCACGGTCGAACAGGCAGCGGCGGCCGCCGCGCGTATGCAGGCTCGTGAAGAGGACAACTGCGCGCGCCTCGCCGCGCTCGTCCGCCTGTGCCTACTCGCCGATCTGCCCGACGCCGCGGACACCACCATTCACCGGCTCGAGGCAGCCGCCATCAATGTGGGTGACGTGCTCGACCTTGCCGGCGCCGTCAAACCGCTCGTTGAAGTCCTGCGTTACGGCACCGCCCGCGAGTTGCGCACCGACACGCTGCGTCGCCTTGTCGTGCAACTGCTCATAGAGATCTGTGCCGGGATTCGCTACGCCTGTCACAACCTGGACGCAGAGAGTGCTGCGGCGGCACGTGGCGAAGTCGCTGCTCTCGATGGCGCCGTCGGCCTGCTGCGGGACGACAACGTGGGCTCGTTGTGGCAAGACGCGCTCAAGGGCTTGGCCGGCGACGACCGCGTCGCTGCGCTTGTGCGCGGGTTGGCCACGCGGTTGCTGTATGACCGCGACGAACTGCCAGCGGACACGGCGCACGGCATGTTGTCGCGCGCGCTCTCGTCGTCAGTGCCCCCCATCGATGCCGCGACGTGGTTCGAGGGATTCATCAACGAGGCCGGCGAGATCCTGCTGGCAGACGACCAGCTGTTCGGGCTGGTCGACGGCTGGCTCGTGGGGCTCCACGCCGAGAGCTTTGTGGAGCTGCTACCGATGCTGCGCCGCGCCTTCTCAACATTTGACCTCAACACTGTGCAACGCATGCTGGAGCGCGTACGCCAGGGCGGCGGCAGGGCGGCAGCCGTGCTCGTCAGCGACCCACGCGCCGCAGCAGCCTTTGCAGCGGCGCTGCCAACGCTCAAGACGATCCTGGGGCTCAAGCAATCATGAGCGCAAGAGAACGCACGCGACGCTGGCGACTCGCGCTGGGCGACCCGAGCGGTGACCAGGGTGGGCTTGGCAATGACGATCAGCGACTCGACAGCGCACTATCGGCGCTCTACGGCCAGGCGGACAAACCGAGCGCTGGGCTCGGCGGTTCGTCGCCACGCGTTGCGCGCTGGCTCGGCGACATCCGCGAGTTCTTTCCGTCGCCAGTTGTGCAGGTGATCCAGAAGGATGCCTTTGAACGACTGGGTCTGCAACGCATGTTGCTTGAGCCCGAATTCCTTGCGGGCATGGAAGCCGACATCCACCTTGTTGCGGATCTCATCAGCCTCAACGCCGCCATGCCCGAGAAGACCAAGGAAACAGCTCGCGAAGTTGTGGCCAAGGTGGTCCAACAGTTGCTCGAGCGCCTGGAGCAGAAAACCGCAGAAGCCGTGCGCGGCGCACTGAACCGTGCCAAGCGCACGTCGCGCCCACGATTCGCGGACATCGACTGGGCACGGACCATCACCGCGAATCTGCGCCACTACCAAGCCGAGCACCGAACCGTCGTGCCCGAGCGCCTGATCGGATTCGCTCGCAAAACTCGCGCGCTCGTCGACCTGGAAGAAGTCGTCATGTGCGTCGACCAGTCGGGCTCCATGGCCACCAGTGTCGTCTACAGCTCGATCTTCGCCGCAGTCTTGGCATCGCTGCCCGGTGTCGACACCAAGCTGATCTGTTTCGACACAAGCATTGTCGACCTGACCGAAGCGCTAGAGGATCCCGTGGACGTGCTCTTCGGTGTCCAGCTTGGCGGCGGCACGGACATCAATCGCGCCGTGGCCTACTGCGAGGAACAAATCCGCCAGCCCTCGCAATCGCACCTCGTGCTCATCAGTGATCTCTGCGAGGGCGGCGACGGCGAACAGCTTCTCGCGCGCGTCGCGGCGCTCATGGATGCGGGTGTGAACCTCATCGTCCTGCTGGCGCTGACCGACGAGGGGCGCCCCTGGTACGACGAGGCGATGGCCAGCGCCTTTGCCGCGCTGGGCGCACCCGTGTTCGCGTGCACCCCGGATCAGTTCCCGGACCTCATGGCGGCCGCGCTTCAGCGCCAGGACATCCACGGCTGGGCCGCCGAACGCGATATCCGTTGCGCAACCGGCTGAACACGCAAGAATTTTCACTTTCCCTATCGCGACCATTCAGAACATTCATTGGCGGCGCCGGCGCTGTCCAGCTACTGTTTAGCTCCATACACCCCGCTCCGAGAGGCTAGGATCATGAGTGCAAACATAGATGGCGATATCAGCAAGTGCCCTGTTGTGGGCATTCACCGGCACACGGCGGCGGGCGCGCTGACCAACGACGATTGGTGGCCCGAGCAGCTCAACCTGAAGCTGCTTGCGCAGCATTCCGAGCGCGTGAACCCGCTCGATGCGGGCTTCAACTACGCCGAGGCGTTCAAGGCGCTGGACCTCGAGGCCGTGAAAGCGGACCTCACGGCGCTCATGACCGACTCTCAGGACTGGTGGCCCGCCGACTACGGGCATTACGGTCCGTTTTTCATTCGCATGGCCTGGCACGCTGCCGGCACCTACCGGGTGACCGACGGTCGCGGCGGCGCGGGTGCGGGCCAGCAACGCTTCGCCCCGCTCAACAGCTGGCCCGACAACGGCAACCTCGACAAGGCCCGCCGCCTGCTCTGGCCCATCAAGCAGAAATACGGCCGCAAGCTCTCCTGGTCCGACCTGCTCGTCCTGACGGGCAACGTCGCGCTCGAGTCGATGGGCTTCAAGACGTTCGGTTTCGGTGGCGGTCGTGAAGACAGCTGGGAACCCGAAAGCGATGTCTACTGGGGTCCCGAGTCGGAATGGCTTGGTGACGCGCGCTACTCCGGTGACCGCGAACTGGCCGATCCGCTCGGCGCCGTTCAGATGGGCCTCATTTACGTGAACCCAGAAGGCCCCAACGGCAACCCCGACCCGGCCGCCTCGGCGCACGACATCCGTGACACCTTTGCGCGCATGGCCATGAACGACGAAGAGACGGTCGCGCTCGTGGCCGGCGGCCACACCTTCGGCAAGGCGCACGGCGCCGGCGACACGGCTCACGTGGGCGCCGAGCCTGAAGGCGCGCCGCTCGAGGCGCAGGGCCTGGGCTGGCGAAACAGCATGGGCTCGGGCAAGGGCAAGGACACGATCACGAGCGGTATCGAAGGCGCCTGGACCGAAAACCCCATCGCCTGGGACAACGGCTACTTCGACAACCTGTTCGGCTTTGACTGGGAACTCGTGCAGAGCCCCGCCGGTGCGCACCAATGGGCGCCCAAGGATGGCGCTGCCTCGGACCAGATTCCCGACGCGCACGACCCGGCAACACGCCACGCACCCATGATGACGACGGCGGACATGGCCATGAAGGTCGATCCGGCCTACAACGCGATCTCGAAACGCTTCCACGAGAACCCCGACGAGTTCGCCGACGCCTTCGCGCGGGCCTGGTTCAAGCTCATGCACCGCGACATGGGCCCGGTTGCGCGTTACCTAGGTACCGAAGTGCCCAGCGAAGAACTGCTCTGGCAGGACCCCGTGCCTGCCGTCGATCACGCCCTTGTCGACGACGCGGATATCGCGCAACTCAAGCAGCAGATCGCCGACACGGGGCTGACCGTAGCCCAGCTCGTGCGCACGGCATGGGCCTCGGCCGCGACTTATCGCGACTCCGACAAGCGCGGCGGCGCCAACGGTGCCCGCGTCGCACTGGCGCCCGCCAAAGACTGGGCCGTGAACAGCCCCGACGAGCTGTCGCGGGTTCTGGGCGAGCTTGAGTCCGTGCAGGCTGCGTTCAACGGCGCACAGCCGGGTGACAAGCGCGTCTCGCTGGCCGACCTTATCGTGCTCGGCGGCAGCGTGGGCATCGAGCAGGCGGCCAAGGCCGCTGGCCACGACATCGACGTGCCGTTCACGCCGGGTCGCACCGACGCGACGCAGGATCAGACCGACGTCGAGTCCTACGCCTTGCTCGAGCTGCGCCAGGACGGCTTCCGCAACTACGAGGCCGGGAACGCAGCAATGCCCGCCGAAGAGGCGCTCGTCGACAAGTCGCAGCTGCTGACGCTGACAGCGCCGGAGATGACTGTACTGGTTGGCGGACTGCGCGTGCTGGACGCCAACACCGGCGGTGCCAGTGAAGGCGTGCTGACCGATCGCCCGGGTACGCTGACGAACGACTTTTTCGTGAACCTGCTCGACATGGCCACGCAGTGGCAGCCCGCTGACGAAGATCGCAAGGCCTTCATCGGCACGGACCGCGACACGGGCAAACTCAAGTGGCGCGGTTCGCGAGTCGACCTCGTGTTCGGCTCACACTCGCAATTGCGGGCCTTCGCCGAAGTCTACGCGGAGTCTGACGCCGAGGAGAAGTTCGTGCGTGACTTTGTCGCCACCTGGGTCAAGGTCATGGAGCTCGATCGCTTCGATCTCGACGCCTGACGCTGCGAACGAGTTCAATCAGAAAGGGCCCCTCCTGGGGCCCTTTTTTTTACGCCTCGAGACTCAGGAATTCTCGCCGCGTCTTTGGCCCGAACGTCAGATGATGCGGGTCGCGACGCTCGGCATAATTCTCGCGACGCTGCGCCACCCTGTCGTTGGCCATCGTTGCCGTGACCTCCTCGAGCGGGATCGGGTAGGGCTTGAGCGCATTGAGCCCGAAGATCTTTTTGCGCAATGACGGCGTCATCTCGGCGTAGCCATGCTGCTCCCGCACGTCCTTGGCGATCTGGAAGCTGCGGAACGCCTGGATCTGATCCTGCGGTGAGCCGTACCAGATCGAGTCCGTGCCCCAGAGCACGTTGTTTTCGCCCAGGTGCTTCACGAGCTTGCCCATCGTGTGGGCCGCGCTATCGAGGTCACGCGTGAGCCCGCGCCAGGTGCTGCCCAGTTCGGCGAACACATTGGAGTCATGACCGAGGCCGGCCTTCTCGACGCTCGCGATCAAGCCGTCGATGCCCTCGTTGCGATCGGGGTCGTAAGGGCCCTCGGCCTGCCTGGGCACCCAGCCCGAGTGGTAGATCAGGAAATTGACGTCGGGGTACATCTTGGCGACGGGACCGATATCCGTGCACAGCGAATGCTCATAGCTGCGGCGTCCGAACGGGATGCCCTTGTGAATGCAGATGTTCTTCACACCCAGCTTGCGCGCCTTCTCGATGAACGCGAGCCCGACATCGTCGGTCAGGTAGAAGCCTTTGCCGTCGGGCCCCCACTGCGTGTAGGTCTTCCACGCTGAGACGCCGTATTTTTCGGCCAGCTCATCCATGCCATCAAGGTCGCCGTCCTGATTCGGGTTCACACGGCCGTGCACGAGCAGACGGTGCGTCCCTTCGAGTTCGTCAACGATCTGTTGCGTGGCGCGCGCCTCTTCGGCCGTGAGCGGTTCGTTGTCGCGCCGCGACGGCACAAAGGACAACACCATCATGTCCGTGTCGGCGTCGAGGAACACGTCCTTGACGAAATCATCGGCGCCCAGGCAGCGCATGTAGTCGCGGCTCACGTAGTCGTGCTTGCCGCACTCGGCCTTGCGCGCAGCGGCGACGCTGGGCGGCACGTAGTGGCCCTGGACGTCGAAGATGAATTCTTTCTTGCCCAACGCCGCATCGGCGGCCGCGTTGTCGAGACCGCTCTCGCGTGCGAGCTCGAAGTAGCCGGCGCGTTTGCCGGCTTTCGCGTTGGCGTCGTTGATGGCGAGCAAGGTTGTGGCCGCGCCAGCCGCACTGATCAGAAACTCGCGGCGATGCAGTCCCGTGCGCTTCGCATTCTGCGTGGCGGCTTCCTGAGCCAGGTCGTTGGCGTGCTCGTTTCGCGGCTCGAGCGGTATCGGCGCGTACTCGGCGTTGCTCGTCGAGTCGAGCTTGATGGGAAGGCGGCGGCCTTCGGGGTCAAAGCGGTAGGTCATGCGGTCCCCCTTCGCATTTCACTCCGTCTTAGAGCCAGTGTGAACCGCCGCGCCAGACCTGTCACCTTCGCGTGCACCAACATGCTGCAAACAAACATCGACCAAACCCGTTCTTGGTGGCGCCGGTGTCAAGCTGCTGTCCGCATTTTGGCTGAAATCAAGCGCTTCTGGGGCGTCTGTCACAAAGCAGTAACCCCCTCGTCACGTTTGGGTCACGCCGGGTTCACATAAGCCACCTATCGTTTGGGTCTCGCGCACAGGCGCGTGGGAAACCTCAACGACCGTTCCGTGCACGGGCAGCGAAAAATCGTCTTCGCAGCCCGCGGATTCGTTCGCCCTGGGGAAATGGGAAATCACTAGTGAGTTTAGAATCAGGGGAGCCTTAACCAATGCCAGACGGAAACATTCCGGTCGACCTGCAGGACGACTCGTCCGAGGACTTGTCGACCAACCCGACCAGCAATATCACCTTCCAGGAAGTCGTCAAGAAGCAGCTGTCACGCCGCAGCGTCGTCAAGGGTTCGCTCGCAGCGGCCGGCGCGACCTTTCTTGCGCCCGCAGCCGGCTACGCACGCGGCCGCGACAATTTCCGCCGCGCACCGAGCGCTGAACCCGAAGCACTGATTGGCTTCACGCCGCTCTCGATCGAAGCCGCAACGGCCGAACAGGGCCGCACGGTTACGATTTCGCCCGACTACGAGTACCAGGTACTGATCCCCTGGGGCACGCCCATCGACCCGAACTCCAACATCGCCGAGTACACGGGCGACCCGAACTCGCGCCCCACGGCCGCCGAGCAGGAAGAGATGATCGGTATCGGCCACGACGGCATGTGGTTCTACCCGATGAACCTGCCTAGCATTCTCATGCTCGAGCAGCGCAAAGGTCTGGAGCTGCCGGGCAGCCTGCGCAGCCGCATCCTCAACAGCCGCGAAGGCATGATCTGCATCAACCACGAGTTCGGCCGCAACTCGCACGTTCTCGGCAAGTCGTTCCCCGAGACGCTCAAAGACGTCCGCCTGTCACAGGCGGCGCACGGCGTATCGGTCGTTGCTGTAGCCGAATCGGGCCGTTTTGGTCCCGGTGAATGGAACGTAGTCTCCAACCCCAACAGCCGTCGCATTACGGTCAACACGGAAGTTGAAGTCTCGGGTCCCGTGGCGGGCAGCCCGCTGCTGGACAACACCGCTGGCAACGTTCCCGCCGGTACGGTCAACAACTGTGGTTCAGGCGCCACGCTGTGGGGCACCTACCTGACCTGCGAAGAGAACTTCAACGGCTACTTCGGCTCGACTACAGGTGACACGACGGGCTTCAACGGCCTCCAGGAAGCCGCCTACGCCCGTTACGGCTTCAGCGAGAACGGTTTCGGCTACGGCTGGCACCTGTTTGACGAGCGCTTCGACATCGCCAACCCCGAGTACGCCAACGAGTCGAACCGCTTCGGCTGGTGTGTCGAGATCGACCCGTTCGATGGTTCGAAGAAGCCCGTCAAGCGCACGGCACTGGGCCGCTTCAAGCACGAAGCCTGCGCGTTCACGGAACTCGCCGACGGCCGCGTCGCCGTCTTCATGGGCGACGACCAGCGTGGCGACTACTGCTACAAGTACGAGTCCAACCTGCCCTGGCGCGACGTCATCGCCGCGGGCCTGAGCCCGCTCGACGACGGCAAGCTCTACGTCGCCAAGTTCGGTGCCGGGCCGGAAGGCGAAGGCACCGGTGAGTGGGTTGAGCTGACGGCTTCGAACCCCGAAATCGCCGCGGCTGGCCTCGACACCCAGGACAAAGTGCTCGTCTACGCGCGTGTTGCCGCCGACATCGTGGGCGCAACGAAGATGGACCGCCCCGAGTGGTCGACCATTGGCAAGGACGGCGAAGTCTACTGGACGCTGACCAACAACGACCGCAAGGACGACGGCCAGGGCGAGATCTCGGACGTGAACCCGATCTTCGAAAACTCCGACGGTTACATCATCAAGACGACCGACACGAGTGCGACGACGTTTGAGTGGAACATGTTCCTTATCTCGCGCAATACGCGTCCCGAAGATCCGGGCGCCGACGCCGACGACGTGTCCTACGCCGAGTACACGGCGCCCGCCGATGGTGGCGAGAACGTGTTCACGGACCCTGACGCCGCCTGGGCCGACCCGTTTGGTCGCCTGTTCATCGGCACGGACGGCGGACAGCCCTCAGGTCTGCAGGACCAGATGGTTGTCATCGACACCGAAACGGGTGAGTACAAGCGCCTGCTCATGGGTGTGTCCAGCGACGAGATCACGGGCGCCGCACCGACGCCCAACTACAAGACGCTGTTCACCAACACGCAACACCCGGGTAACGGTTCGCCGACCTCGACGAACTTCCCGGCGCCGTTCGATGGCGTGACGATTCCGCGTGACTGCACGCTCGTCATCCGTCACAAGGGCGGCGGTGTGGTCGGCTCGTAAGCGGGCGACAACGCGAGAACGAGAAAGGGCCCCAACCGGGGCCCTTTTTCTTTGGCCCGTGCGCACGCGCCAGCCGGCGCGATCCGCTACGATGAGCGCATGAGAACTCTGGCGACACTGCTGGCCGTCATGGTGGCGGCCGGATCAGCGGCAAATGCCAATGCACCCCGGGCGCTGGCCGCCGATGACACTGTGACCGATGTCGACATGCCCAGCTGGACCGTCCGCTGGTGGCAGTGGGCGTTCTCGATGGACCAACGTCTGAGTCCCGTGCGCGACCGCACGGGCGAGCACTGCGCCGTCAATCAATCAGGGCCCGTGTGGTATCTGACAGGCGGTTTTGGCGTCGATCAGGTCATCCGCTATTGCACCGTGCCCGCCGACCGGCACTTGTTCTTTCCATTGGTCAACCTCGTACAGGCACCAGGCGACCAGCAGGACGTCACCTGCGAACAGGTGCAAGAGGGTGTCACCATGCGCAACACCGAGATCATCAACGTCTGGTTGCGCCTCAATAGCCACAATCTGCGCGACGCGGTCATGCTGCTGTCGTCGCCCGACTGCTTTGACCTCACAGCGCGGATGCCGGAGTCCGCGAATGCGCCCCCTCAATACCCGGCGGCGACGAGTGGTCTCTGGGCCATGCTTGCGCCCTTGCAGCCCGGCAAGCACATCCTGCAGTTTGGCGCCCAAGACACGCGCGATGGTCGTCCCAACGACGGCATCATCCAGGCTGTCGAATACGTGTTGACGGTCGGCGAGGAATAGGCAGCGCGCGGGCACAACCATTCTCGCGAACCCTGTTGCCGGCCGCACCGAATGGTCCGGTAAAGCCGCGCGCAACGCCCTGCCACCTCGGCAATCACAGATGCGAGTGTGACCCGCACCATCGTAGTATGGTGGGGCGCGCCAGGAACGCGCACATCATTCAGCCACGATGGGGATCGGGGATGAGCAGGGTAAGCAATGCGAGGCGTTCGCTACCCGTGCGAGCCGCGGGAGGCGCCATGCTGCGCAGCCTTCGGCCCGCATTTCTGCTGCTCACGCCCGCGTGCGTGGCGCTGGCCGCCGGCATCGCCCACCACGACGGCGCGACGATCGGCGTGACACCCTTGCTCGCCGTGCTTGCGGGTTCGCTGGCAGCCCACGCCAGCGTCAATGCCTTCAACGAGTACTTCGACTTCAGAAGCGGGCTCGACACGCGTACGGAGCGCACGCCGTTCAGTGGCGGCAGCGGCGCGCTCATCGACGAACCCGATGCGGAACGCGCCATCCTGGCCATCGCCATCGTCATGCTCGCCGTCGCCGCGGCATTCGGTGTGTACTTCGTCAGCACGTACGGCATGGCGCTGCTGCCGCTCGCCGTCGCCGGCCTTGTGCTCATGCTGACTTACACGCAGTGGCTAACCGGGCGTCCGCTGATCGGGCTATTCGCGCCCGGTCTGGGCATTTGCGTCCTCATGGTGCTCAGCGCCAGCTACGTCCTGGCGGGCCGGTTTACGGCGACGGCGTTTGTAACGGTACTCATCCCGTTCATGCTCGTGACCAACCTGCAGCTTATGAACCAGGTTCCCGACTACGATGCCGACCGCAGTGTGGGCCGGGAGACTTTCGTCATCGCCTACGGCATTGGCGCCAGTGCCATCACCTACGGTGTCTTGCTGACACTGGCTATGACCACGCTCGTGTTCGCCGTCCTGGTGAATCTCTTACCGGTTCTTGCGCTGGTCGCCGTGGTGCCCATGACCGCCGGCATCGTCGCCTGGCGCGGCCTGGTTCGACACGGCGATGACGTCGCGAACCTGCTGCCTTACATGGTGGCCAACGTCATCGCGGCCATCGGCACGCCTCTCGTGCTGGGCATCGAGCTCCTCCTTAGCTAGGCCTGCGCGGCGTCAGCACGCTGTGCTAGTGTGCGCGCTCCCCTTGCTGCAGGGCACACACGCCATGGCCTACTGGTTGATGAAATCCGAGCCCGATGTCTACAGCATCGATGACCTCGAGCGCGATGGCCGCGAACCCTGGGACGGCATCCGCAACTACCAGGCCCGCAACTTCATGCGCGACGATATGAAGGTGGGCGACAAGGCGTTCTTCTACCACTCGAATGCCGACACCGTGGGCATCGCCGGCACCATGACCATCGCCAGCAAGCCCTACGATGATCCAACACAGTTCGACAAGAAGTCGAAGTACTTCGACCCCAAGAGCAGCAAGGACAATCCGCGCTGGCAACTCGTCGACGTCGCGTTTGACTCGAAGTTCGCGCGCATCGTGACGCTGGCCGAACTCAAGGCCAACCCGAAGCTCGCCGACATGCGCCTGGTGCAAAAAGGCAATCGGCTCTCGATCATGCCCGTCGCCAAGAAAGAGTGGGACCTGATCCTAAAAATGGTCTGACACCGACCGACAACCCGGAGACTGATGTGACGACTGCTCGCTTGCCTCGCCCACTCCTGATTGTTTGCGTTCTCGCCTCTGTCGCGGTCGCGCCCCAACGCGTGCAGGCGCAACTTGCCCCCTTGACGGCCGAGGCGTCCGACCCCCGCAACATGCGTTGGATGGAAGGGTTTCCGCCGCCGCCCGACAGGCGTGTCGAGCAACCCGACTCGAATTACTTCAGTTTTCCGAAGCTGCGCTGGACGGTCTGCCATTTGCGTGAGCTTTTGCCCACGGAGCAAGTCAGCCGCGGGCTGGGTGCGCCTGTCCCGCTCGAGTACGCGCTCGATGAAACGAACATCGATGGCTTGCGGTTTCGGCCCACGAACAGTCGGCGCACCATGACGTTCGCCGAGTCGCTGGCCGCCAACTACACGGACGGCCTGCTGATCCTGCACCGCGGCAAGATTGTGTATGAACGCTACTCGGGTTGCTTAGACGAGGCCGGCAAACACGGCGCCATGTCGATGACCAAGTCGATGACTGGCCTGCTCGCCGAAATTCTCGTTGTGGAAGACAAACTCGACGACACGGCGCTGGTGGCCGACATCATCCCCGAACTTGCCGACAGCGCGTTCGGCAACGCCACTGTGCGCCAGGTGATGGACATGACCACGGGCCTCGCCTACAGCGAGGACTACGCCGACCCCAATGCGGATATCTGGATCTACGCAGCGGCCGCCAGCCCGATGCCCAAGCCCGCCGGCTATTCGGGGCCCAACGGCTACTTCGAGTACCTGCAGACCGTAAAGCCCGAGGGTGAGCACGGTGACGGCTTCCATTACAAGACCATCAATTCTGATGCACTGGGCTGGATCATTTCCCGTGTGACGGGCAAGTCCGTGACCGAGCTCCTGTCGGATCGGATCTGGCGTCGCATGGGCGCCGAGCAAGACGCCTACATGACCGTGGATGGTTTGGGCACGCCCTTCGCGGGCGGCGGTTTGAGTGCCGGGCTGCGCGACCTGGGTCGAATCGGTTTGCTTATGCTGGGCGAAGGCGTCATCAACGGCGAGCGCCTGTTCCCGCGCGAAGTGGTCGCCAACATTCGCGCTGGCGGAAACAAGCAGGCCTTCGAAAAAGGGGGATTCACCACGCTCGCGGGTGGCAGCTACAAGAGCATGTGGTGGCTGTTCCACAACCGGCACGGCGCGTTCGCGGCGCGCGGCGTTTACGGGCAGACGATCTACGTGGACCCGACCGCGGAGATGGTGCTGGTTCGATTCGCGTCCTACCCTTCGGCCAAGAACGCAGCCATTGACCCGACGTCGCTGCCGGCATTTGAGGCTGTCGCCCGTTACCTGCTGGAGGAGAACGCGCAATGACGACGCAACGGACACGGAGCTCTAGCCGAGGCGCCTTGTGTGTGCTCTTGGCGGCGGTCCTGGGTGCCTGCGGTGGCGACCCGCTGCCGCCTGTGCCCGACGGCCCCGCAGTGGGCATGCAGCGCTTCAACTGGACCGATGATACGCGGCGTAATTGGGCTGGTGACGCACCGCGTCCGGTCACGGCCACCGTTTGGTACCCGGCAGCCGCGGCCGAGCAAGAAGCGATTCTGATCCCGCAGAAGCGTCCCGTGTTCATTGCGGGTTACGCGGCGCGCAACGCAACACTCGCGGACTCAGACCGACCCCTGCCCGTCGTCGTGATCTCGCATGGCACGGGCGGTGCCGCCCTGCAGATGATGTGGCTGGGCCGCGCACTCGCGGCGCGGGGCTACGTCGCCGTGGCCGTCGATCACCACGGCAACACGGCGGCCGAGCCCGCTTACGACGCGCGTGGATTCCGACTCGTCTGGGAACGCATTACTGACCTGAGCGTTGCCATCGATCGACTGGCGGCCGACGAGACGTTCGGCGCGCGCGTCGACACGAGCGATGTCAGTGCCGTCGGCTTTTCCTTGGGTGGTTACACGGTGCTCGGACTCGCCGGCGCAAAAACCGACCTCGACCGCCTGCAAGCGTTCTGCGCGGGGCCCGATGCCGACGGCACCTGCGAACCGCAGGGCGAGTATCCGACGGCGGCCGAGGACTTCGCGAAGATGCTCGAGGAGGACCCTTCGCTGGCCGCGAACTTTCGCAATGCCGGTGCCGACTACAGCGACCCACGCGTGAGCCACGTCGTCGCCATCGCGCCTGCCATCGGGCAGGCTTTTGCTCCTGCAACACTGCGCGCACTCGATGAGCAATTCCTGCTGATCGTGGGCAACGACGACCGCGTCGCTCCGGCGCTCACCAACGCCGCCTACATCGAGTCACACCTGCCGAGTGGGCGCCTGCAGACCATCGAAGACGCGGGCCATTATGTCTTCCTGTCGCCGTGCACGAAACGCGGCCGACGTTACGTCCCCGCCTGCGAGGACGCCGACACCATTGACCGCGCGCGTGTGCACGAGGACGTCGCCGCGGCAATCATCGAATTCCTCGGGCACACTGATTAATTGAAACCAGTCTGCTAGGGTTTCACGACACCCCCAAAACGGAGTAGCACCATGCAGGAAGACCCGGATCTGCCAGACCTGAGCGCCAAGGGCATCGCGCGCGATATCGGCAAGGAATTCGCTTCGGGCGCCAAATCACTGCTGGTCTGGACACTTTGGGGCGCGGCGATTGGCGGCGCAGCCGGCGCAGGCGCGGGCCTGTACTACTTCGGTACCGAGGGCCTCGCCATCTTTGGGCTTGGTGGGCTCGTCGCGGGCGCCATCGCCGGTTTCGGGGTTCGATTCTGGGCGGGGGCGGTCTGATACCAGGCGACGCTAATCGTCGACGATGACCGAAAAGCCGCCCATGATCATGCGCTTGCCGTCAAAGGGCATCTGAACCCCATCCTCGGCGAAGGCCGGATCTTCCATTGCGCGCGCCATACCATCGTCACGCGCTTTCTTGTCGGGCCACTCGATCCACGAAAACACGACAGTCTCCCCGTCCTTCGCGCCCACGGCCCGGAAGAAGTCAGTGACCTCGCCAGCGGGCACATCATCGCCCCAGCTCTCCACGACTCGCGTCGCCCCGTACTGTTTGAACAACGGCGCGTACCTGGCCGCAAATGAACGGTAGGCGTCCGCGTCGGCGGTCGGCACCGGAATGACGTATCCATCCACATAGCTCATGTGGGAATCCCCCGGGTTGTGCGAGCCGCGATGCCCGATGCAGCGCGGCTGCAGGACCCTTCATTGTAGACCCTTTGTCGAAGTTTTTCCGGCGCGTCGGTCAGTGCTGCTCGAGCAGGTTGCCGTAGCCGGAAACCGCGTCCGTGATGCCATTCGCGCGCAGGGCGTGCCAATAGGTCGCGGCGTTGATCGCGACCACGGGCTTGCCCCGCCGCCGCTCCTGCTGCGCCGCCAACTCCAGCATCGACAGGTTGGTGCCGACTTGCACGATCGCGTCGACGTCGTCGCCGTCGAGTGTATCCAGCTCGGCTTCGAGGCGGTCGGGGGCTACCTCGGCGATCGCCGTCCAGCTCCGACAACGCAAACAGGTATCACGAACCGTTTTGAAGCCGTAGTCGGCCAGGAACCGGCACACCTCGGTGTTCGCAACGGGGAAATAGGGCGAGATAAGCGCCACACGTCGAATGCCGCCCAGGGCTTCGAGCGCGGCGGCGAGCGCCTCGGATCCGATGGAAAGCGACACGCCGGCAACGGCTTCGATGTTCTCGCGCCAGCGCCGTCCGCCCTCGGCACCACCGTAGAACGTCACGGCCGACATGCCCATGATCAGATAGTCCGGGGAGCAGGTGAGCACACCGCGTACGGCCTCTTCGGTGTTGTCCGAAATCTCGAGCGTGCCCGACATGAAGGTCTCGTCGGAAATTGCCTGCGCGTTGTCGATGACGATACGGCTGTAGTGGTTCGTGACGCCTTCCGGGCGCAAGTCATCGAAGTCTGGCTGCACGATGGTATTTGTGGACGGCCCCAGCACACCGAACTTGGCGCGCCAGCCCCGCGCATCACGCGACATCGGCGGCGTCCCTGAGGCTCTGGATCATGGACTGACGGAGCAGGTAGGCGCGGCGTTCATCCGGATCGTCGCGCGTCGCGCGCATCGCTTCAAAGCGTGCCGCGTGCCCGGCCGCCGCACCCTGTTCGATAAAGCGCTTGTTTTGCATGGACTGCGCCTGGATAAACGCGTGCGTCACGGCGTGGCGTTGCCGGTCCCAGTGCGCGAGTGCGTCAGCATCGTGGCCACCGTCTAACGCGCCTGCGAGTACATCGACGAGTGACCAGACGTCGTGGATGCCACTGTTCATGCCAAAGCCGCCGAGCGGGTTATTGAGATGCGCCGCATCGCCGACAAGGCAAATGCGATCGTGACAGAAGCGCTCCACAACACGCTGGTGCACACGATAGATCGTGCGATGCGTGGTTGGCACCTGCGGCTCACCGATGAGCCTTGCGAACACATCGTCGCGCGTGCTGTCGGCGAGCAGCAGTGCATCGTCGCTGGTCGCATCGACGGGCACGAGCACACGCCACACGTTGGGCGTTCGCAGCAGCACGAGCCACTCCTCGGGGTCCGACACGTAGTTCACATAGGCGAGCCCCGGGATGTCCCCGGCCAGGTCACGTTCTGTGGAGAGGCAAAGAAACTTCTCAGGGTAGGTAAAGCCGTCGAAGGTCGCGCCCAGCCACTTGCGCGTGATCGAATTGCCACCGTCGGCGGCGATTACGTAGCGCGCACGGACCTTCTCGATCGCAACGGGCGTTTCGAGGGCGAGTGTCACGCCCGTCTCATCCTGCTCGAATGCTACGACGCGGTGTTCGAAGGAAATCACGGGCTCGGGCTGCGCGGCGATGCGCTCGGCGAGCATCCCGCTCATGACATGCTGCTCGCACTGCAGTCGAAACGGGAAGCGCGTGTCGCCGGCAAGCTCGCCCATATCGAACGCGACGGTGTCGCCTGTTGATCGCTCGCGGAGGTGATATACAGGCGCCTTCAATCCGTAGGCGAGCATGTCGTCGATGATGCCCAGCGTCTCGAGCATCTCGAGTGTGGGGGGATGAAACGTTGATGCACGCAAGTCGCTGGCGACGGCCTTGCCTGCTTCAAACACCGCGGCACTGATGCCGCGCTGCAGCAGCGCCGCCGCAGCCACGGTGCCGACCGGGCCCGCACCCACCACCGCAACGTCGACCTGCCGCACGGGCTAGCGCAGCTTGGCGATGAGCCTGGCGATGAGCGCGTTGCGCTCGGCGCTGCGCCGGGCCGCCTCTTCGCCTTCGGGCACGTGGGTCTCGACTTGCTCTCGCGTCATGACGCCCGCCGCCTCGAGCAAGGTCTCGTGGGTCGTGAGCCGTTCGCGCAACACGCTCACTTCCATCGCAAGGTGCAACACGCAGGCCACAAGCTGGTCCTGCGTGAGCGTGTCGAGCTGCTCGGGACGTGGCAGGCGGTGCGGATCGGCGTCATTGGCCGTCTTCACATCGGGCCCCTCGCACCGAACACGAGCATGTGGCCGTCGCCCAGCGGATCGTAGTCGGCAAAGCGGTGCTCGGCATCGAAGCCGGCGCGCTCGAGCTCGGCACCGACGTCGAGATTGGCGAAACCACTCCAATAGGGCTCGCCGTTGTTGATGACTTGCCAGTGGTTGGTGACCTGCTTGGTCACGGGCGTGCGGTGCACCTGGAAGGGCACATCGACATGCAGCATGACGCCAGCGGGCGCGATGAGTCGGCGCATCTCCTTGAGAATGCCGGGCAGGATGTCGTCGCCAGTCTCATGAAACATGATGTTGGAGACGATCAAATCGAAGCTGCCCGCATCAAAGCCTGTGTCACGCGCGTCGGCCTGACGGTAGTGAATGGGCAGCCCCAGGTCTTCGGCCCAGACATGTGCAAAGCGCAGGAACGGCGCGGACAAATCGACGCCCCAGATTTCGGCTTCGGGGAATGCCTGCGCGTAGGCAATCGTCTCGGTGCCCGGCCCGCAGCCGAGGTCAAGAATGCGCTTGGGCGCGACATCACCAAAGCGGCGCTTCACGGCCGCAAGAATGTAGTGGCCCATACCGGGCTCCCCGGCAGCGGCCCCCGTCGACAAGCCCTTGGCCGCGCGGTAGAGCTCGACAGTGCCGAAGTAGCGCAGCGCAGTTAGGAGACCGTGTTTATCAGGTTCGCCGAAATAGCCACCGGGTTGGCGGTGGATCTCTACGGAACGGATGGGCTCGGGTAGCCTGAGCGCCGGGTCGAGCTGCAGGCTGCCGAGTCGCGTGGCGTCATCGAGCGCGTCAAAGCGACGCTCGAGCTCGGGCAACAGACGCCGGCAGGTTTCGTCGACAGTCTCCCACATGAGGTTCTGCGACTCGTAAACGGACGCACCCCAGAGCTGGTAGAGCGGGTGCTCGCGGAACAGGTCCGAGACATCTTCGCGGGATTCGGGTGCACGACCCGCGCGCGCTTCGAAACGCGGCGCAATGTCGCGTTCGTAGGCGGCCGCCAGCTCACGCTCGACGGGACCGTTAAGGAACCCCTTGAGCGCACCCACGAACTGCTGACGCGCCAGCTCATCGTGCGTCGGCTGGTACAGGTCGGCGAATCGGGTCGCGTCGGTCATCGGCCTGGCCTCGTCGGTGCGGTAAACCAGTGTAGCGCGCGTCGGCGTTAGCGACGAGCCAGACCTCAGTAGTCTTCGAACAGCGCGTCGCGGTATTGCTCGCAAACGAGTTCGACGAGATCGCGCGTATTGCGATCAAGCGAGGGGCCAAAGTCCAGCTCGGGGAGGCCCGCAGCCTTTTGGGAAGCCAGATAGTCTTCTGCGAGCCGCGCCGCAATTTCTTCGGCAGCTTGGGGTTCGGGGAACCGTAGCGATGAGAGGAAGCCGCTATTGAGCTCGGGCGCAATGTACCAGACGGCTGCTGAATAGATCCGCTCGGGGAACATATTGATGCGGCGACTCTCACTGAGCGAGTCAAATGCCTCCTGGCTGATCCAGCCCATGATCAGGGCGTCCTCACCTAGTTCCCAGTCGATTTGTCCCACCATACTGAGTGCAAATAGGCGCCCTTTGAGCGCAGCGCCATAAAAGAGCTCTCGCGCCTCCATCGCCAATGCGACGTCGTCTGGTTCAGAAATACGTCCCTTACTGCCCACCAGGTTTGAGAACCGTTCGAAGTCCGGCAAACGAATCGTCTCCTTTGACGGCATCAGCGTAGTCACGGCGGTCTCCGGATCGAGACCTAACGCTTCCAATTGAAGACGACGCCCCAGCACGACCATGGCCGCGGTATCTCCCTGCGCGATGAGTGCTCTCAAACCAGGGACACCAATGCCCTGATAAGAGCGCATCGGCTCGCCCATAGCGACCACAGTCAGTATGCGAGTACGTTCCTGCTGGACGTCCCTGCGCCCCAGTAACTGCTCGGGTGTGAGGCATTCGCTGGCTCCAGGCGTGACTGCGTCGACGGCATCGATGGAGGAGTCACTTTGGCCCGCCGCGCGGCTCTCGTTTGTCCCGGCTAGTGTCATACCTTCGTTCGCATCGTCCAACGTCACGGCGCTGCCACTCCCACGCCCAAGCGCATAGAAGGCGAGCACCGCAACCAGTGCTACGACGCCCAAAGCGCGCCGGCCACGTCGAAGACGTGTTCTCTTTTCAGTCATCGCTCTGCAACTCCAGAACCATGCGCACCATCGCCGCAGCCTCGGGTTTCACTTTCGGGTGCGCAAGCATCGTGTGCGCCACAGTCTGAAATCCGAGCCGCTCATAAAACCCGACCGCACCGTCCTGTGCCATGCTCTCAAGCCGCGTCCGATTGCAGTCCGCCGCCTCCATCATCACCGCGTGCACAACCCGTCGGCCAAGACCACGGCCGTGCGAGGACTGTGCGAGATAAATCCGATGCAAGTAAACGTAGCGCGCGTCGGGTTCGCCTTTGCGTAGGCGCGCGAGTACTCGACACGCATGCATGCCTCGAGCCAGCGCAAGTCAATGCGCTCCATCGGCACGAGCTGCAATGCGTTATCGGGCATTCCACAAGCCTAGGTGTTGCCGCCCGCGAGGCCAAGCGAACACGCGATTCACGCTCGCAGGCAAATCCCCGAGTGTTGCGGCAGCGCGCTGGCAGCCTCCGGCGGACACTGCTAACAGTCTGTTTTGTTTGCTACTTCTTAAGTGAAATCGCGGAACCTGTTCACGTGACTTTCAGCCTCATTGTGCTATAGCTGACTCAAATCATTACTTCACCTGCCGCTGCACTGGGCAGGTCAACACGAAACTGCTCCGGGGGGCGGAGCACATAGGAGGCGCGTTAGCGCAGCACAGCGAGGTCGAAAAGATGGTCGATTCCCAGAACGGCGAGCAGGTGGTGCCCGTGCACAACCTCCGTGATTTCTTCCGCACATCGGTGGACGACGCCGTCGCGCGACAAGGGGTGGCGATCGAACCACAAACCACGCAGTACGTGGTCAACCTCCTCACGCTCTACTCTCGCTCCGAAGCGCTCTACGACCACGACGGCGAATGCTACGGCCTGCGCCCGCTCGCCCTGATGCTGGCAGACGCCGCGCAGGCTGAATCGGCCGAAACCCGCAGCCAGCATCTGCAACGCATCGGTGATGTGGCGTTGTTTATCTCCGGTTTCTTCATCGACAGCCTGGCCGAGCGCGCGGTCGACGTGGACTACTACATCCACATGGGCGGCAATGCCTACGGCTCGCTGTCCGACGAACTGCGCGGCACCTTTCGCGGCAACGCGTTTTCCGACATCTACCGAGAACTTGCGGCCAAGTTCGGTCAGGTCGTGGACGTGCTGAACGACGTGCGCGATGGCGGCAGCACAACCCCAGGCGACGTGCAGCGGCTCTACGAGATCTGGCGCAAAACGGGCAGCAACCGCGCGAAGGCGCAGCTCGAGTCGCTGGGTATCACACCCATGGTCGGTGGGCCCGGACCGAGACGGCACTGATGCTCGCCGAGCTCCAGCAGCAGCACTGCGACACGTACGGCGTCGCCGACTACCCCGATGTGCGCGACTACCTGATCACGAACGCAGAAGTTGCGCAGGCGGTCGCGCGCGAATCACTGCTCGCGGGCACCAATGAGACACTACTGCTCGCGCAGGACAATGACGGGCTCGCGCTGTCGCTGTTTCTCGACGCGGGATTGCTCGAACGACTGGAGGCGACGGACCCGCTCGGTACGCTGAAACCGAACGCGCTTGGAGACTTCTGGCAGGTCGTCGAAGGGATCAGCCACTTCAACACGGTCGTGCACCGCGCCCACCACGATCGGTGTGTAAGCCTGCTTGAGCTCGAGCTGCAGGCCGAGGTCGACAAGTTTGTGGCCAGCCTGCAGTGCGTGCAGGCACAGGGTGACACCGCACTGGCACGAAAGCTCCACGGCTGGTTGTTCGACGCGGTCAGCTTCCATGACGACCTCGAAGGTGACGCGCTGGACCGCTACCGGGCGGCCAATGATCTCGCGGGACGCTTTTGTGCGCGGCTCGCCGATGCGATGATCGGGGATGTCGACAACGCGCAGACGGAGCTCCGACGCTTTTTTCGTCTGCCCGCGGCCGACAAGATCAGCCACATCAATACGCGCTGCATGTAGCGGCGCGCCTGCGCTGCAGAAGGGGACATCATGCAACTCAGGGCCTGGATGGGACTGGCGTCGCTCGCGCTGGCGCCCGCCGTTGCGCTCGCCAGCGAACCGCTGGAGCTGCCGCTCATCGTGGAGACGGGCCAGCGCATGCAGGTGAACTACGTCCACACCAAACGCCAGAACGACGAAATCCGTAGCGTCGACGTCCGCGGTCAGCTGCACATCATTGATGCGGATTCTGACCCCGCAAACATGCTCGTCGAGTGGCAGACGGATTCGGTTCGCGCAGATGGCTTCGAAATCGATGCGCGATCGCCCCAGGCAGCAGACCTGATGATCGGACTACCCATCACCTACGTCGCGAGCGAGGCCTTGGAGCCATTGCGCATCTTCGACCGTGACGATCTGATGCGGCGAATCTTCAACGCGGAGTTTCTCGTTGGGGTCGACAACGCGTCGCGGGACAAGATGCGAGACTTTTTTGCCAACATGGACGATACCTCGTTCGCCCAAATCCTGCTCAAAGTGCCGGGCTACATCGCGATCTGCCATGACACAGCGCTGATCCCGGGCGAACCCTCTGAATTCGATATTTCGTTTCCATCACCCGTGCCGGGCGTCACGATTAAGGGTACGGGTCGCTACCTCGTTGAGGTCGACAGCGTAGGGGCGGTGACCGTACAGATGTCGAGCACCTATGACCCCGAGAGCATCAAGGAGATGGCGCTCGTCATGATGAAGCAGGCTGGCGTGGAAGACGCGCCTTCCGAAGAAGAAATCGCACAGTTTCGAATCGAGCGAACCGACATTACGAATTGCGATGTGGACCGCGACACAGGTTGGGTCCAGCGCATGACGTTCGCCAGTGAAATCATCACGCCTGCCGGCGAGCAGGGCGAACGCTACGACGTCGACATCTTCCGCATCAACTAAGCGCAGGGACGCCACAGATGCACGACACACCAGCGACACTGGAGACGATGAGCCCCCGGGCCCGGTGGGGCCTCGCGCTGTTCTGCGTAGCGCTGGGCACCTATCCGATCCTGCTGGCAACCGGCGTCGTCGAGCCGGACCCCGGGCAGCTGCATGCGCCGCCCTGGGTGGTGGGCATTGCGGGCGGCGTGTTTGTGCTGCTGGGCTTCTACCTGCCGTTCTCGGGCTCCAGGGTCAGCAATAACCTGTTCGGCGCGCTCATCTGCCTGAGCTTTTCGGCTATGGGCGCGTGGGTCGCATTGGATTCACCGCCAGGCAGTATCGAAGGCGGCATCCCGTTTCTGCCCAGCACGTTCAATCAGGCGCTCGGGCGCGGCCTGTTCGGCTTCGGCGCGCTGATATCGCTGGCGATGGGCATCTACGCGCTGCGGCTGGCTGCGCGTGCCTTTCGCGAAGGCACCGAATAATCGAGGGCACTAGGTTCAGGGCCAAAACGGGCGTGCGTCAGTCTGCCGGCTTTTCGACGTCACCGTGCACCGTGTATTGATCGAGATAGGTCTGGCGCTTCTCGATTCTAGCGCGAATGAAGCGACAATAGCCTTCCACGCTAATCGACTCTTGTGTCTGGTCGACGCTTGACATGCGTACCACACTGTTCTGATTGCAGCGTTCCGAACGCGACCCCGTTTGCACGCGCATGCTGTCTTTGTCTTCACGGAGCAAGCGCCGCAGTAATTGCTGGTCGCCATGCTCCGCACGCAGTGCCTCAGCCTTGGCGCGAGCACGTCCACGTGCCTCAGGAGTCAAGGCTTCGAGTGCCTCGTTGCTGATCGCCAGAAGGTCCGGGTTGCCCCGTTCCGCGGCGAGCAGAAACCAAGCGGCGGCGAGCTCCGGATTCTGCTGTGTACCCTCGCCGTTGGCGTACATGTAGCCGATCATGTATTGCGCGAACTTGTCGCCGACCGGGCTCAGGCGTGTCTCGTAGAGCCACCTGGCCTGCTTGAAATTGCGATCCTTGTACGCGCGTTCAGCCCGTTCTATGGACCGACTAATCGTTCGATCATTATCAACGCCCGGAAATTCCTTCTGTACCTCCCAGTCGCCGGCACAGGCACCAGAACACAGCATTCCGACCGCGGTGACGCGGATAATCCATTGCATCGCGCATGTTCCCAACACACTACCCTGGAAAGCCACTGCGACGACCCTCCGGAATATCCCACGTCGCATCCAGTTTCCCGCAATGCGCCTGCGGATTGGTCTGGATCGCCGCTATTCCGCCGCGTCGCGGCTCATGTAGACCCCGAAGTGCACGTAGCGCGCGCCCTCCGATGGCTTACCGCGCAAGACCTTGTCGGGCACCTGATGCCGCACGGGTTCGAGGCTCAGCAGATAACTCGCGATGGCTGACACATCGCTCTCCTTGAGCTTGCGATAAGCACCCCAGGGCATCACGGGCAACTGTTGATTGCCCTCGTCGTCGACGCCGTGCTGGATCGCGCGCTTGATCTGCGCCTCGGTCCAGTTTCCGATGCCCGTTTCCTTGTCGGGCGTCAGGTTGGCCGGGTACACAATGGACGGGAATGCGTCCTTGAGAGGATTCGAGAACGCGATTCCGACCGACGAGCCTGCCAGCGCTCGGTCATAGTTGGGCTGACCAATGAGCGCACCGTCCGTGTGACAGGCGCCGCAGCCCAGCAACTCGACGAGGTAGGCACCCTGGTCGACGATGGCCTGCGCATCGGCCGTGTCCGCGACGGCCTTGGGCGCCTCGAGCACACCGCTCGACGCCACGGGCTCATAGTCCTCGAGTGGATCGTAGGTGTCCTGGGCTTGTAAAGCAGGGCTTGCGGCCAGACACAACACCGAAACCAGAGCAGGTCGTTTCATGGGGCAACTCCATCACGGACGACGCCAAAACGCGCCGCGCTCAGGACAGCCTAGGCAATGCCGAGGCCCGGGGGCATACGGAATAGTCCGTATGGCGGTGCGTCAGCCCGTGGAAGCGTCGAGGTCGCCGTGAACGGTGTACTGCTCGAGGTAGGCCTCGCGTGCCGCGATTCGCGCCTTCATGACTTCGCAGAAGTGCTTGACGCTAATGGACTGTGACTTCGCTTCATCGCCCGTCAGCGTGATGCGGCCAGGCTGGTTGCATGTACCTGAGCGGGAGCCGGTCTGTTCCCGCATCTTTTGCTTGTCGGCACGCAGCAGACGCGTCAGCAGCTGTTGGTCTCCGTATTCGGCACGCAGCTCTTCCGCCTGCTCGCGGGCCCGGTCGCGCGCAGCGGGCGAAAGGGCCTCAAGCGCCTGCTGGCTGTTGGCCACGAGCTTCGGGTGGCCCCGCTCCGCCGCCAGCAGGAACCACGCGGCCGCGGCTTCGGGGTCGCGCGCCGTGCCTTCGCCCATGGCGTGCATGTAGCCGACCGTGTACTGCGCGAATTTGTCGCCCACGGAAACCAGTCGTTTTTCGTAGAGCCAGAGGGCACGCTTGAAGTCGCCCTTATCGTAAGCCGCCTCAGCCTGTTTCACGGCGCGCATGACGCCCTGATCGGCCTCTATGCCAGGAAACTCTTGCTGCGCCTGCCAGTCGCCGGCGTGCGCCGTCGATGACATGACCAGCAGCGCCAAAACGCGAACCATCCACTGCATCATTCCCCTCCGCAGTTCCGGTATCGTTTAGGACTGCTGGCGGCGGACAGGGTTCCTGACGCGAACCTGAAGGCTGCCGATTGGGCTAGCCCGCGATGTACTGCCGCAGCTGGTCGATGAGGAAGCTCTGCTCGCGAATCTTGACCCGGACCAGATCACCGATCGACAGTACGCCCAGGACGGTTTCACCCTCGAGAACCGGCAGGTGCCGCGCCTTGATGTCCGTCATGAGCGCCATGCACTCGTCGACGGTCCGGTCCGGACCCACGTACAAGACCTTGGCCGTCATGACTTCGCTGACCGGAGTGTCGCGCGAGGCCTTGCCCGCCAGGATCACCTTGCGCGCGTAGTCACGCTCCGTGAAGATCCCGACGAGCTTGTCGGCCTCCATCACGAGCAGTGCGCCAACGCCCTTGTCGGCAAGCAACCGCAGTGCATCGAGTACGGTGTCATTGGGCGACACGGCGAAAACGTCGTGGCCCTTGTCGTCGAGAATATCCCTCGCGATCGTCATCCTGCTCCCCCCGTTCGCGTGCAAACTACGTGCGACGCGCGAGCCGCGGCCGCGTAGCACTTAAAGCTACACGAACGCGCGCAGAAATAAACCCGCGTGCGCGGCGGTTGGCCCGCCCAGATTCATGCTGCACTGCGGTCGCCGCCGGGGCGGCGGCAGGCTAGGATGCGCGCATGACGCTTGATCGCTACCTCGCCAACAGCCGCGCCTGGGAAACCCTGATCCTGCTCGCACTCGTCGGCATCAGTTTCTTTGCCAACGTCGGTGTCGGAATCATCGACCTGTCGCGCGAGGGCGCGCTGGCCGAACCCGCCAGACCCTGGCTGCTAGAAGGTACGAGCCACGCCGCGATGCTGGTGATGTTCCCCGTCGTACTCTGGCTCGACGCGCGCTGCCCGCTCCGGTTGTCCAACTGGCGTCGGGCGCTGCCTGCACATGTGGGATTCAGCGTGATCTACGCGTTGGGACATGTAGGCCTGCTCTACCTCGGTCGCGTTGCACTATTCCCGTCCATTCTGGGGCGCAGCTACGGCTGGGACAACTGGTGGTCGGAGTTCGGCTACGAGTACCTGAAGGACTTCCGCACCTACATGCTCATGCTGGCCTGCATCTACCTGTACCGGTTTATCGTGCTTCGGTTGCGCGGCGAAGCCGGCTTCGTGGGCGAATCCGACGAGGCGCCCGTCGAAACACCCGCCGACCGCTTCGTCGTGAAGAAGCTTGGGCGCGAGTTTCTGGTCAAAGTCGCCGACATCGAGTGGATTGAAAGCGCCGGCAACTACGTGAACCTGCATGTGGCGGGCAAGGTGTACCCGCTGCGCGGCACGATGGCGGCCATCGCCGAACAGCTTGCGCCGCGTGGCTTCGTGCGTGTGCACCGTCAGGCCATCGTCAATCTCGAGCGAGTTCGCGAAATCCACGTGTTCGACAGCGGCGACGGTACGTTGACGCTGGACACCGAAGCGCTGGTCCCTATTAGTCGGCGATACCCTCAGTCACTCAACGAGCAGGTTCGTTCCGACCCGGCAACCTTCCATTAGCCGCGACGACGCGCGGCCTTATCCAGTGCCGAACAGGTACACCATCGGATCCGCAAGGCGCTCGCGCCAGCTGACCTCGTTGTGGTCGGCGCCCTCGTATTCGCGCACCACAAAGTCCTCGCCCTCGGTGCGTTCCTGCTCGAGCAACCAGGCCCGGACGCGGTCGTGCGGCGGGCCGTAGTCTGCGTCGAGACCCAGCGTGCCGTAGTCGAACCAGAGCCTGGGCCCGGCAGGCATGGTGATGCCCCGCTCGATGTCGCGAACGATGTAGGGCGTCTTGTCGGGCTTGCCGTCAGTCTCGGGCTCGATGTCGTCGAAGTAGCGGGCCACCATGTGCTCGGAGATCGTGAAGTGCGTCGAGACGCAGCCACATCCGCCGAAGCGATCGGGGTGTTCCCGCACAAGGTAGTAGGAGAGCAGGCCGCCCATCGAGCTGCCCATGACGAAGGTGTTCTCGGGTCCCGTCAGCGTGCGATAGCTGGCCTCGATTCGCGGCATCAGCTCTTCGGTGAGAAAGCGTGCGTAGCGCGGCGCGCCGTGCCAGGGTGAATACTCGTAGCCGCGCGATGGACTGTTGAATGCGCCAACCACAATCATGGGGCGGATCTTCCCCGCGTCGATCAGTTGCGTCACCGCCTCCGCCACACCCCAGGTCTCACCCGTGTAGGCACCACGCGCGTCGAACAGGTTCTGCCCGTCGTGCATGTAGAGCACGGGATACCGCTGCTCTGCGTTGTCTTCGTAGCCGGGCGGCAGCCAGATCGCAACATGGCGGTCGTGATCAAGGTGCGCCGACTCGACGTCCTTCAGGTAAGTCAGTGTGCCGGGTACGTCCGCACCGGCCGGGTCATCCACGTACGCGAACGGATCCGGCTCACTGCCGCTACCACACGCGGCGACGACGCCCAGACCGGCGGCAACGATAGCGCCGCGCCAGGACGTCATTGCGCGCGTTTGCAAGAGCGAACGCCGGCCTGGCCCTTTTCATCATCGACGAGCTCAAGATTGGCGCCGCCCACAATGACGCCAAGTTTGATGTACTGGCGCACGTAGTGGTTCTTGCCGGCCTCGGCCTGCAGCACAAGGTCGTTCTCGCCAAACTCCGACTCGGTGGAGAGCTTGCGCTCACCGGGCTCGACGAGCGTATAGAAGTAGGTCTTGGGTCCCGTCTCGCCGATGACCTCGCCGTCAACGTAAACCGTCTTCTTGAGCGCGCCGCCTAGGCTCGAATTTCGGTAGATGTACAGCCCGGCCTTGTCCGCAGGCGGCGGCGCAAAAGTCTTGGCAGCCGCGTCCTCGGCTTCTGTGGCCATGGGCACGCTCGCGCAGCCCGATAATGCCAGCGCAATAACGCCGGCCGCAGCAATCAGTTTGGTGTTCATATCGCCCCCTGGAAGTCTCGGCCCCGATACTCGCATTCGTGCTTTGTTGTCGGCAAGTATGGCGCGTTTGGTGAGCTGTCGGCGCCAAGCTTAGGTCACAAGTGATGCGAGCCGCCGTCGCGACCACCGATTCATCCCGCCGGGGTGCTAGCATCACGGCACCTTGTGCACCGGAGTTCGCCATGCGTTTCGCACTCGCCGTTATTGCGTCATTGGCCAGCGTCGCAGCCGTCGCCGAGCCCATCGAGATCACAGAGTGGACCGTGCCCTTCGAGACCTCGCGACCACGTGACCCGTTCGCCGTCAGCGCGGATTCCGTCTGGTTCGTGGGTCAGCGCGCCGGTTACCTCGCGCGACTGGACGTTACGGCCGGCAGCTTCGAGAAGATCGATCTCAAGGAGGGCTCCGGCCCGCACAACCTCATCGTCCAGTCGAATGGCGATGTCTGGTACGCGGGCAACCGCACGACACTCATCGGCCGCTATGAACCCGGCACAGGTGCGATCGAGGAAATCCCGATGCCCGACACCAAGGCGCGCGATCCGCACACGCTGATCTTCGATGCCGACGAGTCGCACATCTTCTTCACGGTCCAGGGCGGCAACATGATGGGCCGGTTGACGCTCGCCGATCGCAAGGTCGATCTGATCGCGTCGAAATCAGAACGCTCACGACCCTACGGAATCAAACTCGCGCCCGACGGCAGTGTCTGGGCCACACTGTTCGGCACCGCCAAGCTCGCGCACATCGACCCCGAAACGCTCGAGCTCAAGGAAATCGAATTGCCGCGCGAAAGCGCACGCCCGCGCCGGCTCGAAGTGCTCGCCGACGGCAGCGTCTGGTACGTCGACTACGCCGACGGCATGTTGGGCCGCTACCTGCCCGACACCGGTGCGTTCAAGGAATGGCCGCTACCGCAGGGCGACAACTCGCGCCCCTACGGCATGGCATCGGACAGCCAGGGTCGCGTCTGGATGGTTGCGACAGGTGTGCAACCCAACGTGTTCCTAGGCTTCGACCCGGGCACGGAGACGTTTTTCAGCCAGACCGAAGTCGACTCGGGCGGTGGCACGATCCGCCACATGCACTACCACGAGCCGACGGGCAGCGTCTGGTTCGGCGCCGACGCCAACACGATTGGCCGCGCCATCGTCGAGCCCGACCGCTAGGCCGTGACGCCACGACTCATGCTCGCCGGCACGGCGCTGGGCGCGGGTCTCGCCAGTCTCGCCTGGGCCTATCCCGGAGGCTCGCCCTGGGGTGCGGCGGACCCGGCAGCCGATGAGCATTGCGCCTCATGTCACTGGGAGCGTCAGCCCGTGATGGACTCGCGTGCGCTCGACCTCGACGGTCTGCCCAAGCGCATTGCGGCCGGGCAGAAGTATGTGATCACTCTAACGCTGACAGGTACCGATGCGAGGGTATCGGGCTTCCAGATCATCGCCTCGGCAGAGGGCCAGCCCGCGGGCGGTTTCGAGAGCGCCGATAGAGATGTCGAGTCGGCGGCGTTCGGTGCCCAGGTGCGCTCTTCCGCGACGCGGCCGGCGACGGGCGACATGGCGCGCTGGCGACTCGTGTGGCGCGCGCCAGCAAAGCTCGATGGCCCCATTACCTTTCACGCCGCCGCATCGGCGGCCAACGACGACGGCTCGCCATTCGGCGACCAGATCCACTACCGCGAATTTTCGCGCGAGCCGCTGGAGCGGCCAAAAAAAAGGGGCCGCTAGCCCCGAAGGACTGAGCGGCCCCAGGAGCGCTCGGTGGATCAGTCGTCGTTTATTGGACTGGCCGTGTTGCTGAGATCTATGAGCGGATTGACACCGGTCACGGCGTCGGTCCAAAGGAAGCCATTGGCCCACATCGCGATGTGACTCCAAAGCGTTTCGTCGGACCACAGGTAGCCACGGCTCCCAAAGCCCTCGTCGCTCCAGAGGAATCCGAAACTCCGCGTGCCCTCATCGCCCCAGAGGAAGCCAAAGCTGCGCGTGCCCTCGTCGCCCCAGAGGAAGCCACTGCCTGAGGTGCCGTCGACCGTCTCGGCCGTGGCGGCGTCGGCCGCGGGGTCGCTGTCTTTGTCCGACGTGCCGTTGTCGAGGTAGAGATTCTCAAACTTGAACTCGTTGCCACCCCATAACTACGAGATGTCCTCCACCTCGACGCGGGGCGCATCGGCCGTGCCTTTGCGTTTGACCTTGGGCGACTTCGCGGCGAGCGCGGGCGCAACAACCGCGTCCAGCGCTGCGTCGATGTCGATGACGCCAGCGCCCGTTGCAGCAGGCTCGCCGTCAATCTTGCGCGCCGTGGTCATGAGACGTGCCTTGATGATGTCGGGCGTCATGACGTCTGGGTTTTTCTGAATCATGAGCGCGGCCGTGGCGGCAACCACGGGCGTGGCCATGCTCGTGCCCGACATCTCCAGGTAGTCGTCGTGGCAGTAGCTCGCATCGCAGTTGACGAGGCGTTCACCCAGATCGGTGCGCAGGGTCGCGTTGTCGCCGATGGCGCCCACGAGCCGGTTGCCGGGTGCCAGCAGGTCAGGCTTCATGACATGGTCGATGAGTGTCGGGCCCACCGACGAGTAGGTCGACACGTAGTCGTCGCTCGGATCTGACGTACCGTTGTCGGTGAGCGAGCCAACCGTGATCACTTTCGGTGAGTTGCCCGGGCTCGTGACGGTCATGTTGCCATCACGTCCGTGATTACCAGCGGCAACGACCACGGTGATACCCGAATCCCATACGGCCTCGACCGCGGCCACGAGAGGATCGCTGTCGTACGCCTCCTCGACAGCCTTGCCAACCGAGAGGTTGGCGACGCGTACGTTGAATGCCGGCCCGTACTCAAGCAACCAGTTCAGTGCAGCGATAGCGTCTGATGTCTCGCCGTTGCCGTCGCTGTCCAGAACGCGCAGCGACAAGAGCTTCGCACCGGGTGCGAGCCCGCGATACTTCTTACCCGAAGAGTGCTTACCCGAGCCAGCGATCAGACTGGCGACGAGCGTGCCGTGGCCGTAGGCGTCGCCACGCGGCGAGCTGTTGTACTCATCAATTTCCCATTCCTCTTCTTCTTCGTCGTCGTCGTCATCTTCGTATTCGACTTCAGGCCGCGGGTACTTACCACCGACGAAATCGTACTGACGAATTGAGGACCGGAGATCGCCATGACGCGCGACACCGGAATCAACGACTGCGACGCCGACGCGGCGTCCCGTGAGCTGCCCGTTGTAGCTATCCGATAGCGGGGCACCTACCGTGTCTTTGTAGGCGGAGCGCGTTGCCTTGATGGGCGCGTCGAGCGACACGCGACGCACGCTGTCGCTGATCGCCAGGTCGATCAGCGCGCCCGCCGGCAGTCTCACGGCGAGCAGGCCCAGGCGGTCAAAGCGGCGCACCACTTCGCCGCCCATGCGGCGCAGGCGCTCGTTCTCGAACAGCTCGGGCGCGTCGTCGTAACGCACGATGACGGGCACCGTCTCCGCCCCGCCCATACTGGCGTGGGCGGCAACGGTCGGGCTCATCTTGGCGATTGCAACTTCAACCAGGTCCGGCGAGTAAACCGTCTCGACAGGCGCGACCGCAGCCGCCGTCTGCACGAGACGGGCGGCCGCGAAGTCTGCGCTTGTGGCGACAGCCGGCTGGTAAGTTGCGGACGGCGCCGACGCAGCGACTGCGACAGGCGCCGCCTGGTTTTCCTTCGCTGTCACCGCGAATGCGATGACGCCCAAGGCGACAAGCGCAATGGGTGTTCCTTTGGAGAGCCTCGAACGTTTATGAATGGTCATGTCCGTGTCCTGGTAGTTTCCGCGCGAGTTGGTCGCGGTAGATCGTCCCTGGATCTCGTTGCAGCGCATTCTTCAGGAGTGGCCGTCACGGCGCCGTGTCGGTGCGCGGTGCTTGCCAGGTATTTTTGTGACGTGCGTCACATAACGTCCTGGTAAAACCAGAGTGTTTTTTGGGCGAGCGCCACGACGGGCTTTAGGGAAGCCAGCGAGCGCGGCCCTATTTCCCTATCCTTATTAGATACTTACAGCCATCCGGCCGTGATAATCGTGGCTTGAGCGGCTGTGATCTGCGTCACAAGGCAAAGCTGACCGGTTTCACAAACAACTAACGAGCTGATCCGTACGCTGCCAATTCGTGACGCCGTTCCGGTGGGTCTCTAGACTGATTGTTCATGCTGGAGCTGTACTTCTTTCCGTCGCCCAATGGGCAAAAAGCACTCATTTGTCTCGAGGAGCTGGCGCTGCCCTATACGCTCACGCCCGTCGATCTGGCCAAGGGCGAACAGTTCGATGCGGCGTTCCTGCAAATCAGTCCCAACAACAAGATTCCCGCGCTCGTCGACCACGGTGCCGAGGGCGGCGCGCTTGCGCTGTTCGAATCCGGCGCCATTCTCGAGTACCTCGCTGACAAGACGGGGCGCCTGCTGCCCAAGGACCTTCCTGTCCGTTATGCCGTCAAGCAATGGCTTTACTGGCAGGTGGGCGGCCTCGGTCCCATGGCAGGCCAAGCGCACCACTTCCGCGCCTTCGCGCCCGAGCAGGTGCCCTACGCCATCCGGCGCTACACCGATGAGATGAACCGGCTCTACGGAGTGCTCGATCAACAGCTCGAGGGCCGTGAGTACATTGCCGGTGACTACTCCATTGCCGACATCGCCTGCTGGCCCTGGGTCGTGCCGCACGAGCGACAAGGGCAAACACTCGACGACTTCCCGAACCTGAAGCGCTGGTTCGCGCGCGTCTCCGCGCGGCCCGCAGTGCAGCGCGCGCAGGCGTTTGGCAATGAGCGCCTGCTGAGCCCGGAGGAGTACACCGTGTTGCTCAACCAGACGCGTGACACGGCCCGAGCCCTGCAGCGCAACGGCGAGACCTGACCCGGAGACCGCGATGGACGGATTGATTCTGCACGCCTACGACGCCTCGCCCTTCACGCAGAAGGCACTCAAGATGCTGGCCATCAAGGGGGCCCGCTACGGCTTCGTCGAAACGCCCATGATCGCGCCCAAGCCCGAGCTCGAGGTGTTCACAGGCGGCTACCGCGGCACACCCGTGCTTCAGGATGGCGCCGACATCTATGTCGACAATGCCCGCATCGCGGCGGCGCTCGATGCCCATGCTACGGACCCGCCTTTGACGGGGGATGCCGTCGACGACGCAGCCGCCGTGCTCTGGGGTGAGCAGTTTTTCGAGGCCGGCCTGCACATGGCTATCGATGCCTTCAGTGAAGACTGGGAGCCTGCCTTCACCGAAGACCGCAAAGCGGTGTTCTCGCGGCTCGATTTCGACAGGGTGCGCGCGGAGAGCGACCAGGCGCGCGCGCTGCTGCGCGTGCACGCGACGCGCGTCGACCGCCAGCTCTCCGATGGCCGCACGTTCCTGCGCGGCAAAGCCGTTTCCATGACGGACCTGCACGCCTGGGCCGTGTTCTGGTTTGCGCGCGCCGCATTTGCCGAGAGTGCGACGCTGCTCGGTGATCTCATCTGGTTGCCCGACTGGGAAGCGCGCGTAGCGGCGCTGGGCGAAGGCACGCGACAGCACAGCGACGCGGACTCCGCCCAAGAGCTCGCACGAAGCTGCGAGCCCACGGCGTCTCTGAGCATCGACACCGAAGACCCGCTGGGCCTGCACGGTGGACAGACGGTGACGGTGGCGCCGACCTTCTCGGACCGCGGGATAAGCCACGGCACCCTGGCCGGCCTCGATGCCGACCAGATCGTCATCGCCGTGACCAACGACACCGTAGGCACGGTGCACGTACATTTTCCGCGGCTGGGCTACCGCGTCGAGCGCGCCTGAGACCCGGCGTGCAAGGCATCGTTTGGCTTCACATCGCGACGGGCGCGCTCGCAGTTCTGGCCGGCGCCTGGGCGCTCGCGAGCCGCAAGGGCGGACAGCCGCACCGGCGCAGCGGTCAGGTCTTCGCGGCGACCATGGGGCTCAGTGCGCTGACGGGCGCCGTCGTCGCCGCCGTGCTGCCCGGGCAGCTCATCACCCTACTGGCCGGCTTGCTTACGGCCTACCTCATCGCAACAGGCGTGCTCGCCGCGCGACGACGCGATCCCCACAACGCTTGGCCCGAGGCCTTGCTGGCCACCGCGGGGCTCGGACTCGCGGTCTCCATGGGCGCCATGGCCTGGCTGGCGGCCGGCAATGCAGAAGGCACCTTCCAGGGTTACCCCGTCGTGGCTTACGCGTTCTTGGGTGGCATCGCGGGCACCGGCACGGTGTTCGATCTCTGGCGACTGGTGCGTTGGCGGCAGCCACGTGAGCGGCGCGCCCGCGTGTCGCGACACCTCTGGCGCATGTGCATAGCGTTCTTTATTGCCGCGGGCTCGGCGTTTACGGGACCAGGCGCCAGCGCCTTCCCGGCGGCGATGCGCGAATCGGGCCTGCTCTCAATTCCGGAGCCACTGATCCTGCTGCTGATGCTGTTTTGGCTTGTGCGAATCCGCCTGCGCGGCAAGACTGCGGCGGCCTGACGCTAGAGCGCCTTCACCATCCGGATCACGGTGTTGTCAGCACCGTTGGCACCCTGGTGCACGTAGGTCTCAACCTCCTCGTAGCCGCGCGCAGCGTACAGCGGCAGGCCGGGGATCGTGGAGCCCAGCTCGATGGTCGAGAAACCCGCGTCGCGCGCCGCCTGTTCGCCAAGATCCAGCAGCAAGGTACCGATACCGCGGCGCGTCCACTCGGGGTGTGTGTACATGGCGCGAATCCGGGCGGGCTCGGTGGCGGGGTCGCTGAGGCTGTCGTCACGGCCGACGGTGTGGTTGCCGCCGTATAGCGTGCGCCGTTTGCCCCAGCCGCCGCAGCCGACGAGTACGGGCACCACGTCACGCGACTCGATGAGGAAGTAGGTGCCGTCGTCGATGAGCGTTTGGTCAACGCCCATCGTTTCCTTGGCCGCCTCGATTTCTTCCGTCGACAGGAAGTCGGCCATGTTTACTTCGATCGAGGCGCGCATGAGCGCGACGATTGCGGGCACGTCGTCGTTGCCCGCGATACGGTGCGTGAACTCGTCGGCGGCGCTCACGGTGCGGCCGCTATTTTTCGCCCGTGATGTAGCGTTCGAGCTCGGCCTCAAAGTGGCGCACACGCTGTTCCTGGTCGCCGTAGAGCGAGCCCTTGAACGCACGCGAGCGCACACCCTTCTGCACGACAGGCAGCAGCTCCGCGTCCTGGTCCAGCACCTCGCCCAGCTCGGGCAGCTCACCAAGCGGCACGTGGATGACGTCTGGCCGCGTTTCACCGGAGACGTCGGTGCCTTCGGGCAGGCCCATCCAGGCCGGCACCTTCCAGTCGGGGTTGTCGACCGGCCGGTACAGGATCATGGTCTCGTAGTAGAACAGCTCCGGGTCGTCGCCGTCCGGGATGAAGCGCATGATGAACACGCCCTCCGGGTGCATGCCCATCTGCACGTTCGGGAACAGGCCCGTGGCCCAGCTATCGGTGAGCTGGCCGTCGGTGAAGTTCTCGTAGTGATCCAGGTCCATGTCCTTGGCGCGCTGTCGCTTGGCCCGCTGCACGGCTTCGCGAACCTCGCGCGCGGTGCCGCTGAAGGTCGCAGGGTCGATGCCGACGTCGGCCATCATCGCGGCCTGGTACGGGTCGACGGTGTCCTGGTCCTCGACGCGGTGCGACTTGGTGCAGATCGGCACGATCATTCGTGACGCGCCGTTGGGGTACAGGTCGTTCTGCGAGTAGTCCTCCATCACGCCCTGTGTCTGCGGGTGTACGTAGGGCAGGTGATAGGTCTCGTAGAAGGCGTCGACGCCGAGCTTCCAGTTCGCCTTCCACGCACTGCGCACGTGGTGCACGACCTTCATCTCGTCGGCCTTGTACTGCTCGATGTAGCCCTCAGGCAGGCCCAGGTATTCCTGCAACGGCGGCGCGTTGCCGTCCATGTTGATGAAGATGATGCCGCCGACGGAGTCACAGGCGACCTCAGCCAAACCCGGGCGGTGTTCGACGAGTTTCGGGTCGAAAGTGTGTTCGTCGGTGATGTGCTCGAGCTTGCCGTTGATGCCGAAGCGCCAGCCGTGGAACGCGCAGGCAAAGCTGCCGGCCGCACCGCGCTCGTTCAGGCACACACGGTTCCCGCGGTGCGGGCAGACGTTGTAGAACGCCTTGATCGAGTCGTCTTCCTGGCGAACGACAATGAACTGCTCGCGGCCGACCTCGAAGGTGAAGTAGTCGCCGTCGTAGGGGATGTCCGAGGTGACGCCGGCCAGCAGCCAGACGCGCGGCCAGAGCTTCTCCATCTCCTGTTCCATGAACTCGCGCGAGTGGTAGCGCGCGGGGTCATAGACCACCAGGCCGTTGTCGATGTCCGGTTGCTTGGCCTCTAAAGAATCGGCGGGTGCGCCAAGGTCCATGGGCCACTTGGGCTGGTAACCAACGCTCATCTGCTTTCCCCCGGAGTGCTCGCGAATAGCCCGTCGATACTAGCAACGTGCCCTGCGGAAAAACAAGCAGAGCTGACGGTTTTCTGGACGCGGACTAGTCGGGCAGTACCGCGAAGACCTTGCCGTCCTCGACCGTGGTCGCGTAGGCGCAGATGGGCTCGGTCGCGGGCGCACCGAGCGGGCTGCCGTCGCGCAGGTCAAATGGCGCCGAGTGCAGCGGGCAGAAGATCTTGTGGCCGCGCAGTTTGCCGCCCGTCAGTCGGGCCATGGCGTGCGAACACTGGTTTTCGACCACATAGTAGTCGTCGCCCGAGTGACAGACGAGCAGCTTGCGGTCGCCCACGCTCACTGGCCGGGTCTTGCCCGCCGCGACCTCGCTGGCGTCGATGATGTATTGCTTGGCCAAAGGCTTACCTCCGTCGGCGCACAGGGATACCACCCTGACCCAAAAAAAGAAACAGCCCTGACTGTTTTTTTTCTAAGGGCGCCGGTATGCTCTTGAGCTGGCTGAATCGGGGGAATGCCATGGCGATCGTATCGTTTCTCTCGCGGATGAATATTCATCCCGAGAAACGGGAGCAGTTCATCGACTGCTGCACGCGGCTGACGGAGAAGGTGCTGGCGCATGAGCCCGAGTGCCTGTACTTCCGCTTCTACAAGCTGCGCGACGAAGAGAATGGCTACGCGGTCTTCGAGAGCTTCCTGACAGAAGCCGCCGAAGAAGCGCACATGAAGACGCCCTACTTCGAAGCGATCGTGCCCGACCTCGTCGAGTGCCTCGACGGCCCCTACGAGCGCGAGTACCTCGACCCGCTCGACGCCTGAGCCGGCCGCCGACATGACCAGTGCCCTGACCCGCGACAACCGCATCCGCGTCACCACGCTCGGCGACCTGTTGCTGGCCGCCGCCGATGAGCACGCCGACTCACCCGCAATCGTCTTTCCCGACTTCCGCCAGACCTATGGCGAGCTGGCCGCCGCCGCTATGCGCTGCGCGCAGCGCTTCATCGCGCTCGGTGTGCAGCGCGGCGAGCACGTCGGCATCCTGCTGCCGACCTGCCACGAGTTCGCGGAGCTGTTTTTCGGTGTCGCGCTCGCGGGTGGCGTGCCCGTGCCCGTCAACGCCCGTTACCAGGCGCATGAACTCGCTTACGTGATCGAGAATGGCGATCTCGTTTGTCTGGTGACCACAGACAAGATCGCCGAGCAGGTCGACTTCGTGGAGCGCATGACGCGTGGGTTGCCCGAGATCGCCGACGCGCCCGACGGCGCCAACTTGTCTTTGAAGGCCGCACCCAAGCTGCGCAGCCTCGTGCTGCTGGGGGAGAGCACGCCGCCCGGTTTCCTTCCGCAGGATCAGTTCCTGGCGCTGGCTGACACCGTCAGCGAAGACGCCGTGCACGAACGCCGTATGAAAGTCAGCGTGCGGGACCCCGGCCTCATGCTCTACACCTCGGGCACCACGGCCAACCCCAAGGGTGCCGTGATTAGCCACGAGGCCATGGTGCGCAACTCGATTGCGCTGGGCCGCCAGCGCTATCAGCTCACTGCAGAGGATCGGTTCTGGTCACCGCTGCCGACGTTCCACATCGCGGCCATCCTGCCTATCGTCGCCTCGTTCGATGTCGGCGCCGCCTATCTGACGATGTCGCACTTCGACGCGGGCGTGGCGCTCAAGATGCTTGAGGAAGAACGCGCCTCGGTGACCTACCCGTGCTTCATCACGATCATGTCCGACCTCATCAACCACCCGGACTTCGAGAAGACCGACCTCTCGGCCGTGCGCTTGATGAACTCGAACTTTGCTGTACAGCCGCCGGGCATTGCTGAAGCCATGCAGAAAGCGATGCCCAACACGATCCAGGTTGGCACGTTTGGCATGACCGAAACCGCGGGCACGGTCTGCACGAGTGAACTCGACGCACCGCTCGACCGCCGCATCTCGCGACTGGGCACGCCGCTGCCCGGCATGGAAGTCCGAATCGTCGACGCCGACACGGGCGAGGACCTGCCAAACGGCGAGCGCGGCGAGATTCTCGTGCGCGGCTACAGCCTGTTTGAGTACTACTACAAAGACCCCGAGAAGACGGCCGAGGCGCTCGACAGCGACGGCTGGTACCACACAGGTGACGTCGGCTCGCTCGACGACGACGGCTCGATCATGTTCTACGGCCGCACGAAGGACATGCTCAAGGTGGGTGGCGAGAATGTCGCCGCCGCCGAGATCGAAAGCTTCCTGGCACGCCACGACGCCGTGAAGATGGCGCAGGTCGTCGGTGTCCCCGATGCCCGCTTGGGCGAAGTCGCCGCTGCCTTCATCGAGCTCAAGCCCGGCGCCAGCGTCGAAGGCCAGGAGCTCATGGAATTCTGCAAAGGCGAGATCGCGAGCTTTAAGGTGCCGCGCTACGTGCGCTTCGTCACCGAGTGGCCCATGTCCACGAGCAAGATCCAGAAATTCAAACTCAAAGACCAGCTCACCCGAGAACTGGAGGCCGCCTCATGATGTCTTTTGTCGCCACGCTGAACGTGAAAGCCGACCGCGTCGCAGAATTCGAAGAGCTACAGACCAAGCTCACGAACCTGGCCTACGAGCACGAGCCCGACCTCGTGTCCTACCACGTGCTCAAACAGCAGGAAGCCGACAACGTCTATGTCGTCTACGGTGCGTTCAAGGACAAAGCCGCCTTCGACCACCACATGGGCATCGACTTCCACGACGAGCTCGTGCCGCCGATCCTCGATTGTGTTGAGGGCGAGATGGATTTGAAGTTGTTTGACGGGGTGGCGCCCTAAAACAGCACCGTCATTGCGAGGCCACGCAGTGGCCGCGGCAATCTCCCAACCCATACGTCATTGCGAGCCCATCCGTCATTGCGAGCCCGCAAAGCGGGCGCGGCAATCTCCAAACGCTTTTGCATGGCCGATAAGATCGCCACGTCGCTGCGAGACTCACCTGGCTCTGGCCGCTGTCTACTTTCTCGATTTCCGATCCTCGGCTATGCGCATATAGCCAACCACGAAGAACGCTACAACGGCCGAGGCAGCGAAAAACAACAATGTGCCGGTCCACGAAAGACTCGTATCACGCTCCTTAAGGAAGCAAAACGCCGTCCAACCCAACAGAAGCGCGCTCGGCGCCAAAACAAGCTCAGCCGTTAGGACTAGCTTTCCATCTTCGTCCATTGGACCTTACCCCACAGGGTCGACGAAGACACAAAGCCACTACCCCAGCGCCGCATCCTCGAAGCATCTCTCAATTAGGCAAGCCACCTAATACAGCGCTTACCTTCTCAATAGCTAGTCGGCCGTCGGAGATTGGCACCTTCACACCACCAGCCGACACTTCGTCGTTGTAGCCGACCACAAAGTACGCGCCCGCACTCCCGCAGATTCGATGTCTATTCTCCAGCTGATCTAAACGAAATCCCGATTCGGCAAGTATTAGCCTCACACGATCGTTCTTCGAGCTCAATCCAGTACATTGAAGCACGCCGAATCTATCGAAGAGCTCGCCCGTGGTAAGCAGGTCGGCGATCTCTGCTGCCGATGCTCCGCCCAGGGCCGCGACTACCGCCTTGTACCAAGAATCTTCTGGACCAGAAACGGGGAGAATTGAGTACTTCCCCAAGTCTCCGCCCACCATGACCACATAGGTTTGTTGTATGGAAAGTCGGCGATAGCTCACCGAGCAGTCCGCCTCCAGCGTTCCCGGTGTTTTGTCGTGAAGCCAGAAAGCCCCGCCTGTGGGAACGTTGGCGTAGGGCGCAATAGACTCGGAAGACTCAGATGTGGCTGATAGCGTCACTTGAGCCTGAAATGAGAGCCTTGGTTCTGGAGTTCCTTTCAGTTGCTCGACCACTGCAAACATCAAGTCTGATTTTCCCTGTCCTGCTTCTCGGACACTTGCCAATTTCGCAAGGGCAATAGTCTCGCTTGACGCCACCAACGCGTCTATCGTCGGAACCATCGGTGTTGGCCATCCCGCACATGCTCGAGATTGTGGTGCGACCACAAGAGCAACGAATAGCAACACGACGGCAAATACTCTAGAAACCTTCATTAGCAGGCCTCAATTTCCCAGCACTTATTTCTAAAGGTGTCAGGTCTATTTCGAGCCAACCGTGTTCCAAGACTCCCGCATCGACTGGCGGTTTCACATGGACGTCATTACTCAGCCGATGACTCGACCTTTCAGGCTCTGGCTGCCACCTACTTGTTCGCAAGTAGACCTGACACCTTTTCTCCTAATTGGAAGCCAATGCGTGCTTTGTAAAATCAGATCAGTCCAGATCCGCGACAGATCGTGAGGAACAAAGGAGCTGCCGCTGATCTTTTTGCAATCCGTCGAATGAAAGACAAAAAAAAAGGCGCTGAACCTCATCAAGCCGATGGGGCCCAGCGCCGTTTCCTAGACTACAGGTTTATTCTGGATCTGGTGGGGGCGGGGGCGGGGGCGGGGGAAAGTCCTCAACGGTGACAACTCCGGGGCCATAGCAATTTCCAAAGCAATCGGAAAAGCCAAAGAAGAAACCCCCGCCGAAAGAAAAGATCACACCGCCGCCACCTCCGCCCGTCGACGATCCTGAGCTTCCATCATTTCCATTACTGTCGGTCTCGCAAGAATTCTTGTTCTTATCTCTGTTGGGATCGTTGGTAAGCGGGCCCTCCGCATAAGAGTATCCACCCTCGACGAATGGAACATCTTCGGCAGAATCAGTTGATCCGGGTGGCTGCGTTAAAGCCTGTTGTAACGCTTCTGCCGCAGCGCCGTAATCGCCGTAAGCCGGATTGTCGGTGTTCTGGGCCAGGTTTTGGTAGATCTGATAAATCCCAGCGTAGTGCTTGGCTTCAGCGAGCGAGTAACCCAGCTCGTGCATGATTGCGCCGTACTGAAAGTTCCCAAACGCCTGCGAGCAACTGGCGGCACCCGATAGGTTTTTGCAGTCGCCGAACGACTTCGTCTGGAAGTACGCAAAGGTCACCATCAAGCGTGCGGTGTCTTCAAGTACCGTAAGTTCTGGGCCCAAATCTGAGATTTTCGCCGTACCGAGGATTGTGGCTTTGGCTTTCTCTATCTCGCCATTTAGATCATATTCGCTTCCTGGTGAGCCCGGCGGAGGTGTTTGCTCTGCTGTACATTGCGCGTAGACCGCCCCGACACAAAGGATGCTGCTCGCCACTGCAATCGCAGCGCGAAAGAAATTTTTTCGCATTGTTTAGATCCTCTGTGAGAGCTTACAAATCGACTTGGCTGTCGCAATGCCAAGGTGTAAGAGGATCACAATCGCCTGATGGGTTCGGGTCTTCTACAGTCTGTTCTTCTGGCGGCTGATGGTTGTCAATGAAAATTGTCACCAGAGCTTGCTCTGGGAGAATCACAAATCCGATCGTTACCACTTTGTCGGAACTACGGAAGTTGGACGGAATTATTCGGAATGCAAGGTCGCGGGTACCGGTGTTCGTCTTAAAGGCATCGGCACCATCTTGGTCGGTGCTGTATTCAGATATGTACGACGCGGGACCACTGCCCGACGTGTCGTACAACGTCGTTTTGCTCTGCACCTGATTGGGCGAACCCACACTGAATACGACCTCTGTATTTGGCGGTATTTGAGTCAGTGCAAGGCAGTTATTGAACCCGTCTGCGCTCTCGAGGCTTATCGTCACTAACTCGCCGTCGTTGAGTTGCGCGCATTCGATGCTGTCCGCCTGAGCAGTGCTCACGCAGCCTGCGGTAAGGGCGAAAAGCACTAAACACAAGATCCTGCTATTCATAGCTATCCTCAATCAATGGTTTATGCACACACCTAATTTTAGTATACGGTAGCGCTCGACCATTTGCGCACCTAGACGCTGGCTGTACGCGCCGTTAGCGACTATTGACCTTCCCCCCGATATCCGGTCCATGAACTCACTAGGATTTCCCGGCATGAGGGGACCCCATTCTTCGAAGCACTTCGATTTACGGGGCTCCCCTCATCAGTGCAATTCGACCACGACCCAGGGGATAGAGACCACCACCAGAATATACAAGAACAGAAGAAGCCGGACGCCACTGCGTCCTCTAGGTATCGAGCCCACGAGCTCTGTGGCCAGTTCGTCAATTTCCCGCCTGTTCTTGGTGTACGTTCTATCTGAGAACCTGTAGACCGCGTCGCAGAACACGACAACCGCAGCAATCAGCAGGACCTTTGGAAGTGTGACGTCGCCGGGCCCTCCCCACCCCGTCACCTTCGCAATGACGATTACAGCGGCGAACATTGGCAAGATGCACACAGAAGCCGCTACAAATACCACCGAAAGCTCTGTGTGATCTTCGCTGCTTCGCTCTTTGTTTACCGCAGCTAGGCAAAACGCCTGTAGCCTCAAAACTAACAGAGAAATCCTCAAGAATTACCCCTCCGGTCTGACTCTGGGCATTGGATTCGCCTGACGCCACTTCACCTCTCTAGACTATCAATGTCACAACCCAGTAGACGAGCCCGCTCACTCCTCGGGTGGCCCGTTGAATTGGATCGACCAAGCAACCGCTTGCTCTGTGAGCTCAACGCTACTCGCCTCCGCGTATTCCTCGAGATGTTCTGGCTGCGTGAAGTGAGCAGGGTGGCGCTTCACAACGATGTCTGCTTCAGGAAAGACGCTTGGCAAATGCGTGTTGTACCAACGACTGAATAGCAGCCACCCGGCGACATCCAGGTCCTCGTGCGAATGAAAGACAAACTGAATATGGAACTCACGATGTTCGGTGGCATCACGCGGATAGCGTGGAAACGTCAGCGCGATTGACCTTACAAGGTCATGCCGTTCTTTCGACATCGTAAACCGCGCCCTTGGCCTGCTGGCGGTTCCAAAGTCAATCTCATTGCCGACTATGACGCCCTCCTTGGCAAGCGCGTCGGCCAGCCGCCTGACGACCTGCGTCTGATCCCTGGGTTCTTCGAACAGCAGCTGGAATCGGAGGGTAGGATGGATTTTTCCGTATTGCACCGATGTCGGTATCGGCAAGTCACACGCGGCAATGAAAATGAGAGCCGCAAAAACGACTGTCCCGTATGCGACACGCGTAGCCCTATCAGTCATCGACACAGGCCCCCTCCTTGGCCATCTCTAGACTGATCGACTTCTTAGCGTTAGTGAAGATCCGGCTTCCTAATAGGCGACTCTTCATCTTCGCTTATCCCCGACTGGACAAGCTCTTGGTGAAGCCAGTCTTCTCCCCTGTCGCTATCCGCTTGTAACCATTTCCCAGTCTGGGCGCTATAAGCACAGGAACCCAGTTGTTATGGCCCGGCGTACGCGCCGCTCGCGCAAGGTGCCCCCAATGCGAATGACCCGATCAATTCCCGCAGCCGTCAAATCGATGCCCGCTGCAGCCTGCTTGCTGCTCGCGCTCTGGAGCTGCACCGGCGCGCTTTCCGCGGCGCAGGCCGACGCCAAGGCGACGAGTGATTGCCGCCATTGCCCCGAAATGGTCTGGATTGAGGGCGGCACGTTCCTGCTGGGCTCGCCCCCAGAAGAACCCGGCCATATTGAAGACGAAGGGCCTCAGCAACGCATTAGCATCGCGCCGTTTGCCGTATCGCGATTCGAAACCACCGTCGCCGAGTTCGCTGCATTCGTTGACGATACGGGTTACGAGGCTGACGCGCGCTGTCTCACGATGAGCGAGAACGGCTCCTGGAACTTCGATCCAGACGCATCCTGGCGAGACCCCGGTTTCGCTCAAGACACCAATCATCCCGTGGTCTGTGTCACGTGGGCTGACGCCAATGCCTACGTCGCCTGGCTCAACAGCAAGTCGCCCGATCAGCGTTTCCGATTGCTGTCGGAAAGCGAGTGGGAATACGCCGCGCGCGGTGGCACATCGAGCCCCTACTGGTGGGGCGACGTTGAAGACGACTTCTGCCGTCACACCAACGGCGCCGATATCACGGCACGAGCGGAATACCCTGGGTGGCCCCGAACAGGCAATTGCGACGACGGTTTCTTGTACACCGCACCCGTCGGGCATTACTCGAGCCCGAATGATTTCGGCGTTGAAGACATGGTCGGAAATGTCTGGGAGTGGGTCGCGGACTGCTACGTCGACAACTACAGCGCGCACCCGGCCGATGGTGCGCCCATCAAAAACCCAGACTGCGAAAAACGCGTCTTCCGCGGCGGCGCCTGGGGCGATCACGGGTCGTTCTATCTGCGGACGGCCTATCGCGGCGCCTGGGACGGGTCGATGTCGTTCTCCAACATTGGCTTTCGCGTCGCTATGACCGGAAGCGACGACTAGCGTAGCGCGACGTCATTGCGAGCCCGCGAAGCGGGCGCGGCAGTCTCCGACACTCGTCGCACGGCAAAACCGTCATTGCGAGCCCGCGAAGCGGGCGCGGCAATCTCCAAACGCCGTCGCACGGCCGAAGAGATCGCCGCGTCGCTCCGCGACTCGCGATGACGGTGTATATCCCCGACTCGCAGCGCTGCTAGAGATCCGCTATCGGCGGGTTCTGCCGCGCCAACAGATCAAACCGCCGACTGAGCTTCCAGACCTCGATGTCGTCGCAGCCCTTCTCAGCGACAATCGCGTCCACTTCGGCCCGCGCCTCGGATTCCACATCGGCCAACGCGGTCGCTACCGCGACCTCTGCACCGGTCTCGAGCAGCGCCTCGCGGGCGCGTTGTTTGGCGTAGGCAAGGTTCCGCTCAAAGCGCGCCTCATTCTCCGACTTGTCGACACTGCAGACACGGACCGCATAGGCCGCGCCGACATGCTGGCCGTAGATGAAGTCGCGCTCCAGGCGGTAGCTGCTCTTAGACACGGCCCAGACTTCGAAGCCGACGTACGCGGCAACGAACAATAAAAATGCGAAAGTGCCAGGTTTCATGACGCGGCCTGCCGTTGGATCGGTCTACGGGTGCCCCGTCATTATCGGTCAGCTTTGGTCGCAAGACACCCAGAAGAAAGCGCGGCGCCAGGCTGCAATCGCCTGGCGCCGCGCGGACTCGATTCCTCAAGCGTGACTAGTCACGGGCGGCCGGCGAGTACCCCGGCGGCAGCTCGAACAGCCACGGCGCCAGATTCAGGTTGAACTCGAAGGTCGTGCGCATCTGCAAACCACCGGGCAATTCACCCTCGAGCAGCAGCGGTTGGTTGTCGAGCGCGTCGCTCCAGAGCGTGAGGTCTACGCCATCGATCTGGAGTCGGTGACCCAGGGCCTCCCGGCCATCAACCACCCGCGTCGTTTCGAGTAGAACGGCCTCGCCCTGGAAGCTACGCAACTCGTCGATCCAGCTCATGCCCTCACGGGCGTCGCCGATGCCATCAAGCGTCTGCTGAATGTACTGCTGGTTGGGCAGCAGCGTTGTGAACGTGCCCGCCGACGCATTGAGAATCTGTGTCACCCCCTGCTGTTCGATACGCGCATCACCGGCGGCGGTCGCACGCGCGCGCACATCAACAATGACGTCCGCGCCCATCGTGATCTCGGTCCGCACATCGAGGGTGCTGTAGTTCGAGAACCAGGCCTGGACCTGGGCGAAAGCCGTCGCACCACCGCCCGGCACGAGAAACGGCACCGTCAGCGACAGGCCCGTAATGAGCACCGAAAGTACCGCGAGCCGGGGCAGCCACGCTGCGCGCTTCGGCGCTGCCGCCTCGGGCAGCCGCGCACGCAGGCGCTCGGCAGCCGCACCCAGCTCGGGGTTCTCTGCCGCAACCCGTGCAGGCTCGATGAACGTGGCAAGAAACTGCTCGTCGTTGTGGTTCAGGGTGTCATTCATGTCAGTTGTCCTCGTGTTCGAGTTGCAGTCGCGCGCGAAGGTCGCGGCTCAGCCGTTGCCGCACTCGGTGGAGTGCGACGCCGACGGCGTTCTCGGTCATATCCAGTTGCTTGCCAATATCGGCCTGACTCAGGTCGGCGAAGTAGTAGAGGCTGAACAGCGACGCCTCGCGTTCCGAGAGTGTGGCGATGGCATCACGGAGTGCTTCGGCGCGCTCGCCAGCTTCGAGCTCGGTTTCGGGTGTGGTGATGTCCGGCAGCTCGTCGGCGTCTGCCGTGGGTCGGCGCTTGCGAAGTCGGTCGATGGCACCATTGACGGCCAGCGTCTTCAGGTATGCCGGCCAGTTGCGGACATCGGCAGGCGGCGAGCGCAGGAGGCGCTCGGCAATATCCTGTGCCACGTCTTCGGCCTCGTGCATCGTGCCGACGACGCGTATGGCACTGGCGAGCACCAGCCCGGCGTGCGCCCGCAGCACCTCAACCAGCTCGTCCCGTCGTGCCTGTCGGGCCTGGCCCCAGCGAGGCAGCCGCTCTGTAAAGCGCGCCATGCGTTGTTCTCCCGGAGTTGTCATGTTGGTTCCCATTGCGGTCGATTCGACAACAGGACGCATGAGCGCGGGGAATCTTACAGACTTTGTTGCATTGGCTTGCTACGGGGCTGGGCAAGCCCCGAAATCAAGCTCATTGGCCAGCCGCCGCGCCCACTCCGGGTTGATCTCGCGAAACCGGCACGCATAAACAGTAGCCTGCCGAGGACGCCCCAACCGGGAGGCCAGCCGCGCCGCGCGCAACTGGATACGGTCCCAGTCGGGCGCGAGCACCGCGGCACGGGCGATGAGCGCGGCCGCCGTATTCTCGGACTCTGTTCGCGCGGCGCGAAACAGGAGTTGCCGCGCAAGGCTGGCGTCGTAGAGCCTGCGCAGCTCCGAAACAGCCGTGCCGTGTGCAAAGTCGACGCGCAAGTCGATGTCGACGGGCCAGCCTTGCGGTGTCGCGACCCGCAATGCCGCAGACAGCACGCCGATCGATTGCCCGCCTGCCTTGTGGCCCGCTTCGAGTGCATCGAGCAATCGCTCTGCCAATGGCGCATCGCTGGTCTCGAACGTCTGCAACATCGCCTCGAGCACAGCGGCCGACGCCAAGCCATTGCCTTGCACACTCACAAATTCGCCACCGAGATGACCGGCGTATCCGCCAGCTGCGTTGCCCGTGTGCGCGGCGAAGTCACCGCTTGCAGTCACAAGCGCCACTTGTCGATAGGCCTTGTCGAGCCCGTCGTCGCAATTCGCCTCTGCCTCGAGCGCCGCGTCCAACGCACCGCTGGCGTCCACGTTGTCTTTGAGTGCCTGCAGCATGGCGGGGGCGTGGCAGGCATTGGTTTCAAATTGCGAGACCCCGGCGCCGACGCCGTACCGCGCGAACGGCACGCTGTTGCCCACGGCGAGATTGTGCGTTGCCACGGCGACGCCGCAGACACCCGTCTCCGGTTCGCAGGCAACAATCGAGAACGTGGCATGCGCGGGCGACGCGAGACACAGGCCCCCAAGCACGACAACGCCAGAACGCCACAGGGCGCCTCGCGCAATAGATGGGCTCATGATGGGACTCCGTCTCGAAACCAATACCTGAACACCACCGTTGGATGGCATCGCGCAATGCGTGGTTTAGTCACGTAGCACAACCGCTGCCAGTCCCCCGTGTGAACGAATGTTTCCCAGTGGAACCGTGCGGCACACCGGTTTAGCGACCGGCGATACAGCGACGCCGGCGGCGAGACCAGTACTGCCGCAAGTAAGCGATCAGGCGCGCGCGATGGGGCGGTGCGTCCAGAATTGGAACTCGTACCCCTGTCTGAGGGTCGATCTCATAGTAAGTTGTGGCTTGGCGCGCGCCGCGGTGGCGCAGCTCGCAGCCCGTAACTGGAGCCGGAACGATGAAACGACACGCCTTACCCACCCGAGCCCTGACCGTCCTTGGCGTCTTTCTGCTGGCGGCTTGCGCGGCCCATCCGGACCCCATCATCGACGAACGCGGCGTCAACATGGCGCAGTACGAAAAGGACCTGGCCGAGTGCAAGTCCTACGCCGAGAACATCAATGTGGCTGAGGGCACGGCCAAGGGCGGCGCTGTTGGCGCTGTCGTAGGTGCGGCCGCGGGCGCCATTGGCGGCGACGCGGGGCGTGGTGCCGGTTACGGCGGACTCGCGGGTGCGACGCGGTCCGGGCTCGACAACAAACGCGAGCAGGAAGTCGTGGTGAAGCGCTGCGTTCGCGGTCGCGGCTACAAGGTCCTCAACTAGCCGCAGTCAATTCGGCAACGCGGCCGCCAGGCCGTTGAGATAGCTCGGGTAGCGATGGATGTCGCCATGGCCCGCACCCTCAATCACGAGTAGCTCCGCGGGCGACTCGGCCCGCTCGAGCAAGGCCTCACTGTGCGAGATCGGAATGAACCGGTCCCGATTGCCGTGCACGAGCAGGATGGGCGTCGAGACCTCGGCGATGTGGGCGTCGTTTCGAAACGGGTAGCGCAGGATCTGCTCGGGCACGAACGGGTAGCGAGACTGCGCCATCGTGACCATGCTCTCGAAAGGCGAGACCAGCACGAGCAGATCGGGATCGACCTCCGTTGCCAGCCGCGTCGCGAACGCGGCTCCCAGTGACCGACCATAAAGCACGATGGGCTTGCCTTCGTACTGCGGCGCAATGACATCCCAGGCGGCGCGCACGTCGGCGTGCAACTGCGCCTCGCCGTCGATATCGCCCGTCGTTTTGCCAGAGCCGCGGTAGTCGAACATGAACATGTCGTAGTTCACGGTGCGGTAGAACTCCACTCCCGTAGTCCACGACTGCAGGTTGCCGCTGTTGCCGCGCAGGAAGAACACGAGCCCGCGTGGGTCTTCCTGTTTGAAGTGCAGGCCGTTAAGCGTGGCGCCGTCGGACTCGATCGAGACCTCTTCGTAGGGCAACGCGGTCTGGAATTCATGATCGGCGGGCAATACGTGCCCGTTAAAGATTAACGATTCCTGCGCGCCGTAGAGAAAGCCGACGAAACCCAGGTAGCCCAGCGCAATCGCCGCAAGGGCACCCAGCAATGATTTGCGAATAAAGCCTGCCACCAGACTCGCTCCATGATTCCGGGCCGAGGCCCCTGTACCGATTACGACCCGCGCAAGCGGGCTAATGTTTCGCGGCGGACGACCTACGCCGTTTCCCAGAGCCCGATGATCTGACCCTCGGGTGCAGCGATCCACGCGAAGCGGCCTTGCTCGGGCAGCGCAATGGGCTCGACGAGCACTTTGCCGCCCAATTCGCCGGCTTTGTCGAGCGCCGCTTCGAGCGCATCGACTTTGACGTACACAGTCACATAGTGCCCCCACTCGGCGCCGAGTCCCACGAGATGGCCCGTCGGCCCGTTGGGGTCGCCCGTGTTGATGGGGAAGCCCTGGTCGGCGCCGCCAATGTCCCAGTCGAACATGCCGTCGAAGAACGCACGCGTGCCTTCGGTGTTTGTGCAGCCAATCTCAAAGTGAATGACAGGGTTGTTGGCCATGTGAGAACTCCTTACAGCGCGAACACACGCTGTGCATTGCCACCCAGAAACGCGGCTCCGGCGTCGTCGTCCAGCCCAAGGGCATCGAGACCGGCCAGTGCTTTGTCGGGCGGGATCATTGGATAGTTGGTGCCGAACAGAACTTTGTGTCGGCCATGGGCACGCAGGTAGTCGACGAGCACCGTCGGGTAGCGCGCAACCGTGTAGGCCGAAGTGTCGATGTAGATGTTCTCGTGCTTGGTCGCGACCGCGATGGCCTCGTCGGTCCAGGGGTAGCCGATGTGCCCGCCGACCATGACGAGCTCGGGAAAGTCGAGTGCGACCTGGTCGAGGTACATCGGGCGCCCGACTTCGGATGGCATGAGCGGGCCTGTGTGACCGATCTGCGTGCAGAAGGGGACGCCCGCATCGCAACACGTGGTGTAAACGGGATAGAAGCGGCGGTCCGTGGGCGGAAGCTCGCATAGCCAGGGCAATATGCGGATCGCCTTGAAGCCCAGTTCGTCGACGCAGCGGCGGATCTCGCGCACGGCGGTCATGGGCTTGGAGATGTCGACCGAGCCGACGCCGGCAAGACGGTCGGGGTACTCGGCAACGAACGCCGCGACTTCATCGTTGGTGATGAGGTCCTGGTGCGGGGCTTGCCAGGCGCTGATGAGGGCTTTGTCGATGCCGCCAGCGTCCATGGCGGCGATCGTCGTTGCTACGGGTGGTGCCTCGGCAGGCGCTTCAGTCTTGGTCCAGCGACGCAGCGACTCGAAGATCGGGCTTTGCGCGTGGCGCAGCGTCGGGTGCTGAGCCCAGGCGTCGATGATCATGGTTTGGGTCTCGGGGTTCTTGTCTGACGACATCATAGCGTTGGGAGATTGCCGCGGGGCCTTTGGCCCCTCGCAATGACGGGGAACCGCCTTCGGCCCCTCGCAATGACGGGCAAGGGCGGCCGACGCCGAAGAAAACCCGTCATCGCGAGCCGCGAAGCGGCGCGGCGATCTCCCAACGCGGCACCTCGGCTCGGCGTCTTCGCCCACTGGATGGTGCCTGCTAAACGCGTGTTAGTTAATGTTAATAATTTTTGACATTGTGTTCAAAATAGTTAACTATTTAGCCTCACACTATCGGAGCCATCCATGCTGCCTCAGGAACGATTTGCTTACGTCTGGCTTGCCGCCCTGGCATTGGTTTTCGGCGGTTACTTCATCGCCGTGGCACTGGTGCCTGCTGCGCATGAGACAGCTACAGAGCTAGGTCGTATCACGCTGCTGGGCGCCGCTCTGGTATTACTCGCACTGGTGGTGGGCGTCGATCGGTTGGTCGCCCACTTTCGTGCTGACGAGGACGAGCCGGTAATCACCGATGAGCGCGACCTCCTCGTGAAACAACACGCCACGTCGGCCGCCTACTACGTGCTCATCGCATGCATGATCGTGGTTGGGTGCGTCATGCCGTTCGAGGCCGGGGGCTGGGACATCGTGCACGCAGCGCTGTTCGCGATTGTGCTGGCCGAAGTCGTGCATCACGGCCTCATACTCATTGGTTACCGGCAAGGCCTTCGTGCCTGAGCGCCAGGTCACCAACTCGGTCCGCACGCTGCGCTTTCTCGCCGGAGAGATGACCCAGGCAGACCTGGGCCGGCGCGTCGGTGTGACGCGCCAGACCATCGCTGCGATTGAAGCCGGCAAGTACGCACCCAGCCTGGAAACGGCCTTTCGCATCGCCGAGGTGCTGCAGAAACCGTTCGACGAGGTGTTCCGTTGGGAATAGCGGCGGCAACGCCTTAGGGCAAAAACTATCAGCGCTGCCGCGCACGCAATGTCGCTTAGGCTGGCTCAGTTCACCAGTGCCGCATTGGCTGCCGCAAGCCCTCGCAAAGCTGGCAATCGGCCCGGCGTGCGCGCCAGTGCGCTGCGGTAGGCATCGGCAGCTTCTGGAAATCGGCCTTGCGCCAGCAACGCGGCACCCAGCACTTCGTGAGACGGCATCACTGTACCCGGCGGCCCGAACTCCAGCGGCAACTCGGCTTCCGTCTCAGCCGCCTGGCGCAGCAACGAGAGGCCCCGCTCGATGTCGCCGTCGTGCAACGCCAGCATGCCCGCGACCTGGTCGAGCTGCAGCGCGGCACCTGTCGCCTCGGGACCACGCCGCTCGAGCAGCTCGCGCGCCCGGCCGGTGTTGCCCAACTGCAGGCCGGCCATTGCTTCGGCGACCCGATGCTTGAACGCCGGGCTGCCGTAGCCCCAGTCCGAGCCACCACCGGGTATCTGCTCAGCCGACACCTGCCAGCGTTCGACCCATCCCGCGTTGTCGGTATCGAGGATCTGTCGCGCGCGCATCGACACGAAGTACGCCCACTCGCCCAACGTCGCATCGCCCTGCACGCGCTCGTGGCAGCGATCCATAAGCGCTTCAGCCTGTTGCACCTGGCCGAGCTGCAGGTGCCCATAGTGCAACCAGGACGAATAATGCCCGCAGACGTTGGCAGGACGGCCTCGCGCCGCGTAGTCGGCGTTCTGCACGGCATGCGCGCGTTCGTTGGCGGCAACCGTCTGTTCCCACATGCCGGAAGCAAGGAAGATGTGTGAGGTCATGTGCTGCGCATGGGCGGCATCGGGCGCTATGTCGGCATAGGCCAATGCGGCGGGCAGACCCAGCGGTGCGTGAATGGGGTCGTCGAAGGCGTGGATGATGTAGTGCGCGGCACCGGGGTGGCGCGGATTGCGTTCGAACACCGGGAGCGCCTGCGCGGCAGCCCGCATGTAAGTGGCAAAGTCACGGCTGCCGTCCACGCTGCCGAGAATCGACAAGGCGTAGAACGTGCGCGCCTCGTCATCATCCGGATAAGCGGCAACCAGCTCGGCCATGGCCTCCATGTAGGCGCGATCGCGCTCGGCCTTGGTGCCTTCGAAGCCGTACAGAATCTCGATCGCGTCGAGATACATCCCCTCGCGCTCGCTGCCGGCCTTGGCACGTCGTGCAGCGGGCGTTGCCGCAAGCCTCGCCAGCGTTCCGGCGCCACGCTCTGCGTCGTGCTGGCGCCACAACGGGTGGTTGTAGGTCATCGCCTCGCCCCAGTAGGCCAGCGCGAAGTCCGCGTCGATTGCCTGGGCCTCGCGAAACGCTTCGGCCGCCGGCGTGAACTCGAAGCTGTGCATCAGCAACACGCCCTGGTAGAACGCATCCTGCGCCTCAGGCGCGCCCGAGTTCGGGAAACTGATGGCGCCGAGGCCGGCATAGTTGCGCAGCGCGCTGTCGGTCGTTTTCGACTCGCCCGCATGATGCGCTGACTGCGCAACGGCGGGCAGCAGTAGTAGCAGTGTGGTCAGCGCCATTGCAACGCGTGTCAGCGCGGGGCGCTGTTCGCACCGCGCGGCAGACGGCGATCGTATCGAACCAAACACCATCAATCCCCGGCCGGTTGCAATACGCTTGTATAACACAGTCGAATCGCGGAGCCGGCTAAACGACACATGGCACATCGTCATGACGACGCGGTAAGCTCATGTCATGACCGAGGCCAGCGTGCACCACTGCGTCAGTTGCGGCGCGGTGCAACCTGAGGACTTCTGTTCGCAGTGTGGCGAACGGCGCATCACCCATGCGGATCGCACCGTCGTGGCGTTTCTGCGGCGCGCGTTCGAAGACGTCACGGACGTCGACTCGCGGCTGATCCAAACACTCAAACTGCTCGTGTGTCGCCCCGGGGCGCTGACCCAGGCGTTTGCCGAAGGACGACGCAAACCATTCCTAGGGCCCGTGCAGCTCTTCCTTCTGGCCAACCTGGCCTACTTCCTGATTCAGCCGTTGTCGTCCTACACGGGCTACAACACGCCGCTAGACTCGCAGCTCACACGGCAGGTGTACTCAGAAGCGCTGCCCGTTGCCGACTGGGTTGCCGCCGCCACGTCGAGTTCGGACCTCGACGCCGACACCTTTGAGGTCGTCTACAACAATCAGAGCGAGCTGCTCGCGCGGTCGCTCGTGGTAGTTATGGTGCCGATACTTGCCGTCTGGCTCGCGCTGATCGCTGTCGGTCGCGGCAAGCCCTTCGTGGACCACGTGGTGTTCGCGCTGCACTTCTACGCGTTCGACCTCATTGTGTTGCACTGCCTCGTACTCATGGTGTGGCCCCACATCATCATCGCTGCGGCGTCAGGCCTGCAGGCGCTCATCGGCACACCGTATTGGCTGAACCCGGCGGCAAATTTCCTGGTCGAGGGCGGTGCGAGCCTGCTCATCACCGTGCCCTACCTGTTCTTCGCTTATCGGCGCTTCTACGCCATGGGCACGCTCATCGCGACGACACTCGCGATCGTGAGTTTGTTTGCGTTGCAGCTAACCACGGTGACCTACCGGTTGCTGCTGTTGCTGGTCACACTCGCAACGGTCTGAGTGCGTGCAGCCGCGGCACGCGCTTTAGATCGAAATAATCCGCCCATGCCTCGTCGTCGTTTCGGGAACACGATAGTATTGTGGGGTTCGTGGTTGCCAATGGACTGCTATGAAGCCACTCGTGTCGCGACGTGCTCTCACCACCGTATGCGCCCTGCTTCTGATATTTGTCCCACCGAGGGCTCTCGGCGAAGTTTCTCCGCAACTTCTTCAGGATCTCGACCAGGCATTCAACGAACTCAACTCCCCGCCCGACAAACGGCCTGAGCTGGTCGCGCGGGTCGACGCCGCGCTTGGTGCGCTGGGTACACCTGACAATCCCGTCTGGATCAAAGCCCGCATCGTCGAGGCCGTTGCGAACATGCGCCTCAACGAGATCGAACTTGCACGCGAGCAAATCCAGAGCCTGTGCCCCAGAATCGATCCTGACAGTTTTGCCGCACTGGCATTCCGCTGCCGCTCGCTCGATGCGGCTCTGATCTTTCTCGGCGGGGATCGCGAGAGCGCCGTCCGCGCCTACGAGTCATTACTGGCGGCGCCGTCACGCAGCGTACCCGCAGGCCCGCTCAATCGGGCGCGCGTCAACTATGGCCTGATCCTCAACAACGTCGGTCGCTCCGACGCGGCAGCAGACATCTTCGAGTCGGCCATGAGCGAGGCGCTCGCGGACAATGACGACATCACGGCGCTGCACGCGGGCAACAACCTGACCGTCATTCTTATCGACCAGGGCAACTTCGTGTCGGCGCGCCAGACGCTCGAGCAGCTCCGGCCGATCATGGATCGTCGCCCTGACGTACTCATAACCGACTCACTGTTGCTGCATGAATTCGAGCTATGCCGAATCGAGGGCAAGCTCGATCTCGCCATCGACGGATTGACCGCCTACATCAATCGATCCAACCCGGCGCCACCGCTATTGCTCGGTTCGGCGCATAAGTTTCTTGCGGACGCACTTCGCGAACGCGGTGACCTGGCGGAGTCCCTGGCCAACGCCGAGCGCAGCGTGAGCCTGCTGCAGGGCCGCATCAACGAGGCGACGGAGGCCCGCTTGTCGGTTGCGCGGACGCTCATGGCGCTCGGTGAGTACGACCGAGTCCTAAGCGTCATTGGCGCGATCGATCTCGAGCAGGAGCAGGTGCCCCGCCGGCGCATCGACGCTCTGCGCCTCGAACTTGAGGCGAAGCTGCGTCTGTCCGGCCGTACCGGTGACGCCGAGCTGCTGCGCGCGATCGCGCAGGCCGACGAGGCGCATCATGTTCTGGTGTCCTCGAGTCGATCGGCCTACTTCAATGCCCGGTTGGCGGCTGCCAACAGCAGCATGGAGCTGCAGCGTGTGGAGGCCGAGGCTCGCGAAGCACTGGCCCGCAGCGAGGCGGAGTGGGAAAAGCGCAAGCTGGTTATCCTGCTGCTGTTCGCGGCCATCATCGGGGCCATGGCGCTGGTGTGGCTCACCACACGCCGTCGCGCCACGCAGCAACTCATGGCACAAAAAGAGGCGCAGAACGAGGCGCTCGAGCAGCTCGTCGGTGAGAAGACGCGAGAACTGGAGCAAAACCTGCGCGCGCAGGCCGACATGAGCAAGGCGCTCGACAGGAACCGTCGCGCCGAGGCCATCGCGCGCATCGCGGGCAACGTCGCACATGACTTCAACAACCTCCTGCAGGTGGTCGCCAGCGCGCACGAGATCCTCGCGGATGGCGAAGCAGAGCCAGGGGATCGCGCGCGCGCCCTCGACGCCGCCGGGCACTCGGTCTCGCATGGCTCGAGCATCATCCGCCAGCTCCTTGCGTTCTCGAGCCAGCTGGAAATGGCACCGCGTGCTGTTCGCGTCGGTCACTACCTCGAAGCCAACGAGGCGCTGCTCATGTCATCCGTGGCCGAAAGGGTCACGCTGCACATCGAGGACCGCACCGATGGCGCCGCCTTGCTCGTGGACCCCGCGCTGCTGACGACGGCGATCCTAAATTTGCTCAGCAATGCCTGCCACGCCATGCCCGAGGGCGGTCACGCAAACATCGTGTCACGCATTCGCGAGCTCGGCGCCGATGACCTGCCGGGCTTTGGCGATCTGCAGCCCGGCGAGTATGTGGAGATCAGCGTTGCCGACACCGGTATCGGAATGACAAGCGATCAGGCACAACGCGCCATGGAGCCGTTCTTCTCCACCCGAAAAGACCAGATGGGCACGGGCCTGGGCTTGAGTTCCGTGTACGGCTTCGTGCGCCAGAGCGGCGGCGACCTGCGAATTCGGAGCCAGGCGGGCGAAGGGACACTCGTGCAGATGCTGCTGCCACGCACGCACGAAACCCCGCAGGACGAGCTCTCGACGCCGGCGAGGGCGGAGGCCGCCGCGCCGAGTATCCATGGCCGCAGGCTCATGCTCGTCGAAGACGACGATGGCGTTGCCGAGATGGTGATGACGGTTCTGGCGCGGCTTGGCCTGGATACCGTGCGGGTGGATTGCGGTGACGCGGCGCAGGTGCACCTGTCGCGGGATGCGCGATTCGACTACCTGCTGACGGACGTCAGCATGCCTGGTGCACTGAATGGGCCGCGTCTCGCGACCTGGGTCACGGAGCGGCTGCCGCACATCGACGTCGTGCTCATGACGGGCTACCACGACATCGTCTCGTCGGACTTGCCCTACCGGCTCATCCGCAAACCGTTCACCACGGGCGCCTTGCGAGATGCCCTCGCGGGAGAGAACGTCGCAGTCCGCGGCGCGAGTATGGGCTTCAGACAGCCCAGCGCCGGCGCATCGCGGCAGCCATAACGGCGCACCACAGCACGGCGAAGAAGACCAGGCTCACGGCCCCACCTCCAGATGATCCCAGGTTACCCGGCGGCGGCGCCGTGGTCGGTGCCGCGACGATCGTCAGGTTGCCCGGGTCGAAGGCCAGGTCGGTGACGTATTCCTCGCCGAAGCCAACCTCGATCAACGGGACTTCCTGAACGATGTTGTTCGAGTTCTGAATGCGCCCCGTGCCGTCGGCGTTGAGCTGAAACAGCGCGGGGTGGAAACGGCCGTTACCAATCTCGCGGCCGTTGAAAGTGAACACGAGAGATCCGCCAACGAGTTCGGCCACCTGCAGGCCGTCGCTGAGAACGGCAGTGTCGGCCACCTCGAAGATCAGCAGGCTGCCCTGGGCGTAGAAGTCGCTGCCCGCGATCTCGCGCAGCAGCGCGAAGCTTGGGAATCCCGACGGTGTGCCGGACACGAGATCACCCGACACGCTGTAGGTGACCGAGACGAGCTGCGGGTTGTTGTAGGCACCGGGCGCAAGGTCGCCCTCGACGACCACCTCGAAGTCGAAGGTGGTGACGTCACTGAAGACCGGCGTGGCAACGAAGTCGTTGCTCGAGATCGACAGCGTGAATTCTTGTGCGTGCGCGTTAGCCGCCAGGGCCAGGGCGCAAAGCAATAGCCATCGTTGCAAAACGAGCGGGCTCTTGTGACGAACGGCAAGCGTTCAATGCGCCGAATATAGCGCTTTTTTCGGGTCCGGTCTGCCGCGAAAACGCAACAACTGTCGCCCTCTGGCGACAGGCATTCAATCGTGGCGAGGCCGCGCAGCGGGTCCACCCCCTGCATCGTGACAGAGCGCTGATCCCCCCGTCATCGTGAGGGAGCGCTGATCCCCCCGTCGTCGCAAGGGAGCGCTGATCCCCCCGTCATCGCGAGGGAGCGCTGATCCCCCCGTCATCGCGAGGGAGCGAAGCGACCGCGGCGATCTCCAAAAACCTGCGCGGGCGTTGGGAGATTGCCGCGCCCGCTGCGCGGGCTCGCAATGACGGGGGTCTGCCCGCTGCGCGGGCTCGCAATGACGGGGGTCTGCCCGCTGCGCGGGCTCGCAATGACGGAGAAACGACTGCGCGAAGTCGCGGTCGCGACGACGCTAGTCGCTCAATAGTTCTTCTGCGTCCAGCACAAACTCAGGCCCCTGTGCTTGCGCGAGGCATACCGGCTCAGCCTTGTCCGCGAGGAATGTCATTGGATTCGCAAAGAAGCTTGCTGCCGCAGTCATCGCGCAGCCATCGCCGCCCCAGTTCGTTGTTTCCGAATGAAAACCGGCCGGGATAACGACCACGCGGCTATTTGACAGCGTTTCGGCAGCCTCGAAGCCCCAGGCAGGGGGCGTCAACGCATCGTATTCGCCCGCAATGATGAGTGTGGGGATCGGCGATATCGTCGCTGCGACCTCTTCGACAGGCCGAGCTGGAACCCCCCAAGCTGCGCACGTCTCGGGTGCGAAGACCGCGCTGTCGAAGCCGTCGAACCGCAAGTCCGCGGTTGTTGCACGTTTACTAAATGGCAAGGCCTCGCTGCACCACACGGAAAGGCGCATGCCCCAGGCAAAATTACTTGAAGACCCAGACTCGGTAACTGCTTCCACCAGTAAACCGAGGTCTCGCCGCGCGATTGCATCCATGATCAGCGGTGCCGCCGCGAGACCCTCGCGCGAGAAAACAGGAACAGCACGAAGCAGATCCGCCGCGCTGACCGTCATCGCGTCCCGCCCGGCCATCGCAGGTACTTCCCAGGGCTTTTCCTGGGCGCGCACAACAGCCTCCATGTAGCGCGATGCGACGTCGGGGAAAGCCCTCGCACAAGACGGCTGCTTCGCGCACGCCTCACCGACGCGCCGCAAGACAGAGAGAAGATTGTCCCCGCTCTCGTCGTCGTAACGCACCGTGTGGGGTAAGGGCGAATCCAAAACCATCGACGCGACGCTGCCGGGGTAGTCGCGCGCCACCGTCAGCGCAACACGCGTACCGTACGACATGCCGTACAAGGACCAGCGCTCTACGCCGAGGACCTTACGCAGGTCCTCGATATCCGCCGCTATGTTGGCCGAATGGTAAGCGGCACGATCGATGCCTGCCGCCTCCAGTTCGCGCGCACAGTCTCGTGCCGCGTTAACAGCGCCGCCAGGGACATCCGGGTCGACAAGTGCTGTGCCAAAGGCTTCGCACAGAAGTGCGGGTTCCGCATGTTGCGTACCGCGCTGTCCAAGAACAACGAACTCACGATCGCGGGTCCAGGGATAAGCACCCGGATAAGCCGCCGCGGACAAACTTCCGACACCCGGACCACCAGACAAGAACAGTACGGGGGACCGATTCGGCTCGGCCACTTCCGGCTTCACGATAGCCACCGGCAGGCGCAGCGTCCTGCCATTCGCAACGCCGCGCTCCTCCTCGACGACCAGGTAGCCACGCTGACTGTCGAACGCAACAGGCACTGAAACAGGGAAAGAATCGCCGTCTGCAATCGGCTCGAAGCGCGGCACGGTCTGAGTTTGACGCACCGACGTGTTATGCGCCGTAGTGCAACCGGAGAGCACCCCGATCGCAAGCAGGCAGAGCATCGTCTTTGTGAGATTCGTCATTTCGTGTGAGTCGTTGTAAGTCGCGACGGCACGCTGCCGCGGCGACGGTAGCACTATCACAGTTCGTCGTAGGAAGCGTGTGCGGATGCAGACCTGTCGCCGTCATCGCGAGGGAGCGCAGACAAAACCGTCATCGCGAGGGAGCACCGACGACACCGTCATCGCGAGGGAGCGCCGACGACACCGTCATCGCGAGGGAGCACTGACGACACCGTCATCGCGAGGGAGCACCAACGCCACCGTCATCGCGAGGGAGCGCAGCGACCGCGGCGATCTCTCTGGAACTGCGCAAGCGTTGGGAGATTGCCGCGGGGCCTTTGGCCCCTCGCAATGACGGCGGGTAGGCGCTGAACGGGCCCGCAATGACGGGGGTTTCAGTCGTCGAAGAGCTTTGCCGGCTTCTCGATCAGGTCTTTGAGCGTGGCAAGGAACCGCGCGCCATCGGCACCGTCGAAGGCGCGGTGGTCGCAAGACATCGTGATGTTGACGAGCGTGGCGCCGACCATGAGGCGGCCTTCGGGTCCGTCGCCGCCACCGACAGCGGGTCCTTCGCCAACGACGCCCGTGTGGCGCGCCGCGCCGACGGCCAGGATCGAGGTTTGCGGCGGATTGATGATGGCCGTGAAGCGGTCGATGCCGAACATGCCCAGGTTGGAGACAGTGGTCGCACCACCCGCGAGGTCATCCTTGCCGAGCTCACGCGCATTCGCCGATTTGGCCAGGCCGCGAACGGTGTCGCCGATGTCGGCGAGCGTGCGTTGGGCCGCGTTGCTGATGACCGGGGCCACGAGCCCGTGCTCTGAAGCAATCGCCACGCCCACGCCCCCATCACCCGCATAGAGCTCGTCATCGCGATAGGTCACGTTGACGTTCGGATGCTCGGCCAGCGCCACGGCAACCGCCTTGATGATCACGTCGTTGAGCGTGACCTTGGTGCCCGTCTTTTCGCTGTAGTCCTTGCGCAGCTTCTGGGCGTGCTGCACATCGGCGGCGATGTCGAGATAGAAGTGCGGCACGGCCTGCTTGGCTTCGGCCATGCGGGCGGCCACGGTCTTCTGCGTCGCTGTGCGCGCGATTGGGGTGCCGCCCGACTGTTCCGCCAGCGCCGCCTCTACATCTTCTTTCGAGATTCGGCCGTTGCGGCCTGTACCGGCTAACGTCGTCCAGTCGAGACCCGCGGCTTCGGCCAGACGTTTGGCGATAGGACTGATGCGTGGTGCCTCACCTGAAGACGCAGGTGTTGCTGCAGGCTCAGGCGCCGGTTCAGGAGCGGGCGCCGACGGCGCATCGCCGCCCTCAAACGACGCGTCGACCGCTTTGAAACCGGAGACGAACGCATCGATGGCAGCATCGTCTTCATCGGCGTCGGCAATGACACCGATAAGCACGCCGACTTCGTAGACATCACCCACCTCGCCAATCAGACGACGGATGACGCCCGAGGCGGGCGCCTCACCCGCATTGACGATTTTCTCTGTCTCCATGTCGACGATTTCGTCACCCTTGGTGACCGCGTCGCCAACCGCGACCTTCCATTCGGTCAGCGTGCCTTCCTGCATTTCGATGCCCCACTTGGGCACCGTGATCGCCGTGATGCTCATGTCAGTACGCGACCACCTTGCGGATCGCTGCGGCGATGTCGTCGGGGCTGGGCACGTAGGCGCGCTCGAGTTCGCGTGCAAAGGGCACGGGCGTGTGTGGCGCGGTCACAAGCTGCACGGGCGCCTTGAGCAGGTCGAAGCCTTCGCTCGCCACCATACCCGCGATGTCTGAGGCGACGGAGCAACGCGGGTTGGACTCGTCGACGATGACGAGACGGCCCGTGGCTTCGAGGCTCTCGAGAATGGTGTCGAGATCGAGCGGCGAGGTCGTACGCGGATCGATGAGATCGGCCGTAATGCCGTCCGCCGCGAGTGCGTCGAGCGCCTTCTCGGCGAAGTTGACCATCCGTGCGAGCGCCACGACGGTCGCGTGCTCACCTTCACGAACTAAGGCAGCCTCTCCGAACGGCACGAGGTAGTCGCCGTCCGGCACCTCGCACTTACGCGGGTACAGCGCCTTGTGCTCAAAGAACACGACGGGGTCGTCGCCACGCAGTGCCGTGGTCAGCAAGCCCTTGGCGTCTGCAGCATTGGAAGGGATCGCCACCTTGAGACCCGGCACGCTCGTGACGATCGGGTAGATCGTCTGCGAGTGCTGCGCGCCCATGTTCATGCCAGCGCCCGTGGGCATCCGGATGATCGCGGGGCACTTGGTCTTGCCACCAAACATGTAGCGGAACTTCGCGATCTGATTGTAGAGCTGGTCCATCGAGACGCCGATGAAGTCCGCGAACATGAGCTCGGCAACGGGACGGTAGCCAGCCAGTGCAGCACCTGCGGCCGCGCCCACAATCGCCGACTCGCTGATCGGTGTGTCGATGACGCGCTCTGCGCCAAACGCTTTGAACAGCCCGCTGCTGACACCGAAGATGCCGCCCGCGGCTTCCTCGACACCCGTGCCGCCGGCACCGCCGGCGACGTCTTCGCCCAGGATGATGATCTTGTCGTCGCGCGCCATCTCGGCGTGCAGCGTGTCATTGAGCGCTTCGCGAAAGGTCTTGACAGTCATCGCTCGGCCCTCAGTAAGTGACGTAAACGTCGGTGAGGACTTCGGACACATCGGGCGGCGGTGCCGCCTTCGACTGCTCGACGGCGTCGTCGATGAGCGCCGTCACCTCGGCGTCCACGGCATCGAGCTCGGCATCGGTGAGCCAGCCTTCGTCCGTCACGCGTTTTCTGAAGTTCTTGAGGCAGTCCATGGTTTGGCGGAAGTTCGCGACCTCGTCCTTGGCGCGGTACTTCTGCGGATCACCTTCGAAGTGGCCGTAGAAGCGCGTGATGGCGCATTCGAGCGCGGCGGGACCTTCACCCCGTCGCAGCTGGCCGAACAGATCGCCGGCCATGTCGTACACGGCAAAGAAGTCGGCGCCGTCTACTTTCTCGGCACGCATGCCGAAGCCCGCGCAGCGGCCCGCGATGTCGTCGCTGCCGACCGCGTAAGACGTACCCGTGTGCTCGCCGTACCCGTTGTCTTCGTAAACGAACAGCGTGGGCAGCTTGAGGACCACGGCCAGGTTCATAGCCTCGAACACCGTGCCCTGATTCGAGCTGCCGTCACCGCCGAACGACGCGGTGACTTTGCCATTGCCGTCGAGCTTGGTCGCAATCGCCGCGCCCGTCGCAATCGGTGGCCCGCCACCGACGATGGCGTTGGCGCCCAGCATGCCCTTGTCAAAATCGGCGATGTGCATCGAGCCGCCCTTGCCCTTGCAGAGCCCGTCGGCGCGGCCGTAGATCTCTTTCATCATGCCGATGACGTCGCAGCCCTTGGCGATGCAGTGGCCGTGGCCTCGGTGCGTGGAGACGATGTAGTCATCGTCGGCCAGGTGCATGCAGACACCCACGGCGATGGCCTCCTGGCCCGAGTAGAGGTGCGTGAAGCCCGGGATCGCGCCCGTGGCGATCTCGACGTGCAGCCGCTCCTCGAACTCACGAATGGTCTTCATGAGCCGGTAGGCCGTCAGCAGCTCGGTCTTTTGCAGCGTCATAGCTCCCCCTGTCGGCAATCGGTGCGCCAGCCGAAATAGTGTACAAAGCCGTCAGCACAAAAGAAACAGGACTGACTGTTTTTTATCAGGCCCTGTGGATTGCTTCTCCAACGATCCCAGTGAATTCAACCGCCTGCCAGCGCCTGCATTGCCAAGGCCGCAGCGCCGTGACGGTTGGAAATACCCACGATTTGTCGCGCCCGATCGGTTGCGTATACTCGATCAAAAACGGCGCCAAGAAAGCGCCGAGTGGGGCTACACCATGAGTGAGGCAAGGGTACGCTGGGCCCCATCAGCTGGACACGCGATCGTGATGGCGGCAGTGATGTTGGCATCAGGGGTCCAGGCAGCGCCCAGCGAATGCAATCGCAAGGTTGCGACGCAATCGGGAGAGACGAACGCCTACCAGCGCCGCGATGACGGCCGGTGCGAGGGGTTCTTTCAGCAACCGATCTCGGTAACCGGTGTCGAGATTGTCGGGCTGCAGTACGGCGCGCCTCTTGATCAGTCGAAGTTGGGCGACGCTACATCGTTGCCACTGCTGCCTGCTGCCCTGCCCGACGACAGCGGCCTGCAGATCATCGGTCGCTCCCTGGACCCCGACATCTATTACCAGATCGACGCGCGCTCGGATGCGAGCGAGCCCTTCGACTGGAGCCTCGAATCGGTGCGCAGCCTCGACAATGCCGCAAGCATCATGCCGTTGTGCTTCATCGCCTGCGAAGGCGACTGCCGCCAGCGACAGCCCGCCTATCGCCCGGTTCGGGTCGAGGGCATCGACAGCGATGAGCTCACACTGATCCTGCAGGCGCGTGTTGCGCTGGCAAAAGTGTTCTATCGGCTCACGCCGGCATCCGCGGAGCACGCAGGCCACAACGACTCAATCGATCTCGGTCGCTTTCCGCCACGCCGGCCGGTGGTCATCGGCCTGCCGGGCGACATTGACGGCGGCGTTTATACGCTCGTGGTGCACGCGCTGACCACAGACGGTCAGGCAGACCAGGTGAGCGCTACGGTGTATGTGCCATGAGTGATCCGGTGGACACGGACGAGGGCGTTGACGGCGGCAAAAGCCAGGATGCGTCTGGCGCATCTGACAAGGACGAAACCAAGAAGGACAGTCTCTCGCTTGGCGCGATTGCAGCGCTCTTCGTTATCGGCGCCTTTTTCTTCGCCATTATCGCCAGGGATGTACAAACGACAGACGTTCGAATTGAGATTCAGACGCGCTACGCCGCCTTCGACTTCGAACGTGGCGAACTCCTTTCACTGGTCGCGGACTCGATGACGCTGTACGACATCGATGCGAGTCAATTCGCAGGCACAACGCAAGACGGTATCGATGTGACGGTCTATCGCTCCGATGCTGAGAAAAACGTCACCCTGAGCAGCATCTCCTTCGCGGGCGATCGCCGCGTGCGAATGACCGTGCACGCACAAGGCGTGAATGGCTATGACTTGAGCTGGCAGCCTTTCGACGCATCCCTCGCGGTCATTTCGCCGGAAGGGTCGCAGGTCACGCTCGGGAACGGGGAACCAGTCACGCAGGTCAGTGACACCTTGCAGTTCCTTCAGCCCGGCGACAACACGTCCCGGCTTGCCGTCACCGACCCCACGAGCAGTGGCGATGTACTTCGGACAGACACACTCGTGGGCGTGTCGTTTATCCCGCCGATGTCCACAGACGATGACATTGTCTTCAGCGAAATCGTGGACGGCACGATCGTATGGTACGACCTCGACAACGAGGTCATGGATATTCCGCACGGCGAAACCGTGGCGCTCGAGTTTGTCGACACGGCAACGCTCACGATGACGCTGGAACCCGAAGGCATCGATGTTGTGATCGCGGGCAAAGTCAGCGACGTGCGATTCGGCGCAGCGGATAACGACGATTCAACGATGCCCAGCTGGTTCCAGTTCCTGAGTCACCACACCTGGGCCAAGGCCGCTAGTGCGTTTATTGCCGTGTTTCTGGTCCCCGTCATGATCGAGCGTTGGTACGCGAAGTAATGGAGCGACACGTGTTTCGAACCAGACCCATCACTAGACTGCGACGCCTCGCATTGGGCGTCGTTGTCTCACTGGTCGCCTTCGTACACGCACCGTCGGCAAACGCAGCAGACCCGCGCGAACTCGTCGTCATGCTCACGGCCAAGACCGAAGCAGGCCGCGACGTCTACGGCTCGGGCATCATCGTGGGCGCGGATGCGACGCACATCTTCATCGCCACGGCCGACCACAACGTCTTCAACCGCGAGGTGCTGCCCCAGGAGCAGTACCGCGATATCACCGTACGCTTCAGCTACCGCGGCGGCCAGAGTTACCCTGCCGAGTACGTCGGCATCTCCGACATCAACAACGACCTGACTGCACTCAAGGTGCGTCGCGACACGAGCCTGCGGCTGCCCAGGTTCGAGATCAGCTCGCGCGCACTGACAGCTTCGGCCTACATCGGCGAGGCCGTTGTCGGGGTCGGACACCCCAGCTGGCAGATGCCGGCCTCGGGCGACTTTGTCATCGACCGCGACGCGCGCAACCTTATCGTCGTGAAGTCCTCTGCCATTCGCGAGGGGTTCTCGGGCGGTGGCCTGTTTGATTCGAGCGGCCGCGACCTCATCGGCATGATCATCGAAACGAACGGCCGCGAAGCGACCGTTTTGCCGGCGCAATTTGTGGGTGCCTGGTTCGAGCGGCATCGCATGCCTCTCAGCGTCGCCGGACTCGAAACCCGTCGCGAAACACAACAGGTCGCAACGACGGTCGATAAATGGGATCTGGGCGAGACCGTCGATATCGGCCTGCAGGTGTCTCGCATCGTGAATCCCGGTAATGACGGCAACATTCAATACGAGGTTCTCGACTCGGCTGGCAACATCATGGCCAAGATCCGCAATGGCGACCGGATCGAGAAGATCAATCACAAGTCGATTCCACCCACGTTCAACTGGGAGCGGGATGTTCTAAACCCGCTCTCCCAGAGCCGTTCCGGCGTGACCTTCTCGGTCCGTCGCAACGGCATGGTCTTCGTGACCCGGTGCGAGCACCGGTCATCGGAAGTTCGCTGCAGATAAAGAGAACGACACAACAGAAACGACAGACAAGACGAAATCAGGGGATGTGAGCTCATGATCAACAAGACGTACGGCGCACTTGCGCTGGCCATGCTCGTCGTGGCACCACAGGCTTCGGCCAGTATCTTCGGCCCAACCAAGGCGCCGCTCGAGGTTGTCGTGCAGGCTCAACATCAGCGGGCCAGCGAGCTCACTCGCATCGCCGTCTTTGATTTCACGGGTCAGGACGGCGTGTCGTTCTCCAACGCACTGCGCGATCAGCTCAGCTCGGCCCGGGTCCGCGGCGAACCCACCAAGACGCTGCTGACCTCACAAATGCTGCAGCCCAGCGAGCAAACGATCCCGAAGATTCTCGAGGCCGGTAAACAGATGGACGTCGAAGCGATCTACCACGGCTCCGTCGATGTCGTGAACTGGGAAACGACGCGAACCACCGAAGAGCGCAACGTCTGCACCAAGATCCGCAACAAGTACTTCGGGTCCTGTGAAGAGGGCTACATGAAGAAGCAGAACGTGCGTTGCGACATCATCACAGGCCATTACCAGGCCACGCTGACGATTCTGGCGGTGCCGAGCGGTGACACGGTCTACACACGGCAGATCCCCAAGGCGCAGTCCTACAAGTACTGCCAGGGTGATAAGGGCTCACTGCCAGGTGGCGGCGCGGTGGCCGCTGCGGCGCGCACCGAAGTGCTCGCCGAATTCGTGGGCGATCTGATCCCGCGCACGGAGACCATCAAGGTCGAGCTCAAGAAATCCGGCCGTATCGACAAGAACGACAGCAAGATCTTCAAGGACGCGATCAAGGCCGCGAAGGCCGGCCGCTGGGACAAGGCCTGCGGTCGTTGGGGCGGCATGGAAGAGAAGTACGACACCAACATCGGGCTCGTCTACAACCTGGGGCTCTGCGCCGAGTACCTGGGCGATCTCGACCGTGCGCTGACGCTCTACCAGAAGGCCGACTCGCTCGTTATTGACGACGACGCCATCAACGCCGCCATCAGCCGCGTCAACGGCGCACGCTCGGTCGCCAATCTGGGGATGTAGACGCGCCGCCGACGGTTAGTCGGCGAGGTAGTCGTCCATGACCTTGTGGAAGTGCCGAATACGCACTTCGAGGTCGCCAAGCCAGAGGCCTTCATAGGCCGCTGAGTTCATGCCCGCCTGCACCTTGGGCAGGTTGCCGCCGTCCTGGTCGATGACCATGCCCATGGATCGATCGCCGTCCTTGATGACCTTGTGGCGCGGGCGCCGCGTGGGCAGTTCTTCCTCATCGACGATGTACTCGATGGTCCAGGCATCGAAGTACATGCGGTTCGGATCGGTCGGGTGCGGCCGGTGCCGAAACAGCATGAGGTGGTCGGCGTGCGTGTTGAAGGTCAGGTTCGGGAAAACGAGATAGTTGTAGTCGTCCGTGAGCTGGTCGTCGTTGAGCGCTGAGTAGTCGCGCCCTTCGGCTTCGGCCGTCGCCCGGATGTGCTTTTGCACGGTGTCGCGGATGCCGTCGACAGGCCCCTCGTAGCTTGCGGGATCAAGACCCGCCTCAGCCATCATGAATTTGAGCGGCGGAGGAATCTCGGGCGCGCGCTGAATGCGCGGGCTCGTGACGCCGAACGGCACGAGATAACGCGAGTGCCGCTCGTAGCAGTCGATCTGCACGTCCATCTCATTCAGGTACCAGAGCAGCTGCGGGTGGGTCGCGGCGACATGGTAGGTCTCGTTGAACGCGTCGACGGAAGCCTTCCAGTTGCAGGCCCACTCCGCCGTTGCATCGCGTGTGATGACCATGCGGTCGAACCTGTAGGGTTCGAAGTGCCCCGCGACATCGGCGATGTAGTCCTCGAACGGCATCACGTCCCGGTCGAGGCTGAAGAACACGAGACTGTTCCATTCGGCGCAGGGCAGCTCAACGAGCCCGCGGCAAGGTTTGCCCTGCGGGAACAGCTCACCGTTGGGCAGATTTACGAAGCGCCCGTCGCGGCCGTACTCCCAGCCGTGGTAGGAACACTTGAAGGTCTCGGCAGTATCGATGCCCTCGGCAACCACGCGATTGCCGCGGTGCATGCAGACATTGAAGAAGGCTTTGACGCCGCCGTCGTCCTGGCGCACAACGATGACGGACTCGCGCCCGATCTCCGTGCAGATGTAGTCGCCGGGTTCGGCCAGGTCCTGGGCGAAGCCCGCAAGCAACCACACCTTGGTCCACATGCGCTCCCACTCGAGGCGCATGTAGTCCTCGGAGGTGTAACGCGACTTGGGAATCAGGCCGTAGCCGAGATCGTCGGGCGGCGGCGTGTGCTCGACGGGTGTGCCACCCGGAACGGCCTCCGAGACCCGCGCGACCGGTTTGTACTCGCGCTTGGCCACTGCCCTAGAAGTGGACGCCCTTCGTGAAGCCACCGTCAACGACGAGGTTGGAGCCGTTGCACCAGGAGGCGGCCGGGCTCGACAGGAACACGACTGCCTTGGCCACTTCCTGTGGCTTGCCGAGTCGCCCGGTCGGGTGGTCGCGAAGCGTCTTCTCGTAGAACTTCGGAATCGTGTCGCGGATCATGTCCCAGCTGCCGCCCGGAAACTCGATGGGGCCCGGCGAGACAATGTTGCAACGAATGCCGTCGGCGCCGTGGAATTGGCCAAGCTGCTTCGAATAGGTGTAGAGCGAGGCCTTCAGGGCGTTGTAGGCCTGCGGCCCCGCGAAGGTCTCAAGCGACGCTGTGGTGCCGATCATCGTGATCGCACCGCCACCGTTCTCCTTCATGTGCGGAACGACGGCCTCGACGCCGCGCACCGTGCCTAGCACGTCGGCCTCGAAGTTCTTCCACCAGTTCTTCTCGGAGTCCATGCCGCCACCGGCGCTGACGTTGGGAATGAAGATGTCCACGCCGTCCATCTGCGCCACCATCTTGTCGATCCAGGCGGCGTACTCCTCCTGGTCGCGGATGTCACAGACATCCCCGTAGACCTGCGCTTTGCGCGTGGAGGCTTTCTCGATGCAGGCCTCGACATCTTCGATGGAGCGCGAGCAGGTGGCCACGTTGCAGCCCTCGGCGATCAGCAGCTCGAGGATCTGCCGGCCAATACCCTTGGTGGCGCCGGTAATGATTGCGCGCTTGTCACGCAGTCCGAGGTCCATGCGGCCTCCTTACTGAACAGTCAGTGCGTTGTCGATGAGGAGCTCCGCGCCGTTGACGAAGCGCGACTCGTCGGAGATCAGGTAGACGATCATGTGCGCCACGTCGCTGGGCTTGCCGATACCGACGGGGTCATTGGGGTCGGGCTCGATGCCCAGCGCCTCATTGGCCGTCTTGATCATGGGCGTGTCGATGGCGCCCGCGTGTACCGAATTGACGCGGATCTTGTCGCCCGTCATCTGGCAGGTCACAGCCAACGACTTGGTCATGGCGCGCACGGCGCCCTTGGCTGCCGAGTAGGCAAAAAACACGGGGTAGCCCAGGTGCGACGCGACCGACGACATGTTGACGATGGACCCGCCGCCCGACTCCCGCATGAGCGGCAGCGCGGCCTTGCAGCCCAGGAACACGCCCTCGTTCATGACGGCGTTGACGAAGCGAAACTGCTCGAGCGTGGTCTGCTCGGGCATGGCGATCACGACGACACCGGCGTTGTTTACGAGTCCATCGAGGCGGCCGTAGCGCTCACGCGTGGCGTCGACGACCCGGTCCCAGGCGGCTTCGTCGCGGACGTCGTGGTTCAGGTAGATCGCGTCGGCGCCCTGTTCCGAGAGCTCGGTGGCCAGGGCTTCACCTTCCGCATCATTGATATCGGTCAGCACGACCTTGGCGCCCTCGGCGGCCAGGTGTTCGGCGTCCGCACGGCCCAGCCCCGAGGCTGCTCCCGTGACGATGACTACTTTTCCTTCGACACGACCCATGCCGGCGCCCCCTGCTTCGAACGGTCCCGGTGGTATACCAGTCAAGTCATCCGGTTTCAATCCGCTTTGACTTTTTTTCGCTTTCGGGCGATGGTTCTGTCACGGGACCCTTTTCGCGAGAGGCGCTCACAATGGCCGCGAAAGCACCACGAAAACCAAGAAACGGGGGCCAGAACCCCGACAGCTGGCAGGCACAAAAGAGTGCCTCGACGCGAAACCAGATCGTCGAAGCCGCCATCAAGGCCTTCGTCCGGCTGGGCTACGCCAACACGACGACCACGCACATCGCCGAGCAGGCGGGCCTGTCGCGTGGTGCCATGTTGCACCACTTTCCGTCCAAGATGGATATCGTCAAGGCGGCCATAGAATACCTGCACGAGAAGCGCCTGACGGCTTTCCGCCGCTCCGTGGTGGAGATCCCGCCCGACGCCGACCGCGTCAAGATGGCCACCGAGGCGTATCTCGCGCACGTGCAGCACCCCATGTTCGTGGCCTTCTTCGAGCTGTCCGTTGCGGCCCGCACCGACGAAGACCTGCGCGCGATCCTGCGGCCCGTGCAGGACGAGTTCAACGTCCACTGGTACCGGATGGCGCAAGAGCTGTTCCCGGAGTGGGACGGCAAGACCGAGGCCTTCGATCTCGCGCTCGACCTGGCCGAGTCGATCATGGAAGGGATTGCCGTGAGTCAGCTCACGCACCACGAGCCAAGAAACGTGGAGCGGCTGCTCGAGTACCTCGAGCAGTGCCTGCGCGAGCTGCTCAATGGCTGAGCGCGGCCTCCCGGCTTAAGTGTTCGCGGTGTGTGGGGTCGGCCACGGCAATGAGCCGGCGGGCGCGCTCCGCGGCGCTGACACCGGCGATCTCGGCGACACCGAACTGCGTAACGACATGGGTGACAAACTCGCCCGCGACCGTGGGCGCGTCGGCGTTTCGCACACGCGGCACGATACGCGAAATGCCGCGCTTTTCGTTGGCAGCCGGCAGCGCGATGATGCTCTTGCCGCCTGGCGAGCTGGCGCCGCCCGCCGCGTAGTCGGGCAGACCACCGGGACCGCTGATCGCACGCGTGCCCAGCAGTTCCGCGTTGACGCTGCCGTCCAACCCAATCTCGACCGCGCTGTTGACGGCCGTGAACTGGGGCAACGCGCGCATGCGTTCGCTGTTGTGCGAGTCTTCACAGCCCACAACTCGGAACCGCGCACGAGCATCAAGCCAGTCGTAAAGCGAACGGGTGCCCAGCGCCATGCCGTACACGTGCTCGGCATCGGCGTCGAGCGCGCCAGCGTCCGCCAGTGCCATGACTGCGTCACTGATCATGCCGCTGAACAGTCGCAGCCCGCGCCGTCCGGTCAGCGCTGTGAAGACAGCGGTGGGTACCACGCCCAGACCCGACTGCAGCGTGGCGCCGTCCGCTACGAGCGTCGCGACGTTCTCGGCAATCGTGCGCGCGAGATCATCGATGCGATCACCGCCCCGGTACTCGATGAGCGGCCCGGGCGCGACAAGCGCCACGTCGGGCGCATCAATCGTGATGCCCTGCTCGGGCAAGGGCATGTCGGGATCGTCAAAGACGCACACGGTATCGGCACGCGCGCAGGCTGCCGCGATGAGCTCGCCCGTAATGCCCGTCGCCACGCGGCCATCTGGGAGGCGGCGGCCGCGCACGAACGCAACGTCGAGCGACTCAAGCGCGCCGATCCAGCCCGGCAGCTCACCGTAGTGCAGTCGCAACGCCTCAACGTCGCCGCGCGCGATGGCCTCGGCAAGTGCGGGCTGCGCCATAAATGTGGTAAGCCGCGCGCCGCTGTCGGCGAGCGTCTCGGTATTGATGCCCGGAATGAAACTGGTGATGAGGTGCACGCCCTCGAGCGCAGCTTCCCTGGCGAGCCACTCGACGAACTTGCGCGGCTCGGTCGCCGTGCCGTGGATGAACGCCGTGACGCCGGGGCGCAGCAACGACGTGGCATCCTCAAACGACTCCAGCACAACCGTCATGACCTACCCCGCCCAAACACAGCGGAGAATCTAACGTGAGCACTTTCATATTGCACCACTTCGACGCCTCGCCGTTCGCCGAGAAGATCCGGCTCGTGTTCGGGATCAAGGCGGCGCCGTGGCAATCGGTACAGATCCCCATGATCATGCCGAAGCCCAATCTCACGGCGCTCACGGGCGGTTATCGCAAGACGCCCGTCTTGCAGATTGGCGCCGAGGTTTACTGCGACACGCTCTGCATCGCACAGGAAATCGAGGCGCGTCAGCCCGTGCCTTCGCTGTTCCCGACCGGGCGCCGGGGTCTCGCGCTCGCGTTATCGCGCTGGAGCGACAAGGCTTTTTTCGAGCCCGGCGCCGCACTTTCTATGGGCGAGAATCCGCAGGTGCCCGGCGAGGTCATTGAAGACCGCAAACAGTTCTTCAACTTCATGGACTTCTCGAAGCTCGCCGAGTCACTGCCGCAGGCGCGGTGGCAATTGCAGGCGCAAATCGAGCTGCTTGAGGACGCGCTCGCGGGCGACGACCCCTACCTCGATGGCGAGCGCCCGGGCTACAGCGACATCCTCGGCTACTTCCCCGTCTGGATGACCAATGCCAACGTGCCCAGCGCGCCGCGCCTTTTCGAGCCCTACCCGCGGGTGCGCGAATGGGCCGCGCGGATGGCCCAGGTCGGGCACGGCGATCGCAGCGACATCGATGCGGCCGAAGCGCTGGCTGTCGCGCGCGAGGCGGAACCCGGCGACGAGGGTACGGTCGATGCCGACAACGAGCTCGGCCTGGCGCGAGGCGCGTCGGTCGTCGTCTGCGCCGACGATTATGGCAAAGACGCCATAGCGGGCACACTGCTGCACCTCGATACACAACGCGTGACGATCCGCCGCCGGGAAGGGGGCATCGGCCCGCTCAACGTCCACTTCCCGGCGATCGGATTTCGGGTGGCGGCGGCGTGAGCGCACGCCGCTTTCTCGAGGACCTCGAGGTCGGGCACGTGGAGACCTCCACGGGACTGACGGTCGATCGCGATGCCATGATCGCCTTCGCACGCGAGTTCGACCCGCAGTACTTTCACGCCGACGAAACCGCAGCAAAGGACTCACCATTCGGTGACGTCATCGCCTCGGGGCAGTACACGATGGTGCTCTGGCGCCAGCTCGACCACCGCATCGCGCACGACATCGCCTGGATTTGCGGCGTCGCCTGGGACGATGTGCGCTGGCCAGTTCCCGTGCGCGCGGGCGATACGCTGCGCGCCCGTGCCTGGTGCGTGAACAAGCGCCGATCCTCGCGTGACACGCGCCGGGGCGTCGTGCAGTACCAGTATCAGCTCATCAACCAGGACGACGCGGTGGTGTTCTCCGCGCTGTCGACGAATCTCGTCGAGGCCCGCACCGACGGTGACGCCGATGCCGACTGAACACGGCTACTCGGGTACACCGCTGCACAAGAAGCTCGGTCTGAAACCGGGCAAACGCTGCCTGACGATCAATGCGCCCGCGCATTACCCCGAGCTTGTGGCCGGCGCCGAAGGCGTGGCGTTCTCGAACCGCTTCCGCAGCGCCGACATCGTGCACCTGTTCTGCGGCCGGCGTTCCGAACTCTCTCGTCGCATCGAAGGCGCGCTCGGCCGCGTCGCCGAGGGCGGCATGCTCTGGGTGTCCTGGCCCAAGAAGTCCTCGCCGCTGCACATCGACCTGACCGAGGATGACCTGCGCACTGAAATCCTGCCGCGCGACTGGGTGGATGTGAAAGTCTGCGCCGTAGACGGCGACTGGTCGGGTTTGAAGTTTTTGCGCCGCAAGCAGAAGCGCTAGCAGCGTCGGCTAGTCCTCAGGGACGTAAGGCGTCCAGTCACAGCCTTCGCAATTCGGGTCCACGCCATTACGCTCAAGCGTCTCCAGAATGAAGTCTGTCCAGGTCTCCGTTGGCGTCCAGACGGCATTCATGTCGGCCTTGGCCTCTGCCAGCGGCACGCCGTTGTAGATCACGCGATAGAGCATCGCGAACGCAGAGGCGCGGAAGTTGGCCTGGCAGTGCACGAGCGTGGGTCGCTCGGGCGCCTGCTGCATGATGGCCGCGAACAGGCCGAAGTGGTTCGCGTCGGGCGCGTCCCAGCGCACGGGGATGTGCACGAAGTCCATGCCCAACTCGTCAACGACACGGTCTTCGTTTTCGAGCGATTGCTCCTGGTCAGAGTAGGCGAGGAAGATCACGCGCTCGAGTCCGGCATCGCGCAGGCGTTCGAGGGCCGATGCCGTCACGCCACCGCCGCTCGAGAACGTCTCGTCATAAGCAATGTAGTTGACCACGTCGTCGTCGGCCTGCGCGGGCGCTGCCAGCAGCATCGCAACCAACAGGCTTGTACGCCATCCGTTTCGCATTGTCGTCGTCCTCACAGGCAGTCCTTCTGGAGCCATTCTATAACCGCGCGCTGCATAGACAGGCGATCTGCGGCAAACGAATGATCACCGGGTATCTCTAGTGTCGTGAGCAGGGGACCTGCATCCTGCCAGCTGGCTGCGAGGCTGCGTTGCGTATCGACGGGGACCACCGTGTCACCCGTGCCTGTGATGAGCAAGACAGGCCGACCCGCCAGCCGGGGCGCCAGATTGCGCAGATCGAAGGCTTCAGCGTTCGCCTGGATCTCGGCCACGGCCGTTGCACCGTCCCAACCCGCAAGCATGAACAGGCCATCAGTGTAGGCCGCGAACCCGGCCTTCTGCGCATCACTGGCCTCGGCATAGGCACCGACATTGGCAGCCGCAATGCCGACGGCGCACGCGACCGCATCATCAGCGGCTGCGGTATGCAACGCCGCAAAGCCACCCATCGAGTGTCCGATCACAATGAGCTTTTCGGGATCGACCTGGAAATCGCCCGCATTACCACGCACGTACTCAAGCGCGGCCTGGGCATCGACAGCCATATTCGCTATACGAAACTCACCCTCGGCGCCCCAGGCACCGCGGTAGTGGATGAACAGCACATTCAATCCGGCGCGGCGCAGGGACTGGGCAAGGTCGAGGTTCTTCTCGTTGCCCGGGAAACCGTGCAGCAGCAGCGCGGTGGGATGTGCGCCCTCTCCCGCCGCCAGCATGAGATAGCCCGGCAGGCGAACGGCGGCGCTCGGCACCGTCACTTCGAGATTACGAGCGGCCGGCCCGCTGGTCTCGGGCGTCTGGGTCACAGGATCGAACGTGGCGTCCCCGCCCGACGTACATCCGACGGCGATGGAGAGAAGGGCGACAAGCGGCAGGATTCGGCGCACGCGTGAACTCCGGGTCAACAAAGACCCAGAGTATGCACGGCGCGCGGACAAAAAAAAGCCGCCACCCGCGAGGGTGACGGCTGCCTGCTACGGCTGGGGGATGCGGCGCTCAGGCGGCCGCGGCAGATGCTGAGTCTTCCTCGACTGCGGGGGCATGCATGACGAGGTACTCGAACGCGGTCAGGGCGGCTTTACTGCCTTCACCCAGCGCGACGACAATCTGCTTGTAGGGGGTGGTCGTGACATCGCCACAGGCGAGGATGCCCGGCGCGCTCGTCTCGGCCTTGTCGTTAATGATGATCTCGCCGTACTCGTTCATGTCGACGAGGCCCTTGGCGAATTCGGAGTTGGGCACGAGTCCGATCTGCACGAACACGGCCTTGAGGTCGAGCTCGTGCGTCTCGCCACTCTCACGGTCCTGGTAGACGAGGCTGGAAACCTTGCCGTCGGTCGCCTTGATTTCCTGCGACGCAGCATTGGTGATGATCGTGATGTTGTCACGCTCGAGTGCCTTGTCGACGAGCACCTTGTCAGCCTTGAGTTCGGGCATGAACTCGAGCACGGTCACGTGACCGACGATGCCCGACAAATCGAGCGCGGCCTCGATACCCGAGTTGCCACCACCGACAACCGCGACATCCTTGCCTTTGAAGAACGGGCCATCGCAGTGCGGGCAGTAGGCCACACCGTTTCCGATGTATTCCTTTTCACCTGGAATGCCAAGCTCGCGCCAGTTCGCACCCGTGGCGATGATGACGGAGCGCGCACGGATCGGTTCGCCCGAGGAGAGCGTGACGGTCTTGATGTCGCCCTGCTCGATATCGTCGACACGCAGGTGCTCACGCAGGGTGACCTCGTATTCGGCCAGGTGCTCACGCAGGCCTTTGACGACATCGGGGCCCTCAGTCTGGGGGATTGAAACGAGGTTCTCGATACCCAGCGTGTCCTTCACCTGACCCCCGAAGCGCTCGGCGACGAGGGTCACGGCAAAGCCCTTGCGCGCGGCGTAGATCGCCGAGGACACGCCCGCGGGACCGCCGCCGATAACCACAACATCCTGCAGCGGCAGCGACGGCAGCTCTTCGGCGCCAGCCTCCGCCAGGTGCGGGAAACGCTCGAGCAGCTTCTCGATAATTGTTGCCGGGTCGATCTTGCCATTGGCGAAGACCTCGCCGTTGAGGAAGACCGCCGGCACGCCCTGCACGTTACGCTCGGCGACAAAGCCGTCGTAGACGCCACCATCGACCATCTCGGCCGAGATGTTGGGGTTGAGCGCGGCAAACTGGTTCAGCGTCTGCACAACTTCGGGGCAGTTGTGGCAGCTCAGGCTGATGGCCGTCTCGAAGTGCAGTGGCTCGCCGACGCGCTCGACGATCGATTTGAGCGCATCATCCAGACGCACGGGCACGCCGCCTGCGTGCAACACACCGAGTACGAACGAATTGAATTCATGGCCGCCTGGAACGCCCGAGAAGGTGATACCCGTGGGCTCGTCGTCGGCCTCGAGCGTGAAGCTCGCACCGCCACGCAGACCCGCGTCGCGCTCGGCGACGTTGAGGCGCGGCGAGAGGTCCGCGAACTGCATGAGGAACTCGACGAGCTCTTCACGCTTCTCGTTCTCGCCGGTCTGCACGACGAACGTGACGCTGCGCGTCAGTTTTTCGGTGTAGGCCTTAACGGAGGCAAGCAGTTCTGCGGTCAACATAAGCGTGTGTCCTTGAGAGACGACGCGGGGCGGTCAAGCCGCCCCGCACCGTTGGTCTGTCTGCGGGGCAACCCGATCAGATCTTGCCGACCAGGTCGAACGACGGGGTCAGGGTGTCTTCGCCCTTCTCCCAGGCCGCCGGGCAGACCTCGCCGTCGTTCTCGCGAACGTACTGGGCAGCCTTGACCTTGCGGACCATGTCCCTGGCCGAGCGGCCAACACCCAGTGTGTGCACTTCGTACACCTGGATGATGCCGTCGGGGTCGACGAGGAACGTGCCACGCAGCGCCTGGCCCGCTTCTTCGATCATGACGTCGAAGCCGCGCGAGATGGCGCCCGTCGGGTCACCCAGCATCGGGTAGTTGACCGACGAGATGGCATCGCTGGTTTCGTGCCACGCCTTGTGGACGAAGTGCGAGTCCGTCGATACGGCGTAGACCTCGACACCCAGCTCCTGCAGCTCGGGGTAGGCCTTGGCCATGTCTTCGAGCTCGGTCGGGCACACGAACGTAAAGTCGGCGGGGTAGAACAGGAAGATGCCCCACGTACCCTTGACGTCTTCCGACGTGATCGTCTTGAAGTCGCCGTCGTGAAACGCGTCAGTGGAGAATTCCGGAATCGGCTGTCCGATAAGTGCCATGTGCCTTGTACCTCTGTTGTCTGGGTTACGAAAAGGGGGAGCGTTAGACGAGTATTGTCGACAACCACACCGTCGGCGGGAAGTAGATTGTGTCTATGGTCGCCATTGACAATCCCTATGGCGCTCGAGGCATCGAGAATGCACCCTGGGTCTCGCTTCAGGAGCCATCGACGCGGCTCGCTGGCCGCGCCGCCCGTCGGGCTCGAATCCGCCCCGCAGAGCTGCTAGCTTCATGAACATGACGAAGGGAAGCGCCATCACGCTCGGCAAGCCGGCCAGCTCGGTGCTGCACACGATCTGGCGCCAGCCCCGTGCCACGTTGCGGCGCATCACCCATGACAATCCCGGTTACGGCGTGTTCGTACTGCCCGTGCTTGCCAGCTTTGCAACCTACCCGGTTGCCAGTCTGGCGCTCGGCGACAATGCCGCCGAATACACCGCGGGATATGTCACTCAATCATTGCTCTCGTTCCCGCCCGCGCTGGAGCTGTTGCAGCTGTTCGCCGCCGCTTTCCTGTTATCGCGGCTCGCGCCGGTGTTTCAAGGCCGCGGCGATTCGCGTCGCCTGCTGAGCGCCCTGGCCTGGTCGAATGCGCCGATTGTGCTATTGGCACCCATTAGTCTGGCCGCTGTGATGTTCGCTGAATCTCTGGGCGTGCCGCGTGCGGCGGGCGGTCTGCCGCTCACTGTGCTCGTACCGGCCCTGGTGCTACAGGTCGGCGCCATTCTGTGGTCCAAGGTGCTGCTTGTCATCGGATGCGCTGAGGCGCTAGTCCTGCCCCCGATGCCCGCCGCGGCGTGTGTGTTGGTGGCCTGGCTCTTATCGGCCGCTGCGCTCGCGCTGGTGGTGTCCATCACGCTGGGCGGCGAGGCCGTGCTATCGGTGTTTTCCGCGGGTTTGACGGAGGCGTTTCTTGGACATCGTTAGGCGGCTTTGGCTGCTACGCAATGCGCTCTGGAGCGGTACAGCGCCGCTGGCACGCCAGCTGTTCGACGTGGTGGCAACGGCCACAGTCGTCATCGTCGTCGCCAGCATCGGGGCGCGCACTTACGACACCTCAGTGGCGCGCGCGGAAATCGCCGAGGCGCTCACGCTGAGCAAGGACTCGATGATGACGGCAACGTTGCACTATGCCGAGTACGGGCGGTGGCCCGAACCCGCAGACCCCCGTTCCGGCGAGTCCAACGGCTCGTTCGTCGACCGCGTCAATATCGGGCCCCAGGGCAGCGTTCGTTTCTGGTTCGTGGCGCACGCGCACCCGATGCTCCGCAGCCGGCGCGGCACGACCGCGCCGATCGTGGGTGGCGATGGCGCAACCCTACGCTGGCAGCTCGTCGACGCGCCCGAAGCATCGGATGACAGTATCGACGCCAAGCTCGTACCGTACGCGTGGCGACTGGAACCAAAGGAACCCTAAGCGCATGTTCGAATCCCGGACTATCGACCATCTCCACATGCTGACTCGGCAATTTGAGGGTTTGTCTGAGCAAGGTGTCGACGCAGACACGGCGCTGCAGCGTATCGACGATGCCGTGCCTGCGGCGTCTGCCGAGGATGCGGGTCGTCTCAGAGCATTGATTGCCGGGGATGTGGCGTCAGGCCTTCCTACTGTCGGCGCATCGCCTTACGCGCGGCTCACGGCGCTGCTGCGCGAGTCACCCATCGATGGTCCCGGGCGCGTTCGCCTGCTGCGCGACTTCTCTCACTACGTCACTCAGACGCGCATCGTGGTCGATACCTACTGGGCCGGCTTCAGCGGGTTCATCCTCTATACGATTGCACTGGTATTCGTCGCTTGCGTCGTCTCCGGGATTTTCGGCTCGATGGTCATTCCGTCGTTCCGTGGTCTGTTCCAGGACACAGGAGGGCGCCTCCCACCGTTCAGCGCCGCCCTGCTCGGCGGTGAAGCGATACTGCCCGCTCTTGTGATGGGCACGGGCTTGGTGGTTGCGGCGGCCATCATTGCATCGGGCGTCACAATTCGGGGGCGACTACAAAAGCTCGCGCCCATGCCGGCATGGATCACACTGCTGCCCGGGCTTGGCACACTGCGCCGTAGCTGGCAGCGCGACCTGTATCTCAACACGCTGCGATTGCTGCAACGTGCCGATGTCGATCTGTCGGCTGCGAAATCGGCAGCTGCTGCACACACTGAATTTGATCCGACCGCGGCGGCGCATGACCCCGCCATCGAATCCCTGAATATCGCGGAGTCGCTGGGACTGCTGACGCGGGAGCTCGACACACAATGCGCCGATCATCTCACGCGACTCACCGACGACCTGTTGGCTGCGCGGAACCGCATCGCCATCGCCACCAAAGTCATTCTCTACGCCATCATCGCGCTGCTCGTCATCGCCATGTACCAGCCCTTGTTTTCGATGGGCTCTGTCATCTGAGGACCCGGAACATGAAAAGAAACGGATTCACACTCATCGAACTCATGATCGTGGTCGCCATCATCGGCATCCTCGCGTCGATCGCGATCCCGTCCTACCAGGACTACACCATCCGCGCGCAGGTGATCGAGGCGATGTCACTGACGAGCACGATGAAAGGTTCGATCGACGAGTACTACCGCAACCGCGGCGAGTTTCCGGCCGACAACGAAGCTGCGGGCACGCCGCTACCGGAGCAGATGATCGGCAACTACGTCACGCAGATCACGGTTGAGGACGGCGCCATGCACGTGCGTTTCGGCAACCATGCCAATGCGCGTGTCGCGGATGAAATCCTCTCGATTCGTCCGCTCATCGTGCCAGGCAGTCCCTTAACGCCGCTGTCCTGGAATTGCGGCTATGGCGATGCGCCGACTGGCATGGAGCCCGTTGGGGAAAACCGCTCGACGGTGGAGCGGAAGTACCTGCCGTCGGCGTGTCGGTAACGCCCCGTCATTGCGAGCCCGCGCAGCCCGCCCCGTCATTGCGAGGCCACGAAGTGGCCGCGGCAGTCTCCCAACCGTCGCGATGTCGTTAGGAGATTGCCGCGCCCGCTGCGCGGGCTCGCAATGACGGGGCGGGCACCACGTCCTCGCAATGACGGCTGAGCTTACTCCGGTGTCATCACGTACCGCTTCATGAGCTTGTAGATTCGCCGGTACTCGTCGAGCCACGAGTCCGCATGCACGAAACCGTGCGGGTCGAGCGGGTACACTGCGATCTCCCAGTCTTCCTTTTGCAGCTCGAGCAGACGCTGAACGAGCAACACTGAGTCCTGGAAGAACACGTTGTCGTCTTGCATGCCCGCCGCGATGAGCATTGGCTTCTCGAGACCCTCGGCGTAGTAGATCGGTGAGCTCGTTTCATAAGCCACGGGATCGATGAGCGGCGTGTTGAGGATGTTTGACGTGTAGCCGTGGTTGTAATGCGCCCAGTCGGCGACAGGGCGCAACGCGGCACCCGCCGCAAACAGGTCGGGGTCCCGGAACAGCGCCACAAACGTCATGAAACCGCCGTACGACCCGCCGTACACCCCCACACGCGCGGGATCGACGTTGTAGTTCTCGGCCAGCCACGCGACGCCATCCTGAAAATCCTGAAGCTCAGGGACACCCATCTGGCGGTAGATTGCCGTGCGCCAGTCACGCCCATAACCTTTCGACGCGCGGTAGTCCATGTCGATGACAATGACGCCCTCGCGCGCGAGCAGCGTGTGGAACATGAACTCGCGAAAGTAATAGGGCCAACCCGCGTGCGCGTTCTGCGTGTAGCCGGCACCGTGCACGAACATGACGGCGGGGTACGTCCTGGTCGTGTCGTAATCGGGCGGCAGGTACAGCTTCGTGTAGATCGGGCGGTCGACGTGCGACGAGGGCACCTCGACGATTTCGGGGATCACCCAGTCGATGGCCTTGTAGGCATCGGTCACCGTGTCTGTGAGCCGCGTCGAACTGCCGTCCGCGACAAGCACGTGGAACAGGTCCTCGTGGCGGTCGAACTCGCTGTGAATGACGAGTAGCGAACCACCGTCGGGAGACAGGCGGAAGTGGTTTACGCCACCCAGGTCTGTGAGCGTTTCGACGTCGCCGCCCCTGACGGGTACGCGGTGGATTTCCCAGGTGCTCGGGTGCCGGACATTGGCGCGGAAGTAGAGGTAGGCCTCGTCGGGGCTGAGCACGGGCTCCTCGACGACGTAGTCGCCGCGCGTCAGTGTGCGCGTACGACGGTTGCCGACCTTCCTGGTGTAGAGCTGCGAGTAGCCCGAGACCTCGGACTGGAACCAGATCGTCTTGCTATCGCCGAGCCAGCCGAAGTTGTTGTGCGTGTAGTTGATCCAGGCCGAATCGCTGAGTCGGTCGAGCACCTCGAGCTCGGGCGCATCGGTCCCTATCGTCACGATCCAGCGGTCCTTGTTGTCGCGCGAATGCAGCTGCAACGCGACCTGGCTGCCGTCGGGTGACCACTGCGCCTCCTCGACGGCAATGGCACGCACTTCGGGCGCCTCGAGTTGCTTCTCAACCTTGGCGCTGTCGGCACCGCGCTCGACGTGCCATGCGAGCGCCTGCTCGCGCAGCTCTTCCAGCGGGTCCTCATCGGCGCCGTCTAGCTCGGCAAAGTCGAGCTTCGTGACCTCGCGCTCGACAAGGTCGACGAGCCAGGCGGTGTGCGGCGGCGGCACATTGCGGCCGACGCGCGGGCGCAGCTGTCGGGTCTCCGTATAGCCGCTTTCTGTGACGTAGTTGGGCATGACGCCGCGCTTGCCGCGCTTGAAGTCTTTGGGCTGCGTCACGATGAGCAGGTGCCGCGCGTCGGGCGAAAGCGCCATACCCGCTTCCTCGATCTTCTTGCCGAGATAGATGGGCAGCGGCGCCGCGGCCGCGCTCTCGGCCTGTCGTGCTTCCTCATGGTCGGCGAGTGCGTCCTTCTGTCGCTCGACCTCGACGACGGTCTCGTAGATGCGGCGCTGGCTCTCGCGCAGCGTGTCGAAGCCTTCGTCGGCGTCGGGGTCATCGGAAAAACGCAGATCGGCCAGCTGTGCGACGGCGCCCGACTCGAGGTCGTGCACCACGAAGCCGGCACCGTTGCGGTAACTCACGGCCGATCGGCCCAGCACAAACTGCGCGTCGCGCTCACGCGCCGTGGTTCGGGTCAGCTGCTGGACGTCGCCGTCGGGGAGTGCGCGCCAGAACACGTCACCATTCTCGCTCCAGACCACGGCGCTGCGGTCCGCATTGTAGACACGGCTCGCGTTGGATGATGCCGGAAGCCCTGGCGCCACGAGTTCGGCGCGCGCATCGATGAGCGTGAGCCGGAAAGGGTCGCGAATGCGCTCGCCGGCGCGCTTCTGCAGGTAGTAGACCGCCTGGCTTGAGTCGTCCCACCACGGGTTTTCGGGCTTGTTACCGATCCAATCGGGATCGGCCATGATGCGTTCGAGCGTGACGGGTTCCTGGGCAAAAGCCGAGGTGACGGCAAACGCGGCCAGTACGGCAAGAATCCTGCGCATCGCGAGCTCCTGGGTTGGATGGGCGCGCGATAGATTAGCAGGAAAGCGTGTGCGCTCAGCGGATCCGGACGCGGAAGAACACCGAGAACGTGGTCAGGCTACCCGAGGGCGCGCCGGCCATGGCACCCGAGGGCCGGATGCGCAGGAAGCGGACGGCCGGGTCGGTGCCGGCGGCGTCAGCGACGGGGGTGTAGTTGAAGTTCACGCCGTCCGTCGAAAACTCGATGTCGTCGCTGCCGTTGCCGAGACCGAGGAAGCTGAGCGACAGACCGCTTGAACTCGCACCCAGACCGTCTTCGAAGCGCACAGGTCCGGCGCCAGGCGCGATATCGGCCACGACGAGATCCGTGCCCGCGGGCAATGGTTCGGTGATCACGAGCGAATCGCCATCTACAGGACCCGCGCCGGAGTTTTCGACACGGATTTCGTACTCGGTCACCGCACCCGGAATATCGAACGGACCCGAACCCCCGTTCACAGGATCGCTCTGCGTCGCCACGGTTTTGAAAACCGTGAGGTTGGGCGTCCCGATCGACTCGGTGCCGCCCAGCGCGGCCACGGGCTCGGGCTCGACGTAGCGGCGCACGTAAATGTTGCGCAGGCGCGCCTGATCCTGAGCCGTCATGACGGCGACGAAACCCCGATTCGTAACGTTCTGGTTGTCGGTGCCCTGCGCCTGCAGGTTGCCGGCGTTGGGGAAGGCATCGGCGGCCCAGAACGCACTCGAGTCCTCATCCCAGAAACGCAGCGAAGTGGGGTTGGCGCCGAAGGCCGCCAGGGCCTGGCGTCGCCACTGGTTGGGTACGATGTCGCCGGGGTTGCCGTTCTGCACGGCGATCTGATTACGCTGGCGCCGCATGATGGCGCCGTCGTGTGTGTAGCCGTTGGCATTGCCGCAGCCCGACTGCGGGAACTCGCCGCGGTTGCTCGCGTAATAGTGGTTCGAGTTTTCGCTGCCGCCGCTACCCGACTGGATGATGCCGCGCACGAGCACACCCGTGGTCATGTTGATGGGAAAGCAGTCCACGTGGAAGAACTCGGCCTCGATGAACACGTCGCGCTCATCGACGGCGCGCCGGTAGCCGCTCGTGAAGTTGTCGCCGTTGCGGTAGGTGTAGTAGCCGGCCGCGTTCCAGGCGAGCGTGTTGTCCCAGCCACTGCCGTGCCAGGGATCGACGCGGCCACGGACGTAGCTCGCCGCGCGGTTGACGCTGGCGTCGTCGTACCAGAGATAGACATTGGTCGTGCTCAGGGCAACGGGCGCGGGCGCTGACGCATTGTCGTAGTAGAGGTAGAAATCGTCGTTGGTGGCCGAGTTGGGCAGACCGATGGGTGCCGCGAAGCGAATGTCCGTCTGCGCCGTGTTGCAGCCGATCACGTGGCGCGGCAGGTCCTGCCAGCCCGTGCCATTGAAGTAGACGATGCGCAGGTCGTCGCAGTCGTTCTGCAGCTCGCCAGCCGCAATGAGCGATTGCGTGTCCAGTGGCGAGACCCGTAGCGTGTAGCCCGCGTAGCCCTTGTCGGGCGCGACAGGGCCTGTGCTCACGGCAACGTTTCGGCGCAGCCCCCAGTCGGTGTCCCACCATTCGCTCGTAGCGCCCTGCGCCGCGCCCGCGGCGAACACCAAGGCGGCGCCCGCGGCCAGATGTCGATAGCTCGTCGTTACCCCACGCATCGGGGCATTCTAACGGCAACAGGCGGTCGAAGGTCCGACACCGCGGCGCCGGACCTTCGCATGACCAGACTTATTGGCTTAGCGTCGTGAGCCACTCGTCGTCGGAACCCTCGGCAACGTCGGCAAACAGCGGCGTCGAGAGGTAGCGCTCCGCGGTGTCGGGCAGCATGGCGAGCAACACCGAACCCTCGGGCGCGTCCTTGGCCGCCTTGAGCGCCGCAGCGAACGTGCCGCCACCCGAGATCCCCGTGAAGATGCCTTCGTTGTGGGCAAGCGCTTGTGCCGTGGCGATCGACTCGTCGTCGGTCACGGGAATGAGCGCGTCGAAAATCTCGCGGTTAAGCACGCCAGGCACGAAGTCGGGCGTCCAGCCCTGGATCTTGTGCGGCTGCCATGCCTTGCCGGCCAGAAGCTGTGCTGCCTCCGGCTCCGTGGCGACAATCTGGATATCGGGACGTGCGGCCTTGATGACCTCGCCCGCACCCGTCATGGTGCCGCCTGTACCCCACCCGGTGACCCAGTAGTCGAGGCGCTTGTCGGCGAAGTCCGAGAGGATCTCCGGGCCCGTGGTCGCGCGGTGAAACGCGGGGTTGGCGGGATTCTCGAACTGACTGGCCCAGAACCAGCCGTGCGCCTCGGCAAGCTCCTGCGCCTTCTTGACCATGCCCGTACCGCGCTCGGCGGCAGGCGTCAGAATGACCTTGGCGCCCAGGCCGCGCATGACCTTGCGTCGCTCGATGGAGAACGACTCGGCCATGACCGCGACGAACGGGTACCCGCGCGCCGCGCACACCATGGCCAGCGCCACGCCCGTGTTGCCCGAGGTGGCCTCGACCACGGTCTGCCCCGGCTTGAGGACCCCGCGCTTTTCGGCATCGAGAATGATGGCGTAGGCCAGTCGGTCCTTGACCGACGACATCGGATTGAAGGCCTCGACCTTCACGTACATCGTCACATGGTCGGGCGCGAGGCGGTTGATGCGGACAATCGGCGTCCTGCCGATGGTCTCGAGGATGTTGTTGTAGATCACGTCATTGTCTCCGCTGTCTTATTGTCTGTGCCGGGCTTCGACCATGAGCGCGCGTGGCGGTTGCATGATCGCCATGCGCAGCCCGCGATCGTCGTGGATCGGTGTCTCCGGCAGGGTCTCGAGCGCGGCGTCGAAGCGGGCCGTGACGGCGCCGACGAGAGCGTCGAGAATGTCATCGTCGGCCACCTGTCGCCGAGTGTGGTCTTGTCTCACCTTTGATGCGATTTCTTCTGCATCGGGCGCATGCTCGCGAAGCAGCGCCAGGCGCGCCTCCCGCCCGGCCGGCGTCTTCTTGCTGTCGGCGAGCGCCACGCCACCATTGAGCACCGCGAAGGCGACCTCAGGGTGCATTTCCTGCACAGGGCACCGCAGTGTCGCGGTCGCCAGGTAGTCGTCGAGCTCACGAATCTTCCCCGTGATGTTCCAGGTCTGCTTCGAGAGCCGGCGCCCAAGCTCAGCCGCATTGATGTCACAAGCCTCGAGATAGTCATGCGCCGCCAGGGCAGCGCGAGAGGGCACGGGAAACACCGACGACCCGCGCCGACCCAGCAGGCGTCGCGCCGCGGTATCGCACAGGCGTTGCGGAACGCGCTCCGAGGGTAAGCCGATGGGCATGTCCACGAGTACGCGCGCCGGTGATTCAAGCGCCGCCATGAGTTGCGCAAAGCTCGCCGCGAGGCGCGTGCGCGACGCGCCCGCTGCGTCAAGGCCGACGCCGATCCAGCCGCCCGGGCAGCCGTCGACGCCGTAGAACATACCGCTCAGCCTGCTGCGGCCGCCAGCCGCTGGAGGTTGGCCATGGCCGGAGCCGCGTTTTCGCGCAGGCGCTGAACAACGGCGCGCTTTTCCATGTCGTCCTTCGGAATCTCGGACGCGATCTTGCCGAAGCCGTCGAGTCGATTGGCGCGCAGCCACCGCCGCAATTCGGGCTCCTGCGACCAGCGGAACTGGTTGGCACTGTTGATGGCCGTCATGTGCAGCCAGTCGGGCAGCGAATCGGGCAACGGCACAACGCTGCAGTACTGGTTGCGCACGGCATCGGAGCGGTAGGCGAGTTCGATGTGGGCGATGAACGCGGCGCTGAATACGGGCTGGTAGGCGCGAACGGTTTGCGGCGTGATCGTGTCGCCTTCGAATACGGGTTTGATCTTCGTATTCGGAATGGCGCGCGCCGAGCAATCGATGATGACCGCCGCGGGATCGACATCGAGCGTGCCGCCGTCGAGCACAATCTTGCCCGGGGAGATGTCAGAAACACGACCCATACGCACGATGCCCTCAATCTGACGCAATGCGTCAACCTCGGCCTCGCTGACCGTCGCACCGTGGAACATCTCAGGTCGCACATTGCGGTCGATGCGCAGCATCACGCCGGCGGCCTCGAGCCGGTCGAACAGGTCCTCGATCGACGACGACGCGGCAATTGCCGCCATCTGATCGGCCTGCGCGCCGATCGAGTGCTCGAAAAACTCGATTCCCGGCTGCGTCTTCTTTCGATTCAGCAGCCAGGCGTCGCGGGGCATGATCCACTGAATACGCGCTGCGTCGACGCCCTGATCGAGCAACCAGATCGCCGTATCAATGCCGGTCTTGCCGCCGCCCACGATGACGAACTGGCTCGGTGGTTGCGTGATGCCGGGCAGCTGGTTTGGCGTTACGAAACGGACCCCGTCAGCAATCGAGAATGACGGCGTGTGCGTCGAGGGCACCGACGTCTTGAGCCAGGTGGCATCGACATGACGTTTGGCCTTGACGGTATGCGTCTCGCCTGTGAGCCGGGAGACGAATTGGCCGTCACCCCGGTAGTCCGACATCGGAAAGAACCGCACGCGACCGCTGGGCAGGAACTGCTGTTGCATGACGTCGACGAAGTAGGCGCGGACCTCCGCGCCCGTCGCAAGTTCGTAGAGCCCCTTGTTGAGCCCCACGGCATCGACTTTGCCGCTGCCGAGTTGCCGTGAACTGACACCGTAAAACGCCGAGGGCTGGTGCAGGCGGACGAACGGGTAAGCATCGTTCCAGTGGCCACCGGGCTGGTGATGACTGTCGACGATCACGATGTCGGCATCGCTTTCGCTGAGCAACACGTCGGCAAAGGCCATGCCTACGGCGCCCGCGCCGACAATAAGATAGTCCGTCTCGATCGATGCTGTGGCCATGTTGCTCCCCGTGCGCACCACGCTGAGGCCTTGCCGTCATTGGCGTCGGCCAAGACCAGTCCCTATACTGGCTCGCGCAGAATAACTTAAAGACGCCGTGGAAATCCTACGCCAGCTCACCGACTGGCTCGCCGCAAACGAGTCTGTCCTGTCTGCCGTCGCAGCGCTGACAGTGATCGTCGGCCTGGCGTATGGGGGGATTCGCTTTGTCCTCTCAAAAAGCGTCAGCACCCTCAAGAAGGATGCGGATGCCGAGTCCGGCAAACCTGCACTGACCAATTTTACTGGGACGGACGCCGTCGGCGAACGGCGCTACTCACTGTCTGTGCTGCTTTTCCAGGCGCTTTCAAAGAATGATGAGGATGAATTCCTCGCATCAGGCATCACCTCCGAGGTCATCGCTCACGTCACGATGGTGCCCAATATTCGCGTGAGCTCGCGTCTGACGTCCTTCGGCTTCAAGAGTGGTGAGGCCAACCTAGAGGACGTCGCCCGCCAGTTCAACTCGCGCTACATCCTCTCGGGCAGTCTCGCGCGCGCCGGGGACAAGATCCGCGTCATCGCCCAGCTCACCGATGTCGAGCACGACAACGAGATCTGGGCGACGACCTACGACCGAGAGCTTGAAGACCTGTTCGATGTGCAGCAGGACATCGCACGCTGCATCGTCGGCGCCGTGCTTGGCGAAGTTCGCCTTGCCGAGACGCTGTTTGCGGGCGCCCAGCCCGAACCCCAGCTCGACGCCTGGGGGCTCGCGCAGAAGGCCTACCACTTCTGGCTTACCAAGTTTACGCCCGAGGCCATCCTGCAGGCCTGCGACTATTTGAGGCAGGCGCTGGCGCTCGAACCCGAGTACGCGAGCGCCCGTGCCGCCCTGGCCATGTTGCTGGCCCAGCAGATGACCGTGCGCATCTGCCCCGACTACGAGGCCTGCGCGACCGAAGCGCGCGACCAGATCGAGAAGGCTCTCGAACAGGCACCCAACGACATCGATGTACTCGAGAACGCCGGCGTGGTCTTCCAGAACCTGGGTGAGAAGGGACGCGCACTGCGGGCGCTGCGCCGGGTCGTCGAGCGCGCGCCACTCAACCTCACCGCACGCGGCTACCTGGGTCTGTTGCTTGCGTTGACGGGCAGCGACAAGGATGCACACGAGGCTATTCAGATTCTCGATGACAACATGTCGACGGCGCCCAATCACCCGTCGATGCCCTACTGGCAGAACTTCATGGGCTTTGCCCGGGAGCGGCTCGGTGAGCACGAGGCGGCCATCGAGCTCGCCGAGAAGAGCCTCAGTGGTCAGCCCGGCTGGGTCCACAACTATTTCCTGATTGCGAACGCCCGCTGTGAACTGGGGGATGTAGATGGCGCAAGAAAGGCCGTCGAGCAGGCGACCGCAATCAATCCGTACCTGACACCCGCGCTGTTCGTTGACAACGTGCTGCGCATCACCAGGAACGACGCACTTGCGGCACCGCTCGTCGGTGGCATCCGCAAGCACCTGCAAGAAGAAGAACACGCGCAAAGCGCCTGACCAAAAGGCGTCAATTGAAGGGGGACGTCAATGACGACGCTCGATAACGGGGCCATCGAGGTCCTGGCCAGTGGTCTCGGCTATCCGGAAGGCCCCGTACACTGCAGTGACGGCAGTATTCTGTTCGTTGAACTCAAGAGTCAGTGCCTGTCCCGGCTGCCCGTTGGCGGTGGTTTGCCCGAGAAGGTCGTAGACGTGCCCGGCAGCCCCAACGGGCTCGCAGCGGGCCCCGACGGCGACCTCTACATCGCCAACTCTGGCGGTTTCTCATGGATTCCGATCGTATTACCGTCGACGCAGGCGCTCTGGATAGGTGGCGACCAGCCCCCGAACTACGCGGGCGGCAAGCTGCAACGCTTCAACCCGAAGACAAGCGCGGTCACGGACCTCTACACAAGCTGCGATAAGAAGAGTGGCTGGCCCGCCATGGGCGCCTGGAAGCCACCCTTCCCGTTGCGCGGCCCTGACGACCTCGTTGTCGATGCGCAGGGCGGCGTCTGGTTTTCAGACTTCGGCAAGCAGCGCCCAACCGACAAGGACGTGACCGGCATCTACTACGCCGCCGCCGATGGCTCGAGGATCACGCAGATGGCCTACCCCGTTAACTCGAGCAACGGTATCGCATTGTCGAAGGACGGCAGCAAGTTGTTCGTCGCACTGACCTACGAACGGCGCATCATCTACTTCGAGCTGTCCGGCCCAGGCAAGATCGACTACAACAAGGCCAATGTCACCGACGGTTCGTACCTGCTCACGGCCGACCTGCCTGGCCAGGCGATGCCCGACTCCATCGCCGTGGACTCGGACGATAACGTCTACGTCGCGACGATGCTGCCCGACGGCGCCAATCCCATGAGCAATGGCGGCATATCTGTGGTTTCGCCCAAAGGCGGCGTCGAGTTTGTGGAGATCAAAATGCCGGACGGCAGCTTCAGCCCAATGCCCTCGAACATCTGCTTTGGCGGACCTGACCTCAAGACGGCCTACATCACCTGTGGGGCGTCGGGCACCCTCATCTCGATGCCGAGTGCCATCGCAGGCCTGCCGCTCAATTTTGACGGCAGCCAGTACGACTTCGGTGGCCAGTCATGAGTGTCCGCGGCTTCTTCTCGCGGCTGCGCCGTATGTTTACCTGGAAGCGCGTGCTCATCGGCATCGGCGTCACGATCTGCCTGATCATCATGCTGGCCGTCGGCGGGCTCTGGTACCTCTCCAACTACCTCGGCATCCCCGAGCACCAGGAGATCACGGCCTACCGCTACTTGAACCCCAGCGAAGAGAACATCTGCGTCAACCCGGAGACGGGCGAGCCTGAGCCCAGCTACCAGGGCTGGTGCGACCACCAGCGCCAGATCTACTACCGCATGCCGCAGGGCACCGACTTTTTCGGCATTCAGTACGACTGGGTGGCCAACCTCGAGCGGCCGTTCGGCAAGAAGCAGCTCATGACACGCCAGTACATGGAAGCCATCGGCTACGTCTACGACCCGACACGCCAGAATCCAAGCAACCCCTACGACCTGCCCGTCGGACTCACGTGGCACGAGGACGAGGAACGCGGCGGTCGCATCCTCGATGTGTCCTGTGCAGCCTGCCACTCGGGGCACATGACCTACAAGGGCACGGCGATCGTCGTCGACGGCAGCCCGGGTGGGCATGCGCTGCCCGCGCTCGAGCCCACTCAGTTCGTGGCCTACTCGATCGTGTCGATGACCTCGACCTACATCAATCCGTTCAAGTTCAACCGCTTTGCGAATAAGGTGCTCGCCGACGTACCCAGGGAGGAATACAAGGCGGCCAAGAAGGCGCTCAAGAAGCAGGTGCGCCAATCGATCGGCGAGGCGCTGGGCTACGCGCGTTACAACCTGTTCCTGTACCCGACGACTGAAGGCTATGGCCGCACCGACGGCCTGGGTCGCATCGCCAACACCGTGTTCGGCGACTACATCACGCCCGAAAACTACCGCATCGCCAACGCGCCCGTGAATTACCCGCACACCTGGGACATCTGGGCCTTCGACTGGGTGCAGTGGATGGGATCCGTGCGCCAGGCAATGGCCCGTAACGTCAATGAAGCGCTCGGCACGCGCGCGCGCATCGACCTGCGCACCGCGGGCGGGCTGTTCGATCACAGCGTGATGCTCGCCGAGCAGCACTGCATCGAGACAACGCTGCAAAACCTCAAGCCGCCGACCTGGCCCGAGGACCTGTTCGGTACTATCGATGACGACCTCGTCGAGAAGGGCCGCGAGATCTTCGAGGCCACGTGCCAGACCTGCCACGGCCCCTTTCCGCAAAAGGCCGTCAATGGCAAGGTCGACTACAGCCAGACGGCCAAACACCACAGCTGCCAGACCTGTCACGGACCCTACGTCACAGCGCCGGACGGCGATCTCAAGTCGCTCATCGCGGCAAACAAACACCCGAACATTTCGGGCGTTGGCACCGAGAAGCGGGCCAGCACGGCGATCAGTGATGCGGGCCAATCCTACCTGCCCCTGCACAACAACGAAGACGGCTACGCCGACCAGAGTGAGCGCGCGGACTATTGGGAAATGATCCACATCCCGCTCGACTACATCGGCACGGACCCGACGTCGGCGCTCAACATGATCAACCTGCGCTACGACATCTCGAGCATCTTCGAGCTGGCCAACTCGCCCGAAGCCAACCCCATCCTCAAGACCAACCTGCCGCCAACCTGCGAGGAGGCCCCGAAGGACCCGTACTGCCTCGACGACCCCAAGGAGACGCCATTCGCGACCGGCTTGCGCTACCTGGGCGGTGAGGCACGGCTGCAGCAGTATCGCGATTGGGACCTCATGGAGCGCTCGGGCTACACACCGCGACCCGAGCACGAGCGCGGCGTCTCAGACCTCGACGGCTTCGGCGAGATCGACAACCCCGTGGCCTGGTACGCCTACCGCCCGCGTCCGCTCGAGGGCATTTGGGCCACGGCGCCCTACCTGCACAACGGGTCGGTTCCCAGCATCTACCAGCTGCTGCTGCCCGCCGAGGAACGCGATGCCGTGTTCTACCTGGGCCGCAAGGAGTTCGACCCGCGCACGCTGGGCTTCGAAGTCTCGAAATTCAAGGGGGCATTTGAATTTGATACCCGCGTCACGGGTAACTCGAACCTGGGCCACGAATTCGACGACGGGCTCTGCGGCGATGGCGTCATTGGGTTTGCGATCCCTGGAAAACCCGGCTACTGCAGGCAGTTCTCGGAGGGCGAGCGCATGGCCATTCTCGAGTACCTCAAGGTGCACAGCGACGGCGAGCGCCCCGATCCGGGATCGAAACCGCATTGCATCAATGTGAAGTGGCCGGGGTACCGGCAATGAGGCGTTGGTGGCGGCGGCTCGTTCACGTGTTTCACGACCTCGCGCACCTAGTCGAAGACCTCGGGCGCGCGCTGCGCTGGCTTTGGCGCAAGGTACGCGGCGTCATCAAGTGGCTGGCCGTGATCGCGGCCTGCTACATCGTGCTGTTCGTCGGTGTGTTCAGCTACCAGATGATCTCGGCGGCCATCGGCGACCCCGACGCCGACCTCGTCGACAAGACGGAGGAGGACCGCCGTAATCGTGTCGCGGACACGGCGGCCATCGTCGAGTCCGTGCGGCGCTTCCTCAACAATTACCGCACACCCGAGTACCAGCGGGACGCGCATGCCAAACCGCATGGTTGTCTGCGCGCCGAGTTCGAGGTCTTTGATATCGAGTCGCGCTACAACCACGGCCTGTTTGCCAAGCCTGCGACCTACCAGGCCTGGGTGCGATACTCGAACGGCACCGTACCGAGCCGCGACGACACGCTGCCCGATGCGCGCGGGATGGCCGTCAAGGTCATGGACGTTCCCGGCGAGCAGTTGCTGCCGCCGTTATTGGCCGGACGCACGCAGGACTTCCTCATGGTCGACTCGCCCGCGTTCTTCATCCGCTCGGTCTCGGGCTACCGCGAGCTCGAGAAACTGACCGCGGACGGCAAGCCGTTCACCTACTTTCTTGGGCAGCATTATCTGAACCCGTTCAAGTGGCGCCTGCGCGAACTCTACCTGGGCCTCAAGTCACGCAAGAAGGCGCCTTCGACGCCGTTGTCGACGCAATACTTCAGCATGTCGGCGTATCAACTGGGGCCGCACCAGATCAAGTTCTCGGCCAAGCCCTGCGAGGCATACGAAGTTGAGGGCATCGACCGTACGACGCCCAACTTTCTGCGCTCGGCCATGAAAAAGCTCATGCGCGACCGCGATGCCTGCTACCAATTCATGGTGCAGGTGCGCGACCCCGATGCCCGCATGCCGATCCAGGACACGACCGTCGTGTGGTCCGAGAAGGACGCGCCGTTCGTGCCCGTTGCGCGGATCCAGTTCCCACGCCAGCAGTTCGACTCGGCCGAGCAAAATGCGATGTGTGACGCGCTGAGCTTCAACCCCTGGCACGGGACGAAGCCACACCGCCCGTTGGGTTATCTCAACGAGCTGCGGCGTGAGCTCTATCTGCACACCGCGGCATTCCGACGCGTGCGCAACGACCAATCGGTGAGCGAGCCAGCGAGCTGGTGCGACAGCATGCCGCGCTACTGCGACCTCGTGTCGGGCGCAGCGCGTTAGCGGCGATTACTCGCTGAAGAACCAGCGCACGCCGAGCGTCAGCGTGTCGGCGTCACCTGCGAACTGCAGTGTGGCGCCGACCGAAAGCCTCGGGTCGAAGTAGTAGTCCCCGCCCAGCTCGATAAAGGTGTCGCGATCAAACACATCGACGTGGTTGAGGAATGCCCGCAACTCGACGTTGTCGGCCGGCTTCGCGCGCGTGCCCGCCAAGATAGCGTAACCGTTCTCGTCTTCGTCACCACCCGTAAAATCGGCATTTGCGCGAATCAGCCGGGCGTAGCCCACGAAGTCGAAGCGTTCGTCATAGCGGACCAGGTAACCCGCGCCCACGGAGAACGTGGTGATATCGACATTGAAGTCGAAGTCGATGGCGGACAGATCAGCGACGACGAGCCACTCGTCGGACAGCTCGTAGGACCCGCCAATCTGGAAGCCGTCGCCGTCGACGCTCTCGAGTTCGGTATCGACCCAGCGCAGTTCGGCATAGTTGTAGCTGAGATCGGTCGCGTTGGCCGCGGTGGCCAGGAGCACCAGCGCGGCGCCCGTAGCTGCTTTGCGAAACATGTCTTTCCCTCGCGTGCGGGTAGTCTGCGTGAGCGAGAGCGTACGTCCCGACCGGCCGATGAGGCAGCATTGCACAGCGCGCAGGCGGTACAATTTGACAAAATCATGCTTTTCAGTCGGTTAGCGGGCCGAAAACCTGTCGCCATTTGGCGTCAGCGCGGTCCCGGACGTGGCCGGCGCGCTTCGGACGCAGAGGACCATCACCCATGACCGAAAATACTTACACCCTGATCACAGGTGCATCGGCCGGCATTGGCAAAGCCATCGCCGAGCGATTCGCCAGCGAGGGTCACAATCTCGTGCTCGTGGCGCGGCGCCTGCCCGAGCTGACGACGCTGGCGGAAAAGCTCTCGCACGACCATGGCGTCGACGCCGTACCGCTGGCACTGGACCTGTCCGACGACGACGCCAGCGAAGACCTTATCGAGGCGCTTGGCGATCGCGACGTCGAGACTGTCATCAACAACGCCGGCGTGCTATCGAGCGGCAGCTTCCGGCACATGGACCGCGACCGTATCGAGTCCATGATCGAGCTCAACGTCGTCTCGCTCACCGATATGTGCCGCACGTTTTCCGAGCGGCTCGTCGAACGCGGCGGCGGGCGCATCGTGAATGTGGCCTCGATCGCTGCATTTCAGCCTGTGCCCAACCTTGCCGTGTATGCCGCGACCAAGGCCTACGTGCTGAGCCTCAGTGAGGCGCTCTCGCTGGAGCTGGGCCGCAAGGGCGTCACCGTCACGGCGGTGTGTCCGGGCTTCACGGACACCGACATGCTGCGCGGTCCCGTGCAGGAGGCGGCCGGCAAGATCAACATTCGCGAATTCACGGTGCTTGAGCCCGAAACCGTCGCGCGCGCCGCCTACAAGGCCTGCATGCGCGGCGATGCCATCGAGGTACCCGGTATCGGCTACTCGATTGCCATGGCCACCACAGGCGTACTGCCGCGCTGGATCAAGCGGCGGCTGACGAAGCTGGCTTCCGGGACGTAGACACGCCGCACGGCCTTGCGAGGCCTCCACGCGCACCCGTCATTGCGAGGCCCCCGCGCGCACCCGTCATTGCGAGGCCCCCACGCGCACCCGTCATTGCGAGGCCCCCACGCGCACCCGTCATTGCGAGGCCCCCACGCGCACCCGTCATTGCGAGGCGCGTAGCGCCGCGGCAATCTCCCAAACGTCACGATGCCGTCAAGAGATCGCCGCGGCGCTGCGCGCCTCGCGATGACGGGGTGGCTTGTTTCAACGTCGCAAGTCGTCAAGAGATCGCCGCGGCGCTGCGCGCCTCGCGATGACTGGGAGGATGGCCTGCTTCCGCAGGCCCTCCTCCCAGTCAAAAAAAGGGCCGCTTGCGCGGCCCGAGCTACGGTCAGAGGGGATTGACCGTTACCGAGGGAGGGGGTCTCGATATCTAAAGCGTCATCGTGACGGCGCCTGAGTCCTGCTTCTTGCCGAAGCCGGGAAAGCGGTCACGGTAGATCACGAGCAGCGCAGCCTGTGCGAGCCAGGCGATAACCGCCATAACGAACAGCGAGGGCTCACCGCCGGGTGCTGCGCCTGGGAATTCCACGGCCACACCCAGCGGCGTGAACAGGTGGAAGAAGATGGCGCCGCTCAGAACACCTACGCCGACGAGGGCACCGATGTGGCGCGTGACGGGGATCAGCAACAGGATGCTCGCAACGAGTTCGACGCTGCCGACTCCGTAGGCGCCGTAGCGCGCGAACACGTCACCGATGCCACCCAGACCGATATCGGTCATCCAGGCACCAATGGTGTCAAAAATGTAGATGGTTTCCTGTGCGCCCGAAAACTTGAAGGGCAGCGACTGCAGGAAGACGAAAACGGGCACAGCGACCAGCACGTAGGGCAGGTACTTCTTCATGATCTCTTCTCCGGTGTACTCACCGATCGCACTGTGCATATCGGTAGGTTATGGCGCAAGAGACCAACGTGGGTCAGGTTTTATTTCACGATTACATCGGTCGACCCGTATAGCCGCGTTTTTCAGTGCAATCGACCTGTTTTAGGCTGACCGTGGACGCGATAGTGGCGGCACAGCTTCTTCAGCGGGCAAGCCTCGCAACGGGGATTACGTGAGACACACACCCGCTTGGCGAACTGGATGAGCCAGAAGTGTCCCTCGGCCAGCGCCCAGTCGGGGGCACGCGCCTCAAGCGCTATCGCCGTCTGATCGGGCGTCGCTCCGCGCGCAATGCCCGCCCGATTGCAGATTCGGTGAACGTGCGTGTCCACGGCAATCGTCTTCTGGTCGAACACGAACTGCAGCACGATATCGGCGCACTTGCGGCCGATACCCGGAAGCGACATGAGCTCCTCGCGCGTGCGCGGCACCAGCCCATTGAAGTTCTCAATGAGCGCCCGGCAGAACTTCTTGATGCTGCGCGTCTTGTTGTTGTAGAGACCCGCGGGTTTGATCGCGTTGGCAATCACGCTGTCATCGAGCCTGAGCATCGTGTGCGGTTTGCGCGCGAGCCGAAACAACGCCTTCGTGGCACGCGCCGTGTTCTCGTCGCGCGACTGCGCCGACAGCATGCAACTCACGCAGCCCCGAAAAGGATCAATGGCTTCCTTGGGCCCTTTCGCGCCAGGCACATTGCCCGGCATGACCTCCGCGAGAATCCGAAACGCGCGGGTGACCTCGCGTTGCGTCAGCTCGCCCCAGTCGGCGAGGTTGGCGGCCACGTTTAGCGGTTGGCGCCCGCGGCCACGGTGCCGCGCTCGATCAGGGCACCGCGCAGTGCCTCAACACGTTTGCGGTTGGCGCCGAAATCCGAGTAGCCCACGCGTGACGCGGAGCGCACGTCAATGACGCCACGCTCGCGATCGAGCATGAACTCAAGGTCGTCGGTGAAGCGCATGATGGCCGTGGTCGCCGTGGCGTGCAGATAGTCGCCGTCCGCGGTCACGATGCGCATGCGCGGCGTGGCCTCGAGCACCTCGCGCAATGCCTGCCACGCAGCGTCGGCGTCGCCTTCGATCGCGAGCGGCGCGATGCCCGACCGACCCTCGTCGGTCGAGCACACACAGTTGGGCGAGGACGGGCACGGCGCAAGGCCGTCACCGGCTGCGGGCCGCTCAGCCACGCTGACGCACCCCGCCAGCATCAACAGGGCGACAAGCCCGGCGAGCCACCGCATCAGCCCTCATCGCTAAAGAGCTTCTCGGCCAGGTAGGTGAACTCAAGCGCCGAGCGCTTGGCGCGCTCTTTCTGGTTGGCCGCGGCCGAATGACCGCCGTCAATGTTCTCGTAGTAGAGGAAGGGCTTCTCGGCGGCCTGGAACAGCTTGGCCATCTTGCGCGCGTGACCCGGGTGCACACGATCGTCCTTGGTCGAGGTCACGAAGAACGGTGTTGGGTAGTCCGCGTCCGCATCGAAGTTCTGGTAGGGCGAAATGGTCTCGAGGAAGGCGCGCTCCTCGGGAATCTCGGGATCGCCGTACTCATCGACCCAGGACGCGCCCGCCAGCAGCTTGTGGTAGCGCAACATGTCGAGCAGCGGTACCTGCACCACGACCGCATTCCAGAGATCCGGCCGCTGCGTGAGCATGACACCCATGAGCAATCCCCCGTTCGAGCCACCCATGATGCCGAGACGGCGCGTCGAGGTGATGCCCCGGTCGATGATGCTCTCGCCCACGGCGATGAAGTCGTCGTAGATACGCTGGCGGTTGCCCTTGAGGCCCGCCTGGTGCCATTCGGGACCGAATTCACCGCCACCACGGATGTTTGCCACGACATAGGCGCCGCCGCGCTCAAGCCAGAGGCGGCCGATCGTGGCCGAATAGTTCGGGCGCAACGAGATCTGGAAGCCACCATAGCCATAGAGCAACGTCGGCGTGTCACCGTCGAGCTCGATGTCGCTCTTGTGGACGACGAAGTACGGCACCTTGGTGCCATCCTTCGAGGTGGCCTCAAACTGCTGCACGGTCAGGCCTTCGGGATCGAATTTCGCCGGCAGCGACTTGAGCGGCGACAGCGAACGCGTCGTGGCATCGAACTCGAGTAGCGAGTCAGGCGTCAGGAAGCCTTCGTAGTTGACGTAGGCAATCGTGCTGTTGTCGTCGGCGAACCGGACGCTGGCCTGGCCCGTGCCGGGCAACTCGATGGCCTCAGTGGTCCAACCCGTCTCACCCGGCTCGAGCAGCAGGATGCGGCTCGCCACATTGTCATTGATGGACAGCAGCGCCGCGCCGTCCGCAACCGCCACGCCGTTCACGGCCTGACGTTCGTTGGCGCGGAACACAAGCTGGACCTCGGGTAGCTCACCGCTTTCGAGGTAGGCGTCGAGGTCGAACGCAAGCAGATCGCCGCTCTTGAACGTTTTGCCCTGGACTTCCCAGTCCTGCTGCAGCGTCACGAACTGCTGGCCTTTGTAGCGGTCACCGAGCTCCGACTTGGGCGGCAACGGGAAAACGCGCGGTGCATCGGTGTCGAGCTGAATGAATTTGCGCGTAAAGAACGTGTCGGCCTCGACCGCGCCGTACATCATGCGGCCGTCGTCGAGCTCATCGGCCCAGGGCCAGACGCCTACGTCGGTCTTCTGGCCTTCGTAGAGTGTTCGCGCCGAAGCCAGCGGCTCACCACGCGTCCAGATGCGTACGCTCAGCGGGTAGCCCGATTCCGTCAGCGTCGAGCCGTCACCACCCCAGTCCGTTGCGATGAGCAGCGTGTCCGGATCGACCCACGCTGCGCCCTGCTTGGCTTCGGCCGTCTCGAATCCGCCTTCGACCCACTGTTTGGCGTCGAGATCGAACTCGCGCAAAACCACCGCGTCCTTGCCACCGTCGGACAGCGACACGAGGCACAGCGTCTTGTCACCGCCCTGCGGCCGGAAGCACTCGGCGCCCTTGTACACCCAGTTCTTGTCCTCGGACGCGGCCAGCGCGTCGAAGTCGAGAACCGTCTCCCACTCGGGCTCCGGGTTGCGGTAGCTCGCGACGGGCGTGCGGCGCCAGAGCCCGCGCACGTTGGTGTCGTCTTGCCAGAAGTTATAGACGAAGCCGTCACGGATCGTGCCGTAGGGGATCCGTTCGTCGTCAGTCGCCAGTGACATCGCCTGCTCGAGGTTGTCCTCGTAGACGCTGTTGGCGGTCACCTCGGCCAGCGAGCGCTCGTTTTGCTCGCGAACCCAGTCCAGCGCCTGCTCACCCTCGACGTCTTCGAGCCAGAGATACGGGTCCGTGGAATCGGCCGTGGCCGTGGCGGTGTCTTCGGTGGCGGGCTGCACGTTGGCCTCCTGATCCTCGGTGGACTCGGACTTGCCGCATCCTGCGATCACGGCAGCGAGGCCGACAAGGGCAACAACTCGACGCATGGCGAGACTCCTGAGCGAATTTGCGGCCGCCGAGTATAACGGATGCCGCCCGCGCGTCGCGCGGGGCGTCGCGCGGGGCGTCGGGCATGCGCTAACATGCTGACGATGGAGGAATTACAAGAACCCATCCTCGCCGATGCGACCCACCGAGGGCGCATGATCCGGCTCGGTGCCCGCGTCAGCATCTACTACCTGGTGCTGTTCTCAGTCATCGGCCTGCTCGTGACGACGCTGCCGATCGGCGCCACGATCTGGCCTGTCGGCGGCATCGACCAGCTCGTTGCGGGTCCCGATCTGACCGTCACGGATGTCACGGACGCGCTGCGCGACGGCAGTGGCGCCGAGCTTGAGGCGATCACCCGGGCACGGGCCAGCACAGGATCGGGCGACTGGGTCGAGCGCATGATCGCGTTGTTCGCAGCCATGACGGGCAGCTTGCTGCTCATGCTGCCCGTGTCCTGGGTGTACCGGTCCATTCACCGCGATGAGGTGCATGACCGCTCGCTCGACGAGACCACGCTCGTGCTGCCCGCCGTGGTCGCGGGCATTGTTGTCATTGTGCAGCACAGCCTCGCGCTCGCGTTCAGCCTCGCGGGCATCGTGGCGGGCGTGCGCTTTCGCCGCGCCCTCACCGACACCTTCGACACGCTGTTCATCCTCACGGCCGTCGGCGTGGGCATCGCAGCGGGCACGCGCTCGATGGAGATCGCCATCGTCGTCAGCGTGTTCTTCAGCTATGCCACGATGCTGGTCAGTGCCTTCGGCGACGGGCTGGAGAGCCGCTTCGCGGCCGAGCACAAGCGCCGCCGCAAAGCCGCGAAGCGCGCGCAGTCCGAAGCGGAAGCCGAGACCGACTAGTCCTTCGAACCCGGGCCCACGCAGGCCCCGATAACGTCGCGCTCGAACGCCGCGTCGCTTTCGAGCATGACGAAGAAGTCGCGGAGGTAGCGAACGCTCTTCGAGCGCACCTTGTTGCTGAGCCCTTCATGATCCTCGAACAGGGCCAACACGCCGTCCTTCTGCGCCAGCATTACCGCGCGGGCGCGCTCGAAGTGTTCGGGTGCCTTGCAGATCCCATTGAAGTAGCGCGTGCGCACATCGTTGATGGGCAGCAGCGTGGCGGGCAGCGCATAGGGGGCATCAACGAGCCCCGAGCTGTCAAAGTCGTAGGGCACGGGCATGATGCCCTGCGCGCCCTGGAACAGCTTCACGTTGTGGCAACAGCTGTCGCCATCGGCCCCGCGGATGGTCGAGAAATCCGTGTTGCCGATCATGAGCGAAAACAGCTCGAGCAGTGCCGCGGCATCGGCATCGAGGTCTGCCGTGCCCGCGCGCTCGAGCTCTAGCGCGGGTGCTTCAATCCGTGCGGCCAGCGCGTCGATGTCCTCGATGAGGAAGGCATTGCGCCGCATCGATTCGCTGCCCGACGAGTCGATGTAGCGCAGCTTGAGCAGCCGCGTGTCAAAGCTCGCGGGCGTCAGCAGCGCGTAAGCGCGGTACGCCAGGTATTCGAGCATGAGGAAGTCACGGTACTGGCGTTGTCGGTCGCAGACCCCCACAAGCTTGAGTTTGTCCTGCCCCTCGAACAGGGTGCCCTTGAGCTCGCTTTTGACGAAGTTGAGCCGCAGCGGCGGCAGGAAGCAGGCCTGTCGGCGCATGTTGCCGCGCTGGCGAAACCGCACCTTGAGCCTGACGCGGTTGCCCTCGGCATCGTCGAACATCCACTGCCCCGTGCGCTCGCGCGACGTGCCCGTCGGGCCATCGTCGTAGACCTTGGTCAGGGGTCCGCGCAACGTCGCCTCGAGCGGGTCCTCGTTGGCGAACAGGGCGTCGGCACGTGCCACTTCGGGCCAGGAAAACCAGGCGACTAGGGCCGCGGCCAGCAGGCTAACGCGCATCGAAAGCCCCCTCTCTGACAAGAAACGAGAAATCACCGACGGGATAGGTCACCGTGCCGGGCCAGGCCAGCTCGGCCTCGATGTCGCCCGCACGCATCGCATCGAAGCCGGCAAGCGCCTGCCCGAGCACGGCCGGATCAGCCTCGGGTGTGTTGTGTGCGGGGAACAGCGCGGTCAGCTTCGGTGCGAGCGCAGCGAGCCGCGCCATCGATTCCCGATAGGCATCGAAATCAGTCTCCGGTGCGTAGAGCCAGATGGGGCCCATGTAGAACGTGTCGCCCGTCCAGAGGTAGCCCGGCTCGCGTTCGAGCAAGGCGACCGAGTCAGGCGTGTGGCCCGGGATCGCAATGACTTCGAGAACGCGACCGCCCAGGTCGATACGCGCGCCATCGAAAACGCGATCGGACAACGGATACGGCCGCAGCCGATGCTCACTGGCCTGATACCCGTCGGGCAGGCCGCGGCAGAGCGCCTGCGGCGACACCTCATCGGCAACGGCATCAAACGGCAAGCCCCGGCTTCGCGCGATGGCGAAGTCATCCATCGTCGAGAGAATCTCGACGAAGGCGTGATTGCCGCCCACGTGGTCGGCATGGCTGTGTGAGTTCAAAACCGTGAGCGGCCGGTTCGTCAGTCGGCCGACGACGCGGCGGATATCGGCAATGCCGTTGCCTGTATCGAACAGCAGCGCACGTGTGTCACCCACGATGAGCCAGGAGATGACTTCCTGCCACTGCCAGGGCTCGTAAATCGCAAACGTGCCAGGGCGCACTTCGTAGACCTCGAACCATTCGTCGCTGGCAGCGTGCTTGTCCAGCGCAGCGAACTCGGGGCGCGGCAGCCGGTCGCAGAACGTGCCCAGTGTCGAGTCGGCTTGAACAGGTTTGAACGTGTCTCGAGTCGTGCAAGCCGTAAGCATCGCGACGACCATGAAGAACAAAGGGTAGCGCGCTTCCATATTCAGCAGCTTAGCGCCGGCAGCTGCAGTCGTCGAATACCACGACGCCCGGGTTCGTCATCGAAACAACATGACGCAGTCACGGCGCAGACATATTCGCGCGGCACCGTCGAGTGTTGGTTCACCTAGGGAGCAGCACGCATGAACGACTCGAAGTTAGTGGGTATCGGTCGCAGGCAGTTTCTCAAGGGCCTAGGGGCGAGCAGCGGTCTCGTCGCGGCCCCCGCATTCATTCAGGGTGCGCTGGGTGATGCCTACCTGGAGGCAACATCGCTGTTCCCGCTCGGTGTCGCTTCGGGCGACCCGGCGCCCGGCAGCGTGGTGCTTTGGACGCGGCTTGCAGACGACCCGTTGGCCGGTGGACAAATCCCTGACCGCCCGATCCCACTCACTTGGGAGGTCGCCGAAGATCCGGGCATGCGGCGCGTGCTGCGCCGCGGTGTCGGCGTTGCCAGGCCGCAATTCGGCCATGCGGTGCGCGTCGTGGCGCGCGGCCTGCCCGACGACCGCTGGCTCTACTACCGATTCTCCACGCGAAACGTGTTGGGTGGTGAACGTAGCCGTGTAGGTCGTACGCGCACGTTCCCGTCGCCGCTGGCACTGCCGGAACGGCGGTTCTTTGAAACAGATTCGGTGCGCAGCCGCAGCATGCGATTCGCTGTCGTGTCCTGCCAGAACTACACACAGGGCTTCTTCCCGGCCTGGGGGGATATCGCACGGCAGGACATAGACTTTGTCGTACACACGGGCGACTACATCTACGAGAGCGGTGCGTCCTCCACGCCGCTGCTTGAAGGACGCAATCACACAGGTCCGGAAATTTTCACGCGCGAGGATTACCGCAACCGCTACGCCCTGTACCGGCTCGACAGGGACCTGCAGGACGCCCATGCCCACGTACCATTCATCGTGACCTGGGACGACCATGAGGTCGACAACAACTATGCCGGTGGGCTGGCCGAAGAAGGGGCACCATTCGACGGCGACGCCTTTCTCGAACGCCAACGCAATGCTTATCGAGTGTACGGCGAGTCCATGCCGTTGCGCGGCTACCGCCGCAGACGCGATGGCAGCTACACACTGGCGCGACGCCTGCAATTTGGCCAGCTGGCTGATGTGCATGTACTGGATACGCGGCAATTCCGAACGGATCAGCCGGCCGTCGACAATTTCGGCACCACAGATACGGCAACGGATCCTCTGACGGCCGCGACACTTGAAGCCGTATTTGGTGAGCCGCTGTTTGATGCGGCGGGCATTCTTGATCCGCGCTCGACGCTGCTCGGCGGCAGGCAAGAGATCCGCCTTGCTCTAAACCTCATCCGCTCACGTTCACAGTGGAACGTGCTGGCCCAGCAGATCATGATGATGCCGTGGAACCTGCGCACTACGGGTTTGCTCTCCGTTCAGTTCGGACCCGACTTCCCCGGCAAGCCCGAGGCGCTCGCCGCCATCGCGCAGCTCAAGGATCTGCTCAATGTGGACGCCTGGGACGGCTACCAGGCCGGTCGTGAACGACTGTTTCGGGTGCTCGATGTCGCCCGGCCGGGCAACCCCGTCGTGCTGACAGGCGATATCCACTCTGCCTGGGCCGCGCGTTTGCTCACGGACTTCGAGAATCCGGCGAATGCCGACATGCTCGCTGCAGAGTTCGTCTGCAGTTCTATCAGCTCGACCTTCGCCACCGTTGATCCGCGGCCCACCGACGCCATCGTGCGCGCGGGCATACCAGACAACCCGCACATCGGCTACTTCGACGCGCGATATCGTGGCTACTGCCTCTGCGACGTCAACGAACGCCGTTGGCTCACGCAGTTCCGCGCCGTGGGAACGCCAACAGATCTCGCCAATCCTGATCCGCTCGCGCTCGTACCCTTGCCGGGCAAAGGTGTATTCACCGCGGCGGAGGCCGAGGTGCGCGCCGGGTTCAACGCTCGCGGCAATCCGGGTGGGCTCGAGGTTCGCAACAACTTGCCCGTTTGAGCCATCAGCCCGCGGCGCAAGCGTTCGCGGGTGCCCCCAGCCAAGGCCCGGCGCAGCCCGCTATACTGGCGCGCCGATTGGCCTCTCCCCTTGATATGGCGCTCGCAAACAACCTCTACGAACTGCTGACCGACCAGGAAGACGCCCGGGTGTGCCGGGACTTAAGCGAGGACGCCTGCCGCGATACACCAAAGAGCTTTGTGCTCATTCTCACGAGCTATCTGTTCATGAAGCTCGGTGACGCCATCAGCAACCCGAAGACGACCCTGGCCTGGCTCGCCACGAGTGTCGGCGCGCCGGCGTTCGTGCTCGGCATGCTCGTGCCCATCCGCGAGTCGGGCTCGATGCTGCCGCAGCTGTTCATCGGCGGCACCATTCGCCGTCTGCCCATCCGCAAGTGGGTCTGGAGCCTGGGCGCCGTCGCGCAGTGCGCCTGCATCGCGGGCCTCGGTGTCGTCGCATTAACGCTCGAGGGCCGCAGTGCGGGCTGGGCCTTAATCGCGCTGGTGGTCGTGTTCAGCGTCGCGCGCGGGTTTTCTTCCGTCGCGGCCAAGGACGTCGTCGGCAAGACCATCGCCAAGAACAAGCGCGGCCAGCTCAGCGGCTGGTCCGACAGCGCCGCGGGCGCGCTGACCATCGTCATCGGTCTCGCGCTCATGCTGCCGGCCGCGGCCACGAACAATGAAACGACACTGGGCATCCTGCTCATCGGCGCGGGTCTGCTCTGGCTGGTTGCCGCGGCCGTGTACGCACAGATCCCTGAGGAACCCGGCGAGACGGGCGGCGGGCGCAGCGCCGTCGACGCGCTCAGGCGGCTCTCGCTGATTCTCGAGGACAGGCCCTTTCGTCGCTTTGTCATCACGCGCGCGCTGCTCATGTGCTCTGCACTGAGCGCACCGTTCTATGTCGCGCTGGCGCAGCGCGAGGTCGGCACACCCGCCGTGCTGCTCGGCGCGTTCGTGCTGGCCTCGGGCATCGCGAGCCTCGTCAGCGCGCCTGTGTGGGGCCGGTTCGCCGACCGCTCGAGCAAGTCGGTCATGATCGCCGCCGCGCTGATCACGGCGGGCATCGGGCTCGTGACCTTTGCGCTCGCCCGCCTCGCGCCCGGGCTTACGGGCACGTTGTGGTTCCTGCCTTCGGCCTATTTCGTGCTCATGGTCGCGCACAGCGGCGTGCGCGTGGGGCGCCAGACTTACATCGTCAACCTGGGTACCGGGAACCAGCGCACGGATTACGTGGCCGTGAGCAACACGCTGATCGGTGTGCTGTTGGTCGTCGTGGGCAGTGTGGGTGCGCTTGCCGTGTACATCGGCGCCGACGGCGTGCTCGGCTTGCTCGCACTCATGGGGTTGGCAGGCGCCGCGCTGGGGACAACCTTGCCCGACGTCGAACGCGACTGACTAGCCTTGCGCGGCCAGCGACTTCTCGTAGCGCGGTTTCCAGAACCGGATCGTGATCGGCACCATGAGGTTGAGCCAAAAGATCGTCAGCATGAGCATGTAGAACGCTTCCATGTCGAGGATCTGGTTCTGCACGTAGGCGATGTTCATGACCACGAACGCGAGCTCCGCCCGGCCGAGCATGCCAAAGCCCACCATGACGCTGCCGGCCCAGTCCATGCCGCCCGTGTAGCGCGCGGCGACCGATGCCGACAGCACCTGGCCGACCGTGATGCCGACGAGCAGGACCACGGTTTGCGGGAGCACCGAGACAACAATGTCCCAGTCGAGCACGAGCTTGCTGCCGAGCAACACGAAGAACACGGGCCCGAGCCAGGTGAACGCCACGTTGTCGACGATGCCGCGGGTCTCGATGAACGAGTCGCGCTCGTCGTCGCGGTGGAAGTACTCCTCGCGCAGCACGAGGCCGGCGAGGTAGGCACCGACGGCCGGGTGGAAGCCCAGCGCATGCGCAAGCAGGCCGACCACTAGCGCCAGCAGCAACACGGCGAGCGTGGCGAACTCGCCGTGACTGAACGCAAGCAGATTGCGCACACCCAGCGTGCCGAGCAGTGGCACGCGCGACACCCAGCCTCGTGGGCTGTGCGGAAACACCCAGACACCGAGAATCGAGACGATGATGAAGAACAGCACCGCCTTGCCCATGATGAGCAGGATGCCCTGGGCACCGAGCTGCGCCTCGCCCGTGGCAATGGGCACCATGATGGCAACGAGCGCCAGCGAGGCGATGTCATCGATGACGGCCGAGGTCATGATGCGTGTGGCCGCGGGCGAGCTGCCCAGGCCTTCGCTGCGCAGCGACACCATCGTCAGTGACACGGCCGTCGCCGTCATGGTCAGCCCGACCATGAGGGCCAGGTTAAGGTTGTCGGGCCAGAACCAGCGCGCCGTGCCGAATGCCACGAGGAACGGGACGAGCGCACCGAAGAATGCGATGCCCCAGCTCTTGCGGATGCTGGCCAAGAAGTTCGCGTTGTCTTCCTCGAAGCCCAGCGCAAACATGATGACGATGATGCCGACCTCGGCCAGGCCTTCGATGAAATGATCGGGCGTGACGGGCAGCCAGCCGATGTTGACGAGCAGTGAGCCCATCGCGAGGTAGTAGAGCACTGGCGTCAGGCGCGTCTTGCGCGCCGCGATCACGGCAACGAATACCGCGACCCATATCAGCGCCAGCTGCTCCATCGAATGCATCACACGCCCTTGCCCCTCAGGAATGCGGCGATCTCCGTTACCGTCGGTGCGTCAAACAGGTCCCCGATGTCGAGTTTACCCGGGTACTTCTCGTCGATGGCGAGCACGATTTCCGACAGCGTCAGCGAGCTCACGCCGACCTCGAACAGATTGTCCTCGGGGCCGATCCGGCAGTCCCCTGAAAACTGATTCGCGATCATCACCAGTGTGTCGACGAGCGCGTCGCCGGTTTCGGACACGCCGCCGCGCTGGCTCGCGATAATGTCGTCGAAGGCACCGGCAAGGTAGTTGCCCACCAGGGCGCCGCGCTGGATCTTGCCGCTCGTCGTCTTGGGGATGCGCGCGACGGGCAGGACGTGGTCGACCTCTAGACCGACCTGCGTGGCGAGTTCCCGTCGTACGCGTTCGGCGATACCCGCGAACACTTCGCTGTCGCCGCGGTGCAGCACGAAGACAAGCAGCGCCTCGCTGTCGCCCGTCTCAGGCGGCGCGCCGGCCACCACGACCTTGCCGAGGTCGAGCCCGTCGCAGTGCGCGACAATCTCCTCGAGATCGTGCGGGAAATAGTTCTGCCCGTTGATGATCACGAGCTCTTTCTGGCGGCCCGTGACGATAAGCTCGCCGCCGACAAATGCACCGCAGTCGCCGGTCCGCAGCCAGCCGTCTTCGGTAATCAGTGCCGCGGTCGCGGCATCGTCGCCGTAGATCTGCCGTGTGACAGCGCCACCCTGAACCTGGATGTGTCCGACGTGTCCTTCGGGCAGCGGCGCGCCATCCCCATCGATGATGCGCAGCGCCGTGTCGTCGATGGCCGTGCCCACGGGCACGAAGTCGATGGCGTCGGGGCTGCCGGCGGCCACGAGACTGGCCGGCGCGCCCACGCGCAGCGCGTGCCGGTCAACGGTGATCCTGCGGCAACCCGTGCCCGGCCGGGACAGGGCCACCCCCACGGTCGCCTCGGCGAGCCCGTACACGGGGTACATTGCCGACGCTGCGAGCCCGAACGGCGCCATCGCTTCGAGGAAGCGCTGGCACAGCGCGTAGGAGATGGGCTCGGCGCCATTCATGACGAGTCTTACCGACGACAGGTCGGGCGCGGGCTCCAGACCCTTGCGCTCGAAGACGTTCAGGAAGTGCTTGTAGCCGAAGTTGGGCGAGCACAGCTGCGTGGCACGCAGCGCGCTGGCCTCGCGGATCCAGGCCAGCGGACGGCGCACGAAGAGCTGCGTGTCCATGACGGCGTGCTCCATGCCCGCCGCCATCACGGCCAGGTGAAAACCGATGAGCCCCATGTCATGCGTCAGCGGCATCCAGCTCAGCGAACGTTCCTCGGGGCCCCAGCCCGTGCGCGCGACAATCGCACGGATATTGGTGCAGAGATTGGCATGCGTCAGGCACACGCCTTTGGGGTCGCCCGTGGAACCCGACGAGTACTGAATGAAGGCCACGTCCTCGGGATTGGCCTTGTGCACGGTGCCCGGCTCGGCGTTCGCGAGCCCTTCGAACTCGAGCGCCGACGTCAGACGCTCGGACAACAGCGCGTCGTCGGCATCGGCGGTCTCACGAACGCGGGCGAGATGCGCGGCGTCGGCGACGAGCCGGCCACGTTCGAGCTGCCCCACGATGCGCAGCAGCTTGTGCCGGTGTTCATCGCTGATCCCGACCGCGACGGGCACGGGTACGAGGCCACCCAGCACGGCCGCCCAGAATGCGGTCACGAATTGCTGGTTGTCGCGCGTGAAGATGACCAGCTCGTCGCCAGCCGACAGGCCCTGCGCCTGCAGCGCGCCAAGCAGCGTCAGCGCACGCGCTTCGAGCTCGGCGAACGTGAGTCGCGCCGTGTCGTCCTCACCATCGACAAAGCGCACACCCCGGTCGTCATCACGAACCGCCGCCAACATTTCGGTGAGCGTGGCGAAGGGCCGCATCGCGCTCACCGGTAACGCGGCCGCAGCACGATGTCCTGGCGCGTGCGCAGATTGATGGCGAATTCCAGCGCGGGCGGCGGGCCACCGTCACGCAGCAATTCGAAACGTGGCAGCAGGCGCCCGAGCTGCAATGCCATCTCGAGGTAGGCGAAGTGCTCACCCAGGCAGCGCCGTGGTCCCAGCGAGAACGGGAAAAAGGCGTCGCGTGCCGCGGGATCGGCAAACCGCGTGGGATCGAACCGATCCGGTTCGGGCCATCGGCTCGAATCACGCTGCATCAAATAGGGTGACAGGTAGACGTCGGTGCCGGCCGCCAGCGAAAAGCCACCGATCTCGATATCGGCCTGTGTACGGCGGGTGAACAACCACACGGGCGGAAACAGACGCATGACCTCGTCGAGCGTCTGCCGCACCTCGGTCATCGACAAGACCGCTTCGGCCGTTGCGGGTGCACCCTCGGGCAGCGCAGCACGCGCTTCATCGATGAGGCGCTGTGCCACCTCGGGCGCGTCGGCGAGCAGGAACCAGGCCCAGCCCAGCGTGTTGGCCGCCGTTTCGAAGCCGGCGATGACGAGCGTCATGAGCTCGTCAAGCAAGTCTCTGTCGGAGAACGGCTGACCGGCCCCGTCACGCGCGGCCATGTAGCCGTCGAGCAGATCACCGTCGCCGGGCTGTGCACGTCGCCGTTCGATGATGCCGGTCACGTGCTCGCGCAGCGTTCGCACACGGCGCACCGTCTCGAGATCACGCGCGGAATCGTCGGCGAGGAATGAGAACGGGCTTTGACCCGACGCAATCGCGTCGCGATCGATGTCATCACCGAAGATGGCGGCAAGAATGGTCTCGAGCGCGTAGATGGCCGACTCTCGCGTGATATCGACGGGCTCCCCCATCGCAATGCACCGATCCCAGCGCGCCGCGCTGCGCTCGACGGAATGCTGCATCACGGGCACGAGGCGCGCGATGTGCCGGTTCTTGAAGACAGGCTGGATCATCGTGCGGGCACGACGCCAGGTGTCGCCGTCGCTGACGATGAGGCCATTGCCCAACAGCATCTTGACGCGCTCGAATCCGCGGCCCTTGCGGAACGCGGGATGCTGGCGCACGAGCACCTGTTTGACGGCCTCTGGCGAATTGACGAAACAGGCCGCACGACCGTCCCTCGTTTGCAACGCGACAACGTCACCATGATCGCGATGGGCACGGGCGAGGGTGTCCAGCGTCGAGGCATCGATGCCGAGCGCCGCCGGGGCATCGGGTCCGGGCGGACGCGGTGCGAGGATTAGGGGGTTGGTTTGCTGCACAGGTGACGGTTGCCGTCTGCGAAACAGCGCAGTCTACAATGCGTGCCCCAATGCAGGAACCGTCGCGGTCACAATAGCGTCGAAGCCCCATGAGCCAGAAAGACCCAGACAGTGTCGAGTCGCGCCGCAGCAGCGCCTCGCAGCGCCAGCTCACGCTGGGCCGCAGGCTCTACTTCGCGCTCGGGATGCCCATCATGCGCGGCATCATCGGCCTGCTGACCCTGACTTACCGTTATGTACCGGGCCCGGGCGCCGACCAGGTCGATGGCATAGTCGCTCGCGACACACCCATCGCCCCCTGCTACTGGCACCAGCATCACGTGCTCTGCTCCACGACGATCAGGCGCTGGATCCGACGCGGCTTCCGGGCCTGCTTTCTGGTTTCGGGCTCCGTCGACGGCGACGTGCCTGAGCGCATCGCGCGGGCCTGGGGCGCCGAAGTCATCCGCGGTTCGGCCAACAAGAGCGGCACGCTGGCCATGCGCGACATGCAACAGATGATGCGCCGGGGCTACTCGATCGTAACGACGGCAGACGGACCCAGAGGGCCCCAGTACGAGTTCAAGGCGGGCGCCGTGATGATGGCGCGCATCGGCGGGACTCCGATCGTGCCGCTCGCAGCGGCGGCGGATCGCGCCTGGTACCTCAGCCGCTGGGACCGGTTCATGATCCCCAAACCGTTCGCGCGGGTGGTTGTGGGCGTCGGCGCCCCGATCGAAATCGGTCGCGACGTCGCGCTGGACGATATTGAGACCAAACGGCGTTCCGTTCAGGAAGCCGTCATGTCGCTGATGGCAGAATGCGAATCATGTCTATCAAAATCAGAATCTTCCTCGTAGCAGCCGCCTGGCTGGCCAGTGCCAGCCTGACGGCCAATGATGCGCCCGGTGCGAGCGCGGCCGCGCCCGTGGATGTCCCTATTGGGCTGACGCCGCACGCCGCGGAATACAAGGTCAAGGTCAGTGGCGTCAGCGGACGACTCACGACACGGCTGGAGCGTCGTGGCGGTGATTTCGAAGCGCTGCACGTGGTCGAGGCCACGGGCTTCGCGGGGCTGTTCGCGCGCGGCAAGGTCCGTGAGCTGTCACGCTTCGGCGATTTCGGTCGCGGCCTGCTGCCGCTGCATTACGAAGCCCGCAATACGTTGCGCCAGGACAGCGGCGCAAACCTCGACTTCGACTGGGATGACGGGCGCGTGACGGGCTCGCTGTTCGAGGACGGCACCAACACGTCCGTCGACGTCGCACTCGATGAACCCATGTTCGATCGCCTCGCCATCCAGTACCGGCTTATGGCGGATCTTGCACGGGGCGGTATCGACGCGCTCGACGCGCCCACGAATGACAACACGGATGTGCGCACGCGCTACATCCTGTTCGACGGCGACGAGTCCGATACGCTCGACATCACACCCATCGGTGAGCGCGCCATCAAGACGCGCGCCGGCACCTTCGACACGATTGGTGTGCAGCACCAGAAGCAGGGTTCTTCGCGGCGCACCTTGCTCTGGCTGGCCCCCGAGCTCGACTACCTGCCTGTGCTCATCGAGCAGTACCGGCGCGACGACCTCAAGGTGCGTGCCACGCTGCGCGGCTACGACACGCTCGACGACTGAGCGTCTGAGCCCCCGGCCTTGCCGCGGGGCACCGCTGTGATCCCGGTCTCATGGCGCGGAAATGCGCTTGCGTCGATGGTCTCGAGATAACCGTGCCAGGCCGCGTGCCCGATCACGGGCAGAATCACCACGAGCCCGGCAAACAAGGTTGCCGCACCCAGCAACACGCCCACCACAACGATGCCGAGCCAGATCATCATGGGCAGCTTATTGCGCAGCACGGCGTTGATCGAAGTCACCACGCCGGTAACCGCGTCGACGCGGCGGTGGAGCAGCATAGGCAGCGCGAAGGCACTCGCTGAAAACGTGATAACCGCAAAGATCGCTCCGACCGCAGTGCCAATGCCGAGGTAGGTCGCCAAATCGCGCAATGACGGGTTTGCTTCCACAGGGAAGAAGATCGACACCGCGGCGCCCGCGCGCGCCCAGACCAGGAAGATAATGAGCAACACCAACGCAAAGGTCAGCTCGTTGCCGATGTGCCGCTTCAGGCCCGCACGCAGCGCACGCTTGAGTGACGGCGGCTGGCCGCGTTCGAGCTGCGCGCTGAGCGCGTAGAGCCCGATGCAGGTCAGCGGCGCCAGGAAGATAAAGCCGCCCACCATGGCGAACAGGAACCAGAAACTGCCGTAGGTCCAGGCCAGCCAGCACACCAGCGCGATCGTCGCGGCCATGAATACGCCATAGCCCAGACTCTGAGGCAGCGCGCGCCGGAAGTCGGCGTAGCCCAGCCTGAGCCAGCGGAACGGCGCCGCTGGCGCGATGGTCCGGCATGGCGCCACGAACGGCATGGTTTCCGGGTCGTGAATCTCGTCCGTCATCGTCGCCCCCGGCTATGAGATTAGCGCGCGGCCGGAACCGGCGCCAGCCGGAGACCTGGGTCAACGAGTCTGCAGCTACATCCCTGCGAGCGGCGCCACGCGTCTTGCCTCGCGTCGATCGGGTTGGCTCACCGAACGTGCGTCACCGGCCGCGCTCACCGAGCAAGCCGCGCACCAGTCCCACGCACATGATCAGCAGGATCACGGTCAGCGGCAGCCCGACGGAAATCGTGAGCGCCTGCAACGACGCCATGCCGCCGCCCAGCATGAGCGCGATGGCCACGGCGCCCGCAAGCACGCACCAGAACACGCGCTGCGCGACCGGCGCATCGATCTTGCCGCCCGCCGTGATGATGTCCATGACGAGCGAGCCCGAGTCCGCCGACGTGATGAAGAAGATCGCGATGAGGAACACACTGACTGTCGAGGCGATGGCAGTCCAGGGCAGCAACTCGAGCATGCGAAACAGCGCGAGCTCAGGCACGGCGTTGGCGACGCCCTCGTAGCCCTGCCCGAACAGCTGCTCCAGCGACGTGCCACCAAACACACTCATCCACAGGACGGCGATGATCGTCGGCGCGATGAGTACCCAAGCGATGAACTCGCGCACGGTGCGCCCGTAGCTGATACGCGCGATGAACATGCCCACGAAGGGCGACCAGGACACCCACCAGGCCATGTAGAACACGGACCAGTCGCGCCAGAAGGCCGTGTCCTCGCGACCGACGAAGTCGCTGAGCGCGGGCAGCCAGGACAGGTAGTCGCCGACCGTGGTCGGAATCTGCGCCAGCAAGACCGCGGTCGGGCCGGCCACGACGACGAACACCCATAGCAACACGGCTACACCCATGTTGATCTCGCTCAGGCGTTTGACGCCCTTGTCGAGCCCCGCAACGACGGACACGAGGGCGATGGCGATGATCGCGAAAATGAGCAACACCTGTGTGGTGCTGCCCGCGGGCACGTCAAACAGGTAGTTCAGCCCGCCGGCGATCTGCCCCGCGCCGTAGGCCAGCGAGACGGCGAGACCGAACAGCGTGGCCAGAACCGCGACGATGTCGATGATGTGCCCGATGGGGCCCCACACGGCATTGCCGAATACGGGGAAGAAGGCCGAGCGCAACGTCAGCGGCATTTTGTAGTTGTAGCAGAAGAATGCCAGTGACAGACCGACCACGGCGTAGATCGCCCAGGCATGCAGGCCCCAGTGGAAGATGACCGCAGCCATGCCCGCGGAGCGTGCCGTCTCTACGTCCGCCGGGTCGATGCCGAGTGGCGGCGTCAGCGTGTGCGTGAGCGGCTCCAGCGGCCCGAAGAACATGAGACCGATGCCCACGCCCGCCGCAAACAACATCGAGAGCCATCCACCATAGTTGTAATTCGGCCGCGCCGTCTCGCCGCCCAGGCGCACGCGACCCAGCGGGGACAGCGCCAGCACGACGAGAAACAGCAGGAACAGATTCACCGCCAGCATAAAAAACCAGTCGAACCCGACCATGGTCCACCCGCGCAACGACTGGAACAGCGCCGCGGCAGGCTCGCGGAACAACAGGGTGCCCACGACAGTTAGCACGGCCAGCAGGGCCGACACGACGAACACGGGGTTGTGGAAGTCCAGGCCAAAGCGCTGGACGTTGTGTTCGCCGATCTCGTGATCGACCTCGGGCGGTGTCTCACCGCCGATCTCGAAGTCACCGGTAGCCTGTTGTTCTGCCATGGTCATCCAGTGGGTAGCGTGCGAGCACGTTGTCGCCGAGCGCCGCCTTCAGCGGGTCCAGCCAGGGTTCGAAATGGCGCCATTGCGCGAGCCCGCTCTTGTAGATCGGCTGGCGCACCTGTTCCGCGCTGGGCGTTCGCACCGAGCGTTTGCTGCGGTAAAACTCGACACAGTTCTGCTCGAACTGAAGCCCGCAGAATTCCAGCAACCGCCGCACCTGGGTCTCGGTGTCCTCGACCAGGTCCTCGTACTGGACGCGCAATACGGCGCCCGGCAGCACAAGGTCCCAGTGGTCCATGAGCGCCACGTAGTCGCGGTAGTAACGACCAATCTCGTGCAGGCCGTAAGTGAACTCCTGCCCGGATGCAAAAAGCTGCTTGAAGCCCGAGAAGCAGCAGGCCATCGGGTGGCGGCGAGCGTTGATGATCTTCGCGTTGGGCAGAATGAGCCGAATCAGCGCGATGTGGCGGAAATTGTTAGGCATCTTGTCGGTAAACCGCGGCGAGCCCTGGCGGTGCACGCGCGTGTCGTCGATGAATGCCTCGCCGAAACGGGTCAGCTGCTCGGCGGTAAGCTCGTGCAGTCGCGCCGGATAGCGCGGCGCCGCGTCGGTGCGACGACGGCCGTCGAGCCGGTGCGCCAATGCGGCGATATTGGGCAGCTCGAAGGTGCCGTCGACTTGCGAATGCGATGCGAGAATTTGCTCGAGCAGCGTCGAGCCCGCGCGCGGCAGGCCGACGATAAAGATCGGGTCGGACGCGGCGCAGCCCGAACCCGCACGGCGCGCGAACAATTCAGCTGTGCCGTGTTCACGCTGCAGTGCAAGACGCTCGGTCATGCGCGCCGCGTCGTACTCGAGCACATTGCGCTGCTGGCGGTTGCCGCGCTCGTAGTGCGCGAACGCAGCCTCGAAGTCCTGCACATCTTCGAGCGCTTTGCCCAACGCGAAATTGAGGTGGATGCGGTCCGTCAGCGGCGTCCCCGCGTCTGTTTCGTGCCGTCGCATCGCGGCGATCTCTTTGCTCTCGAACCGGTAGGTCTTGAGGTTGGCGAGGCTCCAGTATGCATCGCCAAATTCGGGCCGCGCAGCGTAGGCGCCGCGGTAGGCCCCAATGGCCTCGTCCGTACACCCCGTCGTCTTGAGCGCATGGCCGCGCAACAGGTGCAGCATTGCATGTTCGGGGTGTGCGGCCAGCGCCGCATCGTAGATCTCGAGCGCCTCGTCGTAGTTGCCGACAGCGACGCTCTGGTTCGCGTAAGCGATTTCGAACGCCTCGTTGCCGGGCGCGGCCTCACGCAGCAGCCGCGCCTGCTCGAGGGCCTCGGCGTACTTCTGGCGCCGGTAGAGCACGTTCATGTAATCGTGGCGCGCAAGCACGTTGTCGGGCTCGAACGCCACGGCGCTCTCGAGCAGGAATTCCGCGTCGTCGAGAACGCCGCTGCGCACCCCGAGGTCTGCGAGTAATCGCATGCCTTCTACGTGCTGCGGATGCTGCTTCAGGTACGCCCGGCAGAGTTGCTCGGCCTTGAGCAACCGACCCTCCGCGGTCATGTTGCGTACGCTCAGCAACTCGGGCGGCAACGCGGCGAGCCGAGCGTGCCGCTCGCGCGCTTCGGCCGCCAACCGGTGTTTGAACAGCGTCTCGGCAAGCTCGACAATGGCCATCCAGCTGGCAATCAGCGAGTCGTTCCTGGCGACGGCCTCGCGGAACGCCGCGAGTGCGCCCGCAGCATCGTTGCGCGTGCGCAGGCAATGGCCCGTCTCCTGCCAGGCGCGGCCGTAGCCGGGTCGCACGTCGCGCAGGTGCGCGAGCGTTGCCAGCGCCGCATCGATGTCATCGGCGAAGCGCTCGCAGACCGCGCGCACATACAGCGCTTCGGCATCATCGGCATTGCGCGAGGTGAGTTCGACAGCGAGCCGCCGCGCCTCCTCCAGGGCGCCGGCCTTAAGCAGCGACTGCGCACGCGCCAGCGTCGTCTTACCGACGCCGTTTCGCGGTGCACTCGCCACAGCCCCGGTCACGGCGCGTCAGAAATCGTAACTGATGCGCAGACCAATCGTGCGCGGTCGGTTCGTGGTCGTGCGCTCGAAGAAGTCCTGGCGGTTGATGTGCAGCTGCGCCCGCTCATCGGTCAGGTTGCTGATGAACAGCTCCGCACCCCAGTTGTTCTCGTAGTTCACGACCCCGATCGACGCGTCGACGATCGTGTAGGGGTCCTGCTCGGTATTGGGCTCCGCGGGCGTATCGACAAGCGAGTTGATGGCCTCGCCCGCGTACTTCACACCCAGCTGCCAGTGCGCACCCATGTTCGGGTTGAGTTCCCACTCGTAGCGGCCGCGGACGCTGGTCTGCACTTCGGGCGTCAGCGGCAGCGCCGTACCCTCATCGGCAACGACAATGTCAAAGGCCGGGTCGACACGCACGAGCTCGGTGTCGTTGTAAGACGCCGCGCCGTAGATCGTCAGGTTGTCGGTGGCGGCCCAGATCACGTCGGCCTCGATGCCCAGTATCTCGGCATCACCGCCGTTGTCGACGATGGTCAGGATCGAGATGTTCTGCGAGTCGAATTGCGAGACCTGGATGTCGTTCCATTCAATGCGGTAGATCGAACCGTTGAACTGCAGCTGCCCACCCATGAGGCTCGTCTTCCAACCAAGCTCGATGTTCTCGAGCGTGTCCGACTCGAAGACATAGGGCAGGCAGTAACCGGGGAAGCCCGACGCGTTGGAGTCGATGGCGACCTCGCTGCCGCAGTTGGTGCCGTCGTCCCGCGTGTTGTTGGCATTCGCGTCGAACTGACCGCCTTCACGCGCCGCGGCGCGGTTGAAGCCCGGTGGCCGGTAGCCCTCGGACCAGGTCGCGTAGAACAGGCTGTTGTCATCAGGTGTCCACGAGGCCGTGAACTTCAGAATCGTATCGTCGACCGTTATGGGCTCGAGCTCGGCGAAGTTGACTTCGTACTCGCGACCGCCCGTGACGGTCGGGCGGATGTCGTTGCTCGGATCCGCGTCGTCGACGAACAGAGGCCGGTTGCCGTAGCGCCACGCGCCGTAGCCCTTGTAGCTGTATTCGAGGTCGTAGTAGCGCGCGCCCATACCAACGCTGAACGTGTCACTGATGTACCAGGTCGCTTCACCGAACAGCGCGATCTGCTCTTCGGTTCGCGTGTTGTCGTTGCGGAACTGTGTAGCGCCCGTAACAAGACCGCGCGCGTTGGCCGTGGAGTTGTCGAACTGTGAGGCCGTGCGAATGTCGATGGGCGAGAATCCGGCCTCTGCGGGTGCGAGGTAGTTGAAGTCACCCACGTGAAGGATCTCGAAGTCCTCGTAGAACACGCCGGCCTGAAACTGAACCGGCCCGTCGAAGTCCGAGCTGACGCGGAACTCATGGGTCCATCGCGTCATCTCGTTGTCGATACGTGCCGCATTCGCGGGCGTGCCACATTCGATGACGTTGGGGTTGCCGCTGATCGTCGGGTCAAACGTGTACGTCGTTGTTGGTGTCGTGAGCCCCGTGTAGAAGCTACCCACGAGATATTCGCACTGGTAACCCGAGATGAAGGCACCGATGTTCGTGTAACCGGTGTAGTCGATGTTGGCTAATACTTCGCGGTCGAGGAACGCGCCCGTGTAGAGCACGTCGAGCGCGCCGATTCGGCCGTCGATCGTCCAGGCCGTCTGGCTGAACTCGTCTTCGAGCGAATCCTCGGTGAAGCGGGTCACGTCGAGGTCGCCGACATCGGGGTCGTAGTCGAACACGCCCTCGGTCTTGAGGCGCTGTCGTGAGTGCTGCAGCAACACCTGCCAGTTGTCGTCGACGTTGTACTTGAGCCCGAGGCGCACGCCGCTGTAGGTCGCGTCGTTGAAGTTGTCCTCGACAAGTCGGCCGTTGTTTGCCGTCTCCTTGACAACAGGTACGGTCAGTCCGCCGGGACCGACCACATCGCCGTTCGCGAACACCGTGCCCGCGGCGTAGGTCACGGAATCACCGGGGAAGGTCGGGTTCAAGGCCGGGTCGGCCGTGAAGTTGCCCTCGACGTTGTCGATGTAGCCGCCCTGGTTATCGTTGAACATCGCCACGCGGCCGGCCAGTTTGCCCTCGATGATCGGCACATTGATCATGAGTTCGGCCGAGTTGCTGTCGTCGCCGTCCGCGGTGGCCGACCAGCTGCCGTTGAAGCTCGCCTCGAAGGTGTCGAGCTTGGGTTTGGCTGTGATCAGCCGGACCGTGCCGGCCATGGAGCTTGCGCCGTAGAGCGTGCCCTGCGGGCCGGGCAGCACCTCGATGCGTTCCATGTCGGTCACGTAGACATCCAGGTTGCGGCCGCCGGCGGTGACGGGTTGTTCGTCGAGGTAGAGCGCGACGTTGGGCGCTGAGCCCTGCGACTCGGCCACCGTGATGTTGATCGCGTCGACGGCCGCACCGCGAATGTAGATCTCGTTCTGGCCCGGACCGCGACCGCCCTGGTTCACACTGGGCAGGAACTTCACGTAGTCCGCGAACGTCTGCACATTCTGCTCCTCGAGTGCCTCGGCACCAAGCGCCTGCACGGCGACGGGGATGTCCTGCGTGCTGGCCTCGCGCTTGGTGGCCGTGACGACGACCTCCTCGATGGGTTGTTGCGCCTGTGCGCCGGGTGCGACAAGCGCGGCAGCCACGGCTGCAGACAAAACCGTGCGTCTACGGTCCAATTCGAGCGTCATAGAGTTCACTTTTTTCGGCTTACGATGTGGTTTTGCGAGCGACAACGGCCACGCGGATGGCCCCTGTCAGTCGGCCACGCCGGACACCAGTCACCACACAAGGCCTTTATCGCGCAGAGCGCGAATTCAACCGAGAAATAGCAAACGCCGCCGGCGGGGATGCCGGCAGTCGACCTCAAGCCGCGCCCGGCGCAGGTCCGGGGGCAGGAGGTCTCAGGGTCTCGCGGGCCCGAGAGGCGCGAAACCGACGTCGATGCAATCGACACAACCAAATTTTGCGTGCGAAGGGTAACAGGCTGACTGGGAGAACGCACGGCGGTCGGCGAACCCCCCCACGATGAGACATCAACGTTCGCTCGGGCTCACCGGTTTCGATGCGGGTCTTGCTTCGCGTCACCAACGGGCGCCGGCACGTACGCATCGTTGACCTCGTAGGCGTCTGCGACGTATCCGGGACCCTTCATGATGAACACGATGACGGCGCCGATAGCGACAGTGAACACTATGGTCAGGCCCGTAATGCACACCGCGATGGCGGCGATGTCCACGCGACTAATCGTCTTGACGGCATCGGCGCCGAACCAGGCACGGGCAGCAAAGATCATAACGGCTGGCATGGCTACGCACAGCAATGCTGCAAGCGGCGCGATCCGCAGCAGCAAGCGCTCCAGGCCCGGCGGGGCACGGTTCTCATTAATTTTTCTCAGGTACTTCATCGTCCGGGGGCTTGCCTGAGTGCATACGATCTAGCATACCTGCACTAGCCGTAACGAGAGGTCGTGCGCTATGTCGAGGATTCGTCGCGGAATTTTTGCTATAAAACCTGTTAAGACGTTTATACACAGCCGCCAAAACCTAGACAAAGTGCGCAGTTGTTCGCCCGTCCGGTTCGAAACAATCGGACTATAGATCGGGAAAATCTTTCTTTAAGCGCCCGATACATCGGTCTGTACGCTGTAGTATCGCTCGGCCGAAATTCAGGGACAGCGGCGCGCCACGGGCGCATCACGGGTTTACGACATGGTCGATCAGCTTCTTGCCAAGGAATCGTCGGTCCGGGATGTCCTGCGCTATGTGCGCACGATCCTTGGTCCCGAGCGCAACTATTATGCGCTGGCATTTATCTATGGCGTCGGCATCAGTGTTCTATCACTGGCCCTGCCGATATCCGTGCAGATGCTCGTGAACACGGTCGCCAACACCGCGCTGGCGACACCCCTGCTCGTGTTGTCGCTGACGCTGTTTGGACTGCTGCTCGCCTCAGGTCTGCTCAACGCGCTGCGTATCCACCTCATCGATCTGTTCGGCCGCCGCTTTTACGCACGAATGGTTGCCGAGATCGCCGTGCGCAGCGTGTATGCACTCAACCCTTTCTTTGAGGACTACAGCCGCGGCTCCCTGTTCAACCGCTATTTCGACATCATCATCGTGCAGAAGACGCTGCCCAACCTGCTCGTGGGTGGCTTCACGATCGTGCTTCAGGCCGGCGTCGGGTTCCTGCTCGTGTCGAGCTACCACCCTTGGTTCCTGTTCTTCAACATCGTGATGATCGCCGCGATCTGGGTTATCTGGCTGCTTTGGGGCGGCCGCGCCATCGCGAGCGCCGTTGAGGTGTCGCACAAGAAGCACGCCGCCGCGCAGTGGCTCGAGGGCCTGGGCTCGTCGAACGGCTTCTTTAAGACGCGCCACCACATCGCCGATGCGTTACGGCGCACGGATGAGGTGACGGCGAGGTACATGGAGAAGCACGTCAAACACTTCCGCCACCACTTCGGCCAGACGATCGCGTTTCTGCTGCTCTACGCGGGCGCCAGTGCCGCGCTGCTGGGCCTCGGTGGCTTCCTCGTCATCCAGGGCCAGCTCACGCTGGGCCAGCTCGTCGCTGCAGAGCTCGTGCTGTCCGTCGTGTTCTTCGGCCTCTCGCAGCTCGGCATCTACATGGCCTATTTCTATGAAGTGTGCGGCGCAATCGAGGAGCTGTCGCTCTTCTATGATGTCGAGCAGGACGACCCCGATGAAAGTTATGAGCCGTTCACGGGCGACGGCAACCTCGAATTTGTGCACGCGCGTGGCGATGCTCGCGGCCGCGAGGTTGCGCTGAACTTTGGCGTCAAAGAAGGCGAGCGTGTGCTGGCCATCGCCGAGAGCCACGGCCTGCAACGCGAGGTCACGGACTTCCTGAAACGCCACGTCCGACCCGCGGGTGGCTACGTCACGCTGGGCGGCCAGGACATCGACACGATCCACATCCACGAGCTGCGCCAGCAGGTCATCGTGCTCGATCGACCCAACGCCATCGAAATGACAATCAACGATTACCTGCGGCTCAGTGGTCGCGAAGCGACGGCGCAACGCATTCTCGAGGTCTTGCGCGTCGTGGGGCTCGACAACACCATCAACCAGCTCGTCGACGGCATGGAGACGCGCATCTCGGCCACGGGATGGCCGCTGACCATTGCCGAGACCATGCAGCTCAAGCTCGCGGCCGCGATCATCGCGCAGCCCAAGGTGCTCGTGCTGAGCCAGCTGTTCGACACGATGACGGGCGCGCACCTGACCGGGTCACTCGACACGCTCAGCCGCGAAGGCAACACCACGGTGCTGTACTTCTCGAACCGTCAGCGCAACATGCACTTCGACCACTACCTGTACCTGGGCTACGAACGCCAGACCTTCTTCGACGACTACCCCGCGTTGTGCGCCGAGACCGGCTACGACAAGTGCGACCCGACCCCGGTCACCTCGATCCCCGCCGCGGGCGGCGACGGAGCCTGAGCCATGCCGTTTCGCGACCGTCACATCGAACACTTCAAGACGCTGACCGCGCAGCGCGTGCCACGCGTTATGTCCGCGCTGGCCTGGATCATGGTGCTGGGCCTCATCGGCATCGGCTGCTTCATGACCTTTGTGCCCTGGGTACAGACGACCGCCGGCTTCGGCACTGTCACCGCGCTGAACCCCAATGACCGGCTGCAGGAGATCAACGCGCTCGTACCGGGCCGCATCCAGGAGTGGTACGTGCGCGACGGCAGCCCCGTGAGCGTGGGCGACCCCATCGTGCGTATCGCCGACATCGACCCGCAGCTCATCGACCGACTGCAGTCGGAACGCACACAGGTCATCGCGAAACTCACCGCCGCGCAGACGGCGGTGTCGACGGCCGAGATCGACCTCGAGCGCACCCGTTCGCTGTTCGAGGACGGGCTTGCGTCACGCCGCGAGTTCGAGCAGTCCCGTATCCGTGTGGAAGAGCTGCGCGCCACGGTGGCCGAGGCCGCGGCCGAGCTCACGCGCGTCGACGTCAACCTCTCACGTCAGTCCGTACAGATCGTGCGCGCGCCCCGTGACGGCGTGATCCTGCGCGTGTTTGCGGGCGACGCCGCGACCTTTGTGCAGGCCGGTGACGTTGTGGCCACCTTCGTGCCCAATCAGGTTGAGCGTGCCATCGAGCTTTACCTCGACGGCCGCGACGTGGCGCTGGTGCGACCGGGCGCGAAAGTGCGCCTGCAATTCGAAGGTTGGCCGGCCGTTCAGTTCAGCGGCTGGCCCTCCGTTGCGGTCGGCACCTTTCCCGGTGAAGTGGTCGCCGTCGATCCGTCCGCGCAAGCCTCGGGCCGCTTCCGCGTCCTCGTGATCGAAGACAAGGTCGAAGGCGACGTACCCTGGCCCGACGACCGTTTCGTGCGCTTCGGCGCCAGCGCACGTGGCTGGGTCCTGCTCGAAACCGTGCCCGTGGGCTACGAAGTCTGGCGCCAGCTCAACAACTTCCCGCCGCGCCTTCCCGAGACGCAGAGCACCGCGGCCAGCAACTGATGCGCGTCGCCGTCACCACACTGCTGCTGGCCGCGCTGTGCGTGACACCGGCGCGGGCGCAAGAGCCCGTGCCCTCGGCACTGCTGCCGGAGACGGTGCTCGACAGCGCAGCGCGTCATTACCCGGCCGTCATAGCCGCCCTCGCCGCACGACGCGGCGCCGTCGCCGCGGTCATGGAAGCCGAAGGCGCATTCGACCTGGTGTTCGAGACGGACAGCTTTAGCTATGCCAGCGGCTTCTACGACGGAACCGCTCTGGCCGCGACGACACGCCAACCTCTGCGACCGCTGGGCGCTGATCTTTACGCGGGTTACAAGGTCTCGGACGGCGACTTCCCGATCTACGAAGACGTTAACTTCACCAACACGGGTGGCGCGGTGAAAGTGGGCGTACTGTTTTCACTGCTGCGCGACCGCGACATCGACAGCCGCCGCGTCGGGCTCGACAACGCCGACATCGGCGTGCGCCAGGCCGAACTCGAGATCCTTCTGACGCGAATCGGTGTGCAGCGGCGCGCGCTTGTCGCCTATTGGCGCTGGGTTGCAGCCGGCGAGCAGGTGGCCGTCTACCGCAACCTGCTCGACATCGCGCTCAAGCGGCAGGAGGCCCTCGAGCGACAGGTCGACCGTGGCGCACGCGCGCGCATCTTCCTGACCGAGAACATGCAGAACATCATGCGGCGACGCTCGCTCGTGACCGCCGCCGAACGCGATCTGCAACTCTCAGCCAACACGTTGTCGCTGTATTACCGCGATGAGCGCGGCGACCCGATCCTGCCCGTGACGGCGCAGCTGCCCAAGAACGATCCCGCCGACGCGCTGACCGCGGGCGGCCTGCCCGTGGGCGACCTGGCACCCGCCATGGCGCGGCGCCCAGAGCTCGGCTTGCTGCAGGCGGCCATCGAGCGCGAACGCAATCGTATCGCGCTGGCGGAGAACACACTGAAGCCGCGGCTCGACTTCAGACTCGAGGTGCAGGAGTCGCTGGGTGCCGTGGGTGAAGGTGGCGTGTCCCGCGACTCGACGGACACGATCGTGGGCCTGAGTTTTTCGGTGCCGCTGCAGCGGCGCAGCGAACGCGGCAGTCTGGCGCGTGCGCGCGCGGCACTCGAAGGTCGGGAGGCAGAACGGCGCCTGCAGGCCGACCAAATCGCCATCGAGGTGCGCGAGCTGCTTATCGATCTCGAGGTCTCCCGCGAGCTGTTTCAGCTGGCGCTGCAGGAAGCCGACCTGTCGGGGGCGATGCGCGAGGCCGAAGTGCGCCGGTTCGAGAGCGGCGCCAGTGACTTCTTCGTCGTCAACGTGCGCGAGCAGACCGAAGCGAACGCATTGATCCGGCTCGTCAGCGCCTCGCTGGCCATTCGCGAGGCGCGCGCGAACCTCGACGCCGCAACCGTGGACACCGCGCGCCTGGGTATCGACCCGGACGCGATACCGAGCCGCTAGCCGCGTCAGCGCGTCATCTGCCGCAGCTCGCGCGTGGCCATGCGCTCCATGCGACGCACGCGCCCCAGCGAGCGTCGGACGGTGCGACCGGCCTGGCGTGCGGCCTGCGATACCGCGGCGTAGAGGTCATCGCGGGTTTGCTGCACGGTGACGCCGCCCGTACGACCGAGGTTAATGTCGAGCACGACGTGTTTGTCGGGTCCACCGCGCGGGCCGTTCACGTCGCTGAGATAGACAGTGACGGCCATGACATGGGCCGTGAAATTGGACAGGTGGAACGCCAGCTGGTCGTAGACGTGTTCGCGGATCGCTGGCGTGACGTCAAAGCCCTGTGATTCGAGTTGAATTCGCATGATCGTGTCCCCTTGAGCAACGCCTGAAATGCTACGCCGCCTCCGGGGCATCTTGGGTCGGACTTCACGACGCGGCGGTCAGGTCGCACCGAATCATTGAACTGTCAGTTTTTATCGAATGGAGTGGTATTGAAAAGTCGATTTTTTCGACAACGCGTTTCTGCTACGTTCTCGCCTCAATAACAGGAATCACGCCGTGGCACTCAAGGCCCTGCAACAGTTCATCAAGCTCGAATCGTCGGCTGGCATCTTGCTGATCGGCGCGACCGTGCTTGCGCTCGTCGTGTCGAATTCGCCGGCTGCGGGCCTCTACGCGGCGTTTCTCGACGTGCCACTCATCGTGGCGCTGGGCGAATTCGCCATCGACAAGCCGCTGTTGCTCTGGATCAACGACGGGCTCATGGCCGTGTTCTTCCTGCTCATTGGTCTCGAGGTCAAACGCGAGATTCTCGACGGCGAGCTTTCCTCGCCCGAGCAGATTGCGCTGCCCGGCGTCGCCGCGGTGGGCGGCTTCCTGCTGCCGGCGCTCATCTACGCGGCGATCAACTTCAACGACCCGGCCGCTATCGAAGGCTGGGCCATTCCAGCGGCCACGGACATCGCGTTTGCGCTGGGCATACTCAAGCTGCTCGGCGACCGGGTGCCGCTCGGGCTCAAGGTGTTCCTGACCTCGGTCGCCATCTTCGATGACATCGGCGCCATCATCGTCATCGCGGTCTTCTACACGAGCAGCCTGTCCGTCACGGCACTCGTCCTCGGCACCTTGGGCATCATCGGCCTGTTCGTACTCAACCGCATGGGTGTGCACAAGCTCGGGCCCTACATGCTTATTGGCCTGTTCGCCTGGGCCTGTGTACTGAAGAGCGGTGTGCACGCCACGCTCGCGGGCTTTGCCGTCGGCATGGCCATCCCGATGCACGCAAGAGACGACCACGGCGAACCGCTGCCCTCGCCGCTGCGCCACCTCGAACACGTCCTGCACCCCTGGATCGCCTACGCGATCATGCCGATTTTCGCGTTTGCCAATGCGGGGATCTCGTTTGCAGGCGTCGAGCTCGGCGTGCTTTGGGACCCGGTCACAGTGGGCATCGTGCTCGGCCTCTTCGTCGGCAAGCAGATCGGCGTCTTTGGCATGGCCTGGGCCATGATCAAGCTCGGTATCGCACGCCTGCCCGAAGGCGTCGACTGGCGTCAGCTCTACGGTGCTGCGCTGTTGTCCGGTATTGGCTTCACGATGAGCCTGTTCATCGGCTCACTGGCCTTCGAGCAGGGCAATTTCGAACACACGGTCGCCACACGGGTTGGCGTAATTTTGGGCTCGTTGTTGTCGGCATGCGCCGGCTACTACGTGCTGGCAAGGAAGGAAACGGTACGTGCCAGGGTGGACGTACCGGAGACGGAGGCAAGTACGCCATGAGACATCTGAACTACAGCCATCTGCAGTACTTCTGGGCGGTCGCCCAGGAGGGCAGCATCGTCAAGGCGGCGGAACGGCTGCACCTGACCCCACAGACGATCAGCGGCCAGCTCAAGCTGCTCGAAGAGTCGGTCGGCGAGGCCCTGTTCGAGCGCGTGGGTCGCGGGCTCGTGCTGTCTGACACGGGTCACGTCGTACTCGAGTACGCCGACGAGATCTTCACGATCGGCGCCGAGCTTGCCGACGTTGTAAGACACCGCAAGTTCTCGGGACCCTCCGTACTCACGGTGGGCATGGTCAGCTCGCTGCCCAAACTCATCGCCGAGCGCATCCTCGCGCCCGCGCTGTCGCCCGAGCAATCGATTCGACTTCGTATACACGAGGCCTCGTTGCAGCACCTGCTGGGCGAGCTGGCCGTGCACCGGCTCGATCTCGTGTTGTCGGACCAGCCCATGCCACAGGGGTTGAGTCTGCGCGCCTACAACCACCGCCTTGGTGAGAGCGGCCTGAGCTTCTTTTCGCAGCGCGATGACGCAGACCGGTATGCCGGCAGCTTTCCGGCGTCGCTCGACGAGGCGCCCATGTTGCTGCCCGGATTGCAGACCGCGCTCCGTCGCCGGCTCGACGAGTGGTTCGACACGCACGAGGTGGCGCCCCGTATCGTGGGCGAGTTCGACGACAGCGCGCTGCTCAAGGCGTTTGGCGAAGCGGGGGTTGGTCTGTTTGCCGCACCCACGGCCATCGAGGATGAGATCTGCCGCATGTACGGCGTTGCCGTCATAGGCCGCACCCAGGACATCACGGAGCGCTTCTACGCGATCTCCCCCGAACGTCGCATCAAGCATCCGGCGGTAGCCCGGATAACCGAAGCCGCTCGTGCCGACCTGTTCTCCGCGCCCGCGGTGTCTGCGGCCTGACGGGCATCCGCGGCCGGCCAAATCGCGCCGTCCGGTCTCGCCTGCCCGCCCCGCACTTTGACGCGCGGGGCGTTGCGCGGTATGAAATCCCGTGGGGAGTACAAGAAAACACTAGAATAAACAGCGGATGACGGGATTCAGCAGAAACGCCAATAGCTTTCGCTCGATAGTGGCGGCGTTACTCTTTTGCCTGATCGCGCCCCTTGCGGCCGACAACACCATCGACAACCCCTACCTGCTCGATGACGTCCTCGACGTCTACATCGAGGACGGCGCATTTCCGTTCATCTACGCCCGCATCGAGGACGCCAACGGGCGCGTCATCTATGAGCACCAGGCCGTCGATGACGGGTTGCTGCCCGACACCGAGGTCGACGGCCAGACCTGGATCCGGATCTGGTCGATGACCAAGCTCGTGACGATCACACTCGTCATGGACCTCGTCGAAGACGGCGTGCTGTCGCTTGACGACCCCGTTGTCGACTACATCCCCGAGTTTCGCGACCTCATCGTGGCGACAGCCGCCGATGGCAGCGCGTTGACGGCGGCCGCGGGCGACGCCGCCTGTCCGCTGCGTACGGTGCCTATGGCCGAGACCATGACTCTCCGCGACCTCATGAACCACACGGCGGGTTTTCACTATGCCGTGACAGGTATCGATTGCCTGGACACGCTATCGGCCGCCGCAGACTTGCCCAGCGCGACCGACAGCAGTGACTTCATCGACCGAATCGTCGACATCCCGCTGATCCAGCAACCCGGCGCCGACTATTACTACGGCACGAATACAACTGTCCTCGGCATCGTCGCAGAGCGCGCGACGGATACCTCGCTCGACGAGCTGGTACGCACCCGCATCACCGAACCGCTGGGAATTCGCGGCCTGCGCTACAGCCTGCCCGACGACGCCACACTGTTGCCGCGTTTCACGGGCAACGATGGCGCGCTTCGCGAAGCGCGTCCCGGCGAGCTCGACATCTTTGGTGGCGGTCTGCCGCGCTACGGCGCCGACGTTGAGTTGTACCTGGGTGGTGAAGGCATGCTGGCCACAGCTGACGGCTACGCCGACTTCCTGCGCGTGTTCGCCAACGGCGGCAGGCTCAACGACTTCACGCTGCTCGAACCCGAGACCATCGCCGAGATGACCGCGCCGCACACGCTCGTCGACAACCCGAACGGCCACAACGGCTACAACATCTGGGTGACGCGCGAGACTGAGGGCAGCGTGGGCGGACTGTGGCTGGGCGGCGGCTACGAAGGCACCCATTTCTGGGTCGACCCCGTACGCGGCTTTGTCGCTGTGATCATGAGCCAGATTCACGCCGTGCCCGAGGCCGGGCAGGACCGCGACAATGCGTTCCGTGAGGCCGTCTACGAAGTGATCGTCACGCGCTGATTCGTGCGCGCGGGTCAGATACCGAGCTTGCCCAGCGTGTCGATGATCTCGCGCAGGACGCGGTTGGCCGTGGGGTGTTCTGCCGCAAAGGTCGACTCGAGTCGCCGCGCCTGTTCCACTACGTCGTAGCCCTCGTGGTCATCTTCACCCAACACCCCATGGATGTCCGTGTCGAGCTGCGCAAGCGCCGCGCGCGTCACGTCGTCGAGCTCCGTATGTTCCAGTTCGCTTCTGAGCCGGCGCAGCAACCGGCGGACTTCATCGTTGCTCATCTTGGCGGTCCGTCATGGCCTGACCCGATGGTCTCACAGCCGGCACCAGGAGCGGAACTCGTCGACCCGTAGCCCCGCGCCCTCATCGAACCGCTAGAATCGGGCCCATACGGGGAGGGACTCAATATGGAATACCTGATCCAACTGGCCACCGATCCGGCGGCCTGGATCGCGCTCGCGACACTGGCGGTCATGGAAGTCGTGCTCGGCATCGACAACCTGATCTTCATCTCTATTCTCTCCAACCGACTGCCCGAAGCCCAGCGCTCGCGCGCGCGACGCATCGGCATCGCCATGGCGCTCGTGCTGCGGCTCGCGCTGCTCGGCACCATCGCGATCATCATCAAGCTCACGGCGCCCGTGTTCACGGTACTCGGAAACGAGTTCTCGTGGCGCGACCTGATCCTCATCGCCGGAGGCTTGTTCCTGGTCTGGAAGGCGACCACGGAGATCCACGAAAAGGTTGACCCGGACGACGGCGAGCATGGCGACGGCACGGGCGCCGCCACGGCAACTGCGACCGCCGTCATTGCGCAGATTCTGGTGCTCGACCTCGTGTTCTCGATCGACAGCATCATCACGGCCGTCGGCATGACCACGCACCTGCCGATCATGGTGCTCGCCGTACTCATCGCGGTCACGACGATGCTGCTGGCCGCGGACCCGCTATCGGAATTCATCCACCGCAACCCGACCATCGTCATGCTGGCGCTGGGCTTCCTGTTACTCATCGGCACGACCCTTATCGCCGAAGGCTTTGGCGCCCACGTGCCCAAGGGCTACATCTACGCAGCGATGGCGTTTTCGGCGCTCGTCGAAGGACTCAACATGGCCGCGCGCCGCGCCAAGCGAAAGCGCAGTCAGCCCGGTCGGCAGGAGGGTTCGGCGTGACGCGCGCGGGCTTCGCCATAGCGGCCATGCTCGTTGCCTGCGCGCATGCGGACGACGCGCCAACCCTGGACGAGACGATCGATGTCTACGATCCGATCACTGGCGCTTACGTCGCGACGGAACAGACGGAGTACGCGCTTGATGGCCGGCGACTGCGGCAGACGATCTACGACGCGGACGGCAACCGCAGCCTGCTGTTTCTCATTGAGCACGAACCCGGCGGTCGCGAAGCCGGTGCGTGGTTTGTCGAGTCCGACGACGGCACGATGTACCGCGAGACCTTCACTTACAGCGACGATGGTCGCATGCAGACCATTACGTACTTCTACGAACCCGGTGTGCCTGCAGACCGCACGGAGGTCGACCTCGACGCGCAGGGTCGAGAGACGGCTAAACGATTCTTTCGCGCCGACGGCAGCCAGTACGGCGAGGAAGACGTGCTCTGGAACACCGACGGCAGCGCCGCAGGCTGGGAGTTTCGCTACCTGAGCGGCAAGCCGGGTGCCCGTTTCGACTACCGCTATCTGGGGCTCAGCGAGAACTGGAAGCGGCGCTTGCGTCTGCGCGACGGCAAACCCGAGCGACAGGAAGCACGGCGCCAGGCAACGACCGAAACACCCAGACCCATGATCGTCCCGGGCGTGCTTGCGCCGGGCGCGATCAGCACCGGCGGCAATGAGACGTCACCCTCGTTTACGGCTGACGGCAAGACCATGGTGTTTGCGCGCTACACCACGGACTGGACAAAGAAGACTGCGCACATGGCCACACTGGACGATACGGGCTGGACGGTCACGGCGCTCGCAGAACTTGGCACCGTGTACAACCTGACCATCTCGGGCGATGGCCGGTTCATCGTGTTCGCGCGGCGCGACGGTGATCGCGAGACCCTGTTCCGTGTAGAGCGCCGCGGCGACGGTTGGTCGGAGCCACTGGACCTGTCGCAGGCTTTCGGTCTCAACGGCAGTTATGCGCACATCACTGCCGCGGGAGACCTTGTCGTGTATGACGCCGACGGCGATTCCGGCGACGGGCTGTACGCTTCCGGCCTTTTTGCCGCAGGCTACGCGCAGCCGAAACCCCGGTACGTACCTGGCGAAGGCCACAACTTCGACGGCTGGTTCAGTGACGACGGCAAGACACTGCTCGTCACACGCTGCCTCGACTCGACCTGCGAATCCAATGGGCGCAACGGCATCTGGCGGGTTCGTGGTGACGACGCGCGTCCGCTCGACGCACGCCTCCCCTACGCCTGGGGTGCGCAGCCCGTCCCTGCTCTGGGCATTCTCGTCATGACCGACGGCGACGACATCCTGACTGTGCCACTGGCGCCTTACGCCGAGGCGCTCGCCGCCGAGTAACGACGGCGGCGCAGTGCGCGCGACGCCCAGCCCATCGCCAGCGTCGCGAGCAGGCAGTAGCCGCCGAGCCAGCGCATTTGCGCCGTCAGCGGCATACCCGTGTCGATGAGCGTCCCCGTGATGCCGGGTCCGGCGGCCGTCGAGAACACCATGGCCGAAACGATCACCGAGCGCACGGCGCCCAGGTGTTTCGTACCGTAGACCTCAGGCCAGAGCGCGCCGAACAGCGTCGAGGAGATCCCGTAGCTCACGCCCACGAGCACGATGACGACGAACAGCGACCAGGCCGGGCCCGCGACCGACAAGGCGAAACAGGCTGCGGTCAGCGGCAGCAGGAAACCTGGCAGGATCGCCACAGCGCCAAACCGGTCGATGATCGTGCCCATGATCAGGGCGCAGACGATCGTCGTCGCAGCCATCGCCATGAGCGATGTGGCGAACAACTGCGGTGGCCAGTCGAAAAAGCTCGTCATGTAGTCCTGGTGGTAGAAGATCGTCGTGCCAATAAACGCGGGCGCAAGCACACCCGTCAGCAACACCCAGAACACGGGGTCGCGCAGCACTTCGCCCCGCGTCCAGTCGCGGCCCTGGTCGCGGCCTACCGGGTCATCGGCATGCGCCGACTGCGGCGTGCGCGGCCTGGCGTAGGCCCAGGTGGCCAGAGGCAGGCCCACGAGAACCAGCGCGCCGGCCGCGGCCACCCAGCCCAGCTGGTAGCCGAAGCCCGACGCAATGAGTGCAAAACCAATCGGGATGGTCGCCTCACCGCCCTGGTGACCGAGCACGACGAGCGACACCGCACGACCACGCCCACCCACGAACCAGCGGCCCGTCGCTGTCAGCGCGATGTGCGTCATCATGCCCTGGCCCATGAGGCGCAGCAGATAGATGGCAACGGTGAGCAGCAGCACGTTGGGTGCGTAGGCGGCCAGCAACGCGGCGCCGGCCAGTGCGGGCACGACGAGGGCGACCATGCGCGCCTCGGGCACGACATCCACAAGACGGCCCACAAACGGCAGGCTCATGGCGCTCGCGAGGGTCGCCAGCATGTAGAGCCGCCCGAACTCGCCGTGGCTGAGCCCAAAGGCCTGCTGCCACTCGGCGACGGAGGCCGAAATGAAGTAGGTCTGGCCAAAGCTCGAGAAGAAGGTCAGCAGAAATCCGCCGGCGATCCAGCGGAAATTGCGACGCAGGAAAGCAAACATCGGCGGAGCTTACCCGCTGCGGCGCCAGGGCGCGCGACCCGCAACGGGGCTGACTTGCGCGCAGCGCCCGGCCCGGTAGGCTGTCTTCTTTTCCGCCGGAGTCCCCCGTGTCACCGAAACGTCTGTTGCTACTGGCCTTTCTCGCCCTGGCCGCCTGTTCCAAGGCACCCGAACCCACCGAAGCTCCTGAGTCCGAGGGCGCCGAGGCCGGCGAGCCGGCGGCTTCCGAAGCGGGGCCCGTACCCGGCCGTGACTACCATTCGTTCGCCACGGACACGTTCGTCACGACGCACCTGGCGCTCGATCTCGACGTCGATTTTGAGCGCCGCGTCATCGAAGGCACCGCAACGCTCGATATCGCACGCAGCGGACCGGGCGACACTCTCGTGCTCGATACGCGCGACCTGACGATTACGGGCGTGCGCGCCGGGGGCGAGTCGCTCAGTGACACGCCCTTCGAACTCGGCGCGGCCGACGCGATCCTGGGCGCACCGCTCTCAATAAAGGTGCCAGACGGCGCGACGCGCGTTGAAGTCGCCTACCGCACGTCTCCCGAGGCGACCGGGCTGCAGTGGCTTGAACCTCGCCAAACCGCGGGCAAGCGCCAGCCGTTCCTGTTCAGCCAGGCCCAGGCGATCCACGCGCGCAGCTTCGTGCCGTCACAGGACACGCCCGCCGTGCGGTTCACCTACGCGGCCACGGTGCGAGTGCCGCCAGGCCTGCTCGCGGTCATGAGCGCCGACAACGCCACGGAGCGCTCGGAAGACGGCGTTTACGAATTTGAAATGCCGCAGTCGATCCCGAGCTACCTGCTGGCCATCGCCGTGGGTGACCTCGAGTTCAAAGCGATGGGCGAACGCACGGGCGTCTACGCCGAAGCCGAGCTGCTCGATGCCGCGGCCGCCGAATTCGAGGACACGGAGCGCATGCTCGAAATCGCCGAAGCCGACTACGGTCCCTACAAGTGGGGCCGCTATGACTTGCTGATTCTCCCGCCCAGCTTCCCGTTCGGCGGCATGGAGAACCCGCGGCTCAGTTTCATCACGCCGACGGTGATCGCCGGCGACAAGAGCCTCGTCGCGTTGATTGCGCATGAACTCGCGCACTCGTGGTCGGGCAACCTCGTGACCAATGCGACCTGGCGTGATCTCTGGATCAACGAAGGCTTCACGACCTACCTGACCAACCGCATCATGCAAAAGGTCTACGGCGACGGGCGTTACACGATGGAAGTCGCGCTCGGCTACGCGGACCTCGAGGGCGAACTCGAACGGCTCGAAACCAGCGACGAGATCATGGCGCTCGACGTCCGCGGCCGCGACCCCGATGAGTCGTTCTCGAACATCCCTTACGAGAAGGGCTCGCTGTTCCTGTTCGAGATCGAGAAAGCGATCGGCCGCGAGGCCTTCGATGCGTTCCTGCTCGACTACTTCCAGGCATTCGAGTTCAAGAGCATCCACACGGAAGCGGCTCTGGCGTACTTCGAGGAGACACTAATCGCGAATCACGGCGATGCCCTCGACGTGGACCGCATTCGTGAGTGGATCTACGAGCCCGGCCTGCCCGAGGGTGCACCGGCACCAACCTCCGACGCCTTTACGGGAATCGACTCGGCGCGCGCGGACTGGCTGGCGGGTACGCTCGCGGCGGATGCCATCGACACGACCGGATGGACCTTCCACCAGTGGAAGCACTTCCTCGACGGCATGCCCGAGGCACTCACGGTTGAGCAGCTCACCGAACTCGACACCGCATTCAGTCTGACTGAGACGCGCAACAATGAGATCGCGTTCAGCTGGCTCATGATCGCCGTGCGCAACGACTACGAAGCCGCGGAGCCCCGACTCGAGGATTTCCTGACGAGTATTGGCCGCAACAAGTTCCTGCTGCCGCTCTACCGCGCGCTCGTCGCCAACGGCAAACAGGCCGAGGCACAGCGCATCTTTGAGGCGGCCAAGCCCGGTTATCACCCGCTGACCGTCAAGCGCAACGGCGCTGTCGTTTACGGCGAGGACGCCTGAGCGGCACAAAGGCTTACCGACCCGCGCACATCTGGCGCCCGGCTCGGATTTCATAATTTTCAATCGGTTACGCCTCCCAGCACGTGCTGGGAGGCGTTTTCGTATGTCCGAATTATTTGACGAAGCCGCTATCAAAGTGATATCACTTTGACATCACTAAGAAAGAGAGACATACGATGGATAACATTCACGAACGCACCTACAACGCGATCAGCGGCTGGCTGCCACTGCTTGTGCTGCTGGGCCTGATCGGCGGGGCCATCGCAGGATTCGTCAACGCGCTACCGGTTGTCGGCATCGTGTGCATTCTGCTTGTTGTCATCGGCGTGGTCGGCTTCCAGGCCGTCGCCCCCAACGACGCGCGCGTCCTGCTGCTATTCGGTGACTACAAGGGCTCGATCAACAAATCAGGCTTCTTTTGGGTGAACCCGTTCTTCACCAAGAAGAAGATCACGCTGCGCGTACGCAACTTCGAAACGGGCTCGCAGACGCTGCCGCAGAAGAAAAACTCCTCGGGCACCGTGATCCAGGAGAAGGGCCGCACGGGTGGTCGTCCGTCCAAGGTCAACGACAAGGACGGTAACCCGATCGAGATCTCGGCCGTCGTGGTCTGGAAGGTGGTCGACACGGCCGAGGCCATGTTCGAAGTCGACGACTACGAAGACTATGTCGCCGTGCAGAGCGAGGCCGCGTTGCGCAACCTGGCCAGCCGTTACCCCTATGACGGTGCCGAGGGCGAGGAGTCACTGCGCGGCAACACGGCCGAAGTTGGTGAGGAACTGCGCAAGGACATTCAGGAGCGACTGGGCAAGGCCGGCGTCGAGGCCATCGAGGCCCGCATCAGCCACCTGGCCTACGCCCCCGAGATTGCTGCCGCCATGCTGCAGCGCCAGCAGGCCGCAGCCGTTGTCGCGGCCCGCACCAAGATCGTGGAAGGCGCGGTCGGCATGGTAGAGATGGCTCTGGACCAGCTCAAGGCCGACAACATCATAGACCTCGATGACGAGCGTCGCGCGGCCATGGTCTCGAATCTGCTCGTGGTGCTCTGCAGCGACAAGCACACGCAACCCGTCGTGAACACGGGCACGCTCTACAACTAGGACCATGATGTCGGCGCACGACTCAATGAGCGCGCGTTGCGGTCTGGCGGCAGGAGGCTGCTAGACCGTGGCGCGCACCTCGTTCCTCTACCGAACCGACCCCGCGGTGATGGACGCGCTCAAGCGCTGGGCGGGCGACGACCTGCGCAGCGTCAATGCACAGCTCGACTTTCTCGTGCGCAAGGCACTGCGCGATGCCGGGCGACTCAAGAAGCCCGGCGACAAGGACTGAACTAGAGCTTCTTCACGGTCAACAGCCGCGCGCGTTTGTGATCGGCGCGCACCACCTTGATCTCATATCCGCTCCACTCGATGGTGTCGCCCACCTCGGGAATACGCTCAAGCTCGCGTAGCATGAGGCCACTAATCGTCGACACCTCATCATCGGCCTGCCAAACGATATCGAGTGCCTGCGACAGCCGGCGCAAGTCGACGCGGCCGCGCACGAACCACCCGCCGTCCTTGTCGCGGCGGATGTCCTTGACGGGCTTGTCGCTCTCATCGTTGATCTCACCCACGATTTCCTCGAGCACGTCCTCGAGCGTCGCGATGCCCATCACACCCCCGTACTCGTCAACGACCAGCGCCAGGTGGCGGTGACTTTCCTGGAACGTGCGCAGCAGGCGCGGCAGCGTCATGGTCTCGGGGACAATCAGCGGCTCGTGCGTCACGGCGTCCCAGTCGATGTCGGCTTCGGGATTCTCGAGCAGCCAATGCAGCAGCCGCTTGGCCAGCACCATGCCCGAGACGTCATTGAGATCGCCGGTCGGCGTGAACGGGAATCGACTGTGCCCCGTGTCCTCCATGAGCCGCACGGCGTCCGCGCGGGACAATTCGGGATGTACGAATACAACCTCGACGCCAGGCAGCATCACGTCGTCGGCGTGGAGATCGGCAAGTTGGGTCGCGCCAACAATCGCCCGAGCGGTTTTGACGCCCACCACGCCTTCGTTGCGACCGAGCGCCGCCAGCACACGGATCTCCTCGGGTGAGGTCACGGGCAGCTCGCGGTTGCCGCGTAACGCGCGCGAGAGCTTCTCGCTGACGACGACCAACGGCTTGAGCAGCATCGTGAGCCAGTTGATGCCGTATGCGACGGGTGCCGCCAGCGCGCCCGCGAAGGTCACGCCCATGGTCTTCGGGATGATCTCCGTAAAAAGCAGTACGGCCAGCGTGAACAGCAGCGAGAAGATCCAGAGCGTCGACGGATCGAACACGTTCGAGTAGCTGGCGCCGGCGACGGCCGCGCCCACGGTGTGCGCGGCGGTGTTGAGGATCAGGATCGCGGCGATGGGCACGTCCATGTTTTCCTTGAAACGCTCGAGCAACGCACCTGCGCGCGAACCCTTTTGGCGCATCACGGCGATTTGCGGACGCGTCAGTGACAGCAGCACGGATTCAAAGATAGAGCACAGGAACGAGACGACGAGCACGACGGCGACGGCGGCGATGAACAGCAACATGGCGGCGCGGAATCCTTGCGTGATGGAACCGCAAGGATACCGCGCCTGCGATCAGGATCGGCGTGGTGCACGGTCCCCGAGTGCCGGATCGCCGCTCACGCGGGACGCGGTCGTACCCGCGGGCGCCTGATACCAGCCAGGATCGGTGAAATCTCCGCGCGCCACGTCATCGCGAACTTTGACGACGGTAAACATGCCGCCCATCTCGATATTCCCGTGCGGACCCGCTCCCGTCATCATGGGCAACGTGTTCTCGGGGCCCGGCATGTGACCCATGTCGACGTGGTCCTGATGCTCGGCCATGCCACGCTGCCCCATCGACATGTAACCCGGCACAAGCGCGCGCACGCGAGCGTCGAGACCGGATTGGTCCACGCCCAGGACATTGGGCAGCCCGTGCCCCATAGCATTCATCGTGTGATGCGCCATATGGCAATGGAACGCCCAGTCGCCCGGAACCGCCGTGAACTCGATGTCTCGCATCTGACCAACGCCAACAATCTCGGTCGTCTCGCGCCGCCACAGCGATCGTGGCCAGCGTCCACCGTCTGACCCCGTCACCTCGTACTGCACACCGTGCAAGTGGATCGGGTGATTCCACATCGACAGGTTGCCGATGCGAACCCGGACCCGCTCGCCGGTGCGCGCAACGAGCGGCTCGATCGCCGGGAACACCTTGCTGTTCCAGGTCCAGAGATCGAAGTCCTGCATGATCGACGGGTCCGGCCGGTAGCTGCCCGGGTGCAACGCCCAGTTGTGCAACAAGAAGCCATAGTCCCGATCCACGGGCACGGCATCACCGCCCTTCGGGTGAATGATGAACATGCCCATCATGCCGACGGCCATTTGCACCATCTCGTCGGCATGCGGGTGGTACATGTGCGTCCCGTGCTGGTTGAGGGTGAACTCGTAGGCGAAGGTCTCGCCGGGCGCGATCTGCGGCTGGCTGAGTCCACCGACGCCGTCCATGCCGCTGGGCAGCTTGATGCCGTGCCAGTGGACGGTCGTGTGCTCGGGCAGTCGATTCGTCACGAGAATTCGGACCCGGTCGCCTTCGACGGCCTCGATGGTCGGGCCTGGCGTGCTGCCGTTGTAGCCCCAGCACACGGCGCGGCTGCCCGGGGCGAACTCGTGCTCGACGGGCTCTGCGACGAGATGAAACTCCTTCACCCCGTTTTTCATTGCATAGGGCAACGTCCATCCGTTGAGTGTTCGGACAGGCCGGTAGCGCGCGTCATCCGAGCGCGCGTGCCCGGCGTGACTGCTCTGTGCCTGAGCGGGTCCGCTCGAAACAGCGGCGACCAGGGCGCCGGCACCCGAAAGACCGAGAAATTCGCGTCGTGAGGTCATTGTCTTGCTCCGTGGTCGTGGTGCTCGGGCATGTCGTGCCCGGCGTGCGGATCTTCGTTCTGTCCATGTTGCTTGGGCATGTCGTGCCCGGCGTGCGGATCTTCGTCGTCATCGTGCTGCCTGGACATGTCGTGACCCGCGTGCGGGTCAGCGTCATCGTTGTGCGGCATGGCGCGCTCATTCGGCATCATCGGCTGTACGGGCGCGCCGGGGATCGTCAGCGGCACTGTCGGCGGCACGTCGAGCAGGCGCCCTGACGCGGCGGCCAACTCCAGATGCGCGTGCCAGTAGGCGCGGACGCTCGCGACGTAGTCCTGCCAGCCCGCAATCTCGCGCTGCTTGACCTCAAGCAACTCGAACACACCAATGAGCATGAAGTTGTATTGAGCGGCCGCCTCGCTGACGGCCCGCGCGCGCGCAGGCAGAAGGACGTCGCGTTGCGTTTGCGACTGCTCGTGTGCGGCGGCAAGTCGCGCGTGTGCGCGGCGCAGACCGTTTTCGATATCCAACTCAACGCGCTGTACCGCGGCACCCGCCTGGATCAGCGCCGCCTGTTGCCGCGCGATACGACCCCTGCCGGTATCGAACACCGGCAGTCCAATGGACAGCGAAGGCCCCTCGAGGCGCGTACCGTCGGGCTCACGCTCCACCTCGCCGCCGATCGCCAGGCCGCCCAGCCAACGCGACCAGTTCTCGACCCCGGCGCGCCTGGCCTGCGCGTCAGCACGCAGACGGGCAGCCGCCAGATCGAGCCGCCAGGTGCGTGCCACGTCAAGCAGCGGTTCCAGTGCGGGCAGATCTGCCGGCGGTTGTTGCAGCGTGCCCGAGAGTTGCCAGGCGTCACCGCTGCTGATCCCGAGTGCATCGGCCAACGCGGCCCGCGCCTCGGCAGCGCGGCGCGCAGCATCGATGGCGTCGACGCGCAAGGCGGCGGCGGCGGCCTGCTGCTCGGCCAGCTCTCGCGGCGTCAGATTGCCCGCGCTCCGAAAGCGTGTCGCAAGTTCGGCAGAAACGATTCCGGTCTCGGAAACCTGCGCCTGAAGGGCTTCGAGCTCGAGCGCCGCAGCGTAGTCAAACCACGCGTGCCGCGCGCTCACGGCGGTCTGCATTGCGTGCATGGCCACATCGTGCTGCAGCGCCGTGAAGTCGGCTGCGGCCATGTCGCGCCGGGCGCCAAGCGTCAGCAGATCGGTGAACGCAAACACGATCCCGTAGGTCTCGAGACGCCCCGCGTCATCGCTGTCGAGCCTCGCCAGATCAACCATCGGATTCGCTATCCGGGCGGCCTCGTAAACGTCGGCAGCGCCAAAGCCGATGCTGGCAAGCGCCGCAATGAGCTCGGGGTTCCGACTGAGCGCCAGGCGCACAGCGGTGTCGTGATCGATTTGATCGGGCAGGGGTTCCGCCGCGGCGTCCGCTGGCGGCAGGGCCAGCCCGCGCGCGTCGCCAAGCGCGCGCACCGCGTCATTGCCCTCATTCAGGGGCAAGGCGCTGCAACCCGCAAGCGCCAATGCAGCGACGACCGTCGCTGCCAGTTTTTTAGTCAACATGAAACTATCCAGATCCGCTCCGGGCGCCAGGGCGCCCGCGCACAAACAGACGAAGCCCGCTGTTGGCGGGCCGGTTCGCTTAGCGGCGCTGGCGTTGCGGTGGTCTGAGCAGGTCGCTGCCGGGCGGATCGAGGTAAAACGACGACACAACGATGCAACGGAGGCGCTGCGGCCGCGACGCATCGTCGGTCACGTTGACCGCCGCAAGGGCCGGCAACGGTGCGGTGTCGCAGTGCTGCGCGCAGTCGTCATCGCAGTGACACGGTGCGTCAGCCTGATCGGTGGCGTGCGAACCATCCTGCATGGGCATAGACATGTGCTCGTGCATGCCCGCTTGCGACATGGATGCCGTGGCGGGGGACTCGTGCGCACACGAATCCGGCCAGGCTTCCGCAACCGGAGCGGCCAGCCAGGCCAGCAAACACACGATAACAAGAGGGTTACGCACGCCCCGAGCCTAATCAATGACAGGGGGTCGCGACAAGCACACAGGTCTCAGGCCCGGCGCGAATTGCGTTCCCGCGCACGCTGGCTCACGCTTGTCGAAGTTTCGGATCGGGAGACGACATGACCCTCGCGCTGATCACCCATCCCGTGTTCGCCCGCCACGAGGTGCCCCGCGGTCATCCCGAGTCTGGCGCCCGCATCACGGCAGCGGCAGCGGGATTGCAGGCGCTCGCCGCACCCGAGCTGCGCCGCATCGAGGCGCCGCGGGCGACACGCGAGCAACTCGACCGCGTGCACGCACCCGGCCACGTCGATGCCGTACTTGACGGCGCGCCCACCGAGGGACTCGTGGCGCTCGACCCCGACACCACAATGGGACCGCATTCGCTCGAGGCCGCCGAACGCGCCGCGGGCGCCGTCTGCCACGCTGTCGACCTGGTCCTCGCCGGCGACACGGCACGCGCCTTCTGCCTGGTGCGGCCACCCGGCCACCACGCAGGTTCGGCGCACGCGTCGGGCTTTTGCATCTTCAACAACGTCGCCATCGGTGCCGCGCACGCGCTGGCGCATCAGGACATCGAGCGCGTCGCGATTCTCGACTTCGATGTGCACCACGGCGACGGCACCGAAACGATCGTGCGCGACGACCCACGCGTCCTCATGTGCTCGACCTACCAACACCCGTTCTACCCGGGCACCAACCTGCCCTCGGTGCCGGGCAGCCAGGTCAACGTGCCGCTCGCGGCAGGCACCGACTGGCTGGGGTTTCGAACGGCGGTCTCGGAGCGCTGGTTGCCTGAGCTCGAAAACTTCGCGCCGCAGCTCGTGTTGATATCCGCAGGCTTCGATGCGCATGCGGCCGACCCGCTGGGGCAGCTCGCGCTGACTGAAGCAGACTTCGCCTGGGCCACGGCCCGCGCTGTGGAGGTTGCCGAGCGCCACGCGCAAGGCCGCGTCGTGTCCGTGCTCGAAGGCGGCTACAACCTCGAGGCGCTGAGCGCGAGCGTGGTCGCCCACGTGCGCACGCTGGCCGATCTTAGCGACTAGGCGTCGTCGTGCGCCTCGGGCGCATCGCCGTCGGCGTCGATCTGCTCGTAGACCTTCGCCACCGCGTCGATCTTGCCGAGCGCTTCGGGCAGCTCGATGCCCGCCTGCCTGGCCAGCTCGTGCACGGGCGGCAGCGCGCCAATCATGCCCTTGAGAAAGCCGGCTGTGGCCGACTCCGAGCCGGCTTCGCCGTTCGGTCCGCTGTCCCAGACCGTGATCTTGTCGATCTGCAGGTTCTGGATCGCCTTGACCTGCTCCGCCACAAGCGTCGGCAGCTGCTCGATGACGAGCAGCGCGGGCGCGATGTCCTTGCGATCCCCACAGATCTCAAGCAGACGTTCGTAACCCGCTGACTTGGCTTCGAGGACGGCCTGCGTACCCTCGGCCTCGGCCTTGTACTTGGCGAGAATGGCATCGGCCTCACCGGCCGCGATGCGCCGCACGCGCTCGGCTTCTGCGTCGGCCTCGATTTCGATTTTCTGCTGTTCGACGAGCTGCTGCGCGATATCCTGCTTTTCGAGACGAGCGATCTCGGCCTCTTTCTCGGCCCGCAGCACGTCGCGGCTGGCCTCGGCCATCGCCACCTCACCGATGCGCTTGGCTTCGGCGCGGCGCTTCTCGAGTTCAGCTTCGTAGTCAGCAATGCTGGCCTTGCTCTGGTTTTCGCCCTGAACGGCGCTGGCCTCGAGGTTGGCGACCTTGATGCGCTGGTGCGCCTGCGCTTTCTTCTTGCCCTCTGCGGCCAGTGCGGACTGCTCCGCCGTGGCAATCTCCAGCTTCTTCTGCGCATCGGCCTCACCGGCGACACCCTCGGCTTCGAGCTGGGCCACCTGAACACGCTGGTCCCGCTCCGCCTCTTTGGTGCCCGTCGCCGACATCGCCGTCTGTTGCGCGACCTTCACGTCACGCTCGCGCAGGTTGTCAGCCTCACCAATCGCACCTTCACGCTCGGCCGCGGCCACTTCGATCTTGGCCTTGTTGATGGCCTCGGCGGCGGCCTTTTGGCCAAGCGCCTCGATGTAGCCACTCTCGTCGGTGATGTCGCGGATGTTCACGTTGATCATCTCGAGCCCGATCTTGTTGAGCTCGAAGTTCACGTTCTTGTTGACGAGGTCGAGGAATTTCTCGCGGTCCTGGTTGATCTCCTCGATCGACAGCGTGGCGATGACCAGACGCATCTGGCCCAGGATGATGTCCTTGGCCTGGTTTGAGATCTGGTGGTCGTCGAGACCCAGCAGACGCTCGGCCGCGTTATTCATGATGTCCGGGTCGACCGAGACACCGATCGTGAACGTCGAGGGCACGTTGACGCGGATGTTCTTTTTCGAGAGCGCGCTCTGCAGCTCGATGTCGATTGTGAGCGGCTCGAGGGTCAGGTAGGCGAAGCTCTGCAACAGCGGGACGACGAAGGTACCGCCACCGTGGATACAGCGGGCCGCGCGTTCGCCGCCGACCTTACCGTAGACGACAAGGATGCGGTTCGAGGGGCAGCGCTTGTACTGCGTGACCAGGATCGCGAGAAAAAACGCGACCAGCAGAACCACGGAGACGACCAGCATGAGCGGGCCGGGAGAGAATCCTTCCAGAAAAGCCACTGTCTTGTCCTTTAGTTGTTGTCGCCGTAATCCATGGGCTCCACGATGAAAATGCCATCGTCGCGCACGGACTTGACGGTCACGCTTTTGAATTCCTTGATCGCGGGGCCCGCGCTGATCGCGTCCATGGTCTTGCGACGACCCGATACGCTCACGGTGATCTTGCCCATGCCATCACCGCGCGCGGGGATCGACATGTAGACGCTGGCCGTGTGGCCGACGGCCGTCTGCACGTCGTAGTTCACGGTGCGATTGAGCTTGCGCGTCAGCGCCATGAGACCCGAGGCGGCGCTCATGAGGACGACCCCGAAGCCCGTGGCCGCGGCGGCCGAAGCCATGCTCGACAGCTCCCAGTCAATGCGGCAGGTGAGACCCATCCAACCTGCGCCCATGAAGAAGGCCAGGATCGACAGCAGCGAGAACATGTCGAAGGCGCCATCACCACCGGAGACCGTGAGGTCACCGTCGATGTCGCCCGAATCGCCGAAGAACAGCGCGAGCAGCAGACGGATCACGAAAAACGTGGTGCCCAGCAGCGCCATGACGAGATAGACGAGCACGTCCATGCCGTAGCGCAACGCGTCGTCCCAATTGAATAGCAGGTCGAGTATCTGCCCGCTCCGGTCCCTCACTCCCGAAGGCCCAATATAGCACCGGGCCCGGGGGTGGTCAGCCGCAATAGCGGCTCGTCGAGAACCTCGAGACCGAGCTACTGCTCGAACCGGGTGCCAGCTGTGCGCTAGTAGCCGTACTCCGAGAGCTCCGTACCAAACTCTCCGGTTGCGCCAACGGGATTGAAGAATCGGTCGTTGGTGCCCACGTAGACGTTATTCGGCAGCTGGAATACGCGCTGATATTGCTGCGGCATGTAGACTGCCTGGTTCTGGTTGTTGACCACGACACGGCGTTCATGGACGGCATCAATCAACTTGCTCTGACCAGCGTCATTCATGCCGTTGCGCCGGCGCCAGGAATCCATGGAACTGTCGAGCACATCGCTGCCGGAGCTCGACGATGTGGTTGCCGCCGAGTTCGCCGCGATCCGCGCCGCGTTGGCTTTGAGCCAGGCATTCTGCGCCGCCCGCTTGCGTTGGGTGGCGGCCGCGATCATCTGCGAGCGCTGCTGGTAGCGTTGCCCCACGCGATTCAGATACTGCGGGTCGTTCTGCATGCCCTCACCGACGAAATCGATCAGTGATTCCTGCGCCTCACCATCAACCTGGGCGCTCGTAATCGTGCCAACGGCCATCGCGGTGGTGACGTAGCCGGACATGCCACCCCACATGTCGGCAGCGCGTTGATCGACGAACAACACGGCGGGCATGAGCAGCTCGTTGATCGTGTGTCCATTGGCCTCATAGCTCAGGCGTACCTCAAGCACTTCCATGCGCGGGTACTGGCCGGGCTGCAGGCCCAGGTTGCCCATTTCCGCGAGCAGTTTCTGCGCCTGATCGGGCCGCGGGCGCATGCTCTGGATCCGCGCGTTGGGGCGGATGCTCGGGATGTACTGGTCGGCGAAGCTGCGAATGTCGCGGATCGGTCGGGCATCGCAGCCCGCGAAGCCTTGCTGCGCCGTGTGCGGCATCGCATCGAAGTTCGAGGTCCAGCCCCAGACACCGCCTGGAATGAACTCGACCCAACGCTTGCCGTCGGGTGCCGTGGCCATGAAGTGCAGCTTCATGGGCTCCATGAGGCAGCTCGGTCGCCCCGTCCACTGCACGTTGCCGCTCACACTCCAGCCCTTGGGCAGCGTGACGGTCATAGCGCGCATTGGTTGTTCGAAGCCGAACTCGTCGCGGATCTCATGGGTGGTGGTTTGCGCGTTGGCGCCGGTTGGGGCAGCCGCGGCGGCGAGCGTGAGGGCGGCGAGCAAGGTCGTGTATCGCTTGAACATGTCGGTCTCCGAATGCGGTGAATGACGTGGGCTTGCCTATAGAGGCGCAAGACCGACCGAAACCGGGCCAGGTCTTTCTTCCACGCTGAATTGACCGATCAACGACTTGGAGCGCCCTGAAACCTGCACGTCACCCAATGGGCACCTATTTGACATAAATCAGCCACCAACCCGCAATGAAGTCTCTCTACCGTCGAGGTGCTGGGGTAACGACGACATCACAAGCTGGGAGACTGATATGCACCATTCGGTACGACTGCTCCTTTCGGGGGCAATTTTCTTGTTGGGATTCATGGCCTGCGGCGCTGCGATCGCCGATGAGGTTCTGGCGGGCACGGCACAGCTCGGGCCGCGCCCGTTCTACCTCGTGGACGAAATGGACCGCAGCCGACTCAAGCGCGAACTCTCGGCCTGCGCGGCCGACACGCGGGTCTACGAAGCGTCCGACTTTTCCATCGGCCATCGAGGCGCGCCGATGCAGTTCCCTGAACACACCGCTGAGTCCTACATCGCGGCGGCGCGCATGGGCGCCGGCATCCTGGAGTGCGACGTGTCGATCACCGCCGATGGCGAGCTCGTCTGCCGCCACGCGCAGTGCGATCTGCACACGACGACGAACATCCTTGAGACGCCGCTGGCGGAGAAGTGCTCGGGCCAGCCCGACTTCAGCTCGCCGACGCCCTACAAGAATGTGCGTTGCTGCACCACCGACATCACGCTCGAGGAATTCAAGTCGTTGACGGGCAAGATGGATGCGGCCAATGGCAATGCCGCAACGCTCGACGAGTACCTCAATGCCACAGCTGACTGGCGCACGGACCTTTACACGACGTCCAACGGTGCGACGCTGCTCTCGCACGCCGAGAGCATCGAGCTCTTCAAGTCACTGGGACGCAAGTTCACACCCGAGCTCAAGAGCGTGAACCCCGACGAGTTTCCTCCGGGCATCGATCAGTCCGCCTACGCGCGCAAGCTGATTCGCGAATACATCGACGCTGGTGTGCCGGCTCGCGATGTCTGGGCGCAGTCCTTCAACTACGAAGACGTGCTGCTTTGGATTAACGAATACCCCGACTTTGGCGAGCAGGCCGTGTTTCTCGACGGGCGTTACGACCAGGACATCCCGCTGCGCGATTTCCGCGAGCGCAAGGACGACGGGCTCGAGATCATCGCACCGCCGATGCAGATCCTGCTGACCGCGCGTAACGGCCGCATCGTGCCGTCCAAGTATGCGCGCCGCGCCAAGCGCGCCGGCCTCGACATCATCAGTTGGACCACGGAGCGTTCGGGCCGCGTTCGCGAGGAGATCATTCCGGCCAACGGTGCGTTCTACTACGACACCACGGTTAACGCGCTTGCCAACGACGGCGACATCCTGACGCAGATCGATGTGCTCGTTCAGCGCGTGGGCATTTTTGGCCTGTTCTCGGACTGGCCCGCGACCACGACGTTTTACGCCAACTGCAAGAACGTGCCCGCGCTGCGCGCGATGCGGGGTGATGATGACGATGACGATGAGGACGATGACGACCGGGACGACGACTGACCCGACCGCAACACAACAAGATTGATACCGGGGAGGCCTCGCTTCGGCGGGGCCTCTCTGATTGCGAGGCGTGGAGCGGGTAGCGGGAATCGAACCCGCATCATCAGCTTGGGAAGCTGAGGTTCTACCGTTGAACTATACCCGCCTGAAGGCGACCGCAAACAGTCTACTGTCGGGGATCGTAAATCCCAAGAGGGGTTCGCGCAGCATCGCCTGGCACCCTAGCGCCTTTGTCCGCCGCGGGCATGTCGTCTCAGTCTTGCTGAGCCCGCTTTACATTCATCCCCAGCGGCGTGACGCGATATGCGTCCCCGCCTCGCCCTGCCAGGTGACGCAGAGCTGATTGCCTACGATTTCCCAGGTCCCATCGCGGTTTCTGAATCTCGATCGAATCGTGGATGTGCCATCCGAGTCGTGAAGGATTTTGATGGTGACGCCGAGGCGCCGTCCCTCGAGCTCGACGCCGACGATTTCGGCGCGAAGCTCTTCGCCGGTGAGCAACGCGGACTGCTCGGCGGCGGCACCGAGCGCCGTGACCAAGACAACGCAGACAATCAAGAATTGTAAAGACCGCACAACGTTCCTCCTGGAAAACGTTCATCATCAAGATCGACAAGCGATTGAACCCGGTCCAACCCTAGTCAGTCGCTGTTGGGAAAAACTTTAGACGGGGCTTCGATGATGAGGTTCAAGACCCTGACGATTTCGGTGTTCGCGCTGGCGCTTGTTGCGGCCGGCTCGGACGCAATCGCCGTTTCCGGAGAATACGTATCCGGGCACGGCGCACTTGAACTCTGGGACGAGGCCGCGCGAGACAACGTGCCCGTTTGGCTTCGGGTTTGGCTGCGCTTCCTCATTCTCACCTTTGCGGCCGGCTTGTTTTTCGTGCGATCCAGAAAAGAAGCACGCTGGGCTGTAGGTGGGCTTGTCGGGGTCATCGCAACAGCGACCATGAGTCAGGCGTGGACTGACATCGTGCCGCTTTCCGGATTCATCGCCCTGCTGCACATCGTATTTTGGTCGCCTGTCCTTTATCTCTTGGTCACGAGGCGGCCGTTCCTCAAGGACCGCTCTCTGTATGGCGCATGGTCCGGGTTACTGACGGTCGTCATCCTGTTCTCGTTCATCTTCGATTTCCGAGATGCGGCAATCTACTTGGATCATGTATTCGGGCTTGGCATTCTGAGCTGACCACGCGTCTTCTTGGCAACAAGAAGACCACGCGCGAGCATCGTGGCACCATGCGCGCCACCATGAGTGCGTCCGAAAACCTATCTGCCGATTCGACTGCCGCGAAGCGCTACGACGTCATCGTCATCGGCGGTGGCGCCGCGGGACTCATGTGCGCGATCAGGGCTGGCCAGCGCGGCCGCCGCGTCATCGTACTCGAAGGCTCGAACAAGATCGGCAAGAAGATCCTCATGTCGGGTGGCGGGCGCTGCAACTTCACGAACCTCTACTGCGCGCCCGAGAACTTTCTGTCGTCGAACCCGCCGTTCTGTATCTCGGCGCTGCGCCGCTACACGCAGTGGGACTTCATCGCGCTCGTCGAGAAGCACGACATCCCCTACCACGAAAAGACGCTGGGGCAGCTCTTCTGCGACCGCTCGTCGAAGGACATCGTTGCCATGCTCCGGTCCGAGTGTGACGACGCGGGCGTCGAGATCGTCGTCAACTGCGAGATTCAAGCCGTCGCTGCGGATTCCGGCTACACCGTGACCACGAATCTTGGCACCTACGATGCGGCATCGCTCGTGGTTGCGACGGGCGGCTTGTCGATTCCGAAAATGGGCGCCAGCGGCCTGGGCTACGAGCTCGCGCGACAGTTCGGTCTGGAGGTCCTCGAGACGCGGGCGGGACTCGTGCCGTTTACGTTTTCGGGCCCGGCCAAAGACCTGACGGCCAGCCTCGCAGGCGTGAGCGTGCCCGCCGCCGTCTCGGCGGCCGATGTGCAGTTCAGCGAAGGCCTGCTGTTCACGCACCGCGGCTTAAGTGGGCCTGCCGCGCTGCAGGTCTCGAGCTACTGGCATCTGGGCGAGCCCATCCTCATCGATTTGGCGCCTGGTATGGACCTCGAACACTCACTGCTCGAGTTCAAGACGCAGCAACCGAAAGCGCGCCTTCGCTCCGTGTTATCCGAATTCCTGCCGCGCGCGTTGGTCACGACCTTGCAGCCGCTGCTCTGGGCGGATCTGGCAGAGCGTCCTCTGGCCGAGATTCCCGATGAGGCGCTGCGAGAGCTGGCCGCCACCCTCACCCACTGGGCGCTGAAGCCGTCAGGCACTGAAGGCTACCGGACGGCCGAGGTCACGCTGGGCGGCGTCGACACGCGCGCGCTCTCGTCGCAAACCCTGGAAGTGCGCGACCAGCCCGGGCTGTATTTCATCGGCGAAGTCGTCGATGTCACAGGCCACCTCGGCGGCTTCAATTTCCAGTGGGCGTGGGCGTCGGGGCATGCCGCCGGCGAAGTCTGCTGAGTGTTAGGCTCTGACAGACGTCAAGGGGAGCCAGAAACATGGTGAGTCGCAGGGCAGTGTTGACGACGGGCGCGGCGTCCGCGGTGTTGCTGGGACTGGGCGGCGCCTGGTGGGTCGGCACGGGCCCTGCGAAGCGCGCGCGGGAGCCGTGGCGTGCGGCAGCGGAAGGGTTCGGTGACCCGCGCCTCGACGTGCTGGCCTACGCCATCCTCGCGCCCAATGCGCACAACATGCAGCCCTGGCAGATCGCACTCGATGACGCGAATGGCTTTACGTTGTTCTGCAATCCCGAGCGCTTATTGCCCGAGACCGATCCGCCAAGCCGCCAGCTCACGATCAGCTTTGGCTGCTTTCTGGAGCTCTGCCGCATGGCCGCGGCCGAATCGGGTCTGCGCGCAGACGTCGATCTGTTTCCCGAGGGCGAGCCGCAGCCAACACTCGATGCGCGGCCCATCGCGCGCGTCTCGCTGGTCCCCGACGCCAGCGTCACGCGGGACCCACTGTTCGAAGGCGTCCTCACCCGGCGCACGAATCGCGTCCCGTTCGACACCGCGCGCAGCGTCGCCGAAGAAGACCTGGCCGCCATCGCGGCGGTCGGCGTGCCCGGCGTCGACCTCGCGGGCACCGCAGAAGCGTCGCGCGTCGAATTGCTGCGCCAGCTTGCCGTCGACGCCTGGAGCGTCGAGTGGTCCACGGACGCCACGCGGCGCGAGAGCATCGAGGTCATGCACATCGGCAAGTCGGCGGTGGATTCCGAACCTTACGGGCTGTCGGTCGACGACCGTTTCACGAGCACGATGGGAATGCTGGGCATCGTCACGCCGGAGTCGCTGGATGACCCCGAAGCGGTCGCGTTCCGCGAGTCCTACGCTTACTACGAAAAGGCCTGCGCCTCGGCCACGGCCTTTGTCTGGTCGACAACATCGCGCAATACGCGCCACCACCAGATCGCGGCGGGCCGCGCCTGGGTGCGCGCACAACTCATCGCCAATGCACGCGGTATTGCATTCCATCCGCTAAGCCAGGCGCTGCAGGAGTTTCCGGAGATGGCGCAGAACTACCGCCGTGCGCACGACCTGCTCGCGCGCGAGGACGGCGACACCGTGCAGATGCTGGCACGCGTGGGCTATGCGCCCGATGTCGGACCGTCGCCGCGCCACCCGCTCGAGTCCCGGATCATCGCGACATGAGACGACTGGCGGCGCGCTGCGCGGTCCTCATTTCCTTGTTCCTCTCCGGCTGCGCAGTACAAGGCGCAGACCACGCACCGCAGGTCACGTTCGACGAAATCGCACCGGGGGTGTGGACGCACACCGCGTATCTCGAGATCGAACCCTGGGGACCCATCGCGAGCAGCGGCCTCGTGGTGGCCACCGACACGCACATCGTGCTCGTGGATACCGCCTGGACCGATGCGCAAACGCGCGAGATTCTGGACTGGGCGAACACAACCTTTGGGCGGCCGGTCACGGGCGCGGTGTTCACGCACGGCCACAACGACAAGATGGGCGGCGTCGCCGCGGTGCGCGAGCGCGGCATCCCCAACTACGCGAACCACCTGTCGAACCGGCTTGCCGAACACTGGGGACTCACTCCCGCAGCACGCGTGGTCGAGTTTGATGGCGAAGGCGAAGCCGATGCAGTCGCCGAGCTGTCGCCGCTGACGCTGTTCTACCCGGGGCCCGGGCACACCGATGACAACATCGTTGTCGGGGTCAATGGTACGGAAGTGTTGTTTGTAGGCTGTCTGGTGCGTCCGGGAAGCTCGCAGACCTTGGGCAACACCAACGACGCCGACGTCGGCCATTGGGCCGACGCCGTTGTCGCTGTCACCAGGCGGTTTCCCGAAGAGTCGCTTGTGGTGCCGAGTCACGGCGCGCCGGGAACACGCGCTCTACTCCATCACACCATCGAATTAGCTAGGCGCGGCGCCGACCCAGCGCAATGAGGCCAAGCCCCATGAGCAGCAGGGAAGCAGGCGCGGGTACGGGCGTTGAGGTTGCGACACCTGCGGTGCCACCAAAGCCGTTGAAGGCCGAGCGAAACGGCGTTTCAAGAACGTCGCGCGAGCACAGTTCCAGGCCCTGGGCGCACTGCCACTGAAACGCGCCGATCATGTTGACGCTGCCGCCGACATCCGTCAGCGCCGTCTCAAACACCAGCGAGAGCGTGTTGAACATGCCATCGCCGAATGCCAGCAGTCCAAAGTTGCCGGCAAAGCCACCCGTCTGAAACACGGTGCCATCGAGCGTAGATGTGAACGTTCCGCCCGGGTAGGCCGCCGCGTTCAGATCCGCCGCGCAGGGCGCGGGTGGCGCCTGCGTGCACAGAATCAGGCTGCCCGCAGTGGCCGTAATGTTGACGTCGCTCGTCATGTTGGTCTCTGCGTCATAGACGAAAGACCCGCTCAGACCGCCGTTACCGTTGATGAAAGTCGTCCCCTCCAGATTCCATTCCACGGGTACCGCGTGTGCCGACGCTGCGAAAGTGAGTGCCAGCAATACTGAAGTCAGTGAACGTTTCATTGTTGTTTTCCAAGCAATTGTTGTTGTTTTCTTGGTTCTATAAAGCAACTTGGGTGCCGATACAGCGCAAGCCACTAATTTATAGACGATTAATTGACGCATTCGCGAGAGCAACGCGGCCCATTTACGCCTAATTGTAAGAGCCACCGACACCCGGTTTCCGACCCATGTGGACGATTCTCTGACTCGTGGCAGCTCAGTGATTGCTGCGGCAGAACTTGTCGCGGCGCGGGAACGGGACTAGCGTGCTCCCGGGGGACGACAACAAAAAACATACCGGAGGATCGAGGCATGCCATACAAACGCGCCTGGATCGGCGTTTTCATCATGTTGCTACTGAGCGTGGCGGCGTTCTGGCGAAACTACTGGGGCACCTTCACGACCGTACCCTGGCAATACCACGTGCACGGCCTGTCGGCGACCGCCTGGATGCTGCTGCTCATCGCGCAGAGCTGGTCCATCCACCACGGCCAGCGCGACCTGCACAAGACCGCAGGGCTAATGACCTTCGCCGTGATCCCCGTCTTTACCGCTGGCGGCTTGCTCGTCGTGGGCACCATGGCCGCAGCCCCGCCGGGCCACCCCCTCTACGAGTTGTTTGGCGACCGTCTGGCGGCCGTCGACGTCATCTCGACGGCGGTGTTTCTCTGGTTCATCTTCGAGGCGCTGCGTCATCGGCGCCGCGCGGGCCTGCACGGCGGCTACATGATCTCGACCGTGTTTCTGCTCATGGCGCCCACACTCGGCAGGCTGATGCCGGGATTCGTGCCGGGCCTGACCATTCGCTCGATGGACGAGATTCACCGCTTTGGCTACGGACTGCACGCAAGCCACGCCATTTCGCTCATCATCCTGGGCTTCCTCATCACCCGATATCGTCGTTTCAGTCGGCCGTTCGTCATCGCGGCCATCACGATCATCACGCAGTCCATCGTGTTCGAGACGCTGGCGAAGACCGACGTCTGGGACGCCGCGATGCGCGCCTACGCCAGCGTACCGCCGATGGCCCAATTGCTCGCCGGGCTTGGCCTGGGCGCCGCTGTCGCACTGGCGGGCTGGCGCGCCGGCAAAGCCGTCCCCGGCCCCAGCGCACCGCCGGACATCGCCCAGTCCGCTTCCTGAAAAAAATCGCGCGCCTGCATCCATACGCGCCTGCGCCCCGTCTAGATCAGTAACAGGGCAACAAACGGGAGACCCCCATGGGCAACTTGGCCGTCTTCGGATTCTGGATGTTCATCGCCGCCGTCTCGGTGGCGGGCATCTGGTACGACGCGAAAGAGAAAGAGACCAAGCAGGAGACGCTTCGCCGCGTCGTCGAAAGCGGACGCGATATCGACCCGGAGACGATCCGTCAGATCATTGGCGAGAACGCCAATGGCAATACGGCCAGGGATCTGCGCATCGGCGCCTACATCCTTTTTGGCGTCGCACCCGGGATGTTCCTGTTCAGCCTCTTTTTGGGGATGGTCAACGACGATGCCCGAGTGGTGCTCATGGGCGTCTCGGCGCTCATCGCCTGCATCGGCGGCGGCCTGCTTGGCGCAGCCAAGCTCGTCGAGCGCAACAAAGCCGGGGCCTGACGCGCCTTTATGCCGGATGCACCCGGCTATTACGCGCAAGGTCCGGAGGCACTGATCGTGAACCTGGCCGCACGCGGCGACCGTGACGCCTTCGCAGAGCTCGTGCGTCGCCGCCAGCCGTGGCTGCGCAACCTCATGCGCCGACTGTCTGGCGATGCGACGCTGGCCGACGATCTTGCGCAACGCGTGTTCCTCAAGGTGTGGCAGAAGATTCGCAAGCTACGCCAGGTCGACCGCTTTGCGGGCTGGATCAAGCAGATCGCCGTCAACGAGTGGATCGATCACCGCCGCAAGCAAGGCACCGTGTGGCACCAGGCCTACGAAGACGAATCGCAGGCCGCGCCTCCACAAACGCCTGCCGCCGCAATCGATCTGGATGCGGCGCTGGCGACGCTGCCCGATCCCGTGCGCACCTGCATCGTGCTCGCCTACCACGAGCGGCTGTCGCACCCGGAAATTACCGAACTCACAGGCCTCCCTGCGGGCACCGTGAAGTCTCATATTCGTCGCGGTAGTCAGAAGCTGCGCGACGTGCTGGAAGGTTACGGAGGCGCGTCATGAGCGACGAGCGCGACCCGACACTCGAGTCTCTGTTTGCTGCAGCCGAAGAGCCGCTCGAGGACGCTCAGTTCACGTCAGCCGTGACCGACAAAGTCTCAGGACGCCGGCGCCGGCTGATTGCGGGCCGTCTCGGCGTGCTCGGCATGATCCTCGTGCTCGAGGTCCTGCTTCAGTCACCGCTACAGCAATCGCTGGGCGTGGCCGCCGACTGGCTGGGCCGCCCGATCGTCCCGCTGGAAGGTGAATGGCTGTCGTTTGCGCTCTCGCCCGTGAACACGGCCGCCGGCGTACTCGGCGCCGTGCTCCTGGCCATACACCTGTTCCTGCGCAGCGTGCTCAAGTAGCCCGCGGTCAGATCCGGATCGGAAGGTCTCGCGCCCGTATGCCCGTCGCAGCATAGATCGCATTGCCGATCGCGGGCGGCACGGGAATCAACGGCGGCTCACCGAGCCCCGTAGGGGTTTCCGTACTCGCCATGAACCGGATGTCCAGTTCGGGGACATCGGCCATGCGCAGCGGCGTGTAGGTGTCGAGGTTGCGATCCCGAACCTGCCCGTCAACGAACGCGCTACCCTCGTGCAGCGTGAGACTCACACCCCAGAGTGCGGCGCCCTCGGCCTGCGCCAGAGCGCCATCGGGGTGCACCACGGTGCCGCAGTCGATGCTCTGCCAGAGCTTCTTGACCGTGACCTGCTTCGAGTTCGGGTCCACAGCCACGTGCGCCACGCAGGCAACCCAGGTCGGCATGTTGCGCTCCTGCCCGTGGCACACGGCCACGCCCAGGCCCTCGTTCTCGGGCATGTCGCGGCCCCAGCCGCTGCGCTCGCGCACGTCCTTGAGCACGTTGGCGAGGCGGCTCGCGCCACCGACCGAGTTAGGTGACGTGCCCGCATTCTTGCCGGTCGAATCGAGTCGCGCCAGACGGAATTCGATGGGGTCTTCGCCGGCCCGCTCGGCCAGCTCGTCCATGAAGCTCTCGACACCCCATCCGACCCAGCCCGGGCCCACGGCGCGCAGCCAGCCAGGCAGGAAAGTCCTCTGCGCCAGCGGGTTGTTGATGGCGCGCACGCGATGCGCGGGCAACGTGTACCAGTGGTCGCCGCCCGAGATCGAGAACGTATCGAACTTGCCGTTGCCGTCCACGCCAGGTGCCAGGAAGGCAGGCGCCATGGACAGGGTCGGCCAACCGGCGGCGGCCGCATGCTCGATACCCGTCAGCGCGCCGTCGGCGTCGAAGGACGCATCGAATTGCTGCACCGAGGCTGAGCGCACGCAGTCGAAACGACTGTCGTCGGGACGCTGGAACACAAGCTTCACGGGCTGACCCAGTTCACGCGCAGCGAGTGCTGCGGGGATCATCTGGTCGCCGAACAGCCGCCGGCCGAAACCGCCACCCAGGTAGTACTGGTGCAAAACGATATCGGTCTCGGGCATCTCCAGCGCCTTGGCCAGTACGGGCAGGATCAGCGATTGCCACTGGTTGCCCGCATGGATGTGGCACTTACCGTCGTTGAACTCGACGAGCGCGTTTTGCGGCTCGAGCGTGAAATGAAGCGCCGTCGCGGTTCGGTAGGTGGCGTTGTGCGTGCTTGCGGCCTGCGCGCGCGCCTCGGCGACGTCGCCGTCATCAACGACCAGCACACCCGTGCTGCCGTCGGCGGCAAGCCGCGCACCCTCGTCGAGAATGTCGGCTTCACTGACGCCCGCGGTCTCGCCGGCTTCCCAATTGATCTCGATCGCCTCGGCGGCCTTCATGACGGCTGGGAAACTCTCGCCCACGGCCACGGCCCAGCCCTGAATCGTGTCGCTCGGGTCCGTAATCTCGACGGTCTTGAGATAACCCGGGATATCGCGGGCCGCGGTGTCATCGATGCCGATGATGCGGCTGCCGTAGCGCGTCGGCGGGATAAGCGGCGTGGCGTAGACCATACCCGGCAGCTCGGTGTCGAGCCCGTAGACGGCGGCACCGCGCGACTTTTCGGGGATGTCGAGTGCCGCGGTGTCCTTGCCGATAAAGCGTCGCTCGGATGCGGGCTTGATGGGCAGTGCCGCGAGCGCTTCGTCGGTGAAGCTGCGCGACAGGTCGCCGTTGCGCACGATCTCGGCGAACGTGATCGACTGATCGCCCGCGGTCACGGTGCTGTCGGCCACCGTACAGTCATCCGGCGACACGCCAAGCAGGTTCGCGCCCGCGTCGCGCAAGACGGTGCGACCTGCAGCGCCCGCCTGGCACAGCTGCTGCCAGGTCGTGTGCACGGACCAGGAACCTCCCGTGACCATGTAGCCCCACTTCGGGTCGGTATCGACGTGCTTGATGGAAATCGCGTCCCAGTCGGCACCAAGCTCATCGGCGACCACACGCGCCAGCGCCGTGCCAACGTGCTGACCCATCTCGGCCTTGGCGATGTTGACGAGCACGGCACCTGCGCCGTCGATCTCGAACCACACGGTCGGTGAGAAAGTGGCGCTGGCATCGCCGCCCGAAAAATCGAGCGCGGCCTGTTCCTGGCTGCAACCCGGCAACACGGTACCCAGGCTCATGACGAGCCCGGTATTCATTGTGCCGACGAGGAAGGTGCGACGGCTGACGTTGGGCAGTGTCTTTGCGATGGCCATGACTACACCTCCTCGCTCGCGGCGCGAATCGCCTGCTTGATCCGGGTGTAGGCCATGCACCGGCACAGGTTGCCGGTCATGTGCGTGATGATGTCTTCGTCGGTCGGGTTGGGGTTGTTGGCCAGCAGGTTCTCGGCCTGCATGATCTGGCCCGACTGGCAGTAGCCGCACTGCGGCACCTGGTTGTCCACCCAGGCCGCCTTTAGCGCCTCACCGGCCGGGCTGTCGAGACCCTCGATGGTCGTGATGGCCTTGCCGGCCGCAATGCTGACCGGTACGGAGCAGGAGCGGATGGGCGCGCCGTCGATGTGCACGGTGCAGGCGCCACACTGGGCGATGCCGCAACCGAACTTGGTGCCCTTGAGTTTCAGCTCGTCGCGGATCACCCACAGCAGTGGTGTGTCGTTCGGGCTCTCGGATTGAACGGCTTTCCCGTTCAGCGTGAACTCGGTCATTGGCGCCTCCCCCAGAACTGATCAAAGCCTGCGCCTGAGTCTACTAAAGCGGGCGGGGCTTTGCCGGGAGGTCGCCGCTTGTCTAGATAGGTGGCAAGTCGGGGCGCGCCTCGTAGTCGGCACGTTGGCGTGCGATCTCGGCCTCGAGTGCTTCAAATGCGGCTGCGAACTCCGCACCTGCCAGCGCGCTCTCAAACACGGGCGCTTTGAAAACCCACCAGTTTTGTACATTGCCCAGTTCGACGGCTCGGCGCAGCGCGGCTGCGGCGGACGCATCATCGTCTTGCGCCAACGCCCCCATGACATCCGCAAACTCCGCCACAGTGATCCGGCCTGGAACCGACGACGCCGAACGCTGGACTTCGTTGAGCAAGCGCTCGGCTTTCTCAAGCTCGCCAGAACTTTCGAGCAACGAAGCGACAACCAGCGCCAGGGTGATCTCCTGCGGTCGAATCTCGGGCGTGGGCAGCTCAAACAACTCGGGTCGGACGCCGGCGATCAGTTTGCGCGCGGTCTCCATGTCGTTTGCAAGGAAATACGCCGAACCAAAGCCCTCGCGCGGGCCTTCGGGGAAGCCCTCAACGACCTCAATTGGCGGCAGAAATTCCTCGATCTGACCGCGCTGGACGCTGGCCGACAGATCAGCGCTCGAGGTGCCCGGTGGATACTGGGTGGGAAAGTCCCGCCCCAACGCTTCGGCACAGGTCGCGGCTTCCTCAAGTTTGGCGAGCTCTGCGAGCAGCATGCACTGCATACTGCGCGAGTCCGGGCTCGTGGGGGCGAGGCGCACCGCTTCATCAACCCAGCGCAACGATTCTGCCAGCTTGCCCTGGGCGTACATCAGCGTACCGCGGGTGTTGTACAGGCCCGAAAAGTCCGGATTCAGGCGAATGCCATCGAGCAGCACCGCGTCCGCCTCATCCATCCGACCCAGTTGCGTCAGCAATCCGGATTCGGCTACCGCGAGAATCGCCGCACCCGGGTCGATATCGCGCGCCTTCGACATTTGTATGAGGGCCTCGTCGAAGCGACCTTGCTCGCTCAGCATGATCGCGTACCAGTGCCGCGCCGTCGGGTAGTTGGGGCTTTGCGCAATGGCTTGCACGAAATAGCCTTCGGCCGCTTCCTGGTCGCCCTGGTCCTCGCGGAGGTCCGCGAGCGCAGTCAGGACCTCGCCGGAATTCGGATCGAGGCTCAGCGCCCGATCGATGGCGCGACGGCGCGGTTCGAATGAACTATCCATGGGGATGTCGTCATACAGGGATCGCAACGCGTGCACGTCCGCGAGACCCACCCAGGCGAGTACATAGCTGGGATCGAGTTCGACAGCGCGTTCAAAATGCCCCAACGCCCGAGTGAGCGCCGGCGCCGTTCGGCGTGCCATTTCGGTCTTGCCCGTGCGGTACTCGATGTAGGCCTCACGGTTGCCCGTCTGCTGGCTGCCGATCGCACTGCGGTCGCTGTCGCTGAGCGTGCCCTGCAACGCGGACACCACTTCTTCCGTAATCTCGGTCTGGGTCGCGAACACGTTTTCGAGCGTAAGCTCGCGATCCCAGCTCTCGGCCCAGATCGTCACATCGTTGCGCGCATCCCGAAGCTGCATATTGATGCGGACGTTGTCGCCAGCGCGCTGGAACGAGCCCGTCAATACAGCAGCTACGCCTAGTTCATCGGCAATCTGCTGCGGCGACTTCGTGGTGCCGCGATAGGCCTCAGCCGTGCGCTGCGAAATCACCTTGTTCATGGTCGCGAGCTTGGCGAGCTGCGTGAGGATGTCGTCATGCATGCCGTCGACGAAGAACGCGTCATCGGAGTTGGCGCTTCGATTCGTAAACGGCAGCACGGCCAGCGAGCGCTCGAGCGCCGTCCCTTGCATCCGTGGATCACGATTGAACTTGTCGACCACGAGCACGCCAACGGCGACGGCCAGCACGACGATGATCGCAAGCTGTAAGTACTGGCCGCGCGTCGCGGGCCCGGGAGCCGCCTCGGCGCGGTCGCGCTTGATCCCTTCGGGCGTGAGCTCGAAAGCCCAGGCAATGATCAGGGCGATGGGAAAGCCGATGACGATTACCGACAGCAGGGCCGGGAATACCCAACCGGGCACGTCGAGGTTCTCGAGCATCACGTCTGCAAGCTGCAGCGCAATCCAGGATGCCGCGAGGTACGCGATGCCCACGCGGTAAACCTTCCTGCGTTTGAGTTCCTGGAGCAGTGCCATGGCGCGCTCAGGATACCGCCTCAGGCTGAGAATTACCTGAACGCGGCGGCCTCAGAGCTGGCTCGCGATCGCAGCGATGTGTGCATCGGGGGCGCCCATCTCGCGCAGCGCCCGATCGAGCTCGACGACGTACTCGACGTTGCTGCCGCTCTCGCCGACGCAGCGCCGAACCTGCTTCACGACGTCGGCGAGCGGCGCGTCACCGAGGAATGCCGGATTGTCAGGGTGACCGACGTAAGTCACGCCAGCCACCGCGTCACCGCCCAGGTCTAATGGCACACGCAGGCGCGAGTAGCCGTTCCTCTCGCGGTAATCGAGATGCTCGAACACTTCGGGCGCGACGAGGAAGGCGCGGCCGATGCAATGCGCCTGTGCCTGCGCCACGAGCGTGGCAACGCGCCCCGGGTCTTCGGGCGTCCCGCGGTGATCGTGCGAGCCCTGCCAGAGCCGCCGCATCCAACCCGAAAGCCGCGCATCGCGCGCCTCGATAAAGGGAAAGTCCTGGCGCCAGATCAGCGACCCGTAACCGAACACCCAGCTCGGCGCCGTCACCGTCAGGCAGCCTCGGCGATGGGCGCGCCCGAAAGGCGGTCGACGTCCTCGAGGAAGACGCGGCGGAACACGGTCTCCATGCGGTCCTCGACCAGCTCGAGGAATTCGTGCACATCGTCGACGCCGCGAAACGTCGTCAGCCCTTTTTCGAGAAACGCCTGCAGATCACCGACACCGGCCAGGCGTGCCGGGCCACGCATCGACTTGAGCAGCGGCGCGATCATGGGCAGTGCGACGATGCGCTCCAGCGACATGCCCGCCTCGCGAGTCATCCCGATGAGCACCGTGAAGTCGTCGAAGGTCGCCACCTCGCGGGTCGCGAGGCAGTAACGCCGTTCCGAAATGTGCTCGCCCTCGGCGATCACCGGTCCCAAGCGCTGCGCGATCCCGAGATTGATCTCGAGGATGCGCGCGTTGAGCTCCATGGCCGTCGCGAGCGCAGCCAGCGCGCCACCCGGCAACAGCCGGCTCATTACCGGCACCACCTTTTCGAGCTCGCGGTCACGGTCAGCAATCCCCGGACCCACGAGGTCCGAGATCACGAAGTCGATCGCCGGCCCGTAGCCGGGGCGGTCGCGCAGATCGGCGTAGAGCGGCAGGAAGTACTCAAGCTGCAGATTGACGAAGTCACGGTAGGCATCGCGCCGTTCTGGCGTGTCGAGGTGCGCGCGGTGCAGCGCGTTGCTGGCCGCCACGAAGTCGCGCAACCGCTTTCGGCTTTGTGCGTGTGTCACGGAAAGACTCCTGCCCGGCGCTCGCAACATCAAGGTGCTCGCGCGCATCCATGCGTCAAACATGGGGTGCTCGGCCGCGAATACAATCGCGCTGAGCTCGTGTACTGATCACGCGGCGCGGCGCGTTACACTCGGCGCAGCATTCCGGGGGAGACAAGCATGCGTTGGCGCGGACGACGAACGAGCAGCAATGTAGACGACCGGCGCCGGCGCGTCGGCAAGCGCGGTGTCGCAGCCGGTGGCGCGGGGGCCATCATCATGGCGCTCGTTGCCGTGTTTCTGCTCGGCCAGGACCCCGCGACGGTGCTGCAGCAGGTCGTGACGCAGTCCACGGGGACGGCGCAGCAACGCGCACCGTCTGCGGCCGAGGACGATGTCGCGGAAATGGCCAAGGTCGTGCTGGCCACGACCGAAGATGCCTGGGGCGCGTTGTTTCAGCAGTCGGGTTCGCGCTACGCGCCGCCCACGCTCGTGCTGTTCTCGGACTCGACGCCCACGGGCTGCGGCTTCGGCTCGGCCGCGACCGGGCCGTTCTACTGCCCCGCCGATCAGAAGCTCTACATCGATCTGAGCTTCCTGTCTCAGCTCCGGCGCATGGGCGCCGAGGGTGACTTCGCGCTCGCCTACGTCATCGCGCACGAGGTCGGCCACCACATTCAGACCATCACGGGCATCTCACGCCAGGTGCGCCAGGCCCAGCAACGCGCAAGCCAGGCGCAGAAAAACGCGCTGCAGGTGCGAATGGAGTTGCAGGCGGACTGCTACGCGGGCGTCTGGGCGCACTACGCGCGGCGTGACATGAACCTGCTCGAACGCGGTGATCTCGAGGAGGGTCTGCGTGCTGCGGCCGCCGTAGGCGACGACACCTTGCAGCGCAACGCGGGGCGCCGCGTGCAGCCCGAAACCTTCACGCACGGCAGCTCGCAGCAGCGCATGGAGTGGTTCCAGCGCGGCGTGCAGTCGGGCTCCGTGAGCGCCTGCGATACTTTCGGCGGCTAGTCCGGCACCGCCGTGTAACGCCCAAGTTCGGGCGGCGACACGAGCTTGCTCGTCTCAAACGCGCGCAGCAACGCGTCCGCGAACGACAGCGCGAGCAACTCGTTCGACGTGGCATCCGAAAACTGCGTGAATTGGTCACCGCCCGCGGCGAGGATCTCGAGCGTGCCGACGGTGTACAGCCCTTCGGGATCCAGCGGCGCACCGTTCACGAGCACCGATACGAGGCGCGCGCCCGCAGGTCGGGCCGGGTTGTAATCGATCTCCAGCCCTGACACTTGCAGCAAACCGCGCTCGAGACTCAAGCCTTGCTCGAGCACGCGTGCGAGGACATCACCCGTGAGCTCAACTCGGGCCACGCGGTCCTGGAACGGAAATGCGTCGAGCAGGTCGACGCGTCGCACGGCGCCTTGCGGCAGGTCCCGGCGCAGGGCACCCGAGGGCATCAGGCCCACCTGGGCACCCACGGCTTCGCGGACGATGTCGGCCAGCGCGTTACCCAGCGTCGACTCCGCGTAATAGCGCCGCGTCAGCGGCGCGGCCGTTTGCCCGATGGGCTCGTAAAGGTCGGCGTGGCGCGAACGATATTCGGCCAGGCGTGCTCTGACCGCCGCATTGGGGGGCAGTCGGTCGGCATTGACGGGCTCGAGCCGCCCACCGATGAAGCGCACGTCCGAATCGCTCACGTTGAACTCGAGCACACCCAGATGCTGCCCCTGGCCGAAGGTTTGCATCACGACGGTGCCGTGCACGGGATCGACAAGCGGCTCTCGGGTGCCCGCATCGGTGTGTCCGGCCAGGACAGCGTCGATGCCCGGCACCGCACGCGCCAACGCCAGGTTGGCATCGTTGCCGCGTTGCACCGTGGTGTCCGCCTCGTCGTTGGTTTGCATGGGCGCCGTCATGCCCTGATGCGCAAGGACTACGACGAGGTCGCACTGCGCGCGCAATCGCTTGACGATGGGCGCGATGACGGCGGCGGGATCGCGGACGTCGAGTCCCGCGATGTGCGCCGGAATCAACGCCGTACCCGCATCCTGTCCCATGACGCCGATCACGCCCACGCGAACGCCATCGCGTTCGATGATCGCCCAGGGCTGGGCGAACGGGTGGTCGGTTCCGCGGTAGAACAGGTTGGCGCCCAGCACGGGAAACGCAACGCGATTCTTCTGGTCCGCGAGGACCTCCCACCCATACTCGAACTCGTGGTTGCCGATGACCATGGCGTCGTAGCCCATGAGCGACATGAGGTCGAATGACACCGCACCCTGGGTTCGCTGCGCGAGTGTGCCCGTGAAGATGTCGCCGGCATCGAAGAGGAAGAACGTCTCCGACGTGTCGCGCAGCGTGTCGACGAGCGTCGCGAGTTCCGCGATACCCCCGATGCGCGCCATGTCGTCGCGCCACCAGGACTCGACGGGGTCGTAGGCGCTCTCGAAGTCATTCGTGAACGCTATCGTCACGCGTTTCCCGGCGCCCAGCGCAAGCGCGGGCAGCAGCGCGAAGACTGCTGCTGCGGCCGCGAGGGTCCGGGCGCGCATGCGGCGACTAGCGCACTGGTCGCGCGTGCGCGGCGCCGCGGAAGATCGCGTTCATGAGAATCACGTTGAGCCCGTCGAGGTAGGCGCGCACCGTCGGATCCTGCGTGAACGCCACGACATAGCCATCGCCATGTTCCTGCACGACCGCGAACGGCTTGTAGGCGTACTGCAGCCGGTTTTCCTCCCAGAAGAAACCGCTCGCGAGCACCTCATCGGCCGGCGCAAAGCGCGCCACGTTGACGCCCTCGTCACGCCGAAGCGGTGTGTAGACGTCCGAGCCGCGCACGAGCACGTTGAGCGTTTCGGCGACGCCGGCGCCGAGCCAGTGGTCGCCATCGACAACTGCGCGCAGCAACACACCACCGACGCTGTCGAGGCTGTCCTCGTCGGGCGTGGTCAGCGTCTCGTAGTCCTCGTCGCTCTCGATGATCGTACCGGCCACCGTCGTCTCGGGTTCGTCTTCGTCTTCCTCAGGAACCGATTCCGTGACCGCTTCATCCACCACGCGGTCCTCACGCCGAATCGCGAGCAGATCCACCTCGGGATCGGCGGCCCAGCGCGTGGCGTCGCCCAGCGTGATGAGCACGCCGCCGCGATCCACCCAGTCCGAAATGTGTTCGGCGTCGAGCGCGCTGTCGTAACCGCTGCGCGACTCGGGCAGGATCAGCACCTGGTAGCGCCGCAGATCGGCGCCGTCGAGATCGCTCGTGCGGATTGCCGTCACGGGGTAGTCGAACTGGCGTTCGATCACGAAGCGCGTGTTGCCCGCGCTGTACTGACTCGTGGGCTCGTCCCAGGCGATGGCCACACGCGGCGCGTTCATGCGCACGACGTTGTTGCTGCCGAAGTTCGGGCCCGCCGTCACCCAGGTCGATGCGACGCCGACCACTTCGGCGCCCGTTGTCGCAGCCAGCGCGTCCAGCGTGGCGCGCAACGTCCCCGGGTTGTCGACCGCGTCGAAGATCAGCGTGCCCGATGGATACTCGCGACCCGCGTGCGTAAAGGCCTTGTCCGAGCTCTTCACGGCCAGGCCCGCGCGGTGGGCATTGCCCAGCAGACGTGCTGCCGAGCGCTGGCCCCAGGGCACGAGGTAGGCCAGGGCATCGGACGGTCCCGATACGCTCGCAGGCTGCACGAGCTCGGGGCCCGCGGTCGTGAAGTCGCCCGAGGGCGCGCGGTTACAGGCGTCAACCGTGACATTCATCATGAGCGGCAGCGACCACGCAGTCACGTCGTAGATCTGGTCGCGCAGCCCCTTGGCGCGGCGACGCTCCTGCTCCCTGGCGAAGTCCTCAGGCAGCGGCACGTCGGCGTCGAGTAGCGTGCGAATGAGCCGCTTGGCCGGCTGCGCGAGGTCGATGGCGTAGCTGCCCGCGGCGTAGCGGTTGCCACAGGCCGAGAACGCGCTGTCGGCGCGCAGCACATCGACACCCTGTCCCGCGAGCAGGCCTGCGAGCTTGTCTGCACCGGCCTGGTCGGCCTGGGCCGGAATCAGGTAGCTGCGCGGGCCACCGCGGCGGCCCTCCTCGATAGCCGTCACCTGGTAGTCATAGAAGTCCTCAAGTAGCTTCCTGGCGTTAACCGCCGTCGTCTCGGCCGTGCCCATCGACGTCACGAACTGGTTGCGCACCGTCTCGGCGTAGGTCATCTCGACGCCATCGTACTTCCTGAAGACGAGGCCGCGCGCCGAAGCCTGCTCGTAGGTCATGGCCACGCTGCCGAAGTAGGACGGCCAGCTGGCGCCGTATCCCGGGTAGAACGCGTCGTAGACCTCGCGCGTGAAATAGTCGATGCCGAACTGGTCGAACCACTTCGCGTTGGTGCGCCCGAACAACTCGAGATTGGCGCGCTGATCCGCGGCGAGGTGCGGGTTGTAAGGCTCGGCCTCCGGGGCGAAGTAATAGGTCAGGTCGGAGCCCATTTCGTGCGCATCGACGAAGGCCACGGGGTAGAACTCGGCGATGGCCTTGGTGCGCCCCCGGGTTTCGGGCTGCGTCTGCACGAACCAGTCGCGGTTCATGTCGAACAGATAGTGGTTCGTGCGTCCGCTCGGCCAGGGTTCGTTGTGCTCCGCGGAAAGGCGGTCGCTGTCAGGCAACAGGCCGCGTGCGAGATTGAATCGAACGATAAAGCGCTCGCGGCCATCAGGGTTTTGCATCGGGTCGAGCACGACGACGGTGTCGGCCAGGATGGCGGGCACACGCGGGTCGTTGGTCGCGGCCAACAGGTGGTAGGCCGTGTAGATGGCCGCATCTGTCGACGAGATCTCGTTGCCGTGCACGCCGTAAGAGAGCCAGGTCACGGGCTTCTGGTTCTCGATAATGCGCGCGGCCTCGGCGGCCGAGGTCTCGCGGGGATCACGCAGCGCCTGCATGCCCGACTTGATGGTGTCGAGCGCCGACAGGTTCTCGGCGGCCGTCACCACCACGTAGTAGAGCTCACGGCCCTCCCACGACTCGGCGTAAGGCACCACCTTGACGCGGTCGGGCGCCGCGGCCGCCAGCGCGTCGAAGTAGCGCCGGGTATCGGCGTGCGTCGTGATGCGCTCGCCGGGTGCGTAACCCAGCACGGATTCGACCGTCGGAATGGCCGTGTCGTAGACAGCGCCGGGCCAGAGCTCCAGGTCATCGGCGGCGGCGGGCGGGGTGACGAGCGCAAACAGCGCGGCGAGCAGCATCAAACGCATAAAGCAGTGTTCCTGACCGGGTTGATGGGTGCCAACCGCGCAGCGGCCGACGCCGCAATCTAGCAGTAAGCGCGCGCCCCGGGCCAGTCGTGGGCCCGATTTGACCCAGTTTGCCGCGCACTTGCGCCTTACAGGACAGGCGCGCCGATTTTCGCGGCCGCAGCAACCGAAAACTGGGAGAGAGAACAATGATGATAACCACACTCGCCGCCTGGCTACGCGCGGCACTCTTTGCACTGTGCCTCGGGCTTGCGGCCTGCGGCGGCGGTGGCAGCGACGGCCCGCCGCCCGTGGACACCGACGGCGACGGCACCCCGGACATCTCCGACACCGATGATGACAACGACGGCGTCGCGGATACGGCCGATGCGTTCCCGCTCGACCCCAGCGAATCCGCGGACTTCGACGGCGACGGCACGGGCGACAATGCCGACCCCGATGACGACAACGACGGCACCGACGACGTCAACGATGCCTTCCCGTTCGACCCCAACGAAACCGCGGACTCCGACAGCGACGGCACGGGCGACAACGCGGACGCGTTCCCCACCGACCCGAACGAAACCGCCGATTTTGACGGCGACGGCATCGGCGACAACGCCGACCCCGACGACGACAACGACGGCACCGACGACGTCAATGACGCGTTCCCCAATGACCCGGCCGAGTCCCTGGACACCGACGGCGACGGCATTGGCAACAACGCGGACACCGATGACGACGGCGACATGGTCGACGACGCAAACGACGCGTTCCCGCTCGACCCGGCCGAGTCTGTGGACACCGATGCCGATGGCATTGGCAACAACGCCGACGATGACGACGACAATGACGGCGTTGCCGACGCGAGCGACGACTTCCCGCTGAACCCGGCGCGGACCAAGCCCATCGAGGCGCTGTTCCCCGTCGTCAACGGCGAATTCGTGCTGCCCAACACGCCCGCAGCAAACCAGATGGACTGGATCATTGACCAGTTCGCGGCATCGTCGACATCGCTGCAGGACATCAATGACCGCTTCGACCCGGCCGCACTCGCCTCGATCTCAGACGTGCAGTGGCAGCAGTTCTTCGACTCGCTGCGCGGCGTGATCCCGAACGGCACCATCCAGGACATCATCACGATGACGCCGACGAGCATCCGCGTGCTCGTGGGCGACGCCAATACGCCCGGCAGCGGCCAGTTCATCACGCTCACGACGACCTACAACACAGGCCTGATCCTGTCGTTCGGGTCTTCGAACTTCCCGCTCAACGGCTCCTCGACGGGCGCGGCCGACGCCAACCTGACCTACGCCACGGCCAGCGACAAGCTCGAGACCATCGCAGAGGACGTCGGCGTGCTCATCGCCGAGATCGATGACAACAACCAGTGCACACCGATCTTCGGGCGCAATGCCGATGCGGCGCTGGCCACGGCCTCGATCTTCAAGGTCTGGACCATGGGTGCTGTGGCGCAGGCCATCGAAGACGGCCTGATCACGCCTGACCAGCTCGTGACACTCGAGGCCGACAAGGAAGTGCTGGGCGGCAGCATCAACGACGAGCCGATGGGCACACAGATCTCCGTGACGGATCTCGCCGCGCTCATGCTGGGCATCAGCGACAACACGGCCACGGAGCACCTGTTCCGGCTCGTGGGACGCGACGCCAATGAGGCCATCCTGACGCAGTTCAACTACGCCAACCCCGACCTCATGCTGCCCTTCCTGTCGATGAGCGAAGCCTTCCACCTCTACTTCACGGTGCCGCTGCAGGACGCACTCGACTACCTCGTTGCCAGCGAGCAGGCACAGCGTGATTACGTCGACAACGTGCTCGAGCCGCTGGGGCCTGTCACGAGCTTCGCAACGGCCAACCTCGAAGTGCTCGTGAAGGGCACCTGGCAGGGCAGCCCGACGGATGTGTGCAACGCCATCGCAGGCCTGCGACAGTTCAACGACCTGAGTGACGGCTTCGCGGTCACGGACCAGGCCTACGGCGCCGAGACCGCCGTCGTGAACCTGCGCAACAAGTGGGAGCGCGTCTGGTTCAAGGGCGGTGGGCTCAGCGACAACGGCGGCTTCCGCGTCTTGACCTACGGTTGGTTGCTCGAGACCGACAGTCGGGGCGCATTCGTCGTCGTTGCCATGGGCAACAACGACTCGGGCGGTAGCGCACGTATCGACCAGGGCGACTTCGCCTCGGTGGCGTCACGACTCGTCGATATCGTTGATGAGTCCAACTGACGAGGACCGGCCGGCGACCCCGGGTCGCCGGCCGGATATTTCCAATGATGAGCTGTTCCTGATGGGTGCCACGGAGAGCAAGCAGGAACTCCGCGCCCTGCGCCGGGCACGCACGCTGCTCGAACTCTGCGATTCGGCCATCACGCTCGAACCCGAGTTGCGCGAGTGGTTCCTGAGCCGTGCCTGCGGCGACGATCACGAGCTGCGCCGCGACGTGCGCGCGCTGCTTGAGGCTATAGACGAGTCCTGCGGCTTTCTCTCAACACTGCGGCCGCCCGGCAAACGCTAGTCGCAGTTGGCGAGCAGCTCCCGAACGAAATCAGGCTGCCCGGCGTCGAACTCCGAAATACCGAAGCGCGCCTCGATGTCGACCCAGACATCGAGCGTGCGCCGGTACCAGCTGCAGGCCTGCTGCGGCTCGCCCGCGTAGTGGTAGATGTCGCCCGTCATGTGGTGCGAGACGGCCAGCGAGCGCTGCGCACCGGGCGTGTCGGGCTCCGCACGCGCCTGTGACGTGAACCAGTCATCGACCTCGAGCATCAGCGCAATCGCCGGTTCGCCGTCACCCATGCGCACGAGCGCCATGGCGCGCGATCCTTTGAGAATCGCGAGCCGTCTTGCCGTCGAGGTGTCGGCCGGGTCCCGGGCCACAGCGACGCTTACGATATCGATGGCCGCCGCGTAGTCCTCGGCCGCACGCTCGGGCCGCTCCGTATCGATATAGGTGTTACCGCGTGACCAGCGCGCGACACCGAGCGCCGCCGAGATCACGCTGTCGTCACCACCCGCCTGAAGCGCCTGCTCGTAACGTGCGATGGACTCACCGTAGGCGTCGAGTGCGCCGTCATAGTCGTCGAGAAAATAGTGCGCTTCACCGAGCAGCTGCTGGGCATCGCCTTCGATCTTCAGGATCGAGGCCGTGTCGCCCCACTGCTCACGCGCCGCGACGGACCGTTCGAGCAATGCAGCTACAGCCTGTTGGGCGCCCGTGTAGTCCTGTTGCCACTTGTAGGTCTCGGCATCGCGCTCGCTGGCGAGCAAACGCGACTCGGCCAGCGCCAGGCTGTCGAGACCGCGGCCGGCGGCCGTCTCGAAAGCCGCGAACGCATCCGACAGAAATTCGCGCGCGGCCTCGGGGTCATTGTCGACCGTGATCAGGCTCGCCCCGCGGTCCGAGAGCAACTGGCCTTTGACCAACCAGACGTCTGCATCTGCGTCTGGCGTCGCCGCAAGCGACTCCAGAATACCCGCCGCGCGCGACCAGGCGTCAAGGGCGCGCTCGCGGTCCGCGGCGCCGCCGACGGCCTGGCGATTGAGCACCGCGTAAAGCCGCGCGTAGCCGCGCGCCGCATCGAGCCGAACCGCGGGGTCGGCGCTCTCGTCTGCCAGCGACTCCAGGTACTGCTGTGCCGTGTCGGCCAGTCGTTGCCGCGCCGTGGTCGTGCCCGGGACACGCTCGAGATCATCGAACACGTCGAACATCATGGTTCGGGCGATCTCGCGCACCTGGTTGAACTGGCGTGCGGCATCGCGCCGGGCCGACTCCGCATTGAGGTACGACCAGCCCGTGGCAACAAGGCCCACGGTCAGCGACAGGAATAGCGCCAACGAAAAACCCACGGCGACCTTGTGACGCGAGACGAAGCGACGCGCACGGTAGGCCAGAGACGAGGCCCGCGCCTCGACGGGCTGGCCCTCCAGGAATCGACCCAGATCGGCGCTGAACGCCGAGACGGACGCGTAGCGGTCGGCCGGACGCTGCGCCAGCGCCTTCATCAAGATGTTGTCGAGATCGCCGGCCAGCGCCCGGCGCAGGCGTTCGGGCGTCGTGGCCCGAGCCTGCGCGATGTTGTCGAGCTTCGACTGCGCATCGTCGAGGCCGAGCCGACGGCTGGGCAACGGAATGGCGAGCCGCGCCACAGTCTCGGCCATACGGCCCTGGCTCGTGCGTTCGACCTGGTAAGGCCTCACACCCACGAGCACCTGGTAGGCGAGCACGCCCAGTGAGTAGACGTCGCTCACTGTCGTCACGGCGTCGTCGAGCAGCTGCTCGGGGCTTGCGTAGTCGGGCGTCATGGCGGGCGCACCAAACAGCGTCGTGTTGCCATCACCGGGGTCATCCTCGGCACGCATGAGCCGAGCGATTCCGAAGTCGAGCAACTTCGGAATCCCGTCGTCGGTCACAATCACGTTCGACGGTTTGATGTCGCGGTGCACGACAAGGTTCTGGTGCGCTGCGTGAACCGCGAGCGCCACCTTGCGCAACATCTCGATGCGACCGGTCAGGTCGACACGCGCCGCATCGAGCGCCACGTCGATGGGTTGCCCGTCGATGTACTCCATGACGAGATAGGGCACGCCGTCGTCGGTGCCGCCGTCGATGAGGCCCGCGATGTAGGGATGGTTCAGGCCGGCCAGAATCTGGCGTTCGGCGTTGAAACGCTCGAGCAGTGTCTTGGACAGGAACCGCGTGCGCACGACTTTGACGGCCACGCGCTGCGTGAACTCATCGGTCTCGCGCTCACCGAGGTACACGGCCCCCATGCCGCCTTCGCCCAGCAACTCGACGAGCCGGCATCCCCCCAGCGTTCGCCCCACAAGTTGCTCGGCCGTGAAGCTGTCGGCCGCTGTTTCGCCAAGCGCCGCGTCCGCCGAGGTGATGGCACCCAGCACCGAATGCACGGCAGCCCGCAGTCCCGCATCGTCGCCGCAGGCCTCGTCAATGAGTGCCGCGCGCGCCGACTCGGGTGCGTCGAGCACGCGGTCGCAGATGTCGAGCGCGTCGCGCGTGCGACGGCTATCCGTCGTCACGGCCGCCCGCCTGCATTTGCTGGTAGAGCCAGCCCCGCGCCACCCGCCAGCTGCGCTTTACAGCCGTCGCAGAGGTGTCGAGCACCTCGGCCGTTTCCTCGATTGTGAGTCCGCCAAAAAAGCGCAACTCGACAAGCAGCGCCCGGTCCGGGTCGGCCTCGGCCAGGCGCTCGAGCGCCTCGTTGAGCGCAAGGATTTCAGTGGCCTGGTCAGGCGCGCCGTCCACGCCCGCAAGCGTGACCTGAATGCCGCCATCGCGTTTGCGGGCATTGCGCCGCCGTGCGGCATCGACAAGGTATTCGCGCATCACCCGCGCGGCCATGGCCAGGAAGTGCGAGCGCCCCTGCCATTCGATGCGGTCGATGCCGATGAGCCGCATGTAGGCTTCGTGAACCAAAGCCGTCGGCTGCAGATCGACGTGGGCCCGCTCGTCCGCAAGATAGCGCCGCGCGATGCCGCCGAGCTCACCGTAGATGCGCTCGATAATGGCCTCGCGCGCTGCGGCGTCGCCGCTGTTCCAGCGCTGGAGCAGCTCGGTGACTTCGGACACGGACTCTCCCGTTGTTATCAGTTCTTGTCGGGCCCGCCCAGTATAGCCGAGGGCCGCCGATCAGCATCCAGACGGCTAGATTCCGCGAAGTCCGTGCAAGATCAATGCACCCGCCGGTGGCATACTGCGGCCTATGAGCGACGACAAGAAGCACCATCCCGATACCAAAGCCGTCTCGGTCCGCCCCGGCGATCTCGACCGCCAGGGCGAGCTCGTGTGCCGGCACTACGACCACTCGGCAGTGGCGTTGCCGGAGACTTACGCGCACGGCTTCGGCACGGTGGGGTTCCTGCAGGACTGGTACGCGAGCATGCCACGCGGCGTCGTGGTCAAGCAGCAACGCCAGGTGCTGGCCGAGTTCTTCACCTCGATGCTCGTACTCTCCGCCGAGTTCAAGTACCAGCCCGCCGTGGGTGCCGTGAACTACCTCTACTACGTCGATGGCACCTGGTCGCTCTCGCTGATCGCGCCTGAGCAGTGGTCCGATGTGCGCCGGGAAGGCTTCGCGGGCACCTGCGTGCTGCAGCGCGACCGCACCTGGACGATCACGCCGTCAGAACAGCTGGCGGCCGACACCGATGTGGCCGATGCTGTGGCGCGCTTCTACGACGGGTTCCGCGCCGCGATGGACACCGACGGTACGCTCGAAGACGTGCTGCCGTTCTACGCCGGCAAGCTGTCCTACTACCGCCGCCTCAACGCCAATGCGCTGAGCCGATCGCTGCGCGCCACGGTCACGATCGGCGGACAGCGCGCCATCACGAACCGCGAGTGGCTGCTGACGCTGCCGCGCTCAGGCCGGCGGCTGCTGGCGGCCGGCGACGCCGCGTGATTTCGCGGCGTGCGGTCTGCGCCATCGCTGCCGCCGCCACGGCACTAGCAGCCTGCCAGCCCGGCAACAACACTCCGAATATCAGCGACCCACCCGCCGCCGCCGGCAGCGGCATGCCGCACCTTGCACCCGGAGCCGACGGCAGTGCTGTGCTGAGCTGGCTCGAACCTGACGGCAACGGCCACAGGCTTCGCTTCGCCACGCTGGCCGATGACGATTGGCGCGAAGCGGCGACCGTGGCACGCGGCGAAAACTGGTTTGTGAATTGGGCGGACTTCCCCTCGGTAGCACCCATTGCCGGGGATTTTTGGGCAGCCCACTGGCTCGTCAAACGTCCCGGCGGCACATACGCCTACGACGTCGCCGTGGCTTTGTCCGACGACCGCGGCGCGACCTGGTCGCCGGCGCTGACACCACACACGGACGGGACCGCCACCGAACACGGCTTTGTCAGTCTCTACCCCGATGGCGATGCCGTTGGCGCACTCTGGCTCGACGGTCGCGAGATGATGGCGGAGTCCGGGCACGGGTCCGGGCCCATGACGCTGCGCAGTGCCCAGATTGACGGCGACGGCGCGCTCCGCCAGGAGAACGTCGTCGACGGCAAGGTCTGCGACTGCTGCCAGACAGATGTGGCTGTGGGTGGCGCGGGGCTGGTCGCCGCATACCGCGACCGCAGCGACGATGAAATTCGCGACATCTACGTCGCAAGGTCGATCGGTGGCCGCTGGCAGCCGGGTTCGCCTGTCGCACGTGACAACTGGCGCATACCGGGTTGCCCCGTCAACGGTCCCGCGATTGCCGCCGCAGGTGACCGAGTTGCCGTGGCCTGGTTCACAGGTGCCAACGACCAGGCACGGGTCAAGGTTGCGATGTCGACCGATGGTGGCGAGACGTTCGGCGCGCCCGTGATAATCGATGATGACGCTCCGGTCGGCCGGGTCGACGTTGTTCTTCTTGACGATGGCAGCGTGGTGACTAGCTGGATGGCACCCAGCGAGGGCAGTGCGGGTGCCGTGATGGCGCGACTGGTTCGATCAGACGGTACGCTCACTGACCCAAAGATCGTCGCGGGAGCGACCCTCGCGCGTCGCGCCGGTTTTCCTCAAATGCTGCGCTACAAGTCCGGCCTGCTGTTCGCCTGGACCGACCTGACCGGTGATCGGCAACGCGTCCGCGCCACCTGGGTCGACGCCGACACGCTGCGCTAGCGCAAGATCTCGGCGTACTCCGAGACGAGGAACTCGGTAAACGCGACGGCACCTTCATACCGGTTGAGGTGCGTCGTGTCGCTGAACATGTCGTTGCTCACGTCTTCGACCACCTGATAGTCACGCACGGGTAATCCCGTTGCCTCACTGATCCGCGCCACGGCCGCAGCCTGCCGCTCGATCGCCTCGGGCGGGTTCTGAATCCAGTCCGTGTTCTTGGGCAGCATCACGACCTCGACATGGTCGGAGACTTCCTTGAAGTTTTCGACGATGCGGATGAACGCTTCAACGAGCTCATCATCGAAGTTGAGTTCCTCGATGTCCGCAGTGCGAATCCGCGATTGGCGGTCGGCCTCCATGCGGTTGTCCTGCGCGATCAGGTCGTAATACTCATCGAAGATCTCAAGGGTCTTCTCGGAGCGCTCCGTCTTGATCGTGCCACCACCGCGCCAGGGGTAGTACCAATCTGACCCGTCGTAATCGGGGTAGTCCTCGTCGAAGACCTCGTTTAGGTACTCACCGATCTCGCCAAGACGCTCGCGGTCCTCATCACTCATCTGCGGCCGCTGGCGGTTATCGGGCGGCTGGAACGGCTCGGCCCACATAAAAGTCGTGATCATCTCGGCCGAGATGCCGTCACGCAGATACCGGATCAGACCCATGCGGATGCCGCTGGTCGGGTCGTCGACGGTTTTCTGCCAGAGCTCCCTGTCGCTCGCGAGCATGGCGATGTAGGACTCTTCTAATGCCGTGGCGCCATTGCGCCGCGTCACGGTTGTCTGGAACGGGTTGAACTCGATGACCACGAGTTTGAGCCGGCGGTCGCGCGCCTTGAGCTCGTCGACGACGCGCCGCGACAGGTAGTCCTGGAACAACGGGTTCAGACCGCCAAAGCCGAAGTTGAAGGAGGTGACGTCGATGCCCTGCTCGGCCAGCGCCGCGTCGAACTCGCGGGGCGAGAAGCCGGCGCGGACCATCGAAGACCCGAACACCATGACCAGGTCGTTGGGTTCCTCGGCAATCTGCGGCAGCGCGCGCTGCGCCTGCATCACACGCCCGAGCAGCGACTCGGAGCCGACGCCGACCACGAGCGCGAACAGACGGACGCCCCCGAGTGCGAGGCCCATGCCGATGAGCACCGTGAACAGGACCCGGGCGAAAGCCCCGCGGCCGCTGCCGGTTGGCTCAGAACTGGAAGTAGATGAACTCATTACTCGGTTCCCCGATCATCAGGCAGAGGCCCTGGATCAGCACCAGGACGGGCCAGAACAACCACCATGTCTTCTCGAAGCTCTCGCCTTTGGCGATAACAAACCAGTCGAGCAGGTGCAGGAGGACCACGGTCAGCGCCGTGGCAATAAAGATGCGCATGGCGACAGGCCCGGCCTCGGGCAAGCCACCGAAGGTATGCATGTTGACCACGATGTCGAACGCCGAGCCGATGTCGTGCGCGCGGAACAGCACCCAGCCAATGAGCACGAGGTAGAAGGTGATGGCCCAGGTGAGGATGCGCTTGAGCTTCGACTGGGAGTTCACGAAGCCGGCAAAGGCGCTGAGCCCCGACAAAAAGTGCGTGCCCATGATGATCACGGCGTGGAACGCACCCCAGGCCACGAAGGTCCAGGCAGCGCCATGCCAGAGCCCGCCCAGCAGCATCGTGATCGTGACGTTGCGGTAGCGCTGATTGCGTCCGCCCAGCGAGATGTAGAGATAGTCACGCAGCCAGGTCGACAGTGAGATGTGCCACCGACGCCAGAAGTCGACGGGCGAGACGGCAAAGTAGGGCAGCCGGAAGTTAGGCGGGATCTTGAAGCCGATGACCAATGCGAGCCCGATGGCCATGTCCGTGTAGCCCGCGAAGTCACCGTAGATCTGGCCCGCGAAGGCCAGTACGCCGGTCCAGGCCTCGAGCAGGCTCACGGGGCCGCCCGCTTCGAACAGCACGCCGGCCGGTATCGCGAGCAGATCGGCAGCGGTCTTTTTGACGAGCCCCGAGGTGATGAGCAGGAAGCCGTGCCGCGCGTCGACCCAGTTGGGCACGGGCAGCGCGTGGAACTGCGGCAGGATCTGGCGTGCACGCAGGATCGGTCCTGCGACGAGCTGCGGGAAGAACGCGAGCGCGGTGGTGAAGTAAATGAGCCCGCGTTTGGGCTGCATGTCGCCCCGGTAGACGTCGATCGTGTAGCTCAGGCTCTGGAACGTGTAGAACGAGATGCCGACGGGCAGCACCCAGGACAGGGTCGGAAGGCCGGCCTCGACGCCGAACACGCTCAGGAAATCCGAGACCGACTGCAGGACGAAGTCTGCGTACTTGAACAGTCCGAGGATGCCCAGGTTGACGCAGACGGACAGCGTCAGGAACAGGCGTTTTCGTTGTTGGGTCTGCGCATTGCCGATGGCAATCGCGAGGTAGTAGTCGACGATCGAGCTGCCCACGAGCAACGGGATGAAGCGCCAATTCCACGCCCCGTAGAAGACGAGGCTCGCGGTGAGCAGGAAGGCCACCCGAGGCAGCTTGCGCACGAACACGAGCCCGTAGAAAAACAGGAACGCGACGAAAAACAGAAAAAAGATCGGTGTATTGAAAAGCACCTGGCCGCGTCCCCCACGGGTCTTGTTATTTTCGTTAACCCCGCGCGCAGCACGCACACGGCATCGTCAAGTCTTTGATGCAGCAACCCGGCAAAAGGTTGCGTCCCCCGCGCACTTGTACAGCGCGCCGGGGCATGAAGGCAATGGTCTGCGCGACTCAGCGCGCGAAAAAATTCAGGCTAGCTTGCGGACAGCCACACGCGCATGGGGTTGTGATCCGACGCGCTTGTGTCGATCGTTGTCGCGTCGATGACGTTGAGGCCGCGCACGTAGACGTGGTCGAGCGGATGGCCCAGGAACCGTTTGCGCACGTCATGCGGGAACGGCACGGGCTCGAGGTCGTGCGCGTGGACGAGGTCTCGAACGCGATCCAGTCGCGCCTGGCGCCAGGTGTTGAAGTCGCCCGTAAGGATCACGGGGCCCTCGTGCTGCGCCACGACCGTGCGGACCTGCGCAAGCTGGCGGTCAAAGGCCGCAAGGCCCAGCGAAAAATTCACGACGTGGACGTTCACGACCAACAGCGTCTCCGCGCGATCAACGAGCGCATACTCCGTGGCCAGCGTGGCCTTGGGCGAGCGCAGCCAGGGCTCGCGCGCCTGCATGTTGCACTGCACGAGGTGCGCAGCATCGCTCAGGGTCATGACGCCCGTGGGCGTGTGGCGCGACAGCCAGCCCGGCGCGAAGGCGTGGTAGAGGTCAGATTCGAGATCGCGCCAGCCCGTGCTGGCGAGCGGGGCCTCCTGCAGGGTCACGAGGTCCGCGCCCGCAGTCAGTGTTTCGAGCTGATCCCGCCAGTCGCTGCGGCTGCCCTTCTTGATGTTCCAGTTCACGAGCGCGATGCGATCCGGGTCGAGCGCGGCGTCCGCGGTGTCGGGCGCGGCGGCCCAGCCTGTGCGGCAGGCGCTGGACGCGTTGGCCAAGAACGCCGTCGGCGCGTGCACCGCTATTTGCGGCGCCGGCGACGTGACCGTGGCGCAGCCGCTGAACAGCAAAAGGGCGGCCGCCAATGCTGCGCGGCAGAGTGATCTGGCGGTGTAAGGGTGGGCGTACATGCGCGGTGCAGTATACCCACCCACCCTGGACACTTGCTTCAAGGCACTAGGATCACTATATTGAGTTGAACTCAAATCAGGATGACACCGCCATGTGCAAGCCACGCTACTGGACACGCCTTGGCGGCGAACTCGCCGGAGACCTGGCCGGCACCTACGGATTTACCCAGAGCGACGCCGCCAGCCAGGTGCCCGAAGCCGTCGTCCGGGCCGACCTGGAGGCCGTTGAGCGCCAGGGCTTCGTCATCATCGAGGGCTTGCTCAGCGCCGACGAACTCGACGCGATCCGCGCGGCAACGCGGCCCCTGCTCGACGCCCAGGGGCGCAATGATTTCGAAGGCCGCAAGACCCAGCGCGTCTACGCGGTGCTGGCCAAGACGCGCGCCCTGGACCGCCTCGTCGACCACCCGCGCATCCTCGCGCTGCTCGATCGGCTGTTCCTGCCCAACTACCTGCTGTCTCAGCTGCAGGTGATCAACATCCTGCCCGGCGAGACGTCGCAGGCCCTGCACTTCGACGATGCGTTCTACCCCGTGCCGCGGCCCCGGCCGCCACTGGGCGCCGCCACGGTATGGGCCATCGACGATTTCACCGCCGAGAACGGGGCCACGTCGATCGTGCCCGGCTCGCACACCTGGGACGATGCGCGCAGCCCGAAAGCCGATGAGGCGATACGGGCGGTCATGCCCGCGGGCTCGGTCGTGTTCTACCCCGGCACGTTCTGGCACGGGGGCGGCGCCAACGGTTCGGACGCCAGTCGACTTGCGGTGACCTGCCAATACTGCGAACCCTGGGTACGCACGCAGGAAAACTACTTCCTGGGTACGCCGCTCGAGGTCGTCGCCGAGGTGTCCGAGGACATCCGCCGCATGCTCGGGTTCTCGATCCACCCGCCGTTCATCGGCATGGTCAACGGCATGCACCCGAAGCGGCTGCTCGAAGGAACGACGGCATCGTGAGTGCCCGCCCCGTCGATTCGCCGCGCCGCGGCGGCACCCGCGCGCAGTTACTCGCAGCCGCCCGGGCAGAGCTCATAGAGGGCAATGGCGATCTCGAAGTCGCGCGCGTCGCCAAACGCGCGGGCGTATCGGCCGGGCTCACCTACTACCACTTCAAGAACAAGTCCGGCCTGCTCAACGCACTCGTCCGCGCGTTTTACGACACGCTCGACGACACTGTGACGGCCGTGCCCTTCAAGGGCGCGACCTGGGCGGTGCGCGAACAGGCGAGGGTCTACGCCATGGTCGCATTCTTCTACCGTGATCCCGTCGCGCTCCTTGTCGCCACGCGACTGCGCACGGACCCGACGTTTGCCGCCGACGAGTCGGACCGGCAGCTTCGGCTGAACCAGCTCGGCGCCAGCAACATCCGGCAGGCGCAGCGGGACGGCGAGATCGATGGCGATCTCGATCCGCTGCTGCTGGTCTCGATGCTGCTGGCCGGCGTCATGGCCGGTGTGCAGAACGCGCTCGGCCAGGACCTGCCACTCGAGTCAGCGCAGCGCGAGATCTGGTCGTTCGTGGCGCGTGCTGCAGGTGTCGCGGCCTAGCGCGTGGCTCCGGTCAGTCTGCGGCGAAGCGCTGCCATGCCGCGCCACCAGCTGACGTAGGCGAAAAAGCCCGAGATCGAGCGCAAAAAAATAGAAGGGGCCAGGTAGTAGCCCAGCGGAAGTCGATTGATCGATTCGTTGTGCATCAGTACCTGGGGTGCATTCGCTGGACGCTGCCCAAATTGTTATACTATAACGTCTGCTGACCGCACTTCACGGCGCGGGCAGCATCCCCAACGCGATCACCAGACGCAAGAGCATGAACTCGAGACGACCCCCCACGCCGGGCGCAGCCGCGGTCAGCGCCATCGATGTGTATGCGGCCAGCATTGCGATGCTGTGCCTGGCGCACTGCCTGGCGCTGCCGTTGCTGATTTCATCGCTGTCGCTGGCGGTGCCGTTCGCGGAAAGCGAAGTCGTGCACAAAGTGCTCGTGCTCATTGCCGCGCCCGCCACGTTCCTGGCGATCTACGCGGACGCCGGAACCGCCGGCCGACGCGTGTTTATGGGTGCGGCACTTTTCGGGCTCGCGCTGCTGTTCGCAGGCGCCTTCTTGCCGGCTCTGGAAGCGCACGAACAAACCGTGACCGTGGCCGGCTCGGTCATCCTTGCCGCCGCACACATTTGGCGTGCGTTCGACGTCCGTGCCAAGCGTGCCCGACCGGTTGGCGCCACCTGAGTCCGACACCAACGGACTTCGTGCTGCAAGACAACGCCCTGAGACATGAACGCCGTAGAAGTCGAAGCGCTGCGATTCGGGTACGACGACCAGCTGACGGTCGACATTGGCGAGTTCGCGCTCGAACAAGGTCAAAGCGTCGCCGTTATTGGCCCTTCGGGTTGCGGCAAGACAAGTTTCCTCCATCTGCTAGCTGGCCTGCTGCGGCCACAGTCCGGAACCGTGCGTCTGCTCGGCCAGGATCTCGCCGAGCTCCGGGGCGCCAGCATGGATCGATTCCGAGGCCAGAACATCGGGCTGGTGCTGCAGCGCTTCCACCTGATCAAGGCGCTAACGGTCCGGGAAAATGTGCTACTGGCCAGCAAGCTGTCGCGCGCCAAGGCGGACGGCGAGACCGTGGACGCGCTGCTCAAGCGGCTCAATATCGACGCCGTCGCGCAGCACAAGCCGTCGATGCTCAGCCAGGGGCAGGCGCAACGCGCAGCCATTGCGCGAGCGCTCGTGCACAAGCCGCCGATCGTCATGGCCGACGAACCCACGTCAGCACTCGACGACGAACACGCGGCGGAGGCCATTGGCCTGCTGCGTGACGCCGTGTCCGAAGCCGGCGCGACGCTCATAGTCGTCACCCACGACCAGCGCATCCGCGGCACACTGGACCGTGATTTCGATTTCGGGGTGTCGTCGTGAGCTGGCTTCGGCTGGCGTTGGCCAACCTGGGGCTGTCGCGGCTGACGTCCGCAGTCAACGTGCTGCTCATGGCACTTGGCACGGCGAGCATCGTCCTGCTGCTGCTCGTGGGCAACCAGTTATCCGAGACTATGTCGCGCGACGCGCGCGGCATCGACCTCGTACTCGGGGCCAAGGGCAGCCCCGTGCAGCTCGTGCTCTCCGCCGTCTATCACGCCGATGTGCCGACGGGGAACATCGAGCTGGCCGAAGCCGAGCGCTGGGCCGAAGATCCGCGCATCGCCAGCGCCATACCACTATCGCTGGGTGACAGCTTCCGCGGTTTCCGCATTGTCGGCACGACGCCCGACTACGCCACACTCTACGACGCCGAGATCGCGGACGGTCGTTGGTGGGCCGGGTCCATGGAGGCCGTTGTTGGCGCCGCGGCGGCATCCGCGGCCGGCCTCGAAGTCGGCTCGACCTTCGCGGGCGCCCATGGCTTCTCGGACGGCGGTCACAGCCATGACCGCTCACTGTACCGGGTTGTTGGCGTGCTGGGTCGCACAGGCTCGGTCCTCGACCGACTCGTACTGACGTCACTCGACAGCGTTTGGGATTTGCACGAGCCCGCTGCCCCCGCATCGCCAACAACGGTTGACGCGGAACCCGAGCACGACGACGAACATGATCACGACGATGCCGACGAGCACGACGACGAGCATGATCACGACGACGCCGAAGAGCTCGACCATGGCGACGAACATGGTCACGACGACGCCGAAAAGCACGACCACAGCGAGGAAGACCGTGAGATCACGGCCATGCTGCTCAGCTATCGGTCGCCCGTGGCCGCAGTCACCATGCCGCGTCAGATCAACACCACGAGCAACCTTGTGGCCGCAGCTCCCGCGATGGAAGTCTCGCGCGTGCTGCAGCTCATCGGCGTGGGACTCGACGGCCTGCGCGCATTCGCCTGGATCCTGATCGTCTCGGCCGGGCTCTCGATCTTCGCGGCGCTCTACGGTTCTTTGCGCACGCGGCGCGGCGACATCGCCATGCTGCGCTGCCTGGGTGCCACGCGCTGGGAACTCTTCTTCGCATTGCTGCTCGAAGGACTACTGTTGACCCTGATGGGAATCCTGCTCGGATTCGTCGCGGGTCACGCCATGGTCGAGTTGCTGGGCGCCTGGCTTGAACAATCGCGCGGCGTCTCGTTCACAGGCCTGACCTGGCTGCCCGTGGAAACAGCGCTGATCGCGGGCTTGCTCGCTGTCGGCGTCGCAGCGGCGGCAATCCCGGCCATTCAGGCGTATCGTACGGACGTTGCGAAAACACTAGCGGAGGCACCATGACACCCCACGTATTGAGAGGCCTGGCCACAGCTCTCGTACTGGCCACTATTGCCGCAGCCAATCTGGCCGCGCAGGTGAAGGTGATCAATGGTGGGCTCAGCGACGAGGAGCTGGCAGCGCAGCCCGAGAGCGGTGACGGCCTCTACGACGAAGGCAAACCCGCGGTAGCGTTCAAGGACGCAGACGCGCTCGTCCTGACGCCGCTGGCCCGTGGCGGCTACTCCGATATCCAGGGTCGCCTGGTCATCGACGTTATCGAAAACGACAACGCATTCCTGGCCGTTCGCATCGAAACGCCAGACGGCGCGCCCGTGAGCGGCGCCAAAGCGACGACATCGCTGAAGGGCACGAGCCTTGTCGTCGATACATCTGAGGAGCTTCTCACGACGAGCGACAACTACGGCATCGTCGAAATCACCGTACTCGCGGGTCAGATGGGGCTCGACCTGCTCACCGTCCAAGTGGGCGACGCCAAGACCGAGGTCGTACTCAACGTCCTGAGCCTGGCGGCAGCGGGCGTCCCGGCACTTCCGGAAGTGGAGCGCGGCATTCCCTGGTCGGACCTCATGCAGGCGCGCGTGCGCTACGAGGACGGCAGCATTGCGGCAGACTTCCCGAGCGTCATCTCGGAGCGCGCCGGCGAAACCGTGCGCATTGCCGGCTTCATGACGCCATTGCAGGCGGAGAACTCGCAGCGGTGGTTCCTGCTCACCTCGAGCCCGCCGCACTGCTACTTCGACATCCCCGGCGGTCCTGCCGGTACGGTCGAGGTCCTGGCGCCCGATGGCATCGAAGTCTCCTGGGAGCCCATCGTCATCGAAGGGCGCTTCGAACCCATCGAGCTCGGCAAGGGTGCCGTGTACAAGCTTCATGACGCCAAGCGCGTCGAGCTGTAAATCTAGTCTGGCCCCAGTCAAACGTAGTCCAGCGTGCCGTCGCGCCGGACGATATCGACGGATCGGATGACGCGTGTCTTGAAGTTGCGGGTCTCGATGGTCGACAGCGCAACGAAATCCGCTCGGGCCGATTCCCGACGCAGCGTCAGCCGAACAAATCCACGCTGACCGCCGTGCACCCAGTCGACGCCGTCATTGTGCGCGGAGATCAACGCGTCGAGACGCGCAGCGGCCGCTTTGCCGAAGCCCTGAAAGCCACTCGGTGACGTGATGCCGCTCGTGCCGAGCTCGAGACCCATGGAGGTTCCCGCGGCGTCGAACAAGCGGTTCTGCCAGAAGACATGCGTGTCACCCGTGACCGCCAGCAGGTCGCGCGCGCCGACATCGGACAACATGCTGTACAGGCGCTCGCGTGCCGCGGGGTAACCGTCCCAGGCGTCCATATTGAAGGGCAGACCCACCTCGCCGAGCTGCGCCATGCCCGCGTACAGCCGTTTCGCGTAGTCGTTGTCGATCGCAAGCGCGCTCGCGAAGACTTCGTCGTCGAGGTCGGGCGCAACGACATTCGCAAGGATGATCTGGTTCGCCAGGATGCGCCAGGGCTGACCCTTTGACGCGGAGGCGGCCAGACCGTCCCGCAAGAACTCGGCGTCTGCACTCGAGATCATGCGTCGCGACGCGTCACCGACCACGTCGTCGTAGAACGCGGCCGCCGCTTCGGGCGTCTCAAGCGCGGCCTCGTGATCGGCGAAGTCGACCTGCTCGGCGCGCGCCATGTGCCGTGTCTCCACCATGTACAGGCTCGCGAGATCGCCGAAGCTGAAGTGCGCGCGGCGCTGCTCGGGGGGCTCGCCGGGCCCGGGTTCGCGCACGGGCATCCACTCGTAGTAGGCGCGCAGGGACACGCTGCGACGGTCGAGCCAATCGCCCTCGCCGTCCTGATGGTTCTGCGCACCGCCCGACCAGGGATTATTGGTCGACTCGTGGTCGTCCCAGGTGGGAATCAGTGGATGCATGGCGTGCATGGCCAGCGAGCCCGGGTCGCGCTTGTACTGCGCGTGGCGGGTGCGGTAGTCGGAGAGCGTCACGATCTCATGCGCGGGCTCATGAATCCGCCCGAGCTTGCGACCGTCAGCCGCACCGTATCCGTCTTCGCTGTACTCGTAAATGTAGTCGCCAAGATGGACGACGACATCGACCTCGGGATCATCGGCGATCGCCTGATAGCCGTTGAAGCGTCCGAACGGGAAGTTCGAACAACTCGCGACGGCGATGACGAGCTGATCCAGGCTGCCCGTGGACAGCGTCCGCGTTCGGCCCGTTGGCGAGGCGGTGCCTGCCGCCGAGAAGCCGTAATACAAGGTCGCGCCCGCGGGCAGACCTTCTGGCACGACCTTGACCGTGTAATCGCTGATCGGCGAAGTCGTCGTGCGCCCGCGCGCGATGACCTCGCGCAGTTCCGGGTCGATCGCGACCACCCAGTCGACGGATACCGTGCCGGACTGACCCGACACCCGCGTCCAAAGCACCACACTGTCGGCGGCGGGGTCGCCACTCGCGACGCCGTGCGCAAAGACGTCGTTGTCGAAGCGGGGCTGCTTGCCCATCGAGGCCGCAACAGGCGATACCAGGGCCGTAGTCATCCCGACTACGGCCTCTCTGCGATTGATTTTCATGTCGTCACTCGGGCGAAGAATGGTTGCCTGATATCTTACCGCCAATGCACCACACGAATGTGACACGGGCGCGCCCCGAAAGACTGCTCGCAGCGCTGTTCGTGTTGCTCGCCGCGTACGTCGTCGCGGCAACGGCGGCCGCGCATCCCGAAGACGAGATATGCATTCCGGGGCAGAGCGCCATGGACCCGTTACTCTGCGAGCAACTGGCCGCCATGGACCGCGCGAGCGATAACACCGTGCGCGACGTTCAGCCCCTCGTCGACGAGGCGGGGCAGCCACGCAGCGCCACCGAAACGTTCGGCCTCTACACGCGAATCGGCGTGGACCACATCCTGCCCGGCGGACTCGATCACATCCTGTTCGTGATGGCGCTCGTCCTCACCTCGACGCGCCTGCGCCCGCTCGTCATTCAGGTCACGACGTTTACGCTGGCGCACACGGTAACGCTGGGGCTGGCGGGCGCCGGCGTCATCTCACCGCCAGCGGGCATCGTCGAGCCCCTGATCGCGGCCAGTATCGCTGTTGTGGCAATCGAAAACGTCTGGGTTCGTGACATGCCGCGGTGGCGGCCCGTCGTCGTGTTCGCGTTCGGGTTGCTGCACGGGCTGGGTTTTGCAGGCTTCTTCGGCGAGCTCGGCTTGCCGCCCGGGCAATTCTGGAGCGCCCTGATTGGCTTCAACGTGGGCGTGGAGATCGGGCAGATCGCCATTGTGCTCGTGACGCTCGCCGTGTTGCTCACAGCACAGCGCGGCATTGGCACGGCGGACACCAAGGGCACCACGACCTATCGGCGCTGGGTCGTCACCCCCGCGTCCTTGTTCATCGCAGTCATCGGCCTCTGGTGGGCCGTCGAGCGCGCACTCTTAAGCTGATCGCGCGCTCGACGACCTCAGACAGACTCAAGCCTAGTCGCCACCCGCATCCGGGTCGAAGCCCCGGCCAATGAGCAGCGGCTCAATGCTCGGGTCGGCGCCGCGGAAGTTGCGGTAGAGCTCGTCGGCTTCCCGCAGACCACCGGCCTCGTACACCCAGGTCCGAAGACGATCCGCCACCTCGGGGTCGAAGATGTCCTCGGCTTCCTTGAAGGCGTTGAAGCCATCGGCGTCGAGAATCTCTGACCAGAGGTAGGCGTAGTACCCGGCCGAGTAGCCGCCCGCGAAGATGTGGCTGAAGTACTGCGAGCGGTAGCGCGGCTCGATCTCGTCGATGAGACCGTATTCGGCAAGCACGCGGTCCTCGAACGCCGTCGCGTCGGTGATCGCTGCGGCCTCTTCTGCGGTCAGCATGTGCCAGCGCAGGTCGAGCAGTGCGGCAGCAATGAACTCCGTCGTGTTGAAGCCCTGGTTGTGGTTCGCGGCGGCCTTCATGCGTGCCACGAGCGCCTCGGGGATGACCTCGCCCGTCTCGTAGTGGCGCGCGTAGAGCTCGAGCATCTGCGGCTCGGCCGTCCAGTGCTCGAGGATCTGTGCCGGGAATTCCGTGTAGTCACGTGGGCCGTCGACACCCGAGAAGGTCGGGTAGTCGATAGTGGTCATGATGCCGTGCAGACCGTGCCCGAACTCGTGGAACACCGTCGTGACTTCGTCAAAACTCAGCAGCGCCGGCTCACCCTCGGGCGGCGTCGTCATGTTGAGGTTGTTCGTCACGATCGGGCGAATCGTCTCGCCCTCGATGTTCGAGGCAGAACGGTAACTGTTCATCCAGGCACCGCCGCGTTTCGAGTCGCGCGCGAACATGTCGAACATGAACACGCCCAGGTGCGAGCCGTCGGCATCGCGCACCTCGTAGGCTTCAACCACGTCATTCCAGACGGGCGCGTCGAGCGCGGTAAACGTGATGCCGAACAGGCGCTCTGCCATTTCGAAGGAACCGCCAAGGACCGCGCTGAGCTCGAAGTAGGGCTTAAGCGCGGTTTCGTCGATGTCGAAACGCGCCTTGCGGATTTTCTCGGAGTAATGCCACCAGTCATGGCCCGCGAACTCGAACGCATCGCCGACCATCTCCTGCATGTCGGCGCGTTCCTGCTTGGCCTGCTCGAGGCCCGGCTTCCAGACGCGCAGCAGGAAGTTCTCTGCGCCCTTGGGTGTGCGCGCCATGTTGTACTCGAGGATGTAGTCGGCGTGGGAATCGTAGCCGAGCAGTCCGGCGCGCTCTGCCCGCAGCTGTGCGATCTTGATCGCCAGCGGGCCGTTGTCGCCTTCACCTTCGCTCGCGCGCAGGCGATAGCCATTGAAGGCCTGTTCACGCAGCTCGCGGTTCTCGGACTGGGTCATGAACGCTTCGTAAACCGAGCGGTCGAGCGTGACGACCCAGGCCTGGGCGTCTTCGTCCCAGATGCTGGCTTTGAAGGCAGGCGAGAGACCGGCCGTATCGGCTTCGTCATCGATTGCGAGCTTGAAGGCTTTCGTTGCCGTCAGCAGGTTCTGGCCGAACTGCGTGGTCAGGCCAGAGATCTGCTCATTGATGGCCGCAACCTTGGCCTTGGTGTCGGCATCGAGTGCCGCACCCGAACGCACGAAATTGCGGTGCGTGAGTTCCAGCAACCGCGCGTCCTGTTCATTGAGATTGAGCGTGTCGCGCGCTTCATAGACGGTGAGGACACGATTCCAAAGATCATCGTTGAGCAAGATCTTGTCGTACTCGCGCGTCCACATCGGATAGATCACGCTTTGCAGTTCGCGCTTCTTCTCATTGAGCTCGGTCGAGGCCAGCGGGCCAAACGTCAGTCCCACCTTGACCGCCAGGCTTCCAACCTTCTCGAGCGCAAGAATCGTGTTCTCGAAGGTCGGCGGCTCGGGATTGTTGACGATGGCCGCAAACTCGGCGCGCTGCTCGAGCATGCCCTTCTTGAAGGCGGGCAGGAAATCATCGTCGGAAATCTTGTCGAAGGGCGGCACACCGAACGGCGTGTCCCATTCCTCGAGGAACGGGTTGCCGGCCAGTTCCGCGTCGCTGACCGCGATGTCATCGGCGGTGGCGGCTTGCTCGGTGTCCGTCGTTGTGGGCGTCTCGGTATCCCCGCCGCAGCCGGCAACCAGCGCGGCGGCGAGCACGATCCAGGGTAGTCTCGAAGTCATGATACGGCTCCTCGGGAGCGTCTGTCGTCCAACCACAAAGCTTGGCACAAAGCGGGCGCGAAGTGTTCACTGGGCCGCGCGCGCGCGCACGTCGCGATGCGTTCAACGCAGAGCATTCAACGTAATGGGGATGCACATTCAGAATGTGCAATGTTATAACGTTGCGCTCATGCTGTCACAGGTGTACCCACTGTGAATTCGCCGCTCCCCGTCACCGTACTGTCCGGCTTTCTCGGCGCTGGCAAGACCACGCTGCTCAACAACGTCCTGAACAACCGCAAAGGCCTGCGCGTTGCAGTTATCGTCAACGACATGGGCGAGGTGAACATCGACGCCGCGCTCGTTCGCGACGACATGTCGCTGCAGCACGTCGACGAGAAGCTCGTCGAAATGACCAACGGCTGTATTTGCTGCACGCTGCGAGAAGACTTGCTCATCGAGGAGTCGCTGGCCTGATGCGCGCCGTGGCGAGCAGTAGCCTCGCGGATTTCGCGGGCATCTACGACGCCGATGTCGAGCTGGTCAGTGTCACCCCCAGGAACGGGCCACTGATGAGCGACGTCGCCGAGCTGTCGCGCCGCACCATTAAATCGCATTGGTCCCAAACGCCCGGCGAGCGCAGCGTCACCGAAGAGCAGATTCACCGCGCTGTCGAGTCCGAGGCGTCCGACTGCCTCGTCGATCAAATCGACGTGGCAACGCAGTTGATGGCCGATCTGCTGGGGTGCACGGGGGTCGGCATTCGCGTGGCGACGCTCAACGGACCTATGTGCCCCAAGTTTCATGTGGACTACGTGCCCTGCCGGATGATCATGACGCTCATGGGGCCCGGCACCGAGTGGATTGCCCACGACGAGGTCGACCGCGACGCAATTGAGGGCCGCACCAACGAGACGATCCCCGTCGTCGAGGGCAAGGACATCCGCCACTTAAGGTCGGGCTCCTGGACCCTGATGAAGGGTGGCACCTGGACAGACGACCTGTTCCACGGCGTCGTACACCGTTCGCCGCACTACACGGGCGACCGCCTGCTCGTCTCGATCGACCCGATGTTTTCGAAGGTCGACGCATAAGCCCGAACCGGCGCGTGCTGACGTGCGGCCCGCTCATGCGCTATCTTCTGCGGCCGCCCTCACCACGGCAGCACCATCGTGACCAAAAGATTCCTCCTGCTTGTCGCATTGACGTTCAACTGCGCCTACGCCGGCGTTGTGCAAACCAAAGGCGACTTCGTCGACAAGTTCCGCCAGCTTGATGAGGTCCTGCCGACCGCCAACTCCTACCGCACGGCGGGCGGCGAGCCCGGTCACCGCTACTGGCAGCAGAAGGTCAACTACGACATCGACGTCACGCTCGATGAGTCGGCGCGCCGACTGACGGCCAGCCAGACGATCGCCTACACCAACAACAGCCCCGACACGCTGCGCTTCCTCTGGTTGCAGCTTGATCAGAACCGCTTCCGCCGTGACTCGCTGTCCGAACGCTCGGGCGCCTTCGCCGACCCGAGCCGTCGCGGCCCGCAGGTCATGGCCGAACCCGGCGAACCGCCGCAGCTCAGTCTCGGCGAGCTGCGCCGACGGCAGGCCATGGCCGACAACGATTTCGGCTACACGATCAGCAACGTGAAAACCGCGGGCGGTCGCGACCTCGCCTACACCATCGTCGGCACGCTCATGCGTATCGACCTCGCCGCACCGCTGGCACCTGGCCGGTCGACCACGTTCAGCCTCGATTTCGAGTTCGATATGGTGGAAGAGAACGCGGTCCCCGCGCGAGCAGGCTACGAGCATTTCCCCGACGACGCGCGCGAGGGCGGCAACGACATCTTCCTGCTTGCACAGTGGTTCCCGCGCCTTGCCGCCTATACGGACTACGAAGGCTGGACCAACAAGGAGTTCCTGGGTCGCGGCGAGTTCACGCTGGAGTTTGGCGACTACACGGTGGACATCACCGTGCCCGCGGACCACATCGTGTCGTCGACGGGTGAGCTGCAGAACCCGGCGCGGGTGCTGACGGCCGCGCAGCGCGAGCGCCTCGAGCAGGCCAAAACGGCTGACGCCCCCGTGTTCATCGTGACCGCCGAGGAAGCCCTCGAGAACGAAGCCGAAGGCACAAGTGACACGAAGACCTGGCGGTTCTCGGCGCGCAACGTGCGCGACTTTGCCTGGGCTTCTTCACGCAAGTTCATCTGGGACGCGCAGGGCTACGAACAGGGCGGCAGCGTGCAGCCATTGGTCATGGCCATGAGCTTCTACCCCAAGGAAGGTGAACCGCTGTGGTCGAACTACTCGACGGCTTCGGTGATCCACACCATGGAGGTCTACTCGCGCTACTCGTTCGACTACCCCTACCCGACGGCGCAATCGGTCAACGGACCTGTGGGCGGCATGGAATACCCCATGATCACGTTCAACGGCCCGCGCACGGATCTGCAGGACGACGGCACGCGCACCTACAGCCTGGCTGAGAAGCGCTACCTCGTCGGCGTCATCATTCACGAGATCGGGCACATCTACTTCCCGATGACCGTCAATTCCGACGAGCGCCAGTGGACCTGGATGGATGAGGGCCTGAACAGCTTTCTCGATGCGCTGGCCGGCCGCGAGTGGGACCCCGACATTCCCTGGAAGGTCGAGCCCCACGACATCGTCGACTACATGCGCTCCGATTTTCAGGTGCCGATCATGACGCAGTCGGACAGCATTCTGCAGATCGGTCCCAACGCCTACGCCAAGCCGGCCGTCGCACTCACGATCCTGCGCGAGACCATTCTGGGCCGCGAGCTGTTCGACTTCGCGTTCAAGGAGTACTCCCGCCGCTGGCGCTTCCGTCGCCCGACGCCCGCTGACTTCTTCCGCACCATGGAAGAAGCCTCGGGCGTGGACCTCGACTGGTTCTGGCGGGGCTGGTTTTACACCACGGACCACGTCGACATCTCACTCGACCGCATCTGGAAACTTCGGCTCGACACGAAGAACCCCGACATCGACTTCGATCGTCGTCGGCAGGAAAACGCGGACAAGCCTGAGTCGCTGACAGTGCAGCGCGACCGTGAAAGCGGGCTGCCCACCTGGGTCGAGCGCAACCCCGGGCTCGATGACTTCTACGACAAGAACGACGAGTACACGGTCACGAACAAGGAACGCAACGAGTACCAGCAGTTCCTGGCCGGCCTCGAAGACTGGGAGCGTGCTGTGCTTGAGCGCGCTGTAGAGGAAGACAGCAACTACTACGTGCTCGAGTTTTCGAACCTCGGCGGCCTCGTCATGCCGATCCTGCTCGAGCTTGAGTTTGAAGACGGCAGCAAGCAGCGCTACGACATCCCCGCTGAGATCTGGCGGCGCAACGCCAAGCAGGTCAAGAAGCTGCTCGTGTTCGACAAGGAACTCGTAAGCGTTGTGGTCGACCCGCAGTGGGAAACGGCCGATGTCGACGTCGACAACAACCACTACCCGCGGCGCATGGTTCCCTCGCGTATCGAAATGTTCAAGTCGCCGCCGCGCGAAGGTTTCGAGTACCGCGACATCATGCAGGACAGCAAGACCGAGCTTGAGTCGGTCTGCGAGACGGACGACGAGTGCGACGACGAGTAAGTCAGGGCTGCCGCGCGGCGACCGCCGCGCTCACGCTGCTGCTCGCCTGCAGTGCAATCGCGCACCAGGCACGGGAAGCCGTGACGCGCGTGCTGTTCAACAACCGCACGGGCAACATCGAAGTCATGCACCGCTTTCTCGTGCACGACGCCGAGCACGCGGTGCGCGATATCGTGGGCGCCGACGCGGATGTGCTGGGTTCTGAGGAAACACGCGATCAATTTGCGGCCTACGTCAGCGAACGCTTCAAGCTGCGAGACCAGGACGACAACCGGCTTGCGCTCACGCTCGTCGGGCATGAGGTCGAGGGGCGGTTTCTCTGGGTCTATGCAGAAGCGCCGATTCCCGACGGTCTCGAGGCGCTGGCAATGACCCACAATGCACTGCGCGACATCTGGCCCGACCAGGTCAACCTTGTGACCATAGAGCGCGACGGTGAATCCCGTTCCGCACTGTTTGCCGGTGGTACGCCGTCGGTGACGATCGACTTCGAATCGAACCCCTAAGGGCCAGGCTCAATCGTCATCACAAGCGGCAGATGGTCCGACACGCCGCGTCGGCGCTCGAGATCGAACCGCCGCACCGTGCCGTCTTCGTTGAGCTGATCGCTGTACCGGTTGGCGAGATAGACACCGCCTGCGCGGATACGCCAGGCCTCGGGCGACGCGGGCGCCGGCGAGAAGAGCACCATGTCCAGGAAGGACCAGCTCTTGCCGCGCCACCAGTAGTTGGTGCCCAGACAACCCTCGCAATCGACTTCGTGCGCGACACGCCAGTTCGGCCGGACGCGATCGTCCATGATGGTCGTGTCGGTCATCTCGCGGTTTGGGGTGTTGAAATCGCCCGCGGCAAAAACCACGTGCTCGTCGGGCACCCTGGTCCGCAGCGAATTCAGATGATCGTAAGCCAGCTCACGCATCTCGATGGGGTGAAACGGCGCCGGAAAATGCACGGCAAACCCGGTCAGCAACCGGCCATCGGGCAACTCGAACGTCGCCTCGAGCACGCCACGCGTGTCGTCCGCGCGGTCCGGAAACGCGCCCATGTTGAACGCGTGCAAAACGGGCTCGCCACGAATCGGCAACCGGGACAGGAATGCCACATCGATCCCGCGCAGATCGCGCCCCTCGAGCAACACGACCTCACGGTAACCGGCCGCACCCAGGTAATCGCGCGTCAGTCGCGTCAAGATGTCGGCGTTCTCGACCTCCTGCAGCGCGATGATGTCCGGCCCGCGCCCCTCGTTCACTTGCAGGATGGCCGCCGCGACCTGCTGCAACTTGAAGTCGAGCGCTGCGTCACTCCAGTCGAGCTCCAGGCACTCGCTGCGCCAACGTGGCACCTCGATGGGCTCACAGAGCGCCTTGTGCGCCGCCGTCTGTTTCTTCGCGACAGGCAGGTAGGCATGATCGTCCTTGCCCGGGTCATCCGTATTGTCGAACAGGTTCTCGACGTTAAACGTCATGATGGTGACCGCGGGCGCAGCTTCCGTAGGCGCGGGTGCGTTGGCGCTGCAGGCGCTGAGCGCAACCGCGCCCAGCACCGCAGCAACGCGATGCAGTCCCATCACACGCATCGGCCTAGTTGCGCCAGGCGGGTACACGGCCCGGTGTGTGCGGCGCACCCAACCCTTCGAGCTCCGCCTCAAGCGCGGCGAGGTCTGCCTCGATCTGCGTCAGGTCCGCGAGCGCCGAGCGGAAGGCGCCGGCGGCGATCTGGTAGGACTCCTCGTACATCGCCGGCACGTCCGAGCGCACGTCGAGCATCAGGCCGTAGACCGAACCTGCGCGACGCGAGATCGACCAGGGCGTGGGCTCGTTGCGCGATGCGACCGTCCGATCGCCGCTGAGCGCAACGGCGAGATCATCAAGGCGCGTCTTGATCTGGCGCAGCCGTTGCTCATGACTCTCATCGGCTGCAGGCGTATCTGGAATAGCCACCTTAAGATGAGTGATCCGCTCATTGAGCGCGCCCGTGAGCGCACTGGCACCGGCCACGGCGCGATAGAGCTCACCGGCCTTACGCTGGAACGCAGTAACGGCGCTCAGGTCCTGGCTCGTTTCCTTGCCCTGCGGCATCGACTTGACTGTGAAGGTCTTGGGTCCGGCCACTTCCTCAAGCGCGCCGTTCTGGCGAACCGCCAGGCTCACGGTGTACTCGCCGGGTGCCGCGAGCGGGCCTTGTGGCGGCGAGGCCCAGGGCACCGAGACAGATGTGGTGAGATCCACGGGGTCGGTCGGCGGGTAGCGCAGGTCCCAGGCCGTGCGGTGTACACCCCCGCCGGTCTTACCCGCAACACGACGTACGACGTTGCCGGCCGCATCGCGAACGATGAGCATCACCGCGGGATCTTCCTCGCGGTCCTCAGCGCGTAATGCCTCCCAGGACGGATAAGGCGTGTCGCCGCCTTCCTTCTCGATCTCGATTTCCGCCTTGCGACGCGCCTTGCTGGCTTTCTCGATTCCTTCCTCGAGGCGGTAGGTGAACACGGCGCCGAACGGCGGGTTGTCGGCGTTGTAATGGGTCGCGCCGAAGAAGCCCTTCACGCCGTAGCCGATGTTGTCGCCGACGATGTAAGACCAGGCATCACGCACATCGAACAGGTGCTGCGATTCGAGGTCGCTGGCTGCCGTGCGCAGCGGCGTGTAGTCGTCGAGGATGTAGATACCGCGACCAAAGGTGCCGACCACGAGATCGTTCTCGCGGCGCTGAATCTCGATGTCGCGCACAGCGATCGTCGGGAAGTTGCCTTTGAGCTGGTGCCAGGCGTCGCCGCCGTCCTGCGAGAAGAACACACCGAACTCGGTGCCGACGAACAACAGGTCGGCATCGACATGGTCCTGCACGATCGTGTGCGCCGAGCCCCACTCGGGCAGGTTGTTCGAGATCAGCGACCAGCTCCGACCACGGTTCTCGGTTTTAAGCACGTAAGGCTTGTAGTCACCGCGCTTGTGGTTGTCGATCGTGGCGTAGGCGACGTCGGGATCGTGCAGCGAGGCCATGACATCCTCGATCAGCGACATATCGGGCACGCCGCGGAACGAGTCCACGCGACGCCAGGTCTCGCCACCGTCTTCGGTGATGTTCATGACACCGTCGTCGGTGCCGACGTAAATCAGGCCCTCGCTGAGCTCGCTCTCCGAGAGCGCGATCGCGGCGCCGTAGATCGACGTCGAGTTGTTCTTGGCGATCGTATCGACACTCCAGACGCGACCCATCACCTCGAGCGCGTTGCGATCGAGCTGCCGGGTCAGGTCTGGGCTCACGGCGCGCCAGCTGTTGCCGCGGTCGTCCGAGCGGAACAGCTTCTCGGCCGCGTAGTAGATCCGCTTGCTGTTGTGCGGGCTGACGATGATCGGCGTGTTCCAGTTCCACTTGTAGGCGTTCTCGCCCTCGGCCGGGTGCGGGGCGATGAAGACACGCTCGCCGCTCGTTTTGTCGTAGCGCGCGAGGCCGCCGTACTGGAACTGCGTGTAAATGATGTTCGGATCTTCGGGGTCGAACTGCGGCTCGTAGCCGTCGCCGCCGAGGATCAGTGTCCAGTCCGCGTTCGTGATGCCGTGGCGGACCGTCGTGCGCGAGGGGCCGCAGAGCGAGTTGTTGTCCTGCGTGCCACCACAGACGTTGTAGAACGGCTCCGAGTAGTCGGGCTGGATCCGGTAGAACTGCGCGATGGGCAGGTTGGCGATCCAGCGCCAGTTCGCGCCGTTGTCGTAGGTGTCGTAGATGCCGCCGTCACCGCCGATCACGAGATGCGACGGCTCGTCGGGATCAATCCAGAGCGCATGGTCGTCCACGTGACGGTGGTCGCCACCGTAGCGCGACCACGATGAACCGCCGTCAACCGACACGTGCGTGAATGTATCGACCGAGAACACGCGGTCGGGATTGCTCGGGTCGACGACGAGCTCGTTGTAGTACTGCGGGCTCGAGGTCATGTGGCCTGAGCGCTTCTCCCAGGTCAGGCCGAAGTCGGCGGAGTGGTAGATGCCCTGCTCGTCGGCATTGGCTTCGATGATCGCGTAGATGCGGTCCGCGTCACCGGGCGCGCCCGCGAGACCGATGCGGCCCATGTTGTCCTTGGGCAGGCCCGTTGTGATTTCGGTCCACGTCTCACCACCGTCTTCGCTGCGGTGGATGCCGCTGCCCGGGCCGCCGTTAATGAGCGTCCACACATGCCGGCGCCGCTGGTAGCTCGAAGCGGCGATGCGGTTGCTGTCGCGCGGGTCGACGACGAACTCGTTGATGCCCGTGTCCTCGTCGACAGACAGGATGCGGGTCCAGTTCTCGCCGCCATCGGTGGTCTTGTAGAGCCCGCGATCACCCCCCGAATTCCAGAGCGGCCCCTGTGCCGCGACGAGCACGGTGTCGCCATCCTCCGGGTCGATCCAGATCTGGCTGACGTGGCCCGAATTCTTGAGCCCCACGTTGGACCAGCTCGCGCCGCCATCGAGCGACTTGTAGACGCCGTCACCATAACCCACGCTGCGCTGCGCGTTGTTCTCGCCGGACCCCACCCAAACGATGTTGGGATTGGACGGATCGAGCTCGACGACGCCGAGCGCGTAGCTGCCTTCACCATCGAACAGCGGCTTCCAGGTCGTGCCGTTGTTCTCCGTCTTGAACAAACCGCCCGAAGCGACTGAAGCGTAGTAGACACTCTCGTTGCCCGGGTGGAACGCGAAGTCGGAGATACGCCCCGAGATCACCGCGGGGCCCATGGTGCGCAGCGGCAGGCTGGCCAGCGGGTGTTTGTCATCGGCCAACGCTGTAGTCGGTGTCGCCAGCACGAGCGCGCAGGCGAGCAGCGCAGAGATCAAACGAGTCATGGTGTGTCCTTTGTCTTTCTTGTCGGGGCTCAGGCCTGTGCCGCGCGCCACGCCGCGAGAATCTCGCCGGGTGCCGCGCTCCAGACCTTACCGGATTGCGTGATGTGTTCGAGTACGCGCTCGAGCGCACGGATGCGGTGCGGTTGCCCCAGCATCCAGGGGTGAATGCTGAGCGCCAGCAGGCGTCCGCCGCCTGTGCTCTCGGCCTCGCCGATGAGGAAGTCGCAGGCGTCTTCAACCTGCTCGGCCCATTCCAGCTCGGCGTGCCCGTTGTCCATGATGACGAAGCGGTCCTCGAGCTCTGTCGACAGCGGCATGGCTGTAAGCTCGCCCGCAGGTGTGCGGAACGGGAACGGCAGGTCGTCGTTGATCCAGTCGCACATGTACTCGATGCCGTTCTCGACGAGCAACGCGGGTGTGTTCTTGCTCTGACTCTTGGCCGGGCTCAGCCAACCTCTGACCGACTGGCCCGACGCGCCGCGCAACACCTCGAGCGACCGCGCGATGCGCTCGCGCTCTTCGGCTTCATCCAGACCGCCGTAGTGCAGGCTGTCCATATCCCAGCCGTGGCAGAGCAGCTCATGGCCACGCTCGACGACGCGCTGCAACAGGTAGGGCGTGCGTTCGGCAAGCCGGGCACTCATGGCCACACTGGCGGTCACATCGAACCTATCGAGTGCCTTGAATATCCGGAACACGCCCACGCGGTTGCCGTAGTCGCGCAGCGTGAAATGGCGCAGGTCCGGGTACGCCGTCACCATGCCGCCCGGCGGCGGGAACGGCTTACCCTTCTGGTCGAGCGGGAAGAACTGCAGCGCGACATTGACCCAGAGCGCCAGCGGCTTATTGTCGGGCCAGGTTACAGGTGTGCGGTCGGCAAGCATCGACCAGTCGTAATGGTCGTGGTCCATGCCGTAGCCGCGGCGCGGGTACTTCAGGTAGTCGCTGTCGAGGCTCATGCCGTCGCTCCCCTCGCGTCAATGTCGGCGACGGCCGCGTCGTAGTGGTTGGCGATCCAGTGCTCGGCAATCTCGCGACCCGTGGTCACCCAGACCTCGCTGTGGCCCGTGATGTACTCGAGCGCTTCCTCGAAGGCGCGTAGCCGGTGTGGGTGCGAGACCTGGTAGGCGTGCAGCGGGATGCACATCACGACGGGGTTGTCGGCGCCCTCGGCGTAGAGCCGGTCGAAGTTGGCCTTGAGCATCTCGCCGTAACGCCGCGGCTCGATCTTGTTGGCCACGTAGACAATCGTGTCGTTCATCTCGAGCGAGTAAGGCACCGAGATGAACTTCTCGCCAGAGCGCACGCGCACGGGCGTAGGCTGGTCGTCGTGGAACAAGTCGCAGGTGTAGATGCCGCCGGCTTCAGCGAACAGATCGAGCGTGTGCTCGGTGTGCGTGAGCGCGGGCGCGAGGTAGCCCGCGCAGGGCTTGCCTGCGTGTTCGAGGATTGTCGCCATGGCGGCTTCGATCACCTCGCGTTCCTGCGCTTCGCTCATGCCGTAGACGTAGCGCGTGTTGTAGATGCCGTGGCTGAAGAACTCCCAGTCACGGTCGCGGCACATGGCGATGATTTCGGGGTGGTGGTCGCAGAGCGCCGTTGACAGCGAGATCGAGCCGCGCACGCCGTACTTGTCGAGCAGATTCATGAGCCGCATGTGGCCGACGCGGTTGCCGTAGTCGCGCGTGGCGTAGCCGTGCACATCCGGGACGGGTTTGGGCCAGGCCTTGCGGTGCGGATTGACGGCCGGGTCGAGCTCGTAGAATTCGATGTTCGGTGCGACCCAGAACGCAACCCGCGCACCACCCGGCCAGCTGATTTTCGGTCGATCCTCGTAGGGCCAGTAGTCATACAGGCCTGGGTCTGAGCGCATAGACGTCCCCCCAAAATGCGCGCCAACAGGTTGGTGTCAGAACGGGCTGCCGCGTGCCTCCCGAATCGGCTTGCAGCCCTGGTGCTGTTTCAGCCAGGCCTCGACGGCCGCGAAATCCTCGACATCTGCGTACTTGAGCATCATGTCACAGAGGTTCGCGAAGTGCGGGATCTCATGCTTGTCGGCCACGCACTCTTCGGGAATGATCGTGCGGTAGCCGTGTGACAGCGACGCAACGCAGGACGCGCGTACGCAACCCGACGTGCTGCCGCCCGTGAGGATCACGGTGTCCACCTTGTGCCAGACGAGCAGCGAAGGGATCAGCGTGTCATGCAACACGCTGGCCATGCGCTTGTTGATGACAGCGTCACGGGCACGATCAATGTCGAGACGCGGGTCGAGCTCGGAGCGTTCCGAGTTCTCGCGAATGTTCTGCAGCGAGTCCGGCGTGTTGGTCCGCGTACCCCAGGCGCCCGCATCGTCGGCGCTGTCCATGTAGGCCACGTAGGTCCAGATAACGGGCATGTTCTTGGACCGTGCAAGCGCCGACAGCCGGTTGATGTAGTCGAGCTGATTCGGGTCCGTCTGGTAGGCCGTCTTAAACGTCTCGGTGTCCGTGTAGGCGCGCTGCAGATCGATGTTGATGATCGCGGCCTTCTCGCCAAAGCCGAACTTGGCCCGGTTCGGGTTGCGCTTGATCTCGGCCCAGTACTCACGGGGCGTCAGGTCAGAGGTTTGCATCGCAGACTCGGTGGCTCCCAGCGTTGCGCGCGGCGCACAGGCCTGCGCGCGGTCAGTCGATGGTACGCATCGGCGTGGATTTTTTCAGCCGCACGAGGCGATTAGTTGTCGGCGTCGCTCATGAGCTTCTTGAGCCAGATACGCGCGAGCTTGAACTCGCGCCGCACTGTCGACTCGGAGGTCTCGAGTACCTCACCGATCTCGGGCTGCGTCAGTCCGCCGAAATAGTGCAATTCGAGCACAGTGGCCTTCCGGGCATCCTGCTCGGCCAGTCGATTGAGCGCTTCGTCGAGCGCGAGCACGTCTTCCTCGGCGTCCGGCACGCCGTGCACGGCGTCGTTGAGCGTGACGCGCAGCGCGCCACCACCACGCTTCTGCGCCACCCGGCTGTTGGCATGATTCACAAGCAGCCGCCGCATCATGCGCGCCGCGAGCGCGAAAAAGTGACCCCGGTCCTGCCACTCGACATCGACGCCCACGAGCTTCTCGTAGGCTTCGTGTACGAGTGCCGTCGGCTGCAGTGTCTGCCGTGCGCTCTCGCCACGAAAAACGTTGCGCGCAATCCGCTTGAGCTCGTCGTAGATGAGCGGCGCCACGGCATCGCGCGCGCCGTCGTCCCCACCCGCCCAACGGTTGAGCAGCTGGGTAATGTCGTTTGCCCCTGACATCTGGAGATCGTAGCAAACCGCCACCCGGCGGCGCCGCCGATCGCGTCACGCCACAAGATTTCGGGCTACGGGTCTCCGCCTGCGCGCACCAGCGACGAACGCCAACGACTCATGATGTCGTCGCGTTTCGCACGTGCGGCGCTGCGCATGTCACCCGCGCGTCGGCCGTCGCCACTCTGGTCGAGGGCCTCGGCCAGCAGCAGCTGTCGATCGACGTTGTCGAGATGATCGAGCCCGATGGCCGGCTCAGTCATCTCGATCGAGCGCTCGAGCAGTTGCATCGCCTCATCGTAGCGGCCGTCGGCGAGCGCGATGCGGGCAAGCCCCGTGAGCGCCTGCGCCGCCGTCGGGTGGTCGCCGTCACCATTGGCCTCGAGCACGTCGAGCGCCTGATTGAAGGCAACGCGCGCATCTGCGTTGCGGCCCTGGCGGTACAACACGTCGGCCAGATCGATGCGATTGAGCTGGGTAAACGTATTCGTCGCACCGATGGTGTTTTCTCGAATTGCTAGCCCTTCCCGCATGAGCTGCTCGGCCGTGTCGAGATCACCGCGATCACGCGCGACCTTACCGAGACCGACGAGCGTAACGCTGCGGTCGAAGTGACCTTCAGGCTTTCCAATTGACTCGTAAATATTCAAGGCGCGTTGCAGCACCTCATCGGCAAGCGCCGTCGCACCGATGTTGGCCAGCATGTCACCGTGGCCGTTGAGCCAGTAGGCGACCACGTCATGAACCTCACCCGCGCGAGAGACCTGTAGCTCAACAAGCTCCTGAAACAGGCGGTGCGACTCCGCGAAGTCCCCGAGTTTCCCTGTCGTGTGCGCGAGCCCGTACAGGGCCAGCGGCAACTGCGGGGCTTTGCCTTCCGAGCCGCGGTCCCAGAGACTGACCGCCTGGCGGTAACTGTCAACCGCACCGCGGTAGTCGCCGATGTCGGTCAGCACAATCCCGATCGATTGGTGGGTGGCCGCAAGCCGCAGATCATCAGGACCCAGATGTTGCGTCTTGACCTCGAGAATGCGCCGCTCGTACTCGAGCGCCTTCTGCGTCTCCCCTTTGATCTGGTGGTAGGTCGAGAGCTGTCCATAGGGGCAGGTCATTCGGTAGTCGTCGGGGTCCAATTCCGCCTCGTAGATTTCGAGCGCGGTCGCCGCAAAGGTGTAGGTAGCGTCGTAATCACCATTTCGGTACTGCATGTAAGAGGCGTCACAGGCGAGCCTCCCGACCTTGAACGAGCGCGCACCGAACTCTGCCTTGGCCACACCAATCGCCTCGTCGAGCAAATTGATTCCGTCCTCGTAGCGACCTTGCTGAAGGCGCGTTTGCGCGAGCGTCTGCAACGCGCTGACGCGCCCCTCGCTGTCGCCGATTTGTTCATAGAGCGACAGAGAGTCCGTAATCAGCTGCTCGGCGCGTTCGGTCTCGCTCACGTAGTTCAGCACGACCGCAATGGTGCCCAGGAGTCGCGCGCGCACCAGCGGCGCGAGGGTTGTGTCCTCGGTGACCTTCTCGGCACCAACATCCACGAGCTCGGCGACCGTGAGGTTTTCGCGGCTGCGTCGATAAGGGTTGGTGTCGACAAACAGGTCGGTAAAGAAGTCGGCCGTTTGCTGTGCAACCGCGCGTTCGGTTTCAAGGCGTGCCGTGTAGAACGTCGTGAGCCCAACCGCAGAAGCCACGAGCAGGCTGGTCAACGTCACAGGAACGCGGTTGCGGGCGACGAACTTGCGCGCGCGATAGGCCAGTGTGTCGCGACGCGCGCGGATCGGCATCTGCTCGAGATAGCGGCCGAGGTCCTCGGCAAGCGCGTTGACTGTCGCGTAGCGCCGCTCGGGTTCCTTGCGCAGCGCCTTGAGCAGGATCGTGTCGAGGTCACCGCGCAGCGCACGTCGCTGCCGCTGCGTCCACTGCTTGGACACGGCGCCGTCGGCGCGCGTAACCGCGCTGCTGGGCGGCTCGGCCGGTGACGACAGGATCGCGTTTTCCACATCGCGCGGGTGGTCGCTCGTGGGCGTGTAGGGCAGGCGCCCTGTCAGCAGCCGGTAGAGCAGTAAGCCAACACCGTAGACGTCGGCGGCCGTGCTCACCGGCTGGTTGCCGAGTTGCTCGGGACTGGCGTAGAGCGGCGTGACGGCGCGCCACTCGGGGCGCGTCTGCTGACCGTCGGTTCCGTCGCGCTCCAGCAGTTTTGCGATCCCGAAGTCGAGCAGGCGCGGCGCGCCGTTGCCATCGACAAGGATGTTGCTAGGCTTGATGTCGCGGTGGATGACGAGCTGGTTGTGCGCGTACTGAATGGCGCCGCAGAGATTGATGACAAGGCGGATGATGCTTTCATTGTCGAGCTTGCGGCGCGCGCAGTAGTCAGCGATGTTCTCGCCCTCGACGTACTCCATGACGATATAGGGCAGGCCCTCGTCGGTCATGCCACCGTCAATGAGGCTCGCGATATTGGGGTGGCTCAGCGTGGCGAGGATGCGCCGTTCTGCGACGAAGCGCGCCGTCGCCACGTCATCGAGCTGGTGGCTGTGCATGATCTTGACGGCCACGCGCTGCTCGAAGTCCGCACCCTCACGCTGGCCCGCGTAGACCACACCCATGCCGCCCTCGGCGATCCGGCCCGTGATGCGGTAGGCGCCGATGGCGCTGCCGACAAGCGCGTCCGTGGCGCGCGCCGAGGCGCTCGCGATCGACGCGCGCAGATCGCCCGTCTGGCGGAGGTCGAAGTCAAGAAGCTCGAGAAGCTCTGCCTCGAGCGACGAATCGCCCGCGCACGCGTTGGATACCCAGGCCCTGCGTTGCTCGGCAGGTTGCTCGAGCGCCTGCGCCAACAGGTCGTTCAGCCGCTGCCATCTCTTTTCGTCTGTGGTCATTCGAATACTTTCCCAATACGGCGAGGCCTCTGTGTGCCCGTCGCCACCTATTCTGCGGCAAAGGCCGGCCCGTTTCCGGGCCGGCCACTGAATCGCCGCATCGACAACAGTGCTACGGCAGATTGGTCTCCATGGCCGTGCCGGTGCCCGTCGACGGTGCGCCGTTGGCGCCCGGCGTACCAATCGCGAACGTGTTGCCCGACTGCGTGATAGCGATTCCGTCTGCGGTATCGGCATCAAAGATACCGACGCTCCAGCCACCCTCACCGGCGCTTGCCAACTCGTTGCTGTCGCGCGCGGCGGCGCCCGTGCCACCGTTCCCCGTCGTGATCGTGTTGCCCGTCACCGCGCCACCCGAGTCACCGCCGAAGAAGATGCCAAACGCGGGACCGCCGCCACCACTACCACCGAAGCCGCCGGACCCGCCGGATCCGCCTGCACCGCCGTCGCCGCCGCGACCACCGTCGTTGTCGCCGAGGCCGTTGGTACCTGCAACACCCAGGCCGCCGGACCCGCCGGATCCGCCTTCGGACCCGGCACCGCCGCGACCGCCTGTCGCCCCGTTGCCCGTGGTGATGTCGTTGCCCGAGATGTCGCTCGCGGTGACACGCGCCAGATGAATGCCAATCGAGGCACCACCCTGCGCGCCGCCGAAGCCGCCAGAGCCACCGTCGCCGCCTTCGCCGCCACCGCCGCCGGCACCGCCATTGACACCTGCAGCGCCGGCGCTGCCGCCACCACCGCCACCGCCGCCGCCGCCGGCCCAGCCATCGCTGCCGAGTCCACCAAGAACGCCAGCGTACACGCCATTCGGGCCCGTGGATCCACGGCCTGAACCACCGCTGCCGCCGGGGCCTCGGGGGCCATTGTCACCATCAGCACCGTCGCCCGCATTGCGGTTGCCCAGCGCGTCCGAGCCCAGTGTTCCACCCGAACCGCCACTGACAACGACGGGGCTGGTGCGCCCCGATCCGCGGCCGCCGCCGTCACCAGGCTCGAATGACGTCGTTCCCGCGTCGCCGCCACGACCGCCGTTCCAGCCACCGCCCGATGATGCGCCCGGGTCGCCGCCCGTCTGGTTGTCTCCCACACGGGCGTCTTCGCCGGGAACACCGTCGCGACCGGCGTCCAAGGTACGGCCGCCGCGATCTGTTGCGGGGGATCCGTCACCGAGCGCCATCGTGTTGTCGCGCACCGCGGCGGTCGGCAGGTTGGTCAGGTAGACACCAACCACAGGCGCGCTGGACGCAGAGCTCGAACGCGCTGTGACGCTGTCGACAACGATACTGTTGTCCGCGACCGTGTAGCTGCCCGCGCCCGAGCCCTGTCCGAGCACACCGAACAGGCTGCCCGAGGTGCTGTCACCTTCAACCGCCTGAATGTCGATTTCCAGGCCCGATACTACAGTGGGCGCGGCAACGTTGAGGTGGTAGACGCCCACGCGCACGCTGTCGATGGGGGTCTTGTTGAGTTCAGGATCACGCACCCAGTCGGCACCATAACCGCCGTAGACGCTCTGGCCGCTGCCCAGTGACTGCAGCGAGTCATTGTCGCCGTTGATCACGTAGCGCTCGCCCGATGCCGGCGTGCGGATATAGAAGTCCGAATCGTTCGGTGCGTTCTCGAAGGTCGACCGCAGCTCCGTAAACGGGTTGTCGATCGAGCCGTCGGGGGTGCCCGTGGCGTCCTTGTCGATAAACACGGCCGTGCTGATGTCCTCGACGATGATCACGTAGACCGTCTCGCTGTCAGACTGGCCGTTGGCCGTGGCCGTCACCGTGAATTGCAGCGTGTCGACCTCCGAATTGGCCGTGAAGCTGGCGCTCGACGAGTCGAAGCCCGTGGTGTTGGCCACAGAAGCACCGCTGTCCTGGCGCCAGCTGAAGCTGATCGTATCGCCGTCGGGATCGGTTGCGGAAGCGCTCAGCGAGACGGGGTCGCCCGCGCTGACGACGATCTGGTTGGTCGTGGATACGCTGGGCGGGCTGCCCGCCGAGGGTGGTGGCGTGCCACCGTCGCCGCCACCACCGCCGCCACAGGCGGCAATCACGGCGGCGCCGAGCGCCGTCAGGACGGGTCGCCAGACTCGTGTGGTTTGGGTGCCCGCCGGCGGCAAGCTGCGTGTTGTTATGGTCATGATGGCCTCCCAATGTGTGTGCCTCACTCTCCGAAGCAGCAACGGTCAGAAAAACCGGTCATTGGGGTCGCCCAGGGCAACTCAGGCGCCTGATTCTGCGGGTATACTAGGCTGCTCGGCCCATCCCGCCCGGGATGCCGACTGCCGCGCCGCGGGGCGCGCGCCACACCTATGACTACTATTGCGGGACCAGCATGAGTGCGTTTACCGATTACCTCGAAGACATCGAAAGCAGGAAGAACCAGGGGCTGCACCCCAAACCCATCGATGACGCGGCGCTGACCGCCGAGCTCATCGCCCAGGTCGTCGATCCAGGCCACGAGCACAGGGCGGCGTCGCTCGAGTTTCTCGTCTACAACACGCTTCCGGGCACCACGGGTGCGGCGCGCGAAAAGGCGGCGTTCCTCAAAGACATCATCGAGAAGCGCGTCACGGTCGAAGAAATCTCGCCCGAATTTGCGTTCGAGCTGCTCTCGCACATGCAGGGCGGGCCCTCGATCGAAGTCCTGCTGGACATGGCCCTCGGCGACGACGCCACCACGGCCGCCAGCGCAGCCGAAGTGCTCAGGCAGCAGGTCTTTCTCTACGAAGCCGACACGGACCGACTCGCCGAGGCCTACAAGGCCGGCAGCGCGATCGCCAAGTCGCTGCTCGAGAGCTATGCGAATGCCGAGTTCTTTACTGAGCTGGCAGACGTCGACGACGAGATCAAAGTCGTCTCGTACGTCGCCGCAATCGGCGACGTCTCTACCGACCTGCTCTCGCCGGGCAAGGAAGCGCACTCGCGCTCGGACCGCGAACTGCACGGCAAGAGCCTCATGGATCCGGGCGCTCAGGCCGAGATCACAGCGCTCAAGGAACAGCACCCTGACAAGCGCGTCATGCTCGTCGCCGAGAAGGGCACCATGGGCGTGGGCTCGTCGCGTATGTCCGGCGTCAACAACGTTGCGCTCTGGACGGGCATCCAGGCCAGCCCCTACATCCCGTTTATCAACATCGCACCGATCGTGGCCGGGACCAACGGCATCTCGCCCATCTTCCTGACGACGGTTGGCGTCACGGGCGGTATTGGGCTCGATCTCGAGAACTGGACCAGGAAAGTGGACGCCGACGGCAACACCGTTCTCGATGAAGACGGTGAACCCATTCTTGAGCAGCAGTTCTCGGTCGACACGGGCACGGTGCTCACGATCAACCTGCGTGAGAAGAAGCTCTACAACGAAGACGGCAGCAAAGTGCTCGCGGACATCTCCTCGGCGCTCACGCCGCAGAAGCTCGAGTTCATCCGCGCGCGCGGTTCTTACGCGGTCGTCTTCGGCAAGAAGCTGCAGAGCTTCGCGGCCGAGACGCTGGGCGTTGACATGCCGGCCGTCTACGCGACCGCGAAAGAGGTGTCACACGAGGGCCAGGGTCTTACAGCCGTCGAGAAGATCTTCAACAAGAACGCCGTGGGAACGACGCCGGGCAAGCTATTGCACGCGGGCTCTGATGTGCGGGTCAAGGTGAACATTGTCGGCTCGCAGGACACGACGGGGCTCATGACCTCGCAGGAACTCGAGATGATGGCAGCCACAGTCATCTCGCCGACGCTCGACGGCGCCTACCAGTCGGGCTGCCACACGGCCTCGGTCTGGGACCGCAAGGCGCAGCGCAACATTCCGAAGCTCATGAAGTTCATGAACGACTTCGGGCTCATCACGGCGCGCGACCCCGAGGGCCGCTACCACGCGATGACCGACGTTATCCACAAAGTGCTCAACGACATCACCGTGGACGACTGGGACGTCATCATCGGCGGCGACTCGCACACGCGCATGTCCAAGGGTGTGGCGTTCGGCGCAGACTCGGGCACGGTCGCTCTGGCGCTCGCCACGGGTGAAGCGACGATGCCGATCCCCGAGTCCGTGAAGGTCACCTTCAAGGGCACGTTGAAACACCACATGGATTTCCGCGACGTCGTGCACGCGACCCAGGCGCAGATGCTGCAGCAGTTCGGCGACAACATCTTCCAGGGCCGCATCATCGAGGTACACATTGGCACGCTGCTCGCCGACCAGGCCTTCACCTTCACCGACTGGACGGCCGAGATGAAGGCCAAGGCGTCGATCTGCATCTCGACCGACGAGACGCTGATTGAGTCACTCGAGATCGCCAAGCGCCGCATCGGCATCATGATCGACAAGGGCATGGACAACGATCGCAAGGTCCTGGCCGGGCTCGTGGCGAAAGCCGATCGCCGCATCGCCGAGATCCGCTCGGGCGAGCGCCCGGCGCTGTCGCCCGACGACAACGCCAAATACGTGGCCGAGTTCACGGTCGACCTCGACCAGATCGTCGAGCCCATGATCGCCGACCCCGACGTCAACAACGACGACGTCTCGAAGCGTTACACGCACGACACGATCCGCCCTATTTCCTACTACGGCGGCACAAAAAAGGTCGACCTGGGCTTCGTCGGTTCCTGCATGGTGCACAAGGGCGACATGAAGATCCTCGCCCAGATCCTGCAGAACCTCGAGACGCAGAATGGCGGCGTCGAGTTCAAGGCACCGTTGGTCGTGGCACCGCCCACCTACAACATCGTCGACGAGCTCAAGGAAGAAGGCGACTGGGCCGTGCTGCAGAAGTACTCGGGCTTTGAGTTCGATGATGCGGCGCCCAAGAACGCGGCGCGACTCAAGTACGAGAACATGCTTTACCTAGAGCGCCCGGGCTGCAACCTCTGCATGGGCAACCAGGAAAAGGCGGAGAAGGGCGACACGGTCATGGCCACGTCGACGCGCCTGTTCCAGGGCCGCGTGGTCGAGGATTCCAACGAGAAGAAGGGCGAGTCGCTGCTCGCCTCGACGCCCGTCGTGGTGCTGTCGTCGATCCTGGGTCGAACGCCCACGCTGCAGGAATACACGGCGGCGGTTGAGGGCATTAACCTGACCGAGTACGTACCGCCGCAGGCGGCTTGATCGCCTTTCAGGAATCTACCAATGCTTCGAACCTGCCTCGTGGGCCTTTGCCTGCTCGTCCCTGTCGCCCACGCGCAAGAGGTCGCCGAGATTCCGGAACCCGTGCGCACAACGGTCACCGAGCTCATCGAGCGCGGGCTCAAGGACGAAGTCGGCTACCACTTTGTTCGTGACCTGACGACTGAGGTGGGCCCGCGGCTTGCAGGTTCCGAAGCAGAAGCCCGCGCGCGCCGCTGGTCGTCTCAGAAGCTCGCCGAACTTGGGTTCAACGAAGTCCGAACCGAAGACTTCGAGATTCCGTTCTGGTCCCGCCAGGTGGACCGCGCACGCATCGTGTCGCCCGCGCCGCAGAATCTCGTCATCACGGCACTGGGTGGCTCAACCTCAACACCCGTTGGCGGTGTCGAGGCCGAGGTCATCCGCTTCGAAAGCATGGCTGAGCTGCGTGCCGCCAGCGCCGACATCGTCTCGGGCAAGCTCGTGTTCATCGACGAGAAGATGACGCGGACTCAGGACGGCTCGGGATACGGCATGGCCGTCCGCAAGCGCCGCAACTGCGCCACGGTGACCAGCGAAAAAGGCGGCGCCGCCTGCCTGATCCGCTCAGTCGGCACGCAGGCACGCCGCTTCGCCCACACGGGCATGATGGCGCGTGGCAAAGCCGTCGGCGACGGCGTGGCCGTCGCGCTGTCACCACCTGATGCCGAGCAAGTCACGCGGCTGCTCGCCAACGGCCCCGTGCGCCTGCACCTCGACGTTCAGGTCGAGACGCGCGAGGCGGCGCCCTCGGGCAACGTCATCGCGGAAATCAAAGGCCGCGATAACCCCGAGGAGATCGTGCTCATCGGCTGTCACCTCGATAGCTGGGACCTGGGCACGGGCGCCGTCGACGACGGCGCCGGCTGCGGCATCGTGGTGGGCGCAGCACACCTCATCAAGTCGCTGGGCACCGCACCCCGGAGAACCATTCGCGTCGTGCTCTACGGCTCGGAAGAGGTTGGCCTGCTCGGCGGTCGCTACTACGCGCAGCAACACGCTGACGAGCTGGACCAGCACGTCTTCGCGGCCGAGAGTGATTTCGGCGCGGGCAAGATCTGGCGCTTCCAGACACGATTCGGCGAGGGCGCACTGCCCTACGCCCGCGCCATCCAACAGGTTCTCGCGCCGCTGGGCATCTCACCGGGCAACAACCAGGCCTTTGGCGGCCCGGACATCTCCATGCTGCCGCGCTCCGGCGTCCCGGTCGTGACGCCGCGCCAGAACGGTTGGGACTACTTCGATCTGCACCACACGCCCGACGACACGTTCGACAAGATCGATCACGACGACTTCAATCAGAACGTGGCGGCTTATGCGGCGTTCACGTACCTGGCGGCGGAGATGGGCTGGGATTTTCGGAAGGCTGCCGCAACTCAATCACAGTAAGCCGCGCTGTCCCCTTCGAAGATTGCCTTGTAAAGGCAGTTCGCCTTGAGTCGCACAACGAGGCGCCCCAGCTGTTCTCGCGGAAGACCAAACGACGCGTCGTAGAGATAGGTTGTCTTGTTGGCGACACCCACCCGATAGAAGTTGTTGCTGCGGCAGTCGGGGTAGGTCAACGCTGTTTCTCCGTCTGACTTCACATGGATGCCGTCTTCCTTGAAGCAATCCGTTCGCTTTTCGGCCGCCTCCTCCAGCGCATCGAGATCCTTGAGATAGCTTTGCCCCAGCTCATCTACCCAACGCGTTTTTCCTGACGCGGTTGGGAAGTCCAGCACGACGATGTCCGTGACGCCGCTCGCTTTGGCGTGGCGCCTGAGCGTCCGGTTAAGCGCAGTGGTCCGAGCAGAGAACCCGGCGTCCTTGCCCGCATCGCGCAGAAGCTTCCCTTCGTTAAAGCGATCAGCCTGCGTGAACGGAACGACGGTATCCGCACTAGCGTCAATGACGATGAGAACTTTCCGCCGGTCCTCGTCGAGACTGTCTAGCGCCTCCAGCGCAGTCTGATACCCGTAGTTGTCGTAGATGCCCCCGTCGACAAGCACCAGATTGCGCCAGACCCTGGAGAGCGCCTTGTCGCAGAAGAAACTCTTGGTCAGATCCTGCTGGCCGGAGCCTTGTTCCGGGGCGCTACAGATTGAGGTCCTGGCAACAGAGTGGAACCAGCCCGGCACGCTTCCAGAGATCGCAATAGGACCAGAGACTGCCATTCGAGGCAGATCGACCGCCTTGTATCCTTCCTTGTCGCAGTGTGTGATCTCGTCGACTCGGTAGTACTCGAGCGTTTCTTTCTCAAAAACGAATGGCGACTGGTTCCCCAGAATGGTCGTATTGACGAGCAACGTAGGCAGTGCGGGGATATGGCCGCGCTCTTTCAAGACATCCCCCATGGTCAACGTCTGACCGCCTTCGGTGACGATTTCGTCCAGATGCTGATTGAGGCACTTGTTCCGGAACGGATTCAGTTGCGAACCAGCGCGATCGTTGTAGTTCACAAACCGCTTCCGAATATCGGCCGCCGCTGCATCGGTCAAACGGTAGTCCGTGGACCCGCTGAAGTGTCGATCGCTCAGGTAGGCGGCTACGCCCCAACTGCCGCCTGAGACGACAGAGAAATGGTCGATCTCATCGAGCGCATTGAACTGCAGGTCGGTGTCGTCAGACGCCCGATCTGCATTGACCCATTGGCCGAGCTCTTGAAGCTCCCTGAGCACACCAAGCGTGAAGGACGCTGCCCTTGCTCCACCACCGGACACGGCGACCATGACCTCGACATCCTTGAGGCTGCCATGAGTTCTGTCTGCTTGATCTGCCAGTGTTTCCAGATCGACTGAGGGCGCATGCCGCGCAAACTGAATCACCTCAGCGTCAAGAAGGTAGCGACTGGACGGCCCCGGAACGGATTTGAAGAAGCTGCAGGCTGAAAGCGCCGCAGCGGAGAGCAAGAGAACCGAGAGCCGAGTCGCACGCATGTCGGATAGACCTCCAACGTGATTGTTATTGTTGGCGCAAGGATAGGGGAAGCTGAGGAAATTAAAAGCCGCGCTGGCACAGTGGCGCGCCCGCCGTGTTGATACGGGGTCTTTGTCAACGCATGAATCGCCGTATGCGGGTCGCCGAGTCGTGTCGATTTGCGGCAGCACCGGCTGTGTGCGATAGATGGCGCCTGTCGTGTTGACCGGGGACGAACGCTGCAAGAACGTACATCAGGCGTGTTGAAGACAGCCGGCTATTTTGTCTGCTTCTTCCTGCTCTTGTTTGGCCTGCAGCATGTGCCTCTGCCCGACCTGGGTCGCGCGGCACCCGCGGCAGCGGCCATCATCATCGTCTTGGTCGTGCTGCCTTTGATCGCCCTCCTGCTCAAACGCGAGGGCTGGTCCATGGGTGACATCGGTCTGCAGGCGGGATCAGGAATGCCCACGCAGTTGGCGCTTGGGTTGGGTCTGGGCCTGGGCGTCGTTGCCGTGATGATGGCGATGATGATCCTGTTGACACCCTTGACGATTGCGCCGGCAACCAGCGGCAATACCGTGTCGTCACTGCTCTCGGCGCTGGTGGTGATCTTCATACTCGGTTTGATGGAAGAGATCGTTTTTCGGTCTTACCCCTTGTTCCGGTTGAACGAGGCTGTCGGTGCACGAGCGGCCATCTATGTCACCTCTGTCGCCTTCGCGTTCTACCACGGTCTTGCACCCGAGAACGTCCTGGGCCCGGGCGTCTGGGGCCTGTTCTACGGCTGGATGGCGCTTAAGACGAAGAGTATCGCCCTGCCGACCGGCTTCCACGTAGGGCTCAACTGGATGCAGGCGCTGCTAGGGATGAAACCAAAATACGGCGGCTCGATCTGGACCTTGTCCCTCGAACTCGGATCCGGTGTTCTGGACGCGGAGGCGCTTGGATTGGCGATGCAGCTCGTGCTGCTCGTGATCGGGATCGTGCTCGTTGAGCGGCAGGTCCGCGCGCGAAGCGCTCAGGCTGCGATCTAGAGGGAACCAAGGGGGCATCGCCGACGCGGCAGCGGCCGCCTTGCGTGACACCGTTGCTGCAAAGACGCACTGAATGGTGTCGCGCGGCCCCGTGGCCGCATCTTCAAGTGTTCTTAAGGCGTTCGTCAGGTTTCCACGCGGGCGTTTGGGCAGTCTCGAACTGACCCAGACACCGTAAGGAGCGCCACCATGACCGCAGGAGCGACCCCAAGACACGCCGCCCACTACGCCCGATCTGCAGCTCGTGGCCCGGTGCTGGCCGGCGCTCTGGCGATGGTCTCCATGGCGCTGGCCGGCTGCGCGTCGATCCCCGGTATGGCCGTAGACCTCAAGGACGACAATCCGCAGAAGACCTGGACCGAGGCACGTACCCGTGAGGTCTACGGCACGCCCGTCTGGAGCGCAGCCCTGCCCGATGGCGGCAAGGCGCTCTATTTTGAGTACAAGACCGTGCCGTCCAGCCGAACACTGGCCATCGCAACGGCGATCACCACATTTGGCACGGTGCGCAACGGCGGCAGCCTCGAATTTCGGCTCGTCACGATGATCGGGCCGGATGGCACACTCGTCTGCGCCGACCGCGCGCGAATTGCACACGCGCTGATGACCTGCCCGCACGAGCGACGCCTAAACGCGCTCGAGGCCTTGCCCGACGCTCAAAGCGCGACCTACCGCCGCTTGCTCATCGAGCTGGAACCGAGGCAATACGCCATCGGCCACTTCTATCTCGCGGCCGAGCCAGTGCTGACACCGGAGCAAATTGCCGCCGCGCACGCGACGGGGGTGGAGACGGGCTCAGTGACCGACGACCGTCCTTACTACTTCGCCGCAGAATGCAGCGTACTCATGGGCTGGTACGAAAAGCACCTTGAGATGCTCAAGAAGGATTCGGCCCCGGCAGCAAGATTGGCGGCGCCTTATGCCACCGCGCTCTATGCGGCCGCGGGCGCCCGCGGCATGCCGCCGGCCGAGGCGGCGCGTGATGTGGAGACGATCTCGCGCTTCTGGCAACAGCAGCTCGACAAGGGCGAGCTCAGCTATCCGACGCGTGCGGCTGCCCCGTGCCTGACGCGAACGCCGGGCAAGACCTGGTCACCGAACACGCTGCAGCGTTTCGACAGCGGCTACTACGACCAGGCCGTCAAGCTGGTGCAGCTCGCACAGGCAATGGCACTCGTCGAGCACCCCGAAGCGCCCGAGAACACCGCCCGCACCTGGTCGCTGATCGACGCGCCGGGACAGTACTACCCGATCGGCTACACGGATGGGTCTGGCGCCAAGACGGGACACTTCTCCAGGATGCCGAGACACAGCAAACAATGGCTGGCATCCGTTGGCGCCGAGCGAGCGGCGCTGGCGGGCAGCGTCAGCATCGAGGCATTGGCGATGCCGTTGCCGGTAATGGAGCAAGTGTTTGTTGAACTGAACGCGGCCGGGAAGACACCGGGCCGACAGGTACACCTGCGCCTCCGGACCACACTCGAAGCGCAACTCGCCATCTCCAATCTCTCGGGCGCCTTGCGCACCGTTGCCACTATTGGCCGCTACTACCTCGCACAACCGCCGAGCAATGACACCCTGACGAAAGCGGGCGACTTGCTGACATCAGCAGCGTGGATTGCCGACCGAATCGGTGAACACCGAACGGCCGCATCGCTTGCCACCGTCGCCGCCGATGCGTATCTCGCCGGAATTCAGGAGACGCTGAACGAGTATGGGCTCGGCGACGCCGAGAGCCGGTCGGTCCGGCGCGAAATCCTGAATTTCGTTCCCTACGAGTACGAAAGGAGCAACTGGGACGGTTCATCCACCATTTATCGTGTAGAGGCGACGCCCATCGATGCCAAGGGCATGCTGGACATGATCAGTAACATCGCGCGCCAGTACCCGAACGTTGTCCATCAGATGAGTTTCGCGGTGCCGCACTATCTCGAGCCGCGAACGGCAGCGGTCTACTTCGACGGCATGGCCAATAGCGCCAGCCTCATCTTCTCAAGCAAGGGGGCTTACGAGTTTCGGATGAAAGCGGCCGAGGCGTACGCGCTTGCAGGCGATGAACAGCTTGCGGCCATCGCGCGAATGCTGGGCGAAATCGACAACGTGCGCGCACACTCTCGAGATCCCCAGTCGTCTCGGGAACGAAACTGCGAGATCAACTACAAGCGTGAACGCAGCGCGTTCGCCGAGCGTTTTGGCGACCCGACCTACCGGGACGTCAAGAAGCTGTTCGGATCGGGCCTCGCGGACAGCCTCAAGGAGATCGATCGACGCTGTAAGTATGGAAAGACGGGGCTGTTCGGCGCGCTGAGTCGGGCTAGCCTGAATCAGGCAAGGATTCAGAACTCCTGAGCCAGAGGTCTGCGGACTTCCAATCTCGAAACGTGGCGAATGTCGCTATCGAACTGCGGTTAGCCCAGGTCTCGAAGACCCGACTCATTCCAAACTGCAGGTCATTTGGACTGCAGAGCGCCACTCGCGCCGTCTCTACACCTGCGTTGTCAAAGAACGCCTCGAATCGCTCCGCCAACTCAGGCATCAGGCGCGTGGTTGCGGCCGCGAGGTCTGCATTCGTAAGGTCGATGAGCTCTGCAGTGCCGTCGCTCCAGGTGACCTTGTTCTCGAAGTAGTCCTGGGCATCGAGCAGGTCCATATCGGTCAGCCGTCCGCTCAGGCGACTGACAATGAGCTTCTCGCTCTCAAGCACCGATATTTCGATCGACATGTTCTGAGCTGTGACTGGTGGGGGACGTACGAGGAAATGGTGGCCAGGGGCGGAATCGAACCACCGACACGCGGATTTTCAATCCGCTGCTCTACCAACTGAGCTACCTGGCCATCCTGGCAGCGGGCTGCCGGCAGAACGCCGGGCCGCTGAATGCGAGCCGCGTATTACAACGGCAGGACCCCGGCGAGTCAATAGCCGTTTTTTTCACTGGGGTTGTCGTAATCGGCGCGCCCCATCCGTCAACTATCATGAACCCATCAGAAAAGGAGCAACCCGATGGAATACGTGATGTTGATCTACAACGCCGAGGAACGCTGGAACGCACTCAGTGAGGCCGAGGAAGCCCGCATCATGGCCGGCCACATGGCCGTCATCGAGAAATCCCAGGCCGACGGCACTTTCCGTGCCGGCAACCGGCTCATGGACGTGGCAGCCGCCACGACCGTCCGCAACCACGACGGCAAGGTCACGGTCACCGACGGCCCGTTTGCCGAAACCAAGGAACAGCTTGGTGGCTACTATGTCTTCGAGGCCGACGACCTCGACACCGTGACGGGCTACGCCGCGCTGCTGCCGCACGGTGACGTCGGCTGCGTCGAAATCCGGCCTGTGTTCCCGGACCCGCAGTGAGCGACTTCGGCGCAGCGCTCAAGGCGGCCCGTCCCCGGGCCGTGGCGGCGCTGCGCCGATTCGCGGGCGATCTCGACGCCGCCGAGGACGCGTTTCAGGATGCAGCCGTACGGGCGCTCGCCGCGTGGCGCGAGGACGGCTTGCCCGACAATCCCACGGCTTGGCTCATCACGGCGGGTCGTAACCGGCTCATCGACGCAGCGCGCAAAGCGGGCCGCGAGATATCCGGAGAACCTCCCGAGCCCGTGCACGAAGACCTCGAACCGACAGCGCTCGACGATGACTTGCTGCGTCTGGTCTTTACCTGCTGCCACCCGGCGCTGGTCGTCGAGCACCAGGTCGCGCTGACGCTCAAGGTCATCGCGGGCCTGTCCTCGGCCGATGTGGCGCAGGCCTTCCTCGTCCCGGTTCGCACCATGGAGCAGCGCCTGGCGCGCGCCCGCAAAAAACTCAGCGACAAAGGCATTCCGTTCGCGGTCCCCGAAGCCGCCGAGCTGCCGAACCGGCTCGAAGCCGTGCTCGCCACGGTCTACCTGATCTTCAACCAGGGCTACAGCGCCCGCGCCGGTGCGCTCGTGGACAGCCGCACCTGCGAAGAGGCGATCTGGCTGGCTCGACTGTTGCTGCGCCTCTTCCCAGGCGATACGGAGCTCATGGGCCTGCTCGCGCTTATGCTCTGCCACCACGCACGACACGAAACGCGGCTTGGACCGGATGGTGCGCTCGTGCCGTTGCCGCGGCAGGACCGCTCGGCCTGGGATGGGGACCTCATTACGGAAGCAACTGCGTTGCTGCGCGTCGCGCTGGGTCGAGGACGCCCGGGGCCCTACCAGACCCAGGCCGCGATCGCGGCGCTGCACTGCGAGGCACCGAACGCCAACGCCACGGACTGGGCGCAAATTGCTGCGCTCTACGCCATCCTCGAGCGGCAGTCGCCAGGCCCCGTCGTCACCATCAATCGCGCCGTGGCACTCAGCGAGGCCGGCGACACCGAGACCGCGCTCACCGTGCTCGAACAGCTCGACGTCTCCTCGCTCACCGACTACACGCCTTACCTCGTGGCGCACAGCACGCTGCGCCACCGTCAAGGCGACGCAGCGGCTGCCGATGCGCTGCTGCGCCGCGCGTTGGACACCTCCCAGCACGCGGCCGAGCGCGAGTTTCTTTCTCGCGTCCTGGCGGAACGGTCGCCTCGAACACTGATTTGACATAAGCAACATGACACCGCGTCACCCCATTGAGGGGCGTATACCACCGCGCATCACTCACCCTATATGTGACTTTCGTCCTTAAAACGGCCGCAAAGGGCTGTCACAGTGCTGTCGCTGGCGGTGAAGACGACAGCCTCCTTATACTTTGTGCAGACTGTGCACTCGGCTTGGGGGCGTCTGCCACCGTCAGTCAGCGTGTGTAACTCGTCGAACGCAAGGGATGCCGCCACGGCGCCCGCAGTGATGCGTTCGGCGTTGGGGGGGGATGATGCCCACCGGAGCAGCCTCGTGATGCGTCACGAGGCACCAGCAGACGGCGGTCAAACGCCGGGCGGCGGCCAGGATGGACTGCGCGAGCGGGCCATCCTCGATACCGCGTTGGCGTTGTTCCTGAAACGCGGCTACACCGACACGTCGCTGGCCCGAATCGCCTCGGCCGCGCGACTGACCCCCGCCGAAGTCCATCGCCGTTTTGGCAGCAAGGCCGACTTGCTCGGTCTCGTGCTCGACCGTGAGATCCAGCGTTCCCGACAGCCGTTCCTCAACGGTGTGCCCGAGTACGACTCTGCGCTCGAAGCTGCGCGATTCATCGCCCAGTGGCACCAGCAACTCTTCGAAGCAGCCGCCCTTTTGCCGCTCATGCGCATGACGATCAGCGCCGCACAAAAGCACCCCGAGCTGCGCGACCTGCTCGTGACCAGTGATGGCGGCGAAGCCTGCCAGGCCTTCGTCGAGGAAGCGTTCAAAACAATGGTCCAACGCGGGCTGTTTCGCGCGTGCAATGCCCGCACCGCGTTGCGACATTTCTTCGGCATGCTCAACCAGGCCCTCTGGATCGAACCCGTCACCATCGGTCGTCCGATCGAGAATCTCGACGCGCACATCGACTCCTGCGCGCGAGCATTTTGCGTCCTTTACGCTGCGGACGCGCCCGACTTTTGACAGCCCCCGAGCGCGTCTCTAACCTTTAAGTCCTGTTTCGCAGCGGATAGCGCTATGGCCGCCGCAGCCGGCGATGCCGGCCTACGCAACGACGTCCTGCCGGGACGTTTCGACGACATTCGATCGCGTTCTGTGGCCCTGTGCGAGACCTTGTCCGCAGAGGACCAGGTCGTGCAGACGATGCCCGACGTCAGCCCGACGAAGTGGCACCTTGCCCACACCACGTGGTTCTTCGAGACCTTCGTGCTGGCGCCGCACGCACCCGACTACACGCCGTTCGATCCGCGCTTTGCTTACCTGTTTAACAGCTACTACCAAAGCGCAGGCGAGATGCATGCGCGGCCGCGGCGCGGTCTGCTGTCGCGGCCGACGGTCACCGAGGTGCGCGACTACCGCGCCCATGTCGATGCCGCCATGCAGGTCTTGCTGGACAACGGCGCCGAACCCGAAGCTCGCGGCATCATCGAGCTCGGCTTGCATCACGAGCAACAGCACCAGGAGCTCATGCTGACGGACATCAAGCACGTGCTCTGGTGTAACCCGCTCAAGCCCGCCATGTGCGCCGAGTTGCCCGCGCCGCCGCAAACCGAAGCACGGGCGGCAAGCAGGCTCCGTCACTCGGGCGGCGAGGTCGAGATCGGCGCCGCGGCGGACGCACCCGGGTTTTACTTCGACAACGAGACGCCGCGTCACAACGCGTTGCTGCAGCCGCACGACATCGCCGATCGCCTCGTGACCAACGCCGAGTTCCGGCACTTCATCGAGGACGGCGGCTACCGCAACGCCATGCTCTGGCTGTCCGACGGCTGGGCCAAAGTCACCGACGACAACTGGTGCCGACCGCTGTACTGGTCCGAGGACCTCGAGCGGGAATTTACACTGGGCGGCATGCGTGACATCGACCCGGGCGCGCCCGTATCGCACCTCAGTTTTTTTGAAGCTGACGCGTTCGCACGCTGGGCGGGCGCTCGCCTGCCCACTGAGGCCGAGTGGGAAACCGCGGCGGCCGGCAGCCCCGTGGCGGGCAACTTTGTGGAGTCAGGCTACTGGCACCCGACCGCGGGCGATGGTCCGCAGTGGTACGGCGATGTCTGGGAATGGACCTCGTCACCCTACGCCGCCTACCCGGGCTTCAAGCCTCTCTCAGGCACACTCGGCGAGTACAACGGCAAGTTCATGTGCAGCCAGATGGTGATCCGCGGCGGATCCTGCCTGAGCGCGCAGGATCACCTCCGCGCCACCTATAGAAGCTTCTTCTACCCCGATGCACGCTGGCAGTGCACGGGACTCCGACTGGCAGGCGACGCCTGATCCCAGGGACCCCAGATGACCGAAAGTAACGCGCAGGCTGCCAGGAAGGCGGCTGATCTCGAAGAAGTGCTCGCCGGGCTGGCCCTGCCGCAGAAGCGGCTGTCACCCAAGTACTTCTATGACGAACGCGGATCGAAGCTGTTCGAGGCCATCACGGAACAGCCCGAGTACTACCCGACTCGCACCGAGATCGGCATCCTTGAAGAGAACATCGAAGCCATCGCCGATGCGCTGGGTACGGGCGTGTCTCTGATCGAGTTCGGCGCGGGCGCGAGCGTCAAGGTCCGCATCCTGCTGGACGGCGTGCCTGGTATCAGCGTCGTCGTGCCCGTCGACATCTCTGGCGACCACCTGCAGGCTGCGGCCGACACGCTGGCGCACGCCTATCCCAACATCGAAGTGCTGCCCGTCACGGCTGACTTCACGCGCCCGTTCCAGTTGCCGGCACCACGCGTCATACCCGACCGCAACATCGTGTTCTTCCCCGGCTCGACAATCGGCAACTTCCCGCCCGATGCCGCGCAGGCGCTGCTCGCGACGATGCGGCGCACAGCCGGCGATGGCGGCGGGCTGCTCATCGGCGTGGACCTCAAGAAGGACCCCGATGTGCTCGAGCGCGCCTACAACGACGAGGCCGGCGTGACGGCGGCGTTCAACCGCAACATGCTGCACCACCTCAACGAGCGCCTGGGCGCAAACTTCCGACCCCAGGCTTTCGTGCACCGCGCCATCTACAACGACCGCGAAGGGCGCATCGAGATGCACCTCGTGAGTCAGTGCCGCCAGTCGGTCAACCTGGACGGGCAGCAGTTCGAGTTCGCGCCCGACGAGTACCTTCTCACCGAGTGTTCCTACAAGTTTTCGCTCGATGATTTTGCAGCACTCGCCGATGCGGCCGGCTTTACCGTCGACACGGTGTGGCAGGACGCGGACGAGCTGTTCAGCGTGCAGTACTGCCGCACCGCAGACTGACGCGTCGCTATCCGGCGTCGTCGTCGGAATCCGCCGCGTCGCCCAGGGACTGCTTGATGCGGTTCATGGCCACGCGCGCTTCACGCTGCTGCAAGGCACGCTTGTCGACCTTGCCCAGGGGTGTAAGGGGCAGGGCATCGACGATGAGTACGTCGCTCGGCAGGTCCGAGGATGAGGTCAACGTGTCGCGCAGAAAATCGCGCAATGCCTCGGTATCGCTCTGACCGCCCTCGCGCAGCACGACGTAAGCGACGGGCACTTCGCCGGCAATCGGATCGGGCCGCGCCACGACTGCCGCCATGGCCACCATGGGATGCTGCAGCAAGCCCTCTTCGATCGTTGACGGATCGACGTAGCGGCCACCGCGACGAATGACCTCGCTGCGCCGGCCTGCGATCCAGTGGTAACCGTCGGCATCGACACTCGCGAGGTCGCCGGTATCGAGCCAGAGCAGGTCGTCGCCGCAGTCGACCCGGGCCACGCCGCCATGCTCGTCGTCGATGTAGGAGTCGAGCACTCCCGGGCCGTTCACAAGCAAGCGGCCGTCTTCCTCGATGTCGCAGTCACCCCGAAACCGATTCGCGTCATCGAGTTTGGCGATGCGCGTGCGGTGCCAGGGCAGTGCAATGCCCGCAGAACCGGCCCGGCGTTCGCCCGCGGGCGGTGTCATGGTGGCAAGACAACCGAGCTCCACAACGCCATAGCTCGACAACAGGCGCACCCCGGCCGCGCGTTCGAAGCGCCGCTGCAAACCCGCCGACAACCGCGCACCGCCTGAGATGGCCAGCGACAGCGAGGTGATATCGGCCTCACCGATGGGCACGCGCAACAACTGCGCAATGACCGAGGGTACAAGCAAGGCCAGCGTTACACTGTAGTGGGCAAGTATGCGCCAGTAGTTCGCAACAAAGCCGGGATCCAGGAAGCCGCGGGGACCGGCCGTGATCACGCACGCACCCTGCGCCCAGGGCAACAGGCCCGAGGCCGAGGCGACGGAATTGTGAAACAACGGCAGGCCACCGGCCACGACCGTACCCTCATTGAGGAATTCGCCGAACATCGTCCGCAACGCGCACACAGCGCGCATTTCGGCCGCCAATGACCGTCGAACAAGCCGTGGCCGGCCCGTGGTGCCCGCCGTGCAATTGATGATCCCGAGGTGCTCGGGTGATGGTGCCGATTGCGCGACATCGCCGCGAATCCTGCTCAGTGCGATATTGAAGTCCTGCACGTCGACATCGGGGTGCGCATGCGCCGCCGCCTCGCCGACAAGAAACACGTGCGTCAGGCGCGGGCAGGCGGCCGTGATCTCTTCCGCACGATGCGCCCAGCTGCCCGCATCGGCAACGAGGATTCGCGTCTGTGCCAGCGCAAGCAGCGCGGCAAAATCATCAGTCGGAATGCCACCGTTGATCGGCATGACCGTCGCCACGGACTGCGCACTCCAAATGGCAATATGGGCTTCAGGTCGATTGGACAGTGCCACGGCCACCACGTCGTTGACGCCGACGCCGTGGGCCTGAAACAACGTCGCCGCAGCGCACACCTGCTCGAACAGGTCTTCAAAAGTCAGGGTACGCGCGTGTTCGAATCGCGCGGGATCCGCAAGGAAATGCAGTGCCGCGCGACCCGGCCAGCGCTCGGCGCTGCGGCGCAGCAGATCGAAGGCCGTCCAAGGTTCATCCTGGCCATCGATACTACGGTCGCTGATCCGGTCGACATCGAGCCGACTCGCGACAGGGGTCATGCAGGTGCGTCCATGCAGCTCGCGGCCCCGGGTAGCGGGACCTTCGCCATCAGAACGCATTGTAGCGTGTTGCCACGACGTGCTTCAGGTCGGAACTGCTTCACACCATTGACGGACGCTGGCCGCTACACTTGCGCGTTATGTCATACGACCGTCCAACTGTCGCGCAGCCTGAGCAGCCCAAGTGGCTGCTGCTGGCCTGGGCCGCCTGCACCGCCATCGCGGTGTTCCTGGCCCTGCAGATCGGCGACGCAAGCCTCCGCGACGGGGTTTACCACCCCGTCGGCAACGACGCGTTCTACCATGCGCGGCGCATCATCGACACGGCCGGCGAGCGCGGCTTTTACGAGTTCGACGACACGATCCATGTGCCCGAGGGCAGCCAGATCACCTGGCCCTGGGCCTACGACTACCTCATGGGCAAACTGCTCGCCGCGCACCTGGCCTTGAACCCCGACGCCGACCCCATGCGCTTCCTGGCCATGGTCCCGCCGTTTGTGCTCGTCGCCAACGTAGCGCTGTTCTTTATGCTGTCGGGTGCCGTGGGCTTGTCTGCCGGGCTGCGTGCCGTCGCGACGCTGGCCTACGCGATGTTCCCGTTCACACAGCTCATGCACGGAACGGGCGCCATCGACCACCACTACATCGAACACAGTTTCGTGCTGCTGGCGACCTTACTGGCCCTGCGCTGGGCGCGGCACCCCGACGCGCGCGGCAGCGCGATAGCGCTTGCCATCGTGTTGGGTCTCGCACCCGCATTTCACAACGGGCTGTTCGTTCTGCAGTTGCCGTTGCTGCTCGGGCTCGGCGTCGCCTGGTTGCGCGGGCTGTCACCGTCGCGCGGCGCGGCGCTGGCGTTTGCCATCACGCTGCCCCTGACCACACTTATCATTTCGATCCCGAGCGCGCCCTTCCGTGCCGGCGCGTTCGACTATTCTCTGCTCAGCGGCTACCACGTCTACGTCGCGTTCTGCACGGGGGCGATGACCGCACTCCTGGCCCGCGTTGAGGCGAGCCGTCGCGGTTTCGGCATTGCGACCGCAGCCGCTGCCGTGCTGGCGGCACCGATACTGCTGACCGCCGGGGGCGGCGTGGCGTTCCTGAGCGGCGACATCATGCTGTTCGACCGCATCGAAGAAGCACGCAGCCCCGTGCCGGGCCTGTTCGAGCCTGTGCGTTCATCGCAGCTCGTGATGCTCTACTCGCTGCTGATCTATCTCGTGCCAGTGTTGGCCCTCTGGTACGCCTGGCGTCTGGCCGCGGATAAGCAATTCGAAACCATCATGATCGCCGCCGCGGGTGTGTTCGGCCTTGTGCTCATGCTGGTGCAGCTGCGCATGCAGTATTTCGGCAGCTTCGCCCTGTTGCTCGCGCTGCCACTCATGCTCGAGCGTCACCTCCCCAAGATGCGCAGCCGTGAAGCGCTGGCGAGCCTCATCATGCTGGCCGTGGTTGCCGTCGCCTGGCAACGGCCGCTGCGCTACCAGCTGTTTGCCTCGCACGACCTGTCTTTCGATGTCGACTACGAAATCGCCGTCGATTTGTTCACGGCACTTGGCAGCGCCTGCGACGCGGCCCCGGGCCTCGCACTCGCGTCGAACAACTTCGGTCATCCCGTCCGCTACCACTCGGCGTGCTCGGTCATTGCCAACAACTTTTTGCTCACGCCACAACACGAAGACAAGATCCGCGAGCTGCAGCAGGCCTGGTCACTGTCGCCCGAGGCGCTCGTCGAAATGCGGCCCGACATCGACTACGTGCTCGTCGTGCTCAACGACCTGTACCTCTACACCGAGACCGGCCTGCGAGAGCCCACACTCGACGAGCTGTCGCAGTCGAATCCGCCGCTGGCCATGGCGCTGACGCTGGACCCGAACCTCCCCGCCAACTTCGAACTCATCGCCGAACGCCCGCTCGACGATGGCCGCCCGTTCGCGGCGGCGCGACTGTTTCGCATTCGCCACGGCGCGCAGAGCGCGCAACACACGGAGAACCCATGAGCGACCGAGACATCGCCGTCCTGGTGCCCTGCTACAACGAAGCCGCGACCATCGGCAAGGTGGTCGCGGATTTCCGCACCGCGCTGCCCCACGCGACCATCTATGTCTACGACAACAACTCGAGTGACGACACGCGCGAGATCGCCTCGGCGGCGGGCGCGGTGGTGCGTACCGAGACACGTCAGGGCAAGGGGCATGTCGTGCGCCGCATGTTTGCCGACGTCGAGGCCGATGTGTACGTGCTCGTCGATGGCGATGACACCTACGACGCACCGGCCGCGCCCAAGCTCGTGGACCGGCTCGTCGATGAGGGGCTCGACATGGTGACGGGAACGCGCGCTGCCTCCTCGCAGGCCGCCTACCGAACGGGCCACCGATTCGGCAACCGCCTGCTGACCGGCCTTGTCGCCTTCAGCTTCGGCAGCGAAGTCTCGGACATGCTCTCGGGCTACCGCGTGCTGTCGCGTCGCTTCGTAAAGTCGTTTCCGCTGCTCTCGGGCGGTTTCGAGATCGAAACCGAGATGACGGTGCACGCGCTCGAACTGGGCATGCCGCAGGCCGAGGTCACGACCGACTACAAGGAGCGCCCCGAAGGCTCGGAGAGCAAGCTCAACACCTATGGTGACGGGCTCAAGATTCTCGTCACCATCGTGCGCATGCTCAAGGAGGAACGTCCGCTGGCCTTCTTCGGCAGCATGTTCGCGCTGCTGGCCGCAGTCGCGATCCTCCTCGCGATCCCCATCGTCATCACCTTCATCAATACAGGCGAGGTGCCGCGCTTCCCGACCGCGATACTCGCCACGGGCATGATGCTGCTCGCCTTCCTGTCTCTGGCCTGCGGGCTCATCCTCGCGACCGTGACGCGCGGGCGGCAGGAACTCAAGCGGCTGCGCTACCTGCAGATCCCGGGCGTGCTCGACTCGGGCTCACGCGATTGAGTGTTACCTCGCGCCGCCAGATCTCGCAGTTTGTCCTCGTGGGCGGCTGCGGTTTCCTGGTCGACGCCGTCTTGCTGCAGAGCCTGGTTTGGGCGGGTCTGGACCCCGTGCCGGCGCGCCTGGCCTCATTTCCGGTCGCCGTCGTGACGACGTGGCTCATGCACCGGCGGCTGACCTTTGCCGACCGCCGCGCGAGCCGACGCGGCCTCGAGCTCGGCAAATACCTGATGGCGCAAATTGTCAGCGCGCTGCTCGGGCTCGCTGCCTTCACCTGGCTCGTGATCTACACCGACTTCTTCGCACACGTGCCGCTCGCAGCACTCGTCGTGTCTTCGGCGATCGGCACCGTGAGCAACTATCTCCTGAGTCATTACGTGGTGTTCACCGGTGAACGCGCCGGCTGACGCGCAACGCATCTATCGCATCGCCATCGCGCTCACGTGCGGACTCGTGGCGCTGTGGCTCGCGACGCTCATGCGCGACAGCGCACAGGTGGGTGAGGCGTTCGTGCCCATGGGCAACGACAGCTTCTACCACGCGCGGCGCATGATCGATGTCGCTGAGGGTCGGGGCCTCACGCAGTTCGATGACCGTATGCACGTGCCCGAAGGCAGCTGGATCACCTGGCCCTGGGCCTACGACTGGCTCGGCGGGCAAGTGCTGTCGGCTGCGCGACTCGTCGACGCCGAGGCTCAACCCATGGCCGTGCTCGGTTGGATCCCGGTGGTTTGGGTGCTCGTCAATGTCGCGCTGTTTACCGCACTGGCGGCGCGGGCTCGCCTGCGCATCGAGCTTGTCGCCTGCGCCGCGCTCGCGTTCGCACTGTCGGGCGCGCTGCAGGCGCTGCACGGCTTCGGCATCATCGATCACCATTTCATTGAGCTCAGCTTCGTACTCGCCAGTGCGCTTGCGCTCATGCGCTGGCTTGATGCGCCCGAACAATCGGCGCGCGCGGCAACCGCCGGTGCCGTGCTCGGTGCGGCCGTCGCGTTCCACACGGGTGCGTTCGTGCTGCAGGTGCCTGCACTCATTGCACTTGGCGTCGTCTGGTTGCGTGGCGACATGCCGCCCAGCCGGCAGGCGCGTGTCTTCGCGGCAACGCTTGTGGGTGTGACGCTTCTCGTCCTGCTGCCATCCGCACCATTCCGCGACCTGCAGTTCTCGCTGACGACGCTCTCGGCGTTTCACGGCTATGTCGCGCTGTGCACGGCAACGATGACGGTGCTCATGGCCGGCAAGCCGTTCGATAGGCGCCGACTCGCACTGGTTGCGGGATGTGCCGCGCTACTCGGCGTACCTCTCGTCGGCGGCCTGTTGCTGGGCGGTGCCTTCCTGGGCGGCGAGTTGCTGCTTTTCGACCGCATCTCGGAAGTCCGCAGCCCCATCGCGGACCTGTTCATCGCCGGGGCCCGCCCGGGTGTGTTCAGCCTGTACTCCTACCTGATTCTGCTCGTGCCTGTTGCGCTGGTCTGGTGCCTCTGGACACTGACCCGCCGCACGCCGCCCTCACAGATCGCATTTGCGGCCTGGGCGCTGTTCGGGCTTTCGCTCATGCTGTTGCAGCAGCGGCTCGTGTACTTCGGCCTGGCAGCCATGGTGATCGTCAGCGTACTCATGCTGCAGCAGCTGGGCACCAGACTGCCGCGCGCGGGCACCGCCGTGGCCACGCTCATTGTTGTGGCCATCAGTGTGCAGCCGCAGCTGCGCGGCCAACTGTTCGCCGACCAGCCCGCGGGCCTGCGCCGCGGCTACGAGATGAGCTATGCCTTGTTTGCGCCACTGGCCGAAGCTTGCGCGAACCAACCCGGTGTCGTGATCGCGGGCAACAACGACGGGCATCCCGTGCGCTACCACACCGACTGCAGCGTGCTCGCCAACAACTTCGTGCTGACGCCGCAACACGAGGGCAAGCTCGCGCAGCTGGCTGCGCTCACGTCGCTGTCGCCCGAGGCGTTCCTGGCCCAGGCGCCTGAGGGCACGCGCTACGTGCTCACCGAGATCGAGGGTCTCTACGTGTTCCAGGGCGGGCGTGTGGGATTGCGCGACATCGACACCGTGCGTCGCATCAACCCGGCACTGTTCATGGCGCTGGCCGAGGCCCGCGCGCCTATCACGGGCTTCGAGCTCGTGGCCGAGGTGCGCTTCAACATGGCGGGCGACCCGCGCGGACTTCCCGTCGCGCAGCTCTACCGGATCGAGGCGGCGCGGCGCTAGTCGTCGGCGGACTGCGTAAAGCCTTCTGGCTTCGCGGACCCTTCGCCGAAAAAGAACTTCTCCATCTCACCCTCGAGGAACTTGCGCGCCTCGGGCTCGATCGGCGTAAGCCGGTACTCGTTGATGAGCATCGTCTGGTGCGCGAGCCATTGCTGCCAGGCGACTTTGGACACGTTGTCGTAGATGCGCTGGCCAAGCTCGCCCGGGTAGGGCACGCGATCGAGGCCTTCGAGCGACTCACCGCGCAGCGCGCAGTCCACCATTCTGGTCATGACGATTCCTGTAACAGGGATTGCGGCGATTCTAGCGACTCGACGATGCGTTCGACAGGCCGCGGCACGCCCAGCGTGGCCAGCTCAGCCGGTTTCACCCACCGCTGATCCGCCTCGGCCACCCGGTCCGCCGACGCCGTAACGTCGTAAAGCTCGGGCAGGATTTCGAGATCGAAGTGCGTGAACTTGTGTACGAAGCCCGGCAACAACTGCGGCGCGGCCTCGCTGGCGGGTAAGCCTTCGGGTCTGGGCGCGTCGTCGGAGTGCTCGGGGAACGACCAGAGCCCGCCCCAGATACCCGTCGGCGGCCGGCGTGCGAACAGCAGCGCACCCGATGCGTCCCGGTAAACGAGAAGGCGTGCGCGCCGACGCGGTTTCTCGCGGCGCGGCTTGCGACCCGGCAAGTCATCAATGCGCCCTTCGGCGCGCGCGCGGCAGCTCGTGCGCACGGGACAGGCCTCGCAGCCCGGCGCCCGACGCGTACACAGCGTGGCGCCCAGATCCATCATCGCCTGCGTGTAGTCCGCGACGCGCTCATTGGGCGTGAACTGCTCCGCGGCCTGCCAGAGCGCCTTGAGCACTGCGCTGCGCCCGGGCCAGCCTTCGATGGTCTCGTGGCGCGCCAGCACGCGCTTGACGTTGCCGTCGAGAATCGCGTGCCGGGCATCGTCGGCCAGCGCCAGAATGGCACCCGCCGTGGAGCGCCCCACGCCGGGCAACGCGACCACGGCGTCGAAGTCACCGGGGAACACGCCACCGTGCAGGTCACGCACCTGCTGCGCGGCCGCGTGCAGATTGCGCGCCCGCGCGTAGTAGCCGAGCCCCGACCAGAGCGCGAGCACATCATCGGTGGGGGCATCGGCAAGCGTCACCACGTCGGGGAACCGCGCCATGAAGCGTTCGAAGTAGCCCATCACCGTGGCGACCTGCGTTTGCTGCAGCATCACCTCGCTGATCCACACGCGGTAGCGCGACCGATCACGTTGCCAGGGCAGGTCCTTGCGACCGTGGTGCTCGAACCAGTCGAGCACACGCGCAGCGAAATCACTCATTGCGGATCGTCGAAGCCCGTAAGGCCGCGCTCACGAAACGTGCTCGCATCGGCCATCGATGCCTGCGCGAGCTTCTCGATACGCGCGACCGCGTCGCGACCGCCTTTGATGAGCTGGCGCTTCATGACATAGGGCCCGATCACGGGCGGCACCCAAAACGCGGGCTCCATCTCGATCTCGTACACCACGAGCGTCCCGTCGTCCTCTTCGCTCAATGCCCAGGTCGCGACGGCGTGGCGGAAATCCTCGCCACCGGGCTCCTGGGTCGTACGGATGCTGCCGAGACCCTCGTTCTCGAGTCGCTCCGTGCGCGCCATCGTCTGGCAGAAAAACAGGACGCAGCCTTTGACGCGCGTGTAGACGCGCGGCGTCCCGTCCTCGGCCGGCGCCTCGAATCGAGTCTCGTCATAAACGCTCGAAATGCGGTCGAATTGCGCGTAGTCCGTGAGCACGTCGAACACGCCAGCACGCGGTGCATCGAACCAGGTCTCGGAACGCATCGTGTAGCGCTTGCCCTCGTGCTCGACGGTGACCTCACGGATCTCCGCAGCCGTCGCCGGCGCGGCGCCGGTGAGCAACACAAGCGCCATGAAGACGCGCCGATCCATCAGTCAAAAATGTCCTTGAGGGCGTCCTCGAGCGAGGGCTCCTCGTCCTCATCGTCACCGCGCAATCGGTCGAGCAAGCGCCGGCGCAGGCGGTCTTTCTCTTCTTCGATCTTCTGCTTCGCCGCGTCACGCGCCATCCCCTCGATGTCGGGGCGAATGGTGGGCGCCGTCATGTCGCCCGTCAGCTTGAGCGGAATGACGGCCTCGGTGTACTCATCGAGTTCCTCGGCTGTCGCGCCCGCAAGAAACTCGGGGCGCTCGAGCACGCGCGCGCGCAAACCGTAGTCGATGGTGGCATCGGCGAGGTTCACGGTGCCCGCGCCCGTGACCTGGAGGAACGGGATTTCCGCAAACAGGTCATCGTTGCGCGCCACGCCGTCGCGCACCGTGGCGGTGGCCTGCAAGCTCGAAATTTCGGTGCGCGCGGGCTCGGGCCTCGGTGGCACCGTTTCGCCCTTGAAGCGCGCGCGGGCGCTGCGGATGTCGTACCAGATATCCGTGCCCGTGAGCGCAGCGTCCGTGAGTGCGAGTTCCACGTTGCCCTGCAGGGTCTCACGCACGTCGGCCAGCGTCTCGCCGCGACCCGTGAGGCTGAAGCGGCCTGCGAGCGTGCCTTCGACGTTGTCGCGCTCGTAGAGCAGCCGCGCGAGCGTGCCCAGGTTCAAGTTTTCGATACGTTCGTCGAGTGCGAGCACGGGCGTTGCCTGGCGCGCGTCGATGCGCACGTCACCGCGATACTTGCCGTCGAGTACGGTGGCGCTCAGCGGGTACAGTCGCGCCTGGTCGCCACCGATGTCGAGACCCAGCTCCAGTGAATCGAAAGGCAGGTCGCCCAGCGTCAGCCGCTCGAACTTGAGACCACCTTGCGCCGTCAGACCGCGAATCATGTCGACGGGCAAGGCCGTCGCGACCACGGCGTCGCCGGCATCCTCGGCGTCGGCCGCGTCCTCAGCGGGCGGCAGGTAGTCGTCGAGATTGATCTCGCCGCCCGCAAGCTGAAACCGAATCCGGGGGCGACCGACCATGTCGTAGGCGACGTCGCCCGCGAGCACGGTGTCATCGAGACGCGCGTCGATCCCCGTGAGCGCCGCGGCCTCATAGCTGAGTTCGAGGCCCGCGGAGAACGCCAGTGACTCGAACACGGCGGGGTCGGCCGACTCGAGCGCAACGTCGAACAACGCCGCCGCCTCCCGTGGCGAGAAGGTCTCCAGCGCAACCTGCCCCGTGAGCGCCAGCGGCGCCTCGGGCCCGCTGCCCGACAGCGAGAAGGTGCCGGCCACGGGGCCCAGCGCGAGTCGCCCTTCGTCGATGGCCAGCGAGTTGTTTGGACTGTCCATGACGAGGCGTGCGGTGCGCAACGACAATGCCGTCTCGCCGGCCAGGAACGGCGCATTGATCTGGCCCGATACGTTGAGGTTGCGCACGGCCGGGGTCTCGAGGCCGCCAGGCTCGAGCACGGCCGTCAGGCGCAGAGCGCCCGCGATGTCATCGGGCGCCGCGCGAAACTCGAACTGGGCATCGACGGGCGTCGCCGTATCGGGCGAAAAGTCTTGCAAGGACAGGTTGAAGCCATCAATCACGTACTCGGCGCCCGACATGCCATCGCTGTAGGTCACGGCCGCGTTTGTGATTTCGACTGCGGCCACCGTGAGCTCGGGAGCCTCCTGCTGCGGCAGAGCATTCGTGTCTGCCGCCTCAGCCGAGGTGCTGCGCTCGAGCAGGTCCTGCCAGCTCGTCATGCCGTCGCCCCGCACGGCCATGTTGAGCGTAAAGCCGTCGATGGCGACCGTGCCAATCTCGACCCGGCCCGTGAGCAGTGGCGGCAGCCGGACACCGGCTGAGACGGCGTCGATGCGCAGCATGGGCTCGGGCCCGAATGCGGGTGCTGCGGCGACCTCGATATCGCCGGTTCGGATCGAGAGCCAGGGGAAGAGGTTCATGGTCAGCTCACCGCCCACGGTGACCTGGCGGCCCGTGGCTTCGGTGAGCGCGAGCTCGATGTCCTCGCGGTAGTCCTCGGGATCAAACACGAGAACCGCCACGGTCACCGCAGCGACCACAAGCAGGATCAGCGCAGCGGCGATGCCGAGCGCCCATTTAATGATTCGGGCCATGTCGCTTAGGGTAGCAAAGCGGGCCAATGGTTCACGTGACAGAGCAAAAAAAAGGCCTGGCACGTCGCGCGCGCCAGGCCCAGTCAGGTGGGGGCAGCCACCTATTCCATGCAGATCTCAATGCCGCCGTTTACGGTCTCAAGCTCAAGACGGCCGCGGCCCGTGCCATGGTCGAACTTGAGGATGCGGCCGGGCCCGTAACGGCTCGTGCGCTGGGGCTTGGGACCGAAGCAGTTGTCGATGCGACCATTGAGCGTCGACACCTCGATACGCCCGCCGAAGGCCGAGCCCAGCGTGACCTCGATGTCACCCGACACGGCGTCGGCCTCGATATCGGTGCTCTTGCCGCGCAGGCCCTGGATGTAGATGTCTCCGGAGGTGGCCGTCGCGCGCACGCGGTCGAGCTGGCCGTCGGAGATGACGACGTCGCCGCTCACCGATGTCGCGCTGAGCCGACCCGCAAGTTCCGAGACTTCGACATCGCCGCTCGTGGATCCGACCCAGGCCTCGCCTTCCTGAAGGTGGCCCGTGACCATCACATCGCCACTCGTGCTTCGCGCCTTGAGCTTGCCGCCGAAAGTCTCGACCGACACATCGCCGCTGGCCGTTTCAACGCGCAAGGTCCCGCGCACGCCCTCGACATCGATATCCGCGGACGCCGCCTCGACGACAACCGAGGCCGCCTCAGGCACGGTAATGAAGAGGTCGGTGCCCTTGTCTTTCCAGCCGCCGCCCGTCTTGCTGACTTCGATCAGCACTTCGTTGCCGCGCTCGGACACTTCCAGCCGCTGCTTGCCGTTCGCAAGTTCCGCGACGATGTCGACGGTGTTTGTCGACTCACCTGTCACGACGATGTCACCCGAGGGGCTGATGATGCGCACGTCTGGCGCATCGCCCGTGGGCAGGCTGCGGCGAACCTCGTCACCGGCCGCGGCCGGAAGTGCCGCTAGCAGCGCGGCCAAGGTCAGGATGGTCTTGTTCTTGGTACTCACGTCGTCGTCCTCTCAAGCGTCGGCGCACTGCGGCGGAAACCGTTGACGATGGCGAGCTCCTGCTCGTAAGCCATGCGCAACAGCTGACGCAGTTCCACGTTGTTCGGTTCGCGCTCAATGGCCTCATTGATCTCGGCAATCGAGGCGCGAATAATCTTCAGGTTGGCGATCACAACCTCGCGGGTGGCGGGCTGCAGATCGGCCAGATGATCCGCGAGCTCGTCCAGCGAGCGCTGGTGCACGCGAACGAACTCGGCGTCGAGACCGCTGTAGCGAAACAGCGCCTCATCAGCCTCGGGCACCTCGGACGGTGTCACGCCGGCCACCGTGGTCGTGGCGTCATCGGGCGGGATGATGAGCAGGCCAACGAGTACCGAAGCCGCGAAGACGCTGGCCGCGACTCGCCACTGCCAGAACCCACCCTTGCGCTCGCTGATCTTCGCCTCGATTCCGGGCCAAAGGTCCCGCTCTGGCTCGATGCGGTCATCGAGCTTGGCCAGTGCCTGGTCCAGTGCGTCGTCTTGATCGTTCATGTCGTTGCTTCCAGTTGTTCGGCCAGCATCTGACGCGCGCGGTGCAGATGGGCCTTGCAGGTGCCGACGGCGACATCGAGCGCCTCGGCAACTTGTTCATGGGTGTAGCCGTAGACCCCGGCGAGCACGAACACCTGTCGCGCGCGCTCGGGCAGCCCCGCAATGGCCCGCTCCAGATCACTTATGTCGTGCTCGGCGGGCGTCGCCGTCTGGGTCTCTGGATCAACCAGCCGCATGCGTTCCATTTCGCGCTTGCGGCTGCGCATCCGGCCCAACACCACGTTGACGGCGATCCGGTGCAACCAGCTTGAGAAGCGGCTGTCACCGCGAAAACTGTCGAGCTTGCGCCAGGCCTGCACGAAGGCGTCCTGGGTGGCGTCCTCAGCCTCGGCCCGGTTCGCGGTCATTCGCAGACACAGCGCGTATATATGCGGCACGTGTGTTCGGTACAGCCGTTCATAGGCTCGCGTATCACCGCTCGCTGCCAGCGCGATATCGTCCTGCGCCGCGTCTTCCTGCCTGTCTGCGCTCATCGTGAGCAGCATAGCTGATCCCTGTTAACACCGCGGTTATGTGCCGCGCTTAATTGCTCCGAATTCCACTCTAAGATGCAGTCCGGGCGCCGAGGGTTTAGTGGCCGGCGCGCGTTGTCTCATTGGCGATTCTGCTATCATCGATCAAACCCGCCAGAACAATAACAATGACAAGCCAGCATTCACGGCCCCAGCGATGAGTCACCCGGAAAAGCCGAGCCGACTGCGCATCCTCTACCTGGGCGAATTGTCAGTTCCAGCCCGCTCCCTGATCCGCGAGCTCGTGGCGCTGCCCGAGATCGAATCCGTGGTCGAACTGACGGACCCCGACATGCTGGCGCACCGCGTCAGCGAGTCAGCACCCGACCTGCTGCTCGTCGACTTCGGCATCACCGAGAGCTCGGCCGAGCGCTACCGCCCGCAGGCCCTCATGCCCGAGATTTCGGCCTGGCCCGTCGTGGCAATGACCTCTACCGAACGCGAGCAGCGCGGCATCCGCGCCGTACTGCACGGCGCGCAGACCTACCTCTGCGTCGAGCGCGCCGACACGATGCGACTGCGCCAGGTGCTCGTGCAGTGCCGCGACCAGTTCGACTTCATCGACACGCTCGCCGGTCGCAGCGAAGTACTCGCGACCGTCATGGAAGGCATTCAGGACGGTGCCGTTGTGATCAACCCGGCCGGGCGTGTCGTGAGCATCAACCCGGCGGCTCGCGCCATCCTGGGGATGGGCCGCGACGCCTGGCCCGACCCGGACTGGCCCGCGCGCTTTTGCACCCGCGACGCCGCGTCGGGCCGCCTGCTGGCGTTGCCCGACCGCGTGCTGTCGCGCGTACAACGCGGCGAGCGGTTTTCCGAGCTTGCGCTCTCACACCGCAGCGAAGACGGCATAGACCGCGTGCTGTCAGTCAACGGCCGCGGCCTGTTCGGTCGTAGCGGCGCACTCATCGGCGGACTCGTGAGCTTCCGCGACATCACGGAGCGTTTTGCGCGTGACCGCGCGCAAACGCAGTCGACGCTCTACGACGAACGCACGGGTATCGCCAACCGGCGTCTTTTCGCCGACCAGCTCGAGCAGGCGGTGGCACGCGCGCAGCGCACGCACCGCACCCTGGGTGTGTTGTTCATCGACATCGACCGCTTTCGCAGTATTAATGACGCGCACGGCCACGACGTGGGCGACGCGCTGCTCACTGCCGTCGCGGCACGCCTTCAGGCCGTGCTGCGCCAGGGTGACCTGCTCGCGCGCTGGGGCGACGACCAGTTTGTCGTGGCACTCGAGAACCTCACGGGTCCGCGCGATGCTGCGGCGGCTGCGCAGAAAGTCGTGCGCGGCGTGGCCGAGCCGTTCGAGTTCGACGGGCTCAAACTGTTCGTGACGAGCAGCGTCGGTATCGCGCTGTTCCCCGAGGCCGGCGAAGACGCCGACTCGCTCGTGCGCGCGGCTGATCGCGCCATGTACCAGGCCAAGCGCGCGGGTGGCGCGCGCATGCAGTTCTTCTCGCGCTCGCAGACCGAGCACGACGGCGACACCGCCGAGCTCGAGGTGGGCATCCGCCACGCGCTGCTGCGCCGCGAGCTCACGATTCGATACCAGCCACGGGTCAATCTTTCCACGGGCCGGCTCATGGGGCTCGAGGCACTGCTCCGTTGGCAACACCCGCGCTTTGGTTTGTTGCCGCCGGCGCGCTTCCTGTCGCTGCTCGAATCGAGCGGGCTCATCCACTCCGTCGGCGAGTGGATCATCGAGTCGACGGCGGCGCAGCTGCAGGCCTGGCAGCACCGCTACCCCGTGCCCGACCTCACGATCTCGATCAACCTGTCGCCGCTGCAGCTCACGGGCGGCCGCCTCGAGGACACCGTGCAACGCGCCATCGCCGACCACGCGCTCGACCCGGGCTGCCTCGAGTTCGAGCTGGGCGACGGCGCCGCCAGCCTGCAGCGCCCGCGCGAAGTCGAAACACTCAAGGCACTGCGCAAGTTGGGCGTGGGCGTCACGCTCGACCATTTCGGCACCCACGACATTTCCTTTGCGGCGCTCGACACCACCGTGGTCACGAGCTTCGTGCTCCATCAGTCGCTGATTCAGGATGTCACCGAGAACGAGGCGCACCAACGCATCGTGCGCGCAGCCATCGCTATGGCTGAAGGGCTCGACGTGGACATCGCGGCCGAAGGCGTGGAGACACAGGACCAGCTCGCGTTCCTGCGCGAATCGCGTTGCGGCTGCGCACAGGGCTACTTCATCAGCCGCCCCATGGACGCCGAGAAGGTCAGCAAGTTGCTGCACACGGAGTCGCTGGGCGGCCGCCTGCTCGAGTCGGTTACGGCCGCCTGACGCCCGCAGCACAATGACGGACCAACACCCGCGCGACGTGAAGAGCTACGTCAAGCGGCCGGGTCGCATGACGCCGGCGCAGCAGCGCGCGCTCGACACTCTGTTACCCGAGTTGGGCCTGCCCGGGCCCGACGACGAGCTCGATCCCGTGGACCTGTTCGGTCGCAGCGCCCCGTTGCTCGTCGAAATCGGCTTCGGCAACGGCGACAGCCTCGTCGACATCGCCGCAGCGCGGCCCGAGTGGAACGTGCTCGGCATCGAGGTCCACGAGCCGGGCATCGGACACTGCCTGCTCATGGCCGAGCGCGCGGGACTCCAGCACTTCCGCGTCTCCCAATACGACGCCGTCGCCGTACTCTCGCGCCAGCTGCCGCGCGCGAGCGTCGCCCGCCTGAATCTCTACTTTCCGGACCCCTGGCCCAAGAAGCGCCACCACAAGCGCCGGCTCGTGCAGCCCAGGTTTCTCGACCTCGTCGACCGCGTGCTGGCGCCCGATGGCGCGCTGCATATCGCCACGGACTGGGAAGACTACGCCGAACAGATTGACGCCGTGCTGTCGGCCGACGCGCGCTTTCGTTGCGCCGTACGCCGAGAACACAGTGGGGAACGGCCTTATGAGCGGCCGCAGACGAAGTTCGAGCGGCGGGGTCTCAAGCTCGGCCACCGCATCTGGGACTGGTGCTGGAAGCGCGCCGCTTAGCCGAACAGCACGAGCACGCCGTCGACAACGTATTGCACGGCCAGCGCCACGAGCACCACACCGAACAGCCGGCTGACCACGTTGGCGCCCGTCTCGCCCATCACACGCATGACCGGCGTCGTCAGCAGCAGAAGCACGAGCGCGATGGCCAGCACGAGCATCGCCATCCCCATGAGCCCGAAGAACTCGGGCCAGCTGTCCCCCATCTCCACGAGCAGCAGCAGGAGCGTGGCCAGTGCGCCGGGCCCGGCAATGAGCGGGAACGCGAGCGGGAACACGGAGATGTCCTCCCGGTAGCGCGCCTCGTCCTGCTCCCGAACCGTCGTCGAGCGCAGACCCGACTGACGCGCGAACACCATGTCCACGGCCATGAGGAACAGCAGGATGCCGCCGGCGATTTTGAATGCGGCGACCGACACACCCAGCGTTTCGAGCAGACGCTGACCGGCCAGTGCGAACACCCAGAAGATGATGGCGGCCAGCACGATCGACTTAACTGCCATACGGCGCCGGTAGACAGGCTCGGCACCACGCGTCAGCGCCCCGAAAATGGGTACCAACGTAATGGGCTCAACAACGACGAACAGCACGACGAAGTGGCGCAGCAATTGTTCGATGAATGGCGTCACGGCATGGCTCTGCAAGGGTGGGAGAGGTGTCTGGCGCGCGCAGTATAGGGCCGCGTCGCGGCTTTTCCAACGGTCGATTGCGGCCTCCCGGGCCGCCGTTGGCGCTGCCTGTCAAAGGAGCGTATAACAAGATTGAAACAGGTGAAACGAGCTTCCCGCGGAAGCAGTAGCGGGAGCGTTGCCAGGGAGTAGCAGCATGACCGCAGTGAATCCCAGGGTGGGACGTTGGTATCGCAGACCGGACCGCGGTCTGTTTGAGGTCGTGGCGGTGGACGAAGCCGCCAACACGATCGAGATCCAGTACTTCGACGGCACGGTTGCCGAAATCGACGCGGAAAACTGGGGGCGGATGATCATTCAGGCCGTCGCAGCCCCGGAAGACTGGAGCGGTGCCATGGACGTGAACCGCGAAGACGTCGTTGACGACGTCGACGGGCGTCCACCACACGACTGGTCCGACCCGCTCGAAGTGATCGAGCGCCAGCGCGACCACGGAATCGAGCTTATTCCGGACTAACGTCAGCCGCAGGCGGCGGCGTGGGTCGGAATCGGGGCAGGCTGACGAGTACAGCCAGCACGATCGACGGCACGCCGGTGCAAGCCGCAAACACGAAGAACCCCACCCAGCCCGCCCAGTCGGCGTCGCGCGCTGCGTTCGTCATCCAGGGCTCGATGATTCCTGCCCAGCCTGACCATTCCTGAACGCGCCCGGAAAAGCCGGCAATGAGCTTGCCGCCGAACGCCGAGAGCGAGCTCAATAAGGCGTACTGCGTTGCCGTGAATTGCAGATTTGTCAGGCTCGACAGATAGGCGATAAACACGGTGCCCGCGAAACCCATGGCGAAGTTGTCTGCGCTGATCGTCACCGTCAGTGCCCAGATTTCCGGTCCCGCAAACGCCAGGAACACGAAAGCAAGGTTGGTCGATGCGATGAGCACGCTCGCGATGATGAGACTGCTGTAGACGCCGAACCGCAGGACGGCAAAGCTGCCCCCGGCAATGCCCACGAGCGACACAATGACCCCGTAGACCTTGGCCACGGTGGCGACATCAGACTTCTCGAATCCGAGGTCGAGATAGAACGGGTTCGCGAGTACGCCCAACACATAGTCACTGATTCTGAAGCTGACCACGTAGGCGAGGATCAATAGCGCAAGCACACCGTAGCGCTTCAGGAAGTCTTCAAAGGGAGCGATGACACTCTGCTCGAGCCACCGCCCGATGCCGGACGGTGGTGGCGTCGTGTTCCGCTTCGGTTCGGGCGACATCAGCACTGCCACAAGCCCGACACTCATGAGTACGGCCATGCACGCGTAGGCAACATCCCAGCCGCCCCATTGCGCGAGGTACAGCGCACCCGCGCTGCTGCAAATCAAAGCCAGCCGGTAGCCGTACTGATAAGCGCCTGCGAGTACGCCCTGCATCTCGTCGCTGTCGGACTCGATGCGGTAGGCATCAATGACAATGTCCTGGGTCGCCGACAACATGGCGACGGCCAGGGTGACCATGACGAACACCGTGAGCTCCTGCGCCGGGTCCAGGCGCGACATGAGTACCAGGCAAGCCGCGAGCGCCACCTGGGCCAGCACCAGCCAGGCGCGGCGGCGTCCGAGCCATGACGTCAGGAAGGGCAGACGCACACCGTCGACGATCGGCGACCAGACAAATTTGAAGGCGTACGCGAAACTGATCCAGGCCAGTGTCGAGATCGTACTGCGTGGAATGCCCGCTTCCTCAAGCCAGGCACTTAACGTGGCGTAGACCAAGGGAAACGGCAGACCGCCCGAAAACCCCAGAAAGAAGTTCGTGACAACGGTTCGGCGCGCCCAAGTGGGGCGCCAGCCGCGACTAGAGTTTGAAATCGTAGTCAACGGTCACAGGCGCATGATCGGAAAAGCGTTCATCGCGGTAAATATCCGTGGCTTTCACGCGCCCGCGCAAACCCGGCGAGGTGATGTGGTAGTCGATGCGCCAGCCCACGTTGTTGTCCCAGGCGCGGCCGCGGTTTGACCACCAACTGTACTCGTGCGCTTCCTGCGGCAGCTCGCGGAACGCGTCGACGAAGCCCGACTGGTGAATCATCGTGTCCATCCAGGCGCGCTCCTCGGGCAGGAAGCCCGAGTTTTTCTGGTTCGACTTCCAGTTCTTGATGTCGGCCTTGGTGTGGGCAATGTTGTAGTCGCCACAGAACACGTACTCGCGCTTGCGCCGCCGCGTCTTCTTCATGTGCGCGAGAAAGTCGTCGAGCATGCGCATCTTGAACGCCTGGCGCTCGTCGCCCGAGGTGCCAGACGGCAGGTAGACCGACGCCACGGCCAGCCCCGAAAGCTGCACCTCGAGGTAGCGCCCCTCGCGGTCGTAGTCGTCGATGCCAAGTCCACGCACGACCTTGTCGGGTTTGTGGCGGCTGTAGATCGCCACACCGCTGTAGCCTTTCTTCTCGGCGTCCTCGTAATAGGTGTGGTAGCCGGCCGGGCGAAACACCTCGTCGCCGAGCTGGTGTTCCTGCGCCTTGGTTTCCTGGATACAGACCACGTCGGCGTTCTGCGCCGCGAGCCATTCGAAGAAACCCTTGCGCGCCGCGGCACGGATGCCGTTGGCGTTGAGCGAGATGATGCGGGTCATGGCGCGCGGCATAATAGCAGACGCATTCAGACAGCCCGCAGGTACCTTTCATGCCGCCAACCCCGAAGTCGTTCGTCGAGCTCGCTCTGTCACTCGACGCGCTGCGTTTCGGCGAATTCACGCTCAAGTCGGGTCGTGTCAGTCCCTATTTCTTCAACGCAGGTCAGCTCGCGGGTGGCCGCGCGGCCGCGGCACTGGGCCGGCTCTACGCCCACGTCATCGCCGAGCAGTTTCCGGCGGCCGAGTTGCTGTTCGGGCCGGCGTACAAAGGCATCCCGCTTGCGGCCCTGGCCGCCGCCGCGCTCGCCGAGCACCACGACATCGACCTGCCCTATGCCTTTAACCGCAAGGAAGCCAAGGACCACGGCGAGGGCGGCAATATCGTGGGCGGGCCGCTTGCCGGGGATGTGGTGATCATCGACGACGTCATCACGGCGGGCACGGCCATCCGCGAGTCCGTGGAGATCATTCGGGCCGCCGGGGCCCGGGTGGCGGGCATCGCGATCCTGCTGGACCGCCAGGAGCGGGGCACGGGCGAACTGTCGGCCGTGCAGGAAGTCGAACAGTCACTGGGCGTCAAAGTGCGCGCCGTTGCGACACTCGAGGCGCTCGTGACACATGTAAAGCAGGGCGGAGACGCAGAGAAACTGCAGTCTCTCCTCGATTACCGCGCCCGTTACGGCATCGCGGAACGGCGGATTTAGCGCCAAAACCGTGACGCACCTCTCCCTGAGGCAGGCCGGTTTCTGTACCATCGGAGGCGGTATGCGACGTTCTGGCAGGACAATTCTGGCGTCGGGGGCCCTGGCCACCCTGCTGGCCGCGGGGGCTGCGGCGACCGAGACCGTCTACCGCTGGGTAGACGAGCACGGCGTCGTACACTTCGGAGATTCGATCCCGCCCGAGTACGCCGAGCAGGAAAAGCTCATCCTCAACGAGCAAGGCGTGGCCGTCGGCCGCATCGCCGGCAAGGCCACCGAGGACGAGCTCGAAGCCATGCGGCTCGAGGCCGAAGCCAAGGCGCGTGAGGAACTCGCCCGCCGCGCCGACCGCGCATTGCTGGCGACCTACCTTTCTATCGGCGAAATCGAGCGCCACCGCGACCGCCGCGTCGAGCTGCTGGAAGCCCAGTCCAAGGTGACCGAGCTCTACCTGACCAACCTGCGCAAGCGGCTTGTGTCCTTGCTCGACGAAGCGTCGAACTTCAAGCCCTATACCGTGGAACCCGATGCGCCCATGATTCGTCCGGCCCTGGCCGACGACATCAAGCTCACCAAGGACCGCATCGTGACCTATGAAGAGCGGCTGGCCACGCACAGGCGTGAGGCCGACAACCTGCGCGAAGACTTTCGCGTTGCGATCGCGCGCTACTCCGAGCTTACGAGCCAGAACCGGCCCTGAGACCGGGCTGGTCGCGCGTCAGTCGCGGCCCGTGTGACCGAAGCCACCCGCGCCCCGGTCCGACGCCCCGAATTCCTCGACGACAGCAAACTCCGCCCGCACCACGGGCACGAGTACGAGCTGTGCGATGCGTTCGCCGGGCTCGATCATGTAGGTCGTCGCGCCCCGGTTCCAGATCGAGACGTAAAGTTGTCCCTGGTAGTCCGAGTCGATGAGCCCCGTGAGGTTGCCGAGCACGATGCCGTGCTTGTGGCCCAGGCCCGAGCGCGGCAGCAACACCGCGGCAAGCCCCGGGTCGGCCACGTGGATGGCCAGGCCGCTGGGCACGAGATGGGTGTCGCCGGGCGCGACGTCGAGCGGCGCATCGAGGCAGGCGCGCACGTCCATGCCCGCCGAGCCCTCGGTGGCGTATTCGGGCAACGCAATCGTGTCGCCGATGCGCGGGTCGAGGATTTTGACTTCGAGGCGCTGGCTCATGCTGCGGTCACACGCTCGCCAATGAGCGCGATGAGCAACTGCGCGAGGCGCGTCTTGGCTTCGCGCGCAAATGCCCGCTCACCACCGTCCCAGAGCGCCGTGACGGCATTATCGTCGCGGTCAAACGCGAGCCCGTCGCCCACCTCGTTGGCGATGATCATGTCGAGCCCTTTGCGCTCGAGCTTGTCGCGCGCGTTGGCGACGACGTCCGTGGTTTCCGCCGCGAAACCCACCGTGAAGGGTCGCGGCGAGCGCGCGGCCACGCCGGCCAGGATGTCGGGGTTGAGGGCCAGCGCCAGCGACAGGCTGTCTTGCGTCTTTTTGATCTTTTGGGTCTCGAACGTAGTGGGCCGATAGTCGGATACGGCGGCCGCCGCAATGAAGACGTCGGCGCCCTCGATGACGGCATTCACGGCCGCTTGCATCTCTTCAGCCGTTTCGACGCTCAGTCGATCGATACCTGCCGGCGCGCCCAGTGTGACGGGGCCCGACACGAGCGTGACCTGGGCGCCCGCGGCGCGCGCGGCCTCGGCCATGGCGTAGCCCATCTTGCCCGACGAGCGGTTGGTCAGATAACGCACGGGGTCGATGGGCTCGCGCGTCGGGCCCGCCGTGATGACGACATGCTTGCCAGACAGCGGCCCGTCGGCGGGGCGCAGCAGTTGCTCGGCGATATCCGTGGGCTCGAGCATGCGCCCGGCGCCCGTCTCGCCGCAGGCCTGATCACCCGAACCCGGACCGAGGATGCGAACGCCGCGCGACGCGAGTTTCGCGATGTTGTCCTGCACCGCCTGGCTGGCCCACATCTGCCGGTTCATGGCTGGTGCGATGGCGACGGGTGCTTCGGTGGCCAGGCAGACCGTCGCAAGCAGATCGTCGCCGAGCCCACCGGCGAAGCGGGCAATGAAGTCGGCGCTGGCTGGCGCGATGATGACCTGGTCGGCCCAGCGCGCGAGCTCGATGTGACCCATGGCAGCCTCGGCCTGCTCGTCCCAGAGGTCCGTACGCACGAGGCGACCCGAGACAGCCTGGAACGTCAGCGGGGTCACGAACTCACGGGCGCCGGCGGTCATCACCACCTGCACCTCGGCGCCGCGCTCGATGAGCCGCCGCACGAGGTCGGGGCTCTTGTACGCCGCGATACCACCCGTCACGCCGAGCAGCACTTGAGTCATGTCCGTCAGTTCCTGTCGGCCTGGCCGACCCGTCCCAGAGGCCGCGCAGTGTAGCAGGCGCTTGGGGAAGGCCGGTAAACCTGTAACAGCGCGTTGTGTATCCACGGCGATTCTAGGGATACTGCCCCAGCCGAATGACGCGCTATGAAACGGCGACGTGGATTCTTCATGACCTTACCCCACCGAGCCTAAGTATCTCGAGTGAGCCATTATCCACTAGACTGGTGGAGAGGAGCACGAGAGATGAGCAAGCAGAAGCGACACAAGCCCGAAGAGATCGCATCGATCCTGAAGCAGCACGAAGCGGGGCTGACGACTGCAGAAATCTGCCGTCAGTGCGGCATCAGTAACCAAACGCTTTATCGCTGGAAGTCGAAGTACGGTGGCATGGGAACACCAGAAGTGAAGCGGCTGAAGCAGCTCGAGGACGAGAACCGTCGCCTGAAGCAGATGGTCGCCGACCAGGCGCTGGACATGCAGGCGATGAAGACGATTATCGAGGGAAAATACTGAAGCCCGTGGCGAAGCGAGCCGCTGCGAGAGCAGTGATCGATCAACACGGGCTGAGCGTGCGCCGCGCCTGCCGCCTGGCGGGACTCTCTGAGGCGAGCTGGTACTACCGAGCCAAGCCGAACCCGCAGAACGAGGCGATTGCATCGCGCCTGGCCGAGCTGGCCAGTGAGCGGCCTGCGTTCGGTGTGCCCCGAATGACGGTGATGATCCGCCGCGAGTTCGGTGTCGTGAACCACGAGCGAGTCGAGCGGCTCTACACCGAGCAAGGACTGCAGCTGCCTCGACGGCCGAAGCGACGGCGTCGTGGCATGCAGCGCGTGGTGCCGGCGGAGCTCCCGACGGCACCCGGTCAACGCGGCTCGATGGACTTCGTGCACGACGTGTTGGCGGACGGGCGACGCTTCCGGGTGCCGGTCGTCGTCGATGACTACAGCCGCGAGTGCCTAGCGCTTGAGGTCGACACCTCGATCACGTGTCAGCGCGTCAGCCGCGTGCTTGATCGACTAAGAGACGAAGGCCGGCTGCCACAAGTCCTGGTCTGCAACAACGGCACTGAGTTCACGTCTCGCGCCATGCTGATGTGGTCCCAGCGCACGGCACGAACACTGCACTTCATCCAGCCAGGCAAACCGACTCAGAATGCCTACTGCGAATCGTTCAATGGCAAGCTGCGCATCGAGTGCTTGCGACACCACTGGTTCAAATCACTCAATGAAGCCCGCCGGGTCATCGAAGACTGGCGACTCGATTACAACCACGTTAGACCGCACAGCGCACTCGGCCAAATGGCACCGATCGAGGCGCTGCTAACAAGAAATTTTACCCAAACTCTCACTCGGAGTACTCAGGCTGAGTGGGGTAAGGTCACACCGGTCTAAGAAGCGTCTAACTGAATCTTGTCCACAAAATCACCGACGTCACTTGCATGCGACTCAGTTGCCTGTACGCTCTGTAAACGGTGTTTACGTACCATTCTCGGTTCAAACGGATTTGGAGACAACAATGCGAGCCTTCACCACAATAAAAAATGTACTAGCAGTGTCGTTCGTGGCTCTTGTATCTATGCAGAACGCGTCAGCCGACACCCTTTGGGCGCGCTGTGACGGTTGTTCGAGCTGGCAAAAAGTTAACGCGGCAACCGCAGAGATTGTGCCGTCAATGCAACCTGTGAGTAAACGCGTTGGAGTTATGGACTTCTCAACGAATACACACAAGGTGTATTCGGTACTCGCCTACTTCGATTTCGAGCTGAATAACTATCAGGTGAGTGCACACGTGGCAACGCCTACCACAGCCGAGCTATCAACAATCGCTGCGATCAGTGATGTTAAGCAACAGTTGGATCCCTACATATTTGAAGATGGGGAAGAGCTGCCCGAGCCAGAACCTGAGCCGGAAGCTTGGCGAACATTGAACTATCCATCCGCTTTTGATTACTGGGATAATCCCGGGGTTGCGAATCTCCAGCTGACAGATCTCGCATTTGAAGCACTGGAAATCTCGATAGTCGGCGCGATTAATGACCAAATAATGAAAAGGGTAATTGTTCCGGCTGGCTCAAAGATTAGATTCCGCTTGCAAGACGGTACGTTCGTAGTACTAAGGGCAGTTGCATTGCAGACTGGTGGTGTTCCGCCAACTACACTCGAATTCGAAGTGATCCAGCTTCAAGCTCCCGACGGAACAATAATCCCATTAGTCCGATCAGATCTAACAGACGACTGGGCAGCGCTTGTAGTCTCGAATCCAGGCGTAGCTGCCTTGATAGTTGATAGATTGTCGTCGGGTGGGGTCAACGTCATTAGGATTGGTGGTACAGCCGGATCGGACGAAAATACTCTAATTGAGTGTGAAGCGGTCGGAGATGAACTTCGATGCACCGTGACGCCAGTTCCAAAGTCTCAATGATTGAGTCGTCCGACCCCCGGAAAGCGGGGCTGGGCACTCAGCAAAACAGAGATGTGGACCACACCTAGAGCATGTGCATCAAAGCAATAAGAACATAAGTTATTGTTCTTATAGGCCCTTTAGTTAACGCCCGTGTCAACAAGCAGTTGACAGACTGTCGAATTCAGGTAGTCTAAACGGCATCCACCCCTTGGGTACGTCCCTTGGGATAGCGGCTCCTTCGGGAGCCGTCTTTCGTTCTAGAGCATGAAGCTACGAACAATCGCCTATATCGACGGATTCAACCTTTACCACGCGGTGAAGGATCTGAACCGACCCGAACTTAAGTGGGTGAACCTGTGGTCGCTCTCTGAGTCGCTACTCCGAAAAAACGAAACCCTCCAAGCCGTCAAATACTTCTCCGCCTATGCGACCTGGATACCGGACGCATATGCACGGCACCGTCGGTACACCAAAGCGCTCATGGCCGAAGGCTGCGATCTGGTGCTCGGTCGATTCAAAGACAAGCACCTGATCTGCCACAAGTGCGGCAGGCGGTACACGACCAAGGAAGAGAAGGAAACCGACGTCAACATCGCGATCCACCTGGTCGCGGATGGTCTACACGATCACTACGATCGTGCGATTCTAATCACCGCTGACACCGACTTATCGACAGCCGTCGATATGGCACGACACCACCTACCAGATAAGGAGATTTTCGTCGTCGCGCCGCCAGGACGAATGCAGCGAGCTAGAGGACTTCATCATAAGTACGAGCTCAAACCAGGACGACTCGTGAATCACCTATTGAAAGACGAGTATCGGGACGAGAGCGGTAAGGTGATTGCCACGAGGCCAGAAACGTACAAGAAATAAGAAACTGGACCTATCGAGCCGATCTCTTGCTCAGGAAGGGTAGGGCGCGGGCCTTCATTACTCGCACTCATCCATGTTGTTGCAAGCTTGCTTGCAACTCTTATATTTATCGCGCGATTTCGTTAAGCAAGCTCGGTACGCACTTCTATTGAGATTTGGCCCGGAGCAGCCGCCTCCATTGGCGAAGCCACCGCTATCGATGTGAGTCTTATAGTGGCAGTCGCAGCCTTAGCGAGCATGTCCAACGAGTCTGGTAGGCTGCCAGAATCACAGCAAGCCATTGATCGTATTCGCGCTTCCGTAGATCAAAGAAGGCAGCCGATGATTGGCAGTCTGCTTGAACAAATGCGTTGACGTTTCGGTTTTATGAGCCCTATTCGGTACACCTGTAATGGCCTGGGGGGCAGTCACGAGGATGCGTAGGTCAAAGTTTGGAGGCGTTTTCGTTGCGCCTTTCTTGTTCGCGGTGTACGTGAGCGTTGCGATCTTTGTGCTGGGAAGACTGGGCGCCGCTGCCGGAATGGTTGATGGCGCAAATAGCGATACGCAGATCCAACCTCTTGGATATTACATCGCGGCCATCGTAGGAATATTTGGTGGGCTTATTTTTGTTGGGATCATTTATAGAATGGATGGCTCCTTCTGGAGAGCCGCGCCGGAGTGGTCGTACTTAGCTCTTGCGCTTGCGGTGCCATACATAATCTACTGGTTCGCTCCGCCCTAACGTACTGTACAGAACTCGCTACGAAGATCTGGCAGGCGAAGGCTGAGGCAGAAACAAATGATGTGAGCCTCAACGCTGAAGTTGCATCCGCTAATGGCGTTCCTAATGAGTCCGGCGGGCTGCGCGAAGCACAGCCCGAAGTTGATCGAATGCGCGCTTCCGAAGACCAATGAAAGCGGGCGATGATCAACTATCTGCTTGAATAAGCCTGTTGACGATACGGTTTGCGTAGCAGCTATCGGTATCTGCGACCAGGCGTTGAGTCGACCTTGGTTAGTCTTGAAGATGCGGGCGATTACCGCACGACTTCCGTTTGGGTGGCAATCGCGTCAGTTCCTGTCGGCCTGGCCGACCCGTCCCAGTGGCCGCGCAGTGTATCAGGCGCTTGGCGAAGGCCGGTAAACCTGTAATCGTTGTCTTGGGTTTGTGCCGTCAGTGTACCGGCCATTCTGGGGAACAATTCCTGCGAACTTGGCGACCCCGTAGAGAGAATACAGATGAAGAAACGGAGATTCGAAGCATATCCGCTCGAGGAATACCCGGATGTTGACGAGGTTGATTTTCCAGAGAAGCTGGGAATTGCTTACGCAGTTTGTGCAGGCTCATGCGGAAACTCTGAGTTTATTGTGGATGGGCAGTCACAAGTCTGCCAATACTGCGGGAGGCGGATGTTTAGGACACTCGTCAAGGAATATCAGAAGAAATAGAAATGGCCGTGTACAACTACTTGCGATGAAATGACCCTTTGGAGTTTTGGCGGCGCGTACTTGGGGCGCACATGTCGAGATCATGTATGAAGAGGTTGATTGTTGGTGCACTTTTCGGGGCCCTCGCCTTGACTGCTTGTGATATCGAGTTTGGCGAGGCCAGTCGGCAGGGGTTTGCGCCCTCGGACACTCCACCCATCGATGAGCTGATAAGCGCACCTGTTAGCGTTGACGAACTGAGACTGGCGCTGAGTCGAAGTGATCCACGCGAAGTCACATACGCATTGAACGAGGTAGGTAAGGCTGCATACGCTCCAGGTGTTTCGGAAGTGATCGAATGCGCATATGCAAAGTGCGATGAGCGAGACGACAGTTGGAACGCAATCGTGCTCGAGAACGATTTGGTACGCGTCACTCTGCTGAAAATTCTCAGCAAGAACCTGTTCAAGGGGGCCGAACAAGATCTATGGTCTGCTTACCGTCGAGATGCCATCGAATTTCTTTCGAGCAAGGATCCACAAGTCTTTCAAATAGCAATGACAATACTCGCTCGAGTGGGGCGCGGCGAAGACACTGTTAGGCTCGAGGCGAAGGCGCTGGCAGTAACAGACGATGTAAGCCTCAACGTTGCAGTTGCATCCTTGGCGAGCATGTCTAATGGGTCCGGTAGGTTGCCTGAAGCGCAGCAGGCCATTGATCGTATTCGCGCTTCTGTCGATCCACGAAGGCGGGAAATGATTGACAGCCTGCTTGAACAAATGCGTTGACGTCACTATTCCCGTCGCGCTGAGACAATGCGCGGCGCTTGCGATCAACTCCTCATAGCCTGGCCGACCCGTCCCAGAGGCCGCGCAGTGTAGCAGGCGCTTGGGGAAGGCCGGTAAACCTGTAACAGCGCGTTGTTTCTGGTCGTGCGCGGCCGCGACGCGGCGCGCGATGATCGCCCCATGGACGACATCACGTGCAAAGCCGACACGCGGCGTCGGCTCATCGGGGGCGATGCGCCAGGGCTTCCGCCACTGGCGCTGCTCGACGCGGTCCTGCCGCGCCGGGAGGCGCGTCGCGCTGCCGCCTGGCTGGCGCAATTCGGGGGACTGCGGGCGCTGCTCCGGGCCAGTCCCGTGGCGCTGGAGGCCGCGCCCGGGCTCGGGCCCGCCGCCGCGGCCCGGCTCAAGGCGCTGCAGGAGATCGCCCGGCGCTACCACACCGAAACCCTGGCCGTGGGCCACAGTATCGCCGGTCCCGCCGACACCAGGCGCTGCCTGGCCGCCCGCCTCAAGGACCTGCCTTACGAGGTGTTCTGCTGCCTCTACCTCGACAACCGCCACCGCGTACTGGCCTTCGAGCCCCTGTTCCGGGGCACCATCGACGGCACCAGCGTGTACCCCCGCGAGGTCGTCTGCCAGGCCCTGACCCATCACGCGGCGGCCCTGATCGTGGCTCACAACCACCCCTCGGGCGTCGCTGAGCCCAGCCAGGCCGACACGGACATCACACGCCGTCTGCGTGAGGCGCTGGCGCTCGTCGACATCCGCCTGCTCGACCACCTGGTGATCGGCGACGGCACCGTGACCTCGCTGGCCAGTCGGGGCCTGATCTGAGGGGCCCTCGAGGCCTTGATCCAGCCCCGTCGATCCGGTATAAAGTGCGGCTCTCTAGCGGGTAGCCCGTCGTTTGACGTGCCCTGCAGTCGACACGGCCAGCCCCGCAGCGGGTCTGGGCCGCGGCACAGAACTTGAACCACCGCCATCGGCACGGGCCCAGGGGCCTGCGCGGCTGGCGCTGACACAACCGGGATAAGGTCATGTCCAAAGTCTGCCAGGTGACCGGCAAAGGTCCGATGAGCGGCAACAACGTCTCGCACGCGAACAACAAGACGCGTCGTCGTTTCCTGCCCAACCTGCACACCCACCGCTTCTGGCTCGAGTCGGAAAAGCGCTACGTGAAGCTGCGCGTCTCGAACAAGGGCCTGCGCATCATCGACAAGCACGGCATTGAGAAGGTCATCGCTGACCTGCGCGCCGAGGGCCAGCGCGTATAGCGCGGGCCTGACCACCGAGGAGCACCGAAATGCGTGAAAAAATCCGCCTCGTCTCGAGCGCCGGCACAGGCCACTTCTACACGACGATGAAGAACAAGCGTCTTCACCCCGAGAAGATGGAAACGAAAAAGTACGACCCCGTCGTACGCAAGCACGTCATGTACAAGGAAGCGAAGATCAAGTAACACGATTTTCGATCCCGGGCCGCGACACGCGGCCGAAGAAAAAGGGCGCCCGTGGCGCCCTTTTTTTGTGCCCGACGGCAACATCCTGCCGCGCCTGGTCGCGATCAGGACGGCGGCATGTTCTCGACGCGGCTCGCCACGAGCGCAGCGACTTGCGCGAGCGCCCGATCCATACTGACCATGAAACCGACGTAGCCGTCGCCGCTGGTCGGGGCCGTGATTGTAAATCGCACGACCTCAAGCGACTCCGTTCGCGACCGCACGATGACAGCCCGACCATGAACCTCCGCGGCACCGCTTGCGGTTCGAAGAAACCGGTCGAAGCTCACGTCGATGACAAGCTCGGCGGCAAAACCACGCGGGTGCGGTTGTACGAGCACGGTCGCATCGAGCTTGGACTCCAGATGCTGCGCGAGCGCCAGCGTCACGGACTCGCCGGGCGGCGACGCCCAGCGGTGATTGTCGTCAACGAGAACGCGATTCGGGCCGTCCGCGGATGCGATCAGGTTGGATCGTGCATACGCCGGCAGGTCGACCGCGGGGAGGCTGATCTTGAGCGCGCCACGCGGCGCCTCAACGACCCCCGCCGATGGGCCCAATGTGTACAGGATCGGCTGGGGGCCACTGCTGCAGCCGGCCAGCCAAACCGCACCAATAAGAAGAACTCGACTCGCGTGCCGTACATCAATCATGGTCATCACTTGCCTAAAATCAGCGCATTGGGTTTTTGTTCGAGCCGCACGGCCAGCGCCGACAAGGAACGAGACGCGTCGCGCAGTTCGCTGATCGCGTCGGCCAAGTCGACATACAACGCGGAGTCCGGCGAGAGGCCGGCCAGTGTCACCTCGCCGGCGCGCGCGATCTCATTCAGGCTGACGATGAGCTCAGGCAACTGATCACTGGCCTGATCCAGGTTGCCGGCGACCTCGCTTACGGCGGTCAAGGCCGCGTTCAGGGTATCCGGCAATCCCTGCGCCGAGGGATTGCCAACCAGCGCATCGGCATTGTTCAACAGGCTGATCAGCGAGCCGACCAGCTGGTCCAGCGGCAGCTCCGCCACATTGGCGACCACGCGCTCGACGTTTTCGGTCACGGCACCCAGGTTGGAGCCGATGGTCGGCAAGGCCGGGAACGGCTGCGCATCGAAATTGACGACCAGGTTGTCATCGGGAGGCGCCGCGTCGTCCAGGAAGCGAATCAGCTTGCGATCACTGAGAATGTTGCCGGCGGCGAGCTGAACGCGCATGCCCGACCGCACCCAACGCGTAATGCTGGTCCGCAGATCGTCGTCCGACATGTTCTCAAGGCCGATGCGGTTCGGCTGCAACTCCAGTACCGCGTAGACCACAGCATCGGTTTTCGTCACGTCGGAGAGATCGAGCACGATGTCGCGGACATTACCGATGCGAATGCCCTGCCACTCAATCGGCGCCCCGACGCTCAAGCCGCGAATCGAGTCGTTGAACTGCACCATGAAGTAGAAGCCACTGCCTTCTGGTGTGAAGTACTGACTTTCCACGGCGGCTTCACGATTCTTGTAGACGATGAACTCGGCATCGGGGTCGAGTTCTGAGGTGCCGATCGTGCGTCCGATGTCGCCGAACGCAACGCCACCGGCCACGAGCGACTGCAGGGAATCGAAGTTCACCACCAGGCCGTCTGTGCTGGCTTCGACGTTGACGCCGGACACGTTCCAGAAATGAGTCGCCGCGTTGACCAGCCTGTCGTAGGGCGCCTCGATGAAGGCGTCGTACTCGATGTACCCAAAGTCGTCCGAAAGGCGCTGGTCTTCTATCTGCCCCACTCGAATGCGGCGGAAGAACACTGGTGAACCAACACCGATCGAGCCCGCATTGTCGACGCGGAGCCGGAAGTGGCCGCCCGCCACGCCAGGTGGCGTCATGGGTTGCTTGTCGAGACCGACAAACCGCCGTTGTCGATTGTCGGGCGCCTGATCCCAATCGACCTCGATGAAGGCACCGGAAAGCAGCGTACTGAGGCCGGTAAAGCTCGTACCCGAGATGTCTGCCTTGACGACCCAGAATGACGTGGTGTCGCCGAGGTATGGGCCCATGAAGCGCTCCATCCTGGCACTGACGATCACCGACTCGAGATCATCAGAAAGCCGCACCGCCTCAACCATGCCGACAACGACATCGTTGTGTTTGACCTCTGTCTTCCCTGCGGCGATGCCGTGGCCCTTCTCGAAACGGATTTCAACGAGCGGACCGCGCTCCCAGATCGACTGCGCAATGACAAAGACGCCGATCACGAGCGCAATGACGGGGACGATCCACACGCGCGACACCTTGCGCTCTGGAATGTCCTCAATCTCTGGCGTCGTCGGCGCGTCGTCAGTCATGTCGTCGTTGCTCCTTTCTTGCCGGGGTCGACCAGATCAGCCGTGGGTCAAAGCTCATAGCGGAAAACATCGTCAGAATCACGGAAAGCGCGAACGCGTTGATACCGACACCCGGCGCAATGGATAGCAGCCCGCCGATTTGTATCAACGCAGCCAGTGCCGCGACCACGAATACGTCGATCATGGACCAGCGCCCGATGATCTCAATGGCCCGATGTGCGCGGTGTCGCGTGTGCTCACTGGTCGGCCAACGCCGCTGAATCGACAGCGCCAACCAGGCGATGATCATAAACTTGGAGACCGGTACGGCAATGCTTGCGATGAAGATCACGGCCGCAATGGCGTAACTACCGTGGTGAATCAGCGACACGACACCACCCATGATGGTCGACTCGGTGGTTCCCGAAACCGACTGCGTCACCATGATCGGTAGCACATTGCCGGGAATGTACGCCAACACACCAGCAATCCAATAGGCCCAGACGGATTGCAGGCTGGTGTCACTCAGGCTTCGCGTGCGCGCACCACAGACGACGCACTTCTCGCCGGGCTGGTCGGTCAACGTGTTGCAGTGGCGGCAGAGCGCCAGACCCTGTTCGGTGGCGAGCTTCATGACCAGGGTCGCACACGCTGCCAGGCAGAATCTCGACACGCCGCCGTTGCGGCCATCGCCATGAACACGATCAACGCCGACATCGCCCAGAAGGCAGGGCCCACTTCAATGCGCGCCAGACTGCCGATTTTCACGAGCGACACGATGACGCCAATCATGAAAATGTCGGCCATCGCCCAGGGCTCCAGGTGCTGCGCCATGCGCAGCAGAAACGCCTGTTTCCGTTGTGCGGTTTCGCGCCTCGCGAGACTCGCGTTCAAGACAAGAACCAGGCCGATCCTTATTGCTGGAATGACCAGAATCAACAAGCCGGAGACAACGGCCAGTAGCGTCATGCCATTGCTCCAGAGCACGGCCACGGCGTCGACGACAGAAATGCGGTTAGAAAGCCCGGATCGCTCCATGCTCATGAACGGGAACATCACCGCGACCGCATACACGATCAGGCTCGCCAGCATTAACGCACTCGTTCGCTCTGCGCCCCGGTGCTTATTGGTGGCAATGACCTCATGACAACGTGGACAGCGGGCGCGTTGGCCGGGCGCGAGCGTCGGCCGCTCGAACAGCGCGTCGCAGGACGGGCAGGCGAGGTAACGTATGTTCAGAGCGGCGATTTGCCGGCTGCGCTCACTCATCGGTGACCCGTCTCTCCCTCACCATGCAACGCACTGAAAGCCGTTCCCCGCATCCAGGAGCCGGGCAGCCTGATCGGTGGCCCAAGGACCCGACACTATCAGATGAGGCCCACGCCCGACATCGGCAAATATGCACACTGAATGGTCACGATGACCAATTTTTGATCTGTGGCTTGCCAGTCAATTCTGGTCAAAAAAAAAGGGCGCCGGTAGCGCCCTTTTTTCGTGCCCGGCCAATCCTGGGCCGGAGAAGTTGTTACGCGCGAACCGGCTGCGGGCTCATCGCGTAACTGCGCATGCGCGCGGCAAAGTCTTCGAGGAAGCGGATGCCGCTGGCCTCGGCCTCGGCGCACCATTGCTTGAGCTGTTCGAGCAGCTTCTCGTTGCTGATCGCCGCACCGCTCTGCCAGAGCGCCTGCAGGCGATCGCGGAACTCATGCACGGTGCGCAGCGTGGCGCTGTTATCGAGGATCTCGTCGAGCCGGGCCCTGGCGCGGCCGTCGAGCAGCGAAGGCTGACGCACCAGCACGCGCTTGGCGCGGCTCAGCATGGCGCCCGCATCAGCACTGCGGCGCTCGAAACGCAGCGTGGGCAGCGTGACCTGCTTCGTGTAGTCGCGGAGCACGTGCATGCGGTTGATGATCACGGCGCGCAGCGTGTCGGCATTGAGCTCGCCGGCCGCCGGGCGCATCGCCGGCTGCGGCGCGACCTTGTTGACCTTGGCCAGGCCGAGCTTCGAGAATACGGTGATGTACATCCAGCCAATGTCGAATTCCCAGGGGCGGATGGAGAACTTCGCCGAGGTCGGGAACGCGTGGTGGTTGTTGTGCAGCTCCTCCCCGCCGACAAAGATGCCCCAGGGCACGATGTTGGTCGCGGCGTCGTCGCACTCGAAGTTGCGGTAGCCCGTGTGGTGGCCAATGCCGTTGATGATGCCGGCGGCAAACAGCGGCATCGACACGAGCTGGATCGACAGCAGGATGATGCCCGGCACGCCGTAGAAGAACAGGCAGGACAAGACGAACAGCACGATGCCACCCCAGGGGAAGCGCTCGTAGACGTTGAGCTCGATCCAGTCGCGCGGGCAGCCGCGTCCGTACTTCTCGATCGTCTCTTCGTTCTTGGTCTCGTCGCGGTAGAGCTCCGCGCCTTCGAGCAGCACCTTCTTCAGGCCGAAGACTTTCGGGCTGTGCGGGTCGCCGGGCTTCTCGCACATGGCGTGGTGCTTGCGGTGCACCGCCACCCACTCGCGCGTCAGCATGCCCGAGGTGCACCAGATCCAGAAACGGAACAGGTGGCGCAGCGCGGGGTGCAGGTTCAGCGAGCGGTGAGCCGCGTCGCGATGCAGGTACAGCGTCACGGCCATCATGGACAGCTGCAGCATGATAAGGCCGGCAATGACATAGCCCATCGTGCTCAGGTTGAGCAGACCGCCATATAGATGCTGCATGAAAAATTCGGTGAAAGATTCGATAGACAATGGAAATCCTTGGCAGCCTGCTGGCTGCGTTCACACGCGGACGCGACGCGCGGAGTATGTCAGAAATCTGTGAACACTATAAACTTCGCCGCCCCTGACTCTCTGGATTCAGGTCACAAATCGCCCGTAACGGGCGCCAGCACATCGTTGAGATGCCCGAGCTACCTGAAGTAGAGACCACGCGCCGCGGCGTCTCACCCCATATAGTCGGCCACAGGGTCGAACGCTTGATCGTGCGCGAGCCGCGCCTGCGCTGGCCCGTGCCCGCCCATCTCGCTGAAACGCTTGAGGGCCAGGTGGTGCAAGGCATTCGGCGCCGGGCCAAGTACCTGCTGATGGACACGAACCCAGGCAGTCTCATCGTCCACCTGGGCATGTCCGGGCGGCTTCAGGTGGTGCCCAGCGACCACCCTTGTCGAAAGCATGACCACGTGGATATCGTCTTCGACCACGGCTACACGCTTCGGTTTCATGATCCGCGCCGCTTCGGCAGCATGCTCTGGAGCCCGGAGCCGCTCGAGCACAAGCTCATTGCGCCACTGGGCCCCGAGCCCCTGTCGGGCGATTTCGACGGCGACTACCTCTACGAGCGCTCTCGTGGCCGAAAGGCCGCCATCAAGACCTTCATCATGGATGCCCGCATCGTGGTCGGCGTGGGCAACATCTACGCCAGCGAGGCCCTGTTCATGGCGGGCATTCACCCGTTGCGGGCTGCGGGCCGGGTCTCGCGCCAGCGCATGCGCGCGCTGGCTGACGCGATCAAGAGCGTTCTGGGCAAAGCCATCGAGGCGGGCGGTACGACGCTGCGCGACTTCTTTGGGGTCGATGGCAGCTCAGGCTACTTCGCCCAGCAGCTCGCGGTTTACGGCCGCGCCGATGAGGCCTGCCGGACCTGCGGCGACCGCGTGCGCCAGCGCGTCATTGGCCAGCGCTCGACGTTCTACTGCAACGCCTGCCAGACCTGATCAGGCCGGCGTGCCGCCGGCGCCCGAACGGGCCAGCAAGGCCTCGCGCACGATGGGCGAGACGAATTCCGTGACGTCGCCACCGAGCTTGGCCACCTCGCGCACGAGCGAGGAGGAAATATAGGAGTAGCGGTCCTGCGGCGTGAGAAACACGCTTTCCACCCCGGGCGTCAGGTGCCGGTTCATGTTCGCGAGCTGGAATTCGTACTCGAAGTCAGACACCGCGCGAAGACCGCGCATGATGACGGCCAGGCCGTTCTCTTCGGCGAACTGGATCGTGAGGCCCGTATAACCCGCCACCTCGACGTTATCGAGGTCGGCGAGCACATGGCGCGCCAACTCGACGCGCTCGCCCAGCGTGAACATGGGCGATTTGCCCGGGTTGGCCGCCACCGCGACGACAACGCGGTCAAAAAGCCGCGCGGCTCGGCGCACGAGGTCCTCGTGGCCCAGCGTCACGGGATCGAAGGTGCCCGGGTACATGGCGCCAATCTTCTTCATTGTTGTGCTCCCTCAGCCAGCGCATACAACGCAAAACGGACCTGCCCTGCCGTCTTCTCGCGAATCGGCTCAAGCGGCGGTCCGGGCTCGACTGTTACGGCAGCGGGCTGTTCCAGGTACAACCGCCCGCCTTGCGTCAGCCAGCCGTTATCGGCGCTGAGTGTACACAATCGCAACGCGTCGCCCGCGGCGAAGGGCGGGTCGAGAAACACGATATCGAAGGGCGCGCCGGGGTTGGGCGCGGCGAGCAGCGCGCGCGCATCGGCCTGGCGCACCTCGCAGTTGGCGTCGAGCGCCTGCGCATTGCGCCTGAGCGCCGCCACGGCGGCCGCGTCCCGCTCCACGAGCAGCGCGTGACTCGCACCGCGCGACAGCGCCTCGAATCCCAGCGCACCCGTACCCGCGAAGGCATCGAGCACACGCGCACCAGGCAGATGCGGCGTGAGCCAGTTAAACAAGGTCTCACGCACGCGGCTGCCGCTGGGGCGCAGGCCGGGCGCATCGGCGACGTCAAGCTGGCGGCTGCGCCACTGTCCGCCGATGATGCGGACCCGTCCGATTCGGTTACGTGCGTTCACGCCACCATCGTAAACGGCGCGGCGTGCTTCGATAAACTCAGGGCCACTGGTAGCATGGCGCCCGTCTGCGACACCTTCCCCACCTGATGACCAATAACGACGCGCAACCCGGATTCTTCAAGCGCCTGCGCGCACGCCTGAACCGCGGCGACTCGTGGCTGACCCGGGACATCACCGAACTGGTGCCCGGCGGGCGCATTGACGATGAGACGCTCGAGGAGATCGAGACGCGCCTGCTCATGGCCGACGTCGGCGTGGAGACCACCGAGACCATCATGGGGGCGCTCAACAAGAACCTGGCACGCAAGGAAAAGCGCGATGCCGAGGCACTGCGCGACGGGCTCAAGCGCACGCTGACCGACCTGCTCCAGCCTGGCGAGGCACCACTGGTGGTGGGTGACAAGCGCCCGTTCGTGCTGCTCATGGTGGGCGTCAACGGCGCTGGCAAGACGACCACCGCCGGCAAGCTTGCGCGCCGCTTCAAGGACGCCGGGCTGTCCGTGATGCTGGCCGCCGCGGATACGTTCCGCGCCGCCGCTGTCGAGCAGTTGCAGGCCTGGGGCGAACGCAATGACGTGCCCGTCGTGGCCCAGGCCAGCGGCGCGGATCCCGCGGCCGTGGTGTTCGACGCCATGAGTGCCGCGCAGGCTCGCGACATCGACGTGCTCATCGCCGACACCGCCGGACGCCTGCAAAACCAGCAGGGCCTCATGGACGAGCTGGCCAAGGTCAAGCGCGTCATCGCGCGCCACGACGAGACGGCGCCGCACGAAATCATGCTTGTCATCGATGGCAGCCAGGGTCAGAACGCGTTGCAGCAGGCCCGGCTCTTCAACGATGCACTGGGCCTCACGGGCATCACGGTCACGAAGCTCGACGGCAGCGCCAAGGGTGGCGTGATCCTCGCGATCGTCGACTCGCTGCGCATTCCCGTGCGCTTCATCGGCATCGGCGAGCAGCTCGAAGACATGCAGCCCTTCGAGGCCGAGGGCTTCGCGAGCGCCCTGCTCGGCGGCGACGCATGATCCGCTTTGACAACGTCAGCAAACGCTACCCGGGCGGACACGAAGCGCTCTCCAACCTCATGCTCGACATCGACTCGGGCGAGCTCGTGTTTGTCACGGGTCATTCGGGCGCGGGCAAGAGCACGCTGCTGCGGCTCATCGGTCTCATCGAGCGCCCGACCCGCGGCCAGGTGCTCGTCGACAAGCGCAGCACGCGCGGCATCGGCCGCCGCGGGCTGGCCGCCTACCGCCGCGACATCGGCATGGTGTTCCAGGACCACAAGCTGCTGTTCGACCGCACCGTGTTCGACAACGTCGCACTGCCGCTCGTGATCACGGGCATGCGCCCACGCGACATTGGCAAACGCGTGCGTGCCGCGCTCGACCAGGTCGATCTGCTGGCAAAGGAAAAGCAGCGCCCCGAAACGCTGTCGTCGGGCGAGCAGCAACGCGTGGGCATCGCACGCGCCATTGTTGCGCGGCCCAAGATCGTCATCGCCGACGAACCCACGGGCAACCTCGACCCCGAACTCTCACGCGGCATCATGACGCTGTTCGAGCGCTTTCGTGACATCGGCGTCACGCTGCTGATTGCGTCGCACGATATGTCGCTGATCACCGAGATGGGACACCGCCGCATCACGCTCGACCACGGCCGCCTGACCGCGGACAGTGCCAACCCGTCGGGCCAGCAGGCCTTCGAGATCGACTGATGCAGGCCTGGATCGGCAGACACGCACAAACCGCGCTGGCCTCGCTGGGCAAGCTCGCGGAGTCGCCGCTCGCCACGGTGCTGACCGTGCTCGTCATCGGCGTCACATTGGCGCTGCCCGGTGCGCTGCAGGTCCTCGTCAAGAACGCGCTCACGGTCAGCGGCGGCTGGCAGGGCGCGACCGACTTCTCCATGTACCTGCAGCCCGACATCGACCGCGACGCCGCGGATCAGCTGGGCAGGCTGTTGGCCTCGCGCGCAGACATCGAGCAGGTCACGCTCGTTGATGCCGACGAGGCGCTCGAGGCCTTCGCCGCAAACTCGGGCTTCGGTGCCGCACTCGACGCGCTCGACAACAACCCGTTGCCGCACGCACTCGTCGTGCGCCCCATCGCATCGCTCTCGCTCGAGGCCAGCGCCCTGCTCAAACAGGAGCTCGAGAACCTGCCCGAGGCCGACATCGTGCAACTCGACACCGAATGGGTCAGTCGCTTCCAGGCCATGCTGCAGCTCGTGCGCCGCGGCATTCTGCTGGCCGCGGGCATGCTCGGACTCGCGCTGCTCGTGGTGATCGGCAACACGATCCGGCTCGACATCCAGAACCGGCGTGATGAGATCGAGATCATGCAGCTCGTGGGCGCCAGCGACGGCTTTATCCGCCGCCCGTTCCTCTACACGGGGTTCTGGTACGGACTCGCGGGCGGGCTGGCCGCGGTCGTACTCGTGGCCGTCGCCACGGCACTCCTCTCGGGCCCGGTTTCGGCGCTGGCGGGCCTCTACGGCGGCACCTGGCGCCTTGCGGGGCTCGATCTGCGCGAAACCGCGGTGCTCGTGGCCGTCGGTGTGGGGCTGGGCCTGGCCGGGTCCTGGCTGGCCACAGCGCGTCACATGCGCCGAATTGAACCCAAATAGGCGCGAACGTCGAATAACGGGCGTGAAACGGGGCAATTTGGCCCATTTCGCCGCCTGAACCGGGAACCTGACCCCAGCTTTAGCACTCCAATCCTTCGAGTGCTAAAATGCACGTAAGAAAAAGGTCGCCGACCGGGTCTCATCAGGCAGTACCCGGCCGTGTAGTGCGGCCGCTTCACAAGCTTTAAAAGGATTCCATCGCAGCATGGCAAAAGAACTGGCAATCAAGCACCAGGATCTGATGCTGACCGGTCCGGTCGGCAGCCTCGACGCGTACATCCAGGCCGTCAGCAGCATCCCTGTGCTCAGCAAGGAAGACGAGCAGACGCTCGCCCGCGAGTTCATTGACGACGGCAACCTCGATGCCGCGCGTGAGCTCGTTATGGCGCACCTGCGTTTCGTGGTGCACATCGCCAAGGGTTACTCAGGCTACGGCTTGCCCATCGGCGACCTCATCCAGGAAGGCAACGTCGGCCTCATGAAGGCCGTGAAGCGCTTCGACCCCGACGTGGGCGTGCGCCTCGTGTCGTTCGCCGTGCACTGGATCCGCGCCGAGATTCACGAGTTCGTTCTGCGCAACTGGCGCGTCGTGAAGGTCGCGACGACCAAGGCGCAACGCAAGCTGTTCTTCAACCTGCGCAAAGCCAAGAAGGGTCTGGCCTGGCTGTCGCACGACGAAACCCAGGCCGTCGCCAAGGATCTTGGTGTGAGCGTGCGCGAAGTCGTGGAGATGGAAAAACGTCTTGCGGCGCGTGACGCGGCCTTCGACCTGGGCCCCGCCGACGACGACGAGCGCACCTTTGCGCCCGCCGCCTTCCTCGAGAGCGAAGACGCCAACCCGGCCGATCTCGTCGAGTCCGCCGACTGGCAGCAGGACGCGACGGCGCGCCTGGGCGCAGCACTGGCCGCGCTCGATGACCGCAGCCGCGACATCCTGCAGCAGCGTTGGCTCTCGGAGAAAAAGACCACGCTGCACGACCTGGCCGACCGCTACGGCGTTTCCGCCGAGCGCATTCGTCAGATCGAGGCGGCTGCCATCAAGAAGCTCAAGGCCACGCTCGACGCCGACTGACGTCGCGCAAGGCTCCGGACCTAGACTTGCGAAGCGCGCCCCCGGGCGCGCTTTGCTGCTTTCAGGGTATTGGAAAGCAGGCAGGCGATGGTCATGGGGCCAACACCGCCAGGTACAGGCGTGATGGCCGCCGCACGCTGCGCCGCGGCCTCGAAGTCCACGTCGCCCACGAGTCGCGTCTTGCCCTCGCCCGCGTCGATGCGGTTGATACCAACGTCGATGACGGTCGCGCCCTCTTTGACCCAGTCACCGGCAATGAGCCCGGGGCGACCGACGGCGGCGACGAGGATGTCGGCCGTGCGGCACAGCGCGGCCAGATCCTTGGTCCGCGAATGCGCGATCGTGACCGTGCAATGTTCCGCGAGCAGCAACGCCGCCATGGGCTTGCCGACGATGTTGGAGCGACCCACGATGACGGCGTGCGCACCTGCCAGCGGTGCACCCGAGTGCTTGATCAGATCCAGACAGCCCAGTGGTGTGCAGGGCACAAAGCCATCAAGCCCGATCGACAGCCGGCCGACGTTGACGGTGTGAAAGCCGTCCACGTCTTTGTCGGGGTCGATGCGGTTGATGACCGTGCGGTCGTCGATGTGGTCGGGCAGCGGCAGCTGCACGAGAATGCCGTGAACGCTGTCGTCGCCGTTGAGCTCATCAATGAGCGCTAGCAGCTCGGCCTCGGGCACGTCGGCGGGCAGCCGGTGCGTGTTGGACACGAGGCCTGCGGCCTCGGCCATGCGGCCCTTGTTACGCACGTAGACCTGGCTGGCCGGGTCTTCGCCGACGATGACCACGGTCAGGCCCGGACGGATGCCCGTCGCGTCGAACAGCGTCTGCACGCCGGCCGCCACGTCCTCACGCAGCATCGCCGCGCGTGCCTTGCCGTCGATTCGTTCCGCCATGCCGTTTCCCGCGCGAGTCCTGAAGTGGGGCGCGAGCCTAACCAAATCGACCCGTCAGCGGTAGCGCTTGCCGTCGAAATCGATGTAGCCGCCGTCGTGGCGGCCCTGGGGATCGTGGTGGGTCCAGTGCACGAGCCCGCCCTTGTCGTTCCAGACGAAGTGGCCGCGTACCTCGATGCGGTCGCCCGCGCGCGCCGGTACGCGCGGCGCGAGATCGATGTTGTGCACGATGAGCAGCGAGTGCCCGTCGTCGGTGCGACCCAGCAGGCGCTGGTGGCGCGAGCCTTCGTTGTCGTCGGGCAGCTCGCGGTAGATGGTTACCGCCGTCGCCACCCACTCGTCGTCGAGCGCCTGGGTCCACTGCGTCGGCGACTCGGCGCGGCGCGGTGTTCCCGTCTCGTACTCGGCGATGAACGCCGCGATGACGGCGCCGACGGCGAGTACCGCGAGGCGGATGGCCGCGCGCCTGTTTACACGCATGCGTCAACCCAAAAGAAAGACGGGGCAGCGGTTGCGCCGCTGCCCCGTGTGTCGCGATGTGCGCTCAGGCTCATCCGGCCGTCAGCGGCACCAGCGTCAGCTCAACGCGGCGGTTGGCCTGCTTGCCGGACGCCGTCGCGTTGCTGGCCACGGGGCGCAGCTCGCCCTGGCCGAGCGTGATGATGCGCTCGCCCATGACCTGCTGGCTGCGCAGGTAGGCCGCAACCGAGTCGGCGCGACGCTCCGACAGCGCCTGGTTGTACTCGACGCTGCCGTCGCTGTCCGTGTGGCCCGCAACTTCGATCACGGTCGACTGGTACTTCTGCAACACGACGGACACCGAACCCAACACCTCGTAGAACGACGGGTTGATGTTCGAGCTGTCGCTGGCAAAGGTCACGTTGCCGGGCATGTTGAGCGTGATCTGGTCACCGATGCGCGTGACGCTCACGCCGGATGATTCGAGCTGAGCCCGAAGCTCGGCTTCCTGGCGGTCCATGTAACCACCGATGGCGCCACCGGCCAGCGCACCGACGCCGGCGCCGATGAGCGCGCGCTGGCGCCGTTCCACGGCGTCGTCGCCTGAGATGAGGCCAACCACAACCCCGGCAGCGGCGCCAATCAGCGCGCCACGCGTGGCCTGGCTCGTCTTCTGCTCGCGGGTGTACGGATCGACCGTGGTGCAGGCTGTCGCCAGCATGGCCACGCCGCCGACCGCAACGATCGTTCGCACGAGTTTCGTCTTCATGGGGGGTCTTCCTTCGTTGTGCCCAAGGGGCCTGATTTTATCAAACCGTTGCGCACAAGCTTGGGGGGATTCCCCTGAACCGGGGCTTAACGGCGATGACCTGGATACGGCACACTGGGCTTATGGAAAGTTCCCCCCAGACGGCGCTCGGACACTGGATCGACCGCTACGACGCGTTGTTCGCCGCGCGGCGCCTGCCCTGGCTGCACGCCGTGGCCACGGTGTTGCTCGCGCTCGGGGTGCTCGCAGCCTTGTGGGCGTTGCCCGTACCCCAGGCACTGCGCCGGATCTCGCTGCTGCTCAACTGGTCGACGCTGCTGCTCATCGCGCTCATTGTCTATTACTTCATCCTGTCGCTGCCCCTGGCGCTCGCGCTCGTGCCCATCGTCGTCGTCTTTGGCGTGAGCGTCGGTCTGCTGGCCGCGCTGACGCCGCAGCTGCCCCTCATCGCCGCGGCGCTCATCACTATGGCGCTGTGCCTCGATCTGGCGGGCATGCGCGACAAGTCGGCGCGCAACCTGGCCGAGTTCGTGCAGCTTGCGATGCTTGCGCCGCTCTGGCTGTTTCACCACGCTGTACAACGCCGCGACTAGACAGCCCGTCGACGTCGCCAGAGCGCCGCTCTGATAAACTTGCAGGTCACCAATGCGAGGACTGACCGTGGCCACTGCAACACCTCTGGACCCACCCAAGGGCACGCGCTCGAGCGTCGATCCGCTCGATCTCTACGACATCCGCTCGGAGCTCACCGAGGACGAGGCCATGGTGCAGGACACGGTGCGCCGCTTCGTCGATGCGGAGGTGCTGCCCATCATCCGCGAGCACTTCGAGCAGCACACGTTCCCGCGCGACATCGTTCCGCAAATCGCCGAGCTGGGACTTCTGGGCAGCACCATCGACGGCTACGGCTGCGCGGGCATGAACCAGGTCAGCTACGGCCTCGTCTGCCAGGAGCTCGAGCGCGGCGACTCCGGCATCCGCAGCTTTGTGTCGGTGCAGTCGAGTCTTGTGATGCACCCGATCTACGCCTACGGCTCCGAGGAACAGAAGCAGGAATGGCTGCCGAAGCTCGCCACGGCGGAAGCCGTGGGCTGTTTTGGCCTTACCGAGCCGCACGGCGGCAGCGACCCGGCCAACATGAAGACCGTCGCCAAACGCGACGGCGACGACTGGCGCATCTCGGGCTCGAAGATGTGGATCACGAATGCGCCCATCGCCGACATGGCCGTCATCTGGGCCATGACCGACGAAGGCGTGCGCGGCTTCATCGTGCCGACCGACGCACCAGGCTTCGACATCCAGGAAATCGAAAATAAGTTCTCGTTGCGCGCCTCGCTGACGGGCGCCCTGTTTCTTGATGACGTGCGTGTACCGGCCAGCGCCATGCTGCCCAACGTCAAAGGCTTGCGCGGTCCGCTGGGCTGCCTGACCAAGGCGCGGTACGGCATTACCTGGGGCTGCATCGGTGCGGCGCAGGCCTGCCTTGACGCGGTGCTCGACTACACGGCGGACCGCGAGCTGTTCGGTCGCCCGCTCAACCACAACCAGGCCATCCAGCTGCGCATGGCCGAGATGGCGCGCCAGATCACGATGGCGCAGTTGTTGTCCTACCGTCTGGGTCGTCTCAACGACGCCGGCAACATGCGCCCCGAGCAGGTTTCGGTGGCCAAGTGGCACAACGCCCGCATGGCGATCGACACGGCCCGCGACGCGCGCGACATCCTGGGCGGCAGCGGCATCAGCGCCGAGTACGTGCCCATCCGGCACGCGCTCAACCTCGAGAGTGTGATCACCTACGAGGGCACGGAAACCGTGCACCAGCTCGTGGTCGGTAAGGCACTGACGGGCGTCAACGCGTTCTGACCCAACCCGTCGACAGCGCCTCGATCTGGCGTATCGCGGTACCGATGATCATCTCGAATGTCTCGGTGCCGATGCTGGCCATGGTCGACTCAGGCGTTCTGGGCCACCTCGATAGCCCTGACTTCCTGGCGGGCGTCGCCCTGGGCGGCGCCATCTTCAGCCTGCTGTTCATCGGGTTCAATTTTCTGCGCATGGGCACCACAGGTATCGCCGCGCAGCAGTTCGGCGCGGGCGACGACTCGGGCCTGCGCGAAACGCTCTGGCAGGCCGGCATCGTCGCACTCGCGCTCGGCACGATCATCATTCTCATCCAGCAGCCTGTCGCCACGCTCGCGATGTACCTGTTCGAGGGCGCGCAGGGCGCCGAATACCAGGCCCGCACCTACTTCGATATCCGCGTTTGGGGCGCACCGGCCACGCTGCTGAACTTCGCGCTCATCGGCTGGTTTATCGGCCTGTCGAACACGCGCGTGCCGCTCATCATTGTGCTCACGATCAATCTCACGAACATCGTGCTCGACCTCGTCTTCGTGAACGTCATGGGCATGGCCACGGACGGCGTCGCCGCGGCGTCGGTGATCGCCGAGACGCTGGGCGCTGTGGTCGGTATCGCGGCCGCGCGCCGCGCGCTCGCGCAGCGCGGCGGCAGCATGGACCGCGGCACGCTCTGGCAACCCGCTAACTACGCCCGGTTCTTCTCGGTCAACGCCAACATCTTCGTCCGCACGCTGGCGCTCGTGGGCACGCTGGCCTTCGTCACTGCGCAGGGCGCGCGCTTCGGCGCCACGGTGCTGGCCGCCAACGCGCTACTCATGAATCTTCAGCACCTGCTGTCCTACGCGCTCGATGGCCTGGCACACGCGGCCGAGGCACTTGTCGGGCGAGCCTGGGGCGCCCGCGACCGCCAGGGGTTGCTGCGCGCCGTACGCCTGACGCTCGCGTGGTCAGGCATCGTGGCCGCTGGTTTCTCATTGGCCTTCTGGCTCGGTGGCGGTCTGCTCATCGGCGTGCTGACCGACCTGCCCGACGTGCGCGCCGCAGCCGATCGCTATCTACCATGGATGATTCTGTCGCCCGTCGTGAGCGTCTGGAGCTTTGTCTACGATGGCGTCTTCGTGGGCACAACCTGGGCCCGGCGAATGCGTAACGTGATGCTGGCCGCCGCCGCATTCGTGTTCCTGCCCGCCTGGTACTTTGCGCTGCCGCTGGGCAACCATGGCCTCTGGCTGGCATTCATGTTGTTCATGGCCGCGCGGGGCGTCGGCATGTTTGCGGCCTGGCAGCTGGGGCTCAGGCAGCCTGCGACGCGTCAGTGGCTCGCAGGCTGAGTAAGCCCGCCGCGGCGAGCAGCGCCGACAACGCTTCGGTGACGAGCGCGATGAGCATGAAATTTGTTGCCGTATCGTCCATGAGGATGCCGACCCCGCGTGCTGCGGCAACGAGCGCCCAGACGGCAAACATCGAGAGCAGGGCCGGGCGCACCAGCGTCTTGCTGAATGCGGCGCCGAGCCAGAATGCGGCAAGGCCGAACTCAACGCCGCCGTAGAACGCGCGCAGCTCCGTGAAGCCTTCGGGCGCTGTTGCCGTCAGTGCCACGACTTCGGCCAGCGACTCTGGCCGGGTAAAGGCGTACACGCCAAAACCGAGCGTACCGAGCCCGATGACACCAAGAACGATGCGTGCGAAAGCCATGTCGAGCTTCTCCTGTGCGCGGGCCCGCAACCATACGCCGCTTTGGGTCGAACCGCAGCAATGACGATGACGCTGGCAGGCGGCGGCACATACAATGAGCACACCATGAGCGACTCCGACACGATCAGCTGGCAGGACTTCGAGCGCGTCGAGATTCGCGTCGGCACTGTCGTCGGCGCCGAGCCATTTCCCGCGGCGCGCAAGCCCGCCTACATTCTGCACGTCGATTTTGGCGAGCCCAGGGGCGTGCTCAAGTCGAGCGCGCAGATCACGGCGCACTACACACCCGAGGCGCTCTTCGGGCGCCAGGTTGTCGCCGTGGTCAACTTCCCGCCCAAGCAGATCGGCCCGCTGCGATCGCAGTGCCTCGTCACGGGCTTCCATGACGCCGATGGCGACGTGGTGCTCGCGGTACCCGACCAGGCCGTCCCCGACGGCACCCGACTCGCCTGATGTCGCGCGCGAGCGCCACTGCAGACCGGTTCTGCCGGTGGCTCGTCGACCGCGCCGGGACGGTTGCGATTGTCGGGCTGCTCGCCTGCATCGCGGCGGGAATCGGGATGACGCAGCTCAAGCTCGAGACGGACGACTCGATCTTCTTCGACGACGACAATCCCAACTACATTGCGGAACAGGCGCTGCAACGCGACTACGGGCGCACCGACAACGTCATGTTCGTCATCGCGCCTGACTCGGGCGATGTCTTTACACCACGCGCTGCGGATCTGCTGCACCGGCTCACCGATGAGGGCTGGCGCATTCCCTATGCGCGCCGCGTCGACTCGCTCGCCAACTATCAGCACACGGAGGCCAGCGACGACGAGTTGCGCGTCGCGGACCTGATTCCCGTTGATGAGGCACTGACACCAGAGCGTCTGAGCGCGATCCGGGAGATCGCGTTGTCGGAACCCGAGCTCGTCTACCGCTGGGTCTCGCTGTCGGGCCATGTCGCGGCCGTCAACGTGTTTCTGAACATGCCCGAGGACGACACGCTCGCGGTGCCCGAGATCGCGGGCTACGCGCGCGACCTCAGGGCGCAACTCGCAGCCGAGTACCCCGACATCGATCTCTACCTGCTCGGGTCCGCCGTCGGTGATCAGACCTTTGACGAGCTGTCGATCAACGACTTCTACCGCTTCATTCCCATCGTGGTCGTCATCGTCATCACGATCCTCACACTGGCGCTGCGCTCGGTCTCGGCAACGATCGCGATCCTGGCCGTGGTCGCCACGAGCATCGTCGCCACGCTGGGGCTCGCCGGCTATCTGGGCTTTCGGCTCAACGCGGCCACGGTCGCTGTACCCAGCATCGTGATGACGCTGGCTGTGGCCGACGCCGTGCACATGCTCTCGATCTTCCTCGCGCGTTACCGCGGCGGCGAGGCGCGCGACGCCTCGATCTTCGCGGCGTTGCGCATGAACCTCCAGCCCATCCTGCTCACCACGCTGACCACGGGTATCGGCTTTCTGGGACTCAACTACAGCGAGGTGCCACCGTTCCGCGACCTCGGCAACATCGTCGCGTTCGGCGTGGTCATGGCGCTGCTGTCGACGCTCGCGTTTTTGCCCTGGCTGCTCCGGGTGCTGCCGTTCCGGCAGGTCAGTCACAAAAGCGAGCAGCTCATGACGCGGCTCGCCGACACGCTGATCGCAAGGCGCCGCGTCTTCGGGCTCGCCGCCGCTGCCGTGGCGCTGGTCATCGTCAGTTTTGCACCGCGCAACTCGCTCGAGGACGACTTCATCGAGTACTTCTCGACGGACCTGCCGTTGCGGCAGGCCGCCGACTTCACAATCGACAACCTGACCGGCCCGTTCGTCATGAGTTTCTCGTTCGACAGCCGTCGGCCCAATGGCGTCACCGACCCCAGGTACCTGCGCCAGGTCGAACGGTTCATGGACTGGGCGCGCGAGCAGCCAGAGGTGATTTACGTCGCGGGCTTCACGGAGACGCTCAAACGGCTCAACGAAGACCTGCACGATGACGACCCCGAGTGGCGCGTGTTGCCCGACTCGGCTGAGCTGGCCGCGCAGTACCTGCTGCTCTACGAGTTGTCTTTGCCGTTCGGGCTCGACCTCAACAACCAGCTCAGCTTCGACAAGTCCAAGATGCGCATTGACGTTCGCATCGGCGGCGAACGTACGAGCGGCATCGTCGACCTCGAGGCGCGCGCCAACGCCTGGCTTGCCGAGAACATGCCCGAGATCGCCACCGTGGGCGCGGGCGCCGACGTGTCCTGGGCAAACATCGGGCAACGCAACATCAACGCCATGCTCGCAGGCTCGCTCATTGCGCTCGGCCTCATCACGATCACGCTGACACTGACGCTGCAGTCTCTGAAGTTCGGGCTTATGAGCCTGATCCCGAATCTGCTGCCCGCGGCCATCGCCTTCGGCATCTGGGGGTTGCTCGTCGGCCACATCAACCTCGCAGCCGCCGTGGTGTTCAGCATGACGATCGGCATCGTCGTCGACGACACGGTCTACCTGCTGACGAAGTACCTGCACGCGCGCCGCGTGCTCGGGCGTACACCCGAGCAGGCCATGCACTACGCCATCGCCACCGTCGCCCGCGCACTCATCGTCACCTCCATCACGCTTGCGGCCGGATTCCTCGTGCTGGCCACTTCAGACTTCAATCTCAACGTGACCTCGGGTGTCATGATCGCCATCGTCGTCTCGTCCGCGGTGATCTACGACCTGCTCATGCTGCCCGCGCTCGTCGTGTGGCTCGACGAGCGGTTCGGCGCTCGCACTGATCCGGCGATTGAGGCACACTCGCCGCACTGATTCTTCACCGTTTTTTTTGCACCACGTTTCATGGGAGACCGTCGTGTTACACACCCTCATTGACACCCTCGCCGCCGACCAGGCCACCGACGTTGACGCGCACTGCGACGTACCCTGCGCCATCTACGATCCGGCGCACCTGCTCATCGCGTCGCTCACCGTGGTGCGCATGATCGACATCATGGAAGAGCTCGAAGGCCACAAGCCCGACAACCCGCTCGTCTACCACAACACCATGGCCCGCGCTGTGGCGATGAAGGAAAAGCACGCGGAAATCGTCAAGCACGAAGTGCGCATCATCTGGGGCGACTACCTCAAGGCGCCGCAGTTCGAGGCCTACCCGAATGCCCACGAGCTTGTGCACAACATCATGCTCACGGGCAGCAAGGCCAAGCAGGGTGTGAGCCGTGACGACGCCGTCGCGCTGCACGAGCTTTGCAATGAGTTCGCCGAGATGTTCTGGGCCACCAAGGGCGTCGAAACCAAGCGTGCTGCCGCCCCCTACAAGCCCGGCCTAGAGACTGTTTACCCGGCCCTCTGACCGGGTATGTTCAAGCTGTTCCGGGTGCGCGGCCGCAGCATGCTGCCGACACTCGGTGACGGCGACTTCGTGATCGGCCGCCGCATCGGCCCGCACGCCGTGCGGCGGCTCGACACCCGCGCCATCGTCTGCGCGCAACACCCCCACTTCGGCCCCATTATCAAGCGCATTGCCGGCGTTGACGGCGACAGCGTGCGTCTCGACAGCGATGGGGTGACGGGCAGCGAGTCGTCGAGCCTCGGCGACGTGCCCATCGACTGCATCACGCACCGTGCCCGGCTTGTCATCCGGGCGCGGGGTGGCCTGCGCCGCGTCTAGGCGTCGGGCACGAGCACCGTGGCGCCGATCGTGGCGCGCGACTCCAGCGCGCGGTGCGCATCGGCCGCATCGGCCAGCGCAAAGCGTTGCCCCACACGCACGGACAGCGTGCCATCCGCAATGCGCTCAAATAGCGTGGCAACGGCCGCACGCCTGACTTCGGGGTCAGCAATGAAATCAAACAACACAGGCCGCGTCAGGACGAGCGACCCGCGCTGCGCGAGCTCGAGGGGCGCCACAGGCGGCACGGCGCCACTCGCATTGCCGTAGCTCACCATGAGCCCACGCGGTGCCAGGCAGTCGAGCGACGCAATGAAGGTGTCCTTGCCCACGGAGTCATAGACCACGCGCACACCCACGCCATCGGTCAGCGCGCGGACACGCTCGGCCTGGGTGGCCGGGTCAGCGTGCAGCACGTGATGGCAGCCATTGTGTCGCGCCAGCGCGGCTTTCTCGTCGCTGCCAACGATACCGATAATCTCTGCACCCAGCGCCGCCGCCCACTGCGTGAGCAACTGCCCCACACCGCCGCTCGCGGCGTGCACGAGGATCACGTCGCCGGGCGCCACCGCGTCGCATTCGTGCAGCAGGAACCAGGCGGTCAGGCCCTTGAGCAGGACCGATGCACCCGTGTCGTCGTCGATGGCGTCGGGCAGTGGCACGAGCCACTCGGCGGGAACATTGCGTCGCTCGCTGTAGGCATCGGTGGGCTGACGCCCCAGGTAGGCAATGCGTTGCCCGATCTGCCAGCCGTCGACATCGGGTCCGAGTGCCTCGACAACCCCGGCCGCCTCACCGCCGAGGCCCGTGGGTAACGTCAGCGGGTAGAGCCCGCTGCGGTGATAGGTGTCGATGAAATTGATGCCGATGGCCGTGTGCCGCACGCGCACCTCGCCGGGCCCGGGCGGGGCGAGCGGCACGGTGCGCCAGTCCAGCGCTTCGGGGCCACCAAACGCGTCGACGCGAATGGCCTGGGTGGTTTCGGTGGCATCGCCGGCCATGGGGAAACTCCGCTGCAGGGGGTTCGGGCTGCCCGTACAATACCAGCCGTTTTGGGCCGGAATCGATCACCATGGGCAGAGTGGCAGGCAAGGTTGCACTCGTTACGGGCGCAGCACAGGGACTCGGGGAAGCCATTTCGCGGATGCTCGCGCGTGAAGGCGCGATCGTTCTTGCGACCGACATCAACGGCGACGGCGTCAGCCGCGTCGCCGAGTCGATCACGGCCGATGGCGGCTCGGCATATGCCATGACGCACGACGTCACAGACCTCGACGCCTGGCGCGCGGCCGTGGCCCGCGCGGCCGAACTCGGCGGTCTGCACATCCTCGTCAACAACGCGGGCATCGGCTCCGTGGGCGGCGTGGTCGAGGAGACCGTCGAGAACTGGCGGGCCGTGCACGCCGTCGACGTCGACTCCGTGTTCTACGGCTGCAAGGCCGCGCTGCCGCTCATGACCGAGTCGGGCGGCGGAAGCATCATCAACATCTCCTCGATCGCGGGCATCATCGCGGGCTACAACTTCGCCGCCTACAACTCGGCCAAGGCCGCCGTGTGTCACCTGTCCAAGTCGATCGCGCTGGACTGCGCGAAGAAGCGCAACAACATCCGCTGTAACTCGGTGCACCCCGTATTTATCGACACCCCAATCCTCGACGGCATGGGTGATGGCAACGACCGCGACGCCATGCTGGGCCGGCTCGGCAGCCAGATCCCGCTCGGCCGTGTGGGTCACCCCGACGACGTCGCCTACGGCGTGCTCTACCTCGCCAGCGACGAATCGAAGTTCGTCACGGGCTCCGAGCTGCGCATCGACGGCGGCATCAGCGCGATGTAGGCCATGTCCGACGATCACGTTCTCGTTGTCGGCGCCGGCCACGCGGCCGGTCAGCTCGCCGTTTCGCTGCGCCAGGGTGGTCACGCCGGCGCGGTGACCCTCGTGGGCGAGGAGCCCATGGCGCCCTACCAGCGGCCGCCGCTGTCGAAGAAGTATCTCGCGGGCGAACTGGACGCCGAGCGACTGCTCCTGAAGCCCGAGTCGTTCTACGCCGAGGCCGACGTCAACCTGATGCTGGGCCGGCGTGTACAAACCGTCGATGTGGCGGCGAAGACCGTCGCGCTCGACGACGGCTCGCGTGCCAGTTGGGACAAGCTCGTGTTCGCGACGGGCAGCCGCGTGAGGACTCTGGGTGTGCCCGGCGAGTCACTGCCGGGCGTGCACTACCTGCGCACGGCCGCGGACGTTGACGCCATCCGCGGCGAGTTTGCGACGGCCAAACGCCTCGTGATCGTCGGCGGCGGCTACATCGGGCTCGAAGTGGCCGCTGTGGCCGTGGCGCACGACATCGACGTGCACCTCGTCGAGGCGCAATCGCGGCTGTTGTCGCGCGTCGTGTCGCCCGACATTTCCGACTTCTACCACCGTGTGCATGCCGACGCGGGCGTGCGCATTCACCTCGACTGCGGCGTCTCGGGTTTCGAGGGCTCGGACTGCGTGAGCGCCGCCCTGCTCAATGACGGCGGCCGTCTTGAAGCCGACCTTGTGATTATCGGTATCGGCGTTGTGCCCAACGTCGAGCTCGCGCAAGAGGCCGGGCTCGATTGCGACAACGGCATTCTTGTCGACGGCCACTGCAAGACGAGTCACGACGACGTCTACGCCATCGGCGACTGCTGCAATCATCCGAATCCCGTACTCGGCCGACGGCTGCGGCTCGAGTCAGTACCCAACGCGCTGGAGCAGGCCAAGGCCGTGGCCGCGACACTCAGTGGTACGCCAACCGAGTACGCGCAGGTGCCCTGGTTCTGGTCGGACCAGTACGACCTCAAGCTGCAAATCGTGGGGCTCACGGACGGCTATGACCAGACCGTGGTCCGAGGCGATCTCCACTCGCGTCAGTTTGCGTGCTTCTACCTGAAGCAGGGCCGGCTCATCGCTGTCGACGCCGTCAACAGCCCGCGCGAATTTCTGTTCTCGAAGCCCGCGGTTGCGGCGGGCGCACGCATTCCGGCCGACGTGTTGTCGGACCCGAGTCAGTCATTGAAGGACGCGGCCCAGACCTGGCCTGCGTAGCGCTCAGAAGCTGACGTGCAGCGTGCTCTCGGCGTCCGTGACGCCCTCGCCCAGCGAGGCCCGGCGCACCATCTGCGACAGCTCCGAGCTGCCCTTGAGGCCCTCAAACTCACCACTGAGTCCAATCACACGGCCACCGCCGCGCACGGGACCGATCGTCGTTTCGAAGGCCACTTTGCCGCGAAAATCATTGCCGCGTGCCATGGGCAACACCATGCGGCGCACAAAGCCCCAGAGATCGTCTTCCCCGACGACAAAGAAGCTGCCGCCGCCGGGTACGACGACGTGCCACATCGACTGCTCGATGAGTTCGCCGAAGAGCGGGCGGCCCTCGCGCGTGAGCGTGCTGACGCGCGCGATGTAGGCGACACCGTCGGCCGTATCGTCCTCACCGGCGGTTGCGGTCGAAGCAAGCACGACGCGCACGGCGCTGCGCATGCCTTCCACGTTGGGTGAGACAACGGACGCGGGCTCGGCCGGAATCCAGGGGTAACCGCTCGAGGTGCGCACGACGTTGACGGCATCCTGGCCGTGGACGGCCAACTCCAGCCCGTCTCCCGACGCGACGCGCGGTGCGTCGCCGTCGAACATCGGGTTGTGCAGCATGAGCAACACCGCTGCGAGCGCGCCCGGGATGAATCCCAGGATGAAACCGATGATGATCCTCATGATCGGTCTCCCGCGGCCTGCAGAGAGCTGGGAGGCTCGGGCACGATCACGAGCGTTTCAATGCGCCAGCCGCCATTGGGCTTGGCCGTCGCCTGCCACTCGCCGACGAGACCGGCGAACTCACGCTCGCCGGCGACCACGCTGCCGATCTCGGCATCGCCAATACCCGCACCCTTGAGTGCGATCGTGCCGCGCGCGGGTATGTGCAACACCCATTGCACGTCATCGGGCGACTCGACGCCTTTGACGCGGCTTGCGACGCCGATGACGACACCGCTGGCGTTACGCAGCCGGTACACGGCAGCCTCTCCCGAGAACGGCGCAAGATCGGGGTACCAGCGCGCGCCACTGGGTACGGCTTCGGTCTGCGCGTTGCCGCCCGCCGGCAGCAACGACACAATATCGGCACGCCCCGCGACTTCGAACTGCTCGAAGCGTCCGCCGTTGGTGCGCACTTCCGTCTCCGAACGCACGCGATCGTGCGGCAGGAACGGTGCCGTGTAGGCCAACGCGAGCGCACCCGCGATGCCGGCCAGGAAGCCTATGATGATGCTCGTTCTCACAAGGTCGCCTGCTGCGATGTATGCTCGGAGTGTAGGCGGGCCGCCCGGGGGGCGGCATGGGGTTATGGAAAATCTGTGACGCAGTTGGCAAATATCCCGCGGGTTGCTGAACGGGCCTCGCATTCCACGGGGCAACGCGCGCCATGACGCGCCGAATCGCACTCTGGTCGGGCCCTCGAAACGTCTCCACGGCGCTCATGTACAGCTGGGCGCAACGGGCTGATACGACCGTTGAGGACGAGCCGCTCTACGGCCACTACCTCATGGTGTCGGGGGCCGATCACCCGGGTCGGGACGACGTCATCGCGGACATGGATTGCGACGGTCCGCGCGTGGCACAGCGGCTTGCGACAGCGCCGGTCGCCACCCCCGTCCTGTTCATGAAGCACATGGCACACCACCTCGTGGGGCTCGACGCGTCGGTGGTCGACGCGTTCGACAACGTGCTGCTCATCCGCGACCCCTACGACATGCTGCCGTCGCTGACGATCCAGATGCCACATGCGACGCTCGCCGACACGGGGCTCGCGCGGCAGTCGGCACTGTTCGAGTCGCTGACCCTGCGCGGTCGACGACCCGCCGTCATCGATGCCGAGGTGCTGCTGGCGAACCCGGCGGGTGTGCTTGCTGCCCTGTGCGAATCGCTGGGGCTCGCGTTCGATGCGGCCATGCTGGAGTGGCCCGCGGGCCCACGCCCGGAGGACGGCATCTGGGCGCCGCACTGGTATCACGCCGTGCACCAAAGCACGGGCTTTGGCCCCTACACGGCGAAGACCGAATTCCCGACGCACCTCGAGCCGTTGCTCGAGGCCTGTCGACCGCATTACAACCTGTTGCGCCCGCACGTCATCACCGCGCGCGACCCTGAACCGGAGCGTCCATGAATCCCGTCGACCCACGCAATGCCGATATCAAGGTCATGATCAATGGCACATTGCACGAGCGTGCCGACGCCCGGGTGTCGGTGTTCGACAGCGTCGTGCAGGGCGGCGACGCCGTGTGGGAAGGACTGCGCGTCTATGATGGCCGGGTCGCGGCACTCGAGGCGCACATCCGACGGCTCCGCGATTCGGCGCACGCGCTGCACTTCGAGCAGATCCCGACGGCCGAGGCTGTGGCACAGGCCGTATTCGCGACGCTCGACGCCAACGGCATGCGCAACGACGCGCACATTCGGCTCACGCTCACGCGCGGGGAGAAGGTCACCTCGGGCATGAATCCGCGTTTCAACCAGTCGGGGCCCACGCTCATTGTCCTGGCCGAGTGGAAGCCGCCTGTCTACAACGACACGGGCATCACGCTCGTGACGGCGTCGATTCGGCGCAACTCACCGCTCTGCCTCGACTCCAAGATCCACCACAACAATTTGCTCAACAACATTCTCGCGTCGATCGAGGCCAACGTCGCCGGCGCGGACGCCGCGGTGATGCTCGACCTGGACGGCTTCGTGGCCGAAGCCAATGACACCAATCTGTTCATGATCCGCGACGAGGTCCTCGAGACCCCACTGGCACGCGCCTGCCTACCCGGTATCACACGCGGCACGGTCATGACGCTCGCGCGCGAGAATCGCGTCGCCGTCACTGAGCGAGACATCTCGGTAACGGAGCTCTACACAGCTGACGAGGTATTCACGACGGGGACCATGGGCGAGCTCACGCCCGTGCTCAGCATCGACGGGCGCAGAATCGGCACGGGCCGCCGCGGCAAACTCACCACACGCCTGCAGCAGATCTATGCCAAGCACGTCTGGCAGACGGGGACCCCGATTCCGGGTCAGGTGGCGTGAAAGTACGCGTCGAGGTGCGCCTCGAAACTCGGTGACGGCGCCTTGTCGAGTTCACGCTGCCGCGCGAGCGACGCGTGCGCCTCGCGTTCGAGCGCATCGAGCCTCGACGCATCGATTGCGCGTTCGGCGAGCCAGTCCGTCTGCGTCCGTGACTGCGCCATCATGTAATCGTGGAACCCGAGGCCTGCGCTGTGCATGGCGTCGAGCAGCCGTGCGGACGGCGTCTGGGCGGCATCGTCGAGGCGCACGCGCTGCGCGCGGCAGGCCTTCGTGTAGCCACCATCGTCACCATCGATGACATTGGCGACGGCCTCGACGCCCTCGAGGATTTCGTCGGCCCAATCGCGCAGGCCGCGTGCCTCGCCACGGTCATCGAGTTCCAGGCCCGGCTTGCGACCACTGTGTGCGACCAGCACGTGATTGGCGTCGTGTCGATCGAGTGCCGCGGCATCGAGCGACGGGCTGTCGGCGAGCAGGCAGTACACGAGCAGCGCCTGCATGAACCTGACCTGTTCGAGGTCGATGCCGACCGGTGAGAACGGGTCTACGTCGAGCGCCCGCACCTCGACATAGGCAACACCGCGCCGCGCCAGCGCCAGTGTGGGCCGCTCGCCCGAACGCGCGACCTGCTTGGGGCGGATGCTCGAGTAGTACTCGTTTTCAATCTGCAACAGGCTGTCGTTGAGTTGCAGCCACTTGCCCTTGTCGCGCACACCGATCCGCGTATACGCCTCGTGCGGCGTCATGATCGCGGCCGTCAGCCCGGCGATGTAACGGTCGAGGGTGTCTAGCGATATCTGCAGTCGCGACTGCGCGCTCGAGTTGTATCCAAGATCGCTCATGCGCAGTGAGGTCGCGTGCGGCTCGTAAAGCGTGGTCTCGTCCCAGCCCGACAAGGTGGTTTCCCGACCTCCGAAGAACGACCGGTCGACGGCTGGCGAGGCACCGAACAGGTAGAGCGCGAGCCAGCCGATGCGACGGAAGTTGCGGGCCAGCGCCAGGTAGGACTCGGACCGAAAGGCATCGGAATCACCCGTGTCACCGAGCAACTGCTGATAGGCGGGCCAGAACGCCTCGGGCATCGAGAAGTTGAAGTGCACGCCGGCAATGGTCTGCATCTCGCGACCATAGCGGTGACCCAGCCCACGTCGGTACGTGGTCTTCATCTGCGCCACATTGGAGTGCCCGTAGCGGGCCAGCGGGATCTCACGCCCGGACTCGAGCCGGCAAGGCATGCTGGCGTTCCACAGCCGCTCTTCACCGAGGTGGCGTGCCGTGAAGGCATGCACGTCGGCCAGGCACTCGAGCACCTCGGCCGGCGACGCGTACGCGGGCGTCACGAATTCGAGCAGTGCTTCCGAGAAATCGGTGGTGATATAGGCGTTGGCGAGCGCAGACCCGAGTGCTTCCGGGTGCGGGGTATCGGCCAGCAGGCCGTCGGCACCCACGCGAAGCGACTCCTTCTCGAGGCCGGTCAGCGCGTCGTCTATGAGCGTCACACCCTGATCCTCGAGTGCGACTAATCGTTTTTCTAGGGTATCGCCCATGAACCGCCCGCCGTGAAGGCGCCTATCGTAGCGCCGTCGCGGGTGCCGCGGCCAGCGTGCCAACTGCGTCACAATCTTCTGACATAAAGCCGGGGTATGCTGTCGGCCCACTCAGCGGAGATCCATCATGGCCAGCTTCGGCAAACGCCGTCTCTCAGACCGGGCTTCGGGCCCTGCAACGCTCGTCGCAGAAGGCTGCACGATCGAAGGCACCTTCACCGGCGCCAACGATGTGCTCGTCAGTGGCACCGTGGTCGGGGACAGCCAGCTCGACGGGGTGGTGACGATCGCCCGCTCCGGGGAGTGGCGGGGCGCGCTGACCGCACGCCACGTGATCATCTCGGGCAGCGTCGACGGCGACATCGTTGCCAACGGTCGCATCGAGATCTCCGCCAGCGCCCGTATCTCGGGCACGGTCACGGGCGACAAGATCGCCGTAGCCGAAGGCGCCGTTATTGACGGTGAAATGCGCATCACAGGTCGTGACGGGGCGCGCTCAACGTTCAGTCAAAAACGCGCTGAAGACGACGTGGCGCCGATAGAAAAAGCAAGCTAAAACAGCGCTTTACAACTCCATTGGGCGCGCGGAACCGCGGCTGCGCCCCCGACTGTCCTGCACCTGACTGGACGGCACCCACGGCACGCGTCACACTGCATTCCTGAATTTTTTACAGCGCGCCATATAACATAATAAGACGCTGGCGATCCCAGCCATGTCCTGTGGTTGCGCGAGGGATGACCCCGCATGCTCCCAAGAGCGATCGCACCGAGACTGCTCTTTGCGACACTGACACTGACGCTTTGCGTCGTGTGCGTCGTCTCGCTCGCCATTTTCGTCAACAGCCGCATGGTCATCGACCGCTTCGTCGATGCCAGCGTAGAGCTGCGTCGCGATAACCTCGCCACGCAGCTGGAAGCGCGGCTTACCCAGGCCACGGCAGCGCTGGAGCGCGAGATTGACGGCCTCATGCGCGACCGGCGCCTTGCTGATCTGCAGCGCGCGCTCGACGAGTCGGCGGCCGAGATCCTGAGCATTTCCGGCATTCGCGTACTCGACGCCGAAGGCGAGGTGGTCGCCTCGGCCGGCGAAGCGGCCGGTTTGCGCGCCCCGGACACGGGCGTCGCCTGGCAAACGAACCGCGTGGTTGCGGGCCGGGACATTGCGCTCGCCGGCAACCGGCTCGGGTCACTGTCGCTGGCCTTCTCGCTGGATCCGTTCAATCGCGAGATCGCCGCCTTCCGGGCGCGCCAGCTCGAGATTCGCCGTGACTGGCGCACCGACGCCACAGCCTGGGTCGTGATCACCTCACTGGCCATGGCGCTCGTGTGCGGCGCCGCCAGCCTGTTCATGGCACGGCGAATCGTCCGCCCCGTCGAAGACATCACGCGACAGGCACGGCGTCTCGCGATGGGCGATTTCGGTGAGCCCGTCGAGGAATCGCGCAGTGACGAACTGGGTCAACTGGCCCGCTCGTTCAACCGCATGCGTGACCAGTTGCGCCAGACCACCATTTCGCGCGACTACGTCGACAACGTACTCGGCAGCATGAACGACGCCGTCATTGTGACGAGCGTCGACGGTGCCATTACGCACGCCAATGCAGCCGCGCTGCGGCTCACGGGTTACACCGAGACCCAGCTCATCGGGCGGCCTGTCGGTGAGCTCGTGGCCGATCGGCATCGCGTCGCGTTCGAGACCGCCACGCCGTCCACGCAACCGCGTGAGGCGAGCATGATCAATGCAGCAGGAATCACGGTGCCGGTGTCCTGGACCTGTTCCGAGATCGAAACCAACGACCCGATGCTTGCAGGCCGCATCTATGCGGCGCAGGACGTGACGGAGCGCAAACGCTCCGAGGAACGTATTCGCTATCTGGCGCGTATCGACCCGCTGACCAAGGTGCCCAATCGCATGCAGTTCCAGCACCTGCTGCAGCGCGCGATTTCGCACGCCCGCCGCAATCGGACGGCGTTGGCGCTGTTCTACGTGGACGTCGATCAGTTCAAGGACATTAACGACAGCTTTGGCCACCTGGCCGGCGACACGACGCTTGAGATTCTGACGCGCTGCATGGCGCGTGCACTGCCCGAGGGGGCCGTGATCGGCCGACTCGCTGGCGACGAGTTCGCGGCGTTCATCGACAACCTGCCGCTCATCGAGGACATGCAGGACAGCCTGCGCGGCATCGCTCGCGACCTGCTGACCGAGATCGCCGAGCCGTTCGACGTTCAGGGCAACGAGGTCTACATGACCGCGAGCCTGGGGATCGCGCTCTACCCGACAGACGCCGACAACGTCATCGATCTGCTGCGCAATGCGGATGCCGCGCTCTACGCGACCAAGAAGGCGGGTGGCAACCGCTTCAGTTTCTACGACGCGTCGATGAACGACGCCGCCGTCGAGCGGCTCATGCTCAAGAGCCGGCTGCGGCGCAGTTTCGAGCGCGACGAGCTCATGCTGCAGTATCAGCCCAAGTACGAGCTCGCGAGCGGCCGCATCGTGGGAGCTGAGGCGCTCGTGCGCTGGGAGTCACCCGAGCACGGGCTCATTCAGCCCAACGAGTTTATTCCCCTGGCCGAGGAGACCAGCCTCATCGTCGAGATTGGCGAGTGGGTCATCGAACGCGTCTGCGAAGACATCGAGGCCTGGCGCGCCAATGTGGGCGAGCCCGGCCGTATTGCGATCAACCTGTCATTGCGGCAGCTGCGCCACAAGAATTTCTTCAACCGCATCAACCGGATCTTCTCACGCTACAGCATCCAGCCCTCGGACATCGAATTCGAAATTACGGAATCGACGCTCATGGAAGACATCCCGCGAACCGTGGAGATTCTCGACAAGCTTCGCGCCTACGGACTCGAGCTGGCCATCGACGATTTCGGGACGGGCTACAGCTCTCTGAGCGCGCTGCAGAAATTCCCGATCAAGACGCTCAAGATCGACCGATCTTTTGTGACCAATGCTGCGGTCGACGAAAACGACGCGGCCATCGTGCAGGCGATCGTCGAGATGAGCCGGAGCCTGCGGCTGGACGTCGTGGCCGAGGGCATCGAGACGGAACCGCAGCTCAAGTTCCTGCGTCGGCTCAACTGCGACTACGGCCAGGGCATGCTGTTCGGCAAGCCCATGGCGGCCGATCTGTTCGCCGAGCGTCTGTTGCAGCAACAGGACGGGACGGACCGGCTGCAGGTGCTGTTCGGCTGACGGTCGCAATCGCCGGAAGACCTCAGTAACCTTGAGCCTGCGCGGGTTGCCTGCGCACGCCAATGCGTAAGGAAAAGCCCATGATCCGTTTGTTGACATTCAACTTCGCCGCGCTCGCCGCAGGCCTCCTGCTGTCGGGGTCGGCGCTGGCCTGTGACTACCCGGACGAGGAAGTGGCGCTGCCAAACGGCGCGACCGCAACGGAAGCCGATATGCTCAAGGCGCGGCGTGAGGTCAAAGACTACGTGGACCGCATGCAGGTTTACCTGGCCTGCGTGGAGAGCGGTATCGAAACCGCCGAGAACAAGGCGAAGGACGAGGCGCTTGATGCAGAAACGCGCCAATCGGCCGCGGGTGAGGCACGCATCCTGAGCCAGAAATACGACGCGGCGTTCGAAGAAATCAGCAAAGTGGCGGCTGAGTTCAACGCACAGCGCGCCGCTTATCTCGAAGCGCAGGAATAACCTGCGCCGGGCCGCCCGGCCCTAGAGGCGGTCGATCTCTCGCTTCAGGTCATTGCCAGAGTCGGTGACGATGCGTTCCAGCACCTGCACGCGGTGTTCGAGCGCGGCAATGGTCTGCCGGGTATCGTCGTCCATGCCGCGAGACGCATGATCCATCTCCTGGCGGCGCGTCTTGAGATAGCTCTCGCCAAGGGAATAGATACATCCGATCAGGACGATCGCGACGACCATGGAAAACGGGTTGAACATGCGTGGGGCTCCCAGGTGTGTCTTGTGATTGTTGTTGTGTCTTACAGATTTCGGATCTTGCGGTCGAGCTCGAACTGCGACGAGGTCACATAGCGCTCGAGGCGTGCCAGCCGCGTGTCGAGTCGCAGCAACGTGCGCTTGACGTCTGTCACGGTCGTGGCCGGTGATGAGCGCAGGCCTTGTCTGAACGCGCGCCGCTCGGGCGGCGGCTCCTCGGCGTTCCGGTCACTGGCCGGAACGAGCATCACCAGACCGAAGTACAGCAGCAACGTGACCGGGGGCGCCATGAAGAACGCCACGACCGCGAGCAACCGCGTAATGGTGACATCGAAGCCGAAGTAATCGGCGATGCCGGCGCAGACACCGGCGATCTTGCGGTTCTGCCTGTCTCGGTAAAAGCGGCGGCGGCCGTAGTCGTCGCGCATATCAGTAGCTCCCGTTGTTGCCGTGGTTTCGCCAGAAATCGCGCTCGTGGTCGGGGTCGCGTGAGGTCAGCGGTCGATCCTCGAGCACGTACGCCGCAAGGCCGTAGGCCAGGAGCGTTGGCAGTGTCAGAAACAGCGCGGACAAACCGACGAGCAGGCGCAGCACGTTGAGATCAATCCCGAATCGTTCGGCGATGCCCGCGCAGACGCCAAACAGCCAGGCGTTCTCGCGGTCGAGATACAGCCCACCCAGTTCATCGCGCAACCAGCGCTTGTTCATACCCTGTGTCTCCAGTCAGGAGCCTCGTCGTCGAGAATCCTCTCGAGGACGTGGACCCGGTGTTCGAGCCTCTGCGCGATTTCCCAGACTTCTTCGATGAGGTCTTCGTCCGTCCGCGTAAGCTCGCGCGTCTTTTTCCACTTGGTCACGAAGTGAAGAATGATCGCGAGCGGCGCGACGACAACGAGAAACAGAATCCCGAAGACAAATAACGCGTCGCCCATGCCGATCAGCCGTTCGCTTCGTCGCTACGTGATGCCACGCGCGCCTTGAGCCGCTCGAAGTCCTCGCGGATCGCTTCCTCGGCCTCGAGGTTGGCGAATTCACCGTCGAGATCCTTGGGCAGGCCCAGGTCGTAGGCTTCCACCTTGCTCTCGACGTCATCCATGCGTCGCTGGTACTCCTCGAAGCGCACGAGCGCATCGTCCACCTTGTAGGTGTGCGTGATCTTGCGCGCCTTAAGGCGTTTGCTGGCCGCATGATGGCGGGCGAGCAGCGACTTCTGTCGGATCTTCGCGTCCTTGAGCTTGCCCTCGAGGCGCGCGATGTCTTCGTTAAGCTTGCCGAGCGACTCATCGATCGCCTGGTACTCGGCGCGCACGCTGTCGGCCGCCTGCGCCGCCTTGTTCTTCTCGACAAGCGCGGCCTTGGCCAGATCCTCACGACCCTTGGACAGGGCAAGTTCCGCCTTGGCGTCCCAATCCGCCGTATCGCGTTCGAGCGACTCAAGCTTGCGGTTCAGCGTCTTCTTGTCGGCGATGGAGCGGGCCGCGGCTGAGCGCACTTCGACGAGCGTGTCCTCCATCTCCTGGATCATGAGCCGAACGATCTTTTCCGGGTCCTCGGCCTTGTCGAGGATCGCGTTGATGTTCGAATTCACAATGTCTGAGAATCTCGAAAAAATGCCCATGGTGGTGCCTCTTGATTAGGTTCGTTCAGGGTATTGCAGTTACCGTGCCAATTCGCTGGGAATCCCTAAATTACTGAAAATATTAATATTAATAGACTTCTTTGGCAAATTTGACAATCCTCATATTAGTTAATTTAGCTAACTAATCTCTATTTGATCTATTTGTTGATAATATTGGCTAATGCAGACGATTCAGATCATCGGAGAAGCCCCGGCATTCCTGGCAACACTGGAGCACGTCTCGCGTGCTGCACCCGTGTCACGACCCGTTCTGGTAATCGGCGAACGCGGCACGGGCAAGGAACTGATCGCGGGTCGCCTGCATTACCTGTCGGAGCGCTGGGAGCAGCCGCTCGTCAAGGTCAACTGTGCTGCGCTGACAGAGAGCATTCTCGAATCGGAGCTGTTCGGCCACGAGGCCGGCGCGTTCACGGGTGCGAGCCGCCAGCACCTGGGTCACTTCGAGCGCGCCGACGCCGGCACGCTGATCCTCGACGAGCTGGGTACGGTCTCAATGCGCGTCCAGGAGAAGATCCTGCGCGTCATCGAGTACGGAGAATTTGAGCGTGTTGGGGGCAGCGAGACGATTGACGTTGATGTCCGCGTCGTCGCCTCGACCAACGAAGACCTGCAGGCACGCGTCGCGGCAGGGACGTTTCGCGCCGACCTGCTCGACCGGCTCGCCTTCGATGTGGTGACGGTGCCGCCACTGCGTGAGCGGCGCGAAGACATCTTGCCGCTGGCCCACGCCTTCGCGGTCAACCTGTGTGCCGAGCTCAAGCGCAGCCACTTCGCGGGCTTCTCATCGCGCGCGGCCTCCACGCTGCTGCACCAGGCCTGGCCTGGTAACGTGCGCGAACTCAAGAACGCCGTGGAGCGCTCCGTATACCGGAGCGAGGATCATGAGGCGGCCGTGGACGAAATCGTGTTCGACCCGTTTGACTCGCCCTATCGACTGCGCGCGACCTCCGAGGCACCTGCGCCGCGCGCGGGACGCGCCGCACCCAGTGAGCGCCCTGCGCTGCCCGCCGATCTCAACACGGAACGCGACAAGTTCGAGCGCCGCTTCGTACTGGCGGCGCTAGACGAGGCGAACTACAACCAGAAGATCGCGGCGGGGCTGCTGGGGCTCAGCTACCACCAGTTCCGGGCGCGGATGAAGAAGCTCGAAGTCGGCTCGAAGCCTGACGCCCAAACGCGACGCGACGCGCGCCGGCGCAGGCCTCAGCTGCGGAAGCGGCGGCAGTAGACCGCGCCGGCCAGGAAGATGGCCGTCACGATAAGGCCGCCCCAAAGCCCCGGGTCGGTCAGGAACTTGATCGGCGCGATGGCACCAAGCACGTCAAAGTCACCGCTCTTGAGCAGAGCCTCGAGCGCTGCGTCGTCATCAACAACGATGCCCGCCGGAAATTCGAGACCGCTGATGGCGGCGAACGAAAAGCGCTCGCCGATGAGCTGCCAGACCCGACCTGTGCGCATGACGATCGACTCGAGCATGCCGAGGACGATCCAGGGCACGAAGACCCAGATCAGCACCGACCGTTTGGCAAACGCCGAGCAGAGCAGGAACCACGCCACCACGGGCGCGAACCAGATCGAGCTCGTCAGCAGAATCCAGAGAAACAGGAACCAGAGCTGGATGAACGGCAGTGGACCCAGCAACAGCTCGACGGGGGAACCACCGCCGATCAGCAGGACCAGCGACACGAGCACGAGCAGGACCACCTGCGTCGCGATGACGATAGCCGTGGTGATCAGCGGCGCCGCGACGACGGCGGTTATGAGCTTTGAGATCACCGTTTCGGTATCGGTGACGGGCATGGAGCGCCAGAACAGAATGCTCTTGTCCTTGCGCTCAGCGTAGAGCGCATCGATGCCGTAGAGAAAGACGACGACGCCGAGCACGAGGTTCAGGAACAGGAATGGGATGCCGAGAATGGCGGCACCACCCGTGACACTGAACGGCGCACCGGTCAGCTCGAGGGTGGCCACGGCGACATCGAACGGCATGCCCTGCGCGAGGGCCGTGACGAACGACACCAGAAAGCCAAAGATCAACAGTCCCGCCACAGCCAACGGGGCGTAGTAGAGCGCCTTGTGTTCCCAGATTTCGCGCTGCAGGAGCAGCCATTGCCGGGCCATCATGCGGCACGCTCCCGGCTGAGCTTGGCCACGAAGAGATCGGCAAGCCCGGGTGTGCGGACCTCGCCAAGGCCCGCGAGCTGATCGCGCGACACGCCTTCGAACGTGAACACGGACTTGCCGAACAGGCTGCGCTCGGCGAGCGGCGTCAGGCCGCGCGCCCTGTCGGCTTGCTCGGGCGCAGCCATGAGCTCCGTGTAGCGCTCGCCGACCGTTTCGAGCGATTCATCGAGCACAATTCGGCCATCGTCGATAAACATGACGTCGGTCAGTAGGTTCTCGATTTCCTCGACCTGGTGGGTCGTGATGATGATGGTCTTCTGCTCGTCGAAGTAGTCGTTGAGCAGTTGCGTGTAGAACGACTTGCGGAACAGGATGTCGAGCCCGAGCGTAGGCTCGTCGAGCACAAGCAGTTTGGCATCGATGGCCATGATGATTGACAGGTGGAGCTGCGCGACCATGCCCTTCGAAAGCGTCTTGACCGGCGCATTGAGCGGAATCTTGGTTTGCGCCAGTGACGCACGCGCGGCCTCTATCGAAAAATTGGGGTGGATGGTCTCGACGAACTTGAGCAGCTTGGACACCACGATCCATCGCGGCAGGACGGCGACGTCGGCGACGTAGCTCACTGCGTGCATGAGTTCGCGGCGCTTCCGGAACGGGTCGAGCCCGCAGACACTAAGGTCACCGTCGCAGTCAGTGAGACCCAGAACGGCCTTTAGCAACGTCGTCTTGCCGGCGCCGTTGGGGCCAATGAGACCCACGATGCGGCCCGGTTCGATGTCGAAGCTGACGTTGTCGACAGCCCTTGTTTCGCCGTAGTGCTTGCTGACACCACGCGCGCTCACCAATGCGGTCATCTCGCTCGCGCCCCTCTTGCCGATCTACTTGTTCTTGTCTGAGTCGATATCTGCCAGCAGGTCGGCCGGCGCAATGCCCAGTCGGTGCATCATGGCAACGACATCGGGCCATTGGTTGTCGAGAAAACGTCGTCGCTCGTCCGCCAGCACCTTGTCACGCGCGCCGGGCAAGACGTACATGCCGCGCCCACGGCGCTTCTCGACGAGGTCCTCGTCGACCAGTTCCTGGTAGCCCTTGAGGACCGTCAGTGGGTTGAGCCGGTATTCGGCCGCGACGCTGCGAACCGACGGCAGGGCGTCACCGTCACTGATGACGCCTTCCAGCAACATCGCAACGACGCGGTCGCGTAGCTGCCGATAGATCGGCAGGTCGTCGTTCCAGTCAGCGTCCATCAGGCTCCAGTCGCCACGCTTATTCTTCGGCTGCATCTTGCGGGCTCAGGGGAAACCTACTGTCCGGCGATGACGGTGGCAACGGGTGCGCGGGCCGCGTCGCCCGTCGACTGGATCTCGCTCGAGATGAGCGCGATCGTGAACATCGCCAGCAACACCATCGCCACGATGCCACTCCATACGTTACCGCGGCGCTCGACCTCGTGGCCCGCTTCGCAATCTGTACGGTCAAACATCATGGGTTCCTCGTTGCTCCTGAGTTAGTGTTGTAGTCGACTATAACACTAAAACTGAAAAACGCAAGCACCGGGGGCATGTTCCGATCATGGCGAGCTTTTGTGCAGTGCACAATAAGCTGTCCTGTGGGATACTTGGAAGTTGGGGATACGCACAGATCAAGAGGGACAATGACATGACATCGCCTGTTCGCGTCGCCATCACCGGCGCCGCCGGCCAGATCGGCTACCAGCTCGCATTTCGCATCGCTTCCGGCCAGCTCCTGGGCCCCGACCAGCCCGTCATCCTGCAATTGCTCGAGATTCCACCGGCACTGCCCGCACTCGAGGGCGTGGTCATGGAGCTCGATGACTGTGCCTTCCCGACACTGGCTGGCGTCGTGGCCACGGACCAGGCCGAAACGGCCTTCGCCGATGCCGATTACGCCCTGCTCGTCGGCGCGCGCCCGCGCGGCCCGGGTATGGAACGCAAGGACCTGCTCGAAGCCAACGCGGCGATCTTCTCCGCCCAGGGCAAGGCGATGAACGACGTCGCGAGCCGCGACATCAAGGTGCTCGTGGTGGGCAACCCCGCCAACACCAACGCGCTCATCGCGCAGTCCAACGCACCGGACCTGAACCCGGCCAACTTCACGGCGATGACGCGCCTCGACCACAACCGCGCCATGGCACAGCTGGCCATGAAGACGGGCAAGCACGTCAACGACATCAAGAACATGATCATCTGGGGTAACCACTCCGCGACGCAGTACCCCGATGTCTCGCACGCAACGGTGGGCGGCGAGCCGGCCGGGTCGCTCGTCGACGCCGGCTGGCTGACGGACGATTTCATCCCGACCGTGCAGCAGCGCGGCGCGGCCATCATCAAGGCGCGTGGCGCCTCGTCGGCCGCCTCGGCCGCCTCTGCCGCCATCGATCATGTCCGCGACTGGGCATTGGGCACGCCCGCCGACAGCTGGGTGAGCATGGCGGTACCCGCCGACGGCAGCTACGGCATCGAGCCCGGTGTCATCTACTCCTACCCCGTGCGCTGCGCGGGCGGCAGCTACGAGATCGTGCAGGGGCTCGACATCGACGACGCCAGCCGCACGCTAATGGATGCCACGGAAACGGAACTGCGCGAGGAACGCGCGGCCATTGAGTCACTGCTTTAAGGAGTAGCGCGTGCTGGATTTCATCGTTGGGTTGTTCTGGTTCCTGCTCATTGTCGGCGGCGCGCTGACGCTGGCCTACAAGCGCGTCGACCTCAAGACCGCCACCATTGCCGCGGCGGCGGCTGTCCTTGCCTACCAGGTCTTTGGTGACGGATACGGGCTCGTCATGCTCGTGCTGTGGCTCGTTGTCGGCGTCATGGCGGCGCTCAACCTGACCGAATTCCGGCGCGACCAGATCACGGCACCGCTGCTCAAGAAATACCGCACGATGCTGCCGCAGATGTCGGACACCGAGCGCGAAGCACTCGAGGCCGGCAGCGTGTGGTGGGACGGCGAGCTGTTCACGGGGCTGCCCAACTGGGGCCGACTCATGTCGATGCCCGCGCCTCGGCTTTCGGACGAGGAACAGGCCTTCTACGACGGCCCGACCGAAACGCTCTGCCGCATGCTCGATGAGTGGGAGATCTGCCACGAGCTCGGCGACATGCCGCCGCACATCTGGGACTACATCAAGGAGCACCGCTTCTTCGCGATGATCATTCCCAAGGAGTACGGTGGCCTCGAGTTTTCGGCTTACGCCAATGCGCTGATCCTGCAGAAGCTCTCAGGTCGCTCGACCGTAGCCGCATCCACGATCGGCGTGCCCAACTCATTGGGCCCGGCCGAGCTGCTGCTGCACTACGGTACCGATGAGCAGAAGCAGCGCTACCTGCCCGGTCTGGCCAGTGGTGACGAGATCCCCTGTTTCGCGCTGACCTCGCCGCAGGCGGGGTCTGACGCTGCCGCCATCGTTGACGAGGGCATCGTCTGCAAGGGCGAGTGGGAAGGCAAGGAAGTCATCGGCATGCGCATGACCTGGAACAAGCGCTACATCACGCTGGCACCGATCGCCACCGTGCTGGGGCTGGCGTTCAAACTGCGCGACCCCGACGGGCTCATCGGTGACGTCGAGGACTACGGTATTACGGCCGCGCTGATTCCGACGAGCACGCCGGGCGTCGAGCACGGCCGCCGCCACTACCCGCTCGACGTGCCGTTCATGAACGGCCCGACCTCGGGCAAGGACGTCTTCGTGCCGCTGGACTACATCATCGGCGGCCCCGAGATGGCGGGCAAAGGCTGGAAGATGCTCGTCGAGCTGCTGTCTGTCGGTCGCGCCATCACGCTGCCTTCGAGCGGCGCCGGCGGCGGCCAGGCCGCCACCTATGCGACGGGTGCCTACGCGCGCATCCGCCGCCAGTTCAACCTGCCGATCGGCATGTTCGAAGGCGTGGGCGAGGCGCTCGCGCGCATGGCCGGTCGCACCTACATCATGAATGCGGCTGTGAGTGTCACGGCCGGCGCCATCACCGAAGGCGAAGCGCCCGCGGTGCCGTCAGCAATCCTCAAGTACCACTGCACGGAGCTGGCACGAAAAGTCGCCAATGACGGCATGGACATTCACGGTGGCAAGGCCGTGATGATGGGGCCGCGCAATTACATGGGCCGCGGCTACATGGCGCTGCCCATCGCGATCACCGTTGAGGGCGCCAACATCCTCACGCGCTCGCTGATCGTGTTCGGCCAGGGCGCGATCCGCTGTCACCCCTGGGTGCTCAAAGAACTGCACGCAGCTCAAAACCCCGATACGGAAACGGGCCTCGACGATTTTGACGACGCGCTGTTTGGTCACATCGGCTACGCCATCAGCAACGCGGCGCGCGCCTTTGTGCTGGCGCTCACGCACGCCAAGTACAGCGAGGTCCCGGTCGAGGGTCCGACGCGCCGCTACTTCCAGAACATCAACCGCTACTCGGCAGCCTTCGCGCTCACGGCGGACTTCGCCATGCTCACGCTCGGTGGCCGGCTCAAGATCCGTGAGCAGCTCTCCGCGCGCCTCGGTGACGTGTTCAGCTCCATGTACCTCGCCAGCGCCGTGCTCAAGCACTACGAGAACCAGGGCCGCCAGCCGCAGGATCTGCCGCTCGTCGAATGGTCCGTGCGCACGCTCATGTACGACGCCCAGGAACAGCTGCACAAGTTCCTGCAGAACTTCCCGAACCGTCCTGTGGCCTGGTTGCTGCGGATGCTCGTGTTCCCGCGCGGCCGCACCTACTCGGCGCCTTCGGACAAGATTGGCCGCAGCATCGTCGAGCTCATGATCAACCCGACCGAAGCACGCGAGCGCCTCTGTGCGCAGGTGTACAAGGAGCAGGTGGCCAACAATCCCGCGGGCATGCTGCAGGCCGCGCTCGAGCGCGCCATCGCGGTCGAGCCGCTGGAGCGCAAGCTGCGCGACGCCGTCAAGGCCGGCACGGTGCCCGAGGCCGTTGCCGTGGAACAGATCCAGGCTGCCGTGGACGCAGGTGTGCTGACGGCCGCGGAGGGCGACGAGCTCGGTGACTACCGTGCGCGCATCGCAGAGCTCATCGCCGTCGACGATTTCGACACGAGTGAAATCGGGCGCACCCAAGTCGCGCCGGCCGCACGACCCGCCGCAACGCGCAAGAAAGCGACACGCAAGAAGGCCCCTGCAGCCAGGAAGAAGACCACCAAGACCGCGGCCAAGAAGAAGGCCACGGGCAAGAAGACGGCGCGCAAGAAAACGTCTGCTGCGGATAACGGGAAGGACGAAGGCTGAGCAACCGGGTCGTCTATGAGGTCAGCCTTCGCATCGGCGACGACCAGACGGTCGCGCTCGGCGCCTGGCTGACGGAGCACATCGATGAGATGCTCGCCCTGCCGGGCTTCATCGAGGCCCAGTACTTCGACCCGCAACGCGATGACGATGGCCACTGGATCCACACAGTCCAGTACATCCTCGCGAACCGCGAAGCGCTCGACGCCTATCTGGAGAATGACGCCCCGCGCATGCGCCAGGACGGCCTCGACCGTTTTGGCGATGCCATGTCGTCAAGCCGCAGCATTCGCGAGGTGGTCAACGCGGGTGCAGCCGACGCCCAGTGCCTGAATTGCGGCGCCACGCTCCGCGGCCAGTACTGCTGGAACTGCGGCCAGCGCGGCAACACGCGCCTCATCAGTCTGGGCGAGCTGATTCGCGACGCATTCGGCGACATGTTCGAGCTCGACTCGCGGCTCTGGCGCACGCTGATTCCGTTGGTTGCGAAGCCCGGGCACCTGACCGCCGAATACCTGCGAGGCCGGCGCGCGCGATTCATGCCGCCGTTTCGCATGTACCTCGTGCTGAGCTTCCTGTTCTTCCTGCTCTCTCAGATGCTGGGCGATGGCCCGGGCGTAACGATCAATGAGGACACGAACCAGGGGTTCCAGGACGGTTTCAATGAGACCGGTGAGGACGAGCTGGCCGACACCCTGGTGGCGGTGGACAGCCCCGCCGCAGACAACCCCGAGGACGCGGCTGTCGAACCGACCGCGGACGATGCCGAGGCGTCGGCTGCCGCCGACGCAGCAGCGGAAGAGGCCGACGACACGCCCTGCGACTTCGAGGAGCCCAACGAAATCGGCATAGCCTGGATCGACCGCCAGTTCCCACTCGATCGCCAACAGCGCATTTGTGAGGACGTCTTCCGCGACAAGGGCAAGCGACTCATCGAGCGCTGGATCGACAACGCACCGGTCGCCGCGTTGGCGGTGCTGCCGCTCATGGCGCTCCTGCTGAAGGCCATATACCCGCTGTCACGGCGCTACTACGTCGAGCACCTGCTCATGCTCGTGCACTACCACTCGTTCCTGTTCCTGCTGTGGTCGCTGGGCCTGACCTTTAATGCCCTGGCGCTTGCCGCAAGCGTTCCCGAGGGGATCGTCATCGCGATTAACGTGCTGGGCTGGTTATTCGTGCCCGTGTACCTGTATCGGTCGATCCGAGCGGTCTACGGACAGGGGCGAATCGCCTCGCTGCTAAAGTTTATTGTGATGTTGTCCGGGTACCTTGTGGCCACGGGGCTGGTGATCTCGATCACGTTCCTGTTTATCATCGCGACCTACTGATGCCTCTCAGATTGTGACAACCTGGCTTGACTCCTGTAATGTCAACGAAAACTGACAACAATCGCGCCTGCGGCAGAGCCGCGCTGCCGATCTGTGCGCGCCTAACTAGTTGATTGCTATGAATATTGGAATCAGCGGCCTCGCGGCGTATGTGCCGCCCTACCGGGTCCAGCTCGAACAGTGGTGTGACTGGACGGGTCAGCAGTGGCCAAAAATGCGCGAAGTGGTGGGGGCCAGTTACCGCATGCGGGGCCAGCAGCATAGTGTCTACACGATGGCTGCGTCGGCCGTCCTGCGCCTCATCCGCAACTACGATATCGATGCGTCGGAAGTCCGGTTCCTCGGTCTGGGCACCGAGTCGAGCCTCGACAATTCCGCGGGCGCCGTGATCATCAAGGGCATGATCGACAGCGCGCTGCGTGCCGAAGGCCGCGCACCGCTGTCACGCGCCTGCGAAGTGCCTGAATTCAAGCACGCCTGCCTGGGCGGCGTGTACGCCATGAAGGCCGCCATCCGGGCGCTGGCCTGCGACGGTCGTGGCAGCAAGGCCATCGTGGTCTGCGCCGACATCGCCGAGTACCAGCGCGGCAGCAGCGGCGAACCCACACAGGGTGCAGGCGCCGTGGCCATGCTGGTGGAGGAGGATCCCAAGCTCGCGGTGGTCGACCTCGCCGCCAGCGGCAGCGCCTCTGACTACCGCATCATGGACTTCAGAAAACCGATGATGCGTTTCTGCGGCCAGGACCGCAGCGAAACGCACCAGGTGCAGGATTACCCCGTCTTTAACGGCAAGTACTCGACCACCTGCTACATCGACGAGACGCTGCACGCGCTCGCCGACATGTACGAACGCCGCGGCATCGACGCCGCCGCGCACATCCGCTCGATCCCGCACATCTTCATGCACCGCCCCTACCGCCGCATGCCCGAAAACGGCCTCGCGGTTGCCTGGATGTGGGCACTGGCACAGGGCGGCACCGACGAACACGCCGAACTGGCGCGTTATGCGCAGCCGGCGGGGATCCCTGTGGAAGCCGTGGTCGAAGAACTCACGACCCAGCACGATGTTTCCGCACTCGCAGACGCCGACCATCTCAACGAAGACGCCATGCCGCTCACGATGGGGCTGATCCGGGCCTTCCGTGCGTCCGATGCCTTCCAGTCCGTGGTGCTCGACAAACTGTCTCTGGGCAGCGAGCGCATGCGCGACCTGGGGAACCTGTACACCGCCGCGTTGCCGGCGTGGATGGCCGCGGGCTTCGAAGAAGCACTCGAGCGTGACCTCGAACTCGAGGGCCAGGAGATTCTGACACTGGGTTATGGCAGCGGCGATGCCGCCGAAGTCATTCCCATGACCGTTGTGCCTGGCTGGCGCGAGGCAACGGCACGGATCCAGTTCTCGGCAGCACTCGACGATCCCATCGACCTCACGCAGGCGCAGTACGAAGCGCTGCACGACGGTCGCGCTGTCGCGGACCTGCCAAAGCCCAGGGGTGGCGAGTTCTTCGTCGCACGCGTCGGCCGCGCCGAGGCGCAGAAGTTCCAGGACATCGGGATCGAGTACTACCACTACCAGGCCTGACGGCCCGGCAACCTGCTCAGGCCTGCACCGGCTCCGTCAGCGCGGAGATTCGCTCCGCGTATTCACCGCGCAGCCGCCGCCACTCCATGCGAAACCAGGGCGTCACGTTGGCCATGTCATCGGCGACCAGTGCGTCGACGGCTTCGGGCTCCATGAACTTCCAGTCCGCCACCTCGTTGCGGTTCGCCTGCACGGGCCGCGTCAGTCGACCGACAAACACCGAGCACAGCTCGTGCTCGCTGCCCGCCGCACCAAACGACGCCTGGTAACGGAACTTGTAGACAAACTCGAGCTCCGCGGCGCAGCCTAGCTCCTGCTCGAGCCGCCGGTGCACGGCCTCGTCGAGGTGCTCGCCGCGACGCGGATGTGAGCAGCAGCTGTTCGACCAGAATCCACCCCAAAGACGTTTGCCCACAGCGCGCTGTTGCAGCAACACCTCGCCCTGCTCATTGAACACAAACAATGAGAATGCGCGGTGCAGGATGCCCTCGCCATCATGTGCATCGGCCTTGGACACGTAGCCGATGGGTTGGTCTTCGGTGTCAACAAGGATCAGCTCCTCGGACTCCGACGACACCACAGGGTCCGCATCGGCCGTGGGCTCGATGGGAATCACGCGCGCCTCGAAGCTCGCCTGGCGCAACGCGGCCGCGACCGCTTCGGCATCGCCATCGCCATCGCAGAGCGCGATGATCGAGCCGCCACCGCCGGCCCCCGTGAGCTTGGCGCCAATGGCGCCCGCGCCGCGCGCAATGGCGAGCATCTGCTCGAGCACGGGATGACTCACACCGATCCCGTTGAGCAGGCCCTGGCAGACATTCATGCTGTCGCCAAGCCGCTGCGTATCACCGTCGGCGAGCGCCTGCAGACACCCTTCGACGACACTGTCGATCTGATTGAACATCGCGTCGAACACCTCGGGCTGACGCGCGCGGCGATCGCGCACACCGGCGACAAGCTCCGAGGTGACGCCTTTCAGGCCGCTGAAGCCGACGACGAGCTGCAGCGGCCCGCCAATCCGGACATCGCTGAAGCGCGTGTCGCTGCCGGGCGTATAGAGCATGGGCCGCGCGTAGGTCGAGAGTGTGTTGTCCACGCCCGACGGCGTGCCGTGCGCCAGCTTCTCGCAGGCAAACGCCATCTCGTTGATCGCCGCCTCGTCGAAGCGCTGCTCCGTGAGCATCGCAATCGCGCGAATGAGCACAACGGCCAGCGCCGCGGACCCGCCGAGTCCCGCGGCAAACGGGATCTGGCACGACACTTCGATGTGGCCGTGCGGCATCTCGATTTCGGCCAGCGAGAGGATGGTGTCGACGAGCATGCCGAGCGGGCTTCGGTGGTCGGCATCGTCACCCGCGTCGTACTCGAGTTGCCAGTCGTCGATGCCGATCGTGAGCAGTTCACGACCGCTGAAGACCTCGGCGCGCAGCGCACGCGGCAGCGCCAGCCCCAGCGCGCGGCGGCCATACACCACCGCATGCTCGCCGGCCAGGATGAGCTTGGCCGCACTTGACACCTCGCCGATCGAGGTGCGCGGCGGTCGACCGGGCGCGCGCAGGCGCGCCGCCTCAATGAGCTCGCGCGCACGCCAGGTCTTGACCACGCCCTCCGCCACCATGGCCGAAACCACCTCGTCGACCTCGGTATCGCGGGCACCAGCCTGCACGGCGACGCTGCGCGCATGCAGTGCCATGTGGCCGCGCTGAATGCCGTCGGTCGCGAGCGCCTTGAGCGCCGAGAAGTTTTGCGCGATGCCCACGGCGCAGGCCAGTGCGTCGAGTTCCCGTGCGTGTTCAATGCCGGCAAGGCGCAACGCCAGTTTGGCCACGGGGTTGAGCCGGACCGAACCGCCGACAATGCCGAGCTTGATCGGCAACGTCATGCTGCCCAGCAGGTCGCCGTTGTGGTCGACACGCCAGTCGGTGAGCGCGCGGTACTGGCCGTCGCGCGCCGCCCAGGCGTGCGCGCTGGCTTCGGCCGCGCGCCAGTCGTTGCCCGTCGCAACCACGACGGCATCGATGCCGTTCATGACACCCTTGTTGTGGGTCGTGGCGCGGTGTGGATCGAGCACGGCGAATTCATTGGCCGCAACAATACCGTCACGCACATGCACGGCTTCGGCCTCGTCGGCGCCGAGCTGCGCCAGCGGCACACGCATTTCTGCGTGAACCAGCGCCGCGTCCGCGAGGTTGGAGAGGATGCGCAGGTGCGGCCGTGCCTTGGCGATGCCGCCCACGAGCGGTGCCACCTGCTCGCAAATGGTGTTGATCAGGTTGGCACCCATCGCGTCGCAGGTATCGATCAGCAGGTGCACAATGACCATGTACCCGCCGGATGGCCGCGCGTAGGCGCGCAGCGCCAGGTCGCGCACCCCGCCGCCGCGTTTGATGAGGTTCGGGTGCACGGCATTGGCGGCGTCGAGAATCTGCTCGCGCGCCGCCGCGATGGCCGCCTTGGCCGCCTCGGGGTCCGCGATATCGAGCAACTGAATCTGGCCGATCATGAGCGCCGGGTCGGCCGTGACCCTGAAGCCGCCTGCGGCTCGCGCGAGCTTTGCGGCCGAGGACAGGGCCGCAACAATCGAGGGCTCTTCAACGACCATCGGCACAAGACGATCGATCCCATTGATCTTGAAGTTGAGCGCCACGGCGAACGGCAATCCGGCCACACCGATCACGTTTTCGATCAGGTGTTCGGCCACGTGGCGGTCGAGCGTGATGTCCCCGCTCGAGAGCGCCGCGTAATCATGGGCCGTGATGGCGCCGGCTTCGTGCAGCGTCGACAGGCGGTCGCTGAGAGCGAGACGGTAGAAACCCGAGTACACCGAGGTCATACGTGAGCCTCGTTCACAACCTCGGGTGCAGCAACGCCCAGCGTCATCGCGGGTGCTGCGGCACCTGCCGCAACTGCCGCCGCAACGAAATCGTCGAGCGCCTCAGGTGACGTCGCCAACGCGATGCCGAAATCGCCGCCGCCCGCGCCGCAGGGCTTGAAGACGCAGCCGTGCGCCGCCGCGAGCTCGGCCAGCGTGTCGTGGCCACCGGCGTGATAGCCAAGACCGGCGACCGCGTCGATCTGACTGATTTCGCGCGTGAAGGCATTCATTGCCGCAATTATCCCCGCTGCGTCGGCACGCTGCCACTCGTCCACGACCTGGGACGCCGTCGCCGCCAACCCGTGGAGTCGCGCGCTTGCGTCCGCGTCATTGATGCGCCAGCTCTCGAAACGACGCAGGTGGTCGACCGTGGCCGCAGACTGCGTGGTCATCACGGCGCGCGCTTCGAGCCCCGCGGGCCATGCGAGCGCCGACACCGAGACGTCATTCCCATCGGCCTTTTGCACGATGGTGCCCCCGTGCGCGACGGCCCGCAGATCCGCGCCCGAACCTCGGCCACCCTGGAACGCGTAATGGGCGGCCAGCGCCTGTGGCAGGGCATCGACGACGCGCTTGCCATCCCCGAGCGCCGCGCTCAACGCCACGGCCACGGCGGCGCTCGACCCGAGCCCTAGCTTGCGCCCCTGGTCGTAGAACGCCGAGGAGTCCACGACGAGCGCGGTGGTGGGTGGCTGCACCGCGCGCAGCACGAAATCGACGAGCGCAGTGGCCGGACTCGACCCATCCCATTCCGGTGCGCCGGCGGTCATACGGTAGTGGTGCGTCGCGCCATCGAAGCCGAGCAGCGTGACGGGCGCCGCTTCATCTGCTGCCGGCCGCGCATCGACAACGACGTAACGGTCGACGCAAGTGACGATGGCGGGCGCGCCCGCAAGTACGGCGTACTCGCCGCACAGCATCAGTTTGCCGGGTACCCGGACGCGGCGCGTTGGCGCGGCACTCACGAATCGCGTCTCACGCCGTACGCAGAAACGCGCCGCGCCCCAGCGAGGCACGCAGCACGTCGGTGACACCGTCTACACCCGCCAGGGCGTCGGCCACGCGATCGGCGTCAGCGGGCAGGCACACGGCCTTGAGCTGCGGCCCCGCGTCGATCGTGAAGCAGACGCCAAGGCCCGACGCGCGCAGCACGCGGACTTCATGAATGCAGGCCACGGTGGCGGCATTCCAGTACAGCAGCCAGGGGTCGTTACCGAGCATCACGCCGTGCATCTTCATGCAGCTTCTTTCGGTTACGGCGGCCAGCGCATCGAAGTCGCGGGCGCGAACCGCCTGCTCGGCCGCATCGAGGTCCTGCGCCTGGTCGCGCACCCAGGCATCGAAGTAGGGTGAGGTGGCCGCCGTGGCGCGCATGGCCTCGGTCGAGCCGATGGGCTTGCGCGCCGCCGACGTCACGGCGATGACGAGTTCGAGCGGGAAATCTGCGGCCTCGGCAACCTGGCGCACGCGGATGTCACCGTCGGGCTGCGCCGGTGGATCCAGTCGCACCACACCGCCAAACAACGACCGCGCCGCACTGCCCGATCCGGAACCTGCGCACTGCGCCAGCGACTCGCGGTCGCGCCCGCCCTCGAGCAGGGTGTCGACGGCCAGGGTCAGCGCCGCAAAGCCCGACGCCGAGGACGCGAGGCCGGCGGCGGTCGGAAAGTTGTTGCTGCTCACGATGTCGAGCGCGGGACGCCCGGGCCAGTACTGATCGAGAAATGCGAACGCGCGGCGGCCCATGCCGGCCTCGGCGTCACCATTGAGCTCGAACCGATCCTCGCCGGCGGTCGCCACGCACGTCGTGGTCGCGAGGCCATCGAGCGTCAGCGACAACGATCCGACGGCCGGAATGTTGCGCGCCTCGCTGGCTTTGCCCCAGTACTTGACGAGCGCGATGTTGGGGTGCGCCGTCGCCGTGACGGTGGCCGCTGCGTCGCTCGCGTGCGGCCTGTTGCGGGAAGTCTGTGTCAAATCGGTTTCCGGGCGCAGACGTTAGCGGCAAAATGGGGGGGTACCCCCCACGCCACGAGCCAACAGACGAGCCGCATGTCGTTCGAAGATGCCATTCCTGATTATATCGCCCGGGTCGACACGGTGTTGGCGCGAACTCTGCCCGCCGCGGACGTCGAGCCCACGCGGCTGCACGAGGCCATGCGCTACGCCACGCTCAACGGCGGCAAGCGCATCCGACCGCTGCTCGTCTACGCCACGGGTGAGGTCCTGGGTATCGACATCGCGCACCTCGACGCACCCGCCGTGGCCGTGGAGCTCATCCACGCGTTCTCACTCGTGCACGACGATCTGCCGGCCATGGACGACGACGACCTCAGGCGCGGCAAACCCACGGTGCACCGCCAATTCGACGAGGCCACGGCGATCCTGGCGGCCGATGCGCTGCAGCCGCTGGCGTTTGAGGTGCTCGCGGGCCCCGGGGGCGGCCACGCGGCGGGCCAGCTGACCATGGTGCACCTGCTGTCGCGGGCCTGCGGTTCGCTGGGCATGACCGGCGGCCAGGCCATCGACATCGAGTCCGAGGGCCAGCGCATCAGCGGGGACACCTTGCGCCGCATGTTCGAGCTCAAGACGGGCGCGCTCATCTCGGCCGCCGTGCTGATGGCGGCGGCCCGTGTGCCCGATCTGGCGACCGAGCAGCACGCAGCGCTCGAGCGTTATGCCCACCGCATCGGTCTCGCTTTCCAGATTCGTGACGACATCCTCGACGTCGAGGGCGACACCGAGACGATCGGCAAGCCCGCCGGCTCCGACGTCGCCCATGACAAGGCCACGTGGCCCGCCATCTTCGGCATCGAAGCCGCCAAGGCAGAGTGCGACAAGCTCTACGCCGAGGGGCTCGACGCACTGAGCGGATTCGGGGCGAACGCAGCACCGCTGCAGGTACTCGCCGAGCTCATCGTCCGGCGCAAGATGTAATGCGATGACTGATGAACGCGCCATCCTGCACGTCGATATGGACGCGTTCTACGCCTCAGTCGAGCAACGAGACGACCCCGACCTTGCGGGCCAGCCCGTGCTCGTGGGCGGCAAGGGACAGCGCGGTGTCGTGGCGGCCGCGAGCTATGAGGCGCGTGAGTTTGGTGTGCGCTCGGCCATGCCCGTTCGCGAAGCGCTCAAGCGATGCCCCAACGCCGTGTGTGTCAAGCCGCGCCTCGATCACTACCGCGACGTCTCGCAGCAAGTGTTCGAGGTGTTTCGAAGCATCACGCCCGAGGTCGAAGGCTTGTCACTCGACGAGGCCTTTCTCGACGTGACGGCCAGCATCGGTCTGTTCGGTGATCCCGTGAGCATCGCGCGCCGGATCCGGGCCGACATCCGTGAGGCAACGCGGCTCACGGCTTCAGTGGGCGTCGCCTGCAACAAGCTCGTTGCCAAGATCGCCTCGGACCTCGACAAGCCCGATGGCCTCGTGCATGTTGCGCGCGGCGATGAGGCCAGAACGCTGGCCCCGCTGTCGGTGCGCGCCCTGCCGGGAATCGGCCCGCGCAAGCGCGCCGAACTCGCCAGCGCGGCCCTGCACACGATCGGTGACCTGCAGGCGGCTGACGCAGATACGATGCGCCGGCTGTTCGGTCGTTATGCCGAGCGCGTGCGCGACCGCGCCTTCGGAATCGACGACCGCGCCGTGATCGCCCTGCGTGACGACAAGTCGATCAGCGCCGAGCGCACGTTTTCGGAGGACCTGAAACGGCGCAGCGAGATGTGTGAGGCGCTCGCGGCCCTGGCCGACCGCACGGCCACGCGCCTGCGAAACAAACGCCTGCTGGCCGGTGTCATACAGGTGAAGATTCGTCAAAGCGATTTCCGGACATTCACGCGCCAGTGCCGGGTGACGCCCGCCACGGACAGCACCGAGCAGCTCTACCAGAGTGCGCTCCGGCTGCTCGATGAGTGGCGCGCCGAGCACCCCGACCAGCCGCTGCGACTGCTGGGCGTGGGCGGCTCGCGGCTTGTGTCCGACCAGCAGCCCGACCTGTTCGCGGCCGCCGAGCCGGCCGCGGACAAGACCGTCGATCGCACCGTCGATGCCGTGCGGGAGCGCTTTGCCGAACTGGGGACGGCGGCGCTGCAATCAGCCCGCACGCTGAAACGCGACGACTGACCGCCCACGGCCGGCATTTGAAGGGCCCGGCTGCCACGTTACACTCAACCGGCTATGTACCTCGAATTCTTTGGTCTGCACGAACGTCCGTTCACCATAACGCCCGATCCGCGTTACCTCTTTATGAGCGAGCGGCACGCCGAGGCGCTCGCGCACCTGATATATGGGGTCACCGAAAGCGACGGCTTCATCGTGCTCACCGGTGAGGTCGGCACGGGCAAGACCACGCTTGTGCGCAGCCTGCTGCAGCGTATGCCCGAGGCGGCGGATGTGGCGCTTGTGCTCAATCCCCAGCTTACGGCGCTCGAGTTTCTGACCGTCATCCTCAAGGAACTCGATCTGGCGTTGCCCGAAGCGCCCGAGGAACGCACGAGCTGTCGGGCCCTCACCGAGAAGCTCAACGAATACCTGCTCGAGGCGCACGCGCGCGGCCGCCGCACGATTGCCGTGGTTGATGAGGCGCAGAACCTCTCGGCCGAGGTGCTCGAGCAAATTCGCCTGCTAACTAACCTCGAGACCACGCGCCACAAGTTGCTGCAGATCGTACTCATCGGTCAGCCCGAGCTGCGCGACCTGCTCGCGCGGGCCGACCTGCGCCAGCTCGCGCAACGCATCACGGCGCGCTACCACCTGTTGCCGCTCAACGCCGGCGAAGCGGACCGCTACCTCGAACACCGCCTGGCCGTCGCGGGCGCGCTCCAGCCCATCCTCAACGCGGGCGCCAAGAAACGCATTCACGGCCTCTCGCACGGCATCCCGCGGCTCATGAACCTCATCACGGACCGCGCCTTGCTGGGTGCCTGGAGCCGAGAGCAGCGCCAGGTCGACGTCAGGCTCGTCGACGCCGCGGCCGAAGAGGTCTTCGGCGCCGAACCCGAGCTGCGCGTGCCAGTCGCACGATCCAGTGACCGCATCATTGCGGCCGCTGTGGGTGTCATCGCCGTCGGCATCACGATCATTGCGGCCGCAATGCTGTGGCCCGATGCAACAAACGAAGTGACCGAGGTGGCGACCACGCAGACCGCTGCCCAGACGACGCCCGCCGCCGCCGCGCCAAACAATGAACCTGTCGCGCCGGCCGAGATCCGGGACATCAACACCGAGGCCACACCCGTCACAACACGGGAGGCAGCGCCCGAACCGTCGCTGCACGACTGGCTGCAGGCACACCGTGACCGGACGGGCACGGCCGATGCCTTTGCCGCGTTGTTCGCCGCCTGGCAGCTGCCCGCGCCCGGCGACACGGGTCGCTGCGAGGCTGCCGCTCGCGTGGGCCTGCGCTGCGCCGCCGACCAGGGTGCGCTGGCCGAATTGTTGCTGCTCGACCGACCCGCGATCATCACGCTCCGGGACCTGCAGGGCGAAGCCCACCAGGTCCTGCTGGCCGCCCAGCGCGGCGGTGACGTCATGCTGCGGGCGAGTGACGCCAACGTGGTGGTCCCGCGCGCCGCACTCGACCGATTCTGGTTCGGGGAATACCTGCTGCTCTGGAAGCCCGCGGCGCCCGACGCCAGCAGCTTCGCACCGGGCATGCGGGGCGCCGGTATCGTCTGGTTGCGCCAGAGCCTGGCCGCGCTGTCCGGCGAGGCGAGCCCGGGCGTGGAGGGTGCCGACCGTTACGATTCCGAGCTCGCGAGTCAGGTACGTGACTACCAGCGCTCGCGACGGCTGACTGTCGACGGACTCGTCGGCCAAAAAACGCAGATGATGATCAACACGGATCTCGGCGTTGCCGGCATCCCACGGCTGAGCGCCGGCTGGCCCGTGGCGCAATCTGCCGCCGCGGGCGGGAGCGACTGATGTCACTGATTCTTGACGCCCTGCGCAAGTCCGACGTCGAGCGCTCGCGCCAGCAGGCGCCGCAGGTTACGGGTGCCGCGGCAGCGGCTGATGAGCCCGAGGAACGGGAACGACGCTGGCTCCTGCCCGTACTCGCGCTTCTGGGCGTGAACGCCTTGCTGCTGGCCTGGGTTCTGCTGCGACCGCAGTCGCCGGCGCCTGCGGAGCCCGTCGAGCCCGTGGCCGCGAGCGTACCCGCCGAACCCGCAACTCAGGCTGTGGCCACCACGGCGGTCCCACCGCCGGCCCAGCAACAACGGGCGGCAGCACCGCCACCGCAGAAGGCCGAGGTCCGCTCGCTTGTCGACGAAACATCGGCGCGCAGCCGGTTCCAGTCGGCAACGCGGCAACCCGAAGCCCGCGCCGCGGACACATTGCAGCCCCCCGCTGCCGCTGCCGCAGCGCCGACGACCGATGCACCGTCCAGGCCGGCGCCTCAAACTGAGGCCAACGAGGCCGCGGCGCTGGACCTGCCCGACGCCAGCGAGCTCGTGGACGGCGGCATCATGAGTCGCGAGGCACTGACACTCGAGTTGCACTACTATGCCGACACCGCGGCTCGGCGACTCGCCTTCATCGGCGGCCAGCGGGTCAGCGGCGGTGATGTGCTTTCGGGCGGCGTTGGCGTCGTCGAAATCGTCCGAAATGGCGTTGTGCTCGAACACCGTGGCAGGCGCTATCTTTTGCGCCGCAACTAGCAGCTCGAGCGCAGACACGGGGGTAACCATGCAGTATCTCGACGCGGAGGCAGTGCGCCAGGCGCTGCGCAACGGCGTACAGCGCGTCATTGCGAGCCAGGACGGCCTCAACCGCATCAACGTCTTTCCCGTCGCCGACGGCGACACGGGTACGAACATGGCACTCACCGTGGGCGCCATGGGCGGCGTGCTCGAAGTCGCCGACGACTGGCCGCTGGACCGGCTGCTGGCCACGGCCGCCGATGCCCTGCTCGACGGCGCGCGGGGTAACTCCGGGGCGATCCTGGCTCAGTTCTTTCAGGGCGTTAGCGACACGGCCGCCGAGCTCAAGCGCTTCACGGTCGATTCCTTTACCAATGCCATCGTGGCGGGTTCGAGCTACGCGCGCGACGCGCTGTCCGAACCCCGCGAGGGCACCATCCTGTCGGTGATCGACGCCTACGCCGATGGCCTGGCCGAGGCCGCCAAGGCGCCCGCCAAGGTCGACTTCGGCGCACTGCTCGCGCGTGGCCTGGAAGCTGCCGAGAAGGCGCTCGCGGCAACGCGATTCCAGCTCGCCGAGCTGCGCAAGGCCGACGTCGTAGACGCAGGCGGCAAGGGCTTCGTGGAGCTGCTGCACGGCATGCTGGCCTACATCCGCGACGGCGAGACCGTGGCCAACATCGACCTGCCCGATGATGTGGCCGAGGCGGCGATGGCCGGCGAGGAAGTCGACCTCGAGTACCGCTTCTGTACGGAATGCATCATCAACGGCGACGAGATCGATCGACGCAAACTGCGTGAGTCGCTGTCGGAGCTCGGCGGCAGCCTCGTGCTTGCGGGCAGTCGCCACAAGGCCAAGGTACACATCCACGTCAACGAGCCCGAGCAGGTTTTCGAGCTCGCGCGGCAGTACGGCACGGTGTCCGGCGAGAAAGCCGACGACATGCAGCGCCAGCAACACACGACACATGCGGGTGCCCGCAAGGTCGCAATCATCACGGATTCAGCGGCCGACATTGCGGACGCCGACATGGACGCGCTCGACATTCACTTCGTGCCATTGCGCGTGCAGTTTGGCGAGCAGGGCTTCCTCGACAAACTCAGCATCTCGCCACGGGAGTTCTTCGAGGAACTCGAACGCAATCCCAACCACCCGACGACGTCACAACCCGCGCCTGGCGACTACCGCCGCCAGTACGAATTTCTCGCAAGCCATTTCGAAGACGTCCTGGCCATCACCTTGTCGTCCAAGGTGAGTGGTACGCACGCTGCGGCCGCCACGGCGGCCAACCGCGTGCGCGGCGGCAGCTTCGGCAATGGCCAGGGACACGGCCACGGCAAGGTGCACGTCGTGGACTCGCGCAATGCGTCGCTGGGTCAGGGGCTCATCGTGCGCCATGCGGCTGAGCTCGCGGAGTCTGGCGCTGACATCGACACGGTCCGCGAGGCCGTGGACCGCGCCATTGCCGGTACGCACACCTTCGCGCTGGTTTCGGACCTGCGTTACGCCGTCCGCGGCGGTCGCGTGCCCAACTCGCGCAAGGTCGTGGCTGACCTGCTCAACCTGAACCCCGTGCTGCGCACGAGCCCCGACGGCTCGGTGTCGTCAGGCGGCGTCATCCTCGGGCGCGGCCGACGCCTGCCCAAATTTGCGCGCTACATCAGTCGCCGCATCGATGCCGATCGGCCCATGAAGCTGGCCGTCGGTCACGCGAATTGCGAGCACGACGCCATCGAGCTGCGCGGGCGACTGCTCACGGCGCTCCCGGGCGTGAAGGAAAGCTATCTGACCGAGGTCGGTACCGCGTTTGGCGTGCACGGCGGGCCGGGTCTCGTCGTCGTCGCGACGATGTACCTCTGATCAGCCCTCGGCGTCGTCGTCGCTCAGGCGCTCGACGAGGTCTGGGGATTCTTTGCGGGCATTGTTGACGGCCTTCGTTACGCGCCAGCTTGTCAGTGCTTCGGCGTAGTCGTCGACTTTGAGCTCGCGCAGCGCCGGCGGGTTGTCGCCGTCACCCTCAAGCCAGTACTCGGCCGTCACGTCGTCGAGCATCACCGGCATGCGGTGGTGCAGGTGAGCGATGGGGCCCGATGACGGCTGGGTCAGGATCGTGAAGGTCTCCACGCTGTCGTCGTTGGCCTTGTCGTGCCAGCGCTCCCAGAGCCCCGCGAAACCGATGGGAATGCCGTCGCCGCGCGTGATGTAGTGCGGCTGTTTGTTGCCTTTGCTGCCTGTCCACTCGTAGTAGCCGTCGGCGGGTACGACGCAGCGGCGCTGCTTGAATGCGGCCCGGAACGCGGGCTTCTCGGCCACGGTTTCCGAACGCGCGTTGATCATGCGGTTGCCGATGCTTAAGTCTTTGGCCCAGAACGGCACAAGCCCCCAGCGCAGCATGGCAAGCGCGTGCCCGTCGGCTTCGGGGCGAATGACGGCGGCGCGATCGGTGGGGGCAATGTTGTATTGCGGGCGCACGGATAGGCCGGCGTCATCGACGCCGAACAGATCGCTCACCGCTTCTGCCGCCGAGTAAAACGCGAAGCGGCCGCACATGCGCTTACTCGCGAATACCCGTGCCGCGGTTCATGAGCCTGAGGCAGACGCTGAACAGACCCACGGCGAACGCGATGACGATGGTGTAGGCCGTGCCGATGCCGATGTCCGACTGCCCCAGCATGCCGAAGCGGAAAGCGTTCACCATGTAGAGGATCGGATTGCCGAGCGACACCTTCTGCCAGAACTCAGGCAACAGCGAAATCGAATAGAACACGCCGCCCAGGTAGGTCAGCGGCGTCAATACGAACGTGGGCACGATCGAGATGTCATCGAACTTCTTGGCAAATATCGCGTTGATGAAGCCCGCGAGCGAAAACACAATCGATGTCAGCACCACCATCGAGAGCATGATCAGCGGGTACTTGATGTCGAGCCTGGTAAAGGCCAGCGCGACGGCCGCCACGAGCGTGCCCACCATGAGCCCGCGCACCACGCCGCCGGCGACGTGGCCCAGGATGATGATCGCGTTGGGTACGGGCGAGACGAGCATCTCTTCGATGTGACGCTGGAACTTGGCGCCGAAGAACGAGGAGACGACGTTGCCGTAGGAGTTCGTGATGACGCTCATCATGATGAGGCCGGGCGCAATGAACTGCATGTAGCCGTAGCCGTCCATCTGGCCGATGCGGCTGCCGATGAGTGTGCCGAAAATCAAGAAGTAGAGCGTCATTGTGATCGCGGGTGGCACGATCGTCTGCACCCAAATCCGCACGACGCGGACGTACTCTTTGCGCACGATCGTCGAGAATGCGATCCAGTGCCGCTGCATGGTGGTCGACTCATTCATCGTGAGCCGCCTCCGCCGACTGCTTCGACTCGACGAGGTTCATGAACAGCTCCTCGAGTCGATTGGACTTGTTGCGCATGGATTCCACGGTGACGCCGCGCTCACCGAGCGCCGCGAACATGCGGTTCAGCGACTGGGCGCGCTGCATCGTGACCTCAAGATCGCCATCGGGACGCAGGGCGACTTCAAACTCGGGCAGCGACGGCGGCGCTTCCAGGGCTTCTCGGGTGCTCAGTACGAAAACCTCGCGCTTCAGTTTGCGCAGCAATTCGGCCATCGAGGTGTCTTCCACGATTTCGCCCTTGTCGATGATCGCGATGTTGCGGCAGAGCGTTTCTGCCTCCTCGAGGTAATGCGTCGTCAGAATGATCGTGGTGCCGTTGGCATTGATGTTCTGCAGGAACGACCACATCGAGCGGCGGATCTCGATGTCCACGCCCGCCGTCGGTTCGTCGAGAATGAGCAGACGCGGTTCGTGCACGAGCGCACGCGCGATCATGAGCCGGCGCTTCATGCCGCCCGACAGATTGCGCGAAATATCGTTGCGCCGGTCCCAGAGCTTGAGTTCGGACAGGTACTTCTCGACGCGTTCGAGCGCCACGCGGCGCGGTATGCCGTAGTAACCGGCCTGGTGCATGAGCGTGTTCTGCACCTTCTCGAACAGGTTCAGGTTGATTTCCTGAGGCACCAGTCCGATGCACTGCTTGGCCGCAGACAAATTCGTGTCGATGTCGTTGCCGAATACGCGCACCGAGCCGCTGGTCTTGGAGACAAGCGACGTGACGATGCCAATGGTGGTGGTCTTGCCGGCGCCGTTGGGTCCGAGCAGGGCGCAAAAATCGCCTTGCTCGACCTCGATATCGATCCCTTTGAGCGCGGTGAAGCCGTTCGGGTAGACCTTGGTCAGCCCTTTGATCTCGAGTGCATGCATCCCGCTAGTGTATCGCGAATGCAGCCCCGCGCCGTCACTGCGTGGGTCCCGTCCCGGAGGTGACAAGGCCCTCGTGATGGCCCGGCGACCATTCCTGTGCAACACGATCGCGGCGGGCCCGAGCGTGAATGAGCTGCATCCCCGTGGCGCCCAGACTTGCGCGCTGCAGGGCGGAAATACCGGACTGCCGCGCGAGGTCCTGCCAAAAGCCCGGGACATCGACGAGCCGTGGCCGCAGCGAGAGGTGGTTCGACAGCGCAGGCAACGCAGCAATGCTCATCGCCGCCAGCGCGTCGCACCACCGGTCACCGGCGCCCGTCACCGCGCGTGCTGCGGGCCGGTGTTCGCGCGCGAGCTGCCAGACGAATCCGAGCGTCACGGTCACGAGCGAGGCGACGTCGGCATCGTAGGCGTCCAGCCGTGTGCTGCCCGGCGTGTCGTCACTTTTCACCATGCGGTAGAGCAGAAAGGGGCAATTGGGCCAACGCGGATCGGCGCCGCCGAGCCGCGCCGAAAGGCGTTGCGTGAGCCCCGGTTCCGCCGCGAATCGGCCGTTGCGCGCAGCAGCAGCAAGCACTGCAATGAAGCGCCGGTTAAGCGCAGAAATATCGTGAAGCAATGCGGGGTGCAGGCTGGGCTCTATGGGCATCGCGGCCTCCTTTTTCTTTATATGGGATCGAATCTACATATTTACGCCGAGCATGGAGCACGCTACATTAGCACCCGAACGCGATATATGCGCGTTCCTGCTCATAAATGGTAGTTAGGAGATGACATGAGCGAGATTTACAGTCGTGAGCGCGCGCGGACGGATCTGGCGCTGGCCATGATCCAGCGCGAGGCCCGAACCAACACGATCAAGCGCTGCACGGGGCTTTCGGACGACCGCATCCGCAAACTCTGCAGCCGCTACTTCACGGATCGTGGCGGCAACCGGGTCCGGCGGCGACGCGGCAAGTCGCCGCAGCAAACCGCTCGCTTTGTGCGCAATGCGAACCACCAGCTGCAGGCGACGACCCTCATGAACCTGTTCGTGCTGCACGGGCTCATCAAGGTTGACGGCACGGGCTTCAGCGCCACCTGGTCGAGCCCGGACGTGCCCGTCGGCGAGCACTTCTGCGCCGCATTCGACAGCTACCAGGCCGTCTACGCCCGTCCCCTCTACAGCTTCGAGTGGGCCTGGGCGCTGCTCGTGGCCCTGGCGCGTGACGACGATCTCACGCTCGGGGACTGCGACCGCTGCGACAGCCAGTACGTGCGCGATCGCTACGACCTCGATCTGCACATCTGCCCCGCCTGCGAGATCAGAACGGAGCGCCGACGCCGCCCGGGCGCACGCCACTATGCGGGCGCGTAACTGCGGTTTTCGACTACACTTCCGCGCGTGGCAAGTGCCACGAATGTAGGAGGGGACCCTGTGTTACAAGAGTTCAAGAAGTTCGCCATGCGCGGCAATGTCGTCGACATGGCCGTGGGGATTGTCATCGGTGCCGCCTTTGGCGCCATCGTTAAATCACTCGTTGCTGACGTGATCATGCCGCCCATCGGCGTCCTGATGAGCGGCATCGATTTCAGCGACATTGTCATTCCGCTGAGTGACGATCCCGAAGCGGCGGCGATCAAGCTCGGCGTATTCATCAACGCCGTGATCAATTTCATCATCGTCGCGTTCGCGATCTTCATGGTCGTCAAGGGCATGAACAAGATGCAGAAGCAGGAAGAAGAGGCGCCCGCAAAGCCGCCCGAGCCTTCTGCCGAAGAGAAATTGCTGACAGAGATTCGCGACCTGCTCAACAAGCAGGGCTAGGCCTCAGCATCCTGCGCGGCGTCGGCGCGAGCCGACGCCGCGTTGTCGTTAAGGAGACAGATACCGGCATGTGCCTCGTAACGGTTGGCTGGCAACAGCATCCGGACTACGCGCTCGTCGTCGCGGCGAACCGCGACGAACGCTTCGACCGCCCCGCCTCGCCGCTGGGCTGGTGGCCAGGCACACCCCGGGTGCTCGCGGGACGCGACCTCGTGGCCGGTGGCACCTGGCTCGGCGTCAATGAGGCGGGTCGCTTCTCCGTGGTGACCAACTACCGCGAGCCACCCGGCGACCCGGCGCCGCGCAGCCGCGGCGAACTCGTCTCGATGTGGCTCACGGACGGACTCACGGCGGAGCGATTTCAGCAGCGCCTCGAAGACACCGAGTCGGCCTACGCGGGCTTCAATCTGATGTTCGGCGACCGCGACGCACTGCACTACTTCTCGAATCGCAGCACGCGCGCCGGCGCGCTCGAGGCCGGCACCTATGCGCTCAGCAATGCGGTGCTCGACACGCCCTGGCCCAAGGCAGAGTTGGCCCGGGAACACATGCGCCGCCAGCTCGACGCGGGCGACACGACGCCCGACGCGTTCGCGTCATTGCTGCGCGACACGCGGCCGGCGCCCGATGCGCGGCTGCCCGACACGCACCTGCCGCTCGAGTTGCGGCGGCTGCTCTCGGCACCCTTCATCGTTGGCGAGCACTACGGCACGCGCTGCTCAACCGTGCTCACCGTGAGTCACGGCGGCGAAGTGCACGTACACGAACAGCACTTCGCCCCGGGCGGTGCACCCGGCGACACCTTCGAAGAAACGTTTTCGCTGGCGACCTAGACGGGCAGGCGTTCCAGCAGCCACTCCCGCATGAGCTCGATTTCCTCGGCACAAACGCTGTGCGGCATGGGATAGGTCTGCCAGCGCACCGTGTAGCCCATGGCCTGGATCGCATCCCGCGATTGACTCGCAAGTGGCAGCGGCAGCACGGGATCGTACTCACCGTGCACCATGAGGATGGGCAGCGCGTCGCCATGATTGGCGTGCTCACGAGCCACCGTGTCCGAGAGCGGCAGGTACGTCGAGAGTGCCAGCACCCCCGCCACGGGTGTCTCATCCGTCAGCGACGAGAACAGCGCGACGGCGCCGCCCTGCGAAAAGCCGGCCACGACGATGCGCTCACGGGCGATGCCCGCTGTTTGCTGCTCGGCGATGAGGCCGCGCAGGAACTTGACGCTCTCGCGGATGCCCGCTTCGTCGACCTGCGAATTCCGGTCCAGCCCAAGGATGTCGTACCAGGACGGCATCGACAGGCCACCGTTGATCGTCACAGGCTGGTGCGGCGCGTGCGGAAACACGAAACGCCAGCGCGCCCCGGCGGGTAATCGCATCTCCGAAACGACGGGCTCAAAGTCGTGCCCGTCCGCGCCCAGTCCGTGCAGCAGGATGACAGTGGCATCAGGCGATGCGCCCGTTTCGATGACGACGGGTTGTGGCATTGGGGGGCTCCCATCCGTGTGGCGCGCGCAGCATAGCGTATTTGGGCTTGCATTATTATGCGCATTACTATTACTTTATGCGCAAATAGGGGAATCGTCATGCCGCCCGAAACCAATCAGCAGGAAGCGCGCCGTGCCGTGATCCGGCGCCTGCTCAGAAAGCGCACGATCCGCACCCAGGCCGAGCTGGCACAACAGCTCGAGTCGATGGGGCATCTGGTCACGCAGTCGAGCGTGAGCCGCGACCTGCGCGAAATGAACGTGATCAAGGATCCGGAGGGCTACCGGCTCGACGAGTCTGCGGTGGCGTCGCACACGCGCGAGCGCGGCGGCTTCGTGCGCGGTAGCGCCCCCGCGGGCAACCACCTGCTCGTGGTCAAGACCGCCATTGGCGCTGCGCAGCGTGTTGCCGTCGAGCTCGACCGAAGCGGCTGGCCCGAAATCGTGGGCACGCTGTCCGGCGACGACACCATCTTTATTGCCACCTCCGGTGCGGCCGCCAATCGGCGGCTGCAGCGGCGCCTCGCCGACTGGGGCGGGAGTAACCCCAATGACTGACAACGCACCCATCCTGCTTGCATACTCGGGCGGTCTCGACACCTCGTTCTGCATCCCCTGGCTCCGCGAGACCTACGCGGCACCCGTGATCACGATCACGATCGACACGGGTGGCATCGACGCAGCGACCGCCGACGACCTTGAGCGCCGCGCGCTTGAGCTCGGGGCCGCTGAACATCACCTCGTGGACGCCCGCGGCCATTTCTTCGACAGCGTGCTGCGCCACCTCATCGCGGGCAACGTACGCCGCGGCCAGCTCTACCCGCTGTGCGTTGGCGCCGAACGCGGCGTGCAGGCTGCCGCCATGGCCGAAGTTGCCAACGCGCGCGGCGCGACCCGGATCGCACACGGCTGCACGGCCGCGGGGAACGACCAGGTGCGCTTCGAAGTGGCGCTGGCGGCGCTGGCACCCAAGGCGGAAGTTTTGGCGCCCGTGCGCGACAACAGCTGGGCGCGCGCCGACCAGATCGCCTATCTGGAAAAGGACAACCTGCCGCTGCCGCCCGCGGGCGGCGACTACTCCATCAACCGCGGCCTGTGGGGCGTGACGATCGGCGGGCAGGAAACGCTCACGAGCCAGGGCTGCATTCCCGAGTCGGCCTGGGTGCTCTCGCCGGGCGCGCTCGAGGCGCCGCAGCCGGCCGAAACACTGACGCTGGATTTCGAGGCGGGCGTGCCCGTCAGCATCGATGGCACGGCCTATGAGCCGATTGCGCTCATCGAGGCGCTCGAGCAACGCGCCGCGCGCTTCGGCATCGGGCGCGGCGTCCACCTCGGCGACACGATCCTGGGCACCAAGGGACGCGTGGCGTTCGAAGCGCCGGCCGCCGAGGTGCTCATCGTCGCGCACCGCGAGCTCGATAAGCTCGTGTTGAGTGCCGCGCAGCAACGCATCAAGGAGTCCGTCGCGGCAAGCTACGGCGACTTCGTGCACGAAGGGCGGCACCTGGACCCGGCCTGCCGCGACATCGAGGCGCTCTTCGACAGCGCGCAGAAGCGCGTCACGGGCAGCGTGCAGGTGCGCCTGCAGCCGGGCAGCGTCTTCATTGAGGGTCTCGACTCGCCGTATTCCCTGCTGGCCGCCACACGCGGCGTCTACGGCGAGGCGGCCGGTGAGTGGACGCCCGCCGATGCACGCGGCTACGCGCGCGTGCTGTCACTGCCCGGCATTCTGCAGCAGCGCGCGGGCAACAATGGAGCGGCGTCATGAATACGATTCGCTCCACGCAGGTGGACAAGGTGGCCTCTCTGGCCGCCGCCCGGAACCTGGGTCGCGAGCTCCGGCTCTCCGACGACATCGTCTGCGAAGAAGGTGTGCTCGTCGCCGTAGAGGTGCTCAACAACAAGAGCCGTTACAACACGCTCGAGCTCACGAGCGGTCGCATGGCTGTCGTGAAGCGTGGCGACATCGTCGTCGGCGCGCTGGGCCACCGCAAGGCCCTGTTCGGATACTCGGGCCGTATGCCCGAATCGCTCGCGCCGGGTGACACGCTGCAGCTGCTCAACATCGGCGGCGTGCTCGGCTGCTGTGAATCGGTCAATGCCGAGCTCGGCGACCCGTTCGACTGCAAGGTGCTCGGCATGGTGCTCGACTTTCCCTACCTCGGTGAGCGCATCGGCGTCCCGGCGCGCGCGGGCAGCGACGCACTGCCGGAGATAGATCGTCTGGACCTGGGCGGCGTGCCCGTCGTCGCGCTTGCGGGCACCTGCATGGACGCGGGCAAGACGGCCGCGGCCTGCGCCATCGTGAGCCGCCTGCGCGCGCACGGTCTGTCGGTCGCGGCCTGCAAGGCAACGGGCGTTTCGCTGCGCCGCGACATCCTGGCCATGGAAGACGCCGGCGCGCGTGCCTCCATGCTGTTCTCGGACTTCGGCATCATGACGACCACGCGTGACAACGGTCCGGCGCTGACGCGCGCGCTACTGGCCGCGCTGGCCGCCGAGAAACCTGACGTCATCGTCATGGAACTCGGTGACGGCCTGCTGGGCACCTACGGTGTCGATGCCATTCTTGCCGATGACGAGATTCGCCCGAATCTGACCAGCGTCGTGCTCTGCGCCAACGACCCTGTCGCCGCCTGGGGCGGTGTCCGCATCCTGCGCGAGACCTACGACATCGAACCCGCCGTGGTCACGGGCCCGGCCACGGACAACGCCGTGGGCGTCGACCTCATCGAACAGCAGATGGGCGTCACGGCCCGCAACGCGCTCACGAGCGGCCTGGCACTGGGCGATGCCGTGCACGCCTCACTCGCGGGAAACGGGGGTGCACGCAATGTCTGAGCAGACACCCTGCATCGTGCTGGGCGCCACGGGCTACGTGGGCGGTGAATTGCTGCGACTCATTGCCGGGCATCCCGCACTCGCGCTCCACGCGGCCACGTCGGACCGGCAAGCCGGCAGCGCGATCGCCGATCAGTTTGCGCACCTCGCGAGCCACATCGACGCTGACTTCGTGTCGACCGACGCCGCCGTGGCGGCCCTGGCCGAGCTCAAGTCGGCGGCCATTTTTTCCGCCGCCCCGCACGGCGCCGCGGCGGCGACGATTGCTGCACTGCTGGACGCCGCCGAGGCCGCGGGCACGGCCGTGCACGTTGTCGACGCCTCGGCCGATTTTCGCTATGCCCATGCCGATGCCTATGCGGCCGTCTACGGTCAGGCGCACGGTGCGCCCGAGCGGCTGCCGCAGTTCGTCAGTGCCTTGCCCGAACACCTGGCCGAGACGCCTGCGCAGCACGTCGGGCACCCGGGGTGCTTCGCCACGGCGATGCAGCTGGCCATCGTGCCGTTGCTCAAGCACGGGCTCGTGCAAGCCAACCTCGTTGCCACGGGCATCACAGGCGCCACGGGTTCGGGCAAGGTGCCCACGGCAACGACACACCTGCCCGAGCGTCATGCCAACCTGTTCGCCTACAAACCGCTGTCGCACCGTCACGCCCCCGAAGTGGTCGCACACGTCGCGGCCGCGACGGGCACGGCGCCGGCGCTGCACTTCGTGCCGCACTCCGGGCCGTTCGCTCGTGGCATCCACATGACCGTGGTCGCGCCCGCGACGCCCGCCTGCACCGAGGACGCGTTGCGCGGTGCCTTCGCGAGTTACTACGCAGAGGCGCCGTTTGTGCGATTGGTCGACGGGATGCCACGGCTCAAATCTGTGGTCGGCAGCAACTTCGCGCACGTTGGGCTCGCCGCGAACGACAACACGGTGTGCGTCACGGTCGTCATCGACAACCTCGTCAAGGGCGCCGCGGGCGGCGCGATGCAGTGGATGAACCGGTTGCTGGGTCTCGACGAGACGGCAGGCCTCATGCAAAGCGCGGCGGGGTGGACCTGATGCACACCAACCGACCGGCTCACGACGAAGAGCTGCGCTACACGCTGCCCGTCTACGCGCAGCTGCCGTTCGAGCCCGTGGAGGGTCGCGGCGCCTGGCTCTACGACGCCGAGGGCCGCAAGGTGCTCGATCTCTATGGCGGCCACGCGGTTGCCGTGCTCGGCTATGACCACCCGGCACTGATACAAGCCGTGACGGATCAGCTCGGGCGACTGCCATTCCAGTCCAACGCCATCGCCATGGACGTGCGCGCCGAGGCCGCACGGCGACTCGTCGATTTCGCGCCTGACGCACTCACCCACGCGTTCTTCGTCAACTCGGGCGCCGAGGCGAATGAGAACGCCCTACGGCTGGCCTGCCTGGTCACGGGACGCAAACGCATCGTCGCGGTCTCGCACGCCTTCCACGGCCGCACGGCGGCGGCGGGCGCTGTGACCTGGGGCAGCCACAAGCGTTGGTACGCCTTCCCCGAGACACCTTTCGACGTGCACTTCGTGGATCGCGACGATGTCGACGCCGCACGCGCCGCATTCGACGACGACACGGCCGCCGTCATCGTCGAGCCCGTGCAGGGCGTGGCTGGCGCCTACGACTTGTCGACGCCGTTTCTGCAAGCGCTCGCGCAGGGCGCATCTGCATCGGGCGCGTTGTTCATTGCCGACGAGGTGCAAAGCGGCATCGGTCGCAGCGGCCTGCCGTTCGCGATCCAGCACGCGGGTGTCACGCCCGACCTGGTCACGGCAGCGAAGTCGCTGGGCGGTGGTGTGCCCTGCGGCGCCGTGCTGACCACGGCAGCCGTTGCCGCGCAATGCCGCAAGGGCGACCTCGGGACGACTTTCGGCGGCGGACCGCTTGCAGCTGCGGCCATCAGCGCTGTGCTGCAAACCATTGACGATGCGGCGCTCATGGACAATGCACGCGAGCGTGAGGCGCAGGTGCGCGCCGAATGCGTCACGGGCCCCGTGACGGCTGTGCAGGGCCGGGGGCTGTTGTTGGGGCTGCGCTGCACACCACCCGCGGCGCAGGTTCGCGACGCGCTGCTCGAGCGCGGCATTCTTACAGGCACCAGCGGCGACCCGCATGTCCTGCGTCTGCTGCCACCCCTGACGATCGTCGAGAACGACATTCATTTCCTTGCAAGCCGGCTCGCGGAATTGCCGGCGGAGACCTAAGTGATGCGATCCTTCAATCACCTGCGTGACTTCGACGTCGCGGAAATTCTGGAACTACTGCAGCTGGCGGGCCAACTCGACCGCCATCCCGAGCCGCGCGCGCTCGAGGGCAAAGTGCTGTCTTTGCTGTTTCTGAGCCCGTCGTTGCGCACACTGGCCTCGTTCCAGGCGGCCATGACGCGACTGGGAGGCAGTGCCTTCGTCATCTCGCCGGACATGTCGATCCACGGACTCGAGTCGCGCCACGGCATCGTCATGGATGGCAGCGCCGCCGAGCACATTCGCGAGGCCGTGCCCGTTATCGCGTCTTACGGCGATGCAATCGGTATCCGCGCCTTCGCGGAGCGCCGTGATCTCGGCACTGACCTTAGCGAAAGCGCGTTCGCGGCCCTGACCGACTATGTCGGCGATACGCCCTGGATCAACATGGAGTCGGCCATGAGCCATCCTTGTCAGAGCCTCGCCGACTGGAAGACGCTCGACGACTTCAATATGCCGAAGCAGGGCGGCAAGTTCGTACTGAGTTGGGCCTACCATCCCAAAGCACTGCCGCTGGCCGTACCCACGAGCACCTTGCACATGGCCGCGATGCGCGGCATGGACGTCACCGTATTGCGACCCGAGGGCTTCGCACTGCCGGACCCCATCATGCGCGAGACCGAAGCGGTGGCCAGCGCCAACGGTGGCTCCGTGCGTGAGTCGGAAGACCGAGCCGAGGCCATGGAGGACGCGCACGTGATTTATGCCAAGAGCTGGTCATCGACCTTGCACTACGGCGACCGCAACGCGGAGCTCGAGGCGCGCCGCGACCTCACAGACTGGTGTGTCGACGAAGGCTGGTTCCAACCCGCGCGTGATGACTGCCGCTTCATGCACTGTCTGCCTGTGCGCCGCGGTGTCGTCGTAGCCGACGAAATCCTCGACGGACCGCGGAGCATTGTGATCCCCGAAGCGCGCAATCGCATGCTGGCGCAGATGGCCGTGTTGCACCGCATGCTCTCGGGGTCGGGCACATGAAGAACAACGAACGCGCCATTGTCGTGTCGGCGCTCAAGCACGCGGCACCTTACATCCGGCTCTTCAAGAAAAAGACCTTCGTGCTCAAGGCTGGCGGCGAGATTTTTGCCGACGCTGCCGGAACACGTGCGCTCATGGAGCAAGTCGGCATCCTGCATCAGGTGGGCATTCGCGTCGTACTCGTGCACGGCGGCGGCCCGCAGTCGACAGCGCTGGCCAAGGCGCTGGGCGTCGACCCGACGTTTGTCGCCGGTCGCCGCGTCACGGACGCCGAGTCGCTCAACGTGTCGGCCATGGTGCTCAATGGGCAAATCAACACGCGCATACTGGCCGCCTGTCGCGATCTCGACATTCCGGCCGTGGGGATCAGCGGTGTCGACGCGGGACTCATCCGTGCGCACCGCCGACCACCCGTCGAAACCGAAGACGGGCTCGTCGACTACGGTCACGTGGGCGACATCGATGGCGTGGACACGGAAGTTCTGGCCAAGCAGCTCGACAACGGTCTCATGCCCGTCGTCAGCCCGCTGTCCGCAGACCCCGACGGCGAGCTGCTCAACATCAACGCGGACACCGTCGCAGCAGCCATCGCCGCAGAAATCGGCGCGGAAAAGCTCATCCTGGCGACGGGTGCCCCCGGCATCCTCGAAGACGCGAGCGACCCGCGCTCCCTGATCAGCTACATCGACCGCGCGGGGCTCGAGCGCCTGCGGGACCGCGGCAACCTGACGGACGGCATGCTCCCCAAGGCTGCGGCCATCGACGCGGCTCTGGCAGGCGGCGTTGAACGCGTGCACATCATCTCCTCGAAACTCGAGGACAGTTTGTTGCTAGAGGTATTCACCAACGAAGGCACGGGGACACTCGTCGTGCACTCGATCGACGCGCTGACGCCGGCAGAGCAGGCCCCCGGGGGCGGCGCGTGAGCCGGCTCTGGGACAAGGGCGCAAGTCTCGACGACCGCGTGCTGCGCTACACGGCCGGCGAAGACCACAAGCTCGATGAACGGCTCGTGGCATACGACGTGGGCGCCTCGACGGCGCACGCCGACATGCTGCACGCACAGGGGCTCATTGAAGCCGCCGACCACGCGGCCATCGTCGAGGGGCTGGCGGCGCTGGGCGCCGAGCACGCCCGGGGCGGGTGGACGATCTCGCTCGAGGAAGAGGACGTGCACACGGCGCTCGAGTCGCGGCTTACGGCGCGCATTGGCGCCGCGGGTGGTCGGCTGCATCTGGGCCGCTCGCGCAACGACCAGGTTCTGGCAGCCTTGCGGCTGTACCTGCGCGACGCCTGCGATGGCCTCGGCGACCGGCTGGCCGAGCTCATCGAAGCGCTGTCTGACCTGGCGGGGCGTGAAGCGAACACGGTACTGCCCGGCTACACCCACCTGCAGCAGGCCATGCCCTCGAGCGCTGCGCTCTGGGCCGGCGGGTTTGCTGCGGGGCTCGATGACAATGTTGCAGCACTCTCGGCCGTGAAACACCGGCTGGGCGCCTCGCCGCTCGGCAGCGCCGCGGGTTACGGTACGCCGGGCGTGCCCATCGACCGCGAGGCGACTGCGCAGGCGTTGGGCTTCGAGCGCGTAGAGACGCCCGTGACGGCCGTGCAGCTCGCGCGCGGCAAGGCCGAAGCGCACCTGTGTTTCGAGATCACGATGATGCTCGGCGACACAGCGCGCCTCGCGGCCGATCTGCTCTTGTTCTACACGCAGGAGTTCGCCTACGTGTCCTTGCCCGAATCGCTGACGACGGGCAGCTCGATCATGCCGCAGAAACGCAACCCCGACGTGCTCGAGCTCGTCCGGGCCGCGCCCGCGACGGCGCAGGCCTGCCTCGATGAGTGCCTCATGCTCACGCAAAAGCTGACCTCGGGCTATCACCGCGACCTGCAACGCCTCAAGGCGCCGCTATTCCGGGCCATTGATCTGGCCGATGACACGCTGGCCATCATGAAGCCCATGCTTGATGGCGTCGGATTTCGGCCCGAGAACATCACGCTCTCGGCGGGTATCCACGCCGCGGAGGAGGCAAACCGCCTGGTCGTCGAGCAGGGCCTGAGCTTTCGTGACGCCTACCGCGAGGTCGGACGCCGCTTCAGCGGTTCTTGACGTTACCGGGCCTCGGTTGATCGCGGTATAGTTTCAGGCCCCGTCTGCGGTGCCGAAGATGATCTGGTTCAACAACACGCTCCCCGATGTGGCCGCAGCCAATGCCTGGAGCGCCAACACGCTCGTCGAGTCGCTCGACATCCGCATCGAGGCCATCGACGAGAACAGCATCACGGGCAGCATGCCCGTCGACCATCGCACCCATCAGCCCTATGGCATCCTGCACGGCGGTGCGTCTGTGGCGCTTGCCGAAACACTGGGCAGTGTCGGCGCCGCACTCACGGTCGACGCCAGGCGCTACCGTGTCGTGGGCCTGGACATCAATGCCAACCACGTGCGCCCCGTCCGCGAGGGCCGCGTCACGGCCGTGGCCACCCCGCACCACCTGGGGCGCACGACACAGGTCTGGGGTATCGAGCAGCGCAACGAGGCCGGCAAGCTGTCCTGCATCTCGCGCCTCACCATGGCCATCATCGACGGCCGACCCGACGCATGAGGCGCGCCGCGCTGTTACTGGTCGCCACGCTGCTCGCGGGCTGCGGACAGACGGGCGAGCTGTTCTTGCCCGGCGAGCGACCGACGTCCGTGCCGAGCGCCGCCGGTACGACCACCGAGACAGCCCCTGAGGCCACCGAAGAAGAAGCCGACGAAGACTATGACGAAGAAACTCCTGCTCGTTGACGGCTCGGCCTACCTGTTTCGCGCCTTCCACGCCCTGCCCCCGCTGACCACCGCCAAGGGCGAGCCCACGGGCGCCGTGCACGGCGTCCTGAACATGCTCAACAAGCTGATCCGCGAGGAGAAGCCCGACTACATCGGCATGGTGCTCGACGCGCCCGGCAAGACCTTCCGCGACGACCTGTTCGACGACTACAAGGCGACCCGGCCGCCCATGCCCGACGACATGCGCAGCCAGATTCAGCCCATCATCGATATCGTCGAGGCCATGGGCGTGCCGCTGCTGCGCGTGTCCGGCGTCGAAGCCGATGACGTCATCGGCACACTCGCGACCCAGGCCAGCGAAGCGGGCATCAGCACGCTCGTGTCGACAAGCGACAAGGACATGGCGCAACTGGTCAATGAGCACGTCACGCTCGTCAACACGATGAGCAACACGGTGCTCGACCGGGACGGCGTCAAGGCCAAGTTTGATGTCTGGCCCGAGCAGATCATCGACTACCTGGGGCTCGTCGGTGACACAGCCGATAACATCCCGGGCGTACCCAAGGTGGGCGCCAAGACCGCGGCCAAATGGCTCAACGCCTACGGCGACTGCGACACGATCATCGAGAAGGCCGACGAGATCACGGGCAAGGTTGGCGAGAGCCTGCGCGAGCACATCGAGCAGCTCGAGATGTCGCGCGTTCTGGCAACCATCAAGCTCGACGTCGAGCTCGACGCGGGTCCCGACGGGTTGGCGCCAACCGAGCGCGATGTCGACGCCCTGCACGCGCTGTACACGCGCTGGGAGCTCAACACGCTGCGCCGTCAGCTTGAGGAGGCCGAGGACGTTGGTGGTGCCGCGGCGGGCGTGGCGGCCGATGAGGACGCCGGCGACTACGAGATCGTGCTCGACGACAAGGCACTGGACGCCTGGCTCAAGCGTATCGACAAGGCCGAACTCGTCGCCGTCGACACCGAGACCAACAGCCTCGACTACATGAGCGCCGAACTCGTGGGGATCAGCCTTTGCGTCGAGACGGGCAGTGCCTGCTACATCCCCGTCGCGCACGCCTACTCGGGTGCCCCGGAGCAGCTGTCGCGCGAGCACGTCCTCGCCAGGCTCAAGCCCTTCCTCGAGGACCCGAGGCAGGCCAAGGTCGGTCACCACCTGAAGTACGACGCGCACATCTTCGCGCGTTACCACATCGCGCTCGCCGGCATGCGGCACGACTCGATGCTGGCCTCCTACGTGCTCAACTCGACGGCGTCACGCCACGACATGGATTCACTGGCGCAGTTCTACCTGGGCCGCACGACCATCAAGTACGAGGACGTGGCCGGCAAGGGTGCCAAGCAGAAGACCTTTGACGAAATCGACCTCGAGATCGCGGGCCCTTACGCCGCGGAAGATGCCGACATCACGCTGCGCCTGCACGAGCACCTCGTCGAAGCACTCGACAAGGAGCCGCGGCTCAAGGCGGTCTACTCCGACATCGAGCAGCCGCTCGTGCCGGTGCTGTTCGACATGGAAGAAGCGGGCGTGCGCGTCGACGCGGACCTGCTGGCGACACAGAGTCATGAGCTCGGCGAGAAGATGGCCGAGCTGCAGGACGTCGCGCACGAGCTTGCGGGCCGCCCCTTCAACCTGGGCTCTCCCAAGCAGCTGGGCGAGATCCTCTTCGACGAACTCGAACTGCCCGTGTTGCGCAAGACGGCCAAAGGCGCACCCTCAACGGCCGAAGACGTGCTCGCCGAACTGGCCGCAGACTACGACCTGCCGCAGGTCATCCTCGACTACCGAAGCGTGTCGAAATTGCGCAGCACCTACACGGAGAAGTTGCCGGCGCTGATCGCCGCGGACGGGCGCATCCACACGTCCTACCACCAGGCCGTGGCCGCGACGGGCCGCCTGTCCTCGTCGGACCCGAATCTTCAGAACATCCCCATCCGCACGCCCGAGGGCCGGCGCATTCGCCAGGCCTTCGTGCCCGAGGCAGGCTACCGACTCATCGCCGCCGACTACTCACAGATCGAGCTGCGCATCATGGCGCACCTGTCGCAGGACGAGGGCCTGCTCAGCGCATTCGCCAATGACGAGGATGTGCACCGTGCGACGGCCGCCGAAGTCTTCGAGGTGGCGCTCGGGGACGTGACTTCAGACCAGCGGCGCTCGGCCAAGGCCATCAACTTCGGGCTCATCTATGGCATGTCGGCGTTCGGGCTCGCCAAGCAGCTCTCGATCGGGCGCGGCGAGGCGCAGGCTTACGTCGACCGGTACTTCGAGCGCTACCCGGGGGTGCACGACTACATGGAACGCACACGCACGCAGGCGCGCGACGACGGCTACGTCGAGACCATCGAAGGCCGCAGGCTCTACCTGCCCGAAATCAATGCGCGCAACCCGCAGCGCCGCCAGTACGCGGAGCGCAGCGCCATTAACGCACCCATGCAGGGATCGGCCGCCGACATCATCAAGCGCGCCATGATCGACGTGCACGGCTGGCTTGCGGGCAGCGACACCGACGCGCGCCTCATCATGCAGGTTCACGATGAGCTCGTGCTCGAAGTGGCCGAGTCAGCGGCGGACGCCGTGATGGCCGAGGTCATCGAACGGATGGCCCGTGCCGCGACGCTCGACGTCCCGCTCAAGGTTGACGCGGGCGCGGGCGCCAACTGGGACGAGGCGCACTAGCCCGCGCGGCCAAGCCGCGCCTGTCGAAACCCTGCCGGGAACTCAGCCGGGGGATCGAGCTCTAACTTTCTGAGTACCCACAGTGCTCGCCCGTTTCCCCTCCCTGAACGGGCAGGCAACACGGTTACCCCAAGACCGGTTGCGACATTGGCCCGGTGCGCCCACGCACCGGGCCTTTTTTTGCTCAGGCCAGCGTGTCGCCTGTATTGACGTGGCCGCCCAGCATTTCGTTGAGCCGGCCCCGGGCCTGGTCGACCCCCTGCCGGCTCAGTGACGAAAAGAGCTGCACGCCAGCTCGTCCCTCCAGCGCACGCCGGGTTTCCTCGAACTGGCGTGCGGCCTGGCCCCGCTTGAGCTTGTCGGCCTTGGTCAGCAGCAGGTGCACGGGAATTCCGAGCTGTTCGGCGTACTCGAGCATCACGAGGTCGAAATCCACGAGGCCGCGCCGGACGTCGACGATGAGAAACAGGCCCGCGAGCGACCGGCGCTGGGAAAAATACTCTTCCATCAATGACTTCCAGTGCCTGCGCATGGACTCGGACACCTTGGCGTAGCCGTAACCGGGCAGGTCGACGAGCCGTTTGTCGCCGGTCAGGCGGAAGAAGTTGACGAGCTGCGTGCGCCCCGGGGTTTTGGACACGCGGGCGAACTGCTTGCGGTTGACGATGACATTGATCGCAGAGGACTTGCCGGCATTGGAGCGGCCGGCAAAAGCGACTTCGGTGCCTGCATCCGCCACGAACTGTGTGAGCGAATCCGCACTTGTAAGAAATGCAGCGTCGGGGTAGTTAGACATCGACTAGAAACGTAGTATGCGTGCCACGAAATCGAGGTCTCTTCGTGTATACTTTGCCGGCTTAGCCAGTCTAGCACGGGCGCCTCGCCTGCATGCCGAGCCGCGAGGCATCGAGCACCCAACACACCTTAGACAGCGCAAGGGCCAGACAGCCTGCGCAGACAAGGTTCGGGCTGCGGTTACGCCCGACACTGGTTGTGAGGCACAGACAATTTTGAGCAGTTTTGGACACCCGAGACGAGGATCCGAAGTGAACACGACACGTAATCGACTGACCCGCCTTGCCACGGTTACGGCCGCCCTCGCGCTGGTCAGCGTCCCGTCGGCCGCCAGCAACCTCGCCGATGGCGACGCGGAAGCCGGCGCAGCCAAGGTCACCACGTGCGCCGCCTGTCACGGTGGTAACGGCGTCAGCGTCAACCCGCAGTGGCCGAGCCTCGCGGGCCAGCACTCGCGCTACAGCCTGCAGCAACTCATGTGGTTCAAGTCGGGTGAGCGCAAGAACATCCTCATGAACTCGCAGGCCATGGCGCTGTCCGAACAGGACATGCGGGACCTTGCCGCCTATTTCGAGTCGCAGGCTCCCGCCGTACGCGAAGTTGCCAACCCCGACACACTCGCCCGTGGCGAGCGTCTGTACCGTGGTGGTGACGAAGAACGCGGCCTGCCGGCCTGCATCGCCTGCCATGGCCCGGCGGGCGCCGGTAACCCGGGCGTGCCCTACCCCAGTGTGGGTGGCCAGCACGCAACCTACCTGGCGTCGAGCTTGCGCGAGTACGCTACGGGCGGCGAGAACCGCAGCAACACCGAAGAGCAGAAACAGATGACGACGATTGCGCAGAAACTCACTCCTGAGGACATCGAAGCGCTGGCGTCGTACATGCAGGGGCTCAACTGAGCCTTGGCCTGACAGAGGAATGGGACGAATGCGAGTATTCCTGGCCGCGACGTTGACCGTCGCACTCGCTGCCTGCGGCAGCAGTGAACCCGAAACGACGGCAGCGCCCGTCACGGATCCTGCAGCAGACGCGCCGGTCGCCGAACAGGCACCCGCAGCGGCCGAAGCAGCGCCCGTGCTGGCCGCTGTCGAAGAGTCCGACGGCAGCTACGACCCCGAGGCCGTCGCCGAGGAAGGCGCACTGCGCATGGCTCGCGATGACACGCCAGCCACACCGCAACGCTTCAAGGAAGGCGTTCACTACAAACGCTTCCGTCCCGCGAAGCTGACCGTCGAGGGCGGCCCCACGGTCGAGGTCGCTGAAGTCTTCTGGTATGGCTGCAACCACTGCTACAACCTCGAGCCTGTGCTGCGCCGCTGGGAAGACAACCAGCCGGAGAATGTCTCATTAGTAAAAGTGCCCGCCGTCTGGAACCCCGTGCTGGAGACGCACGCGCGCGCCTTCTACACGATTGAAGCGCTCGCGGGCACCGGCATCATCGAGAACAAGGACGCCGTACACATGGCGTTCTTCGACAAGATGCACGTCGAAAACCAGCGCATGACCTCCGAGAAGTCGATTCGCGACTTCCTCGGTAACTTTGGCGTCTCCGCACAGGATTTCGACGACACCTGGGCCTCGCCCTGGGTGGCCACACGCTTCAATCAGGCCAAGCGCATTAATCGCGCCTACGGCATCGCCAGCGTCCCAACCATCGTCGTTAACGGCAAGTTTGTGACGGACGAAGGCATGGCGGGCAGCAAGCCCGAGTTGGTCGCGGTCATCGACGAGCTCGTCGCCAGCGAACGCTGAGCCGAACCGAATCCTGACTCAACCGGCCGACTGCGCCACGATGCGCAGTCGGCCGTTTTGTTTCTGCCAGTAGAGCCTGAGCCAGGTTGTCACGGGTTCGGCGCCCGAAACCGTGCGCGTTTGCCGGCACCGCGTCAGGAAGGTCCCGGTCGAGGGATCCGCGACGAAGTGCGAAACGGCGCTCACACCAACCGCCGTTTCCGGTGCCGTCTCGAGCGCGCGCGAGCGCCATGCGCGCCACTGCGTTGAGGTCAGACCCAAATCGCGAAAGCCCTCCGCGTAGTGCGCGAGCAGTCCTGCCGCATCGCGTGACCGGACGCTGTCGACCCAGCCCTCGAGCGCACGATTGAGCGCGGCGGCCAGCACCGCCCTGGCATCCGCCGACGCGCGCCAGGCGAGCGGCGCACCGATCACGACCGGCGTGACACGCCGCGCGACGGGGTCGGCCAGTGCATCGATGCGGTCCTCGGACACCGCGATGCAGCCATCGGTATCACGTGGCGGACGGATGTTGTTGGCGGGGTCGATGCCGTGGATCCAGATGCCATCACCAGAACGGCGCTGACGCCGATCCAGTGCATTGGGGTAGTCGAGCGGCAACACGCGGCTGCCGTAACGGGCAGGCAAACCTGCCGTATCGAATTCGTCGACGACCCAGTACACACCCAGTGGCGTGCGCTCGTCGCCACGCCGGCGCTTGCCGGGGCCGTTTGCGCCCGATGAGATGTAGAACGCCGAGACGACTGCATCACCGGCCGCAGGCCCGGGCAAGAGCCAGGTCACACTCTCGTTAAGGTCGACTGCAATCACGTGCGCCACGTCATCTGCCAGTGACAACACCGAGTCCGGCATGCTGCCAACCGGCCGGGAACGTGCCGCAACCCAGTCGCGACGCGCACGCCGCCAGTACGGCGCAAAGCGCGCAAAAGCCCGATTGCCTTCGGTCGCGTAGCCGCCACGCGCCATGTCGTCGAGCTCGGTCACGAGCTGGCGGGCGGCAGGCTGACCCGAGCGCGCCGCCTGGCGCCGGGCTTCCGTGAGCGCGCCGGGCAGGTCGTCTTCGAGCACGCGACGCATGATGCGCAGCGTGGCATCGCTACCGTCGGCACGGGCGAGCGCAGGCAGCGCCGCGAGCCCGGCCAGCAGGCGCAGGCGGCTTCGGTCAGCCATCAGAAGAAATACTGGTAGGGATCGATGCCGTAACTGCCCGTCGGCAGCCCGCGCTTGATCCAGCGCGCGCTGCGGTCGGGGCCGGCGGCCTTGACGTCGGCCAGCGCCAGGCGCTTGGCCGCGCGCAGCGCATTTTTTTCGGGGTCGGTCACGACAAGCAACAGCGGCCGCAGCCGGTGTTTCTCATCCTGCGCGTTGACGATGGCCACCTCGCCCGTGTTGAGCTCGACGAGGCTGCCGCTCGGAAACATGCCCAGCGCCTGCACGAACTGTTCAACGACGAGTTCCGGCAGACGCCGGGGCGCCAACCGCTTGAGTCGGCCGATGGCATCGGCCGAGGACAGGGAGGGCCGGTGCGGCGCGTCCGTGACCATGGCGTCATAGCTGTCGATGACGGCCGCGAACGCACCGAATGGGCCTATGGCACCAGCCTCGAGACTGCGCGGGTAGCCGCTGCCGTCCTGGCGCTCGTGGTGCTGGCTTTGCATTTGCTTCACGCGCGGCGTGATCTCGGCGATCTCGCGCAGGTACTGCTCACCCAGGCGCACGTGCGTCTGCATGGCCATACGCTGGCGCGCGTCGAAACGACCCGGGTGGTTGCGCACGGTGGCCGGCACTTTCATGAGCCCAATGTCGAGCAACATGGCGCCCGAAGCGATGTCGAGCAGGACGTTGGGGCCGAGCTTCAGGTAACGCGCGAACACGGCTGCCCACACGGCCGTCGTCAGCGACCGGTCGTTGGGCTGCGGGTCGCCCTTGTAGACAAAACTCAACCAGGACAACGCGTCGGGGTTGCGCATCACACTGACGGCAATGGGCTCGACGACGTTGCGGCAGTGCGCCGCGCGAACCGGCTTCGCGGCACGCAGTGCATCGACCAGTTTGCCGTAGCGCCGTCGCGATTCATCGAAGGCCTCTACGGCCTTTGCCGACTCGCGCTTGAGATTGGTCGGCTTGCCGTACTCGTGTAGTGGCCCTCTAGCGAGCATCGTGAACAGGCGCACACGACCGGCCTCGAGCGCGGCTGTGGCCGAGGGCGCATCGAGCAGTGACGCATCGCCGTTGGCATCGACCCGGGCGCGACCCGTGACGGCGGCGCTTACATGGTGCGGATCGATAAAGACCGTGTTGCAATGCCGCGCCAACGCATCGATCTGGCCCGCGCTCTTGACTTCGAAGCCCTGAAACGGAAACGGCGTCTCGTGCCATGGCCGATCGAGCTCGACCACGTACATGCCCACCTGCAGTCGTTGCGGAGACACGGGTACCAGTTTTGGTTTATCGCCTGAATCCATATATCGCCCGTGGGACGCCCATGGCACCATTCCGTGTGCGCCCACAGGATACTGAAAATCTTGCAAGTTTACGCAAAACCGAGGCTTCGAACCGAGACTGAATCGAGGATTTCCACGCATAAGCGGGGTCACAGGCCATGACCGGTGACCGTTACGACATCATCATCGTGGGTGGCGGCCACAACGGGCTGACCTGCGCCGCCTACCTGGCCAGGGCCGGCCGCCGCGTCCTCGTGCTCGAGGCCCGCGAACGCGTCGGCGGTGCTGCGGTCACGGAGACCTTCCACCCCGGGTTTCGAAATTCGCTGGCCAGCTACACGGTGAGCCTGCTGCACCCGCAGATCATCGACGAGCTCTGCCTGAACGACCACGGCCTCGAGATCGTCAACCGGCCCATCAGCAACTTCATGCCCATTGACCAGACGCGCGCGCTGGCGACGGGCGCAACGCTCGAAGACACGCAAGCCGAGTTCGCCGAGCTCTCGCGCCACGACGCCCGCGTACTGCCCGACTACTACGCCTGGCTTGAGCGCGCGGCACGTGTGTTGCGCGCACGCTTGCTCGAAACGCCACCCAACGCTGGCGGTGGCCTTGCTGATCTCTGGCGTGCGGGCCGTCTCGCCAACGACCTGCGCAAACTCGACGGCGAAGACCGCGATGCCGTGCTGTCGCTGTTCACGGCCAGCGCGGCCGACGTCCTCGACGGCTGGTTCGAGAATCCGCACATCAAGGCGCTGTTCGGCTTCGATGCCGTCGTCGGCAACTTCGCCTCACCGTTTTCCGGTGGCAGCGCCTACGTATTGCTGCACCACGTCTTCGGCGAGGTCAATGGCGTCGCGGGTGCGTGGGGCCATGCCATGGGCGGCATGGGCGCCATCTCGGATGCCATGGCGGTGGCCGCAACAAGTGCAGGCGCAGAAATTCGCTGCGCGAGTGCCGTTTCGCGAGTCGCGGTCGAGCGCAATCGCGTCGTCGGCGTGACACTCGCCGACGGCACAACCCTGCGTGCCCCCGTGATCGCAGCCAACGTGACCCCGAAACGACTCTGCCTGGAACTCATGGCGCCCGGCGATCTGCCAGATACCTTCCTCAAGCGCATATCACGCACGCGCTACGGCTCGGGCACGTTCCGCATGAACGTCGCGCTCGATCGCCTGCCCGAATTTCCGAGCCGACCTGGCGCGGGCCCGCACTTGTCGGCCGGCATCATCATGGCGCCGACGCTCGAGTACATGGAGCGCGCCTATTCCGATGCGCGCACGGGCGGCTGGTCCCGCGAGCCCATCGTCGAGATGCTCGTACCGAGCACGCTCGACCCGTCACTGGCACCCGAGGGCAAGCACGTCGCAAGCCTGTTCTGTCAGCACGTGGCGCCTGAGCTGCCCGACGGACGCGACTGGGATACCGCACGGGACACGGTGGCGCAGCACATGATCGACACGGTCGACACCTTCGCGCCCGGCTTCGCCGACAGCGTTCTGGGCTATAGCGCGCTTTCGCCGGCGGATCTCGAACGCACACTGGGACTCACGGGCGGCGATATCTTTCATGGCGCGCTGGCGCTCAACCAGCTCTACAGCGCACGTCCGGTCATCGGCGCGGCCGACTACCGGCTACCCGTGGCAGGCCTGTACCTTTGCGGGTCCGGAGCGCACCCGGGCGGCGGCGTGACGGGAATCCCGGGCTACAACGCCGCGCGCGAGATCCTGAAGGACCGCCACTGGCGCAACGGCTAGCTGCTCGGCATCGTCTCCATCGACACGTCGGGCGTGTTGTTGTCGAGGTCGGCGGCAATACGCCACTCACCGTCACTGCCGCGCCGGTAGATCAGCATCGACCGGCCCGCGTCCTCGTACACGTAGCCTGACGACTTCGCCGTCGCGCGCAGCCAGTACTTGCTCACGAGCCAGGCCTGATCGCCGTAGACCTCGACATGCTCGATATCGAGTTCGAATTCGATGTCCGACTGCCCCATGCCCGGCGCAAAGTAGGCGCGGATTTCGTCGACACCGCGGCGCATGGGCTGGTCGTGCAGCGCGAGGATGGCGTCGGGCTCGTACAAGGCCATGAGCGCGTCGATGTCACCGGCCTTGTAGTGCTTGAGCCAGGTCTGGCCGTGTGCGCGCACGGCCGCCTCATCGGCGTCCGTGTTGATTACGGCAGCGCAGCCTGCGCCCGCGAAGCCAATGATGAGGGCCAGAGTCAGTAGTCGTTTCATTGGGGTCTCCAAAGAAAAAACGGCCCGCGGCGCGAAGCGGCGGGCCGTCTGTCTGATCGGCGCTGATCAACGCCCGCCGTAGTTCCAGCGGAAGCGCAGCGACCAGGTCATGGGCGGCGTGAAATACGGGGTAAACAGGAACGACGTGAAGTACTCCTCGTCAGAGCAATTGTTGCACTCCGCCGTCAGGCGCCAGCGCCCGGCATCATCAATGAGCGCGACACCCGCATTCACGATGACTTCTGCGTCGTTCTCGCCCGTCTGCCGGGTGCCCACGACGTTGTCGCCGATGTAACGCATGAGTGCGGTCGGCTGCAGCGTCGCACCCATCGAAGGCAGCGGGATGGAAAAGGTCGTGCCCAGTGTGTACGTAAGGTCAGGCGAGCGTTTTGGATCGGCCACGTTGCAGTTGATGTCGAACGCCGCGAAGTCCGTGTTGGGCGTCACACAGCCGTTGGGAAGATCCGTGTATTCCACATTCTGGAATCCGGCGGCAAAGAACACGTCCCAATTTGCCGTGGGCACCCAGGTCGCCTCAATCTCGAGCCCCGTCGCATCGAGGCCACCCGCATTGGTGGTCAGGAACGCCCCGGAAGGCGTTGCCGATGTGGTCTGAAGGTCTTCGAGGTCCGTGAGGAACGCGGTCGCGTTGATGCGCAGCGTGTCATTGAGAAAATCACCACGGATGCCCGCCTCATACGCCCAAAGCGTTTCCGGCCCAAATGGCTGGAACGCAGCCGGTGCCGAACCGCGCGCATTCCACCCCCCGGACTTGAAGCCGCGCGTGGCCGACGCATAACCCATGAGTCCGTCGCGGAATTCATGGGCGTAGGCGATGCGCGGCGTCACAATCTGTTCGTCCTGGCTTGTGGGCACGCCCGCGCTAATGAGGGCCGCCGTGGTGAGCTGATCCTCTGGCGCACGACCCAGTGCCGGCAGGTTATCGCTCAGACCGATTTCCTTTTCTTCGTCGGTATAGCGGGCGCCGATCGTCAGCGTGCCGCGCTCACCGATGCCGATATCGGCCTGCCCGTAGATCGCCCAACTCTGGGTCGTGTTGTCGAGAACGCGATCCGCAAGTACGAAGGCGCCGAACAAGTAGTCCGCAAAATCGGTTTCGTTGTCTTCATCGAGAATGAACACGCCACCCACGAAGTCGACGTTGCCATCCGCGAACTGGGCATTCCATTTCAACTCAGCAGTCAGCTGGTCGTGCTGGCCGTCATTGTCAATCCAGAGGAAGTCATCGTCGGGTGGCTGTGGAAAGTTGATCAGAAACTTCTGTTCGAGACTTCGGTAGCCGACGATAAACTCAGCGTCTCCCCCAGCTACCGGGAACCCGAGGTTGGAGGCAATGTTGATCGACTCGACCTGGTTGCCGTAGTCGGCCCCCTTGCTCGTAATCGCCACGGGCTGCGGTGCGGCGAAACCGAACAGGCCGCCCGCTGGCAGTCCATTGGGAAGGATCGACGTGCTGAAGCGTTCATCGCCGTCAATCTGGCCCAGTACGTTGCCCTCGGTGTCATCGATGTAGTCGACCGCAAAGTCCCAGACGACGCTGTCGCCGCCCAGCACGCGGATGTCGGCCCGCAATCCGAGCGCGTCCTTTTCGTTGAAGTCACCCCCGACGGCGGGGTTTCTGTTCTCAAGCCAGCCATCATTTTCGATATAGAAGGCCGAGAACTTGGTGAGAACGTTGTCGGACGCGGGTAGATCGATGGTGCCCCGGAACATCCGTTCATTGAATCGACCCACCTGCACCTCGGCGAATCCGCTCTGGGTTTCGGAGGGTTTCCTCAGAATCAGATTAAAGGCACCGCCCGTCGTGTTGCGGCCGAACAGCGTGCCCTGCGGCCCGCGCAGCACCTCAATGCGATCGACATCAAACAGCGCAAAGTTGTTGGCGTTCTGCCTCGACACATAAATACCGTCGATGTAGGTACCCACGGGCGGGTCGAAGGTCGCAATCGACTCATCGTTACCCTGGCCGCGGATGTAGTACATGTTGGCTGTGCCCAGACCCGTGTTGTTGCCGCCGAACAGGTTCGGGACCACGTTGATGAGGTCAAGCGTTTCCTGGATCTGGAAGTTCTCGAGCAGCTCTTCGTTGTAAGCGCTGACGGCAATGGGCACGTCCTGGATCGATGCTTCACGGCGCTCAGCGGTGACGGTGATTTCGTCGAGCTGGGCGGCGGCATCCTGGGCGCCCAGGGTCACGGCAAGCACGATGGCGAGCGCGGTGGGAAGTCGGCGGTTGAGTCTCGGTTCGGTCATGAAGTCACCCTCGTTTCTTGCGTGTGGCGGCTCAGCGAGTGGGTCGGTGCCGGACACGGAGGGCGGCAACCGAATGCCATAATGCTATAACAATAGGTGCACGAACAAGCGCAGTGGCCTTGTTGCCGCCACGCCACACGTGCTGCGACGCAGCAATATCCCGGCTGACACACGGTCGCGCTTGGGCAACAACAGGGGGGCGCTGGCATAATCGCGCGCATGTCTGAAACCACCAATCCAGAGGCGGCCGAAACGGCGGCGCTCCTGTCGCGGGCGGCCCAGTTGTCGCGCGCCGGCCAGCAGCAGCAGGCCATGCTCGTGCTGCAACAGGTCGTCGACCGCGACCCCGGCAACTATCCGGCGCTGACCGGCCTGGCCCAGTTCGCCATGGCGGCCGGTCGCAGCGACATTGCTGAGCACTTCGCCGAACGCGGCCACAATGCCGACCCGCGCGGCTTCGAATGCCTGGCGATCCTCGCGCAGTGCTACCAGGCAAAGCGCCGCTTCCGCGACGCGATCCGCATCATGCGCCAGGCGGCGGGCGTGCAGCCCGACAACGACCGCGTGCAGTTCAATCTGGGTGTGTTGCACGAGCAGTCGGGCGACTGGTCGGCCGCGCGCAAGGCTTACGAGAACGCCGTGGCGCTGAACGGTGACAACCAGGAAGCGCGCGCCAACCTGGCTATGTGCCAGCTCGCCGACCGCGAGTCCGAAGCGGCGCTGGCAGGTTTCGATGCGTTGCGCGACATGCGCCGTGGCCCCGTCGGTGCGGCGGACCCCGACGGTCTGCCCGAATTGCCTGAGACCGAGAATGTGCTGTCGCGGTTCATGCTCCGCATGCAGCGAGAGCAGCTTGCAGCCCTCGACGCGCGCGGCCTGCTCGCCAATGGGCTCAAGGACCTCGTGCCCGCGCTCGACCGCGCGCTCGACGATCTTGGCGAGGGCGACGACGACGAGGTGTTCCACCGCCGCCATCCGCGCCACCATTGGAAACCGCACTGGCAGCTCATCGAGCGCCACCACAACCGCACGCTGTACCTGCCCGACGCCGCCCTGCCCGCTGGGCCCGTCATCAACCCGAGACTCGATGCAGCCGCCATCGACATGGCCTGGCGTGCGGCCACACCGCAACATGTGGTCGTCGACGACTTCCTCGCGCCCGACGTACTTGCCGCGCTGCAGGACTTCTGCCGCGACGCGACGATCTGGTACGACCTGCGCAAGAACTACCTGGGCGCATACCTCACGGACGGCTTCGCCAACCCGCTGACGATCGGCATCGCGCACGCGCTGGCCGATGCGCTGCCGGGCATCTTTGGCGAGCTGCCACTCACGCAGGCCTGGGGCTACAAGTACGGCCCCAAACTCACCGGGATCGGCATGCACGCCGATGCCGCGCTCGTGAACTGCAACTTCTGGATCGCGCCCGACGAGGCCAACACGAATCCGGAAACGGGCGGCTTGCTCATCTACCGCAAGGCGGCGCCGCTCGATTGGGACTTCAATACGTTCAACAACGACACCGACGCGATGCTGCAACATCTCGGTGATGCCGTGAACGACCCCGTGCGCATTCCGCACCGCTGCAACCGCATCGCGATCTTCAACTCAAACCTGTTCCACCGCACCGACGACATCGCGTTTCGCGACGCTTTCGAGGCGCGGCGCTACAATGTCACGCTGCTGTACGGCAAGCGCTACCAGGCCGACTCGGGAGAGAACCCATGACCACGCTTATCGCAGGGCTCGTCCTGTTTCTCGGCATACACTCGATCTCGATTGTGTCGCCAAGCGGCCGCGACGCGCTGGCCGCCAAGTTCGGCGAGATCGGCTGGAAGATTCTCTATGGGCTCATCTCGGCTGTCGGGCTGTACCTGATCATCAAGGGCTATGCTGCGGCCCGGCTCGACCCCACACTCGTATGGGTGCCGCCCACCTGGACCCGGCACCTGGCCGCGCTGCTGAACCTGCCCATTTTCGTTTTCTTCCTGGCCTCCTACCTTCCAGGCAGGATTTCCAAGGCGCTCAAGCACCCGCAGCTCGTCGCCGTGAAGGCCTGGGCGCTGGCGCACCTCATTGCCAACGGCATGCTGCACGACATGCTGTTGTTCGGCGCCTTCCTGGCCTGGGCCGTCGCCGACCGCATTTCCATGAAGCGCCGCAAGCAACGCGAGCGCCCACAGGCACCCGAGTCCGGGATCAACGACGTCATCGCCGTGGTCGGTGGTCTGGCTGCCTACGGCGCCTTTGCATTCTGGGCCCATCTGGCCTGGATCGGCGTCGCACCCTTCGGCTGAGGTAACGCCATGGCGACTCACTGCAAGACCGTACCGCGGCTCGAGAAGCGCGTGTTCATGATCATCGCCACGGATGCGCCGGGCATGGAAGCCGCACGCGCCGAGCACCTCGATGCGCACCTCGAGTACGTCGAGAAACACGTGGACGACTATCTCGTCGCCGGGCCGTTGCGCGAAATCGGGGACGACAAGCTCGCGGGAAGTTTCTTCCTCGTCGCGGCCGAATCACCCGAAGCGGCCGAAACCATCGTAGGCGGCGACCCTTACTTCACGAGCGGCCTTTACGGCAGTATCGAGAAGCGCGAATTCACGGCCTCGGCCGGGCACTGGATGGGTGGCGTAATCTGGCAGGACGCCGACGAAATTCGTGCCTACGCCAACCAGGCACGTCCCACGGGCGATTGAGCCTCAGCCCGTAACGCCAGCCTTGCGCAATGCCGCGATACGCGCGGCGTCGTAACCCAGCTCCTCGAGCACAGCCTCGGTGTGCGCGCCCGCGGTGGGTACGTCGCAACGCACGGCGGGGCGCCCGTGCGCCATCTCGAGCGGCAACGCAGGCAGTCGCGTCGCGTCACCCTCGGGCACGGTTACGTCGACCAGCCCGTCGCTCGCGTTAAGGTGGGGGTCGTCAAACAGGTCCTCGGGGCGCACGACGGGTGCGTATGGCAAGCCCACGGCCTCCAGACGCGACATGAGTTCCGCCTGGTTCATCCCCGCGAACACCTCACGCACGCGCGGCAGGATGCGCTCCCGGGCCGCAACCCGCGCCGCGTTCTCGGCCAGCGAATCATCGGCCGCCAGATCATCGAGCCCGAATGCATCGCAGAACTTTGGCCACTGCCCGTCGCTGACCACCGCCACGAACACCTGCTCACCATCGGCCGCGTCGAAGATGTCGTAGATGGCCCAGGCGGAGATGCGCACGGGCATGGGCCGCGCGGGCTCACCCGTCACGGCCAGCTGCGCCATGTGCTGGCCGACGAGAAATGCCGTGGTCTCAAAGAGCGCACTCGTCACGTGCTGACCGCGCCCCGTGCGTTCGCGTTGCTGCAGGGCCGCGAGCACGGCGATGACCCCGAACATGCCGCCCGTGACGTCGATGACCGACGCGCCCGCGCGCAGCGGCCGACCCGGCGGGCCCGTCATGTAGGCAAGGCCACCCATCATCTGCGCGACTTCATCGAGCGCGGTGCGGTGTGCGTAGGGACCTGACAGGAACCCGCGCGCTGAGCAGTAAACAAGGCGTTCGTTGTCTTCCGACAACGCGTCGTAGGACAGGCCGAGCCGGTCCATCGTGCCGCCGCGGAAGTTCTCAACGAGCACATCGGCCTTGCCGGCCAGTGCCCGCACGATCTCGAGCCCGGCTGCCGACTTCACATCCACGCAGATGCTGCGTTTGTTGCGGTTGTACATCGTGAAATAGCCCGCACCCGAACCGCGCAGGCGGCGCGTTTTGTCGCCACCGGGCGGCTCGACCTTGATTACATCGGCACCCAGGTCGGCGAGAATAAGGCCAATCGACGGCCCCATGACCATGTGCGAGAGCTCGACCACCCGGGTACCCGCAAGGGGCAGGTTGTCGTCACTCATCGGGCTCGCACCACGTTGTCACTCCTCATCGATTCGGGGCCCGCGACCCACGAACCCGGAGCCTGACCGCACAGCGCATTTGTTATAACATTATAACAACTATGGAGGCGAACCCGTGACCCAGCCCCACAATGCAGACGTGCTCATCAGCGAAGTCGGACCGCGAGACGGCCTGCAAAACGCGTCGAGCATTATGCCCACCGAAGCCAAGCGGCGCTGGATCTCGGCGCTGGCCGCGTGTGGGATTCCCGAAATCGAAGTGGGCTCGTTCGTGCCGGCCAAGGTGTTGCCGCAGCTCGCCGATACGCGCGAGGTGGTGGCCCACGCCAACACCATCGACGGGCTCAATGTGGCCGTGCTTGTGCCCAACCTGCGCGGCGCGCAGAACGCGCTGGCCGCGGGCGTCGACAAGATGACCGTGCCCGTGTCCGTATCCGAAACGCACAGCCTGAAGAATGTGCGCCGCACGCACGCAGAGATGTTCGCTGAGGTGCGCAGCATTCGCGCCGCCATCGATGCGATGCCCCAGGCCGAACGCCCGCAGCTCGAGGGGAGCCTGTCGACGGTGTTCGGCTGCACACTCGAGGGCGCGATCCCTGAGTCGCAGATCCTGATGATCGCCGAGACCCTCATGGCCTGCGGCTGCGACGAGGTTGGTCTCTCGGACACGACGGGATACGCCGACCCGGCCGCTGTGCGGCATCTCATCAAGGCCGTTCGCGGCGCGGTCGGCGACGAACACCTCACGGGCATCCACCTGCACAACACGCGCGGGCTCGGGCTCGCCAACGCACTGGCGGCATTCGAGAGCGGGCTAACCACGTTCGACGCCTCGATGGGCGGACTCGGCGGCTGCCCGTTCGCGCCCGGCGCCAGCGGCAACATCGTCACCGAGGACCTGGTCTTCATGTTCGAGGCCATGGGTGTGTCAACGGGCATCGATCTCGATACCTTGCTCACTGTGCGTGAGATCCTGCGCGAGGCGCTGCCCGACGAGCCCATCTACGGCTTCACGCCGGATGCCGGGCTGCCACTGGGTTTTCACCAACTGAGGCAGACCGCCTGAACGCACAACGCGGGGGGACACGGGCATGAGCGACACCACGGCGCCCATCCGGGCCATAGATGCGGTGGTCAACATCTGGACCGAGGAAGCACTCTCGGTGCGGCCCGACTGGGGCGACGAATTCTTCGTCGGCAAGATGAAGGCCCAGAACGCACTGATGCCCGGCCTGACGCTCGACGACATGATCGCGCGCATGGATGCCGGCGGCATCGGCCACGGTTTTCTCATCGCTGCCAAGAGCGGTCGCGTCGGTTTGCCCGGCTGCTACCACATGCCGCCCGAGATCGTCGCGCGCGCTGTTGCCGCGCACCCGACTCGATTCTCGGGGCTCATCGGCATCGACCCCTACACAGGTATGGACGGTGTCCGTGAGCTCGAGCACGCGGTGCGCGAGCTGGGCTTCATCGGCGCGCACCTGTACCCGCACTGGTTCGAGCTTGCGCCCGACCATCGCAAGTACTACCCGTTCTACGCCAAGTGCGCCGAACTCGGCGTGCCCATCCAGATGCAGGTCGGGCAGTCGATGATCTACTCGCCCGAGCACCGCACGGTGAGCGTCGGTAAACCGCACACGCTCGACGCCGTCGCCTGCGACTTCCCCGAACTCAAGCTCATCGGCATCCACGTGGGCATCCCCTGGCACGAAGAGATGATTGCGATGTCGTGGAAGCACGACAACGTCTTCATTGGCTGCGATGCGCACAGCCCAAAGTACTGGCCCGAATCCGTGGTGCACTACATCAACACCTTCGGCCGCAACAAGTGCCTGTTCGGCACCGACTTCCCCGTGCTCGACTTCGAACGTACGCGCGCCGAGGTCGATGCGCTCGGTCTCCGACCCGAGTCACTCGAGCGCTTCCTGCGCGGCAACGCCATCGACGCCTACGGCCTGCCCGACGACACGGGCTTGTGAGCGACAACCTGGCCGCGCTCGTCCGCGCCCAGGCGCACCATCAGCCCGCACACCGGGCGATCGAGCTCGGCGACACCGTGCTCGACTACGAAGGCGTGTGGCAGCGTATCTCGGCCCTTGCAGGCTGGCTCGACTCGCAGAACATTCACCAGGGCAGGCGCATCGCGGTCGCGCTACCCGAGACCATCGACCACGTCTTGCTGCATTTTGCGATCGCGGCCGTGGGCGCCGTGCTCATACCGATCGATCATCGCGCCGCAACCTCGGAGCAGGATCGACTGGCGTCGGCATTCGGCGCGCGGTGTATCGTCTCGCACTGCCACGCCGAAAGGCGCATTGCCCTCCCCGACAGCCTGCCCGAGACGTCTGCGACGGCGTTGGCACCGGGCGGAAACGCAGACTGGCTCGTATCGCTGTCGTCGGGATCAACGGGCGAGCCCAAGGGTGCGCTGGTAACACACCAGCAAATGCGTCATCGCTTCATCACCCAATGGCGCAGCCTCAAGCTCAGCGGCGCCCACCGCTTCGCGCTGGCGACACCGCTGTGTTTCGGTGCCGGGCGTTCGTTCGCGATGTCGACGCTGGCCGCCGGCGGCACGCTCATTGTGCTGCCGCCGCCCATGTCGCCCGAGGCGCTGGCCGCAGCGCTCGACGCCCGCTGCGCGACAGCGACGTTTCTCGTGCCCACAATGCTACGTCGGCTGCCCGTCAGCGCTGACGGGGCACCCTTGCTGCCGAACCTGCGGCGGCTCATCGTTTCGGGCGAACCGCTGCCCGCCGAAGAGGCTCAGACTTTTCGCAACAGCATCAGCGACGGGCTCACGGGCTATTACGCCTCCAGTGAGGGCGGGGGCATTTCCGTACTGGCCTCACGCGATATCGCCACGCGCGCCGACTCCGTGGGTCGCGTTGCGCACGGCGTCGAGGTCGAGATTGTCGACGACGACGGCCACGGCGTGCTCACGGGTAGCGTTGGCCTACTCCGCTACCGCGGGCCCGGCGTGTCCACACGCACGATCGACGCCGCGGGCAACGTCACGGACGTTGGCCCCTGGTTCTATCCGGGCGACCTCGCAAGCTGTGACGAGGCGGGCTACCTGCGCCTCGCCGGGCGCCGCAAGGACGTCATCGTACGGGGCGGCATCAACATCTACCCGGCAGAGATCGAACGTGTCATCGCACAGTCGCCCGCGGTACGCGAGGTGGCCGTGGTTGGCGTGGCCTCCGCTGCACGCGGCGAAGCCGTGCACGCCTTCGTGGCAGGCGATGTCACCGAAGCCGATCTTCAGGCACACTGCCGAACGCATCTGGCGCCGTACAAGCAACCCGAGGCGTGGCACCAGCTTGACGCGCTGCCGCGGACCGCAGCCGACAAGATCGACAAGAACCTTTTGAAACAGCACGCGTCAGGCCAGGGGGAAGCGCCGAGATGAATGCACCAACGACCAATCAGTTCAGCGAGTTCAAATTCGGCTGGCAGGTGGTAGTCGCTTCGGCATTCGGCATTGCGCTCGGCATGTCACCGCTGCCGTTCTACACGCTGGGCGTCTTCATCGGGCCTTACATCGAGGAGTTCGGCTGGAGCGTCGACCGCATATTGAGCGCGTTCACGGTGTTCACCATCTGCGCTGTGTTCCTGGCACCGCTCGTGGGCCACCTCGCCGACCGTTTCGGCGTGCGGCGCGTGGTGTTGATCTCGATCCCGGGCCTGTCGCTGGGGCTCATGGCCATGGCGCTCAACAACGGTTCCTACGTCTTGTACCTGTTCCTCTGGGGACTGCTCGCTGTGCTCGGTGTCGGCACACTGCCCATCACGTTCACGCGCGCCGTGAATCGCTGGTTTCATGACAGTCGCGGGCTCGCCTTGGGCATCGCGCTCATCGGTACGGGGCTGTCGGGCTTCCTGGCCAAGAAATACGTCGGCTTTCTCATTCCCGAAGTGGGCTGGCGTGGCGCCTACATCGGCTTGGGCCTGCTGCCGCTCTTGATCTCGCTTCCTGTGAACTGGCTCTTGTTCCGCGACATCGACGACCCGAAGGCACAGGATCGCGCCAAGGCGCTGGCGGCCTCGCGCCACACGGAAGTCAGCACGCGTCTCGGTGGACAGACGCTCTCGGAGGCCTCGGGCGACTGGCGCCTGTGGTTGCTGGGCTACTCGTTCCTGCCGCTGTCGTTCATCATCGGGGGGCCCATCCCGGGCATCGAGAACATCATGGAGTCGGAGGGCTTCAGCACCTCCGACGCACTCACGCTGGGCGCGGCGTTGCCGCTGGCCGTCGTCGTGGGTCGTCTCATGGGCGGGTTTCTGATTGACCACTTCTGGGCGCCCGCGGTCGCCGTGATCATCCTGTCGCTGCCCATGCTGTTCTGTTTCATCCTGCGCATGGACAGCCCGGACTTCTGGCTCGTCATGCTCGGCAACATCTCGCTGGGGCTGGCCGCCGGCGTGGAATACGATCTGTTGGCATTTCTCGTGTCGCGCTACTTCGGCATGCGCGCCTACGCCACGATCTACGGCGTCATGTACGCCATCTTCGCGCTGGGCGCGGGCTTCGGTCCCTGGCTGTACGGGCTGACCTTCGAGAACACGGGCAGCTACGACTACATTCTCGGCATGGCGCTCGTCGTCATCCCGTTCGTGACGCTGCCGCTACTCGCGCTCGGGCCTTATCGCGACTTTCCGCCCGACGACGCCCCTAGCGCCAGTCAATGACCTCGTAGAGCGTCCCGTCGGGCGCCGCCACGGTCGCCGCTGCGCGGCCACCATAGACGCACGAGTCATGGACGGCGGGCTCGGTGATCCAGAGTCCCTCGCAACTTGCCGTCACGCGATCGAACTCGGGGTGTACGAAGCTGCCCAGTGCCACGCCGGGCACGAGGTGCCCCTCATGCTGCGGCCGCGTGATCGCGGCGTCCGGGTACTGATCGAGCTCGAGGAAGACATCGCGCCCGTGGGTCAGGGTCGCGAGCGCGTGCGGCTCGGACTCGGGCAAACCGTAGGCATTGGCGATCATTGTGTAGACGATGGCCATGCTGCGACCGGCATTGAGATGCAGGTGTTCGGACACCCAGGCCAGCGACGCGTCAAGGTCCGAGCAGCCCGCGACGAGAATGAACAGGCAGTCGATCAGCGACTGCGCGCGGGGCAGATCGTACTCGGGCAGGTCGTCACGGATTTGCGTGAGGTAGACGATTTCACCGTCGGGTCCGCGCACCTGCATGGGGAAGATCGCGGGCATGCCGTCGAGTTCGCGCGGCGGCCCGATAATCTCGAATGGCGACGCCTGCATGCGCGCGTCGGCCGCCAGCACGTCGTCCACACAAATCTCGATGGCATTCCAGCCGTAGCTCCGGAGCGGCTCATAGTCGGGGTGTGGCGGGCTTTCGACGAAGCGCAGAAACACGTCGCGGCCGCTTGCAGGCTGCAGCACAGCATAGCGTTGGCCCGCAGCGCTCGGTGCGCCCCAGGACGCCGCCTGCGCACCCGGCACAACGCTGGACTCTACCTCGCGGTAGTCGAGCCACCGGCAGTAGCGCGCGCTGGCCGCAGCCACATCGGCGACACTCAATGTCGCGCAGCGGATCAGTTTCATGGGCACGCCCCCGTGCAACGGATCTGGGGCTATCATTGCGCAGCACGAATACGAACGCGAGACACTGATGAGCGAGCCCCTGAGCCACTACCGCGCGCTGGCGCTGCAAACGCGCTGCGATGCCGTCAATGGGCTGACCATTGAAGCGGCGCGGGAACGCATCCACGCGAGCATCGCGCGGATCCGCGGCGAGATCACGGCCAGCAAGGCGTTCATAGGCCCTGACCTCGCGCTCGTCGTGTTGCCCGAGTACTGCCTGTCGGGATTCCCCATGGGAGAACCGCTGGGCGCCTGGTCGCAGCTGGCCGCGCTCGCGCCCGACGGTGAGGAGTACGAAGCACTCGGACGCATCGCCAACGACACGAGCGTGCACATCGCGGGCAACGTCTATGAGACCGACCCGCACTTTCCGGGACTCTACTTCCAGACGAGCTTTATCATCGCGCCCAGCGGCAGTGTCGTGCTGCGCTACCGGCGCCTGCTGTCGATGTTCGCGCCAAGCCCCTGGGACGTCTGGGACGCCTACCTCGAGCACTACGGCCTCGAGGGCGTGTTCCCGGTCGCGGACACGGACCTGGGCAGGCTCGCAGCCATCGCCTCCGAGGAAATCCTCTACCCCGAGCTCGCACGCACATTGGCGATGCGTGGCGCCGAAGTATTCGTGCACTCAACGAGTGAGGTGGGCAGCCCGGCACTCACGCCCAAGGACATCGCCAAGCGTGCGCGGGCGTTTGAGAACAACTGCTGGCTCGTGTCCGCCAATTCGGCCGCGATTGTGGGTACGCCGATCCCCGCCAATTCAACGGATGGGATGTCAAAGGTCGTCGACCACCAGGGCACTGTGCTGGCCGAAGCGGGCTACGGGGAAACCATGGTGGCGCACGCCGAGATCGATCTCGCCGCCTCGCGCCGCTGGCGCCAGCGCCCGGGTATGCAGAACATGCTGGCGCGGCAACGCCCGGCCCTGTTTGCGGAGACCTACGCCGACGACACGGGCCGCAACGCGCTGCTCGATGCATCGGGTCGCGTCATCGTTCCTGAGCGCAGCCACTTCGTCGAAGCGCAGCGCGCGCGGATCCGGTCGCTGACCGACGCGGGCGTGATCTAGCCCTCAGAGCCTCTCGCGGAAGAAGTCCACGGTCCGTTGCCAGGCCAGCTTGGCGGCAGCCTCGTCGTAGCGGGGCGTGGAGTTGTTATGGAAGCCGTGGTTGGTGCCAGGGTACACGTGGCGCACGTAGTCAATGTCGTTGGCTTGCAGTGCGGCCTCGAACTCGGGCCACTGCTGGTTGATGCGCGGGTCGTTCTCGGCGGATTGCACCATGACTGCCGCGCGCACGCCGGGCACGTCCTCCGGCTTGAGACCCGAACCATAAAACGGCACCGCCGCGCTCACGCCGTCGCCCATGCGTGCGGCCAGATAGTTGGTGGTCGACCCACCCCAGCAAAAGCCCGTCACGCCGAGTCTGTCGCCCGCGAGTTCGTGCTGCGCGAGCCAATTGGCACTGTTGAACATGTCCTCGCGTAGCTTGGCGCGATCGAGCTCGCGTTGCATGCGGCGTCCATCGTCATCGTTGCCGGGATAGCCGCCCGCCGGCGCCAGCCCGTCGGGCGCCAACGCCAGAAAACCCTCGACGGCGAAACGGCGCGCGACGTCTTCAATGTGCGGATTCAGGCCCCGATTCTCGTGGATGACGAGCACAGGCGGAAACGGCCCCTCGCCGGCAGGCGTGACGAGGTAGCCACGCATGCTGCCCGAGTTGCCGCCTGGGGAATCGTAGTCGACGTAACGTGGGCGAATACGCTCGTCGGTGAACGACACGAGCGCGGCCTCCGCGTAACGCGGCAGCATGGCCGTCGCCGCAGCCGCGACCCCAAGTGCGGCCGCGCGTTTGAAGAACTCGCGCCGGTCAATCTGTCCGTGGCAGTAGTCGTCGTACAACGCGACAACGCGCGGGTCGAGGGGGTCGCTCATGGCCGGCTCCGTGTGCTGATCGGACCACAATCATACGGCCTGCACAGCAAGCGCGACAAAACTGTGACTCATGTGGCGAATTCGCGGTATTGCTGTGAGATCATCCGCGCGGGAAGGGAGGGAACCATGGGCCCCGAGTTGGCGAACCGACTACGTCAGTGTGTTGCAGTGCTGCTCCTGCTCTGCGCGACAAGCGTGCAGGCCACGCCCCGCGTGCTCGTGCTGGGCGCGGTCCATGACGATCCCAACGAGCATTACGCCGCCCTCAAGCCCATCGCCGACTATGTGGCGACGGCACTGGCGCCGACAGGTATTGAGAGCGTCGAGATCGTCATCGTTCCCGACCGCAGCCAAATGCTCAATCTCATGCGCGACGGCCGCATCGACTGGATCAGCGAAACGGCGTTCGGTGCCGTACACCTCGCCGAGCGCGCGGGCGCACAATTTCTAGCGAGACGTTGGAAGGACGGCACGGCCGACTACCGCAGCCTGTTCTTCGCGCGCACCGACAGCGACATCGAATCCCTTGACGATCTCGTCGGCCGCACGGTGGCGTTTGAACACCGCAATTCGACCTCGGCGTTCTTCGCGCCCGCCGTGATGTTGGGCGAGCAAGGCCTCAAGCTGCACGCCATGGCGACACCGCGCGAAGCACCGCCACCGGGTAGCTCGGGCTATGTGTTCTCGGGCGCCGAGTACAACACGGCTGTCTGGGTCGACAAGGGCATCGTCGACGCGGGAGTACTCAGCGAGAGTGACTGGCGTGACACAGAGACGGTCCCGCCGGCGTTTATCGAGCGGTTCCGGGTTATTGGCGTATCGGAGCCCATGCCGCGCGCCGTGGAGGTCGTTCGCGGCGGACTCGACGCCGACGTGGCCAATGCGCTGCGCGACGCGCTGTTCGCCATGCACGAAGATGCCTCGGCACTGCAGGTACTCAACGCGTTCGAGGGTACGGCGCGCTTTGACGCGCTGTCAGAAACGGATATCGACGCACTGGCGCGCATTCGAGAGGCGCTGCCTGCCTTTCGGCAGCAGTTCCCATGAGCCTTCGTCTGTCACTGACGCAGCGCTATGCGCTGTTGATCAACGGCACGATTCTGGTCGTCATTGTGCTGCTGGGCGCGTTGTTCCTGCACAAGCTCAAGGGCACGAGCGCCGAGCTCCGTGAACAGAGCGGCGGCGAACTTGCGAGCCGCATCGAATCGCAGCTCGTCGAGAATGGCCAACGCCTCGCCGACGGGCTCGCGGAACGTGCCGTCAACCCGCTCTACGCCCTCGACATGGGTAGCCTGCGCGAGATGCTCGTCGAGGCCACGGCCAGTAAAGGCATCGAGTACGCCGTCGTGACGGACACCGAGGGGCGCATCCTGCATGACGGCAGCCTGACCATCGAGAGCTACGGCCAGCAGGCGGGCTGGCTCAACGTCGTTGCGACGGAAACTGAACTGGCCCGGGTTTCGGCGCCCGTGACGCTGGCGGGTGAACAACTGGGCGCCGTCCACATTGGCGTGTCACTGACACCAGCGCTCGTGCAGGGCGAGCGCATGGAGGCGCAGCTCGGCGACCTCATGGCCGCGCGTGCGCGCGACATGTTGACGTCGATGGTGCTCTACGCGTTGGTCCTGCTTCTGGGCGGTCTGTTGCTGGCCGCCGTGATCTCGCGTCGCTTTGCCACGCCCATCCGTCAGCTCGCCGACTACGCGCGCGAAGTCGGCCGCGGCCGCCGGGACGCACCGCCCGCCATGGAGCGCGGCGACGAAATCGGCATGCTCGCAGCAAGCCTGGACGCGATGAGTCGCGACCTGCGCCTGTCCGCGGGCGAAGTCGACTACCTGGCCTACCACGACAGCCTCACGCGGCTACCCAATCGCGCGCACTTCAAACGCCTGCTGCGCGAAGAGGTCGAGCGCCTGCGTGTTGGTGGCCGCGGATTTGGCGTTCTCTTCATCGACCTCGACCAATTCAAGCAAGTCAACGACACGCTGGGCCATGAAGCTGGCGATGAGTTCCTGACCATCGTCGCGAACCGCCTCAGTGAGCGGCTGCAATCAACCAGCCTGGACGCCGCTGGTGAGCTCACGCTGGCGCGACTGGGTGGCGACGAATTCACGGTGCTCGCGCGCGGCGTCACAGACCCTGCGCGCGGCGAACAGCTCGCCGCGGCGGTAATCGAGACCCTCGCTGAGCCTATCGAAGTGCAGACGCAGGCCTTCTCGATTGGTGCAAGCATTGGCATCACGTTCTGTCCGCGTGACGGCGACGATCTCAACGTCCTGCTGCGCAATGCCGACCGCGCGATGTACCGCGCCAAGGAAGCCGGTCGCAACACATTCTGTGTCTACGACCGCAGCATGGACGGCACGGCCACGCGCCAGCTCTCGCTCGAGGCCGACCTGCGCGACGTGCTCAACGCCAATGACCTGACGCTCGCCTACCAGCCCATCGTGCGAGTGACCGACGGTGCCGTGGTGGCCGTGGAGGCGCTCTGCCGCTGGCACCACCCCGTACTGGGTTACGTACAGCCGTCACGCTTTGTGCAGATCGCCGAGCAGTCGGGCCAGATCGAACACCTCGACCAGTTCGTCGTGAGCCAGTTGCTGCACGACCTGTCGCAGCTCCACGATGAGGGCTTCCCGCACCTGGCGGGCAGCGCCAACATCGCGTCGCTGCACCTGCGCAAGCCGGCCATCCTAGAGCACATCGCCGAGCGTCTCGATTACTACCGGCTCAATGGCGAGCACCTGCGCATCGAAGTGCGCGAAAAGAACGTGATGCGTCACCTCGAACACGCCTCGGTCGGTGCGCGCCGGTTGCGTGAACTCGGCGTTCCCATCTGGATCGACGACTTCGGCACGCGAATCGCCACGCTCAAGCACATCGACGTGCTGCCCGTGAGCGGCATCAAGATCCACAGCGAGTTCATTGACGGCATCTCGGCGGGCCAGAACCAGCGTGTTGTGGCCCAGGCGATCACGGAGATGTGCCACAACATCGGCCTGCCCGTGACGGCCGAGGGCGTCGAACATCAGGAGCAGCTCGAGTACCTGCAGGAGATCGGTGCGGACTTTGCTCAGGGTTACCTGTTCGCGCGGCCCATGCCGTATGACGACCTGCTGGGCTACCTGCGGCGCCAGCGCAAAGGCGACGACGGCCGCCTCATTCTGCTCTCGGACTACGTCCGCTAGGTTGTCCTAAATCTATAACATTATGATAATATCCGGCGCTTCCCGAGCCGCCGGAGCCGCGTGGTGCGCGCACCCGAATTCGACCTGATTATCGACCCCGGGCGCACCGCGACATGAGTGCGCAACAGACCCGTGTCGCACTGGCGCGATTCCCGGATGGTATCCCCACTGTCGATGATTTCGAGCTGACCACGGGGCCCGCGCCCGCGCTGGCGCCCGGGCACTTACTCGTGCGCAATCGTTTCCTGTCTCTGGACCCGTTTCTGCGCGGCGTCATCAGCGGCCGCCAGATCTATGCGACGCGCGTGGCGCCCGGCGACACGATGCCCGGCAATACCGTGTCCGAGGTCGTCGAGTCGGCCACGCCCGGATTCGAGCCCGGCGATCACGTCGTCTGCGATGGCGGCTGGCAGCAGCTCGCCGTTGTGCCCGCCGCCGCGGCGCGCAAGGTGCCGTCCGACCCTGACCTGCTGGGCCTGCGTGTCGGCATCCTGGGCATGCCCGGGCTTACGGCTTACGCAGGCCTCACGCGCCTCGGCGAACCGCGCCCCGGCGACACGGTGGTGGTGTCCGCCGCCAGCGGTCCCGTCGGCAGCATGGTCGGTCAGATCGCGCGGCTGCACGGCTGTCGCGCCGTGGGCATCGCGGGCAGCGAGGAAAAATGCCGCTGGGTCGTCGAGCAGGCCGGCTTCGATGCCTGCATCAACTACAAGAGCGAAGATCTCACCGAGGCCCTCGGCACGCACTGCCCCGACGGCATCGACGTGTACTTCGATAATGTGGGCGCCGACACGCTGGCCGCCGTACTCACGCGCCTCGCGCTGGGCGCGCGCATCGTACTCTGCGGACTTATCACGCAGTACAACACGAGCACCCCACCGCCCGGCCCTAACCTGGGCCCCGTCATCGGCGCGCGCGCCACGATGCGTGGGCTCGTCGTCTACGACCACTACGACCTCTGGGACCACTTCGCAACGGTCGCAGCATCCTGGGTGCGCGACGGCCGCATCCAGTACCGCGAAACGCGCAGCGACGGACTCGCGGCCGCCCCCGAGGCATTTTGCCGGCTCATGCGCGGCGAGAATTTCGGCAAGGAGCTCGTGGTCATCGAGGACGGCGCGTGAGCGGATACGCGCTCGCGCTCATCGCCCACCTGCTGTTGTTCGCCTACTGGCTCGGCGGGGATCTTGGCGTGTTCTACTCGAGCTACGTCGTCGGCGACCCGAAGCAGCCGCTGGCCGCACGGCAAACGGCGGCGGGCATCCTCGTCTGGCTCGACCGCGTCCCGCGCGTCTGTCTGATCCTCATGCTGCCCGTGAGCCTCACGCTCGTGACCACGCTGGGCCTCGCGCAATGGCCCGGCGTGCTGCTCTACACCGTGTGGGCTTTCGCGGCCCTGTGGCTCGTGCTGCTCTGGCGCGTCGAGGCCACCCACGCGGCGGCGCTCGCCGCCATTGACGCGTTGATTCGTCTGCTCGTCATCGCGACGCTGGTGGTGCTTGGCGTGTCGGCGCTGCTGGGATCGGGCCCGGTTGTCAGTGCCTGGGTCGGACTCAAACTGTTGCTGTTTGCACTCGCAATCAGCTGCGGTCTCATCATTCGTAAACTGTTTGCACCGTTCGGCGCGGCCTTCGCGCGGCTCGCGAGCGAAGGCTCGACGCCCGACATCGAAGAGGCCATCGACGCGAGCTTGCGCCGCACGCGGCCGTTCGTCATCGTGATTTGGGGGTGCCTCATCGGCGCCGCCGCGGTTGGTGTTATCAAGCCCGTACTCTAGGGAGCATGCTCATGCAGGCGGAACCCGCGACAGATCAAGCCTTCCTCGATGCGTTGTCGGACGCGGTCGGCGCGGGCACTGTCATTACCGACGATGCCGAACGCGAGTTCTTCTCGCAGGACGTGTTTCGCAAGGGCGCGACGGTGGCGGCCATCGTCCGGCCCGCCGACGTGGAAACGCTGCAATCGGCATTGCGGGTCGCGGCACAGTTCGCGGTGCCCGTGATTCCGCGTGGCGGCGGCATGAGCTATACCGACGGCTTCCTCGCCCAGGACGACACGGCGCTGCTCGTCGACACAGGCGCGCTCGACCGCATCGTCGAGATCAACACCGAGGATATGTACGTCACGGTCGAGGCCGGCTGCACCTGGCGCGCATTGGCCAATGCCCTCGAGCCGCACGGCGTGCGGACCCCCTATTGGGGACCGTTGTCGGGCCTGCGCGCCACGGTTGGCGGCGCGCTGTCGCAGGGCAGCGTGTTTTTGGGTTCGGGCCAACATGGTTCGGCGGCCGACAATGTGCAGTCGCTCGACGTCCTGCTCGCCGACGGCGACCTCATCACCACAGGCTCAGCCGCCAACCAGCACGCGAGCCCGTTTTACCGTCACCTGGGACCCGACCTGACGGGCCTGTTCACGGGCGATTGCGGCGCGCTCGGCATCAAGGTGCGCGCCACGCTGCCCTTGAAGCGCCTGCTGCCCGAAACGCGCCACGCGTCGTTTGGCTTCAAATCGTTCGACGCCATGATGCGCGCCATGTGCGAGATTGCACGCGAAGACCTGGTTAGCGAGTGTTTTGCCTTCGACCCGGGCTTGCAGGGCATACGCCTCAAACGTTCGAGCATGACCGAGGACGTGAAGTCGCTGGGACGCGTGATCAAGGGCTCGGGTTCGCTGGCCGAGGGGCTCAAAGCCGGCGCCAAGATCCTGGCCGCGGGACGCTCATTCCTCAAGGACCTCGACTTTTCGATGCACGTGACGCTTGACGCGCGCACCAGCGAGGCGGCCGAAGAGAAGCTCGCGGCCGTGCGTCGTATTTGCGCGGACGGCGGCAGCGAAGTGGAGGCCACGATGCCGCGCGTCATGCGCGCCGACCCGTTCGCCAACGTCAACTCACTGCTCGGGCCTGGTGGTGAGCGCTGGGCGCCCGTGCACGGCATCTTCGCCATGAGCCGCGCCGCGGTCGCGTTCCGCGCCGCGGAGGCCGTGTTTGACCGTCACCGCGACGCACTCGAGCGCATGGACATCGACACGGGCGTGCTCATGTGCGCCATCGCCACATCGGCCATTCTTGTCGAGCCCTGCCTCTACTGGCCCGACGAGCAGATGACCATCCACAAGCGCTTCCTCGACCCGCAGTACCGTGCCAAGCTCACGGACTTTCCGGCCAACGAAACCGCGCGCGCGCGCGTCGCGCAGATCCGTGATGAACTGACGACGGCACTGCACGAGTGTGGCGCCACACACTTCCAGCTTGGCAAGTACTACCCCTACCTCGACGGCATGAACGCCAGCACGCGCGCCGCTGTCGAAAGCATCAAAGCAGCCGTCGATCCCGACGGACGCATGAATCCGGGCGCACTGGGACTTGCGAATCGAGCCCGCTAAGTACGCAACGCCAGCGCGATGTCGGTACCGGCCGGCTTCTGGTAGAGCTTGAGCCCGAACTCGGGAACGATCGAAAGCAGGTGGTCGAAGACGTCCGACTGGATGCCTTCGTAGTCGGTCCACGCCGTGGTGTTCGTGAAGCAGTAGATCTCAAGCGGCAAGCCTTCGGGGCCAGGCTGCAGCTGGCGGGCCATGAGCGTCAGATGCTGCGCGATACCCTGGTGCTGCTGCAGGTAGCGCACCACGTAGGCTCGAAACGTGCCGATGTTCGTGAGCCGGCGCCGGTTCACGGGTGCGTCCTCGCCGGCCTCGCCAATCTCTGCGAGCTTGTCGTCGAGGTACTGGCGCAGCAGCTTGAAGCGATGCAGCCGATCGATACCCTCCGGATCCAGAAATCCGATCGATGACACGTCGAGGTACAGGGACCGCTTGATGCGCCGCGCGCCCGCACGCGTCATGCCACGCCAGTTCTTGAAGGCGTTGCCGATGAGTGCATACGTCGGGATCGTGGTGATCGTCTTGTCCCAGTTTTGCACCTGTACGGTGTGCAGCTGGATATCGACGACGTCGCCATCGGCGCCGAACTGGGGCATCTCGATCCAGTCACCGATCCGCACCATGTCCTGCGCCGTAAGTTGGATGCTGGCCACAAGCGACAGCAGTGTGTCGCGGAATACGAGCAACACAATTGCCGTCATGGCGCCAAAGCCTGACAACAACAACAGCGGCGAGCGGTTGATGAGCACGGACACGACGAGTATGGCCGCCAGCAGCCAGAGACCCAGCTGGATCAGCTGCACAAAGCCCTTGATGGAGCGTTGCTCGGCAGTGGCGTGGCGGGCGTACATCATGTTGCCGACACTGAGCGCGCGGGTAATGGCGCTCGTCAACACGAGGATCATGTAGCCCTGGGTCACGTTGCGCAGCAGCGTCGCGACGGCCTCGCTCAGGCCCGGCACGAAGTCGAGCCCAAGGTAGACGATCATGGCCGGGAGCAGTTGTACGACGCGCCCGATAACACCGTTATCGATGAGCGCGTCATCCCAGACGGTCGTGGTGCGACGCGACAGGGCTCGGGCGATGCGCACAAAAATCGTTCGAGCAATGAAATGGGCTGCTATGGCCATCGTGAGCAGCGCCGCCAGCATCACAAACGATGGCAGTGTCGGGTGCCACTCGGCGAGTGGCTCAAGGAATGGCAGCAGCTCGAACAGCCGGTTGGTATCGGTCACGACCAGTCATCCCGGAAAGCGGATGCGAAGGATACCGCAGCAGTGACCCACCCGCGCAGACGAAACGGGCCCGGCACCAGGCCGGGCCCATTCTGAACGGCTCAGTCGCGTGCGGGCAGCTCGCGTTCGCCCGACTGGACACGCTGGTAATAGATCCAGCTCGTCTCATTGCGGCGCTCGTCATCGAGCGGCGGCGGATCCACGTAGTCCGGGTAGTGCTGTTCGATCTCCGCTTTCATCGTGTCGGAAAGCTCGTCCCAGCTCTCGAGCTTTCGACCGGAGGCATGCACGTAGAGCAAACCATCGCGACCGTTCATCTCCATCCAGGGCAGCCAGGTCGACATGCGCACCCAACCCACGTGCGGCATCACCGTGGTCGTATCGGGGTCGAGCAGAGCGCCGGCGTCACCGAAGAAGTTGAACATCTCGGTCGCGTGGTAGGTGCCGCCCACTTCCTTCTGAAACTCGCCGCCCAACGGGTTCGTGTAGAACAGCGGCACCGTGTTGGTCTGGCGGTACAGGTCACCCTCGATGACGCCGCGCCAGCGTGCGGGTTGTCCGTCACGTCCGACTTCGTACTGGGCGAAGTTCACCGGGTCATTGGCGACATGCATCACCGTGTTGGTCTTGCCCGTCCACGGGTTATCCCAGGTGTTGAGGACCTCGTCAGTCTTGGGGTCCTTGTAGAGCATGATCTCGCGCGACACGAGCTTGTAGCCGGAACCACGCTTGGGATCCGAGACGGTGCTGCAAGCACGAACGTTCATGCCTTCGATGCGGAACAGGAGCCTGTCGCGCTCTCCCGCGCGGCGCACCCAGAGGTTGCCGTGCCAGGCGTAGGTCACGGCCTCGCCGTCGACGGTCGAGCAGGCGACCTTGCGCGAGATGGTCATCGCGTCGGCGGGATCATTGGGGTCGAGCTCGGCCATCGCGGGGACGGCAGCGAACAACAGCAAGACAAGTGTTGTTAGTGATTTCACGGTGTGTCTCCAGTCTTGGGAACAGCCCAGGGAATGAGGGAATTGCGACGCACGCGCGCCGCCGCGATGGCCGCGCCATCGGCCAGGGTCTGGTCGATGGCATCGGCGCCGGCCATGAGATCGGCGCGGCGGCGCGCCGGGACGTCGAAGTGCAACGTCTCGAAGCCCGGCGCTGCGAGCGTGCAGGTCTCGAGGTCCACGACGAACGGGCCGTCGGCGGTGGCCGGCAGAAGCTGCGCCACGATATCTGCGTCGAGCCGGAGCGGCAGAATGCCATTGCCCCAGCAGTTGGATTCGAAGATCGCCGCGAACGAAGGCGCGATGATGACGCGGATGCCAAATTCGGCCAGCGACCAGACGGCGTGTTCTCGCGACGACCCGCAACCGAAATTGGCCCCGGCCACGAGCAGGCTGGCACCGTCGAATGGCGGCTGATTGAGTACAAAGTTGGGGTCGGGCGTCGGGTCATCGGGCGCGCGGTAGCGCCAGTTGGCGAACAGCGCCCGACCGAGACCGCGGCGCGACACCCGCGACATCTCGCGCGAGGGGATGATGGCGTCGGTGTCGATGTTGTCGATGGGCAGCGCTGCGGCGATGCCCTCATGGCGGATCAACGGCTCCACTACGCCGCCTCCGCGAGACCGAGCGCGCCCCGGATCCGACCGCTGACCGCACTGGCGGCAACGGTTTCAGGGCTGGCCAGGTGCGTGCGGACACCGGGCCCCTGTCGGCCCTGAAAATTGCGGTTGGTCGTCGAGATCACGCGGCTGCCCGGTGCAAAGCCTTCACCACCCGCGTAGAAGCAAAGCCCGCAACCTGATTCGCGCCACTCAAAGCCTGCCGCTTTGAACACCTCGTGCAGACCTTCAGCTTCGGCGGCACGTCGCACACGCGTTGAGCCGGGCACCACCATAGCGGTAATGCCAGCAGGCACGCGGCGGCCGCGCACGACTTCGGCCGCAGCTCGCAGATCATCGAGACGCGCGTTGGTGCAGGAGCCGATGTAGGCTGCGTCGATCGGGAGGTCAGCTACGGGCTTGCCGCGTTCGAGCCCCATGTAGTCGAGTGCGCGCAAATCCGCGTCATCGGGCACGGGCACACCCAGCGGCAGCACCTGCGCCGGGCTCGTGCCCCAGGTGACCATGGGGGACAGCGTGTTGCAGTCAATCTCGATGCGCCGGTCGAATGCGGCGTCTGGGTCGCTCGCCCAGTCCAGCCACCGCTGTTCCTGCGCGGGCGTCGCGGCGGGCGCGTAATCGCGGTCACGCAGATAATCGATGGTCGTGGCATCGACGCCGACAGCGCCACCGAATGCGGAGAACTCGACGGCCATGTTGCAGAGCGTGAAGCGGCCCACCATACCCAGTGCCTGCACCGCGGGGCCCGCGTACTCGATGTGGTAGCCCGCGCCGCCGTCCGCACCGTAACGCCCGATGAGCGTGAGCACGAGATCCTTGGCCGTCACGCCCTCGGGCAGCCGCCCTGAACACCAGACCTGCATCACCTTTGGAAGCCGCATCCGCAGCGTCTCGGTCGCCAGCACGTGCTCGCAGTCACTCGTGCCCAGGCCCCATGCCAGCATGCCCAGCGCGCCGAGTGTGCAGGTGTGCGAGTCGGGACACACCATGGTGAGGCCGGGCAACGCAATGCCCTGCTCGGCCGCGACGAGATGGCTGATGCCCTGGTCGGGGTCGTCGATGTCGAACAGCCGGATGCCCGCATCGCGCGCGGCGTCTCGCATGGCCCGGACGAACGCGGCGCTGTTGGGCACCGACGAGGTGTCGCCACGACCGGGGGCCGTCGACACGATGTGATCCATGACGGCAAACACCTGCCCGGGTGCCGCCAGTCGGCGATCGCGCTCGGCCAGCGCCCGCAGCGCAAGGCTGCCCGTGCGTTCGTGCAACATCACGCGGTCGACGAGCACGAGCGCCGTACCGTCTTCAAAACGGCGCACCTCGTGCGCCGCAAGCAGCTTTTCGAAGAGGGTTCGAGGCATGGAAACAGGTCGTGCGGGGCGATATACGAATATGTTATAAGTATATAACATTATAGCAGCAACGGAGAGGCGTCGATGACGGCGACACTGAAAGCGCAACTGCCCATCCTGGCCCGGCACGAGGGCGTCTGGGACGGCTACTACCGGCAGTATGACGCCAACGGCGACAAGACAGACGAGCACCGCTCGCGACTGCTGTGCCGCTTTCCCGATGACGACACCTACCACCAGACCAACTACTACTACTGGGCTGACGGCCGCCATGAGACGCGCGATTTTCCGACCCGGGTAGAAGGCGGGCGCCTGATCTTCTACACGGACATCGACGGCTGGGCCGCCGATGAGCCACTCGACACGGAGCAACGCACGGTGCTGCTCAACTGGCGCCGGCGCGACGACCCGTCGCTTTACCTCTACGAAATGATCCAGATCTCGGACTGCGGCACGGCGCGCGCGCGCACCTGGCACTGGTTCCGTAACGATCGCCTGTTCCAGCGCACACTCGTTGACGAGCGCCGCGTGTCCGAAGACTGGCGCGCGTTCGACGGCAAGGCGTTCAGCTACGACGAGATCGCGCAGGTCGCCTGACGGCACCGCCAAACTCAAAAAAAACGGGGCCCGAGGGCCCCGTTTTCCGTTCCGCCCGGTGGCGGTACGTCAGCGCGATTACTTGAGCGTAATCGTCGTCGGCAGCTCGAAGCCGTTCGGTGTGATGCGGATGTGAACCGTCTCACGATCGAACACCTTGCCGTACGCGTCCTGGATCGCTTGGTTGCTCTCCATGGAAACCTCGGCCAGACGGGCTGCAGCGGCAGCGTCTTCGTTATCCGAATCGGCCGCTTCGGCCGCGATGTCGTCGATGGCGCTCTGCTGAATATCGGAGATGAAGCCCATGTAGGCCGCCATGTCGACCGACATGGCCATCACGGCAGGCTCGCCGTCAGCGCTCTCGGCAACCATGGCCTTGGCGCGGGCTTCGCTGTTGGAACCCCCCGTCGAGAACGACAGCAGGTTGTCCGACATTGCAGCAAACACATCAGACGGGTAACCCTGCAGCATCTCCTGCGGGATCGCGACGGGCTCACCGTCAGGCGCGATCTCGACCATCGCCAGCGGCGGCAGGAACATCTGACCCATCTGCAGCAACGCGCTCACGTTGTCGAACGCGAGCAGTACCGACAAATCGAGTTCTTCGGGCATGCCCGGGTTGTCGAAGTCGATGCCGTCGATGTTGTTGATGTCGAACACAAGGCCCTTGAAGTTGTAGGCAATCGGCGGCAGCGGCTGTGACAGCGCTTCCTGTGCCTGCATGGCGCCCATGTTGAGCGTGCCAAGCTCCGCGCACTCGTAGGGCTGCGCCATGATTTTTTCGACCTGCGCCTCGACAAAGCCGCGCAGCGCCTTCAAGTCCATGGCAAGTGCGAACTTCATCATTCCCGTGCCCGGGTCGTTGAGACCGGGTACGTTGGTCGCGACGGGCTGCAGTGCCTGCGCGAGGTCGCTGCGCAGCTCCATGACCGGCAGCATTTCGAAGATCTCGGTATCGAGGCGCTGGTAACCCAGCGTCAGGCGCGGCGCAATCTTCGTCAGACCGCGGATTTCGGCGCGGCACTCGTCGGTCAGCTCAGGCAGCTCTGCGCCCGTGGCTTCGAGCAATTTGGCGTCGAGACCCGTGGGGCCGTCGAGGAAGACACCCGCGATGGCTTCGAGGTCGATGAAGCCGAGGCCCTGGGCCACGTAGCTGTACTTGTCGGCCAGCGCCGTCAGGGCGCCGCCGTCTGCGATCGACTGGCTGGGCTTCGTCGCACCAACGAGCTCGCCAAGTGTGTCATCGTCGAGGCTGGCGGGAGCCAACGCGATGACCAGCATGCCCTCCTGTGAGCCGATGAGGATCGACAGGGCGTCACCGAATGTGATGACGTCGAACGATGCATCACCCAGCTTCTTCTGCACGCGTTCCTTGCCGATCTCTTCGGCAATCGCCGCCAGCTCTGCTTCGAAGCGGGCTTCATCGGTCAGCGTCATGCGCGCGACGGGCAGAAGTCCGTTGCCGTAGAACACGGCGGTGTCCTTGCGGCTGAAGCCAAAGGTCTCGGCGATTTCAGGCGTCATGCGCTTGGCAAAAACCTCGATGACCTTGGTAGCCTCCTCGTTGCCGCCGTCTTCGGCCATGGACAGGCCTTCACCGACAACTTCGAGCTGGGCCTTGAACGCCGGCATCACGGCGTCGATGAGCGTCTCGAGCTTGTCGGCGACATCGTCAGGCGACGGTGCCAGTGCGCCGTAGACATACGGTGTATCTGCCGGCACGTACTCGAGCAGCGGCGAATCGGCCGCCTTCTCGACCGATGCGGCCTTGTCCTTGCCGCCGCATGCGGACAGCGACAGCATGACCGCGAGTGCGGTCAGTGCAAAAAATCTCTTCACGGTGGTCCCCGGGTTGGTGTCTCCAGCCGATAAGAATGCCGGAATCCCCCGGCGAATCAAGCGAACTGGTCGCAGTGTCGCGCCCTGGCTACAGCACCGTCTCCATGTGGTAGCGAAACAGGTCGGGGTTGTAGAGCGCGATGAGATGGTCCACAAGCTGGTCCGCGCCGTCGTAGCTGAACCGGTTGAGACGCAGCAGCGGCTTGCCGCTGCGGATGTTGAGCGCCTCTGCGACTTCGGGTGACGCGCCGACTGCAGACAGACTCTGCTCGACGCGCGCGATCTCGATGTCGTACATGCGGAACAGCTCGAGCCGGGCGTGCTTCTCGAGCTTGCGTTTGGTCAGCGTGCGGTCGAAGCCGCGCGACCAGCTCTGGTAGTGGCCGAACGGGACGCCTTCCTTGCTGCGCACGCGCTGGGTGTAGCAGAGCCGGGTTTTTTCGTCGCTCGAGAACAGCTCACGCACGGGCGCACCCGGCACACGAAACGCCATTTCGAGCACCGTGACCGTCGTGTCGCGGCCCATGTGATCGAGGCTCGACATGAGGTCATCGAGCGGCGCGTGAATGGTGTCGGGCTGGTAGCGGTGCTCGACGAAGGTGCCCTTGCCACGGTAACGCACGACCATGCGCTTGAGCGCGAGCTCGTCGAGCGCGCGCCGCGCCGTGATTCGGGACACGTCGAAAGTCGCAGCCAGCGCTTTCTCGGACGGAATCTTGGTGCCATTGGGCAACCGACCGTCGGCAATGGAATCGTGCAGGATGTTGTACACCTGGAAGTACAACGGCGTGGGCGACGAGGGGTCCACCGATCGTGTGCCGAGTTTTTCAAGGATGTCATTCATGTAGATCGGTTCTCGAGGCAGCCGGTGTCACCCGGCGCGCTCGCGCGGCGGACGTCAGTCGTCGTGGTGGTGATGATGGCCGCTGCGGTCGGCTTCGAGGAAGCGCATGACCTGTTGCGCGAGCATCTGCACCTGCGGGTCGTCCCCATAGTCTACGTGTTCGAAGTCGGTGGGCGCCACGGCCGCTGCCTGACCGACGGGTCCGTGCGGATGATTGTGCCCGCCGTGTGCGGCAACCCACTTGAACAGCTGCGGGCGTTGCCGGTAGAGCATCGATGCCGCGCGGTGCAGGTTCTCGCTGGGGTTGGTCCAGGGGTTGAAGTGGAAGTAGTTGTGCAGCTTGGAGTCTGTGCGCCCAAGTGCGATGCAGCCGAGCTTGCTGCGGAACGAGCCGTGGTTGATGTAGGGCGGACGCCAGAAGTAGCCGCCCGTGGGCAGTTCGCCGAATTGCATCATCCAGCTCGTCCCCCAGATGTGATAGCTCTCCTCGCCGCAGTCGTGATAGCTGATGTTGTCCTGCATGAACTCGGGCGTCATGCAGTAGAGAAAGGTCATGGCTTCCGTCAGCGGGTCGAAGCGCAGCAACTTGATCATGCAGCCCGTGGCCACGGACGGCGACACAATGGAACCGCCACTCCAGGGCGCATCCTTGTAAGTATTGAGCGAGATGTAGCCGGCCTTGAGCGTCAGCTCATGGTGCTCGTCGGACTCCCGCCAGTGCGGCTCGGCGTCGTTGAAGAACACCAGCGTTTCGCAACCGTCATCGCTCTTGATCGCGGGCAGCGCCATGCCGGCGGGCACGAACAGGTAGTGTCCTTCACCGATTACCTGATCGCCGAGCTGCAGCGTGCCGCCCAGCACGAACAACTCCATGTCCGAGTACGACATACCAGGCTTGCGCGCGTAACCCGCATTGAAGCGAACCTTGAGGCTGCAGGCGCCGGTCTCCGGGTCGAGTGACAGCGTCTTGAAATCGCTACCCGTAAAGCCGGGCAGCCCGAAGGCCTTGTAGTCCTCGTTGAATTCGACGTAAGGCTCGATATGCGGTCGCGTCATGATTCCCTCCTTACCAGACGACTTTCATGGCGTCGTCGCGATCGGGGCGTTGCGGCAACTCGTCCTCGGGAATCACGCGGCGCTGGTCGCCCGTGACATTGAAGCCGCGCGTGCTCACGATCTCGAGAAACTCGGCGTACCACTGCTCCCGCTCGGGCGTCAGCGCCTCCTGCTCCGCGACGATGGCCGCGTAGCGACGCGCCTGTGCGTCGGTCTCCTGCTCGAGCCACTCGCGCGCCTCGGAGCTCATTGGCGGCTTCTTGTGCTGTACACGATCGCCCATAGCCACACTCCCCCAGTGCTCAACGCCGCGACTTGGAAATGTCTTAAGGATAGGACAATAGAACATCTGCCGGCAAGCGGCCGGCTTGGTTTGGCGCGGCTATCGAAAGTCGGCAAACGTATCGAGCGTCTTGCGCGAGATCGCCGGCACCGTGGCGCCCTCGGCCGGCTTGCCGACCACGAGCAGCAGAAAAGCCCGCTCATGTTTGGGGCGCTCGCAGATCTCGTTGAGAAACGCCATGGGGCTCGGCGTGTGCGTGAGCGAGGCCAGGCCGCACTGGTGCAGTGCCGCGATGAGCATGCCCGTGGCCAGGCCGACTGACTCCTGCGGGTAGTAGTGCTTGGTCTTGTTGCCGTCGTCGTCGATGGCGAACTTCTGCATGAAGACCGCAATGAGATAGGGCGCTGTTTCAAGGAACGGCTTGTTGGCGTCGGTGCCAAACTTCGCGAGCGCCTCGAGCCACTCATCGGATGCCCGGTGCTCGTAGAACTCACGCTCCTCGGCTTCCGCGGCTTCGCGCACGCGCCGCTTGGTCTCGGCGTCCGAGATCACCGTGAAATGCCAGGGCTGCATGTTGGCACCGCTCGGCGCCGTATTGGCCACGCGCAGGCAGTCTTCAATGACCGCGCGCGGCACAGGCTCGTCTGAGAACTCACGCACCGTGCGGCGACGGTCCATCTGTGCGAACAGCGCCGCGGCTCGCGCGGCCATTTCGGTGTCATCGAGTTGTACGTAGCCTTCGAGCGGCACGAACTTGGGCTCAGCCATCCGGGTCGATTCCTTCATCGGGGTCGTGGTCATACTGCCACTGCGTCAGGACCACGTCATCGGGGTCGGGCTCGCGCTCGGTTTGCCGCGCGAAGCCACGCACCGAAACCCCCGCCGCGTGCACTGAGTCCGGGTCACCGCTCACGAGCGGGTGCCAGGGGGCGAGCGCGCGACCCTCGGCCAGGCGGCGATACGCGCAGGTCGCGGGCAGCCAGTGCATCTCCCGAACCGTCTCGGGGCGGATCGTGGCGCAGGCGGGCACGCGTTGCAGACGATTCGTGTAGTCACGGCATCGACAGCGTTCGAGGTCGAGCAGGGCACAGGCGACATCGGCGTACCAGACCTCGCCCGTATCGGCATCCTCAAACTTGTGCAGGCAGCACTTGGCACAACCGTCGCAGAGTGCCTCCCACTCGTCCGACTGCAGCGCGTCGAGCGGGTAGCACTCCCAGAAGCGTGGGCGAGTCATGGCGCGGGGCGCGATACAATGGCGCGCGTTTTTGCAAAGGAACAAGGCATGCGGGCGGTCTTTCTCGACGTCGCGAGCGTGGGTGAGGATATCACCACGGCCCCGTTGGCCGCGGCCGTCGACAGCCTCGCGTTGCACGACGCAACGGCACCCGACGAGGTGGTGGCCCGCAGCCGGGGCGCCGACATCGTCATCACCAACAAATGCCGCTTCGGCGCGGACACGTTGGCCGCGCTGCCCGAGCTGCGCTACATCGGGCTCACGGCGACGGGCGCCGACGGCATCGATCTCGTCGCTGCGGGCGCACGTGGCATCGCCGTCACCAACATCACGGCTTACTGCACGCAGTCCGTGGCCCAACACGTCTTCGCCGTGCTGCTGGCCCTGACCCACCGCATCGTCGACTACGACGCCCGGGTGCAGGCCGGTGGCTGGCAGCAAAGGGGCAACTTTTGCCTGCTCGACTTTCCCATCCGCGAGCTGTCGGGTCGCGTCATGGGCATCGTGGGCTTCGGTGAGCTGGGGCGCACCGTCGGCCGGCTCGCTCAGGCGTTCGGGATGACAGTAAAGGTCGCGCAGCGCGATGCCCGCGACACCCGGCCGGGCCGCGTGCCGCTCGAGACCTTGTTCGAAGAGGCCGACGTCGTCAGCCTGCACTGCCCGCTCGACGCCAACACGCATCATCTGGTCGACGCCGCGATGCTCGCGCGCATGAAGCCCGATGCCGTGCTCATCAACACGTCCCGAGGTGGCCTCGTGGACGCCGAGGCACTGGCGGCGGCACTGCGCGACGGACGCATCGGCGGCGCCGCCATTGACGTGCTCGAACAGGAGCCGCCTGTTGACGGCAATGCACTCATCGGCTCAGGGCTGCATAATCTCATCGTGACACCGCACACGGCATGGGCGGCCCGCGAGGCACGCCAGCGCGCCATCGATCAGACGGCCGAGAACCTTCGTGTGTTCCTCAACGACGGTCGACGCAACCGCATCGACATCGACCCGGACGACTGAATGACCGACCGATACGCGACCGGCATTGTCTGGTTTCGCCGCGACCTGCGGCTGACCGACCAGCCCGCGCTGAATGACGCCCTCGACCACTGCGACCGTGTCGTGTTGCTGTACATCGACGACAGCGAGACAGAGACGGACTGGGCCGCGGGCGCGGCAAGCCGCTGGTGGTTGCACCAGAGCCTTGCGGCACTGGGCCGCGAAATCGCATCGCGTGGCGCCTCGTTGGCGCTCCGACGTGGAGTCGCACTCGACGCGCTGCGCGCGGTCTCCGCCGAGACAGGTGCCACGGCGGTATTCTGGAATCGACTCTACGAGCCCGGGGCGATCGCCCGCGACAAGGCCATCAAGACGGCGCTGCAGGACGATGGCGTCGCCGTGCACAGCCACAACGGCGCGCTACTGCAGGAACCCTGGGAGGTCATGACCAAGACGGGCACACCCTACCGCGTGTTTACGCCCTACTGGCGCGCGGCGCGGGCGCAACTGCACCGGCCCGACCCGCTGGCGGCGCCCGCAACCATCGCGGGCGCCGAGATCGAGTCACTGCCGCTCGACGCGCTGGGGCTCGAACCGAGCATCGACTGGGATGATGGCCTCGAGGCGGCCTGGACGCCGGGCGAAGCGGGCGCGATGTCGCGGGCACGCGCGTTTGTGGCCGACCCCGTCCGCGACTACGACGCGACCCGCGATCTGCCGGGCACGGCGGGCACCTCGCGGCTGTCGCCCCACCTGCACTTCGGTGAGATCTCACCACGCCAGGTGTGGCGACTCGTCGAGGAGGCCCAGGACCCGGAATCCGACGGCTGCCGCGTGTTCCTGACGGAGATCGGCTGGCGCGAGTTTTCCCACTACGTAATGTTCCACTTCCCGCACACGACCGATGCGCCCATGAACGAGCGGTTCGCGGCATTCCCCTGGCGCGATGACGACGAGGCGGCCGGCGACATTCGCGCCTGGGAACGCGGCAACACGGGCATTCCCATCGTCGATGCCGGCATGCGTGAGCTCTGGCGCACGGGCTGGATGCACAACCGCGTGCGCATGATCGTGGCGTCGCTGCTCGTAAAGAACATTCGCGCCCATTGGCTGCACGGCGCACGCTGGTTCTGGGACACGCTTGTCGATGCCGATCTGCCTGCCAACACAATGGGCTGGCAGTGGTCGGCGGGCACGGGCGCCGATGCCGCACCCTATTTCCGCATCTTCAATCCCGTAACCCAGGGCGAAAAGTTTGATCGCGATGGCGACTACGTCCGCCACTGGGTGCCAGAGCTTGCGAGGCTGCCCAAGAAATACCTGCACAAACCCTGGGAGGCACCCGAGGCCGTGCTGCGTGAGGCCGGCGTGACCCTCGGGCGCGACTACCCGCGCCCCATTGTCGACCTCAAGGCCTCCCGCAAGGCCGCGCTCGACGCCTTTCAATCCCTCAAGGAAGCCAGCTGATGGCCAGCAACCTGCACTTCAATCTGCGCATGCTGCGCTACCTCGTGGCGCTCGACGAGCACCGCCATTTCGGGCGCGCCGCAGAAGCCTGCTTCGTGACTCAGCCCACGCTGAGCACGCAGGTCAAGAAGCTCGAAGAGCAGCTTGGTGTCACGCTCGTCGAGCGGCACTCGCGCGGCATCACGCTGACCCAGACGGGCACGGCGATCGCCGAGCGCGCACGCGAGTTGCTGCGCGAGGCCGAATCGATCAATGAGCTCGCGCAAATGCATCAGGACCCGCAGGCGGGCCGCTTGCGCATCGGCCTGATCCCGACCATCGCACCCTACCTGTTGCCGCACGCGGCCCCCGCACTCGCGGACCGCTTTGAACGCCTGCGCTGCCTCTACCTCGAGCTGCAGACCGACCCGCTCATGGCGGCCATCCGCAGCGGCGACGTCGACATGGGCGTCCTCGCGCTGCCGCTCGATCTTGCAGGCTGCGACTCGCGTGAGTTGTTCGTCGAGCCCTTCCTGCTCGCCGTCGGCGCCGACCACCCACTCGCGGGCCAGCGCGTCGTGCAACAGGACGTCATCGCCGACGAGCACTTCCTGCTGCTCGAGGATGGCCACTGCCTGCGCGACCAGGCGCTTGAGGTCTGCCACATGGCGGGTGGCGTCAACGAGGACGAATTCCGTGCCACGAGCCTTGAGACACTGCGCCAGATGGTGGCCGGTGGCGCAGGCGTGACGCTGCTTCCCGAACTGGCCGTGCGCGACCAGGCCTCCGACGACGACCGGCTCGTCACACTGCGCTTCGAAGCTCCCGAGCCGTCGCGCATCGTGGTGGGTGTCTGGCGCGCCAGTCATCCGCGCGGCGATCTGATCCGCGACGTCTGCGGCACCATCATGGACGCCGTTCCCGGGGGCTGAGGTCAGTGAACCGCTTTCGCCATCTGCTGCAAATTGCGCGCGACGGCTTCAACGACATGGCGCCGGCGCTGCGCCGCGCCTTCAACGACGACCCGCTCGATGACAACCTGAGCCAGGTGTTCGGCGCGCCACCGCGACTGCGCATCGTAGTGCTCACGCTGGCGGCCGTGGGACTCGGGCTCGTGGCCAACTCGCTGACCGCCGGCACGGGACCGCTGGAGCTCGTGAACTGGCCCGCTGCATTCGTCTGCGTGGCGTTTGCGCTCGCGGTGCGTCGCTACCTGTTTCAGAGCGGCGCGGCCGCGGACACCGACTTCGTCTGGCTCGTCGCCCCCATCATCCCGGCCACGGCGCTGCTTGTGCTGCTCTCGCTGGGGTTCAGCATCGCCGACCCGGGCATCGAAACCCTCGACGGCGGACCCGCCTGGGCCTACATCGGCGGCGTCGCCAAATGGCTGGCCGACGGCAGCGAAGTGGCCGCCGGCATCGCGATTGCGTTCGCCGCGTTGTGCTATAGCCAGAACTGGATTGCTGCGCTCTGGACAGTGGCCTGGCGGCTGTTCGCACTGCAGATCGTGCTCGCCGTGCTGCTGTACATCATGCTCGAGATCAGCATCATGGAGCGCATCCTGTCAGCGGTCGTGGAGGCGCTGTTCGGCTTCCGGCTGCCGCCCTGGATGGGTGAGTTTGTCGACCAGCTGACCTATTCCGTAATTCTGTTCGTGCTTTACTTCGCCATCATCGGCGCCACCTGGACCGTGTGCCGGAAAGCCTTCCCGGCGCTGCTCGAAACGGGCGAAGTCGACATCGTCGAGACCGTGCGTCGACTCGTCGACCCGGAGATTGAAAAGCGCGAGCACAAGCAGGCCGAGAAAGCCGCGCGCAAGGCCGAGAAGACGCAGCAGAAAGCCGAGAAGAAAGCGGCCAAGGCCTCGCGCAAGAACGACGGCTAGGCGTCAGCCCCGCCGCAGCGTGCGCACGGGTGGCGTATCGGCCGCCGAACGTGCCGCGAGCGTCCCGCTCGCACCCACCATCACAAGCCCGGCCACGAGCCCCGCGAACCAGAGCACGGGATTCACACCGAGCTCGAGATCGAACAGCTCACGCGCCGCAACGATGCCGATGGCAGTTGCCCCCGTGGCCGCGCAGGCGCCCGCAAGCAGACCCAGCGCCGAGAACTCGGCGAGAATGCCCGCGAGAATCGTGCCGCGCGTCGCGCCGAACGTGCGCAGCAACGCGCTCTCGTAGCGGCGCTCATCGAGCGTCGACTGGATCGCGGCGAACAGCACCACGAGACCTGCGGCCAGTGTGAAGAGGAACACGTACTGCACGGCCAGCGAAGCCTTGTCGATGATGCCGCGCACCTGCGCCAGCGCCGCCTCGATGTCAATGACCGACACGCTCGGGTGTTCACGCACAAGCGTCAGCAGCACACCACTCGTTGACTCCGGCACGTACAACGACGTGATGTAGGTCTGCGGCAAATCGGCCATGCCTGCCGGGCTCAGCACCATGAAGAAGTTGGGCTTGAACGAGTCCCAGTCGATACGACGCAGGCTCGTGATCTCGGCCGTGATGGGTACGCCCGCGAAATCGAACGACAGCGTGTCGCCGATACCCACACCCAGTTCCTGCGCCGTGTCCTCGTCTACGGAGACTTGTGGCGCCCCCGAGTAGCCAACACTCCAGAACTCACCCGCCACGACCTCGTTGCTGGGGTCGAGCGTTGCCGACCAGCTCAGATTGATCTCCCGGCCCAGGCGTCGCGTGCCTTCGCCGGTCGGCGTCGACCAGTCATCGGCGGTCGTGCTATTCACGGCCGTGATGCGGCCACGCACGAGCGGCGTGAACGCCACGTCGCCGAGCCCCGCGCCGCTGAAGATCTCACCGATACTGTCGCGCTCTTCAGGCTGGATGTTGATGAGAAACTGATTGGGCGCGGACTCATCAACGGTCGCGCGCCAGCCCGACAGCAAATCGTTGCGCACGAGCGTCAGCAACAGCAACACCATGAGCCCAAGCCCGAAGGCCACGACCTGGATCGCGCTGTTTTGACCCCGTCGGGCGACGTTGGCGAGCCCGTAGCGCCAGGAGACGCCCACATTGCCGCGCAGCCGCGACAGGCCGCCCACGAGCAGGCGTCCGGCCCCGTAGAGCACGGCAGCCGTGATCACGGTGCCGCCGATGATGACGGTGAGTAGCGTGGCGTCACGCACAGCCCACCAGACAAGCAGCGCAAGCGTGGCGAACGCGAGGCCCCAGGTGAGCCAGGCCGCGGGCGGCGGCGGCGCGATGTCGTGGCGCAACACGCGCAGCGGCGGCGTATCGCGCAGCTGGAACAGCGATGGCAGCGCAAAGCCCGCCATCAGCACGAGTGCCGTGATCATGCCCGGCAGCGCGGGCTCCCAGCCGGGCTCGGGCAGGTCGCCCCGCAGCCAGCCCGCGAGCAGCGCAGACAAACCGCGCTCGGCCGCGAACCCGAGCGCGGTCCCGATGAGGCTCGCGACGACACCGACGGCCATGAGATGGACAAGCCCGACACGAAGCACGAGTGCCTGGGGTGCGCCGAAGGTCTTCATGAGCGCAGCACTGTCGAGACGGCGCTCGGCATAGCGGCGCGCCGACATGGCCACGGCCACGGCGGCGAGGATCAAGCTCACGAGAGAGGCCAGTGACAGGAAGCGTCCGGCACGCGAAATGGCCGACGCGAGCTGCGTACCCGCAGCCGCTTCGTCCTCGATGCGAACGCCTTCAACGTCTTCCTCGCGCAAGGCCTCACCAAACGCCGCGACGTCCGCCGCGTCTCCCGCGTAGAGCTGCGTGTAGCGCACGCGGCTGCCCTCCGCAAGCAGACCGCTGGCTTCGATGTCGTTGATGTTCACGAGCAGCGTCGGCGCGAGCGCCGTGAAGCCCGGCGACTGGTCGGGGCGGTACACCAGCACCGAATCGACCTCGAGCGTCAGGCGCCCGACCTCGATGCGGTCGCCCGCGTCGATGCCAAGCCGCGCGAGCATGGCCGCGTCGGCATAGGCGGTGCCCGACGGCGGTGCGCCGCGGGCCGGCGCGGGCGTCGCAAACAACTTGGGCGCGAGCCGCAATTCTCCGCGCAGCGGATAGCGCGTCGACACCGCCTTGAGGTTCACGAGCACACGCTGGTCGCCCGCGAAGACGACGCTTGGAAAATTCAGCGCCTCCGCGGTTTCGAGGCCCGCCGCCGCGCCTCGCGCGAGCCAGTCGGCGTCGAGCTCGCGACCCGAGCCCACGCGCAGGTCTGCGGCAAGCACCTCGCTGGCCTGGTGAGCCACGGCCTTGCCGATGCGGTCTGTGAGAAAACTGATCGCTGTAATCGAGCCCACGGCCACCACGAGGGCCGCCATGAGCACGACGAGCTCACCCGAGCGCAGTTCGCGCCAGAGCCCGTTGAGTGCGAATGTCCAGCTGCGCATCAACCGCGCTCGTCCCGCGCGAGTCGGCCACCCTCGATGGCAAGCCGGCGACTGCAGCGTTGGGCCAGCCCCTGGTCGTGCGTGACGAGGATCAGGGTCGCGTCATGACGTTTGTTCAGGTCGAAAAGCAGGCGCTCGATGTTCTCGCCCGTCCCCGTGTCGAGGTTGCCCGTGGGCTCGTCGGCGAACAGCAGCGCCGGGCGCGAGGCGAACGCGCGCGCGATGGCGACGCGCTGCTTCTCCCCACCCGACAGCTGTGCGGGATAGTGGCGCAGGCGTTCGCCGAGCCCGACATCCGTGAGAATCTCTGTCGCCACCTGGCGCGCCTGACGTTCGCCGGCGAGCTCGAGCGGCATCATGACGTTCTCGATGGCCGTGAGTGCCGGGATTAAGTGAAACGACTGGAACACGAACCCGACACGTCCCGCACGCACCTTGGCGCGCCCATCTTCGTCGAGGCCGGCTAGCGACACCCCGTCGAGCGTGACGTCGCCGCGCGAGGGCGAGTCCAGTCCCGCAAGCAAGGCCAACAGCGTGGACTTGCCCGCGCCCGAGGGCCCCACGACGGCCAGCGTCTCGCCCCGAGCCACGTCGAAGCTCACGTCGTCGAGAATGGTCAGATCGCCATCGGCGCCGGTTACGGTTTTGCCGAGGCCACGTGCAGAGAGCACCAGGTCCGTAACAGCGTCTTGCTGCGTTACACTTGTAGATTCGTGTTCCATCGTGCTCGATCCGGCCCCTATGCGTGCCAGCAAGAATGTCCTGCTCGTTATTTCCGTCGCTCTGGCGCTGCTCGCCGCATGGGCGCTTGCCTCTCGTGATTTCGAAGCGCCTGCAGGCGCGGATGCGCCTGGCGCAGCGACTGCCGAGGCGGCCTCTGAGAGCGCCCCGGCGCCAGCGCGTACCGCCGATGCACTAGCCGATGACGCCCCGGTGCTGCTCGTTGTCGGTGACAGCCTCAGTGCCGGCTACGGCCTCGAACGCGTCACCGAAGGCTGGGTCGCACTGCTGCAGGCGCGCCTGCGCAGCGAAGGTTATGCAATTCGGGTCGTCAACGCGAGCATCAGCGGCGACACGACGCGCGGCGGGCGCGCCAGGCTGCCTGCGGCGCTCGAGCGTTTCGCGCCCGCGATCACGGTCATCGAGCTCGGTGGCAACGATGGCTTGCGCGGCTTCCCGCTCGAGGAAATGGAAAGCAACCTCAACGAGATGATTGCGGCGTCGCGGGGCGCGGGCAGCGACGTCGTCCTGTTCGCCATGATGATCCCGACCAACTACGGCGCGCGATACACAGAAGGCTTCCAGCAACGCTTCGACGCCGTGGCCTCGGCCAACGACGTTCCGCTCGTGCCGTTCTTCCTCGAGGACGTGGCGCTCGACGCCACGCTGATGCAAGCCGACGGCATCCACCCCAACGCAAACGCGCAGCCGATCATGCTCGAGGCCGTATGGCCGGTGATCGAGCCCGTGCTGCAACGTTTCAAACAAACGTCCGACGTCCAGGAGTAATACGGCGCATGGAAAAGATCTGGCTCGCTTCGTACATCGAAGGCACACCTGAGTTTATCGACAACGCGGGCTACGATTCGTTGCGCGACCTCATCGAGCAAAACTGCCGGACGCACGCCGACAAGCCGGCCTACGCCAACATGGGCGTCACGCTGAGCTTTGCCGACATCGACCGTCTTTCGGCGCAGTTTGCCGCTTACCTGCAACACGAGCTTGGCCTCGCCAAAGGCGAGCGCGTCGCAGTCATGATGCCCAACATCCTGCAGTACCCCGTCGCGCTATTCGGCGTGCTGCGCGCCGGGCTCGTGGCCGTCAACGTGAATCCGCTCTACACGAAGCGCGAGCTCGAACACCAGATGACCGACTCTGGCGCCAAGGCCATCGTCATCGTCGAGAACTTCGCGGCGACGCTTGCGGCCGTCATCGACAAGACAAGCCTCGAGCACGTCATCACGACCCAGATTGGCGACATGCTGCCCGGTCTCAAGCGCATGATCACGAACTTCGTGGTCAAGCGCGTCAAGAGGATGGTGCCCGAGTTTTCCCTGCCTCGTGCCGTGACCTTCCGCCAGGCACTGGCCGCTGGCGCGGGCAAGACGATCGAGCGGCGCGAGATCACGCTCGATGATCTGGCCTTTCTGCAGTACACGGGTGGCACCACGGGCGTGGCCAAGGGCGCGATGCTCAGTCACGGCAATCTCGTGCACAACGTGCAGCAGTCGAACGCCTGGCTCGGCAACAAGCTCGACGACCAACCCATCGTCGGCATCTGCGCGCTGCCGCTCTATCACATCTTCTCGCTCGAGGGGAATTGCTTCAGCCTGCTCGCGCAGGGCGGGCTCAATGTCCTCATCACGAATCCGCGCGACTTTGACGGCTTCGTCGACGAGCTCTCGAAACACAAGTTCACCTACTTCACAGGCGTGAACACGCTGTTCAATGCACTGCTTATTCACCCGCGCTTCGCGTCGCTCGACTTCTCGCACCTGCGCATTACGATCGGCGGCGGCATGGCCGTGCAGCGCGCGGTTGCCGAGAAGTGGCAAGAGGTCACGGGCACGCCGCTCATACAGGCTTACGGCCTCACGGAGACCTCACCGGCCGCCGTCATCAACCCGTTCGTCGACGATCTCGAGTACACGGGCGCTATCGGACTGCCGATCTCGTCAACGGAAGTTGCCATCATGGACGACGATGGCAACCAGTTGGCCATCGGCGAGATCGGCGAGATTTGCATCCGCGGCCCGCAGGTCATGCAGGGATACTGGCAGCGCCCCGAGGATACCGAAGAGGTCATGGAAGGCGACTGGCTGCGCACGGGCGACGTGGGCCGCATCGACGAAAAGGGCTTCGTCTTCATCGAAGACCGCAAGAAAGACATGATCCTCGTCTCGGGCTTCAACGTGTATCCCAACGAAATCGAAGACGTCGTCGTACAAATGCCGGGCATCGTCGAAGCGGCGGCCGTCGGCAAGCCCGACGAGAAATCGGGCGAGATCGTGAAGCTCCACGTCTACGCCGACGACCCGTCGCTCGACGCAGCCGCCGTCATCGCCTACTGCCGCGAACACCTCACGGGCTACAAAGTCCCGAAAGAAGTGATCTTCCGCGACGAAGAACTCCCCAAGACCAACGTCGGCAAGATCCTGCGCAGGGAACTCCGCGACGCCTGAACGCGGCGCGCGCAGCGCCGTCACTGCGAGAGGCCTCCACCGTCATTGCGAGCCCCCCCACCGTCATTGCGAGCCCACGCAGTGGGCGCGGCAATCTCGTAACGAATTCGTGCCGCCAAACGATACGAGCACCCGAACCACCCCCGCCTGCCCGCA
>JBCBNV010000003.1:0-595277 GCA_039821605.1 Pseudomonadota bacterium | reverse complement strand
CTTCAGCCGCTCGCAATGACGAGAGTTGTGCCCGGCGGTAACATCAAGAGATTGCCGCGCGGCCTTCAGCCGCTCGCGATGACGAGATGTATGCCCGGCAGTAGCATCAAGAGATTGCCGCGCGGCCTTCAGCCGCTCGCAATGACGAGAGTTGTGCCCGGCGGTAACATCAAGAGATTGCCGCGCGGCCTTCAGCCGCTCGCAATGACGAGATTTGTGCCCGGCAGTAACATCAAGAGATTGCCGCGCGGCCTTCAGCCGCTCGCAATGACGAGAGTTGTGCTCGGCGGTAGCATCAAGAGATTGCCGCGCGGCCTTCAGCCGCTCGCAATGACGAGATGTATGCCCGGCGGTAACATCAAGAGATTGCCGCGCGGCCTTCAGCCGCTCGCAATGACGGGATTTGTGCCCGGCAGTAGCATCAAGAGATTGCCGCGCGGCCTTCAGCCGCTCGCAATGACGAGACCCATGCCCGACAGCCTTCGCATCGACAAATGGCTCTTCTTCACCCGCTTTTTCAAGACGCGCGGGCAGGCGACGACGGCTGTAACGGGCGGGCATGTCGAGCGCAACGGCGAGCGCGCCAAGCCTGCCACGCCTGTGGCGCCCGGCGACAAGCTCATAATCACCAAGGATCGCTACACTTTCGAGATCGACGTCATCGCAACGCCGACCCGCCGCGGCCCCGCGCCCGAGGCCCGGGCCTGCTACGCCGAGACCGAAGAGAGCATTGCCAACCGCGAGGCGCTCTCGGCCTCGATCAAGGCCGCCCGCATGACCCAGCCGCTGACCCAGGGCCGCCCCGACAAGCACACGCGGCGCCAGCTCCGGGACTGGAAAGACAAGCGCGGCTAGCCGCGCCCGCGGGTCCAAACCTGCGGCGCTTTCAAACCCCAATCCGAAGCGCTTCCCGGCGATCAACTGTCGCCAAATACGGACACCCGACAGAGAACAAATTGTGACCCACGTCACAATCCGGCCGGCAGCGCTTCGCTAGCCTGACTCCGCCTCGTTCACGCACCGGCCCGGCCGGCCATACCACGCGCCCGGCAGCGATGCCCGGCGGTTGCCGTCACCGACGGCGGAGTGTTTGCTGTGATGTTCTCGTTGGCCTCCCGTTTCTCGCTCCTGCTTGTTGTGTTTTCCTTGACCGCCTGCAGCGGCGGCGGTGGTGATGACACGAGCGACGACCCGATTGCCGGTGACCCGCCGCCGGCCAATGAGGTACCGACGGTGTCCTTCAGTCAGCCGCAGGCCACAGACACGTTTCTGCAAGGCGATACCGCCCATGTTGTCGTCACGGCGAGCGACAGCGACGGCTCGATCGCCGATGTGGTGCTGAGCCTCGACGGCACCGCGCTGCGAACCGAAACCACGGCACCCTACGAGTGGGGCGCGCCCGGCGGCAGCAACGATGCGGCGTTGCGTGACCTGGCGCCCGGTGACTACACGATCAGCGCGACGGCGACGGACGACGAGGGCGCGACCGCGACGGCCACGATGAGCTTCACCGTCGACCCCGCCGTGACCCAGGGGCAGGGCGATTGCGCCGTCGCGGGCGACCTGCGTCAGTGGCACCGCGTCACATTGACCTGCACGGGCTACGCGGCCAACGAAAGCGACGAGGCGACCTTTGTCGACCACCGCCTGAACGTGACCTTTACCCAGGGCAATCGCACATTGACCGTGCCCGGCCATTTCGCGGCCGACGGCAACGCCGCCGACAGCGGCGCCGAAAGTGGCGACCAATGGCGCGCCTACTTCTCACCACCCACGACGGGCAGCTGGAGCTACGACGTCTCGTTCCGAACGGGCCCAGAGATTGCCGTGTCCGCCGACGCCAACGCAGGCACCGCGATCCCGGGTATCGACGCGGCGAACGGAAGCTTCAGCGTCAGCGCGAGCCCGGCGCCCGCGACCGACCTGCGCACCCGCGGCCTGCTCGAGCACCGCGACGGCGAACGCTACCTGCGCTTTGCCGGCGACGGCACTGTCTTCATCGAAGGCGGCATGGACAGCCCGGAGAACATCTTCGGCTATTCCGAGTTCGACAACACGACCAAGTTCTCCGACGCCAACAGCTGCAAGGGCATCCTGCATGACTTCGCGCCGCACGCCGGCGACTGGCAGAGCGGTGATCCACAGTGGGCCAACAACCGGGGCCGCAGCCTGGTGGGCCTGGTCAACTACATCGCCTCCACGGGCGTCAACGCGATCTATATCATGGCCAACACCGTGCGCGGCGACGGTTGCGATGCGCACCCGTGGGTCGTCTACAACGCCGACGGCACTGAGAAGCGCTTTGACGTCAGCAAGCTCGACCAGTGGGAGCGCGTGCTCACCCACATGACGGCCAACGGCATCCTGATTCACCTGATGACGCAGGAAACGGAAAACGACCAGCTGCTCAACGGCGGCGACCTCGGCCTCGAGCGACAGCTTTACTATCGCGAGCTCATCTCCCGCTTCGGACATCACCCGGCGCTGCAGTGGAATCTCGGCGAAGAGAACACCAACACGGCCGAGCAGCAACGCGCCTTCGCCGACTTCATCCGCGCGACGGACCCCTACGACCACCCGGTCTTCATGCACACCTACCCGGGCGAGCAGGATCGCTACAACGCGCTGCTCGGTCACGAGAGCTTTGACGGCCCGACCATCCAGTTCGGCGGGATCTCCACGTCGGCAACGGGCAACAACGGCGTCTACGGCACGACCGTGAACTGGCTGGAAGCATCCACCAACGCCGGCAAGCCCTGGGTCGTGACATTCACCGAGGCCTCCGGCAACCAGGCGCCCACGCCGAACACGGCCGTCACAAGCCGACAGCGGGTCTTCTGGATGTGGGCAAGCGTCATGGGCGGCGGTGGCGGCTTCGAGTGGTATCTCAAGAACCAGGGTTCCGGGCACGCCTACGATCTCGCGGTCGAGGACCTGCGCGAGTTTGACGCGCACTGGCAGCAGTCCGGTCACCTGGTTCGCTTTTTCCGTGATCACCTGCAGGCCGAGCTCGGGGTCGACCTGCAAGCGCTGACGCCGAACAATGCGGTGACCAACACGTCATCGGACTGGGTGCTGTCCGGAAGCGACACGCACCTCGTGTTCCTGCGCGAGGGCGGTACCACAGAGATCAACCTGCCCGACGCGCGCGCCTACACCGTGCAGTGGTTCAACCCGCGCAGCGGTGAGCTCACGACGGGTGATGTGCTGCAAGGACCGGGCAACCAGAACATCGGCACCGCACCGTCGCAGTCCGCCGAGGACTGGGCGGTGGTGGTCGACGCAACGGGCGCGGCGCCGGCCGCGCAGTACCAGCAGGTTGACGGGCTCGTGATCATGGAGGCCGAGACGACGCCGAGCGCGCTCGACCAGTGGGAGGTGCGCACGGATGTCAGCGGCTTTACGGGCGCAAGCTATCTCGAGTTCACGGGCAACAGTCCGCTCAACGGCCCACCGACGTCACCGCTGACGTATCGGTTCCAGGTCAATCAGAGCGGGCTGCACTACCTGCACCTGCACGTGGCCCGCGAGACTCTGGTGATCAATGGCGAGGAGCGCGACGACGTGGCCAACGATGCCTACGTGCGGTTGACGGGCAACTTCGGCGCGGGACCCAACGTCGGCAACAACCATGGCGACGACGCGCCCCTGGCGACAATGCAGTCGGACACCAAGTTTTTCGGCGGCAATGACAACCAGTTCGTCTGGGCCCGCGGCAATCGCCTGGACCTGGGCGGTGACACGAACAAGCGCGTCGCCGTCTACGACCTGACGGCCGGCGAGACCTACACCTTCACGATGTCCGGGCGTTCGCAGCTGTTCAAGGTCGATCGCATCGTGTTCCGGCACGAGTCGGTGCCCGTCAACCAGGCGCACGACTTGTCCAAGCCCGAGACATAAGGCCGGCGGCGGGTCTGAGGGCCTGACGGAGACGGCCCAAGCGGCGCTATAATCGAGTGATTCGGCGCCACGCGTTCGCGGTGGCGCCTGCCCAATTGCAGGAGCACTTGATGGCCGCACGCCCTGACGCCACTCACGACCAACCCAACCCGCGCCAGCCGTTCACGGCCGACTACACCCGCTCCACGGGCACAGAGGACCTCGGCGGCGCGTACCTGGCCGATGAGGCGCAGCTCGTCTCCGAGCTGCTGAAGATCGCCAGCGAAGGCGAGTTCGAGCGCGACAACATTCGCACCACGGCCCGCGAGCTCGTCGAGCACGTGCGTAAGCTCAACGAAGACCGCTCCGGCATCGAGGCCTTCCTGCAGAAGTACGACCTCTCCAGCCAGGAAGGGATCATGCTGATGTGCGTGGCCGAGGCGCTGCTGCGCATCCCCGATGCCGATACCGCCGACGCGCTCATCGCCGACAAGATCACCGCCGCCGACTGGGAAAGCCACCTCGGCTCCAGCGAGAGCCTGTTCGTCAACGCCAGCACCTGGGGCCTGATGCTCACGGGCAAGATGCTGACGCTCGATGAGGCGCACCAACGCAATCCGAAGGAGCTGTTCAAACGCCTGGTCAGCCGCGCCGGCGAGCCCGTCGTGCGCAAGGCCATGCGCCAGGCGATGAAGGTGATGGGCCACCAGTTCGTCATGGGTCGCGACATCGAGGCCGCGCTGAAGCGTGCAACCAAAGGCGACAACAAGGACTACCGCTACAGCTTCGACATGCTGGGCGAGGCGGCGATGACGCGCCAGGACGCGCAGCGCTATTTCGATGCCTACAAGGCGGCCATCGCGGCCATCGGCAAGAGCGCGAAAGAAGATGACATCTTCGCCGTGCACTCCATCAGCGTGAAGCTCTCCGCGCTGCACCCGCGCTACGAGTTCGCGCGCCGCCAGCAGGCGATGGACGAGCTCGCACCGATGCTGCTGGCGTTGGCCAAGCAGGCGCGCGAAGTCGGCATCGCGCTGACCATGGACGCCGAAGAGGCCGACCGCCTGCAACTGAGCCTGGACATCTTCGAGCGTGTCTACACCGACACCGACCTCGACGGCTACCAGGGCTTCGGCCTGGCCGTGCAGGCCTACCAGAAGCGCGGTGCCGACGTGGTGCGCTGGCTGGCGGCGCTGTCGAAACGCATCGGCCGCCGCATCCCGGTGCGGCTCGTCAAAGGGGCCTACTGGGACACCGAGATCAAGCACGCGCAGGAGCTGGGCCTGCCCGGTTACCCGGTGTTCACGCGCAAGGTGAACACCGACGTCAGTTATCTCGCCTGCGCGCGACTGATGCTAGACGCCGGCGAGCTGATCTACCCGCAGTTCGCGACGCACAACGCGCACACGCTGAGCTACATCCTGCACCACGCGGGCAGCCGCTCGGACTATGAGTTCCAGCGCCTGCACGGCATGGGCGAGGAGCTCTACTCGGCCGTCATCGACCCGCAGCGCTACGACAAGCGTTGCCGCGTGTACGCGCCGGTCGGCAGCCATGAAGACCTGCTGCCGTACCTCGTGCGCCGCTTGCTCGAGAATGGGGCAAACACGAGCTTCGTGAATCAGATTGTCGATCCCAACGAGCCCATCGACGCGATCATCGCCGACCCGATCACTGAAGTGCGTGCGCTCGATGTGATTCCGCATCCCGGCATTGTCATGCCCGGGGATCTGTTTGGGGCGCGACGCAAGAACTCGGCGGGTGTGAATCTGCCGGATCGTGTTGTGGGCAGCGGTGTTTATTCGGAGATGCAGGCGTTCGCCGGGCGGCAGTATTCGGCGGGGCCCGTGGTCGATGGCAAGCGGCTTGGTGGTACGCCGACCGATAGTGTGAACCCGTTTGAAACGGGCGAGGTTGTCGGCAGCGTGGATTTTGCCGATGCGGAGACGGCGAGGGCGGCTGTCGATGCGGCGGCCGCGGGCTTTCAGGGCTGGGATCGCACGCCGGCTGAGCAGCGTGCGGCTGCGTTGGACAAGACGGCCGATTTGTTTGAGGAACACGCAGCCGAGCTTTTCGCGCTGTGCATTCGCGAGGCGGGCAAGACGCTGCCCGACGCCATCGCCGAGGTTCGCGAGGCGGTCGATTTTTTGAGGTACTACGCCGCCGAGGCGCGCGAGAAGTTTTCGGAGCCGACGGTGTTGCCCGGACCGACGGGTGAGAAGAACGTCTACGGATTGCGTGGCAAGGGCCTGTTCGTTTGTGTCAGCCCGTGGAATTTTCCGCTGGCAATTTTCACGGGGCAGGTGGTTGCCGCGCTTGCGGCTGGCAACAGCGTCATCGCTAAGCCTGCCGAGCAGACGAGCCTGGTTGCACACCGGGCGTGTGAGTTGCTGTGGGAGGCGGGCGTGCCGGCCAGCGTCCTGCACTACCTGCCGGGTGACGGCGGCGCAGCCGCGGCGCCAGCGATTGCCGATCCGCGAGTTGCTGGTGTTGCCTTTACCGGCAGCACCGAGACGGCGCTGATCATCAACCGGACGCTCGCGAATCGCGATGGTCAGATCGGCACGTTGATCGCCGAGACCGGAGGCCAAAACGCGATGATCGTTGATTCGAGCGCGTTGCCCGAGCAGGTTGTTGCAGATGTCATCCAGAGTGGCTTCAATTCGGCGGGGCAGCGGTGTTCGGCGCTACGCATTCTCTGCGTGCAGAAGGATGTGGCGCCGCGAGTTGTCGAGTTGCTTAGGGGTGCGATGCTCGAGCTCAACATTGGTGACCCGGCGGAGCTAGCGACAGATGTTGGGCCGGTGATTGACGCCGAGGCGCGTGAGGTGCTGGAGCGGCATGTCGAGAAGATGCGGGCTGAGCAGACGGTGTTGCATCAGTGTGTGTTGCCGAAGCAGGCAGAGAAGGGTGAGTTCTTTGCGCCGACGTTGGTCGAAATTGACGCTATCGAAGCGTTGGAGCGCGAGGTGTTCGGGCCGGTCGTGCATGTGTATCGCTTTGGCTCGGATGAGCTTGAGGCGCTTATCGAGACGATCAACGCGACCGGGTACGGACTGACCTTTGGCGTGCACACGCGTATTGATGGCAGGGCGGGGCGGCTTGCCCGGCTTGCTCGTGCGGGCAACGTGTATATCAACCGAAACATGGTAGGTGCTGTGGTCGGCGTGCAGCCGTTCGGGGGGCGTGGACTCTCAGGCACTGGTCCCAAGGCAGGTGGGCCGAACTATTTGGATAGATTCGGGACGGAGTATGCGGTGAGTAATAACACTGCAGCTGTTGGAGGGAATGCGTCATTGCTGAGTCTCGACTAAGGGGCTGCCCGACCGAAATTCCAGGTCTCGATTGTTCGATCCCCCTCTTAGCCGCAAGTCTTCGGTAATTCCAAAGCACTCAGAAACCCTGAATCTTCGGTGCCCAGTTGGCCCACTAATCTGGCTCACTCGAGAGACTCAGGCTCAACGGGGGAAGGTCAGTAACGCTCACGCACAGGCAGCCGAAGAACTCCAGAAGGAACCACTAATGAATGTCGCTCAGACGGGGAAGCGGGCGGTAGGGCGGCCTCGGGCGGCAGGAATTCGCCCAAGGCCACCACAGCAGCGATGAGACCGCCAGGTGGCTCAGTCTCTGCTCATCGCCGGTCGCGATAGTCCTAGTACCACCAACTCTGGTATCTCATGCAACGCGCTTGACTGCTAATTGAAGCGAAGGCAGCGTCGTCGCCGCGTCGGGTATAGTTGTGTCGCTGTTGCTTGTATCGGACAGTGGCGAACCGGTACTGATTCGAGTGCAGAATTTGTCCGGCGCATCGCTTGTTTGCTGCGTCGTATCTGGAGTAGTACACCGCGTCGAGGCGTGTCCGCCAAGTTCGCCCCGTGTCAGCCCACGTTCGGTCGAAATTCGCGAGGCGGGTGGCATAGAAAAACCAGCTGCCGTCGCTGTAGATTGTAAACGTTGAGGGATTGTCCCAGTGTCGCCGCTTGCTGTAGAAGCCGATGTTTTCCAGATAAAACCTGACGGATATGGTCGCTTCCTGTAGCGATGTACCCGCCAACTCGACGTCCACGGAAATCGACGATTCTGGTGCCGCTTTTTCGTCACCGTCCGCAGTGTCATCCGCGATGGCCAGTGACGACAACAGAAACGCCTGTAGACAACAGACTGCAAGTGAAAAGTCTCTAGATTTCATTGATATGTCCCCTTTTTGGACTCTGCCATTTGGTGCAACGTCCATACGAAGTTGCATCTACATCTGATTGGCGGGCGTATTTGTCTCGGGGGTTTCCGCGAGATCCAGAGCAAGCAAGTCTGCGTAGTGCATGACCTTATTGATGTTGTCTGGAGAGAACGCGAGATTTCGGAGCCTTGTCTTCGCGCGGCTCAGCACACGGTCGAAGTGGCGGTTCGTGAGGCTCAGACAGGCGCAGATCGTTGCTTTCTCCTGGTCCGCAAAGAAGTACCGCCTCAAGAGCTCCCTGTCCCGGTGGCTTGGTAGCTGGTCCAACAATGATTGCAGCATGTCGCGCAAGCCTGTTGCTGTTGATTCGGACTCCTGATATGGATCCGAATCTGCGTCGTGGAGCGCGCCAATCACGTCGCATAGCGGCAGCGTGCGCGAGCGCCTTCTCCGCTCACCGATCCAAAGAAAGTAGGCGGTTCGGTAGAGGAAGTTTTCGATCTTGTGCCTGTCACGGAGCACGCCGGAGCGGAGGCGCGCAAGGCCAACCGCTATTGCTTCTTGCGCTAGGTCCTTTGCAAGTTCTGGCTGAGCGCCAATCCGGGCCAATCGTCTAACCAGCGCCGGTCTGTGCGCTGCTGCTCTGCGCGCAAAGGCGTCAAATTGGCCCTCAGAGACCTTGAGCGCGGGTCGGGGATCAGATGGCGTGGTGAGTTGGGTGTCTCTGCCTGCGAATTCGGCGTGATCTTCGAAATCATCGGTTTCGGGAAGTAGAAATGCGCTCGTCATTGTGGGACCCCTGCTTGGCTAGTTGGGCTGCGCGAGAGGCTGACCAGCCTTGGGCGCTAGCGGAAACTGTTGTTGATCCAGGGGTTTAGCGCATGACGGAAGCGTGATTAATTCATGATTTAGTTCTTACGAGTTGCTCGTACTTGAATTCGGCGTATTGTCTAAAGGGTTGGGTAGGCGTTTCCGACCGGGTGTTGACGGTTTTACTGCGCAATCAAGGTTGGGCGATCTATCGCCATTGGTTCTTGTTCGGTTGCTGCGGGAACTCATTGCCCTAGCCAGAATCAAGAACTACTGAGGTCCTGAACGCATTTGTTTACGCGAGGCGAGGGTTGGGGTCGCAACCGGTTGGAACAATTCGCGTGGGGTCCTCCGAGGTCGTTCTCGACGAGGGTCTTGTGGTTCGCAACGGTACCGCGGTTCGACTGCAGCCGCGGGTTGCAGGCGTTCTCAGAGCGCTGATCGCAAGGTCCGGTTCCCTCGTCTCGAGGGACGATCTGCTGAAGCAAGTCTGGCCAGGATCGGTCGTGAGCGATGCCGCTTTGAACCGGTGCATCAATGAGCTCAGGCGCGCCTTCGGCGATTCGCCGTCGAGTCCCGAGTACATCGAGACAATCCCTAAGCGAGGGTATCGCCTGATCGCTCCGGTCGAGTTGCACACTGATTCTCACGAAAGCTCCGGTGCGCCCCCACCACAACAGGGTCGGTTCAAACTCGCGACGCCAGTCCTAGTCGGCGCTCTGGCCGTCATTGCATTGGGGATTGGCTTCATCGCCGCAGATCGAATGGACGGAAACGCTGGTGAACCTGTCATTTCGGTGCTCGTGGTTCTCAGCGACCGGGTAGACGAGCCCGGTTATTCCGTCCCACTGGAACGGGCGTTTCGCGTCGCACTGTCGCAAAGCCGTGTATCACACGTGGTATCCGCTGATGACATGGGAGAAGCGATAAGGAGGATGCAATTGCCTCCTGGAGTTGAGCTATCGCAGCAAGACTGGATCGATCTAGCACAAAGAGAGGGAATCGAAGTCGTATGTATTCTCTTGCTCGACCGCCTGAACGAACTGCGATACCTGCATGCGCGGCTGATCAGAGGCGAAGACTCGAAATTGTTGCATGAGGCGCAGATCGAGTTATCGGATGCGGCAAGCGTCATTCCCAGCGTGCAAGCGTTGGCGCGCGAAATGCGAGAGGCGCTTGGCGAAAGCCATGCGACGATCAGCAAGTCAAAGCCACTACGCGCAGTCACGACCGCAAACTTCGAGGCGCTGCGGGCATATTCCGCTGCGGAGACCCTTAGGCGCGCAGACAAAGGTGGGGAAGCACTGCCACTGCTGGAATACGCAATTTCACTGGATCCAGAGTTCGCGGCGGCGCATGCTGCATTGGCCCTCATCCACTACGGCAACCACGAGTCTCGCGAGAGTGCTGAGCGTCACTGGGGACTCGCTCTGGAGAATTCCGAAAGGCTCACCGAATCGGAATACTTGTACGTCAGCGCCCATTCGGCGTGGTATAGCGACCCACAAGTGATGCTCGCACGATGGAAGATGCTCGCCAACCTGTATCCAGGCGATCCATCGGGTCACAGTAACAAGGGCACTGTCCTTCGAACCTATTTTAACGACCATCAGGGTTGTGCGGAAGCATTTCAGGCAGCACTTGGCGTGCGGCCTAGTGATTGGTTGTTGCATTACAAGCACGGGTATTGCCTGTTGGGTTTGGGCGAGACTGACAAGGCAGTTGAGGCATTCGAGCTCAGCTACCAGATTGCGGGACATTTATACAATTTCGGACTGGTGGATGCATACCTCGTGGCATTCAGGTCCGACGATGCGTATGAGCTGATGTACAAGGACGCGCGTCGCGCACCAGAGTTGTCTACTCCGAGCAAGAAGGCGATCGCATATTTTCTCGATCTCGGGAGAATCGCTCAAGCGTTTTCGGAGTTAGGGGCGATCCCTTCGACCGACAGCGTCCCCTCTCTCAATCACGTTCCCTCGAAACTAGCCTTGCTCGCGATACTGATCCAGCAGGCACCGCAACAGGAGACTGCGCAATTCGTGTGCGCACAAACAGAGTCGCTGGTGAATCTGGCTGCAGCGCTTGATGCTTACGATGACTTTTCGAGGGTGCCGCAGGTCGCCGTGATGGCAAAATTCGCTGCGCGATACGGTTGCGATCAGGCAGCTCAATCGCTCCTTGTCAATCTCCGTCGAGCGTTGGACTCAGCCGAGCTGCCTACAATTGGCCAATATGTCGACCTTGTGGAGTCGGAGGTATTGGTCGCTCAAGGGGAATCTACACGAGCAATTGCTATTCTCGAGCGGCTAGTTTCACAGAGAAACCTCTACCAAGCGAGGGAGAGTCTCGCATTCGCTTATGCACGTCACGGTGACTCAGGTGCTGCACTAGAGCAGCTCGATTGGATGATCCGAAACCGGGGGGCAGCATTTGCCGAAGCAATGATCGGCTACGGTCGTTCAATCAATATCTCCGCCTGGGCGACTGCACACCTTAGCGCGGCGAATCTGTCATTGGACCGTGGGAATTCGGACGCAGCGCGAGACTACCTGTCGGCGATACTTGATCATTGGTCTAGTGCAGATCATGACCACCGTCTCTCGGAGTTGGCGAGGCAGAAGCTGAACGAAATTGCGAAGCCATAGACGGCTTCGGGTGCGACCAAGCGAAGACCTTGCGCCAAGGGTGAGACAAATCAGATGTAACGGCAGTTATGTCCATCGATGCGCGTACTCATCAGCAACACACTCAATGAAGGGGGGTCTCAATCATGATCCGAATTGCAGCTGGAGCCGTTGCCGCGCTTTTCCTGGGATGCTGGTTTTTCGCTTCGGCGAACGCCGATGTACTAGGAGCAGTCGAGCAAGAGTTTAAGAAGTTTTGCAAGCTGTACGATGGTGACGACACCAAAACGGGGCACTGGGCCTGTTCCGACAAGGACGGCTTCGAATCGTGGCAAACAAACACATCGCAGAAGTGGCTCATTTTGAGTGCACATTGCAGCGCCATGGAAAAGAGACAGGAAGATAGAAAGGAACGGAAAAAATGTGATGTGACGGTTCCATCACTATCCAGCAGTGATGGGGCTGTTGCCGTACTCAACCACGAGACAGGTCACTGGTATTGCCCGCCTAACTGGTCCTGCAACGCGGAGATACGCTCCGTGGGGGCAAAGCCATTCGGTGAGGCCGCGCTTCTGGTCCCTAGTCGCAGGAGCGTCGGTGTGCTCGTCGCCAATACGAACCCACTTCTCTACGGCGGGCAGCTTTCGAAAATTTCAACCAGCGATGCCGGCAGCTTGAGTGACTTGGCCGCACTTGGGAAGGCGGTAACGGGCGCGGCGACAGCCTTGCTGCAATCTGAGCCAAGCCTTCAACCATTCGAGATGAAGGAAGACTGGCAGATAACGTTTAACAGTGTGGAGACTGAGTCGGGTGCGACGAAATGCGAGCTAGTTGCTGGCAAGTACATCAACGACGTTGCGAAATCGACGGGTGATGTTCGTGCTGTAGGCAAGAAAGCGCGAGAGGCTATATTGGAGCTGTTATCGGCGACGGCTGATCTTGCTGCGGCCTATGACAGTGCTCTCGAGTTCGTTCAGCAGGTTGAGTTATCCAGTCCGCTGATTGACGGAGCGGTTGTTTACAGGCGAGATAAAGCCTGGAGAGACCTCGAAATTGATAGCAAGGTCAGAGGCGTGGCGGCAATCCGGGCCAAAGCCGCCGCGATACTGGGAGCCCTACCCGACAGATCTGCAGAGGATCTCGATGAGTGCAGGAGCATGGTTCCCCTGTTGCTAGCGAAATTGACTGCTGCGGATACACAACGAGAATCGCTGCGGGAAGAGTTGGAGGGATTTCGAGCCAAGTCGCTTGAGCTGGTTGAAAAGGGACAACCGATCCGAAATCTGAAAGCAAGGCTGCTCCTGTTCGAGCGTAAGCTCGATGAAGTTTTCTACTGGAGCGATGACAAGAATGTGTCCTCGAGTGACGTCCCCCGATACGTCATCGTAAGGCAGGGTTTTCGGTCTCCGCCGACGATTAGGGAACGCAAAGCTACGTTCACCATCGAGCGCTCCTCACCACTGGCGAAGGAGGTTACAGCTCAGCGTCCGGAGAGCATTGAGGCGTCGTTGGCACTAAGCTCGCCGATTTGGCAGGACCTTAGCTTCGGCGTAGCCCTCATGTATACCGACTTGGCCTCTCCGGAGTTTGGCGCGGTCGCCGATCCAGGGAATAGTGGTGCGCTAGTGATTGACCAGACCGGAGAGGACTCGCAGGCGGGTAACCTGGCGGTTGTGGCGGAGTACAAAATCGTCAAACGACTGTGTGATACCTGTCCGGAAGCACTCAAAAACGTAAGCCTGCAAGCGGGTGCCATATTGAGCGACGACAACTTCGGTTATCTCTACGGTCTGTCGTACACATTCAATGACTACGTCAGCTTGGGTGTGGGTCGCACGCGACAGCAGGTGGACGTCCTATCAGGACAGACAATAGGCTCAACGGTCGCCAGCAACGACGATATCAGGACGAGGGAGACGTTCCGCAGTGACACCTACATTGCATTGAGAGTGTCATTTGGCACGTTCAAGTTTTTTTCCCGCTAAGCGACATCAGGAGATGAATCATGTCTGAGTCGGATGACACAACAAACAGTGCTGCGAACGAGTCAGAGTCCACGTCGGACCCTTGCGATACCATTCAGCTCTATGAGTTCTTGGAGGCACTGCGCGATCGAGAAGACCTCCAAGAAGAGTTGGAGGAAAACGGTATCGTGGCCGCCGGCAATCTGTACCAGCCCGGCTTCGGAGACTCCTTCCCGGCTGGTGCCGTTGCGCCGACACTCAACGAGATCAACGATTTCTTGGCGGCTCGCGAAAAGTCTACGTACGCCTTCGGAACAAATTCGACTCAGGTGTTGCTGATGTTCGTCGGGGTCTCAGGCGAAAGCGAGTGATAGCAATAGCGCAGACCCAGCAGGAGGTCAGAAGGGCCGAGTCGCTCGAGTTTCTTTTGGGCGACCAAGAGCAGATTGATCCGGCGAGCTTCTTTCGAGGGTCGATTGAGTCCGTGCTTGGGCCGGCGGTCTATGCGAGATCCATACTCTCGTCTGAGCATGTGCGCATTCGCATGAGGGAAGCTGCGGCACTTGCAAGGGTGCCAGCGCACGACTGGGTTGCATTTGAGCAAGCGAAGCAGCTTCTGGACGTTCCCGAGAATCGCATGATCCAGATGATTGAACACGGTCTACTTGTCACAAGGGAACCGGCGGTAGGACGCTGCCGGTCGAAAGTGCATGAGGCGCTGGGTTCTCTGGATGACTGCTTTGATGCGCGGTCTGTTGCTTTCCACCGGGGGTCTCGGTGGTCCGGGAACATGATGGGCTTGGAGATCACGCCGACATCAGACGAGGATGTGCTTGCATCTTTGTCAGGTGACAGCCCTTTGTCCCAAGCCTACGGGCCTGCACCGGCCGCCTTCTACGCTAGAGAGGACGCAATTTCGACGTTCTCCCTCCCCGAGCCATGTGGCGCGGGGTTCTTGGAGGCGCTGCAGCGCGATCGTAAGACGGTACGCCATTTCGATGAAGCGGTGCCTGTATCTGTAGACGATCTGTCGCACATTTTGTACTACACCTTTGGTTGTCATGGTCTCCAACAGGTAAACGATGGCCCAACATTGCTCAAGAAATTCGTGCCATCAGGCGGAGCGTTGCACCCGACGGAAGCCTACCCGTTGATTCTCAGAGTGGACGGGCTGTCGCCGGGCGTTTATCACTATGGCGTCGAAAGGCACGAGCTTGAGTTACTGCATGAACTACCGGAAGCAGAGATGACGGATCTCGTGCTGCGAGGGACTTGCGGCCAGCACTGGTACACCTCGGCAGCTTACTGCATCGCCATGACCGTGCGGCTAGACAGGGTCTTCTGGAAGTACCGGAGGAACAGGAAGGCATATCGGGCGGCAATCCTGGACGTGGGGCACATCAGTCAGGCGCATTATTTGCAGTGCCAGAATCGCAACCTAGGGGCCTTCGTCACTGGTGCGCTTAACGACGACGTTTTCGAAGAGTGCCTCCGAATAGATGGCGTGAGACAGGTCCCTATCGCAGTGTGTGGCGGGGGGGTGCCGCTAAAGCGAGGATTCGACTTCACGTTCAAGTACAAGAAGTTTCGGCCTGGGCAGAGCCAGGGCTGATGCATAGCGATGCGTCTCGAACGAGAAGCGCAGTACCTGAATTATAGTGTAGTAAACAGCGAGCTTCGAAGAATGGAGCCTCCTCAGCTACGCCTCGACTCTCCGCTGCGCATCGCCAACCGACAGGGATCAGAACAGGTTCGCGCACTTGCAATGGAAGCCGCCGATGAACGATTCGATGAGTGGATTATCCGTTGAATTCCCAGGCCTTGAGAAGTCAGGCCTGACACCGTTTTCGTAAGCGCATAGCGAGCCCAATGCTAGCCGGTGGGATAAACACCGATAAGCTGACAGTGCCATGTAGCAGCCTGGTGTCTCGCCTCAAGTAGGCACTGAACTTGTGTCCACGCGAAACATGGTCTTGCCGAACACATGGTGCTCCTGAGGTCACTGTCCGGCCGAAATCGCGTCAATCAGAACGGATACAGGTCTAAACACGCGATTGTGCCGTGCACAAGAAATCAGACCGGCTATGACAATGCTAACAAGACGAGAAACTCATGAAACGAGAGACAATTTCAGTTCCCGTATCTGTCGCATTAACGGACGAACAGGCGTGGGATGGGCTTGACAAGCGAGGCACTGAATTTTTCGTCGTTAGGTTTCACTTTCAGCTCAATGAAAGACTTCTTGACGAGAAGCATCAGGTCGGCGACTGGATAGGGCTCTATCAGTCCACGAAGGGAATGAGCGCCCAGCACATTACGTCCGAGACCACTGAAGTCGAGCAAGTGGTCTCCAGCAAGTGTATCGAAAGCCACCTACTTTGTAGCGAAACTCTTGCTGAGATTGCTGCGGAGTTGGCCGGCGAGTTCAAGTTACCCGAGATCCTGACCGTGTCATCCAATATCAAGGAGTCGATTGCTCGAAAGTTAAGGCGTCAGTATGAGATTGGGGTAGAGGTCCTCGACTCTCAAAAGACGACGAGAAGAGTCAGTTTTGAGATTCACAATCACTACCCCGCCGATGAGACCAAACCAATTGTCTCCGTACCTGTCTATCGTAGAAGAGCTTTTGATGTGCTTCTGGGTTACATCGATTTTCTGAGAGTCGAGTATCGACGGTCGACGATGGGTTTACGAAAGAAGTGTAAGCGATATCCAAAGGTTAGCGATCCGCACCGTCACGACAACGTACGTAAGGTCGGAATGCCAATAGCAACAGTTCTCTATTGGGAGCTGCAGTCAAATTCATCAAAGTTCATGTATGAGGATGACCATCAAACCGAAGTTCGAGACCCCTCGCAGATCACCCTTTGCGCGCCTCAATGCGACAAGACGAGGTTTGTGGAATTCCCGGATGTTCCAACGCTATACCAGATTGCAAAAGCGGCCTTTCCTCCCAAGTGGATATGGAGGAAATCTCCAGCGAACGAGTGGACCGAAGAGGAACTGCGGGCAATTGAATTTGATGAGGTGCGGGCTACAAAGACAGGGTGGTATCGGCAATACGTAAAGAGGAAAGACTAGCAGACACCGCCGGTGATCTACCCCACGAATAGGTCGAGATCAGAAGAGAGTCTAGCCTTGGCCCGATTCAACTGAGACCTTCACGCTATTCACGGACTTGACCCGGGCCCCTACGACGAGCCGCAGGGGTTTCGCATCTACCTAGCGCTGGCCGTCTGTGCGTGTTGCTCGTATCGATGCCGGCGGTCTCGCGCGGGCGCTTGGGCAAGGCGGCGTAAGCCCTGCTGGTCGATCTGATCGGTCGCCGTGAAGACGCGAGACCACATCTCGCAACAGTGGCCAGCGTACCGTCGGTGCTGCGTCCTGCGCCGGTGACGAATCTGCCACCACCACCTTGCCTCGCCGCACCAGACTGACCTACGGTTACCCCATGATGCGCTGGAATGTAGGCGAGTACGTTTTCGACGCCGACACCCGCAGGCTTAGCGGCGGCGGGCGCATGGTCTCGCTGGAACCAAAAGCATCCGCGCTGCTCGCGTATTTCTGCCAGCACCCGGGCCGCGATATCGGTCGCGATGAGTTAATGCGTAACGTCTGGCACGGACAGATCGTCACGGACAACTCAATTAACCGTGTTGTCGTACTGTTACGAAAGGCGCTAAGGGACGATGCCAAGGCACGCAAGTACATCGTGACCGTGCCCAAGCTTGGCTATCGATTGATCGCACCCGTGTCGCCCGCCGACAAGCGCCACACAGAGAGCGCAGAAGTAACCGCGCAGACGATCGCGTCTCGGCCAACCTGGCACCGCGCGGTTCCCGTTCTGGCGTTAGTCGCCGCCGTGCTGGCCTTGCTGTGGTTCCGTCCGGGCCAGACACCGCCGACCTCTCAAGCAACCGCGGTCGCGCCGCTATCGCGACTCGATGTCGCGCAATCCAACGCCGCCCTGGCAAGCAACGGCGAGTCGCTGCTCTACACGGCCAGCGACGGCGAACATCGGCGCATCTTCTTGCTGCCGGGCGCCGACACCGAGCCGCGGCCGATCAGCGCCGATGGCGGCAATGCAGATTTCGCCAACTGGTCGAACGACGACAGCTTCGTCGTCTATCAGTTCTTCGACGGCGACCGCTGCGAAATCCATCGCCTGTCGCGCGCGGCGTTCGAAACCCGCAACGCGGAAGTGATCTACGAGTGCCTGCCCGGCAGCTACACGGAGCTGTCGTTGTCGCCTGACAACGCAACGCTCTACTTCCTCGAGCGCGCGACGACGACTGCGCCCTATGCCGTGTACGCACTGGACCTGGAGCGGCGCACCAAGCGTCGCCTTTCGCAACCCGTGGCGCGCGGCTACGGCAATCACTTCGTCGATGTGCACCCGCGACGCGGCACGTTGCTGCTGCTCAGCGACCACACGCCGGGCAAGACGTCGGTGTTCGAGCTGGATCCCGCTGACGACAGCTTCGACCTGCTGACGAGCTTCGACTACAGCCTGGACAGTGCGATCTGGAGCCACCGCGAGGGCTACATCGTGCACCCGTCGCGGCATCCCTCGTATCAACTTCTGGAAACCGCGATCGGCGGCGCCGACAGCGCGGTGCTGGTTTCGGACAGCCGCCGCATCAGCGGGCCACGGCGGCTCACCGCGCCAGGGGAGGCCGGTCACGACTACCTGTTCACCTCGTACCTGTACAACCGTGACATTGAGACCACGCCGACGCAGGCAGCTGGGATCAACTCGGCGGTCATGGACTACCTGCCCGCGCTGTCACACGACGCACAGCGTCTCGCCTTCATCTCCAAGCGCGCCGGCCACAGCCAGATCCTGATCAAGAACTACGAGACCGGCCAGCTGCAGGCGATCGACCCGCCCGATCGCGGTCGTCGATTCCTGGACCTGCGCTGGTCGGCCGATGACCGACAGTTGCTCGCCAACACCAACACCGGTGTGCTCGTCTATGACCTGAACACGGGCGGGGTGCGCCGCGACGTGGCGTTCGAGCTCCCCGCGTACGCCGTGCGTTGGCACGACGCGAACACGCTGTCGCTCAGTCACCACGACAACGGCCAATGGCGCGCGTTTCACTACAAACTGGATACCGGTGAGACCCTTACGCTGGACGCGCGCTGGGCCTTCTCGCTGCGTAACGATCAACAAGAGATTCTGTTGGACCAATCCTTGACTGCATTTCGCGACGGGCAGCCGGTGCCCGAGCTGTCGCGCTGCGCGAACCTGGTCTGGCGCTACCAGCTTCGGGTGCAGCTCGATGGCCGCAACATCTATTGCCACGCCGACGACGCCAGCGCCGATGTGCTGCGTTTCGATGCGGACATGAGCATGACGCGACTGCCCGACGCCGTGCACCGCTTCGAGTTCTTCAGCGTGCGCGACGGCAACCTGGCGACAACGCGGGTCGCGAGCGCCTACAGCGACATCATGCGCACGCGCCAGCCCGCGAGCTGACGGCGTCGGCGCCCGGGCTCACGGCGAGCCCGAGCGCCACGTGATGCGCTACTGCGCGTTCGTCACGCGCCCCCACACGACATTCGTGATGCGCCAGCCGTCGGCGAGCTTGTAGAGCACGATGTTCTTCATGTAGGTGTTCTGCGGCGACTCGGGCTGGTAGCGGTGCAGCGACGTCACCACCGCCATGTCGTTGTAGATGTCGATGTCGATCAGGTTGTGGATGACCGCCTCGGCGCCTTTGCCCGTGTCGTTGTCGAGCGGCGGCGTGCCATAGGAATGTCGGCCATTCTCTTCGATGCGGTGGTACAGCACCGTGTCGGCGATGCACTTCGACGAGTATTGCTCGCCGCCGTACAGGTCCCATTGGTAAAAGCACGCCATGGCGGCCTTGATCTGCTCGCGGTCGGACTGCCCGAAGGCGGACGGGGCCGCAAGTGCGAGGCCGAGGAACAAGGTCGTGATCGTTTGGGTGAATCGCATGGTCTCTCCCGAGTCAGGTGTTGTGCGAGGGGAGAGCCTGCGGGTGGAACGCCAGTGGCGTCGTTGAAATTCGGTGATTTTTCGTGATGGATCGTGATGATGCCCGTCCGTGCCGCATAATGCGGGCAATGCCCGCCGCAAAACTTCCCGGAACCGCATGTGATACGCCCAACCCTATTCGCCATACTTCTCTTGCTCTCCCCCAGCGATGCACGCTCACAGGCTGACGACATGACACCGGCAGGCGCCGACAGCGACAAAGACACCGAAGTGCTCACCGATCTGACGCCGGCCACGCCGAGCCTCGGCTGGTTCGTCGTCAACGACAACGTCATGGGTGGCCGCAGCGAAGGGGGCTTCGACGTTGATTCGGGCGTACTCCGCTTCACGGGCCGTACCAACACCCGTGGCGGTGGCTTCAGCTCCATCCGCACCGGATCGCTCGCGCTAGACTTATCGGCTTACAGCGGCATCCGCATCCGGGTGAAGGGCGACGGTCGTCGCTACACCTGGCGTCTGACGACCGACGCCCGTTACTACGGCCGCGAAGTCGCGTACTGGGCCGAGTTCGATACCGACCGGGACGAGTGGCGGGACATCGACATTCCGTTCTCGCGATTCGTGCCGAGGTTTCGTGGATCCGTACTCGACGGTCCGGCGCTCGACACGAGCAACATCACCGGCATGGGGCTGATGATCTACGACGGGCTCGACGGGGCGTTTGCGTTGGCGTTGGATCGCGTGCAGGCGGTCGCCGAGATCGACTGAATCGACCGCTCAATCCCAGGGCTCATACGCGGTTTCTATCCCGGGCGATTGATGCGCGGCGAACCCCCGGCTCCAGTATCAACGGATTGAGACTGACGCACCGATTGATCGCGAATCCAACCTCGGCGCGCTGCCAACCATCGGGATCTCCGTCAAACCTGAGACAAATCCCGGCTTCAAAACAGAAACACCGTGTGCGAAGGGCGTCAGGCCCGACGATCGGGCCCTACCTGAGTGGGGTGCGACATGGAAGTAAGAAGCGGCGCGATCAGTTTTCAGCACGCGAAGGGTAGTGGGCCCCGGCGGGCCCAGACCACCTTCATTTTCCCGCGACCCATCGACCAGGCGGTTGCCGGTCTCGGCGGGTTTTCGGCCGGGTTTCACCGCGAAGACGATGATCACCACCTGGGTATTCTCCAGATGGAGCTCCAGACCCGGATCCAGAACAACGTGGCTGTGGTCGAGGCGACTTACGGGTTGCGCGACTGGTCGGGTAACTGGGACGACGAGTACGAGGGTGTGGTCGACATCGTGCTGCTCGCAGAGCTGGCCGACCCGGCCGCAGTGCCGCCGCGCGGTGACCTGAGCATCACAGGCGTGGAGGTCAACCAGGCCATCCAGTCCTTCCGCAGTCACCTCGAGCTGGACGCGGCCAACGTCATGCCCGACAACGCCATTCCGCTCGTTGCGCGAAAAGCGACGGGGCTGCGCGTGTACGTGGACTACGACGACACCGCGGGTCTGCCCGCGATCGCCGATCTTTCTGGCGAAGTCGAGATCATCACGGCGTTTGGTGGGACCACGGTGACGCTGGCACCCGAAGCCACGATCACACCGCTGCGCGACAATCAGATCGACCGCGGCAACACCGCGCACACCGTGAACTTCATCGTCCCCGAGGCCTGGTGCCAGGGTAACGTCACAATCCGCGCGCGTGTGTTCGACGCCGCCGATCCCAGTTCGGGATCTGCCGTGTTCCAGCGCGAGCTGAATTTCAGAGAGGTCGAGCCGGCACGCGTCACCGCCGTGCAAGTTCGCTACACCGGGCAGGGCATGGACGCCACGCCAACGCAGGCGCAAATCATGACGGCATTGGGTTTCACGGAAGTGACGTACCCCGTGCCCGAGGTCTTTGTCACCAGCTTCCTGAATCTGAACTTCAACCAGGACTTCTCGCCAGCGGGGTCGGGCTGCGGCAGCGCCTTCTCGAACCTGCTCGACGACCTCGACGATCTTGTTGGCGACTCGGACGATCTTGTCTACGGGTTCCTGCCAACGGGCATCACCTACGGCCCCGCCGTCGGCTGCGGGCGCTCGGGGCTCGGCGCCGGCCCGATCGACCGACCGACGACGGTGGCGCACGAGTTCGGGCACGCGCTGGGTCGCCGGCACGCGCCCGCCGGGTGCAACAATCCGGACAACGACTTCCCGCAATACGGCGCCTTCGCCGCGGGCAGCATCGGTGAGTTCGGATACGACACCCGAAACAACAACGTGTACGACCCGGCCTCGCAGTTCGACTTCATGTGTGGGCGCCCGCGCTGGGTCAGCCCTTACACCTACAACGCACTGGCCAGTCAGTTTCCGCCCGTTGAGTTTTCGACCTTCGCATCGGCGTTCAGCATGCTTCGCGCCGTCTATGTCGAGCCCACGGAGGTTGCGCTGCCCGCGCCGCGTCGTCGGTCGCTACAACCGCGGTTGTTCCTCGGTCTTGAGATTAGCCGCGACCGAAAGGTAACGCCGCGACACTCGTTTCACTACGACGCGCCCAAGCGCAAGTACGAAGGCGTTCGAACTCAGTTCACGGCGGAGCTGACCGACGACAAGGGCAACACGCTGGCATGCAGCCGCTTGTACAGCACCTGCGTGCAGTGCGACGACGATTGCTGGCCGCAGACGATCCGTACGCCCATCGTGTTCCCGAACGGGGCGCGCCACTTGCGCGTCTTTGAGGGTCGCGACGAGCTGTTCCATTACGAGATTCCGCCAGCACCTGAACTCAGACTCGAAGCGGGCTATGACCAAAAGAACCGCGAGTGGGTTGTGGCCTGGCAGGCCACACAGTCAGAGGGCCAGCATCTTGTGTATCTCGTGCAGTGGCAGGATGCGTCGGGCATCTGGCGCGGCGCGGCGCCGCGCACCACGGAGTCACGAATTCATTTGCCGATTCGGTTGATCGGGGACCGCAATCAGATCGCCGTTCGCGTGCTGGCGACGTCCGGCATCGCAACCGGAATTGCACAGATCGATCTCGAACGGCCGGCCCGCGTGCCGCCGCCTACCGTCGAACTGATTGATGTTGCGCCGGTGCGTGGCGAGCGAACGATCGAGGTGCGCGCGGTTCGATCGGACGGCATGACGATTCCGGACCCTGATCTCGTTTGGTTCGACGCCCTGGGCCGGGAAATCGGGCGCGGACGTTCGCTGCCGCTCAAGGCCTTGGGCGAGGGCGAACATCAAGTGCGGGCGGTGCTGCGTGATACGGGTTTCGGGGTCGGCGAGCGCACCTGGTTAGTCAGGGTCGGTGCGGACGGTCGCAGCCGCGCGCCGGCACGGTGTATGGAAACAGAGGCGGGCCGTTCCTGGCCGCCGGTCTACCTGAAGCGGGGAAAATGACATGGAAATCAGAACGGGATCGATTCGATTCGGCCGCTCCAGTGGTAGCGGCCCGCGAACGAGTTTTCAGGACGTGGCGCTGACGAACGCGCCGACACAGGCGACGGCCATCATGACGGGCATGCGCAGTGCCTTTTCGCGCAGCGACGGTGACCACCACCTGGGCAATCTCGAGGTCAGACTGAACGCAGCCGTGTCCGGGAGCAACGTCCGGGTGACCGCCACGTTTGGCTTGCGCGACTGGTCGGGCAATTGGGACGACGACTATGAAGGCGAGGTGTTCTTCGCCGTTGTCGCGGACTAGCGCGGGCACCGTCCGTCTTGTTGCGGCGGTTTTGTCGGCCGTAAGAAAAATGCTGGCGCCCCATCTCGGGGCGCCAGCCAGTATCACGTCGAGCCAGAGCGCTTAAGAGGAGACGGCCGCCGTGAATTTGGTACCGCCGACGTGTGCCTGGGTCACACGGATGTCGGCGGAAGTGTTTGTCTGTAGTAACAGGGCTCGAACACTGGCCGACCTGGAGCGGGCGAATGCCGAGTCTGTGAATGTTATAACATAACAATTACTGACTATGCTAGAGCAGTGCAGCGGGTCGGTAGCGGCCCCTCTGGTGCTGCTACACAGGCGGTTGTCTCATTTAACCAATGCGTTATGTGACGCCTGTCACGAGCGGCGGCCGTGCGCAGCCCTCGCCGACACGGCGCCCACGCGACCGATCCCCCAAAATCTGTTTCCCGATCGGAGGAACCGCTCGGTCAAGGAATGAACCGCTTTTCGATTCCTCTTGGGACAGACGACTATGAAACTCCGCTCGCGATTGGCACTGGGATTTGTTGCTTCGGTTGCCGCGATCACGCTGACCGACCTGACGCATGAGGCGCCGGCAGTCTCAATCGACCGAACGCAGGGGACCGGCGTTGAGCTGGCGCCGCCGACTGCAACGGCGGATGACAGCGCTGTCCGATTCGCGAACGCGCTAAGCGTAGCGTCGGAGACGTTATCGCCTGTCGCATTACCCGACCTCGAGAATCCCCAGTCGTTGCCAGTGGCCAACCAGGCGGACGCTATTCCGCTGGTTACTGCGACGGTGCAACGCGACCGCGCCGCGATGAGCGCGGCGGTCGCTGCCTTGGCGCTGGCGGGCGGTGATGCGCGCCACGACATCATCGTCGCCTACGACGCGCTGCCCTCGGCCGCGGAACTCGGCGCGCTCGACGCCCGCGTGCAGCGAGACTTCCCGCGTCTCAACATGGCGCAAGTCAATGTCCCCGCTTCATCGCTGAATGCGTTTGCCATTCAGGATGGCGTGTCACTGATCAGCCTCGACGAGCCGTTGATGTCGGCATCTTCGTCCTCGAAACACACGGCGGGCAAGCCGTCCAAAGGCAGCCACTGGAATGTGCCAGTGGCCAGCGATATCCGTGTCGCCGTGTTGGACTCGGGCGTTTCGGATCTCTCGGGCGTCAACGTCACGACGCGTATGGACTGCACTGCGGGCTGGACGGGCAGCACGCGCAACTATCGCGATGACTTCAATGCGCGCGCGGTTAACGGCAACAATGGCACCGATCTCTTCAGTTCTCACTGGATCGAGAACGGTGAATCCGACGGCGTCAGAGGCGGCGCACTCGAAATCGGCAGCGACTTCGGCAAATGCCTGAGTGGTCACTGCATGGAAGTCGAGGGTTACCGTCACAACGTGTCGTACACCCGCACGCTCGATCTGCAAGGCGCCTCCGAGGCGACACTGACCTACGTTGCATCGGTCTACAGCGGTGTCGGCGGCGCGGCCGTCGTGGAAGTCTCCGCCGACGGTGCACACTGGCACACGCTGGCGACCTACGCGCTGGGTAGCTCAAAGAGCAACCACACCGAGACCTTTGACATCACAGGCTTCGCAAGCAACCACACAACGCTTCGCATGCGCGTCACGCAAGCCGAAGATGACGATGACAAAGGCGTTCTCACCATCGACAACCTGCGCGTCGACGCATCGGTTCCCGAAGAAAGCTGCGTCGTCGCGGCGCCACAGCAGGCTGCCGCCGGCGGCAACCTGCTCGACAGCTTCAATAGCAAGTCGTTCGCCAACAACAACGGCAGCATCAGCTTCGCCTCGGACTGGCAGGAAGTCGGTGAGAGCAACGGTCCCGGCACGGGCGACCTCGAAGTCGACGACGACAACGGCCTGTGTGTTAGCGGCCGCTGCCTGCAGATCGAAACGGTCAGCATCGGCGACGCGCTGGTGCGCGGCGCCAACCTGGCGAACGCCGGTGCGGCTGAGGTCAACTACGTCTATTCGCACACCAGCGGCGGCGCTGTCGCCTTCGAGGTATCGGCGGATGGCGGTAACCACTGGTCGACGCTTGCGACCCATGACATGAACCAGAGCCGCAAGAAGGTTGCCGCAAGCTTTGATGTCACGCCGTGGCTGTCTGACGACATGCAGGTGCGCTTCCGCGTGGCTCAGGCCAACAGCTGGGGCAAGATGGGCATCGACGACTTCGAGATCAATGTCAGCGCCGCCGAGGTCGACGCTTACGACCAGTTCGGCCACGGCACACACGTTGCCGGCATCGTCGGCGGTATGGAGTCGGGTGTGATCGCCGGTGACGGCGGTGTGGCGCCCAACGCTGGAATCGTGTCGGTGCGAGTGCTCGACGGCGAAGGTCGTGGTGTCACGTCCGACGTCATGGCCGGTCTTGACTGGATCATCGCCAATGCCGCGGCCGAGAACATCCGCGTCGTCAATCTCTCGCTGGGCAAGGCCGTTACGGAAAGCGCGGCTACGGATCCGCTCGTTGTTGCCGCAGAAGCGGTTTGGGACGCCGGCATCGTGGTCGTCGTCTCGGCCGGCAACTACGGCCGCGATGGCAATTTCACGATCACAAGCCCGGGCAACTCACCGAAGCTGATCACGGTCGGTTCTCTCACCGACAACACGACGAACAGCTTCTCCGACGACTACGTCTCGACGTTCTCGTCGCGCGGCCCGACGTCGCTCGACAACTACCTGAAGCCCGACCTCGTTGCGCCAGGCAACAAGATCATCGCGCATTCGAGCGGTAAGTCGAAATTGTCGAAGGACCTCAAGAAGCAGGTCAAAGGAAAGGACCGTCTCGAGCTGTCAGGCACGTCAATGGCTGCGGCCATGACTTCCGGTACCGCGGCGCTCATGCTGTCGACGGACGCCAACCTGACGCCGGCCACGGTTAAAGCGCGCCTGATGCGCTCCGCCCGCAAGATCGATGAAGACCCGACGGCCGCGGGTGCCGGTGTCCTTGACATCGAGGCGGCGCTGGCAGAAACGGGTGTCATGACGACCGAGGCGCTGTCGCCGCGCATGGCGCGTTCGACGCAAGGCAACGGCATCCTCATTGAGAACACCGCGGTCCTCTGGGGCAACGATGCCTGGGGTGCGGGTTACCTCTGGAGTGACGGCAGCAACTGGGCCCAGGGCTACCTCTGGTCGGACCAGGACGTTATGGCCAACGGCTTCCTTTGGGGGGACGAGGGCTTGCAGTCGAACGGCTTCCTCTGGTCCGACGAAGGCCTTTGGGCGAACGGCTTCCTTTGGTCGGACGAGGGCCTGTGGGCGAACGGCTTCCTCTGGTCGGACGAGGGCAACAACTCTCGCGCGCTGTTCAGCTTCGGTGCGCTTGAGCCTGAGCTCGACGACGACTGAGGGTCTGGCGGCGCTCAGAGCGCCGCCGACTTGATCACCAGCAGCTTGTCGATCTGCATGTCGTGCATCGTGTAGGGGATGCCACCCGTACCGAGCCCTGATGCCTTGAGCCCGGCAAACGGCATCACATCGTCGCGAAACGCCGTGTGGTCGTTGATCATGACGGCCGACGCGTCGAGCGCCTGGTAGAGCCGCAGGGCGGTATCGACGTCGTCGGTGAATGCGGCCGCCTGGAAGGCGACCGGCAGGGCATTGGACTGCGCAACAGCGTCGTCAAGCGCGTCGTAACCGTACACGCAAACCACCGGACCGAACACTTCCTCGGTGCTGACCTTGGCGTCGGCTGGTGGGTCAAGCAGCACGGTAGGCGCATAGCAACTCTCGGAGTGCGCCTTGCCGCCCGTGACCAGCGCTGCGCCGGCCGCCACGGCTTCGTCCACCCACTGACCCACGCGTTCGGTCTCGGCATGTCGGATCAGCGGTCCGACCTCGGTATCGGGCGACTCCGGTGCGCCAACCGTGAGCTGGTCGGCACGCGCGGCGAGTGCAGCCGCGAAGTCGGCCGCCTCGGCGCGCGGCACGAACACGCGCTGCACCGAAACGCAGACCTGGCCGGCGTGGTAGAAGCCGCCCTTGAGTACGGCCGCAAGCGCTGCGTCGCGATCGTAAGGCGGTGCGACGATCAACGGCGCCACACCGCCGTGCTCGAGGGCGCAGCGCGCGCCGGGCGCGAGCTTGCTGCGCAGCATCCAGCCCACTCTCGCGCTGCCGATGAAGCTGAAGAATGCCACGCGCGTATCGGTGACCAGGGCTTCGGCGGTGTCGATGCTTTCGGCGATGAGCACCTGGCACCAGGCATCGGGCAGGCCGGCCTCGCGCAGTATCTCCACGAAACGAAGACACGACAGGGGTGTGTCTGCGGCCGGCTTGACGACCACGGGGCAACCACTGGCCACGGCCGGGCCGACCTGGTGCACGATGAGATTCAGCGGATGGTTGAAGGCGCTGACAGCGACGACCACACCGATGGGCTCCTTGCGTGTCGATGCAACGCGGCCCATGGTCGCGGGCGTGGTACCCAGCGGGATCACGTCCCCAGCGTTGGCACGCAGCGCCTCGATGCACAGGTGCACGCCGTCGATGGCGCGAATGACCTCGACCCGCGAGTCGGTGTAGGGCTTGCCGCCTTCGCTGGCTGCGAGCAACGTCAGTGCCTCGACCTCACCGCTCATGATCTCGGCGGTTTTTTGCAGAATCTCGATGCGTTCGGGAACGGTCAACCAGCTCGAGCGGTCGCGGAACAGTTTCTGCGCCGCCGTCATGGCATCGTCCACGTGGCCCGCATCGCCGGTCGGCAGCGTCGCGAGTTCGCGGCCGTCAAACGGCGACGTCACCGCGAGGGTGCCGGCCGCGGGGCGTTTTGATTCGAGCATCAGGTCGACCATTCCAGGGCTCCGAGTTTCTGGGTGAGCAACGGGTTCTCACGATAATCGATCGGGATGACAACGAGGCTGGGACCGTCCTCGCCGAACGCTGTCTCCAGTGTATCCGCGAGATCCACGGCATTGGCCACATAGTGCCCGTGCCAGCCGAAGGCTTTCGCAAGCGTTACCCATTCCGGGTTGCCGAAGGAAAGGTCGGTGTGCTTGCCGAAATGATCTTCCTGCTTCCAGGCGATCAGGCCGTAGGCATTGTCTTCCCAGACCATGACCACGATGTTGCTGCCAAGTCGCGCGGCCGTTTCCATCTCCTGCACGTTCATCAGCACGCCGGCGTCGCCGCACACGGCCAGCACGCGCCGGTCCGGATGCACGATGCTGGCCGCAATGGCGCCCGGCAACGCGAAGCCCATCGAGCAGAAGCCGTTCGGGATCAGGCAGGTGTTGGGCTCATGGCAGTGGTAGTGGCGCGCGATCCACATCTTGTGCGCGCCCACGTCTGACAGCAGGATGTCATTGGGCCCCATCACGGTGCGCGCGTCCCACAGCGCCTTTTGTGGCCGGATCACGCCTTGGGTGTCGTCTTCGCTGTACTCGGCGAGATCGGCGGCCATTTCCGCGCGCAGCTCGCGCTGCAGTGCCAGGTCGTAGTCGGGCACGCCGTGTTTGTCGAGCCGTTCGTTGAGCATCCACAGCGCGTGGGCCAGGTCGCCGATGATCTCGGTTTCCGGGTGGTAGTGGGCGTCGATTTCGGCAGGCAAAAAGTCCGCGTGCAAAATTCGCTGGTCTTTGTTCGCATTCCACATCTTGGGCGAGTACTCGACCATGTCGAAGCCCAGTGTGATGACCAGGTCGGCATCGTCGATGGCGCGGTTGATGCGGTCCTTGCGGCCCAGACCAACCGTGTACAGGCAGTAGTCGGCGTCCATGTCGACGCAGCCCTTGGCCATGAAGGTGCTGACAACGCCGATGCCGGTGCGCTCGCACAATCGCCGGAGCTGCTTGCTGGCGCGGCGGCGGATACAGCCGTTGCCGGCGATGATGACCGGGCGGCGGGCGCGCGCGAGCATGGCGAATGCCTGGTCGACGATCTTGTCGTCGGGGACCGAGCGGCGGAACCGGCGCGGCGACAGCGGTTCGGCCTCGGTTTCCAGTGTGGCCACGTCCTCGGGCAGCTCAATGTGCACGGCGCCGGGCTTTTCGGTGCGCGCCACACGCACGGCTTTGCGCACGATTTCGGGGATGGTGTCGGGGTTCAGGATCGTGGTCGCCCACTTCGTGACGGGCTCGAACATGCCCACCACATCCATGATCTGGTGCGACTCCTTGTGCAGGCGGTCCGTCGAGCCCTGGCCCGTCAGCACCAGCATCGGCGCGCGGTCCATGTTGGCGTCGGCCACCCCGGTGATGAGATTGGTCGCACCCGGGCCCAGCGTGCTCAGCGCACCGGCCGGATTACCGGTCAGCCGGCCGTAAATCTCGGCCATGAAGGCCGCACCCTGCTCGTGCCGGGTCAGCACGAAGGTGATGGACGCCGACTTCTCGAGAGAGATCATGAAGTCCGCGTTTTCCTCGCCGGGCACGCCGAAGATGTACTCGATGCCTTCCTGTTCCAGGCATTCGACCAGCAGATCCGATGCTTTCATTGCAGTCCCTTGTTTTTTGGAGGTGCGCGCAGTCACCATGGCCATGCCCGACATGATCGGTGATTGCCTGCCGGAATCCCAGCGGGGTGACCCGGGCGGGCGGCACGTCGATGCCATGCACTACGCCCCGAGTTATCGGCCATTTGACAAAAAGCTGGTGCGAAGTCCAGCCGCCGATTTCCAAGAGGTTCGGCACCGGTCACGCGCGAAGTGCAGCTTTGGCCGCGGCAGGCGCGTAGACTTGGCGCGTGCCCCGGGCTCCGGGCCCGGGCACGACCCTTTGCCGATGACGCCGGCCGGCACGCGATGTGCCCACCGCAGATAAGCCTCGGACGTCGGTGCACACCCCTTTTTTTCGCGCACCGCGTCCAGGCGGTTTGCGGCTGCGAACCCAAGCGCCATGATCAACACCATTAAAGAAGAGTGGTTCGGCAATGTCCGTGCCGACCTGCTGGCCGGACTGGTCGTCGCCCTGGCGCTGATCCCCGAGGCCATCGCCTTCTCGATCATCGCGGGCGTCGACCCGAAGGTCGGTCTCTACGCTTCCTTCTGTATTGCGGTCGTCATCGCTTTCGTGGGTGGCAGACCGGGCATGATCAGCGCGGCGACGGGCGCCATGGCGTTGCTCATGGTGACGCTGGTCAAAGAGCACGGGCTTCAATACCTGCTGGCCGCGACCTTGCTCACGGGCGTGCTGCAGATCGTGGCCGGCTTTCTCAAGCTCGGCAGCCTGATGCGGTTCGTGTCGCGCTCGGTGGTCACGGGTTTCGTCAACGCGCTGGCGATCCTCATCTTCATGGCGCAGCTGCCCGAGCTCACCAACGTCAGCTGGCACGTCTATGCGATGACCGCCGGCGGGCTGGGCATCATCTACCTGTTCCCGCTCATCCCGGCCATCGGTCGCATGGTGCCGTCGCCGCTCGTGTGCATCGTCGGGCTGACCGCGCTGTCTCTGGCCATCGGGCTCGACATCCGCACCGTCGGCGACATGGGCGAGCTGCCGGACACGCTGCCCGTGTTCCTGTGGCCCGACGTGCCGCTGAATCTCGAGACACTGATGATCGTGCTGCCGTACTCGGCCGGGCTGGCCGCCGTGGGTCTGCTCGAATCGCTAATGACGGCGACGATCATCGATGACCTGACGGACACGCCCAGCGACAAGAACCGCGAGTGCCGCGGCCAGGGCATCGCAAACATCGGCGCCGGTTTGCTCGGCGGCATGGCCGGTTGCGCCATGATCGGGCAGAGCGTCATCAACGTGAAATCGGGCGGGCGCGGCCGGCTGTCGACCTTCACGGCCGGCCTGCTGTTGCTGATCATGGTCGTGTTCCTGGATGCGTGGATCAGCCGCATACCCATGGCCGCGCTGGTTGCGGTGATGATCATGGTATCCATCGGCACGTTCTCGTGGAGCTCGCTGGTCGACCTGCGCAAGAATCCGATCTCCACCAACACGGTGATGATCTCAACCGTGGTGGTTGTGGTCGCAACGCATAATCTGGCGATCGGCGTGGGGGTGGGCGTGCTGCTCGCTTCGCTGTTCTTCGCGAACAAGATCGCGCGCTTCATTGTCATCAAGAGCGACGCGGACGCGGAGGGCACGTCGCGCACGTACCGCGTCATCGGGCAGGTGTTTTTTGCCTCGGCGGACGCGTTTATCGCCTCGTTCGATTTCAAGGAGGCCTTGGAGCACGTAGAGATCGATCTCTCGCAGGGACACTTCTGGGACATTACCTCGGTCGCCGCGCTTGATAAGGTGGTGATCAAGTTCCGGCGCGAGGGCACGCGCGTGGAGGTCGTCGGCATGAATGCCGCGACGCGAACGGTGGTCGACCGCTTCGGGGTTTACGACAAACCCGACGAGGTCGAAAAGCTCATGGGGGGGCACTGACTATGGTGACAGAACAGCCGGATTCGCGGGTCGTCACGGCCTGCATCGATGGCTCGGCCAGCACGGATGCCGTGTGCGACGCGGCCGCCTGGGCCAGCCGGATCATCGAGGCGCCGATTCGCTTTTTGCATGTGCTGGAGCGTGTTCGAACGCCGGAGCGCGACGACTTGTCCGGGGCCATCGGCCTGGGCAGTCGCTCGAAGCTGCTCGACGAGTTGACAGAGCTCGACGAAAAACGGGGGCGCCTGGCGCTCGAGCACGGCAAGTTGCTGCTGCAGGATGCGCGCGAGCGCGTGACGGGGCAGGGCGCAAAGGACGTCGTGTTGCAGCAGCGCCACGGCAGCCTGGTGGAGGCGCTGCAGGAATACGAGGACGAGACACGGCTGTTCGTGATCGGCCGACTTGGCGCCGACAGCGAAGGCCGCCAACACGCGATCGGGTCGCAGGTCGAGACCGTCGTGCGTGCCATCAGCCGGCCGATCCTGGCGACCGTGGGCGCATTCTCGCCGCCCGAGCGCTGGATGCTGGCCTACGACGGTAGTGAGGCGGCGACAACGGCGGTGGCGCGCGTCGCGCGAAGTCCGATCCTCAAGGGCCTGCCAGGACACGTTGTGATGGTCGGCGAAGACACCAACGTCAATCGCGCTCAGCTCGAAGCTGCGGCCGCAGACCTGCGGACGGCCGGCCACGAAGTCACCTACCACCTGCTACGCGGCAATATTGTTGAGTCGCTCATGACGTTCCGGCGCGAGACGGGTGTCGGGCTGACTGTGATGGGCGCCTACGGGCACTCCAGGTTCCGCGAGTTTTTCGTCGGTAGTAATACCGAGCGCATGATTGCGCAGAGCGCGGTGCCGCTGTTGTTGCTGCGGTAGCCGAGTTGAAGGCGCTCTCGCGGCTGGCCTGGCTGATCGTGGGCGTCACGGCGCTTGCGCTCGGCATCATTGGGATTCCATTGCCGCTGTTGCCAACCACACCCTTCATTCTGCTTGCGGCCTTCGCATTCGCGCGGTCATCGACCCGCCTGCACGACTGGCTCGTGCAACACCAAACCTTCGGCCCACTGATCGCGAACTGGCGGGAGTACGGTGCCATCAGTCGGCGGGCCAAGTGGGTAAGCCTTGCATCGATGGTTGCCGTGTTTGGCCTCTCGCTCGCGCTCAAGGTGCCAACCCATGCGCTCGTCATCCAGGCTGTTGTGCTCAGCGCGTCTGCGGTCTTCGTGATGTCGCGCCCGTTGCCGCCGGAGGCGCGGGCGTAGACAGCGGCGCAGGAAGTCCATCTGATCCGCGAGGATTTCGCGGTTGGCCAGGATCAGACCTTCTGCGCGGATGGGTACAAAGGGCACCGCGAGCAGCCGCATGCCGATCGCTTCGCATTCGTCGAGCGACAGGTCCGCCTTGCGCTGGTTGCAGCCGCGGCACGCCGTCACCACGTTCCCCCAGGTATCCGTGCCGCCGCGCGACACCGGCACCACGTGGTCGCGTGTCAGGTCGCACTGCCGGAGCTGGTCACGGCAGTAGTGCAGGGCACCCGCCTCGCGCGTAATCCACGCGATCGGGCGGCCGCCGACATCCAGCTTGAGGATCTTGGCGTTCATCGTCTCGCTCTCCAGTAGGCGAACTTCAACAATGCGGATTGTGTGATTGATTTCGTCATTGCGAGCCGGCGAAGCCGGCGCGGCAATCTCGTGACGAATCGGGGCGTTTGGAGATTGCCGCGGCCACTACGTGGCCTCGCAATGACGGTGGTTGGATGGTGCCTCGCAATGACGGTGGTTAGTTGGTGGCGCTCGCCGATGAGATTCGACCGCGCCAAGCGACAGTATCGATGTGCCTTGGTCATTTGACGCAGTCACAGGAGAGAGACTATGCGCACTTCAACCATCAACTCGTTCTTGTCAGCAAAACTCTTGGGTGCGCTGGCCGCGCTGCTGGCACTGCCTGCACTGGCCGGCGACACCAGCACGGCGTCCGGGCCCTCGAGGCAATGCGAGACGCCTTATACCGAGCACGGCGTCTATGAAACCCTGATTGTCTATCTGATTGACGAGATCGTTGAAGGGCCCGTCTTTCTGCCCATCGACTCGGATCGCAACACCTTTGCGTATCGCGAGTCCGCGTATCACTTTTTCCGGGAGCGGTTTGGGCTCGACTTTGACCCGGGCAACCCGGAGCTTCAGGTCATTTCGGGCCCCGATGGTGATGCCAACGTGTTCCCGCTCAAGACAGGGGAAGGCTCAACGCATCAGGTGTACGGCATCGATGCGCAGAATGTCCCACAGTGGCGTCACAAGATGCCCATGACTCGCATCGCGCTGTTCGACGACGGCTACTTCGTCACGCTCGACAGCGACTATGTCGTTCGAGGCACCTACGGCGGCGAGGACGGTATCGTCCTGCCGGCGGGCACGCAGTTTGTGTTTGGCGAGTACCGGATGTTTGACCATCGCGGACGGCTGCTCGATACGCTGCGCTATAAGTCCAGCATTCCCGTCACCGCGGGCCCCGTGGGCGGCAGTTTCGAGTTCTCGAATGGCGCGGTGTTCATCAACATCGCCTGCGACATCGAGAGCGACATCTTCGGTGAGGGCAATGTGCGCTCACTGGCGGAGCTGACACCGTTGCCCGACGGGCGTACGGATCTGGATTTCCGCTATGTCATGAAATTCCCGGCGCGGCTGAGCGATGCGCCCGACGTCGAGAACCCCAAGTGCCGGACCATCCGGCCGTTGCGACGCGCTACACACTGAGCGCGTCAAATTGAGCTATCGCAGCGGAAGGAACGGCTGAGACTACACCGTAGGTAATCGGCCTCTTGCAGGTGTACCCGTCGCTTGCACGAGACGGTTGCCTGCGTGTCCACCTGCAACTCGCGGATGCGAGCTTGCAGGTAACCGATCATGACTGCCTTTTCTGGGAGTGTGGCGTGTCACTCGTCGCGTACATCTAGTCGGCAGTTTGCTTACCGTGAGCCTTGCGGGCTCCAAATGAGGGCTACTCAACCGTGCGGCGCGCTGCCAAGGTCGACACAGCTTGCGGCTGTTTCAACCGCCGAATTACCCGAGGGCTCCGGCCTTAAGCCATTTTCGATGCATGCCGAGACGCGTCTTTGCGTTGCACTTGTGGGTGCGCCATGCAGGAGTCGAACCTGCAGCCTTTCGATTTCATTTCGAATGCTCAGCCATTGAGCTTATGACGAAATTCCATTGCGACGTGCGCGTCTCAGTCGCTTCGCCACCTTTTGGGTTGCGAAATACAACACGCCGAGTGTCGTTCACCTGCCGGTTACTGGACCGATGACAAGGACGCTGGTTGACGCCCAGAACCCTTGTCCTCTGCGCAGTCGCGCTCGCCTGCAAAGCTCGCACTGATCTGCACTATTCGTTACCCCTCACGGTTGCCGATGTTGGTGTCGCGGGTTGCACCACCACGTGGTCTTTCGCGGACCGGCATTCCCGGCCGGGGCCGGTGCTTGAGTCACGCTACTTCCGCGCATCGCTTCGCCGCTATCTCCGGCCGAAGCCGAAGAATCGTGGGGCCGAACTTGCCTGGATTGACCGGAGCTCCCGCTCCGGCGAAACGCCATGGTCGCGTTCCTTTCCCGCCGTTACCGACGGTTAGCAGCGCCAGGCCGCTAAACAGGGTCTCGGCCAAAGCCGATAACCCGGAATGGGGTGGAGGATCACGGAATCGAACCGTGTACTACCGCCTTGCAAGGGCGGCGTTCTACCATTGAACCAATCCCCCAGGGATGCACCACGCAGGGCGCGGTGCAGGTCAGTCATCGTCATCGCGAGCGAAGCGCGGCAATCTCTCAAGCAGTTCGATGCTGTCCTGAGATTGCCACGGCGCCTTTGGCGCCTCGCAATGACGGTGACTGGAGTTGGGGCAGGCGCCATGCGTTGGGCGCGCAGTGGGTCTGTAGACACTGCTGTCAGCAACACTGCCCTGTCATTCACACAATCCGCATTGTTAAAGAACATACGAACAGGGCAATAAAAAAGCCCTGATCGGTAACACCGTCCAGGGCTTCTTAGCTCTGGAAGGCACAAAGTCGTTTGAGCCTTCCAGCAATGTGCGGAAAGGCTAGGTCATCTCGGCCAGCACGTCGGACCAATAACTCGAAGGCATATGAATCCCTCGGGGTCGGCACACACCAATGGCATGGCGCGGCTCACTACCGGCGTCGAACACGAACAATTGTTGTGCGTGGTTTTTCATAGGGGGCGCGACTATACGCCTCGAAAAAATTCTGTCAACAGCTTGTGCGAAAAATTCTTGTGTCGTAACACAAGCGACGTCATGTTCAGTTGCTCATGCGCCAGACTTCGCTGCTCTCCACTGAGCGACTTCGCTGCATGACGAGCCACTCGCCGTGTTCATCGAGTGCCGCGCGTCCCAGCGCTCGGAGAATCTGACGCTTTTCTTCGTCATTGTCAGTAGCCTTGAGCCGAACACCGGCACTCGCGAACAGTCGCCACATAAAGGTGTACTGCTTGATCAGTTCCTTCTCTGCGACCGCGTAGGCGTAGCCTTCGCGAATGCCGTAAGCGAGCAGTAGTGCACCCATTACAGCGAGCAAAACACCGGTCCAGATGTCGGGTAACCAGCCACCCGCAACGACGAAGAAACCCACCATCGCGACGCTCGTCGCGAGGCTCAGGCGTTCGAGTCGCTCCGTGATTCGGTGTCGGGCCGTACGCTCGCTCGCGCGCCGCTCAAAGTAGCCGAGCTGACCGGACCGTGCGTCGCCGATCCACTCGCGAATGACGAATTCCAGATGTGTGATCTCGGCCGCCGGGCGCGCATCGGTTTGCAGTCCGGCGACGCGCATGACGTTGCGGATCCAACCCAGTGAGGGGTCTTGCGTGCGCAGGAAGTTGTCGTGCGTAAACCGCGAGACATTTTCGTCACGCACGCCCGCGACGGCCCAGTAGAACTGCACGCGCAGCCCTTCGGCTAGAGCGCGGTAGTCGAGGTACTTGCGTGCCCAGTCACCGCGTTTCGCCGTCAGTCCGAGTGTGATGGCAAGTCCGAACAGGCCCAGGAAGCCCAGCATGAACAGGCGCTCGGTCTGTACATCAGCGTAGAGGATGAAACAGGCGCCCATGAGAAACGCCAGCGCATGAGTAGCTTTGAGCGTTCGAATCACCTTGCGCTGATAAAGGGTGGCCAGTGCGTCGGCGGCGCGGTGCCAGTAGTCGATGTCAGCGGCGCCAGCGGGCAGCGTCTCGAGTGCCGCCGGATCGGCGAGCGGATGAGCGTGTCGCTGGATGTAGGCGTGTTCACGCGCCACATCGCGAGAAAACGTCGCACTGTTGGCAAAGATGTCCAGGTGCTGCTGCGGCAGGGTCGGGCTGCGCGGTTGGTCGGCGTCCTTGGTGAACCAGGCGGTTTCGAGCGGTTCGAGCCCGGCGGCCGGCGCACCGTTGTCGCGGTCACGTGAGCACACGATGTGGAACACGAGATCGCTCTCGTCATCGATGAGCATCTGTCGCGTCGCGAATACCGTGCCCGTGTGTCCCGGCATCACGTCATCGTGATGAAACTGTACGACGTGACCGGTCCCGCCGATGTGCTGCGCCGGTTTCCCGTCCCACACCGCGATAAGTACATGGCAGTGTGCCGCCAGGTAGACGCCAAGCCGTGCGTACTGCGTATCGCGGGCGGGGCCCGCTTGCGCGATCGCCGCTTCGGTTGTGCCCTTTGCGAAGGGCAATTCGATGATCGCGTCAGCGCGCGCCAGGCGATCTTCGAATGCTTTGAGCTCATCAGTCGACTGAAAGTCTGCGCGATACTTCTCGGCGTCCATCGGCAGCACGGCGTACACGCGGCAGCCGGCCTCCCGGGCCGCATCCGCGGAGAGCTGATCGGCGCCCGCCGCGAGCGCCGACATGATGACAACTTCGCGCTCGGGGTAACGCTCAGAGAGTTCGCTAATACAGTTCGTGATGGCGGCCTTGATGCCGTCGCGTTCGCCGGCAACAAGATCGCGGTGCCCGGTCACGGCGACGTGCAGGGGGAGTCGCGGCGGCGCCGACGCGATGTCAGTCATCGTCGCGATGAATGCTGATGTGGACGATCAGCCTCGCGCCTCGGCCAGGAGTTCCTGCAGCCGGTCGAAGCGCGGATGTCCGGGCGGGAAGATCTGCTCATAGATCGACTGTGTGCGCAGCAGCAGCGCTAGTGCCTTCTCGCGATCACCTTTGGCCATGGCGACTTCCCCGCACGCCGTTGTGATTGCCGCAAGCAGCGGGTGCACGGGCGGCAGGACGCGATCTGCCCGCTCAAGCGCGTCGGTCAACAGGCCGTCCGCATCGTCGTTCTTGCCCTGCCGGGACATGACGCGTCCGAGATTCAACATGGAAATGAGAACTTCCGGATGGTCCTTGCCCAGGACACGTTGACTGGTTTCCCACTCCTGGCGGTGCGCCGCTTCGGCTTCTTCGAAGCGGCCCGTCGCGCCGTAGATCAGTGCGAGGTTGTTGAGCGTCGACAGGGTCTCGTAAGCGTCGGGGCCGAGAATGCGTGTACGCAACTCGTACACGTCCCGTGTGATGGGTTCCGCGCGCTCAAAATCCTTGAGCTGATACAGCGTCCAACCGAGGTTGGCGCGCACGTCCATCGTGTAGGGGTCTTCGCGACCCCGCAGCTCGAGCATGTACTCGCTGGTTTCCTCGAGCAGGTCACGCGCTTCCTCGAGACGGTCGACGTCCGTGTAGGCCATTGCGAGCCCGTTCATGGCCGACAGTGTTTCATCGTGGCGCGGGCCCAGCGATTCGCGGCCGACCCGGGCGGCGTTCTCAAAGGCGGCAACAGACGCGTCGAGTTGACCCCCATAGAGTAAGCTCATGCCCAGCCCGGATTCGGCGGAGACCGTGCGCGGATCTGCCTCGCCAAACTCGCTCCTGTTGAGCTCGAGGGCGGTTTGGTAGCGCGCGGTGGCCTGTTCGTAGAGCCCGATTGCGTGATAGCTGGCGCCAAGCGCGCCGCCCAGTCTGCCGCCAATGCTCGGGCGCTCCGCGAATTGCGATTCGACCGCCATCGTTGCCTTCGCGAGCACGTGTTCGTCGAGCAATTGGCGTGCGAGGTCCGTGCTGTTGAAGTCGGGCGGCAGCGAGACCGTGGCGTCGCCGCCCTGAACACCTTCGACGATGGTCGCGCCCATGGCTTCGGGGTCAATTTCCACGAGCATCGTTGCCAGGAATTCTGCGACGGCCTCAGCGTCCTCGAGCGCTTCGGTCGCGACGATCCGGCTTCGGTCGGCTTCACGACCCGCGATGACCGCATTGATGGCCAACGCCGTCATGATTCCCGAGACGACAACGGCTGCCGCCGTTGCGGTAGCGAACAGTTGGGTGCGTCGACGCTGCTCGCGGTCCTTGAGACTGGCAAACGGAACGTCGAGCAAGCTCGCGACCATCTTGAGCTTGGCATTGGCTTTGCCGTCCGCGTTGGGTCGCACGTCGACGCCCAGAGGCTCGTCATCGACAAGTGCGGGCGGGAAGTAGGTGCCGTCGTCGCCGTCGACGATAAGGCAGAAGATGCGATCACCGCGGCCGAGTGACTTGAAGGTCTTGACCTCTTCGTTGACCCACTTCGAAGCAGCCGCGGAAGGCGAGCAGACGAGGATGAGGTTTTCCGAGTCCTCAAGTGCTGATTGAATGACGGTGCTCAGACTCGACGACGACGAGAGTTCCTCGCGGTCGAGGAAGACCGAGCCCAGTCGGTTGGCGGTGAGTCCGTGCTTGTCGACGAGCTTGGCGGGCACCCGGTAGCGCTCGATCGCTCGCTGGATCCAGTTCGCCCATTGCGCATCAGCATGGCTGTAGCTGATGAAGGCCTTGTATCCCATACCGCCCCTCGATTGTTTTTCGTTATTTCATGGGACTATGCCAGCTTTGCGGGCGGGCAGCACGCGCAACGCAGCGCACGGCTGGGTTGGCGCAGCGCAGCATGACCATCACTGTGTAATGGCGAGCAGATACAACGCTGCGGTGGCTGCCGCGCCCAGTGTCCTGATGTGGTTCCAACGCGTCCAGTTCGTCGTGTAGCGCTGCCAGTATTCGCGAGCGGCGTCACTGTCGTGCGCCAATGCCGCGAGCCGGTTGTTCATGGGCACATTGCCGAACATCGTCACGAGGAACACGCTCGTGACGTAGAGCGCCGCCGCCGCGATGATCAGCAGTCGGGCCGGACCTGTCAGCGCGACAAAGCTGTAGACGGCAAACGCCGTCGTCAGGGGGACGAGGAACAGAAACGTCGTCAGGAATACCGAGTGCATCACGGTCTGGTTCAGTTGCTGCATGGACTCGATGCCCCCGGCGGGCCTGGCTCTTGCCAGACCCGCCATGACAAAGTCCGAGAAGGACTGAAACACGCCGGCGACCAGGGCGCTCGCGAACCCGAGCCCAAGGCAGCCGTAGAGTGCCCAGCCACTCACGCCGCAACCTCCCAGACGCCCGTCGCCGCCACTGCTTGCGCGTAGTCGGCGAAGTCGCGCGGGGCGCGGCCCAGCGCGCGTTGGACGCCATCGGTCAGATAGGCGTTGTGGCCATCGAGAACGGTGGTGAACAGGTAGTCCATGATCCAGACGACGTCCCTGGGCGCGCCCGATGCGGCGACACCGTCGATGAAGGCGTCGTGTGGAATCTTCGTATAGCGAATCTCCCGGCCCGTGGCGCGCGAGAGCTCGGTGGCAATGTCCTGGAAGGTCATGAGCCGTGGCCCCGTAACTTCGTAGACCTCGCCGTCGTGGCCGGTTTCGGTCAACGCCGCAACCGCCACATCGGCGATGTCGTTCGCGTCGACGAACGGCTCGGTTACGTCGCCTGCCGGCAATGCGATTTCGCCGGCGTGGACCATTTCGATGAAGGCGCCTTCGGAGAAGTTCTGGTTGAACCAGCTTGCCCGGACGACCGTCCATTCGAGGCCGGACGCCATGACGATCTGCTCACAGGCTTGCGCTTCGGCTTCGCCGCGTCCAGAGAGGATCACCGCGCGCTTGACGCCGCTACGTCTTGCGCGCGTGACCAGTGCACGAATGGCATCGGTTGCGCCGGGGATCGCAAGGTCGGGCGTGTAGGTGATGTAGATCGACTCGACATCCGCAAGGGCGGCGTCCCAGCCGGCCTCGTTGTGCCAGTCGAAAGCCGGCACCGCCGAACGCGAACCGATGCGAACGGGGAGGCCGCGCGCCTGTAGTCGCTCGACGACGCGGCGGCCGGTCTTTCCGGTGCCACCGATGACGAGTGTCAGTCCTGTGGTGTCTGAGGGGTGCGTGTCGGTTGTCATGGCTTGCTCAGTTGTGAATTGCTTTGGGCAAGCTCAGGTTCGCAAGATGGTGCGTGGCGCTCTTGACGCTGCGTGCCAGAGTTTTGACGCTGCACGCCAAATCCAGTCGTTGCAGCTCTACGTCATTGCGAGGCCGCGCGCCCAGACCCCGTCATTGCGAGGCCGCGTAGCGGCCGCGGCAATCTCCCACCGACATCGTGACCTGAACCAGATTGCCGCGGCCGCTACGCGGCCTCGCAATGACTAGGGATGTCTACGCGGCCTCGCAATGACTAGGTTTGTCTACGCGGCCTCGCAATGACGTAGGGGCGGCGACTCAGGCCTTGAGTCGAAACGAACGCGGCGTTTGTCCGCCCCAGCGCTTGAAGGCTCGCGTAAACGCGCTCTGTTCCGAAAAGCCCGTGAGGAAGGCGATCTCTGCGAGCGCGTAGTCCGTGTCGCGCAGGAGCCGCTCGGACAGTTCGCGGCGCGCGGCATCCACGAGGTCCTGGTAAGCATGGCCTTGCTCGGCAAGGCGCCGCTGCAACGTCCGTGCGCTCATGCCGAGCCCGCCCGCGACATCAGAGAGCGTTGGCACGCCGTCGCTCAATGCCTGCGACACCTCGATGCGGACCCGCTTGGCCAATGCACTGTCGTCAATAAGGTCGCCCAGCGTCTTCTTCAGATGAGCCTCGAAAAAGTCCGACACGCTGGCATCCCCTAGTCGATTGAGCGTCGCGAGTGCCGTCTCCGAGACCTCAAGCGCGTCGCGCGGCGCGTTGAAGTGAACGGGGCAACCAAACCAGTCTTCATGCGCTGAGGTGTCGCTCGGTGGCGGATGTTTGAAATGCAAGGCATCCGGAGAAAACTCGGGTCCGCTGACTTCGCGACTGATTTGCGTGATCGCGGCAAGCGTCTGCTCGTTGGAGAGGCGCATGCCGAGTCGGCGCTCACCGTCGCGTCGCAATTCCATGTAGTGCCGGCCGTCCTCTGTGACGAGTGCATACCGGGAAACGCTGGTGAGCACGACGCCGTAGCGTTCGGCGCGTTGATAGGAGCTGCGCAGGTCGACGGCGGTCTTCCAGGCCAGTCCGAAGGCGCCGTAGTCGTCGCAGCGCATCGACCCGCCGATGCGCAACGTCACGGAAGCGCCGTGCGGGTCCTCGCGGACCACGCGTTCGCACAAGGCGTAGTAGGCCGAGTCCTCAACCATGAGTCGAGGATCCAGTGGTGCATCCGGGTCGACCGCGACGGCCTCGAACAGCGCGCGCCGACGTCGGTCGTCGTGTGGCGTCGATGCCATCGCAACGCCAACGACTTTGTGCACGAACAAAGACGAGATCAGCCCCATACCCACAATTTTATTCGCGCCGGTGCATTTCATCACGCAAAACCGGCTGTGCTGCGCCTAAGCGATTGAAAGTTCGTCGCTAAGTGAACACAGGTCGAGCGCGCCCGGCTCGCCAAATTGTTGATTTGACCTAATTGGGAGACATTTCTGTCGCTAAAAAACATCACAAATTCACGGAACTCTCGTGAAACATTGAACTCACAAGGTCTAAAGAGGCGACAAAAACACCACATATAGACGTTGTTTGTAACTAAAAAACAACAGAAATGAGATTCTGAATCGGAGCCCAGATGCTCCGACACGTTCGAGGGGGCAGTGCAAGGAAGCAGCGAGTTCGCTGCGTGTAACCGGCCAAACGGGCCGGCATGGCTATAACCAGCTGGGAGAATCAGATGAGATCAGGAGATCTACGGCGCCAGTCAACACGGGTGAGAACCTGGGTTGCGGCGCCTTTCGTGTTGGGACTGCTTGCCACGTCGCAAGGTGCGTGGGCCCAAACCAGTGACGACGAGGATTCCGGGGAGATCGTGCTCGACGAGATCACGGTAACCGGCTCGCGTCTCGAACGTTCGGGCTTCGACACACCGTCCCCCGTCACCGTCATCAGTGCCGACGACCTCGCCATAAACGCTTCACCGGCGATTGGTGATTTGCTCAACGAACTGCCGCAGCTGCGCACGACGTTTGGCTTGAATAACTCGGCGCGCTTCATCGGCACCGCCGGTATCGGGCAGCTCGACCTGCGCGGTCTGGGCACGGCGCGCACGTTGGTGCTCGTCAACGGTCGTCGCCACGTGTCAGCCAGTGACGGTGCGCAAACCGTCGACGTCAACAGCATTCCGACGGACATGATCGAACGCGTTGAGATCATCACCGGCGCGAACTCGGCTGTTTACGGCGCCGATGCAGTGGCGGGTGTCGTCAACTTCATCCTCAAGGACGACTTTGAGGGTGTCGCGCTGCGCGGCTCGATCGGTGACGCAGGTGACTCGGGCTTCGGTCGTTCCGACGTGTCACTGACATTCGGCCAGAACTTCTCTGAAGGTCGAGGAAACGCCATTGTCTCACTGGGATATGCCGAGCAGGACCTGCTCACGGCTGGCGAACGCGGCGGCGCGTTCCTCTCGTCGATTGGTGAGGTCGCCAACCCGCTTGACGGCGATACGACGGACGCCAATGGCTTCCAAATCGATGATGGTATCCCCGACAACATCTTTGTACCGAACCAGGGTTTCTGGGCCATCTCGAACGCGGGCACGTCGCTGGGCCTCAACGGCCAGCTCGCCGACGACGGGACGTTCGTGCCGCTCGATCAAAGCTCGTTCGAGTTCCTCGACGGCCTCGAGTGTGGCGGCGCCAACTGCCCATTCCTCGATCTCGACAGCTTCCAGACGTTGCAGGCCGGCTTCCAGCGCTACACGCTCGATGCCAACTTCACCTACGACCTGGACTACGGTGTCGAGTGGTTCCTTGAGACGAAGTACTCGAATGTTCAGGGTAACCAGCAGGGTCAGCCCAGCTTCGACTTTGGCGCGCCGGTCATCATCCAGCGTGACAACGCCTTCGTGACACCGTCGCTGGGGGCAGCGATGGATGCCGCGGGCGTCACGTCGACAGATTTGCGTCGATTCAACGTTGACCTGGGTCTGCGCCAGGAAGAGAACACGCGCGAAACCTTCCGCATCGTCACGGGCTTCCGTGGCGCCATCGGTACAAGCAACTTCAACTACGACGTGTTTGCCAACTACGGGCGTACGGCGATTGAGCGTGTGAACCTCAACAACCGTATCGACGAGCGTTGGGCTGCCGCACAGGATGCCGTGTTCATCGACGCACAGGGCGCCACTGATCTGCGCGATTCGGGTCTCAACCCGCAAGCGCAGGCCGGTGACATCGTGTGCCGCTCGACATTGCAGGAAGCGCAGGGTACCGACAGCGGGTTCTCGGAGCTCGGCTACGTCGGCTGTGTGCCGATCAACGTCGTCGGCTTCAACCAGATGTCGCAGGAAGCACGTGACTTCGTGAACACCACGGCACTCTCGACGTCGGAAGTGCAGCAGACGCAGTTCGCGGCATCGCTGTCGAATCCCGAGCTTCTTGACGGCTGGGCGGGTCCGATCGCTGCCGTAGCCGGCTTCGAGTACCGCGAAGAGCAGAGCAACACGAACGGCGATACCTTCTCGCAGACCGTGCCGACGTTCTTCAACGCGTTGGCCGATACGAACGGTGAATTCGATGTCACAGAGTTCTTTGGCGAAGTGGGTGTGCCGCTGCTGCGCGACGCACCGTTTGCCCAGGACCTGTCACTCGAAGGTGCGGTTCGGTTCTCGGACTACTCGACGATTGGCAACGCCACGACGTGGGAAGCCCGCCTGAACTGGCGGCCGATCGAAGATCTGCGTGTTCGCGTAAGCACGGGCCGGGCGCTTCGCGCACCGACCATCGACGATCTGTTTGCACCGGCCGGCGAGAGCTTTGCCAATATCGATGACCCCTGTGACATGCAGAACATCGATGAAGGTCGCAACGGACAAGCGGTCCGCATCGCCAACTGTCAGGCGCTGGGCATTGCCGATCCTTTGAACTTTGACTCGCTTGACGAGGAAAGTGTCCAGTTGCTGCAGGGCGGTAACGAGCAGATCGGCGAGGAAGAAGCCGACACGCTGACCTGGGGCTTTGTCTACACACCAAGCTTCGTGGACGGCCTGCGCATTGCGGTCGATTTCTACGACATCGAGATTTCGGACGCCATTGCCCTCACGGGTACGCAGGCAATCCTCGATCGCTGTGTGGATGATCCGGGTGGTATCAACAACCAGTTCTGCGGTCTCGTAACACGCGATAACGTCGGCAACATCACGTTGGTCAACCGCTTCCCGCTCAACCTGAACACGTTGGAAACCAACGGCGTGGACATGGAGCTGGATTACACGGTCAACGTCGGCTTCGCGACGCTGCAGAACCGCCTGGTGGGTTCCTACCTGGACCGCCGTCGTTTCCTGCTGGACTCGGATGACGACGTGGACGACATCGAAGGCGAGCTGGGCGACCCGCGTCTGCAGCTCAACTACCGCGGTCAGCTGAACTTCGACAACTGGTCGGCGTTCCTGCAGCTGCGTTGGATCGATGAGATGTACCGTGAAGAGCAGGAGCTGCTGCTCGGCTCGGATACGAACAACGACCCGAACCCCGACGTGTCGAGCATTCCCATTGTGGATGATGTGCTCTACGTGGATCTGGGTGCGACGTACCAGTTCGACTTTGGTCTCGAGCTCAGCCTGCTGATGGATAACGTCACTGACGAGGATCCGCCCACGCCGCTGTTTGGCAATGGTGGTGCCTCAGGTATCTACGACAATGTCGGTCGCTTCTACACCCTTCGCGGTACCTACCGCTTTGGTGGTGGCGAGTGATGCGTTAGCAGGGTGTTGCTCTAAAGCAATGCCATTATTGGCCCGGCCGTTTGGCCGGGCCTTTTTTTTTGCGGCCGTAAAGCCCGGGCGCGAGGATACTTCGGAACCGCATGACGAGCGGGTTTCAGCTATGGTGCGGGCTGACACTCGAATGCGGAAGAGATGACATGGCTATTGAGCTACAGGTACTTGGGTATGCAGCGCTGCTGCAGGTGGTGCAGTTTCTGATCATGGCCGTACCCGTGAACGTGCAGCTCGGCACGAAGTACACGGGCGGGCCCCGCGACGAGCGCAAGGAGCCGACAGGCGTTGCGGGCCGACTCAAGCGCGCCATGGACAATCACTTCGAAGGGCTCATCCTGTTCACGATCGCGGTTGTGGTTGTCGTGCTCGGCGATGCGAGCAGTGTGACCACGGAACGCTGTGCGTGGCTGTATCTCATCGCACGCGTGCTCTACGTGCCGGCCTACGTGTCCGGGGTGTACGCCCTGCGGTCGTTGGTGTGGGGCATTGGCTTCATTGCCACGGCCGTGATGCTTGTGGCGGTATTGCTCTAGACGACGCGTTGTCTAGCGTGCCAGCGAGACTTCGAGGCGCTCTGACACGCTTTGCGCGACAGGCTTAGTTGGCGATAGATTCGGGTCCGAACCGGCGTGGCTCAGTCGCGGCGGCCATCGCGGTCATCAAGCGTTTCGATGGCCGCGCGGACGTGTCCCATGGCAATGGGTTCGTTGATGTTGGCCCGATTCAGATAGTAGATGAAGCCTGAAAGATACTGCTCGCCGTCATTGAACCGGATCTGGGCGTTACGTTCGTTGAGGAACGTATCATTGCGACGGACTTCCTCGAGCGCCTCGTAAGCACGTGCCACGGTGAGCAGGTCTTCCGGTGCCACGCCCGTGACAGCGCCCGAGTCCGTGGCGAGCTCATAGGCGATGCTCGTAATGTCCGGCGAGCGAAACTCAGGCAGGTTTGCGGGGAACCGATTCTCGTTCTTGAGCGCCATGATGGCTTCTTCATAGCCCCGCAGCATGTCGCCGCGCAGCGGTGCAATCGCTTCGAGCTCGGCCAGGTTCTGCGTGAGTTCTGCGCGAACGAGGTTGAGCGTCGCTTCGGCTTCGCGCCTCTCGTTGAGGTCCTCGCGCCACTGTTCGACGACGAACGCGAGCAGCACGCTGAAAAAAATGGCCGCAGATTCAACGAGAATCTTCGGAAACTTGAATGGGCGCTTGGCCATCTCGGGCTCCGCATCGGGTACCGCTCGATTATGCAGCAGCCGCGCGCACGGGTCGCGCCCGTCACCCGCCGCAGGCTAAGCTTGGCCGAGGCAAAGCATAGGGGGCAGCTTGATGCATGTACCGCTTCTCGTTGACGACTTCCTGCGGCGCGCGGCGTCGCTATACCCGGGCAAGACGGCGATCGTCGACGGCGACCTGCGATTCACCTACGCCGAGTACGCGGAGCGGGTCCACCGGCTCTCGAACGCCTTGCGAGCGCTTGGCCTCGAGCAGGGCGATCGGGTGTGCATCCTGAGCCCGAATTCGCACTTCTTCATGGAGAGCTTCTACGCGACGGCGCAGCTCGGTCTGATCCTCGTGCCCCTCAACTATCGGCTCATCCCCGAGGATCACGAGTACATCATCAATCACGCGGGCGTGAAGGCGGTGCTTGTCGACGACGAGTTCGCGCCGATGATCGACGCCATCCGCAATCGACTGCCTGCCGTTGAGCACTGGATCGTCGCGGCCTACGAGCGCGGCGACCGCCCGGGCTGGCAGGACTGGAACACGCTAGTCGCCAACGCATCGCCTGAGCGGCCCGAATGTCCGGAGCGCGACGAGAACGATCTCGTGTCAATCAACTACACCTCCGGGACGACGTCGCGGCCCAAAGGGGTGATGCTCACCCACCGCAATGTCTACATCAACGCCTACGGACTCATCGCCTGTTGGCAGATCGCACACAACGACATCACGATGTGGACGCTGCCCATGTTCCACTGCAACGGTTGGGGCGGGGTCTACGCCTTTACGGGCATGGGTGCGACGCACGTCGTTGTGCGCACCATCGACGCCCGCGTGATCTGCAACCTCGTCGAGCACGAGAAAATCACGATTGCCTGCATGGCGCCCACGGTCTTGCGGACCATCCTCGACTACGAAGACAAGGCGAGCCATCGCTTCACGACCGCGCCACGATTCGTCCTGGCCGGTGCGCCGCCGCCGGCCGCGTTCATCGAGCAGCTTGAGGAGGAGCTCGGCTGGCACTTTCTGCAGATCTACGGACTGACCGAGACGGCACCGTTGCTCACGTCGTCACAGGTCGACCACGCGACCGAGAAACACGACTACCAGCGCCGCGCACGCGCCGGAGTGCCCGCACTGGGCGTCGAGATCCGATTGCTCGACGACGATGGCAGGCTCGTACCCAGGGACAACCAGTCGATCGGCGAGGTGTGCGCGCGTTCGAACGTGGTGTTCAAGGGCTACTGGGAACAACCCGAACAGACTGAGCAGGCGATCCGCGACGGTTTCTTCCACACCGGGGACCTCGCAATCTGGGACGCGTTCGACAACATCCACATCGTTGACCGCAAGAAAGACGTCATCATCTCGGGCGGGGAGAACATCAGCTCGGCCGACATCGAGGACACGCTCTACAAACATTCGGCCGTCGTCGAGTGCGCGGTGATCGGGGTGCCGCACGAGAAGTGGGGCGAAACGCCGAAGGCACTTGTCGTAGCACGCGAGGGCGCTGCGCCCTCCGAGGACGAGATCATCGCGCACTGTCGCGACAACATGGCGCACTTCAAATGCCCGACCTCGGTCGAGTTCGTCGAGACACTGCCACGAACGGCGACCGGCAAGCTGCAGAAGTTCAAGCTGCGTGAGCAGTACTGGCAGGGGCGCAAGGTGGGTGGCTAGCGCTCAGGCTGCCAGCGGTACAGCATCGCGGGCGGGTGCGCGCCGCCCGATGATTTCTCGCCCGTTGCGACAACGCGCTGCTGCGAGAGGATCGACTTTCTGAAATTCCGCTTGTCGAGTGGCGTACCCAGGACGGCCTGCCAGGTCTTTTGCAGTTCTGTCAGCGTGAAGGTGTCGGGCAGGAAGGCGAAACCAATATCGGTGTAGGTGAGCTTGCCGCGCAATCGCTGAACCGCTGTGGCGATGATGTCATCGTGGTCGAAGCCGGTCTCTGGCAGCGCATCCACGGAAAACCAGTGCGTCTTGCCTTCATCGACCGTCGCCGCATTCACGATGGCGAAGTAGGCGACGCTCAGCACATGACCGCGCGGGTCGCGGCCAGGCTTGCCGAACGTGGCGAGTTGCTCGAGGTAGATTCCTTCGAGGTGTGCTTTCTCCTGGAGGATGCGAGAGGCGGTCGTCTCGAGCGGCTCGTTCTCATGGACGAAAGCGCCCGGCAGCGTCCAGCGCCCGGCGAACGGCGGCTGGTCGCGTTCGATCAACAGCAGCTCAAGCGTATCCTGCTGCACGCGGAACGCCACAAGGTCGACGGTGACGGCCGGTCGGGGAAAGTCATATTGGATCAAGCGTTTGGGCACTGGCTTGCGTTGATGGCCGAGTAGTGTACCATATACACCATGATGCTCAGGAATAGACCGGGCGTCCCTGCAGTAAGGAGCTTACTGTGACGACAAGCCAACACGACTTTCTGGTCTTCATCGGCCGCTTCCAGCCCTATCACCTGGGGCACGCCCACGTCGTCGCCCGCGCACTCGAAGCGGCGCGCCACGTCATTATCCTCATTGGTTCGGCGCACCGGCCCGCCTGCGTCCGTAACCCCTGGTCGTTCCGTGAACGCGAGGCCATGATCCGCGCAACGCTGAGCCCCGAGGACAATGAACGACTGCACGTTGCGCCCATCATGGACGCGACCTACAACGACGATCTCTGGCTCGCTAACGTACAGAAGACGGTGAACGGCCTCGTCGCCGCGCATCACGCACAACCGCACCGGCCGCCGCGCATTGGCCTCATCGGTCACGACAAGGACCACAGTTCCTACTACCTGAGCCTGTTCCCGAACTGGTCGTCGGTGGATGTGGATGCGGTGGACGTGCTGAGCGGCACCGAGGTTCGTGACGCCATTTTCAGTGCGGACGCAGGCTCGTGGGAGGACGGCCGGCTGTCGATCACGGCGCTTGCCAGGGATCTGGTCCCGGAGCCCGTGCTTCAGTTCCTCAAGGCCTATACGAAGACCGATGCGTTTCGCGCTGTGCGCGACGAGTACGACTTCGTGCGTCAGTACCGGGAGCAATGGGGCAGTGCGCCTTACGCACCGATGTTCCTCACTGTCGACGCCGTGGTGGTTCAGTCGGGACACATTCTTCTTGTCGAACGCAAGGCTCGGCCAGGGATGGGCCAGTGGGCGTTGCCCGGCGGCTTCATTTCGCCCACCGAGACGTTGCGTGAGTCGATGATCCGCGAGCTCAAGGAAGAGACCCGCATCAAGGTGCCGGTGCCGGTGCTGGCAGGCTCGATCGTCGCCGAAGGTGTTTTTGACGATCCGTATCGATCCGCCCGCGGCCGCACCGTGACCCAGGCGTTCTACATTCACCTGAACCCCGACACGACCTTGCCCAAGGTGCGGGGCGGTGACGATGCGCGACACGCCTTCTGGGTGCCACTCGCCGAGCTGGATCCCGAGCGCATGTTTGAAGACCACTATTTCATCATTCAGAAGATGGTTGGCCAGATGACCTGACGACCGTCGCCCACCGCGGGCTGGAAAGACCGTCCCGCGATTTTCACAGGAGGAGCTCCCGTGACGACCAATCCCATCCTCAATGTCGACTCCTACAAGGCGTCGCACTACCTGCAGTACCCGCCCGGCGCCGAAATCGTCTCGAGCTATGTCGAGTCGCGCGGCGGTGAGTATTCGCACAGCGTGTTCTTCGGGTTGCAGATGTTCCTCAAGAACTATCTGTCCCGACCCATCACGGCGGACGATATGGCGGAGGCCGCCGATGTCCTCGCGGCGCACGGCTTGCCCTTCAACCAGGCAGGGTGGCGCCACATTCTCAACGCACACGGTGGTTACCTGCCTCTCGAGATCGAGGCTGTGCCTGAAGGGACCCGCTTGCCCGTCTCCAACGTGCTGGTCCAGGTCCGCAATACGGACCCCGTGGTGCCCTGGCTCACGAGCTACGTCGAGACGGCGCTGTTACGTGGCGTGTGGTACCCCACGACCATTGCTTCACGCTCCTACGAGTGCCGCGAGATCATTTGTGCCGCGCTTGAGGACACTGCAGACTCGACGGACGGTCTCGAGTTCAAGCTTCACGATTTCGGTGCGCGCGGCGTGAGTTCGCGTGAATCTGCCGAGGCTGGCGGCGCCGCGCACCTGTTGAGCTTCATGGGTACCGATACGATCAACGGGATCACGGCGCTGCGGCGCGACTACGGCGCCGACATGCCCGGCTTCTCCATTCCCGCTGCCGAGCACTCCACGATCACCTGCTGGGGGCGCGACCGGGAGGGTGCCGCTTACGCCAACATGCTCGACCAGTTCGCGGGTCCGCAGAAGACAGTCGCCGTCGTCAGCGATTCCTACGATCTCTTCGACGCCATCGAAAGGCTCTGGGGCGGTGAGTTGCGCGAACGCGTGATCAACTCTGGCGGTACGGTCGTGGTCCGACCCGACAGTGGCAATCCGGCCGACATCGTCTGTGAGTCGATTCGCCGGCTCATGGATCGCTTCGGCTACCGCGAGAACAGCAAGGGCTTTCTCGTGCTGCCCGACTACATCCGCGTCATCCAGGGCGACGGCATCAGCCCGGCGGAAATTCAGCGCATCCTTGCGGTCATGAAGATCCACAGGCTCAGTGCCGACAACGTGGCCTTCGGCATGGGCGGCGAGCTCTTGCAGAACGTGAATCGAGACACGATGCAGTTTGCCATGAAGGCGTCCGCGATTCGCATCGATGGTGCCTGGTCGGATGTCTACAAGGACCCCGTGACGGACCGCGGCAAGCGTTCAAAGCGCGGGCGACTGGCGCTGGTTGAGAGTGGCAATAGTGTCGAGACGATTCGCCTGGAAGCCCTGGGCGAGCGACCCAACCTGTTGCGACCCGTGTATCGCAATGGCGAGCTGCTTGTGGACGCGCCCTTTCAGGAGATCCGGACCCGGCTGCACGAATCGGCCTGACCGGCTGTTCGCGCTAGGCGTGGTTTCGAAAACGGTGGTCGGGCGCATCCCAGGTGTTGCGCCCGGCCAGACCCCGTGCGGCCGTGCGTCTCAGTACGTTTGTGCCGCAGTGAATCTCGCCAAACCGGACGTGGTAGAACCAGGAGTCCACAAAGCGCAGTCGTACACCGAGGTGCTCGGCGATGGCCGCCATCCAGAGTTCGAACAGATCGACCATGCTGTCACTAATCCTGAACTCGCTGAAGCGCTCACGGAGTTCGCCCGCTGCCGTGAATTTAGAACGGTTTGGACCAATGATGCGGCGTTCCAGCTCCTGGTCGCTGGCCCCGGGAAAGCTGTCGCGGAACGTTGCGATGACGTCGTCCTTGGTCAGGATCCCCCGGTAGGTGCTTTGAATTAGCCGGCCGCGCGTCTGCGTCACGGGTTCCACGCGCTCCACCCAAACGCGACGCTGGGTGAGCCGCTGCGCTCGGACGAGGCGACGCCCGACTACCGATCGAACCTCACTGGGGATGTTTTGCGCCTGCATGGAGGCGCGCACCACGGCAATCGCATCTTCGAGGCGCATTCTGGGACCGTAAGGCGTCGGCACCAGAATGTGGCCATTAAGGTATTGCAGATTGACGAGATTAACCGTCAACGCGCTCGTGTTGTGCTGCCAGTTGTCCCTCGCAAACACGTCGATGTCGGGCGCGCGATCGAACAATACGGGCACGGGCAACAGCTCGATCCCATTGAGCTCACCGGCCAGCGTGTTGCAGATGGGCTCGATGTATCGCTCATTGAAGAAGTGGTTCGAAGACCGTCCCCGGTCGTCGAGCTCCGACCACAAGAGCTCGGCAATCGTCATGTCGGCGGGGTATTTCCGAGGCTCCCCAACGCCCGGAACGATCCCGATGCGGTGTTCATTGATGCTCGGCGACTCGTTATAGGTGCCGTACTCCTCGCACAGATGGCGGAACGTCCGCGGTGGGAGTAGATTTCGCGGCGCCTTGCCAGGTTCGCCCCGTTCTTCAACGTGAATCCACGCACGCCCGCGAAACAGCCGCGTTACGGGCACGGTGCCTTCGTCCATAAGCCGTGAACGGTCGATGCCGCGTGGCGGGCGGCGCAGCGGGTCGGTGAGGTTCTGCGAGTGCGTGCGCCCGGCGCGATGTCGTTGCTCGGCACGTTGCAGCAGGTCCAGTGCAGCCCGGGGTGACGCGTGCAGTACGGAAAACCCTGACGCGCTCCCTCCATGCGGCACCACAGCGGCCACTTCGTCCACATGACCGACATCGAGCCAGCGTGTCTTGATCTCCACGAGCGGCTGCTTACGTTGTTTGGTAAAGAGCTTCAGTACATCGGGGTCGACATACTCTTCGCCGTTCTCGGGGTCTGTGTCGTTGCCGATGATGATCTTACCGAGCGGCGCACCGTCGACAGGTGGTGTGGATTCGATGTTGCCGCCGTAGTTGGCGCTGCGCTGCATTTGCACACCGCGCGCGTAAAGTTCGTAGGCATGCTCACCGCGAAGGACAACGCCGTCATTCGATCCGATGTTGCTGGTGACCATCACCCCGGCGCCGCGCCCCTGGACCCGTATCTCGTCGCGCAAGTGCTCGTACAGCGATTCGACGGACGACAGATAACCGGCGAGTTGTGCGCTGGCCTCGGCCGAGGCGCTTGCGCGCGCGTTGCCTACGGCTTCGCCCAGACGTCGCATCTGCGCGCGCATTCGTGCCATCGCGTCGATCCAGTACGCTGGGTCAAAAGAGCGCCACCTGTTGCCCGTGCGACGACCGAGCGCATTCATTTCGCGCACGAGCCGATAGACGAGATGCATCCGCTTGACCCAATTCACCAGTTCCCGAAAATCAATCTGGAACACAGGCCCATTCTGGCGGCGCACGGGAATCGCTCGGTCCCAGAGTCCGTTGAAGAGTGCGACGTTGCGCGAACGGAAATGTGCGTTGATGAACTCCTGAGAGGAATCGGTAACAGTCTCCGTGCCGTTGTCCTTGGCCAAGCGCGGCATGTGCAGGATCAATTCGCGCGTGCGCGCCGGTCCGGGCAGCAGCGCGTGTTGGTACTGGTCCTGGATCCAGGAATCCCGGCCCGTCAGGGTGGTGGCGACGCGAATCAGTGGCAATCCGATGCGACGCGTCACCCGGTCAACGTCGGTGATGGAGGGCTGATTCTCAACGCTCTCCACGATGTAAACCCGTCGTGCCGCTGCGCTGCGGTCTGCGACGACGAAGGGGGCAATTGAAAAGCGGCCGTGATCCTCCGGGTGGTCGGTGTCGTTGGCGTCCCGACGCAACAGTGTGAGCTCGAACCGGGTCTCCTCGCGGCGGTCGTGCGTGTAGCGTACGTCCAGCGACGCCACGCGCCCGAACGAGCCGCCGGCCAGCGTGCGGGCCTGCATACGAATGCGCAGCACGCCGTTCGCGGGCACGCGCGGCAGTCGGTAGAGCGCCGGTTCTCCCAAAGGGCGACGCAAAATCACGCCGGCCTGATCCGCAAACTCGATGCGTGTGTGCATGATGCCCGAACAATGCAACAACAGCTGTTCGCCGGCCTGCAGTGAACCGGGTGCAACTCGAATCTCGAGAGGCAGCAGCTCGTCGTCGCGTCGTGTTGCAACGGCATCGTCGAAATCGGCGGGAACGCTGCGCCCATTCGTTGCCTGGCCCGGCAGCCTGCGCCGATCGCGATCGAGATTGGGCACGACGATCGCACCAGGCCATTGCTGCCGGGCGCCCCGTTCTCGTGCGGAGCGCGTAATGCGCCCCGTGCGGTCGAAGTCGGCGTGCAGCTCGATGCCCGGCATGGTCGGTGGAACGGGTTGCGCGGATCAGGCGGGGTCGGACTCGACCCAGGTGCCGTCGCCGACTTCTTCCCAGGCGGGCAGCGAGCTGTCAGAGCGAAGTCGCATCAAGCGCGTTGGCACGACGACAGGCCAGGGGTCTCCGAAGGGCACCTCGTCACCGGGTCGTCCAAGCCGTTCTGCGATCTCGTCGGCGATCGGCAGGTACAAGTCGTCGCTGATCGTCGGCAGCGGTCCACCGAGCCAGGGCTCTCCGAACTGACGAAAGTGATCCAGTGCGGCGCCGAAGCCGTCCCGGACCGGCAGCACCACGCGAACGTAGCCGGCTTTGAGGAAGTCCTGATAGTCACGGTCATCATCCTCGATGAAGACCTTGTTGTCCCAGGTGTCTTTGCGGCCCCAGAAGTAGGGGTAGGTCACCCAGGAGAGATTCTCCCACTCGAAGGCTTGTTCGAAGAAGCGAACGTAATCGCCCTCGGCCAGGGCTTCGTCGAAGCGGATTTCCGGAAGATCTTTCGTGCCGTTGCGAACGGCGTTGAACAGGTCAAAGTGCTGCCGCGTCAGAATGCTAATGCAGGCGCGTTTGATCTCGTCGACCATCAGTGCCCGGTTGGCCGCCTCCGGACCGCTCTCGATCTCGGCAGGTGCGTCGGCAACCATGTCGGCGAGCTTCGCTTCCTGCTCCGACTTTCTGGTCTGGTATGCCTGAACGAGTTTCGCGTATGTGTCGGCGCGCCACAGGTCCATGGCCCGTTCGGTTGACTTGGCCACGACCTTGACGGCGATCGCCACGTCGCCGACCCGATCCGTCACCATGGCAAAGGGCAGGCTGCCCGTTTCTTCATTGAGCGGGGTGTTGAAGACCCAGCCATTGCCATGGAAACGATGCGTACGCTCGCCGATGACGATGTCGACGGACCAGTCGTCCCATACGGTTACGACAGAGCCAACCGTGGCCCGCTCTGCACGATAGCCCTCGGGGATCTGGATCCGTGTCGAGGTCGTGAATTCCTGGTCCTTGTCCTCGCCACCCGTGTTGAAGTCGTAGCTGATCGTCGTGTAGGGCTCGGGCGGCGGCTCGACGTCGGTCGCATGGTAGGCCTTGACCAGCTCCTGGTAGTTGTCCGTGTCGATGTCTTCGGGTGTGATCTCGAGCGGGGGGACCTCTTCGATCTCGATCGACGATTGACGCCGACGATTGAACAGCTCCATAAGCAGCGCACCGGGCTCCGGGATCATCAGGTCGTACACCTCTTTCAGGCCATAGTTGTACATCTGCGCCTGGTAGACCTTGCTCAGCCACTGGTAGATGCCAACCGTGTGGCTGTCACCCTCTTCATTGTTGACGCGGTGGATGTCCGTGTTCTCGATCTGATCCTTGATCCGCAGCGATTCGCGTCGCAGCACGCGTTCGGTGATTTTCTCGGACGCCTTTTGTGTGACCTCGCGAGCAACTTCCTGGCTCGCCTTGACGGAAGATTCTGAGACGCGCTGATAGCCAACCTCACCGCTGGCCTTGTACTTAAACTGGGGCCCGAGCTTGCCCGACACTTCAAGGCTGCCCTTGACATCGAGTGTCTCTTTCAAGGCGTCCTCGGTCTCGCGACTGACCTCGAAGCGATCACTGGTCTCGAGGGAATTCTCGACCGTTGAAGTGACTTCGCTCTCGGTTTCCAGCAGCCGCTCTGTCTCGTGCAGCACGCGGTGTGTCTTTTCGAAGAACTCACCCTTGAGCACATTGGTGATGTGTGAGATGTCGGACGTGATGTAGTTCAGCAACTGCTGCTTGACGACCAGCAACTCCATTTCCCCAGCCGGGCGCAGGTCGGCATGCGTCGTCGGGACGGGTTGCGTGAGTCGGTCAAGGTTGGGCAGCAACTTGAGCAGGTCGCCCGGATTGATGGCGAACAGGTTCGGCACGGGATTGATGCGCGAGACCAGCGTGACGCCACCCATGCGCTTGTACTGAGTCTGCGTGAACGGTTGCACGGTGCGCCGCGATTGCGTGGCCGTCTTGGCGCGTTCCTTGATCAGCGCACCGATGACTTCGTTGAGCGGATCGTCAAGGCTCAGGTCGAGTTCTGCGAGTAGGTCGCGCGTCGCCTGGCTGATACGGCGCGTCACTTCCGGCTTGAGCTGCATGATGCTGTGCTCGGCGATCAGCGGTGTGAAACCGGTACGACCGAGCAACGCGAGTCGGCTGGTCTTGGTAAAGTCGAGCGCGGGGGTATCGCCACCCAGATTCGCCGTGCTGAGCCTTCCCAGAAGTTCAGGGCTCAGGTTGAGGCGCTGGGGCTGGTTCGCCGCGGTGGCATTTGTGTTCGGCGTCAGGAACGCCGCGAACTGCGCCTTGCGCACCTCGAAGTCTGTCTTGAACAGGTTGAAGGGGCGGAATTCCTGTGGCGGCATGTTGGCGTCGAGTTCGCGCTGGGGTGTCGATACGAAATCACGTGCACGGAAGCCGCGCAGCTCACTAATAGCCGCGCCGATCGCGGCGTGGCGTTCCGCCAGACCTTTCAGCGTGCCGCCCACGGTAGACGGTGGCGTCCGTGTCGGCGGTGGCACGAACTCCGGCAGTATCGCGGGGGCGATCTGCATGGGCGCGCGCCGCGCGGCCCGGAGCTCAGACAGTGACGCGGGGAAACGGGTCGAATCAGACAACCGCCGCAAGATATGGCCCAGACGCAAGTACTCGCCGAGCAGCAAAATCGGCCGCCGGTGCTGGTCGGGGAGGAGCTTCATCACGAGCATCGAGTCCTTGACCCGAGACGTCTCGGTCCTAAAGCTCGAAGCGGCCAGCAGGGTCGCAAATGCATCGGGCAGCAGCGGCGTCAGCACCGCCTCGAGCGCGGCGCGCAGATCGGCGTCCGCGCCGTCCCAGCCAGCGATGAAGTCGTCCACGGCGGACAGGCTTTCGGCGAAATCGCCTAAGGCGTTCAGCTGCTGTGCGCTGCTGATGTAGTTAGCGGACTGCGCATAGGCACGCGCGAGCGACTTGAGTCGCGCAAGGCGTTGGTCGTTGTTGGGTACGGCGCGACACTCGCGCTGAAAGCGCGTGTTAGCGCTGAGGTCAATGGCATTGACGTCCTCAGCGGTTCGGTAGTTGTCGCGAATCATGTTGAAACGGAACAGAGTCTCCATCGCTGCCTCCCGGGCAATTCGTCGAGCGATGGCTCGACTTGAGGACGCGGGGCATGGCGAAGGGGTCCGCCCCGCAATCGTCGACACGTGCTAGGCAGCTGTCGGCACGTGATGATTTGTCTCACGAGCTCCGACGGGCATCTCGCGCCCGACCGCACAGGCGGCGACGCCGTCGGATTTGTTGTGACGCGGATTCTCCACGTAGGATCACAGCATGCTGAGCGATCAGAGATAGTGGACGCGCATGGCCCTTGACCCTGATTCGCAGGAGTTTGCGACCGAGCCTGTGCCACCCGAACGGCAGGTGGGATGGGTTCGCGTCGCATTGATCAGTGCGATGGTCGCGTTTTCCTTGCCCACGTTCGTCACGGGCGCTGAGGTGTGGCTCGCGCTCGACAACGGCAGCGCCATCACTGCGGTCGTGGCCGGCTGCGGCATGCTGACCGTGATTGCGGCCCTGTGCGGCGCCATCGGCACACGCACCCACTTGAGTTCATACATGCTGGCGCGTATCGCGTTTGGCAGCGGGGGCGCCGGCCTCGTCAACATTGCGTTCGCGATTTCCCTGTTGGGCTGGTTCGGCGTCAATATCGATCTCTTTGGTGGCGCCGTGTTGCGGCTGCTCGATGACACGATGGGGGTCGCACTTCCGGCGTGGGTCGCCGAGCTGTTCGCCGGCGTGGTCATGACCGTAACGACGCTCTACGGATTCCGCGCCATCAACACATTGTCGCTCGTGCTGGTGCCCGTGATGATGACCGTCACGGCGGTACTCATTGCGACGGCACTGGGCAAGCGCTCGTTGAGCGACACGCTGGCTGCCGTGCAGGTTGCTGATCTCTCTTTCGGGGCCGCTGTGTCCTCCGTCGTGGGCGGCGTCATCGTGGGCGCCGTTATCATGCCGGACATCACGCGCTTCATCCGCGATTGGCGCGGGGCGTTGTACACGGCGCTGCTGGCCTACGGCATCGTCCAGGGCGTGGTCATGATCGCTGGCGGCCTGGCCGCTGACGTTCTCGTCAACAGCGATTTTCTCGACGTGTTGATCGTCATGGGGCTCGGCTGGGGCGCTTTCGTCATCGTCATCGCAGGCAGTTGGGTGCTCAACTCGCTGAACCTCTACAGCACCGCACTCAGTGTCGAAGCCACGTTTCCCAAGGTCCCCAACACAGGCCTGATCCTCGCGCTCGGCGCCTTCGGCACCATCGCGGCATTCCTCAACATTCTCGACTACTTCCTGACCTTCCTGTTTTACCTGGCCATCGTGTTTGTGCCCGTCGCCGGCGTCATTGCTGTCGATCATTTCTTCGTGCGGCCGGCCGCATACTTCGGCGATCAACTCGGCAGGATTCGACGCGTGTCGCCCATGGCACTGATCGCCTGGCTGGCCGGTAGTACGGTCGCGCTGCTGGGTGACCGCGAACTGATAACGCTCAGCGGAATCGCGGCATTGGACGCGCTGGTCGTGTCGGCGCTGGGCTATGCGGTCTTGAGCTGGTTCGAGCGCCGGTCGAGGCTGGCCGCGAAGTCGACACCGTGAGACGCATCGGCATCGACGTCGGGGGTACCCACACGGACGCCGTGCTGCTCGAGGGCGACACCGTGATCGCGACGATCAAGGCGTTGACCTCCGCGGATGTGCTCACGGGCATCATGACAGCGCTCGAAACGCTTATCGCAGATGCCGCCTTTTATCCGGCGGATATCGAGGCGGTCATGCTCGGCACGACGCAGTTTACGAATGCCGTCATCGAGAGGCGCGAGCTCACCGAGGTCGCGGCGATCCGAATCGGCATGCCGTCGGGGGACGGGCTGCCGCCCAAGGTGGGCTGGCCCGATGACATCGCAAGAGCACTGGGCGATCGCGTGTACATGCTGCGCGGCGGCTATCTGTACGATGGCCGTCCGATCGCAAAGACCCACGAGCGTGAGATCGAGCGCGTGATCGACGATCTGGTCGACAAGCGCGTCGAGGCCGTGGCAATTGCGTCGGCGTTCTCGCCGATGAACCCCGAGCCCGAGCTCGATCTCGCGCGTCGAATCGAGGCGGTTCTGCCCGACACGCGGATCACGATGTCGCACCGTATTGGCCGGCTCGGTTTGCTCGAGCGCGAGAACGCGGCACTGCTCAATGCGAGTCTGCTGTCGTTTGCGGATGGCGTTGTTGCGGCGTTCATCGAAGGCATTCGCGCACGTGGCCTGATGTGCCGGTTCTTCGTCAGCCAGAATGACGGCACACTCATGGACGCCGAATTTGCGCGGCAGTTTCCGGCGCTGACTTTCGCTTCGGGCCCCACGAATTCGCTGCGTGGCGCGTCTCGACTGACGGGTCTCGACGATGCGATCGTCATCGACATCGGCGGCACGACTTCGGATATCGGCGTGCTTCAGGGCGGATTTCCGCGCGAGTCCAACGTCGTCATCGAGGTCGGTGGGGTGCGCACCAATTTCCGCATGCCCGATATTCTTGCGATCGGGCTCGGCGGCGGCAGCCTTGTGGCGGAAGACGGGGCAACGGTCGGGCCGCGCTCCGTGGGGCATCGTCTCGTCAGCGAAGCGCTCGTGTTTGGCGGTGATACGCTGACTGCAACCGATATCGCCGTGGCTGAAGGCGCCGCCGAGATCGGTGACGCGTCGCGCGTTGCCGGTTTGGGCGGGGACACAATTGCCGCAGCACGCGCGACAATGAACGACATGCTCGCGCGCGGCGTGGACACGATGAGTCCGGGCGAACAGCCGCTGCCCGTCGTGCTGGTTGGCGGTGGCGCGATCCTTGCGACGTCGTTCGAAACGGCGGGTGCGCTCGTCAACCCAGAGCAGGCCGGGGTCGCCAACGCCATCGGTGCGGCCATCGCGCAGATCGGTGGCGAGGCGGAGCGCCTTGTGGCCTATGACGAAAAGAACCGTGATGCGAACCTGCAGAAGATCTGCGAGCTGGCGACCGCGCAGGCGCTTCGCGCCGGTGCGCGGCCGGACACGCTGCGGGTTGCAGACATCGAGGAAACGGCGATGTCCTACATGGACGGTAATATGGCGCGCGTGCGCGTCAAGGTCGTCGGTGAAATCGCCGGGCTTGGGGCGCCCGCGCCAGAGGCGGTGCGATGAGGCTACGCGTCGAAGACCTCGATGACCTGTCACTGGGTGGCGTATTTCTGGCCACGGGCGGCGGCGGCGATCCTTACGTGTCCTATTTGCTGGCGCAGCAGGCGCTGGCAGCGTCCGACGGTATTGAACTCATGTCGGCCGACGCACTCGACGACGATGCATTCGTGGCCACCATCGGCGGGGTCGGCGCGCCGTCGGTCAGTCTCGAGCTGCTGCCCTCAATCGGTGACCCGCTCAAGGCCTTGCGCGCCTTCGAGGCGCATGTCGGGCGCAAGGTCGATGCTTTGGTCGCATTCGAAGTGGGCGGCGGCAATTCACTCGTGCCACTCATTGCAGCGGCGCAGTGCGGTCTGCCCGTCATCGACGGCGATGGCATGGGCCGTGCCTTGCCCGAAGCCCAGATGATGACGTTTCCGATTGCCGGTATCTCACCGACGCCTGCGCTGGCGCTCGACTACGAGGGCAACGCGGCGATGTTCAACAGTGGTTCCGCCGCGACCTATGAACGCCATATTCGTGCCGTCACGCAAGCGATGGGCGGCATGATCATCGCCGTGGAACACCCCATGACGGGGGAGGCGCTCAAGAGTGCCGTGGTGCGCGGCACCTTGTCGTTCTCGATTGAGATCGGGCGCATACTCCGCGAGCAACGCGGGTTGGCGTCGCAGCTGCTGGCGCCGCTCGCCGCGGCGTTCGAACAGTCGCAATACGGTGCGCTCGTCGAGCTGTTCACAGGCAAAGTCGTCGATTGCGCGAGCGCCATCGTGGGCGGCTATGACGTCGGCAAGGCAACGTTGGCGCCGTTTGATGGTGACGGTGCTTCACTGACGATCGATATCCGCAACGAGTACCTCGTGGCGCGGATCGGTGACCGGGTGCTCGCGTCCGTGCCCGACCTCATCACGGTGCTCGATTATGAGACCGGAACACCGATCAATGCCGAGCGGCTGCGTTTTGGGCAGCGGGTTACGGTGGTGGGCGTGGGATGCCCGGACTACTACCGGACGTCGCGTGCACTCGCCGTCGTTGCGCCGCGCTGCTTCGGTTTCGATTTCGACTACGTGCCGATCGAACAGCGGGTCTGAGCGCGCGCCGGCCCCGCGCTGTCAGGTGCCGCCAAGAACAATCTCGCCTTCGTCGCGGACGCGTATATCGGGCAGAAACGAGCCGACGTCGAGGCGTGCCTCGAAGGCATAGGACACCGCGTCGCTGTTGCCGCGCAACAGCCCCGTGAGGACCCGGACGCCAGCGATGACATCGGGCACCGCCGTGATCACGATGTCGCCGCTGCCGTAGGCCTCGATGGGGTCGATGTTGTTGGTGACCCCGTCCAGGATCGATTTACCTTCGATACTGATCGAGTAGGCGAGGCCGTCCACGTTGAGCGGCACGGCGTTGGGGTTCGTCACGTTGAGTCCGACCTCGAATCGCGGCGTCATCGCATCGCTCGGCAAGACCCGAAAGCTGGTGACGGTCACGCCAGGCGTCTCGAGTCCGATGGGCAAGTTGCCGCAGGCAGTCAGACTTAGGGCAATCAGGAGGCTCGTGCTCGCGAGCGCGATTCTTCGGAATGACAGCATGGGGTCGATCTGCCGGTCAGTGAACGAACCGACAGGGTAACAGCCAGCGACGCTCAGAACAGGATGGCTGCCAGTTCCTGGGTCTTGCCGAGTTCGCCCGAGATCTTGGTGTAGACCATTGTCGTGGCGTTGTCGTCTTCGGCACAGCTGGCATCATCCAGTGCCGTCTCGGCGTAGATTTCTGTCGCCATGATCTCGGCGCACTCGATGAGGAGTCGTTGCGGGCTCTGCGGGTCGGCGCCCGCCCCCGTGAGTGCTTCGGGCAACCGCCAGGCACTGAACAAGAGCTGGGAGGCCTCGCGGCGGTCCATGCCACAGGATTCCCGAAGGCCGTCGCCCAGGCTGCAGCCGTTGTTCGCGGTTGCGCTATCGAAGGCGGCGTTCGTGGCATCGGGCATGGCGTCCGCCAGCCAGAGCAGACCGATGTTGTTGAGCAGCGCTGCGGTGGCGGCTGTGTTCGCATCGACACCAAAACGAGGCGCCAGCTCCGAGGCCAGGCGCGAGGCGAGAATCGACGTACACCAGAATCTCTCCGCGTCAAACCCGGGGCAGCGCTTGGGGTCGAACGACTGGCCGATGGCCAGCGCGATCGTGGTCGTCCGCACAACATTGAGACCCAGCCGCGAGCAGGCGTCGGTGACCGATGTGACCGGCGCGACCGGGTTGGACCAGGCGGAGTTTGCGGTCGACAGCAATTTGGCGGCAATGGACGGCGAAATCTGGACGAGTTGCACGATGCGGGCCATGCAGACGTCGCCATCAGCGATCTCAAGCAGCAGCTGCGCCGCGCCATTCTCGAGCGTCGGTATCCGGTTGGTGTTTGTGGCGGTCGCGGTCATCATGCGGGCTTATCCTGCCTTTCGTTCATTTGCCGTGGCGTCGTCGGGTTCGATGTAGCCCTTGCGGGCGATCGCGGGTACGGCGTCCGGTGCCAGCGGCTTCGAAAAGAAGTAGCCCTGCACGAGGTCGCAGTCGAGTCCCTGCAGGATCTGCAGCTGCTCGAGGTCCTCGACGCCCTCGGCGACGATGTTGAATCTGAGTGCGTGGCCCAGCGACATGATGGTGCCCAGTAGTACGGCGTCCTGCGCGTTGCTGGCCATGTCGCGGACAAAACTGCGGTCGATCTTGAGCCTGTCGACAGGTAAGTACTTGAGCGAGCCCAGCGAGCTGTAGCCCGTACCGAAGTCGTCAATCGCCACGCGAATGCCCAGGCTCTTGAGACGGTTGAGGATCGCGGCACCGTCTTCCGTGGCCTGAATGCCCGACTCCGTCACCTCGAGTTCGAGTTGCTCGGCTTTGATTCCCGAATCGGTGATGGCCTGAGACACGACGCAGAACAACTGCTTGTCGGCGAGCTGACGGGGCGCCACATTGACGCTCATGCGCAGGTCATCGACACCCTCGTCACGCCAGGCAGCGAGCTGCTGGCAGGCTTCGCGGATGACCCAGGTGCCCAGCTCGTTGATCAGTCCCAGTCGCTCGATCTCGGGCAGGAACTCGTCCGGTGCGACGAGACCGCGCTCCGGGTGTTGCCAGCGCACGAGAGCCTCCCAGCCGCGAACCTCGCCCGTTCGGACATCGACCTGCGGCTGGTAGTGCAGTCGGAATTCTTCGTTGTTGAGCGCGCTGCGCAGTTCCTGCGCGATCGTGAGCCGGTCGACGGCGCGCTGCCCCATCTCCTTGCGGAAGAACTCGAAGCGGTGGTGTCCTGCGACCTTGGCGGCATACATCGCGTTGTCGCCAGCCTGCATGAGCTCGTCGGCGTCGTTGCCGTCGGCCGGGAACCGGGCGATACCAATGCTGCCCGCGGGCTTGAAAGTCTTGCCGCTGAGCGTGATGGGCTGTTGCAGGTTGCCAATGCACCGCTCAGCCACCACGGCGATGTCGGCTTCGTCCGAGAGCCCCTCGAGCAGAACGCAGAATTCGTCGCCGCCGAGCCGCGCAACGAAGTCGCAGGCGCGTACGGAGTCGGTCAGGCGGTTGACCACCTCGATGAGTAGCTGGTCGCCGGCGTCGTGGCCCAGCGTGTCGTTGACGTCCTTGAACTTGTCGAGGTCGACGAAGAACAGGGACAGCCCCTCGCTGCGGCGCTGCGCACTGCCGATCATCTCGTTGAGCCGTTGCGTGAGGTAGGCCCGGCTCGCGGCGCCAGTGAGGTTGTCGTAGTAGGCCATCTTTCGAATCGATGACACGTGATCGGTGATGGCCTGCTGCACGGCGCCAAAGTCGCGCGCCAGGTGACCAACCTCGTCATTGAGTCGCGTCAGGTCTTCGAGATCGACATGCTGCTTGAACTCGCTCTCGACGTAGTCGCGCATACGGCTCGAGAGTTCATTGAGCGGCCGTGTCAGTCGGCGCGACAGCGCCATGCTGGCCAGCAGCGCGAACGCCGCGGCGCCCATGGCGGCCAGCGACAGGTAGCGGGTCATGACCTCGGCGCGATTGCTGGCGTAAGCGGCGACGGCCATTTCGAGCGCGCCGAAGCTTGAGGTCAGGCGTTGTTCAATGCCGAAGAGATCCTCGAACAAACCCGTTCTGGAGCGAATGCCGATGGTCTCGTCGATGGCGACGAGGTCCCGAAAGCTTGCGACGTACAGATCGAGGCGTTCGATCATGGACTGCTTCGTGGCAATGCTGAGCCGGGGGTGGTTGGCAATGGCTTGCTCAAGTACCGTTGCGCGCTCGACAAGCGCTGTCACGTAGCGCGTCTGATTGCGGATGATGTAGTCCTTCTCATGCCGCCGCAGCGTCAGCATGTGTACCATCAGGTCGTCGTCCGCCACCTGCGCTTCGAGGCTGTGAATGATGTCGCGCATCCGGCCGACGACGCCGTGGTCCTGGAAGCCGCGTTCGCGGACGCGTTGCGCGAGCTGCGAAAACGTCCAGCTGTAGGCATCAAAGGACTTCAGGAGATCATCGAGCAGTGCCTCGAACGTCGGACTGGCTTTGCCGCGCAGCGCGTCCAGGCTGTCGTATGCGCGTGCCATGGCAGCCTCACGCTTCGCCAGATACTCGCTGTTGCCGCTCGCGAAGAAGTCCTGGTCGCGCTGGCTGAAGTTGATGAAATCGCGGCCGTATTGCTCCGTGAGCAGTAACTCGCGCTCGGTATCACTCAGCGTGCCTGACACCTCGGCAAGCGCCGCGCGCTCCTGCAGATAGACATACACCACGGGACCCAACGCTGCGGGGATGCTGATGCACAGCAGGAATCCCAGAAACAGCCGGGTTCGGATCAGCTTGATCATCGGGCCGAACTCATTGTAATTGAAGACCGCACGTTGCCTTCGTAGCGGCTAAATCGGGGCACGCTTGAGGGGTCAGCACCCGACACGGTGTAGGGTGTGATCCAGCCCACGCTCGCGATCAGGAAAGTCTTTCAACTTACTGAATTAATTAGTCATGTATTGATTGAAATTATGTCTGGTCTTCGGACGTTGCCGTTTGGCTCGAGCGAGTGGCGGGTGCGCACCCTGGACACGGAATGGGCTATATTCGCGGGCACGCCAAAAGCCGCCTCGGAGAATCGGCCATGAAGAAGCTCATCCCCGCGCTCGCAACGCTTGCTGTTGCCGTCTCGCCAACCGTGCAAGCCCAGTCAGCGCAGCAGCGGCTCGATTCGAGACTGCGCGCCGTCGAAGCCATCATCGATGCGCAGCTGGCCCGAGAGTCCGTGCCCGGCGCCGCCATCGGGATCGTCCACGATCAGCAGCTTGTCTGGTCGCACCAGTACGGTGTCGAGAGCCTGCGGACCAAGCGCAACGTCACCGACGATACGGCGTTCAGCATTTGCTCCGTGTCGAAGCTGTTCAACGGCATCGCGGCCATGTCGCTCGTCGACGCGGGCAAGCTGCAGCTCGACGCGAGTCTCTACGACTACATTGGCGACGTGGCGCCAAGTGACGGTACGGGTGCCGACGAGCCCGTGACGCTGCGCAATGTTCTGAGTCACGTGTCGGGGCTGCCACGGGAGGGCGTCGAGGACTTCTGGGCAGACACGACGTTCCCGGACGTCGCCACATTGCGCGATACGACGCAGCGCCACGATCAACTTTACGCGCCCTACGACCACTGGCAGTACTCGAACCTGGGGATGTCGCTCATCGGGAACGCGATCGCCGAGGCCAGCGGACAGACCTGGGGCGACTACGTGTCCGCGACCATCCTCAAGCCGCTGGGGATGGTGAACACCACCACGGATATGCCGTTTGATCGCGTGGGCCGGGGGTTCGCGCGGGGCTACTACGTCCGTGACGCCAAGGGTCGGCGCAAGCCCGTCGAGGCGCACCAGTTCCGCGCCTATGCCCCGGCGGCGGGCGTGGCCTCAAGCGTCAACGATCTTGCGCGCTTCGCATCGTGGCATTTCCGGCTGCGAGAAGCGGGTGGGCAGGAAATCCTCAAGGCGTCGACGCTGCGTCAGATGATGCGCGTACACTGGGTGGGGCCCGAGTTCGACGAGCCGGGCTGGGGTCTGGCCTACGCAACACGCCGCTACGGGGACACGACCCTCTGGGGCCACGGCGGCTACTGCCCGGGCGCGCGCACGTCGTTCACGATGCGACTGCCCGACAAGACGGCCTACATCATGATGGTCACGGCCAACGATGTCTCGCCAGGCGGCCACATGCGCTGGGTGTTCGACTTTGTCAATGGATCGGTAACGGCCGTCCACGGCGAGGACGCCGAGGACGCGTCATCGGATGACGACGCAAACCCGGACTTCGACCTCACCGAATACGAGGGCTACTACGGCGTCGAGAACTACGACTGGGATGTCTACATCGGGATCGATGACGGCGCGCTGTTCGCCATTCCCGTTTTTGACCGCAATCCCGCCGATGGCGTCGATCTGTTCGTGCATGAAGACGGCGATACGTTTCGCAGCAAGCGCGATGACGGCTCGCTGGCGGAGCCAGTGATATTCGAGCGCGACGACGAGGGCAGCATCGTGTCGGTCACGCGACACAGCTACCGCTACACGCGCGTGCGTTGATCAGGTGTTGCGGTCGCCCGGCCTAGCGCTCGGGCGACCGCGCGCGTCCTAGCGCGGCGTTATGGTCACGGCGAACGCTTTCACCATGCCCTGACCATAGTCTTCGTACATGTCCATGGTCGACTTGCCGCCACCTAGCTCACGCGTCACGGACTTCATCGTGTACAGGCTGCCCGTAACAGGGTGGGCGCTTTCACCCTCGAACACCATCGACTCGCTCTCGGCGTCGTAGTCGCCGTACATGATCAGTACGCCCGTGGACCAGTTATCGGTCCAGGTCGACCAGTACCGTTTGGTGACATTGTCATAGCCCGTGCGGCTGCGGCCGGCGAACGGCATGCCCATGAACTCGCCGTTCCAGTGTTCCAGCAGCACCCGGCCGCCTAGGTCCATGGTGCGTTCGACGGTCATGGTGGTCTTCTGTGGCTCACCACTCGGGTCCATGAGAAACGTCATGGCGGCATCGAAGGTGCCGACCGATTTCGCGAGCTGCGCGTGCGGCTCCCCGGGCGTCGCGGCGGCGGCCATCGCGGCCATCATCGCTTCTTCGGACATCATGGCCGCTTCGGCTTCGGCGGCTTGCTCCCCCTTCTCGTGGTGACCGGCGAGTGCCGTCACCGCCACGAGCCCAGCGGCCGCGGCAATCAGCGTTTTCCTCATCTCTTCATCCCCCTGATGAACGAAGCCACAGTATAGACGCAAGTGGGGCACAGTCGGCGATACCGCCCACCCTGGATATTTGCTAGCGTGGCGCTGCCTTGTGGGGAGGGACCGCGTGACCGACGACAGCGAAAACAGGAGCCGGCGCGCGTTGCGTGCGCTGCAGGCGCGCCGCGCCGCGGCGACCGATGAGCAACGCGCAGAAGCAACGTCGAAGCGCCACGACCAAGGCGGGCGCACCGCGCGGGAGAATCTCGCGGCGCTCATTGACCCGGAGTCGTTCGTCGAATACGGCGACATGGCCGTGGCCGCGCAGCGTCAGCGGCGAGAACTCGACGATCTCGTCGCGAACACGCCCGGTGACGGCGTGATCACGGGCTTGGCGACCGTCAATGCGGCCTTGTTTGGAGGCGCGGCGGCGCGCGTTGCCGTCATCATCAACGACTACAGCGTGCTGGCGGGTACCCAGGGCTTCTACCATCACAAGAAAATCGACCGCCTGCTTGAGCTCGCGGACCGTGAGCGTCTGCCCGTGATCATGTACACAGAGGGTGGCGGCGGCCGTCCCGGCGACACGGATGTGACGACGCAGGTTACGGGGCTCGACGTGCCGACCTTCGCACGCTGGGCACGCCTCGCGGGTCGCGTGCCGCGCATCGCCGTCAATCACGGATACTGCTTCGCAGGCAACGCCTTACTGTTCGGCTGCGCGGACCTGCGCATCGCGACGCGTGCGTCGTCCATCGGCATGGCGGGGCCCGCAATGATCGAGGCGGGTGGGCTCGGCAACTTCAAGGCGAGTGAGATTGGTCCGGCCGAGCTGCATGCCGCGCAGGGCACGGTGGATCTCCTGGCCGATGATGAAGCCAGTGCGACCACGCAGGCGCGCACGCTCATGGGCTTGCTTCAGGGCGCCGTTGCGGCAGGTGAGGTGGCCGATCCTGAACCATTGCGTGATGCGCTGCCGCCGGACCGCCGCTTCACCTACAAGGTCCGTCCCGTCATCGAGCGTGTCGTGGACACAGGGAGTTTTGTGGAGCTCGCGCAGGACTATGCGCGCGCCATGATCACGGGGCTGTGCCGCGTATCGGGTCGCGCGGTTGGCGTGATCGCCAACGACAATCAGTCGCTGGCGGGTGCCATCGATGCGGCTGCCGCCCACAAGGCCGCGCGGTTCCTGCGCTTCTGCGACGCGAATGGCTTGCCTGTCGTATCGTTCATCGACACCCCCGGTTTCATGGTGGGCCCGGACAGCGAGGCGGAGGCCGCCACGCGGCACATGTCGGAGCTGTTCCTGGCGGGCGTCAGTCTCACGGTACCCCTGGTGGCCATTGTGCTACGCAAGGCGTACGGGCTGGGCGCCATGGCTATGGCCGGTGGTGGCTTCAGCGAGCCGCTCTGCGCCGCCGCCTGGCCTACGGGAGAGTTTGGCGCCATGGGGCTCGAAGGTGCCGTGCGACTTGGCTTTCGCAAGGAACTCGATGCCGTCGAAGACGAGGCTGCCCGCGACGCGCTGTTCGACCGGCTCGTGGCCGAGATGTACGAACGCGGCAGCGCGCTGGAAGTGGCCAGCGTGCTCGAGATCGACCGCGTTATCGATCCGGCGGAAACACGCGCGCTGATCGAAGCCGCGCTGCGCTAGGCACGGCCATTGAATCTTGCGGCTTAAGAGGCTCGCGTGGCTCAGTGGGGCTCAGTCAGGGAGCCGGTAGCCCGCGCGAGCGAGCAGCGCGGCACTGGCATCGAAGGCGTCCCGGTCCGCGTAGACGAGAACCACCGCAAAGGCGCCGGTGCCCTCGCGAAACCAGTCGAGCTCGAGTCCCGGCGCGCGCTGCTCGAGCGTCGCCACGAAGGCGGCAGCACGGTAAGGCTCGCCGAATGTGACGAGCGTCGAGCGGCCGAGTTCGGAGTAGAGCTGCTCGCCGGCACGTGCCGTGACGAGGGTGTCGCCGAGCACGAAGTCGAGGTGGCGGTAGATGTAACCGCTGTACCAGGTCGCACCCTCGGGAATGCGTGTCGCGCCCACGGCGATGCGGTTCGGCCCGTAGTTGTAGGCGGCGAGCGCGAGGTGAATATCACCCTCGTATCGGTCGAGCATTTCACGCAGGTAGCGGGCACCGGCATCGATGTTGGTGCAGGGCTCGTAAAGCTCGGACAGGCGATGGATGCCCAGGTGCCTGGCCGTCGTGGGCCAGAGGATTTGCATGACGCCGTGCGCATCGGCCTTCGAACGCGCCGTGGGCTCGAAGTCGCTTTCGCCGCGCGCGACGGCCAGCAGCAAGGTGTAGGGCACGTCGTGCGCGAGCGCGGCCGCGCGGAAGCAGGTGTCGAACGGAAACTGGTAGCCGGGCAGGGTGCTGTCGGCGATGCCCGCGTACTCGCGCCAGGCACGGTCGGGATTCGGTTCGGCGCGCGGTCGTGCCAGCGCGAACGCGGCCACGCTGAGCAAGGCAAGAGCGGTGAGTAGACGTCGGGCGTTCATGAGTCGGGCATCACAAGCCCGGTGGCTTCGGCAATGGCGGCGAGCTTGTTGCGGCGCTCGTCATCGTCCGCATACCCCAAGGCCACCTCGTACACGCCCGTGTCGATGTGCACGACACGGTAGTCAAAGCCCGTGACGGACTCGAGGCGACTCACGAAGCCATTGGCTGCGATGCGACTCCGAAACGGACTCCAGAAGACGTGCCACTGCAAATCGCGTTGCGGCGCGTCGTCGGCGACGGCAATACGGGTATCGGCTTCGGGTTCACCGGCGAGATTCGGCACCTCCTCGATGGGGACGGTAGCCGCAGCTGCCTCGACCGGCGGTGTCTCGAGGGCTGCGGGTTCCAGGCTGGCCTCGGGCTCCACGGGCTCCACGGGCTTCACGGGCGCCTCGAGTGTCTCGGCTGCGGGCTCGGACGCTGGTGTGTCTGTTGTTGGTATTTCCGCGGCAGCCGTTGGCAACGCGTCTTGCGACTGCACGACCAATGGCTCCGCTTCGGAATCGGGTGCCTGTGGCGCACCGAACAAGAACAGCATGACACCGACGGCGACCGCGGCGCCCGTAGCGAAACCCATGAACCGAATCATCGTCGTCTCTCCTTCAGGCCGTGTCGCCGAGCGGCAGCGCCTGCAGTTCGACGTCGCCGGCCCAGGTCTCGATGAGACCGGCCAGATTCTCGAGCCAGGCCTCGAGCGACGCACCGCGAAGGCCAACCTGCGCCGCCGCGGCGCAACGGGTCGGCAGCGCTTTGAAATGCCGCGCGAACGCCAGTGCGGCGCGGCTGTTGCTGACGGCAATCGTGTACAGCGTGTCGGTCGCGGGGCGCATGGGCAGGTCGCGTGTCGGCGCGGCTCGCGTGCTGCGCGTGCGAACCGCAGGCAGCGCGATCGTCACGGTCCCCGTGCCCTTGAGGACACGCGGCACGCCGCCGTTGCCGCACCGGTCGCCACCCATACGCACAAGACCGAACTCAACCTGGTGCTCGAGCAGGAACAGTGCGGTCGTTTGCTGGCTGCTGATCTCGAGCGCCGTGCAGGGCCTGCGGATACCGCAGGTCGCACGACCGCGGCCGGTGACGAGCTGGACGGTATGCAGCACGCTCGGTGTGGTCTCGACGATGGGAATTGCGTTGACGGGCTGGGCGGTTCGCACGACCGGGGTTGGGGTCACGGCCGGGGTGCCTTGTGGTGGCGTCTCCGCGCGCGGTGCGACGTCAGCGACGACGGCGTTGTGGCGCACGTAGGCGCTCGCGGTGAGCACCGGCAGTTCGCTGGCCGTTGCTACGGGCGTCAGCGAGACCCACACCTGGGCAAGCTCCCCATCGACGGCGTGCAGGCTCGTATCGAGCACGGCGTTGGCGCGCGCGGTGTCGTCCGTGAACTGCATCGCGACAAGGCCTGCAAGGTTGCGCCCCACGAGTTGGCCGACGTCGGCCTTCGACGACCCGTTCGCCGTCGCGATGCGAACGACATAAACGCCGCCCAGTTGCTTGACCGATGCGCAGGCGAGCTCGCGGGCGAGCGCTCGTGCCAGGACATCGGACTCACCGTGCGTGAACGGTGCAGCGCGCTGGCCTTTGAACTGCGGGTCAGTAATCAGCGTCCGTAACGCGCGCCGTTGCGCGCCCGTGAGCTTGCCTTGCCAGCGCTTGTCGTGGCCGGTTACCCAGGTGTTGGTACGCGCATCGAGCGTCCGCATAACGAGCCGAACGTCACGCTGTCCCTGTTCGGCAATCTCGAGTCCGACGTAGTAGTCAACGTCAGCGCGGTCGCAGTCGAGCGTTTGATTCATGCCCGCCGGCGCAGCCAGTCGAATGCCCGGTACCTGCAGCAGGGCTGCGGACAGCTGGTCTCGCAACGCCAGTGCGAGCGCGTTCGTGCGTGCAGCGGGCACGCCGTTCTCGAACGCGACGATACGAACGTTCTGGCCACGGAACCTCGGGTGGTCTCGAAACTGGCGCGCGAGCTCAGGGGCGACGTCCTGCGCCACCCAGCTTTCCGCGTCCTGCCAGCGCAGCGCGGCGTCGGCGACGCTTGCGACGACCAGCAGGCCCAGCAGTGTCATGGCGCGCAGCACGTCAGGGCTCCAGCCTGATCTGGCCGTCGCCCGCGATGTAGAGCGCGCCGCCTCGGTGTTCACGGACAATTGCGTCGAGCTCGCGCTGCATGTCGGCGGGCAGAGTCACGCCCCAGGTGACGTTCAAATCGCCGCCGCGCGTCAGGCGCAGGGCGCGCAGCACCTCGCTCGGCACTGTGCCCGGATCCATCTCGTGAAAGGCGTTGGGTAGTGACGCAGGCCAGAAACTGACGCGTCCTCGGTTCACGCTCATGCGCAGCGTCGATGCGTCATCAAGTGCAAACAGGCCGATGGCATTGCGACTCACGAGTCGCGTCAGCGCCGTGTCGGACTCGAACTGCAGTGTGAAGCCTTCCTGCGCTGGGGACGGTATTGCACTTTTCGTGCGGGAAGGCGCGGGCTCGGGAAGGGGCACCGACTCCGGCGGGGTGGCAGCAGGTGGCGGTGAGCGTGTGAGTTCAATGACCTCAGGCTCGGGTGTGACGGCCGGCTCGGGCTCCGGCACCACAGGTACCGGGTTGGGTTCAGGCTCGCGCACGGGCTCGGGTGGCGCCGCTTCGGCGACAGGCTCGGTCGCAGCCGGCATCGGTCTCGGAATGCTCTGCACGAGCGCAAAGATGACCACAAGACACAGTGCGAGGATGGCCATGAAGCGCATGACGTCCGTCTGCAGGTCGGCCGCGCCACCGGCATCGCCATCGACGCTTCGCCCCATCCCGTAGCGGTGCGGTACGCGCATCACCACTCAGGCTCCTGTTCCTCGCGGCGCAGGAATCGTTCAATGCGTTCCAGCGAGGTGCGCACCCCCGCAACATCTTCGCGCGCCTCCTGGTCGTAACGCGCCTGCAGCGTCGAGCCCAGCACGATGGCTTTGTAAACGCGCATGAGGTAGCCGCCGATGCCACCGAAGATCGTGGTCGACAGCGCGAGCAGGATGCCGCCCTCGACCATGCGCTCGAGCATCTTGAAGGCGCCTTCCTGCACGGACACATCGGGTTCGCCAAGCGCGAAGATGAGTGCGCTGCGCATGCCGATCGCGGTCCAGATGACGCCCGTGCCGAAGAACAGAGTCGTCCAGATGTCGGTCAGGTGGTCGAGTTGCACGATGCGGTCAATGGGGCCTTCGTCTTCGAGCAGTCGCCGCAGTCGCGCCAGGCCCGCGAAGAACGCCAGCAGCAGCACGGCGAACACGGGGATCGAAGCGCCGAGATTCATGGTGGCCCAGTCAAACCAGCCCGACAGGCTCGGCACACGGTCGTTCTCGAAGGTGACAACGCCGTAGTGCGACAGCGCGAACACGAGCGCGCCGCCACCGATGAGTGTGCCGACGGCGCCGCCTGCGAAGCCCCGCAGGAACTGCTGGCGATGCAGGGCGGTCATCGCCGGGCGGCCCTAGCGGCCCGCGGCACAGGCCGTGCAGGTGGCCTCGAGCACAAGCTCCACTTCCTTGTAGAGCCGGTCGGCGCGGTAGTATCCCGCATCGTCGCGGCTGACCCGAAGCAGGCCCCGCTCCTTGTCACTCAGTTCACGCTCCATGTCGAGCAGCACACGATCGCGGCGCGGGCAGGTGTGCGAGCAGGTGTTGTAGTCGCTCGCGAGCGTCATGAACTTCACGTTGAAGAATCGATTGTAGTAGTCCTTGGCCTGGCGCTGGCTGAGCAGTCCCGAGTCCGCGGTCCATACGAGAAACTCGCTGAACACCCGCTTGTTCTCGGGTCGTGGGTTGCCCTCGGCCGTGGTCAGCAGCGTGTCGAAGTAGCTATCAAATTGCGCGGTGCATCCCGTCGCGAGCTTGTCCTTGACGTGCATGACGGCGGCGTCGAGGTTGCGTGTCGTTGGGCCGTCGCAGGGCGGGGGTGTGGCTGCGCAGCCGCCCAGGAGTGCGAGCGCGGCGACGATGAGTGTCGTTTTGAGGTTCATGATCGTTCCTTACTGCTCGAGGGGGCTGCGATAGGGTTTCTCGACGCTGCCCGGCGGCGGTCCTGCGATGACGATGTCCTCGGGCGCGTCACCAAACAGAATCGACTTGACGCCACCCACGACCTCCATCATCTCCGGTGTGATGGCGCCAAACGACTGGTTGAGTTGCTCGATGAGCGTGGCGCGCGCGATCTCCTCGCGGGTGCGTGCGATAAGCACACTGGTTTCGTCCATATCGAGATAGATGTCAGAGGCGAGCACGGCCAGCGATTGATCGGCGCTCGTGTTCGATGATGCGACGAGCTGGTAGTACTGACGGAAGCGCTCAGACAAGCGCATGCCGGAGCGGCCGCGCAGGCTGGGCGAGGGTGCGGCGGCGTTCGTCTTCTGCTTGCCGACGAGCGTCTCCTGCAGCGTCCAGGACGTCATCTTGGTGCCGATCTCGGAGCGCAACCGCTTCTCGAGACTCAGCCGCGTGTTGTTGACCGTGTGTTCCATGTCCGGGAGACGCGCTTCCATGATCTCGAGCATCTCGAGATAGGTGGCGCCAATTTGCTTTGACAGTCGTTGGCAACCGGGGTCGCCCTCGGCACCTTCGCACTTGCTGTCGAGATAGAGCTGTTGCTGCTGGTCGAGCCGGCCAATGACTTCCTGCAGGCCGGTTTCCATTTCCTGTGCGACGGCGCTGGTTTGGCGCAGGTCTTCGACGACCGTGGTCGGGAACAGGCGGATGGTGGGGTTGGTGTTGGCGCTGGCCAGACCCGGCACGAGCAACGCGGCCAGGGCCAGTGCGCGGTGCCAGGGGATTCGCGCTTGCGTCGCGTGCATATCGACCCTCCCATGGGGTGAGTTGGGGAAGCTTGGGTGCAAGAGGACGCTACGCCCGCATCGCTGAATGGAAGCTGAACGGCGCGGTTAGCATCGCCCGATGCAAAACGGCCCCTCGATTGAGGGGCCGTTGGCAGGCGGGGTCAGTGGTCGGGGCCGGCTACAGCTGCCCGCGCCACCAGGGCCCGCGGATAGCAAAGGTAATGCCGGGCGTCTGGATGTTAACGAACAGCACGCTGCCAAACGGCGAGAAGTCGGCACCCGCGAATTCGGATCCGCGGTAATCGGCCGACGGAATGAAGGGATTGTTGGGCAAAGCCGACTCGATCACTACGTTGTTCTCGGCGAACACGAACGATTCGCCGCGCCGGTTGATCCCGATGAGCCGTGCACCGAACTCGCGTTCACCGTCGTCGCGGACCAGGCCGCCACCGTCCTCGCAGACGACGATGCCGCCGCGCGGACTCACAGTGATGTTGTCGGGGTTGTCGGCCGTGGCCTCATCGGGCGACACGAACAGGGCTTTGAGGGTCCCGTATTGGCGCGAGCCGCGTGGCGGGCGGTACACCCAGACGACACCCTTGCCCGCGGGCCCGCCACTGGTGTCCACGAAATAGGTGAGCCCGAATCGGTACCAGCAGCCTTCGCCGCGGTTGAATTTTGCCGCCCCCAACGCTTCGCCCTGGAGGTAGGGGCCGGAGCGACCCGAGCCTTCGATGGGCGGGAAGTTCGGATCTGGTGAGGCGAACGACTCGGGGTCGGCGTCGGGATTTTCGATCGGCACCCAGTCCACACTGAACTCGTCGCCCTGCGACACGTTGGCAAGATCGGCGTTGGCCTGGTCGACAACGCGCAGCATCTCGAGTCGGCCGCCGGCCTCCAGATCGCCGGGACGAAGGCATTGCCGGTTCGGCGTGAAGCGATAGAAGCCCGAATTGTTGCCGTTGTCCTCGGTCAGGTAGACGTAACCCCGAATGGGGTCGACGGCTACAGCCTCGTGGTCCATGAAGCCCATGTCCCGGATCGGCACGGCGCTCGCCGGACCGAGTCGCGGTGAAGGCACTTCGAAGACGTAACCGTGATCCTTCGCACCGATGAGCGAGCCCCGGATGGTGACTTCTTCACAGGTCAACCACGAGCCCCAGGGCGTCGGCCCGCCGGCACAGTTGGTCAGCGTACCACCCAATGTCGCTTCGGAACGCGAAAAGCCGTGGCGCGTATAGGTAAGTGCCGTGGTGCCGCCGCCGATGCCGGCGAGGACGCCCGGCAACGAGAAACTATCGTAGATGGGTGCCTGTCCGTCGCCGACGAATGGCAGGGGATCGTCGGGCGCGCCCGCGCCGCGCTCGTGATTTCTGATCAGCGTGAGCTCGAAATCACCGCGGCGCCAGCGCGCATCCACCACGGCCATACCGTCATGACGGTCGGGCGTGAGTGTGCCGTCGGACATGAGGTCGCCGGTCCAGCCAAAACTCTCGTAGCGAAAACCACGCGGCAGCTTGAGCAGCGGTAATCCCGTGGTGTCGTCAAGCACGGGTTCGATCGGGCCATAGCCGTGCCGTGCGTTGGGCCGGTATCCCCGCAGCTGGCGCGCATGCAGGTTCCCGAGCGGCGCAGCCAGCGCGGCGCCACCTACAAGCGATTGCGTGAGAAATCCGCGGCGGCTGACCTCAGGTTGTTGCGACTGTTTCATGATTCGTCCCCGGAGTTGTGACCTTTTCACGCTGCGCCCGGCAGATGTCGCGACTGTGACTTTGGCGTGACACCTCTGTGACCGGCCGCCATTGCGTACCGACCAACAAGCACTTACGTTAGCGTCTATCGTCTTCAAGCAGACCACCCGATGACCGATTCAGCGAACCCGACCCTGCCGACGGCCGTCGACGCAGAGCGCCTCGAATTTGAAGGCCGGGCTGGCAGACAGAGCTATTACGCGGCTGGCAGTGGCACGCCGCTGCTGCTGTTTCACAGCATCAATGCCGCGGGCTCGGTGTACGAGGTCAAACCGATCTTTGAGCACTTTCGTGCATCGCGGACGGTGTATGCGTCCGACCTGCCCGGGTTCGGGTTTTCTGATCGCAGCGATCGCGACCACAGCGTCCGGCTCTACACGGATGCGATACACGATCTTGTCGATCAGGTCCCGGGTGAAACGCCCGTCGATGCCTTGGCGCTATCCCTGTCTTCGGAGTTTCTGGCCCGCGCGGCCAGAGAGCGACCCAAGCGCTTTCGCAGCCTGACTTTTGTAACGCCGACGGGATTCAATCGCGGGGCAGACAAGCTGCGTGCACCCGAGGGCGCAACACGCGAGATGGGATGGCTCTATGAGGTGTTGACGGTGCCGCTGTGGCGAAAGGGCCTCTACGGCCTGCTTGTGCGTCCGGGCGTCATCCGCTATTTCCTGAAGAGGACCTGGGGGTCCGATTCCTTTGACGAAGGCCTTGCGGCTTACGGTGATGTGACGACACACCAACCGGGCGCCGAGAATGCGCCCTATGCATTCCTCAGCGGCAAGCTGTTTAGTCGCGATATTCGCAACGTCTACGAGACGCTCGAGATGCCCGTCTGGCTGCCACACGGCACGCGCGGCGACTTCAAGGACTTTCGAGGGGCCGACTGGGCGCGCGCCGCAGGCAATTGGCAGGTGCAAGCCTTCGAGAGCGGTGCGCTGCCGCATTTTGAGGTGCCCGATACGTTCTTTGCCGCGGCAGAGGCGTTCTTCAAGCACACGTAACGTCGGCGGGCCGCCCCAGGCGCCCGAAGCGTTCTAAAACGTATCCGTTGGTCTCGGCTTTGGATACGGCTCGATGTTCTGGTTGAGGATCGCATACGAGATCCCGACGACCCAGGTGACGTAGACCAGGCCTACGATGCGCTCGTAAGCGCCGATCCAGCTCTCATTGACCAGCAGGATGAGTGGGACGAGGAGAAACCAAAGCCCCAGGCAGACTGCCGAGAACAGGCCAATCGAACGCGAGCGGCGCGAAAGGCCGGGCTGCAACATGCCCATGGCGACGCCCGTCAGGCAGGCCGCGATCCAGAGCGGATCATTGGCTTCGGGGCCCATGAGTCGCTCAGGGTCCGCCTCCTTGTAGAACCCGGCGATGTACCAGACAGCGAGGCCGCTGAGCACGAGCACGATGCGCGCCCAGGGCCACATTTTGCCGCGGTCGATGCGGCGGAAGCCCAGTGCCATGGCGAAGTGTGCAGCGCCGAAGAGTGCAAGCGCGAGCGAGTGCAGATCACCGACCTTGGACTTGCTGAGCTGGCTGATCGGCGTCGTGATGGGATCCTGTCCGCTCAGCAGGAGCACGATGACGTGCAGCACCGGCGTCAGCGCGCCGGCGTACAGTGCGATTCGAAAATAATACATGCGGCGTACTGTGCCAGATCAGGCGGTCAAGGCGAATACGGTGTGGCGATGATGTGATACACGTCGAACCAGGTTTCGCCGCCATCGAGCGTCCACTGTTGCGCCCAGGTCCAGACATCCTCATCGGGTGGGTAGAAGACGATGCGGCGGGGCGGGTCCTGCACAGGCTTGACGATGTCCATGACGATGCGGCCTTCATCGTCCTGCTCGGCCGTGATGTGCATGAGACCCTTTTGGCCGGCCGCGGCCCAGACAATTTCCCAACGCTTGGTGTCGGGGTTGTAGGTGCGAAGATTCGTGCCCCAGCCGCCGCCGTTGGGCATCCAGAAATCCTGCACGGCTGTGCCGTCGCCGATGCACTTGAAGATCCAGCGCGTGCCCTTGCCCTCGATCCAGCCGCTGCCGTCGCGCGCAAAGGACTCGTCGACGATTTTCCAGTCGCCCACGTAGCGCCCGAACTGGGCCATGTCGCCCTCAACGCAGGCATTGTCGGTGTCGGCCCAGGCCCAATTCGTAAACAACAGGCCGGCTGCGATGGCAGTGATGCGCTTCATGTGTCCCCCTCTTGGGCCATTGAGTTGGCCCACCCTGGGGACAGACTACACCACGTTGCCTGGCGCTTGGGTGGACCCTGCGCGTCGAGCGGCTCACGCAGTCGTCAGAGATCGCGATGCGGCGTTGTCAGAAGGCATAGCCCAAAGAGGTGATCACGCCGTAGTCGTTTTTCTCCGCGTCGGGGACCACGGGGTCGCTGTCGTAACTGTTGTAGACACTGACCTCCCAAAACAGGTCCGCGACGAGCTCCCAGCGGAATTGCATGTCGAATTCGGCGCGGATTCGACCCGTGTCCGTGAGGTTGGGGAACACAAGAAGATTGCTATTCAGATCGAGTTCGGGCGAATCGTAGCGGAACCAGTCCCAGTTGATGCCGGCGAAGCCCTCGAGCGAGTCCTCGTCACTGAGACCGGCGCTGACGTTCTCACGGCTGACCTGGATACCGCCTGAGAGCAATAGGGACATCGCGTTAGATTGGATCAGGTAGCGCCCGCCACCGGCGCCGACTGAGGTTCGCAGATCGAGGCCCAGCTCGTCATTGCGGTCGATGCGCACGACAGCGCCCGTGCCCCAGCGGTTGGGCCAGAGCCGCGTGTACTCGAAGTCCAGGCTTTTGCGCTGGTTCGACTCGACGCCGTCACTGTCGGACACGATCAGGTCGGCATCGAGCGCGTAGAGACGTTCTTCCGTACGTGCCTCGAGGTTGAAGCCCGCATTGAGCTGCTGCACTTCTGTCGATTTGGCAAAGCTGTAGCCGAAGGTGACGCTGGCATCGATACGGTCTCGTGCGTGCCTCTCAATGGGCGTCATGAGGACGATCTCGGTCATCGCGAGGGTGATGGCGCCCTGCGGGGTGTCCACGACGACGTCGCCAGAATTCGCAGCCGCGGTCAGCGGGCCGAGAAATCGCGTACCGTCTGCGGTCTCGACCTGGACGTTCTGGCCGCTCAGCAGGGTGGCAACCTCATCCCATTCAATGGGAATCGTCCCTGTTGCCGCGGAATCGAATCGCAGTTTGCCGCGTTCGAGTGATTTGAGCTCTCCGGATAATCGGTCGCCATTGCGCATGGTGACCACATCGGCGTACGCGGCGGGCACTGCCGAAACGAGCGATAGCCACGCCACGACAAGACCTTTCCCCATCGGCTACTCCCAGCTACCCCCAAGCGCCAGATTGAGGTTGATCCACTCGTCGAGCTGCTCGCGACGCGCTGTGACGACCGCTGCGTCGGCCGCCAGCGTGTTGGATTGCACGACCAGTACATCGAGCAAGTTCGTCTCACCCTCCTCGTAACGCAATTGCGCCAGTTCGAAGGCGCGGTTTTGCGCATCAGCGGCCTCTTGCAGCGCCGTGACGCGTACTGCGACGACCTGGTTCTGGTCCAGGCTGTTCTCCACTTCCTGGAGTGCGTTGAGTACCGACTGTGCGTAGGCGGCAATGGCTTGACGCTGCGCGGCTGTAGCGGCATCGATCTGTGCGCGGCGCAAGCCGGCATCGAACAGCGGGCCCAGCAGTGCCGTGGCCAGCGACCAGGTGCCATTGTCGGGATCGATGGCGTCACTGAAATCGAGCGCTGCGATATCCAGCGCGCCCGACAGACTAAAAGTTGGCAAACGTGTTGCCTTGGTGGCGCCCACGTCGCTGAATGCGGCACCGATGGCCAATTCTGCGGCGATCAGGTCAGGACGCCGCTCCAGCAACGTGCTGGGCACGCCAGCACCCGGGAGTGCGGGTACCGGGGGCAGGTCAGTTCGGTTCTCGAGTGCGTCTGCCGGGTAACGACCGACGAGCACCTCGAGCGCACGTCGCGCGAGACGCTTGCCGCCCGCGGCCTGGGCCAGTGTCGCGCGCGCCGTCGCGAGATTGGCGTTGGCCAGCGACTCGTCGTAGGCGTCCGCCGCACCCAGCTCACGCTGCGCCGATACGATGCGCGCCGTCTGAGTCAACGCGTCGAACGATTTCTGTGCGACGGCTTCCTGGAGCTCCGACTCGATGACCAGAAAATACGCCTGCGCGACGCCAGCGGCCAACGAATACTGTGAGAAGACGTAATCGGCTTCGGCCGACGCGGCGGAGTAGGCTGCGGCATTCCGCGAGGCACGCACGCGTCCCCAGACATCGAGTTCCCAACTGAGTGACAGTCCCGTGGAGTAGCTGTCTGTGCTGCTGCCCGAGACCGGGCCACCCTCGGCTGCGGCGGCCGAATAGTTCAGCGCCGGAAACAGCGCGGCGCGGGCCTGGCGCGCGAGCGCGCGCGACTGTTCCAGTCCCGCGAGTGCGGCCTGCAGATTCCGGTTGTTGGCTTGGGCTTCAACCACAAGCGTGTCGAGCACGGGATCATCAAAGGCAGCGATCCAGCCGACCTGCACCTCACCGACGGATTGCTGCGCCACCTGCCAGGCGGGCGGCAGTTCTGGCAAAGCCGGGCGCGTGAGCGCCGGGAGGTCAGGTTTCTCGGCGAACGGTGCACAGGCTGCCAGCGTGCCCGCACAAACGATAACCGTGAGTCGCTTCATGTCGTGGCCTCCGCCGGGCCCGCAACCTCGGTGGATTTGATGCCGAAGAGCAGGGCGTACAGCACGGGTGTGACGAGCAGGGTAATCAGGGTTGCGAAAGACAGGCCCCCGGCGATGACCACGGTCATCGACTGGAAGAAGGCGTCGAAGTACAACGGCAGGACACCCAGCACAGTCGTGAACGCGCCCATCATGACGGGTCGCAGTCGACTGGCGGCAGACTCCACGAGCGCATCGAATCGCGGCATGCCGCTGGCGATCAAATCGTCTGTCGAGTCGACGAGCACCAGTGAATTCTGGATGAGCAGGCCGGACAAAGACAAGAGACCGAGGATGCCCATGAACTCGAAGGGCACGTTGGTCAGGTACAAGCCGTAGGACACGCCGACGATGGCAAGCGGCACGATGGCCCAGATGACAATCGGCTGTCGCAGCGCGTTAAAGAGGAACACCACCACGAGCACCATCGCGAGCAGTCCCATGGGAATCGTCGTCGCGAGATTGCCTTGTGCCTCAGAGGAGTCGCCGGCTTCGCCAGCCCAATCGAGTGAATAGCCGGCTGGCAGCGGTATGGCCTCGATCTGCGGCTGAATCGTACTCAGCAGATCAGCGGTGACGACACCGAGTGCGGGATCGCACTGCACGGTGATCGTCAGGACGCGGTTGTCTCGCAGGATGCGCGCGTCGCGCCAGGTGAGGCCGGGCCGATCGATGACCTGCGCCAGCGGCACGGACTGACCGGTGGTCTTACTCAAGATCGGGATGGCCGGCACGTCCCAGGGTTCGACGCGTTCGTTAGCGGGCGCGCGCGACACAATGGGAATCAACTCATCGCCTTCGCGATAGTAACCGCGCGTGATGCCGTCGAAGTTCTCGCCCATGGCCTCGGCCAGATCCTTGCGGGTGATCCCGACGCGTTCGCCGGCATTCTGCGAGTACTGCGGTGTGAGCACGGGGACCTGCCGGCGCCAATCATCCTTGACGAGGATGGCGCGGCCGTCGGCGTGAATGATGGATTTGGCCTCGTTGGCGAGTTGTCGTAACACGGCCGGGTCTGGCCCCGAAAACTCAGCTTCGATCTTGGAGCCGCCACCGGGGCCCATGCGGAATCGCCACACTTTGGCCTGGCCATCGGGGAACTCGGCGTCACCATAGGTCTGAATGCGGTCGATGAGCGCCGTGTTCAGTTCATAGGCGCTCGTGCGCACAAGCAGCTGGCCATAGTTCGCGCTGAAAGACCCGGAGTCATAAACGAGCATGTAGCGCAGCGCGCCCTTGCCCACGAGTGTTTGTACGGACTCGACACCGTCGAGATTACCGACGTAGGCCTCCATGCGGCGCATGTCGCTGTTGGTGCGCTCGATGGCCGTCCCTTGGGGCAAGTAGTAGTCGACGATGATTTGTGGCGTCGTCGATGCCGGGAAGAAGCCCACCTTGACCTTGCCAAAGACAAACAGCGCCGACACGAAAATGCTGAGCGTGACCACGAGCGAAATCGCCTTGTTCGCAAGTACACCGCGGATGAGCTGCTTGTAGGTGCGCATGAACCGTCCCTCGCCGCCCTCGCCGTCGACGACGGGCTTCTTCGGAGACGGGAACAGGTGGTAGCAGAGCAGCGGCGTAATCGTGAAAGCGAACAGCCAGCTCAGGCTCAACGCGATCATCACGACCCAGAACAGCGAGTTCGTGAATTCGGCGGTGTCACCGGGCGCGAACCCGATAGGTGCGAATGCGATGATGCCGACGAGCGTACCGCCGACGAGCGGGCGCATGTTCTTGCGCGCGACTTCGCGCGCCACCTCAAGCTTGTCGCGCCCTTTGTTGACGCCGACGAGAATGCCATCGGTGACCACGACGCCATTATCCACGAGCATGCCCAGCGAAATGATCAGCGCGCCGAGCGAGATACGGTGCATGGGGATATCGCCGAGCCACATGAACAACAGCGTTGCCGCCATGGTCAGCAGGACTGTGAGCCCCATAATGAGGCCGGAGCGGTAGCCCATGAACACAAACAGTGTCACGAAGACGATAACCAGCGCCGCAACGACGTTGGACGCGAAGCTCAGAATGGACGCGTTGACCACCTTGCCCTGGTGGTAGTGCTCATGCAGCTCGACGCCCAGCGGCAGCAAGTCGCCCAACGTGGCGAGCCGGGCGTCGATGGCCGCGCCCAGCTTGACGACGTTGTCGCCCGAAAGCGCGGAGATTCCCAGGCCGATGGCGGGCTCGCCATTCCAGCGAACGAATTGTTCTACGGGGTCCTTGTAGCCGCGCGTGACGTCGGCGATATCACCCAGGCGCGTGATGGTGCCGTTCTGGTCGTCGGCAACGAGCACCGCTTTGATGGCCGCGACGGAATCGATAGCGCCCGTCGGGCTGATCTCGATGCGCGAATCACCCAGCCGCATATTGCCGGCCGAAGCCACGGTGTTCTGCTGTGAGAGCGTGTCGTAGAGCGTGTTGAGCGACGTCCCCAGTGCCGCCGCCCGTTGCCGCGGGATCTCGACGTAGATCACCTCGTCCTGCTCGCCGAGTGTGGCGACCTTGGCAACACCGCTCACGAGCAGCAGCTCCTTGCGCAGCGACTCGGCGATGTTGGTCAGCTCGGCCGACGAATAACCCTCGCCGGTGAGCAGGTAATAGATGCCGTACACATCGCCAAAGTCGTCATTGACGATGCTTGTGCCGGCGCCCGGCGGCAGGTCTCTTTGGGCATCGTTGACGTAATTGCGAATCTTGGTCCAGACCACCGCTAGTTCGGAACGGGACTTGGAATACTCGAAGCGGACTTCGACGGTCAGCTCCGACATGCCGGCCGTCGATGTCGAGCGGACCGACTCGACTTCGGGTAGCTGCTGCAGCTTGGCTTCCAGCGGTTCGGTGACCTCGTTCATCACCTCGATGGGGCTCGCGCCCGGGTAGGGCGTGTTGACCTTGGCCACGCGGATCGTGAATTCCGGGTCCTCGAACCGAGGCATGTTCTTGTAGGCCAGCCAACCGCCCCAGAGGCACAGCGTGGCGATGATCCCGCAAATGAGCGGGTTGCGAATCGACAGTACGGCGAGATTCATGGCTGTGCCCGCAAGCTTAGTCGGGCTTCCATTCGCGAACCTGCATGCCTTCGGCCAGGAAGGAGACGCCGGCCGCGACGATGGTCTCGCTGCCCTCGAGGCCACTGGTCACCGTGACACTGTCGGTGACGTCCTGGCCCAGTCGAACGGTGCGCTTCTGGAGGCGCATGTCGTCGCCGACGACCCAGACAAAGCGCTCCGAGCCTTCGGCGAGGATGGCTTCGATGGGCACCGCGATGCCTTGCGCGACGAGGTCGCCGTTCGTGCCCTTGAAATTGAATGTGGAACGCACCGTGGCGGTCATGCCTGGCAGGATCAGCAGGCCTTCGGGCGGGTCGAACGTAAAGCTGATCTGATAGGTCTGTGTGCTGGGGTCGGCTTGTCCCGAGGCCTCCCGGAACACCGCCGGAATCTCGACGTCCGGTGCGGCGTCGAGGATCACGCGTGTGTTGACGGGTTCGAGTTGCGGGACGCGCGCGATGATGGTTCCGGGAATGTCGATGATCGCCTCCGTCTCACCGCTCTGCAGTACGACGATTGCTTCTTTTGCCTGCACATTCTGGAACTGCTCGATGAGCACCCGGGACACTCCGCCCGAGAACGGGGCACGAATCACGGTGTCTTCGAGCGCCTTCCGCGCGGTATCCACGGCCGCCTGGCGGACCTCGAGCTGCGTTTGCCGCTGCTCGAGCACGCTTTGTGAGATGGCGTCCTGATCGCGCAGCCGCTGGGCGCGGCGATACTCGGATTCGGCGTTCTGGTACTCGGCCCGGGCCTGGGACAGGTTGTTCTGAGCGTCGCGTTGGTCGAGCTTGGCGATGATGGCGCCGCGCTCGATCTCGTCGCTCTCCAGGACATTGAGTTCAACCACCTGGCCAGACAGGGGGAACGTCAGCTCGGCAGATTGCGCGGCCCGAACGACGGCCGGAAAGCTCATGTTGCGTTGCTGGGAGGCACTGCCGACCGTAACCAGCTTGGCCGGTCGAACGGTCTCGGTTTTCTCAGGCGCGGGCGCGTCACCACAGGATGCTAGAGTCGCCGCTGCAGCGACAGCGGCGCAAAGCCGCAGATACTGAATCATGCTTGCTCTCCCCTCATCGTTTGGCGGGTCCGTCGCGTGCCCGGGTGTGCGTTGTAGTTCGGGCAGCTGACGACACGTCTGGGCCCAGAGCCTACGCTAAAGGTGCGTCAATCTGTATACACTGACAGCGGTATTTGAGTTCGGCAGGATTTAGACACATGCAGCAGGGGGATCGCTGAGATGAGCCTCGGTTTTGCACGCCCTTTCGCAACGCTCGGTTATGGCGGTTTGCTTGCCAGCCTCGTCTTCATGCTGTTGCTCGCACCCATGGTCGAGCCACAGGGCGCATTCCGTTTTGCAACCAGCCTCGCGTTCGCTGCGCTCCTCGTGTTCTCGGTCTGGACGGTCAGTCACGACAAGCGCGTAACGGTCATCGCATCGACGCTGGCCGCCTTCGTATTCATAGGCAGCAATCTCCTCGAGTGGATTGATGCGGGCGCCGCGCTGGGTGTCGCCACGCTCAGTGTCGCCTGTGTGTTTTTCGCCTACGTGACCAGCATCGTTTTGCGGGACGTCTTCATGTCGCGATCGGTGACGACCAACACGATTGTCGGCGCCATCTGCGCCTACATCCTGCTTGGCATGCTGTGGGGCTACCTCTACAGCCTCGTTGAGGCCATTCAGCCGGGATCCTTCAGCTCGGCGGTGCAGGACACCGGCCTCATTGGCCGCTTTGTGTACTTCAGCATGGTGACCCTTACGACGCTGGGCTATGGCGACATCACGCCGGTCTCGGCCGCCGCGCGCGGTCTTGCTGTCGTCGAGGCGACGCTGGGACAGGTGTATCTGACGGTACTCGTGGCACGACTGGTGGGCATTCACCTGACTCAGAACGGGCGTCAGGAGCGCGAGTAGCCAACGGGAGGCAGGCGCCGCGGCCTGTCTTGTCGATCATTATGGCGCCAGCACAACAGTATTAGTCGAGCAGCGAGCGCGCCTCGGTGACCAACTGCTCCCGGGTCAGATACTCGCCGTCAACAAGGACGGCGCGTACCGCGCGTACGGCACCAATGTGGGCCGTCGGGTCTGCGCTGACGAACACGACATCGGCTTCGTAGCCCGGTTCGAGGCGCCCCGTGCTTTCGAGCCCCATCGTTCGCGCGGCCGCGGTCGTCGCGAGATCGAGGACGTCGAAGGGCGTCAGTCCGGCGTCGACGTGCAGCTGCATTTCCAACGCCATGAGTGCACCGCCGCCATTGCCGTCCGTTCCGATGAGCAACGGGATGCCGGCCTGATGCAAGCGGCGCAGGAATTCCGCCACACGCTCGAGCGCGTCGCGCGCCATTGTGAAGTCATCGCCGTTCCAGTAAGCGGCGCCCATAGCAAGAAATTGCGAGGAGGCTGCCCAAGTGTCCGGATGCAGGTCGCGCACCGCTGCGTCATCGATAACGGCGGACACATCGTCGGCATACGCCACCATGTGATTCACAAGCAGCGTCAGATTCAGCGTGGTGCCGCGGTCCGCCAGTGCGGCGAACAGTTGCTGCATTTCTGGGCCGTCGAAGTCGACGAGCGCGAACCACTCCGCGAGGTGCTTGGAGCCCTCGAGTCGGCGTTCCCTGAATGCGACGCGATGCGCTTCCGGGAGCAGCTCCGCGCTTGTGGGCAAGGCGTGCTCGAGTCCGTCTATGCCGAGGTCGAGTGCCGTTTGCCAGCTCACCTGGTCCAGGTGCGCGATGGCCTGCAGGCCATGTGCGTGTGCCGCTTCGATACCCACGGCCAGTTCTTCGGCCGTGAGACTCGTGTAGAGCTTGAAGTAGGTCATTCCAAGCCTGGCCTGGCGTTCTGCTTCGGCGAACCAGCCGTCGCGCGTGGTCGGGTAAGCGAACGCGTTGCCCCCGAACGGTGGCGGTTGAATGATCGCGCCCGCATGCAGCGCCGTCGGGCCCCGCCAGCGTCGGCTCGCAATGTTGGCGTCGTAGCGCGCGTTGGCCTCTGGATCGCCACCTGGATTGCGCACTGTCGTCACACCGTAGGCCAGCGCCATGAGCGCGTTGTAACGCGTAATCGTGTCCACACTCTCTATTGTCACAGTCGGCTGCCCGTTGGTGACCTCGACCTTGTGTGGCCCCGCCGTGATGTGTGCGTGGCCGTCGATCATGCCCGGCAGGGCCCAGGTGCCTGACAGGTTGCGACGCCTGCCACTGAAATCCTCGGGCAGGGCATTCTCGCCCACGGCCACGATGCGCTCGTGTTCGACAATGATCCAGCTGTCGGGTATCACGGCCTCCAGCGTGATGTCGACGCGTGAAAACCCGTGGTAGAGCGTGGCTTCGGCCTGGCTCGGCGGCGGCAGGATGGCCAGGCCAATAAGGATGGCGGCTGAGTAGATTCGCATGCGTGTTCTCCGCGGTGAGTGTTGTCCCGAGAGTCGGGACCGCGGGGCGAACCTGTTGAAGTGACAGAAAAGAAACTACCGCGCGACTGATTGTGCAGCGCTGCGGGGTTACTCCGCTTCGATGAGCGGCACGAACACCGCGAGCTGCGCGTTCACGTCGGACTCGAGTTTGGTTTCAAGTTGGTAGAGTCGCGCGACCTTGAGCGGCGGCAGTATCTTGCGGAATGCCCTGAGGTGTTTGCGCTGCACCTTCACCAGGTCTGCCTTGACGTCGAGGTAATCATCAACAAAGCCATCGGCCATGGCTTCTGTGACCGTGCCGCTCCAGTAAGCTTCGAGATACGTCGCAATGATCTCGGCTTGACGGTCACGGACAGCGTGCATGTCGGCTTCATAGTCGCCGTAGACGGGCCAGAACGCAGCGTTTTCTTCGTCGGTGAACCGCATCTCCTCGCGCAGGATGTCTTCCTGCGCGGACTGAAGCAACGCACGCGATTCGGCAAATGACCGGATCGCGACCTCCGCTTGCTCATCGGCGTGTGCGGACGCAGGTGTCAGGCTTGAAACGACCAGCAGGGCGAGGGCAATGGTGCGCATGGCGGCTCCCGTTGAGTCAGGCGCAGCCTGCCTGGCTGCGACGCTTGTGCCGCGAACGCGATTCGATACACTCGGGATGGACGACGCGCCAGACAAAAGGACTGCCAGCATGGTGAACCAGCCCCCGGGGATCTGCAACAGGGCTCGCAAGGTTGTCATTGGGGGCGCGGCAGCGTTCGCCACGGTGTGGCTCGCGGGTTGTACGACGAGCGTCGAGTCGACGACCTACCGCAGCCCGCAGGCGCGAAGCATCGAGTACGCGCAGGTCGCGACCGACGCGGATTTCAGCCGCTACAGCAAGCTGCAACCCGAGCCACTCGGAATCTTCTTCCCCAAGAATGTGACGTTACCCGACGAGGACAACCGGCGTATCCGGCAGATCTTCCGCGCCGCATTCCTGGCGGAGCTCGAGGGCTATGAGTTGGTGGGCGAACCCGGTCCCGGTGTCATGAACATTCAGGGCTCACTGATCGACATGCGCAGCGGCGCCGGTGTTATGCCGCCACTGCGGCGCGGCATCGACGAGCTGGCCACGCCGGGCAAGATCGTATTCCTGATGGAAATGCACGACTCGGAGACGGGGCGTACGCTTGCCCGCGGCGCGGATAGCGCGGCGGCGCCCGTGCTGGCAACCGAGGATGGCATGGAGACGGATTGGGACAGCGTCGAAGTCGCCGTGGCCCGTTGGGCGAGACTTTTTCGGCAGTTTCTCGACCAGAATCTCGCGCAATAAGAAAAGGCTGGTTCGGCGACAGAAACTCTCGCCCGAGGCGACTCAGGCCGCAACTGGTTGACGACCTCGGTACCGCGCGTTTGGCATTCGAAGAACTAATTCGGCAATACGGCGATATGGCCTGGCGAATCGCGCTCTCGCACGAGCGCAACACAGCCATTGCCGAGGAGCTCTACCAGGAAATCTGTTTCGCCTTGTGGCAGGCGCGTGAGCGTATCGCCGAGGCTGACAGCCCGCGCGCGTTCGTGGCGCGCATCGCTATGAATCAGGCCGTTTCCCACGTCCGCCGAGAAGTCCGGCAACCCGACGTGATCGCGAACGCAGATGCCGAAGGGTCAGCCGGGGAAGACGGCGTCGCCGATGCCATCGACCGGTTTGAGCAACAGCAGAAACTGCTCGCGGCGGTTCAGGGCCTGCCCTTGAACTGGCGTCTGCCGGTGACGCTGACCCTCGAGGGTTTCAAGCCCCAGGAAATCGCCTACGTGATGGGTACGAGTCCCAACACGATCTCAATGCGCCTGTCGCGTGCCAAGAAGGCTTTGCGCGATCGAATGTCCAACGATTCAAGTGATAACGGTGGCCACAATGAAGCCTGAAGACACGCTGCACGAATTCAATGAGCTCTGGCAGGCGCTGCCCGAAGAACCGAGCCAAGCCAGGCCTGTGGCAGACGTCGATCGGCGCCGACGTTTGCAGCAACTCTACCTCGTGGCCGAGCTTGCGGTCGCAACGGTCGGTGTCCTTGTGGGCGCGGTGCTCATTGTGCACGGTTCAATAGCCATTGGCATCGCCGCGGTCGTGTACTCGCTGTTTGGCGGTGCGCTGGGCTGGTGGGCGCGTGCGGGCAATATCAGTGCCTTGACGACGAGTGTTGTGGCGCGACTCGGTTCATTGCGGGCCCTGTACCGCGCGCGGCGCAACCACAACGGGGCTGGTGTCGCCATGTTTGCCGCGGCCGTGGTGTTCTATCTCTACGTGCGTTCCGCGCAGAGCGCGCCCCTGTCAGTCATCGATGTGGGCATCGCGCTGGCGCTCTCGGGTATGGCCGCCGTCTACCTGCGACGAACGGTTCGCGCGCAACGAGATCTCGCAGATCACTTGGTACGCGTCGGCACCCTCGAGGACGCCACATAACACCGTGGCGCTAGTTGCAGCCGCTGAGCCCGTTAATCCAGTCCGCGACCAGAGCCACGCCGTCGTCGTCGATCACGTTCGACCCCAGCGGCGGCATGGCGTGAATGTCGCGGCGCTGCATACGCTCTACGACCAGTGACGTCGAGGCACTGCCTGGCGCGATGAGTTCCGCGCCCGCGATACCCAGGTCGCCCTGCAGGGGCGTTGCCTCGCAAGCGTTCGTGTCGGCGAGCGCCGTGTCGTAACGCAGGTCCATCGTCGATGGCGTGGGGCCATTGGGACGGTGGCAACCGGCGCAGTTGCTGTGCAGGTACGCGCGCGCGCGGTCCTCGAGCGGGGCGCCCGTATCCGCCGGGTCGGCAAGCGCATCGAGCCCCGCGACAGGGCCGGGCAGTGCGCTTGTGAACATCATGACGTGTTCGATGGTCTCGAGCTGGTTGGCGGTACGACCCGTCTCGGCATACGTGAAGGGCTTGTTGAGCTGCGCGATTTCGGGCCCCAACGCGCGACCTGCGGCGGCGGTGTGGCAAGCCATGCAGCCCGACTCGGACGGGTAGATCCAGTCCTGGCCGTTGATGTTGACGACCTTGCCGCCGCGCACGCGTGTGGCCTCGGTTTGCGCGGCATTCCATTCATAGGTGTAGCCGGCCCAGACCCCATCGGGGTGGCGCATGAGATGACGCGTTTCGACGAGCGCGCCCCCAAGACGGAAGTTCTTGACGATGACAGTGCCCTCGGGGAACTCGAAGTCCCCGTCGGCATTCATGTCGATCGTGGCGCCATTGGGCAAACCGATATAGCGGTCCTTGACGGCACCGTCCGACCAGAACGGGGCGTTGAGGTCATAAGGCAACAGGCCCGAGTAGGGTTGCGTGACATCACTCGAGTCCACGCAACCGGTTGCGGAGAGGTTGTCGGGAATCGAATCGGGCACGGGCGCGCCCGCGGGATCGAGTCGGCGTACGCGGCCCTGGCCCGTGCCGCCATCGATGTTGACGACGTAGAGCTCGTCGTCGGGGCCATAGGCCATCGCGGTCGGATTGATGCTCGAGTTAATGAGCTGGTCGTTGGTGTAGCCGCCCTGGCCGTCTGGTTGCGCGGCCCAGAAACGGCCCGAGCCATAGTCGGAAAAGACGTAACGACCGACAAGACTCGGGATGGCGCTGCCTCGATACACCTGGCCGCCCGTAATGGAGTTGCCCAGGCTGTGACTGTATTCAGTGACAGGATCGGTGAGATTCAGGCCCGTGCAATCGCTGGCGTTTGAGGTATTTGACGTGCCTTCCTTGCAGCGCCAGCCGTAGTTACCACCGAGCTCCACGAGATCGACCTCTTCGACCGCGTTCTGCCCGACGTCGGCCAGCCACAGGTCGCCATTGTCTGGGTCGAAGCTCCAGCGCCAGGGGTTGCGGAAGCCCCAGGCAAAGATCTCGGGACAGTTGTCCGCGTTGCCCGCGACACCGCATTTGGGATTGGCCGCAAACGGATTGTCCGCGGGGATGTTGTAGTCCGCGCCCGTGCCGATTACGTCGATGCGCAGCATGGCGCCCAGCAGCCGGGTGTTGTCCTGCGCGCGTGCGAGCGGATCGTTGCCGCTGCCGCCGTCACCAAGACCGATGTAGAGGTAGCCGTCCGGGCCGAAGGCAATGTCGCCGCCATTGTGGTTGTCAAAGTCCTGATTCACCTGGAGCAGGATCTGCTCCGAGGTGCCCGGTCCCGGCGCGTTCACGTTGTCGACGATGAGCCGCGAGATCACGGTGCGCATGTTCGGGTTGCTGTTCTGAATCGTGTAGGACAGGAAGATCTCGGGCGTATTGGGGTAGTCGGGATGAAAGGCCATGCCCAGCAGGCCGCCTTCGGCGTTGGTGCGGATCTGCCGGGTATCCGTCAGGTCGTAGTACTCGGTCGCGGATGTCGGACTGTTGACCGGGAAGGTCATGATCTGCCCGGGTTTCTGCAGCAGGAACCACCGGGTGCCGCCGGGTTCGAGCAGCAGCTTGGTGGGCTGCGAAAAACTGGACAAGCCGGGATAGGGGTCCGTGATCGAGACGCTGGCATCGTCCGTCGGGCGCGCTGGCGCCACGCAGGTCGCGTTGTTGGGTCGTGTGTCGAGACCGAACAGTCCCGCCACGACATCGTCGTCGATGATCGTACCCGTCGCCGTTGCCTGGCTGATCGTTGCGTTCGTGGGTGCGCTCAGTGTGACAGTAAAGGTCTCGTCGCCTTCGGTTTGCGCGTCGCCAATGATGTCGACGGCAATGCTGACCTGCGTCGTTCCGCCCGGAATTTGCAGCGTGCCGCTGGCGGTCGTGAAATCAGAACCGGCGCTTGCCGAAGCGGCGGCCGTGGCGTAGTCGACGCTGGCATCGGCCACGCTGCCACCCGCCGGCACGGTCGCCGATGCCGTGACCGTAAAGTTGAGTGTGACCACACCCGAATCGCCTTCGGTAATCGAAGCGTCGCTGATCGACAGCGTCGGGTTGACAGTTACGGGTGTAGGCGCCGGATCACCACCGCCGCTGCCGCCGCAGGCCGTGATGAGCAGGCAGGCGAGCAGGGCGCTCGCGTTACGGGCTTTGGCTACGGCACTTTCGAAACACTCGCTGAACATGTCGCGTCCCCTCGACAGCCATTCGAACGTTGTAACGCGAGGCTATCAAATGTCTTTGGGACGTGTGTCTCAGTTTGTGCTTTTGTCGCTGTATTGCGACGGATTCGGCCTATGAGTCAGAGCAAGCTGCGAATGTGTGCGATGCGGCAGGCGAGTTCATTCTCAAGTGCGTCCAATTCTGAGAGGAGCAGCTCCCGATGCTCCGTCTCCTCCTCGCGCGCCTTCATGAGTGATTTGAGTTCGCCGAGAGCGGTCTTGAGTGCGGGTGCCGTTTCAAGCACATCAGATTTCCGGCCCTTACTGTCGGTGACCGTTTTCTGCACCTGTGGAAACTCGTAGCTGCGACTGACCGGCAGCAGTGAGCCTTCCTTTCGCTTGTAAACGATACGCAGTGTTTCGACACCGGCCAGGCTGTTGACCATGTAGGTGCGGATCTCACCGGGATTGAGAATCCCCATGTCCTCGAGTTGCGGGTGTTGGCTCATGCTGCGTCTTACTCCGGCTACTGTGCTCTGCGCGGGACAGACCTGATGCCGGTCTCCGCCTCTCGCTATTTTGCAGTGTGGCGTGGCGTAAGCCAAATGGGGGGGCGGTGGTCGTCAAGTACAGTGGCCTGTTCGACGGGTTTCGTCAGGCGGCGACGCGTGGTGCCGGTTTGCGGTGATCGACGTGGCCCGGCACATAGCAGGCCACTGTGGGCACCGGGTTGGTCACCATGGCGACGTCCGCAAAGCCCGCGTGTTCGGCGTCTGCTTCGACGGCACCGCAGACCTGTGCGGCGACGGCCTGGTTCGTCACGCAGCGGAGCATGCCGTACTCGGCGTTGATGCGTGCCCCCGCGATGCCTTCGCTTTGCTCGTTGGCGGCAAAGCGGCCGTAGGTGGCCGTGAAACCCGGGGCGCCCGAGTCGAGCAGAAACTCCGTGAGTTCAGGGCACTGCTCGCGCGGCGCAATCGCCGTTAGCCGGACCTGGTCGCGCAGCAGCGGTCGTTCGGCGGCGAGATCGTCGATGCCCACGCCGCGACCCCCGTTGCCCACATCGAACACAGCCTGGTCGCGCCAGTGCGAGTGCCCGCTCAGGTGGTCGATGGCGTTGATGATCTGCTGCATGTTGGCCTGGTAGTGGTGGTGCGACACGCGCGATGCCAGGTGGAACATGCCGCGGTCGATGACCATGCGGTACATAAAGCCGCGCCCGGGAAGGTGCAGCTCGCCGGCCTTGGCCATGGCGTCGAAGACCTGATCGGCATCGCTTTCGTCGGCGATCACCATGAGCACTTCCTGCTCGTGTTCCTTGGTGATGCGCAGCCAACCCAGGCGGTCGCGCAAGCCCCGGCCTTCGCCATAGTAGACGATGGGTCCGTGCGCGCCGGCGCTGATCGCGGCCTTGCTGACACGCTCGGAGAGTTTGTGCCCGACCGTGCAGTAAATGATGTTGAGGTTTTCGGTGAGCTTGTGTCCCGACTTTGCCGCCGGCGTGTCGTCGCGCGATGGCCAGACGTGGAAGTCGGAGCCGAAGTAAGCGTGATCACAGGGCGTTGAGAACACGGCGCCCGTGGCCTGTTGGTGTAATCGTGCGCGCTCGACGATGGTGCTCACGAGATGCGGCACCTCGTCGTTGGGTGCGAGCAGGTGCACCATGGTCTTTGCCGGACTGATCGGCGGCACGAAACGCTGCCACCAGTGTTCGCGCAACAGGGTGCCGCGTGCCTGCCAGATGATGGCGCTGCTGTCAGGCGCTTGCAGAACGGCATCGGTGATGCGGTCAACGCCTGCAGAGGGCAGGACCGCCGTCACCATCGACACAGCATGGTCTTGGCTAAACATCAGTTGGCATCCGCTGTTGCGAGGGGTTCCACGGTCTCATCGACCTTGCGTTGCGCGCGTCGTTGCACGCTTTGCGTGTACAGGCCGACACCCAGAACCGTGAGGATCGGGCCGACCGAGGCCAGCGCCAGAATGCCGAAGCCGTCGGAGACGCCCGGAATGTTCGCGCCAACGCCGAGACCCATGGCGAGTACGAGCGGCACTGTGATGGGACCCGTGGTCACACCCGCGCTGTCCCAGCTGAAGTTCACGAACTCGTCGGGTGAGATCCAGGTGAGGACGAGCACGAGCAGGTAGGGCGGGGCCAGCATCCAGAACAGGGGCATGTCGTAGGCCATCTTGAAGATGCCCGCGGCGATACCGCAGCCCACACCGAAGGCGACGCTCTGCATCAGCAGTTTCTTGCGGAAGGCGCCGACCGTGATGCGCTCCACCGTGTCGCCGAGTGCATTAAGCGCGGGTTCCGCGAGCGTGGCGCCATAGCCAAGGAAGAACGCAAAGCAGATGGCCACGACCTTGCCGGCGTCCGCGCCGAACAGCGGGCCTTCAACATGGTTGAGGCCCCACGGGAAGATTTCTGCGAAGGCGACGGGCACGTTGCTGCCAAGCTGGCCGCCGAGCGGCGTCAGTCCGAGCGCGATGCCGGCACCAAACAGGATCATGCCGACGAATGCGAAAGCCACGCCCACGCCCACGTCGTTGCGTGGTTGCAGTCGCTGCCGCAGCACGATGCGCAGTACGAAATAGAGAAACAAGCAGAGTGGGATGATGGCGCGCAGGGCATCGGTGAATGCCGTCCTGGCCGTGCCCGCGAGCGCGATCGAGTTGTCCCAGTTCTCGTTGCTCGTAAATGTGAAGTCACGGCGGTAGGGCTTGGTGATGACCATCTCGGGGTCAAGCACTTCAATCTTGCCGTTCACGAGGCGTGCGTTGCCGCCGTGCATGGCGAGCTCATAGCCGTCGGGCAGCTCGCCGGAGTCGAGATAGGCCTGAAACTCCGCATCCGTAATCGGCTCGAGCGTTTTCTCGATCTCGATGACGGACTCGGTGTTGGTGTCTTCGGTGATCGCGACCGTTGTGTCGCCGCGGTAGTTGGGCGCACCCCAATAGTCGCCGGCTGTGTGGTGGTACATGGCGAGCAACAACACGGCGAGGATCGGGAACAACGATGCCAGGGTGACGATACCGAACCCCGAATTGCCGCCACCCGAGTCGCCACTGACCACACGGCACACACCGATGCCGAGAGCCAGGACGAGCGGGACTGTGACCGGTCCCGTCGTGACGGCGCCGCAGTCCCAGGCGAGCCCGAGTACATCGGACAGCAAGGGCACCTGGCTGAAGTAGAAGGACAGGCCCAGCAAGCCGGCTACGGCCGGGATGGCCAGGTACTTGAGCGGCCACATGAAGAAGAAGCGCAACACGCCGAGCATGACGGCGATACCGACGCCGACGCCTACGGCGCTGACGAGCTGGCCCGAAAAGTCATTGAGCAGGCTGTAGAGCAGGGGCGCCTCAATGGGCTTGACCCCGGCGCCAGCCGTCTTGAGGACGGCGATCGCGGGTTCGGCAAACGTGGCGCCAGCGCCCAGCAGGAACGCGAATACAAGAATGACCGGCATGCGGCTGTTCTTGGGCAATACGCTGCCGATTTCCTCGCCGAGCGGCATGAGTCCGAGTCTCAGGCCCTCCATGAAGAACATGAGGCCGACGGCTACCACGAAGATGCCGAGCCCGATCATGCCGGCGTAGGCAATGGGAAGCTGCAACACGAGCAGCTGGAATACGATCAGGTAGACGACGATGAACCAGATGCCTTCCACCTGGTTCATGAAGTTGCGTTTCACGTACGGCCACAGGATACGCAGCGTGTCGCGCAGTCCAAGCTGGTAGCGCGGTTTCTCAGGGACACCGGCCATGTGCCGCTACCTCGTTACATCGTCTCCCCGGCTAGCGGCGGTTTAGCGTAATGCTTTAGCTAGTGGTTCCTACGTATTCTTAAGTGTGCCAACGAGTTGGATAATCTGGCGGGTGTTCGGCGCCAGGGGCCAGCAATGACCAGGCACGTTTCTCCCGCGCGACGACGTCGTCGCCGATGCCCACCGTTATCTGACGAGGCAGCGTGATCACATGCGCTGGGAAGACACCGACATGTTCCCGCTCATCGACAGCATGAAGGAAGAACTCGATCTCAGCGAACGCTCACCAAAGATCGCCGACATGGCTGACCCCGTGTTTGGTCCGCAGGTGCTTGAGTCGTTTGGTGCCTTGTTTCAGGCGATCCGCTACGAGGCCGAACAACCGGCTTCCTAGAACAGCTTGTGTTCGCCGAGCGCGTCGTCACCGCCTGTGTCGCTCAGTTGTGCCTCGTAGTGCTGCCGCAGCCGGTCGCTTCCGTAGCTCGGTGTGGCATCCGCATCGTAGCGGGACTCATCGGCGTTCCAGGTGAGCATCGACTCCGTGGCGTAGTAACGACCGATTCGTGCGAACTCGGCCTTTGCCGCCAGGGATGGAAACAGACGCGCCAGCGCCGACAGGACACCGATGGCGACGTCGAACATCACAACCGGGATGCGGCGAAACCGCGTGGGTTTGCCCGCCAGCTCGAACAGCAGTGTGCCCTGATCGAGAGGGGTTATTGCCTCGCCGGGCCCGCCAATCGGGAGGATATGGTTGCGGCGCGAGGGCTGTTCGATGCAATCCACCAGGTAGCGTGCGAGATCGCGTTCGCTGATCGGCTTGCAGGCCGTCTCGGTGCCGCGCCCGAATACGAGAAACGGTTTGCCGGACCGAACACGAGCCACCTGGCCCGAAATGGATTTGAAGAACGCTGTGGGCCGCACGATGGAATAGTCGATATCGGAGTCCACCAGTTCACGCTCAAACGCGAGCTTGGCGTGCTGGAAGGCCAGTTGCGGCTTTTGAACGCAGATTGCGGACAGCAGCACAAAATGCGAGCTACCCAGTGACTCGGCCATGGCCAGCAGATTGCGATTTGCGCCGTAGTCCACACGCCGCGCGTCGTCAGGCGCGCCGTTGCGTGATGCGACGCAGGACACCATGGTCGCAGCCTTGACGTCGTGCAGCGCGGCCCGCAGTGAGGCGCGGTCTGTGACATCCGCAACCCGGACGTCGCAGTGCTCGAGTTCTGCTGGCTTCCGGCCCTCTGCCGCGGCGCGCACGGGCGCGACGACGTGGTAGCCGCGATCAACCAGCTCCGCGGCAACGTGGCGCCCGATGTAGCCGGTGGCACCGGCGAGCAGCACGGTCTTGTCATGTGGTGTCGGCATACGGATGAAGCATGCCACGGTACACTTGGTGGATGAATCGAAACCTCCCAGCCTGGCTGCTTGGCCTGGCACTCGCTGCGGCTATTGTCGCTTTGTGGGCTTCTCGGCAGCCTGCACAGGATACTGCGCAGGCCCCGGTGTCTTCGCTTGAGCCCGCGCCCGGTTTGTTGCCCGCGGGGGATGCGGCGCCGGCCGAGGCGGCAGTCACGGGGACGTCACAACGTGTGGCCGACCTCGAGCAGGCGCTGCAATTGGCCATCGAACGACGGCAGCGTGCCGAGCAACAGCTGGAAGCCTCAGAGAAGGACGTCGAGCGTCTTGAGGCGTTCGTGGACGATATCGTTGCTCGTGGCGAGGACCCGGCCGACTACGCGGAGGAAGGCCTCAAGCAATTCCAGCCCGCGTTCATGCGCTATGAGCAGGCATTCGCCAGTCTTGAGGAAGCGGAGCTTGTCGAGCAGGCGGCCCGTGATGCGCTGGCCGAGGCGCGCGCAGCGGCCGACCCGCAACGCTGACGCCTTAAAAAAAAGCCCGCGCCCCCGATTGGGAGCGCGGGCTTCGTCTTGCGACGCTCAGCCGGCTATTGCGGTGCGCACACTCCGGTACGCAGGACGTCAGGTGTCTGGCCTGTAGCGCCCACGGTGTACTGGCAGCCGTACGTCGGGCTGGCCAGTGTTTCGGGGTCGAGAATATCGTCGCCTTCCGGGCGAACACCTTGGTTGACCCACAGCACCAGGTCGTCAAAGGTCTGCACGAGTTCTTCCGGTGAGAACTCACAGTGACCGATGGCGCGGGTCGCGCGCTGCACGAGCAGGTCTGACCGTCCCCAGAACGCAGCTTCCTCAGCATAGATCTGTTGCATCTTGAACGGCACGAACAGGTCACCCAGCGTGTGCACGCTGAGCACCGGTATCGAAATGGAGCCGGTCAGCTCCGGGACGCGCTGCAATTGCAGGAATCGTCTGCGATTGACGTTGCGGTCGCGCCCAACTCGCAGGATCAGCTCATTGAGCGCCGCTTCGCCTGAATTGATAGCCGGATCGGTATCGAGCTGATAGATCCGTCGCCGGTTCTCATAGATGTTCCCGGAGAGAACGCCGTCCACAGTGCCGTCGCTTCCGGCGAAGCTGTACAACAACGCCTGGAACACCGGCCACGCCTGCGCGTAAACGGGGCGGTCGCCGCCCGAGATGTTGCGCAGCAGATTGATGAGTTGCTCGCCCTGCGGCGTCAGTTCTGACGGGAAGCCAGCACCGTTGTTGCTGTACAGCGTCCCGATAACCAGCGGCAGGGTCGTTGTCGCGTAGTCGTCGGGTGGCGGAAACTGCGAACGAACAAACGGGTTGATCTCAGCTGCAAGCGCTTCGGCGCCATATGCGAAATCGCCGAAATAGTTGAACAGCTCGACGTCACCCATTACGCCGCACATCGGTGCCGCGCCGTCATATTTGACGCCACCCGACAGCTTGCCGAGCACGCGGACGAAACGACGGCACAGGCGGCCACGCCGGCCTTCCGGGCAACGGTAGTTCGGGAACATCTCGATCGCGGCGCCCGTCACGTGGCCACCCATGGAAAAGCCCGTGATCAGCGTGCGGTTTGGCGCGCCCACTTCGCGCGAGAAGATACGCGCGAGACGGTTCGTGCTTTCGACGCCGTCCTTAACGTCATAGCAATTCTTGGAGTAGCTGGAGGCTGCCCAGGCGTAGCCGCGCAGCAGGTAGTACTCCCTTAGTGGTGGATTGTCGACCGTCAGCGGCACCAGTGCGCCTGAGGCCGCGTCAGCAATACAGCCACGGAAACCGTGTGCGTACATGACGAGATCGCCGTTCCAGTTAACGGGTACCTCGTAGCGATAGATCGCGCCGTGGCTGTCGATGTCTTCGACGATGATGTCGGTGAGACCCGGGACCGGGTCGAAGGATCCGGAGTCGCCGATCGGAAAGACACGATCGTCTTGCGGTACGCCGGGTTGGTGGCTTGCGGTCGCGGATACAGCGACGAGGCAAGCGGCTGCGGCAAGCAGCCTCGCTCTTCTTAACATAATTTTCCCCCCGTACGTGGCCGGTATCCCCCCGGATGTGGCCACGGTGCTAATGCACGTTCGCCCTCATCATAACGCGTTGTCGCAAGCCCGCAACACAACGCCCGCCCGGGCGGACCCGGGCGGGCGTGTGGTACCCGCCAATTGCGGCTTACTGGCAACCCGTCTGGGTCACTGTGGCCGTGTAATTGACGAGCGCACCAGAGGGACTGCTGACTCCGAGAATGAACTCATAATTCAACTGGCCGCTGCCGTTGGTCACGATCGTTCCCGCGGGGTTGCGCGTCATCGTGCCGTTGGGCGTCACCTCGACGAGCCCATACATGACACCGGGCGGCGGTGCGCTCACATTGAAGATGGGCGCGTCGCTCGTGTTGCCGCAGCCAACGCGGAAACTCAGGAAGTCCGCGAAGTCGGTCGACCCGCCGATGGACTCGCTGTGCGACAGGCTGCCCATCGTCACGCCCGGAACGAGGCCCGGTGCCACGCGACCGAAGAATCCGGGTGTGTCGGGGTCGTCGGACGAATCCGGCGTGCCGGGGGCCGGTGCCGGTGTGGGCGACGGCGGTAAGTTGCCTGAGGCGGGTACCGTGCCGATGGCAATGGTGTACAGGGCTTCACCGCCGCCTGAGCGATTGTCGGTGCTGACGCGGACGTAGTGCACGCCAGCCGCAAGAACGTTGAAGCTGATGTTCTCGGGTGCGTTGCCGCGGTTCGTCGACTGGCGCACGACATTACCCAGCGTATCGATGACCAGCACGTTGGCACCCTGACCGCCCTGACGGTGCACGAGTGCCACGTTGAGCTGGCGGTTCGGTCCCACGTAGACGCGGTAGTAGTCGTCGTAATCGTGTTGCCCGACGTAGTCATCGATGTAGACAGGCGGATTGCCCACAGCGCCGAGATTTCGCGCCGTTGCGGTCGTGTTGCCTGCGCGGTCGTCGGTGAAGTGCGGACGGGCCGTGATCGTGAAGCGGAACGCTTCGGAGCTGCTCGGGTTGCGGAACACACGCAGGTAGTGCCGCCCCGCGTTGAGGCGCAAGCCGCTAATCGCGTTGCCCTGCAGCACCGACCAGCGCACGGGAGTCGTGTCCGGCGTTACCGCCGCCGCGACATTACCCGTGCCCGTTATATCGATGATTCGTGGACCCGGCAATCGGAAGTGGTAGTCGATCCAGCCCGTTGACGGTGCAATGGTGCCGAGCGCAACGGCTGAGGCGCGCGTGCCGCCCATGCCGTCGATGATGCCCAGCGGTCCCGCGGTGATGCCCGGCGGATTGGCGAGCTGCGTGTTGACGCGAAGTGTGTGATTGACGGTCCCCTCCCAGCCGAACACGAGCAGTCGGTAGCTGCCGGCGTCCAGGTTGCGATTGATCCTCTCGTCGATGCCGCGGCCGCGGTTGTTGCTGCGCAGCCAGGTGCCGTTGTCGCCCATGAGGTAGAGATCGGCGTCGCCGCTCAAACCCGTGAGGCTGATGTTGACGCTGTGTCGGTCGGTTAGCGTGAACTTATAGAAGTCCATGGGATCGCTGACGCCGACGACCTCGCGTCGCTGGTAGTTGACCGGGTCGGTACCGATATCCCGGGCAGCGGATGATGAATTGTCTGCCGCGGCGGGCAGGGCCGCCAGCAGCCCCAAAGTGGCGATGGCACCCAGGGCCCAGCGGTGACGTAGGGTCTGATTCGAAGTGTGTGCGTTCATGATGAAGTCCTCGTGTCGTGATGGCCGGCAAATGCGCGGGCTCAAGGACTCATGCGCAGAACGGGCGGGAACCACGCCAAGTTGCGCGCTTGCCCGGGCACGGTGAACGGGGAAGAATGCAGGCATGGTTCGCGACAACAACATCACACAGCTCGCAGCGGCGGCGGGCCGCGGCGAAGCGGGGGCATCGGACAAACTGTTGCCACTCGTGTACGACGAGCTCCGCCAGCTCGCCCACGCGCGCATGCGGCGTGAGCGCCCGGGGAAGACGCTGCAGGCCACCGCGCTCGTGCACGAAGCCTATCTGCGAATCGTGGGTGATGATGCGCAGTGGGACAATCGCCGGCACTTCTTCGCGGCGGCTGCCGAAGCGATGCGGCGCATCATGATCGACCGCGCGCGCCGCTACGCTGCTCAAAAGCATGGCGGCGAGTTGCGCCGAACGGATCTGGACGGCGTGCAGATTGCCGGATCCGATGATGTCGAACGACTAATCGCCTGGGATGAGCTGCTCGACAGGCTTCACGCGCGCGACGCGGTGATGGCCGACGTCGTCAAATTGCGCTTCTTCGCCGGCTTCAGCGTGCCCGAGACCGCAGAGGCGCTCGAGGTATCTCCGCGCACGGTGAATCGCCACTGGACCGCTGCGCAGGCGTGGCTGCGCCTGCAGCTCGCCGGTGACGATATCGACTAGGACGGTGTCCGTCTCTACTGCCGGACTATTTCAACGCGGCGGTTGAGCGCGCGACCCGCATCGTCGGCATTGCTTGCCTTGGGCGATACGGGGCCGACACCGACCGGCGTGAGCCGGTCAGCGTCGATGCCGTGGTCGGCCACCAGTGCAGCCACGACGGCCCCAGCGCGTTGCGCGGACAGTGACTGGTTGTAGTCCAGGTCGCCGGCATTGTCGGTGTGCCCGACGACGAAAACGCGCAGTGCAGGATCCGTTGCCAGACCTTTTGCAACTTCGGCGATGACGGGTGCTGACGCAGCCTGCAGGTCGGCGCTGTCATAGTCAAAGTTGATGCCGTACACGGCGACGTGGCCCCGTGTGGCCAATTGATCGGCCAGTTCGCGCGCATCGACGGAAGCCAGTGAAGGCTTGAAGTCCTCGACCTCGAGCACTTCAAGATGAACGATGGGGCGATTTCGACCCTGCGCCGCCTGGGCGCCCTTGCCCAGCGACGTGAAGACGCTGACGTGCAGCAGGCGATCGCCAATCTGCACCGTGGCGTAGAGGTACATGGGGTCTTCGTGCGTGCCGTTGTTCTCGTAGTGCATGGCGTAGCCGAGTTGGCTCGGAATCTTGTTGTACTGCTGCCAAACGAGCTTGGCGCCCACCCGGGAGTCAATGCAGGCCTGACGTTCGCAACGATAGATCTCCGTGTAGTCACCCATCTGCGCGAATGCGCGCTGATAGTTGCGCAGCATTTGCAGCGAGCTCTGGGATTCCTGGCCAAAGTAGATGATGCGCGTGCGCTGACCCTCGGGCTGGGTGATTTCGAGCGTGTCGCCGTCCAGGCCCGATGCAAACCGACCCGTGTCGTACTGCGCGTAGTCATAGCCGCCGATGCGTGTGCCCGAGACGCGCGGTACGTCGGGGTGGTCCTGGCTGCCTTCGAAGTCGGTGTCGGCGTTGGCAAAGCCCGACAGCAGTGCGAGCAGCGCAATGCTCGCGAGGCGGCATGTGAATCGAGAGTTGATGCTTTTCATGGTAATGGCTCCGTGGTTGAGGCGGGCGTGTGTGCCCGTTCATGGACCCATGCGCGATCCGCTCCATAACCGCGCCAGGAGATTTCGGGATACCGCTCTGGCACGCGTTTGGCGCGATTTCGGACGCGTTCCCGCATGAGTGGGGGAAGCCCGGCGTTGTGCGGGGCCCGACACCGAGGAATCGCCATGAACATGTATTCACTGACTCGCGCCAGTCTGGCCCTGTGGCTTAGCCTGTGCCTTGCCGTACTGCCCGAGAAATCCGCTCAGGCAGAGCCTGCGGCGGGTCCAAGAACGACGATCGCAATCGCGGACTTCGGCCTTACCGATGCCGTGCGCGCCGTTGTCGGCGACACCGAGCGCGGCACGGTGGTTGCCATGCTGTCTACGGAGCTCGAGAAGACCGACCGGTTCGTCGTCGTGGAACGCGAGGGCCTGACCGAGTTGTTGTCAGAGCAGGAGCTCACGGCAAGCGGCTTGCTGCGTCCCGAAGGCGCGCCAAACCCCGGCGCGCTCATTGGTGCGCGACTCATCGTGATGGGTGACATCACTGAATTCGCGCGCACGACGTCAAGCAGCAGTGGCAGTGTCGGTGTCGCCAATCTTGCGGACCGCGGCATTGGGCTGGGTCTTGCGCCGACAGCATCCAAAGGCGTGGTGGGCATTGATGTGCGCATCGTCGACAGTGAGTCGGGCCAGATCGTGTCGAGTTTCAGCGTGCGCAAAGCCGTCAAGCGGACCTCGCTGGGCTTGCGCCTTGATTTCGGCGGCACGTCGATCGAGCAGCAGTCCTTCTCGGACTCACCCGTCGGTAAGGCGCTGCGTGAGGCCGTGACCGAGGTGACGCGGCAGGTTGTCGCCGAAACCAATGGGCTCGCGTGGCAGGGCCGCGTCGTTGACTTCGATGCGGGCGAAGTTGCCATCAATGCTGGCAGGCGCGATGGCGTCGCTGTCGGCGAGCGCTACCAGATCCACCGCGTCAGCAAGGTGCTCCGCGATCCCGCGACGGGCCGCGTGTTGGGCTCTCGCAAGCGCCACATCGGCGAACTCACAGTGGAGTTTGTCGACGAGCAGCTCGCGTTTGGTCGCTTTACACCGGCGGCCGACGGCAACCCGCAGCCCAACGATCTCGTCACACTCTAGGAGCATGATCATGAACCGTTTGTTAGTCACCCTTATTGCCGCGATGGCTGCCGCCACAGCTCTTGCCAATGAACCGACCGGCACGGAACCGCCGCCGCTGCCCGCCTACGTCTTCGACGACCTGGCGCCGCCGCCCGACGCGTTCGACCAAACGCCCCTGTTTCCGGCAGATGTCGTCAACCCACAGTTTGCCCAGCCGTCGAATGCAGACGCTGGCGCAGAAGCGGAGGCCAACCGGGCTGCTGCATTGCGACAGGAAGCCGCGGTTCTGTCGCGCATTCCCGAGCCGCGCGAGTCGCAGTCGGGTTTCGGAGGTAACGCGGGCAACAACGCGTCGATTCGGCTGCAGCAGCAGATCCGAACGTTGTCTGATCACCTGCGCCATTCGACAGCGCAGCAGCCGGAGGCCGCGCCAACGCCGCTGCCGGAACCGGAGCCCGCGCCGGCCGACGAAGCGGTGCCGCCCTGGGTCAAGGCGTTGTTCGACGAGTAGCGGGACCGTCCTGGCGTGCGCGCAGATCGCTCAGGAACATCGCGACGCGTCTGGCCTGCGGATCGGTCTCACCGAGCGTACGAACCAGTACCGCGTGACTGGCGGTGAGCTTTGTTTCGGCTTGGGCGACATCGCCTTGCTGCGCCAGGCAGTCAGCGAGGGCTGCGTCGATGCCAGCGAGCTGCCAGTTGTCCGCGCCCCATGCGCTTGCCAGTGCGCTTCTGGCACGTGCAATCTGATCGTAGCCCTCGGCGCCATTGCTCTGCCGGCAACGAATGCGGCCCAGTGCGGTGTCCACGCGCGCCAGATCGGCATGACCCGGTGCAAGCGCCGATGCGAGCACGTCTCGGGCCTCCGCGAAGGCCGTCTCGGCGGCCGATAGCGCACCACGCTCATCATCGAGCGCCGCAACGTAAACCCGGACCCGTGCCTCCGACAGGGCCGAGTCGCCGTCGCCGGAGCCGTAGATCGCGAGGGCACGCAGGTACGCCTCGCGCGCGCCTTCGAGGTCGCCGCGCCAGTGCATGATACGGCCCAGACCCCAGAAACTGGCCGCAAGCCTTGCGGTGTTCACGGGATCGGCGCCGTTCTGAATGTCGTGCGCGCGTCTCGCCAGCGCTTCTGCGTTCGCGTCATCGCCGCGTGCGAGGGCATTCATGGCCAGGTTGAGTGTTGCAACGCCGGTGTCGGAGTGCGTCGAGCCCAGGTACTCCCGTCGCAAATCCATAGCCTCGCGCAGCAGCGCGTCGGCGGCGGCGTAGTCACCGAGGCTGTTGCGAACACTGCCCAGGCGGTCGATCGTTGCGATCAGGTAGGGGCTGCCGGCGGCGAGATCGCGCCGATCAAATTCGAGACCGGTCACGAGGTGCGGTGCCGCTTCGGCGTAGCGCCCCATGTCCTGGAGATTGGTGCCGAGATTGACGCGGAATGCATTCACGTTCGGGTGCTCGGCGCCGAAGTTCTCGGTGCCGATACGCAGCGCATCGCGGAGTGCGTCGATTGCTGCATCGAATTGCCCGTCCTGTCCGTACGCGAGCGCGAGATTGCTCAGCGTGTTGGCTACGAACGGGTGCGCGTCGCCCATGCTCGCGCGGTAGATGCGTACGGCGTCGAGCAACGATGCCTGCGCGCCTTTTGCGTCACCGGCGGCACGCTGCACGGTGGCGGCGTAGTTGAGTGCCGTGGCAACGGTGGGGTGATCGGGTCCATACACGTCACGCAGGATGTCGAGTGAATCGAGCATCATGGGCAGTGCCCGGTCGTGCTCGCGCTGCTGGTGCAGGATGTAAGCGAGGCGTTGCGTCATCCGCGCGGCGTCCGCACTGCGCGGGCCCGACACTTCGGTGTAGAGCGCCAGGCTGCGCGTCGCGTACTCGGCGGCGCGGGGCAGGTCGCTGCGGTCTGCATGGAGACCGCTCAGATTGCCCAGCGCATCCGCGAGCGCCTTGCCGGGCGCCTCGTCCGTGGCCTCAAGGCGCGTCACGGCGTCGGTGTAGTACTGCGTTGCCGCGTCGTAGTCGCCAAGATCGTGATACACACTGCCCAGCCCACTGAGCAAAGCAGCCACGTCGGCCTCGGGCGGGTCGGGCAGGGCGCGCAAGTCGTCGAGCGCCTGCTCGCGCAGTGCTATCGCCTGCTGCGCATTGTCATCACCGCCGAGAACGCGGTAGCTCTCGCTGACCGTCGCGAGCAAGCGTGCACGCAGTGCCGGTTGATCACCAAGCGTCTCAGAGAGTCGCTGCGCGCCGTGGTCGAGTATGCCGCGAACGGTCACGGGCTCGCCGCCCGACACGAGGGGGTTGGCGGCTTCGAACAGGTTGACCATGAAGCTCGCCACCTGTTCGGCTCGGTTGCGTTCCAACTCCGTCTGTTGCAGCGATTCGCGAAGGGCATTGGCTTGCAGGGTCATGCTGATGGCTACGGTGACGGTCGCGATGGCCGCGGTCGTCGCCAGCGATACGGCCAGTGCGTGCCGGCGCACGAATCGTCCGACGCGGTAGCGCCGCGTCGGTGCGCGCGCCACTACGGGGAGGCCGGCGAGGTAGTTGCGGATATCGTTGGCAAGCTCGGCGGCAGATGCGTAGCGCCGCGTACGGTCCTTCTCCATGGCTTTGAGCATGATCCAGGCGACGTCGCTCTCGAGCTGGCGCTCGAGCGTCGCGGCTCGCGTCCGTCGCGATTCGCTCAGTGTGGTCCGGTCATCAGCCGTCAACGACAACAAGCGTCGCGCGGGTCGCTGTGGGGGCTCATCGCGAATCGCTTCCTGGACAGCCAGCAGTCCGCGCGCCTCTGACAGGCCGGGAAAAGGCGTGACCCCCACGAGCAGCTCGTACAACAACACGCCCAGCGAGTAAATGTCGGCCCGGACGTCCACATCGAGGTCCACGACGGCTGCCTGCTCGGGACTCATGTAGCCGGGCGTACCGATCATCGTGCCGATCTTCGTGTGCAGCGTGTGCTCACTCAGCGACTGCTCCGTGGCCTTGGCAATACCAAAGTCGATGATTTTCGCAACGGGCTGTCCGCCGTCCTCGGCAACCAGGACGTTCGACGGTTTGAGATCGCGGTGGATGATGCCTTTCTGGTGTGCGTGCTGGACGCCGTCGCAGATATCGAGGAATAAACGCAGCCGCGCCGCAACGTCGAGTCGCTGCGCGTCGCAATACAGTGTGACGGCGGCACCCGCGACGTACTCCATGGCAAAGAAGGGCTGACCCGACGGCGTGGCGCCGGCGTCGAATACCTTTGCAATGCTGGCGTGATTCATCATCGCAAGCGCCTGGCGCTCCGCCTCGAAACGCGTCAGGACATCGCGCGTGGACATGCCAGGTTGCAACAGCTTGAGCGCAACCTCGCGCTTGACCGGTTCGCTCTGCTGCGCGCGGAACACGAGGCCCATGCCACCCTCACCAATACGCGCCGTGATCGTGTAGGGGCCGATGTGATCGCCCAGCTGAGGGCCGATCGCCGCGTCGGAATCGTCAGGGCCGGCAATTTCGGGAGGGAGGGTTGCTAGCAGGCTGTCGTCGGGCTCGTGTGCCGCCAGAAGCTTGCGCACGCCGCTGCGCAGCGCCGTATCACCGGCGCTCGCCGTATCGATGAACGCCTCGCGTTCGGATTCGGGCTGTTCCAGTGCCGCGTGGAACAAATCCCAGACGCGTGCCCAGCGGTCGGCAGCTTCTGTGTCACTGTCTGGTGTGTCGTCTTCCATAGCGCCCATCCGCACGTCGACCCTGTCGCGTGTGCCGGCGGAGTCGGCACACCGCATGCACTAAGCATAGACGGTCGCGCCCCGATGGACGAATGGGGTCTGCTAGCTGGCCTGGAAGAACGGGGTCGGGCTTGCGCCGTCGCGAATGTCGGCGCGGGCACCGAACAGCGCGGCGAACTGATCCGCGGGCACGGGTTTGCCCAGCAGGAAGCCCTGAACCTCATCGCAACCCAGGCGGGCCAGGCACTTGAGCTGCGCCTCTGTTTCGACGCCTTCGGCAACGACCGACAGGTTGAGGCCGTGCGCCATGGCGATGATCGCCGCGCAGATCGACTGGTCTTCGTCGCTGGTCGTAATGTCGCAGATGAAGGTGCGGTCAATCTTGACCGTGTCGAGCTGGAAGCGACGCAGGTAGGCCAGCGACGAGTAGCCCGTGCCGAAGTCGTCGACGGACAGGTGGCAGCCCATGTCGCGCAGGGCCTTGAGTGCGGCCCGCGTCTGCGGTGCGTCCTGCATGATGACCGATTCGGTAAGCTCCACGTGAATGAGGCTCGGGTCGATATCCAGCTCGTCTGCGGCAGCCGCGATCGTGCGCGCGGGGTTACCCGTCCGAAACTCGACGCTGGACATGTTGACGGCAACCGGGACGACGGGCTGTGAGAACTGGTGCCAGATGTCGATTTGCCGAGCTACCGCGTCGACGACCCAGCGCCCGATCGATTCGATCAGGCCCGTCTCCTCGGCAAGCGGGATGAAGGCGTCGGGCGAGACCAGCCCGCGTGTCGGATGCCGCCAGCGAATCAGCGCCTCGGCACCCGTCAGCATCTGGCGCTTGATGTCGAACTTGGGCTGGAGGTGCAACTCAAACTGGTCCGACAGAACGGCCTGTCGCAGATCGCGCTCCAGCGTGAGTCGGTCCCTGATGCGCTCGGCGATATCGTCGGAGTAGACGAGGCAGCGGCCGTTGCCGTCTGTGCGCGCAGCGTGCGCGGCGGCTTGCGCATTCTTGACGAGCGCGTCGGCGCGGTCGCCGTGCGCGGCGTACCAGGCTACACCGACGTTCGTCATGAGTGCGATGCGTTCGCCCTCATCGACGAGCGTCTCGGAAAAGCGCTGCACGATGTGACCGCCGAGTCGCTCGGCACGCCTGCCCGCATTGGTGCCGGCGATGACGACCGCGAACTCGTCGCCATTGAGGCGCGCCGTCTCGAATGTTGCGAGATCGTGGCAGGTGCTTGCCACGGTGTGCATGAGCCGGTTGGCGAGTGCCTTGAGGACGCGGTCGCCGGCGCTGTGGCCGAGGCTGTCATTAATGCGCTGCACATGATTGAAGTCGACGGCGAGCACCGCGACGACGCCTTCGGACCGGCTGTGCGCGTCAATGGCCGCGCGCACCTGTTCGAGGAAACGTTTGCGATTCGACAGCCCGGTGACGGGGTCGCTGTGCGCCAGTCGTTCCATTTCCGCATCGCGCTCGACCTTGCTCCGGTACCAGCGCAGTGACAGCCACGTTGTGAGCGCAAGCAGCAGTGCGTAGCCGGCGTAGGCCCACCATGTGGCCCAGGGCGCCGGGTGCACCCGCAGTGTGAGCAGAACCGTGTCGGGGCCCGGCACACCGGCAGCGCTGATGGCGCGCGCGTGCAAACGGTAATCACCCTGGGTCAGGTTGGTGTAGGTAAATCGTCGTGCCGTAGCGGGCGCGACCCAGTCGGCATCAAAACCTTCGAGTCGGTAGGCGATACGGTTCTTGGCCGGGTCTACATAGTCGGGTACGGCCAGTTCAAACGTGATGATGTCCTGGTCGTGTTTGAGATCGAGCTGCTTAAGGCCCGGTAGCGTTGTCGCACCCGCGTACGCCCGGTTGTCGATCTCGATAGCCGCGAGTCGCACCGCGGGTGCGGCGACATCTTCGGAGACCCTGACTGGAATGAACGCGTTGAAGCCGCCCGCGCCACCAAAATACAGCCGCCCGTCGGGTCCGCGGTGGTGTGCGCCGAAGTTGAATTCTTCACCCTGCAGGCCGTGCCGCGTGTGGAACTTGCGGACGGCCCGGGTGGCGGGATCGAAGTGCATGAGGCCGCTGTTCGAGCTCAGCCAGAGGTGGCCACGCGCGTCCGGCTCGATGCCGTAGATGACGTTGTCCGAGAGCCCATTACGCATCGAGACGTTGCTGAAACGCGGGTTGGTCAGATACGCGCCGTCGAGCGGCAGCACGTCGAGACCGCGACCCGCGGTCCCGATCCAGAGTTGCTGCGTATCGGCATCGTGGTAGACCGCGTAAAGCCGATTGGCGCTCAGTGTCTGGTCATCGTCTTCGCGAGACAGGAATTGTGTGGTCTTGGCTTCGACGGTGTCGTGGAAGAACAGGCCGTTGCCGTCAGTGGCGAACCAGAGTCCGTTGGCGCCGTCGCCGACGATGGCCGTGACGCGCGCCTGCGACAGGGCGCTGCTGTCTCCGAGCACGCTGTCGAGACGATCGACGACGCCCGTAGCGGCGTCGATGCGATTGGCGCCGCCACCGAATGTGCCGACCCAGATAGAGCCGTCGATGGCTTCGACGAGTGACATGACGCCGGCAGCCGAGAGCGTGGTCGGGTCCGCGGGATCGTGTGGGAAGCGTGTAATCTGGCCTGTGTCGAGCGCGACCTCGAGCACCCCATTTGCCATGGTGCCCACCCAGAGGTGGCCACGGCTGTCGAGTAACAGCGACATCGTACGCAGACCGGAAAACGTGTCGCCGAACAGTGATGCGGCCGACTCAATCTCGCCCGTCTCGAGCGTGAGTCGTTGCAGACCCATGCCCATCGTGCCAATCCAGACGTGGCCGCGACCGTCTGCGGCAAAGGCGACGATGACACTGTCTGCAAGATCGGCCAGGCTGTGCAGGCCCAGCGACCAGCTGCGCGGGTTCCAGGCGGCAACGCCCGCACCGCGAGTGCCCACCCAGAGTACGCCGCCCTGGTCCTGGAAGAGCGTCATGACGTAGCTGCTGCCCAGGCTGCGGGCATCGTCACGACGATGGGTATACGTCGTGAAGGTATCCGTGTCCCGATCGAGCAGGCTCAGACCGCCGGCCGTTGCCACCCACAGTCGACCGTCCGAGTCTTCGAGGATGTCGCGCACGTAGTCGTTCGCGAGCGCATCGGGGTCGTTGGGGTTGGCGCGGTAACGTCGCATGGTTCCGGACTCGCGGTCGATGGCGTTGAGGCCGCCTTCGTAGGTGCCTGCCCAGATGACGCCGTCGGACGTCTCATGAATGGCAATGACCGTGTTGTCGGAAAGACTCGTCGGATCGTCTGCGTCGTTCACGTAGCGGCGCATGGCGCGGCTTCCGCGCTCGCGCGCATACAGGCCCGCGCTTGTCGCGAACCACTGGGTGCCACCGGCGGCCTCAATGATGTCAAACACCGAAGCCGTAGTGGGAATCGCAATCGCAGGGTTCGGATGGTCAAAGCGTTCGACGTCGCCCGACGCGACATCGATACGGTTGAGCCCGGCGTCGCGCGTACCCACCCACACGACACCGCGGCTGTCGATGTCAAGACTGCGCACCGCATCGCTCGAGATGCTGTTCGCATCGTCGGCTTCAAATCGGTAATGCGTGAAGCGCGCCGTTTGCTGATCGAAGCGTGCGACGCCGCCACCGTCCGTGGCGAGCCAGAGGTCGCCTCGGGCGTCGATTTCGATGTCCCAGATGTAGTCGTTGTTGAGACCGCCGGACGCCCCACGGTCATAGGCGAAGCGCTGTACGGTGCTGCCGTCGTAGCGGTTGAGACCGCTCTCGGTCGCGATCCAGATAAAGCCCGAGGGGTCCTGTGCAACCCTCGTGACGGTGCCCTGCGAGAGGCCATCTTCGATCGACAGGTGATCAAAGACCATGCGTTGACTGGCGCCTTGCGAGAGCGCTGGCGGGCTGGCGGCGAGACACAGCGCGAACACGCTCAGAACGTGGGCGGTCCCCGTCGCGCGTTGCCGTTCGGCGCTGTGTCGTGAGCGGTTCATTGCATCGCGTACCCAGGACGCGGGCTCATTCCCGCGCACCGTGATCTACTCGTGTGGCGTCCAGCTGTTGGCGTCCAGCGTCGCGGCATTGGGGTCCACACGTTGCCCCCAAATGTAGCCTTGCCCCCAGATGTAACCCTGGCCCCAGACATAGCTTTGCGCCCAGACATAGCTCTGGCCCCAGATGTAGCCCTGGCCCCAGATGTAGCCCTGTCCCCAGATGTAACCCTGGCCCCAGACATAGCCGTCCGATTCCGTGTAGTGCGTACCCTTGGCGTCGACCCAGTAGAACGCGCCGTCCTCGGTGACGCGCACCGGTCCTACGGGGCGGTGTACACCGTCTCCGTCCACAAGAACATCATTGCCCTGGTTCGCGCAACCCTCGGCCTTGCTCGTCGCCGCGACATCGGCGCGTACAGAGCCTGCGCCCTGGCGCAGCACGCTTTCGATATCGGTGCCGTCCTGGTTGTTGACGGGCAACGCGGAGTCGATAAGACGACACTTCACGTCGTCCGGCGACAGCCCCGGGTTCAGTTCGAGCATGAGTGCGACCACGCCACTGACGACGGCAGCCGACTGCGAGGTGCCCGACATGGCGAAGTGGCTCTGGTTCCAGTGCTGTGAGTCGGGATTGCGGCGCGCGATGGCGGATTGCGACGGCATGCGGCCAATGATGTGACCGCCGGGCGCGACCACTTCGGGTTTGACGAAGCCCGCGGGTGTCGGACCCGCGCCCGAGAACGTCGTGACGAAGTCGTCTGTCGGGTCTTTGGGTGTGTAGTTGTCGCTCGTTGCGCCCACGGTGATGATTTGCGGCACATTGCCGGGCACACCGATCGAGAAGTAGTTGTTGCCGTCGTTGCTGGCCGAAGCGACTACAACGATACCCGCGTCCCAGGCGGCCATGACGGCTTGTGCCAGCGGGTCCTGCCAGTAGTAGGAGCTCGGTGCGGCGCTCAGCGACAGGTTGAGAACGCGGATCTTGTGCTGTTCCCGGTTCGCGACAACCCAGTCGATCGCGCGTATGACGCTGGCGTAGGTGCCTTTGCCGTCGGCGTCGAAGGCGCGCAGGGCGACGATGCCGGCCCCGGGTGCGATGCCCTCATAACCGGAGTTATCGAAAGCCCATCGGTTGCTCGCCGCGACGCTCGTCACGTGCGAGCCGTGACCCGAGTCATCGCCCACGCTGCTCTTTACGATAGCCTCGGCACCGGTGGTGTCGACCGCTGCGCGCAGGCGCATGTCGATGCCGTTGTACATCCACGAGTCCCAGATGCCCGAGTCGACCACGGCAATGGTCACTCCCATGCCGGTTATGCCAGCGGCGTGCAATTCACGCGCGCCGACCTGGTCCGCGTACGCGGTGTAGGCGCCCGCGTCGGCCGAGACATTCTCGTTGCCGCCGAACAGGGATTCCTCCGAACCCGCATCCGGCGTAGCCGAGAGATCGGTCAGAAAGGCATAGATGAGCGCTGACAGGTCCTGCCAGCCGCTCATCATCTCGTCTGACGTTGTCGTGGAACCGGCCAGCGCATCGCTCGAGGTGGCGACTTGCTGGGTTTCCGATCCGGAACCGCTACCAGACACAGAGGCATCGTCATCATTCGCGGTGATCGTTCCCTTCTTGTCTTTCTTCTTGCCGCTGGTCTCAACGGGCGCATCGGCGAACAGGGAGACGGAGGGGAGCGCCTGCAAGGCGGCAACCTGTTTGGCGGTAAGGTCGGCATCGACGGCATTGATGATGCCGAGCTCGCCAATCATCAGGCCATCGACCTCGGCGACCAGGTGCGCAGCGGCTGCCACGGAGTCCGCAGAGACAATGTAACGCGCGGTCTCGGGTGCGACGGCATCGTGGTTCATATGAGTCGTCCCAAGCACGGCTGCCGTGGCGGCGGCGAGGGCTATGACGATGCGGCGTTGTCGTTTTGGCATGGCGCTGGGTCCCTTGACAATGGTGTGACGCTGGCGTCCTGCCGGCGCTTTCTGTCTGTGATTTGCGACGCATTACAGCAGTTGGCGCAGGTCTACGAGATAGACGATGTCGTTAATCGCCGGTTTCGAGTGTGACTGGAGTCACATAAGGGGCTGGTTAAATGTTGCCGCCGTTACGAGCTTTGTTTGTCTATGTATCTGTGCAACATGCGGTTTCGCCTGTTCTAATGGCGCCACAGGGTGTGCCAAGACGTGGGGGCGACCAAATGCGAAAGACCTGGATGATCGTGCTTGTACTCGTTGTGTTGGTGGGTTGTGCGAGCGGCGGCCCCAAGACCGATTTCCTCGCCATCAACTACCAGCGCACGGCGCAACTCGAAGGACCGGACCGCAACCCCGTGCTCGTGATTCCGGGGCTGCTGGGTTCCACGCTGCGGGACACGCGCAACAACGAGTTCGTCTGGGGCGGATTTGATGGCGTGTCCGTTGACCCGGACCGGCCCGAGGGTCTGCGCGCATTGGCGTTGCCTGCCGCGCCTGCTTCCGACGGGCGCGTCTCGGACGATGACGGCGTCGAGCCCACCTGGGTGCTCGCGCGGGCGCGCGTGAAGGTGCTGGGCTTGCCCTTCAACCTCAACGTCTACGCGGGCATCCTGCAGGCGCTGGGCGCGGGCGGCTACCGCGATGAGTCACTGGGTACCGCGGGCGCCATCGACTACGGTCCCGATCACTTCACCTGCTTCCAGTACCCCTACGACTGGCGCCGCGACATTGTCGAGTCCGCGCAGCTATTGCATCGCTACATCGCCGGGAAGCGCGCTTTTGTGCAAGCGGAGTACGAAACACGATTCGGCATCGAGGATGCCGACGTGCGCTTTGACATCGTCGCGCACTCGATGGGCGGACTCGTCGCGCGTTACTTCCTCATGTACGGGGACGCAGACCTCCCTGCCGACGGCGGCCTGCCCGAGCTGACCTGGGCCGGCGCGCGCTTCGTGGATCGCGTCATTCTCGTCGGGACTCCCAACGCGGGTTCGGCACTGTCTTTTCGCAACCTCGTCAACGGGTGGTCGCTGGGCTTCCTGCAGCCGACCTATTCCGCAGGCCTGCTCGGTACCTACCCGTCGGTCTACCAGCTCATGCCGCGCAATTCGGCCGCACCCGTCGTGTGGCGGGACACGGGTGAGCCCGTGGGCGATCTCTACGCGCCGTCGCTATGGCAGGCGCAGGGCTGGGGGCTGTCCTCACCGGCGGCGGATGCCGAGCTTCGATTGCTGTTGCCCGATGTCGAGGACGCCGAGCAGCGTGCGGCCGTCGGTCGCGAGATGCAGGCGCGACTGTTGCGCCGCGCTGCACAGTTCCACCGTGCCATCGATCGCGAGGCAAGCTTGCCCGAGAACGTCTCCCTCATGCTTGTCGTCGGCGACGACCGCAAGACGGCAGCCGTGATCGGCGCGCCGCGCGATGGCGGCAAGGTGTCGATCTACTCGACGGGGGATGGCGATGGGACCGTGCTGCGATCCAGTGTGTTACATGACCTGCGCAGCGACGAGGACTGGCGGCCCACATTGCGTTCCCCGCTCGACTACGACACGGCGCTGTTCCTGCCCGAGACGCACACGCACCTGACGGACAGCCCGACCTTTACGGACAACATCCTGCACTGGCTGCTCGAGGACCCGCGAGACTAGCCCGCGGGTCCCCTGCCGGTCAGCGTCCCGGCGTCCAGGGCACCTTGGCGGCGTCCATGGCCGACTTCAGTGCCGCGTAGTCACGATCAATGCGTTCGAGCTCGCCGACGATGTCATCGAACTGCGCCCGCGCAATACGGTAGCTCTCACGTTGCGCCGGCGTCGGCCCGTAAACGTTCGAATTGGGCGCGAAGCGTGCGTGCCAGAGGCGCGCGGACACGCTCGTCTCATCCCAGGCATGGTAGATATTGCGCGTGGGGTGTGAGATCAACCGTATCTTCTGATCCATGAGCCGGTCCTGCAGCGCAACGGCGATCGCGTAGAAGCTGCCATCCGTTGTGGCGCGCCTGAGCGTCATTTTCACCGCACCCAGCTCTTCGTGAAGACGCGTGATCGACTCTTCGCTGCCATCGGCAGCGCTCATGAGTTCCTCGAGTTGCTGCTCGAAGATCACGCGGTCCTGCTGGTTCGAACCGGGCAGCACGGGATCGGGTCGGACTGACACCACGTCGATGGCCTGTTCCTGACCGAGGTCCGTGCTCACACCATCGACACGCCGCGCCATGCTCACGGTGTAGTTGCCGGGCGCGACCATGACGCCCGCGCCGGGTTCAAACTCTTCCTCGAGCTCGCGTGGCGTCCACGCTTGCAGCGACGGGTAGCGCAGGTCCCAGGCGACGCGGTGGAAGCCCGCCTTGGCCGGGGCTTCAATGCGCCGTACGACGCTGCCGGCGCGGTCGCGCACCGTGAAGACGATGGCGGGCTTATCCTCGCGTTGCTCGTCGATGAGGCTCTCGAAACTCGGAAAACTGACGTCTTCGTTTTCCTTTTCGAGTTCTTTCTCTTCCTCGCGGCGCGCTTCCTTCGCCGTCTGGATATCCTCGGCGAGGTAGTAGGTCAGCAGCGCGCCGAACTCCGGGTTCTTGCCCACCCAGTAGTTGTCGCCCATCGAGGACTGGCAGCCGTTGCTGCTGCAGCCCAGACCGCGTTTCGGCACGTACCAGGGCGCGGGGCGCACGGGGAACAGCACGCTGCCGTTCTCGAGCGCATCTGCCGTGACGTCGCGGAGTGCGGAGTAGTCGTCGAGCACGTAGAAACTGCGGCCGAAGGTCGCGCCCACAAGGTCGTTCTCACGCGTCTGAATGGCCAGGTCGCGGAACGCGATGTTGGGCGCGCCGCCTTTGAGCTTGGTCCAGGTGCCGCCGCCGTCGACCGTGAAGAACACGCCGAACTCGGAGCCCACGAACAGGAGCTCGGGTTTGACGTGGTCCTGTACGACACGCCAGAGCACATGCCGGTCGGGCAGGTTGTTCGAAATGCGTGTCCAGCGACGGCCGCGGTTTTCGCTCTTGTAGATGTAAGGCGCGAAGTCCCCATTCTTGTGGTCGTCGACCACGGCGTAAACCGTGTCCGCGTCGAACAGGTCTGCCTTGATGTCGTTGACGAAGTAGCGTGCGCCGACGCCGGGCAGCCGTTCGATGCGGCGCCAGGTCGCACCGCCGTCCTCGGTCACCTGAATCAGGCCATCGTCGGTACCGGCGTAGATGACATCGGCGTCGACGGGTGACTGCGAGATGTTGACGACGGTGTTGAACTCCGACATCGCGTAGAAGTCCCAGGGTGCGTCATAGCTCCAGGTGCGGCCCATGATCGGTGCATCGACGCGGCGTTCGTTGCGCGTGAGATCACCCGAGATAGCACGCCAGGTATCGCCGTAGTCGTCGCTGCGCCAGACGCGCTGCGAGGCGAAGAAAATTGTCTTCGAGTCGTGCGGGCTAATGAGAATGGGTGCGTCCCAGTTGTAGCGGTCGGGCGCCTGGCCTTCTTCGGACTGCGGTCGGATGTAGACCTGTTCGCCCGTGCGCCGGTCGTAGCGAACGAGGTTGCCTTGCTGCCATTCGGCGTAAATGATGTCGGGGTTGTTGGGGTCCACGGCAGACTGGTGGCCGTCGCCGAACAATGTGACGAACCAGTCGCCGTTGGTGATGCCGTGAGCATTCATGGTGCGGCTCGGGCCGCCCATCGAGTTGTTGTCCTGCGTGCCGCCGTACACGTTGTAGAACGGCGTGTCGTAGTCGACGGCTACCTTGTAGTACTGGGTGATCGGCAGGTTCGACACGTAGCGCCATTTCTCGCCGCCGTCGTAGCTCTCGTAGATGCCGCCGTCTGTCCCGGCGAGCAGGTAGTGCGGGTCGTCGAGATCGAAGGCCAGCGCGTGGTGGTCGGAGTGGCGCGTCTGCCCGGGGACCTGTGCGAAGTTCTTGCCACCGTCTTCGGTGATGTGCATGCGCACGTCCATCTGGTAGACGCGGTCCTTGTCGAACGGGCTCGCGAAAATCTCCTGGTAGTAGTGCGGCCCCGTGCCACTCGAGAGATAGTCGTTGCGCTTTTCCCAGGTTTCGCCGCCGTCCAGCGAACGCCAGAAGCCGCCGGTTCGGTTGGCAAGCTCGATCGTGGCATAGACGATGTCGGGGTCGACGGGCGATACGGCGAGACCGGTCTTGCCCATGTTTTCCTCGGGCAGGCCCTCGGTCAGCTCGCGCCAGGTGTCACCGCCGTCGAACGACTTGTGAATCCCGGTGCCGGGACCGCCGTCGAGGAGTGCCGCAACGCTGCGCTGGCGCTGCCAGGAAACGGCGTACATCACGTCGGGGTCACGCGGGTCGAGATACACCTCGGAGACGCCCGTGAAGTCGTCATCAATGTCGGTATTGCCAAGGCCGTCGCCGAGCACTTTGGTCCAGTTCTCGCCGCCGTCGGTGGTCTTGTACAGACCGCGGTCACCGCCGCCCGACCAGAGCGGGCCCTGAGCGGCGACGAACACCGTGTTCGAGTCGCGCGGGTCGATCCGGATCATGCCGATGCGTTCGGAATCCTCAAGGCCCGCGTTCTCCCAGTTCTTGCCCCCGTCCCGGCTGACATAGACGCCGGAGCCGTAGCCCGCGTGGCGGCCCGAGACATTTTCGCCCGTGCCGACCCAGATCACGTTGGGATTGTTCGGGTCGATGGCGACCGCGCCGACCGAGTAGCTGTCTTCGTTGTCGAAGATTGGCGTCCAGGTCGTGCCCCGGTTCTCCGTTTTCCAGACGCCGCCCGAACCCACGGCGACGTACCAGGTGCTCGCGTTCTCCGGGTGAATCGCGATGTCAGCGATACGGCCCGATTTGAGCGACGGACCGATGGAGCGCCACTCGAGACCTTTGAAGGTGGCTTCGTTGAAGCCAGGGCCTGCATCATCGTCCTGAGCGGAGACGGAAACAGACAGGAACAGGCCGAGCACGGCCGCGAGCCAGTAGCGCATGAGGATCCCCCAGGAAAGTGTGCGCCGAGTATAGCCAGCGCGACTGCGCCAGGCACCTGTTGTACCGGGGGGGTCAGTAGGCGTAGCGCAGGGTCAGGTAGAGGTTGCGTCCCGCAGCATCGAGGCCAGAGCCATGGACGCGGTAGCGCGCGTCGAGCAGATTGTCGACGCCGGCCGTGAGTTGCCAGCCGGCCACGTCCTGCCAGGTGACGCGCGCATCAACCGAGACCCAGCCCGCGGTGCCCGCGGGATCGATGCGGGGGTCACGCACATCGCGCGCGCTCAGGCGGCTCTGCGCGCGTGAGACATTGATCCAGCCCTCGGCCGTGAAGGCGTTGGCCGCATACTCGATGCCCAGGCGGCCTGACAGCGGCGGGATGCGGTCGCCGGGCTCGGTCGGGTTGTCCAACTCTCGCTGCTCGCCGCGTGTGTAGTTGACGACTGCGCGCCCTGTCAGGGCACGCGTCAATGCCCAGCGACCGCCGGCCTCTATGCCGTGAATGTCGGCGCGTTCGCCATTCTCGCTGCGCACGATATCGCGGCCCGACGGCGTCACGTCCCCCGTGAGCACGGAGGTGATCCGGTTGTCGTAGCGCAAGGCAAACGCGACGACCTCGAACTGATTGCGCGCCTGCAGATAACGCAAGCCCGCATCGACGTGGTGTACGCGCTCGGAGTCCAATGCCGTGTTGGGCACGTTGAAGCGGTTGCCCGGTCGCTCGCCCAGGGTCCCCAGGTCGAAGACGTTGGGTGCCCGGAAACCGCGGCCAGCATTCGTGACGAACTGCCAAGTGTCGGTGAGCGCAACAATCCAGCCGATGTCGGCGCCGATATCGGTCACGCTCACTGAGGCCGCCGCCGTAGCTTCCGCGGCGGGCAGCGTGATGCGCGCGCGACTCAGTCGCAGTCCCGCGCTGATCGTCTGGCGCACCGTGAGGTCGTGGGCGACGTGGCTGTAAAGACTCGATTGCCGCAGCCGGGCGTTGTCGGGAAAGCGGGGCGCGAGTGTCTGTATGGCGCCGTCATTGATATTCGTCTCGAAGCGGCTGCTGTCGACGCGGTCGTCGTAGTGTTCGGCGCCCACGAGCCATGAGCCCCGCTCAGAATTTCTGCCTGCACTCAGCGTGAGGCCGTACAGGTCGCTGGCGTTGCGCTCGCGGCGCAGCAGCGGGCTGCCGAAGTCGCGCGTGGCGCGGTCGTCATCGATGCGTTGCCAGGCGGCATCGAGGCGCCAGTCGAGCGCAAGCCAGCCCGCATCGCGCTCGAGCCGACCGTGCAGGAAGGTGCGTCGGTCGGGCTCGAACCGAAACTCGGCCGACGCGGGTTCCGTTTGCCCGAAACCGGGCACGAGTTCGTCGACGCGCGGCGTCGAGGGCTGCTCGGCATAATGCGCGTCGATGAGCCAGCGCCAGGTGTCGTCCGGACGACCGGCCAGCGCGAGCCGCGCGCCGCGCGAATCGTAGCCGCTGGGCCCGATGCGCCCGCCGCCGCCCACGCGCCGGTCTCCCGCCGTCAGGTATTCGGCACTGAAGATGCCGGCGAGCCTCTGCGTGCCGACGTCGACTGTGCCCCGCACCGCGCGCATGAGCTCCGCCGAATCCAAAGCCAGTACGACATCGCCGGCAACATCCGTCCCGCCATCGGTGAACGTGGGTTGGCGGGTGACCACCTGGATCGCGCCGCCCACGGCGTCGGTACCGTAGAGCGAGGCGGGTGTACCGCGCAGCACTTCGATGCGCTCGACAGCCGTCGTGGGCACGAGCGCAAGGTATTGCGTCGGCGCGCTGCGGAACAGCGCGTTGTTGAGCCGCATGCCGTCGACGAGATGCAGCACGGCGGAGCCGCGCAGGCCGCGGACTATGGCCGCGCCCTGTCCCGGCGTGGTTTGCTGCAGGTAAACGCCGGGCTCGTTGGCGAGCGCATCGGTCACGAGCTTGTCCGACGCTGCGATGCCGCCGTCGATGACGGTCAGGGCCGGCGCGACGTCACTCGCAGCCGCGGGGCGCCGCGTTGCGGTCACGACGATTTCGTCGAGGTCGTCCTGCGCATATGCGCAGTTGGCCAGCGGGCCGGTCGCGGCTGCTGCAAGTGCACCCGCGAACGCTGCCATGCGTCGGAATGCTCGCGTCATTGTTGCTGGGGTCATGCGAACGGCGGGCTCGGGCCCGTCTTGTCTTCTGACGACTGCCGACGTTATCGCGCCGGGGACGTCCCTGCCAGCGCCCGTCAAATCGGTATCAGGCGCTCTTGCGTTTGGCAGGCCGCCGCCGGCGTTTGCCGGCCGGCGCCTTCACCTTGCCGGTGCCCTTCTGATTGCCGGCATTGCGGCGGCGCGGCTTGCCGCGCTGGCCCCCCTTGCTGCGCAGCGGTTGCGGCGCCGCACGCGGGTCGGGCTCGAAACCGGGCACAACCTGAGTCTCGATTGTCGTCTTTAGCAGGCGTTCAATATCGCGCAGGAGCTTGTGCTCGTCGACGCAAACCAGCGACACGGCGTGTCCGTCCTTGCCGGCCCGCGCCGTGCGCCCGATGCGGTGGACGTAGTCTTCGGGCACTTCTGGTAGCTCGAAATTGACGACGTGCGGCAGCGTGTCGATGTCGAGTCCGCGCGCCGCGATGTCCGTGGCAACCAGGACCCGGACCTTGCCAGCCTTGAAGTCCGCCAGTGCACGCGTGCGCGCGCCCTGCGACTTGTTGCCATGGATGGCGGTCGCTTCGAGCCCGTCATTCGTCAAGGCTTGCGCGAGCCGATTGGCGCGGTGCTTGGTGCGCGTAAAAACGAGCACCTGGCGCCAGTCGCCGTTGCCGATGCACCAGGACAGCAGTTCGCGTTTGCGGTCTCGGTCGACGGGGTGCACGACCTGGCTCACGCGTTCCGCGGTCGTGTTGCGCGGTGCGACTTCCACTTCCACGGGGTCGTGCATGAAGCTGCCCGCCAGGCGACGAATCTCCTTCGAGAAGGTCGCCGAGAACAGCAGGTTCTGGCGGCGCTCGGGGACCAGTGCGAGCACCTTGCGGATGTCGCGAATGAAGCCCATGTCGAGCATGCGGTCCGCCTCGTCGAGCACGAGCATTTCTACTGCCGACAGGTCGACGGTTTTCTGTTCGACGTGGTCGAGCAGGCGCCCCGGTGTCGCCACGACGATGTCCACGCCCTTGCGCAGCTGCGCCGCCTGGGGGCGGAAGCTCACGCCGCCGAAGATCTGAATCGAGCGCAGCGGCAGGTGGCAGCCGTAGTCTCGGACACTCTGCGTGACCTGCGCGGCCAGTTCGCGCGTGGGTACGAGGATGAGCGCGCGGACGCGGCGTTTGCGCGGTGGCGTTTCCGACAGGCGCTGCAACAGCGGCAGCGTAAAGCCTGCGGTTTTGCCGGTGCCGGTCTGGGCGCTGGCGAGGATGTCGCGACCCTCGAGGACAGGCGGGATGGCCTTGCGTTGGATGGGTGTGGCTTCGCTGTAGCCTTGCTTTTGGACAGCACGAAGCAAATCGGCCGAGAGGCCGAGTTCCTGGAACAACATGGATGTTTTCTCCGAATCGTCTGACCCGCAGCGCACTGTGAGTACGCACGGTTCGGCCCAGACTGGAATTCTTTAGGGTATGCCCCGATGGCAAGACTGCGCGGCGGGGGTATGGCGCAGACCAAAGTACGCCAAGGCGGCGGCACTGTAACAGATACAGCGCCGAGGTACTCGACCTAATTCAATTATTTACGAGTGCCTCTACGAGCTGGGTCGAGGTGTGTGGTGCCGTGCCAGGTAACGGTCGAGACCATTGGCGAACGCCTGTTTCTCGCGCTGGCCGAATGCCGGTGGGCCACCGCGCGTGTCGACGCCGCTCGCGCGCATCGTGTCCATGAAATCGCGCATGTTGAGCTTGGCGCGGATGTCCTCGGCCGTATGCACCTCGCCGCGCGGCGTCAGCGCCTGCGCACCGCGCTCGATTACCTCGGCGGCCAGCGGGATGTCTGCGGTGACCACGAGGTCGTCCGGCTCCACTCGGCGCACGATCTCGTTGTCGGCGACATCGAAGCCGGCGGGTACCTGCAGCATCGTGATATTGGACGCGCGTGGCACGTTGAGCGACTGGTTGGCCACGAGCGTGAGTTGCACGCCCGTGCGCGTCGCGGCCCGGAACAGGATCTGCCTGACCACGAGCGGGCAGGCGTCGGCGTCAACCCAGATCGTCAATGCGGGCTCAATCGAAGTCGGCGTCGGCGTAGGGGTTCGGGCCGCCCGCGGCGATCCAGGCGTCGAGCTCGTCGGCGAGCACAGAAAGCGGCACCGAGCGAAGCGCGAGAATCGTGTCGTGGAAATAGCGCTGGTCGAAATCCGTGCCCAGCTCAGCCTGGGCCTTGGCGCGCTTCTCGCGGATGAGCATCTCGCCGAGCTTGTAGGCCAGCGCCTGGGCGGGCCACGAGATGTAGCGGTCGATCTCCGTCGTCACCTCGCGCTCGGACAGCGCGGCGTTGTCGCGCAGGTAGGCGAGCGCCTGTTCGCGGCTCCAGCCGTAGTGGTGCACGCCCGTGTCGATGACGAGCCGGCAGGCGCGCCACATCTCGTAGGTGAGCTGGCCGAATTTCTCGTAGGGCGTGCGGTAGATGCCGAGCTCGCCGCCGAGCCATTCGACGTAGAGGCCCCAGCCCTCGCCGTAGCCCGAAAAGTAGTTTCGCGCGCGGAACTCGGGCACATCACCGGGCGCCTCGCGCGAGATCGCGGCCTGTAATGAGTGACCGGGCGAACACTCGTGCAGCGTCAGCGCCGGTATCGTGTAGAGCGGGCGCTGCGGCAGGTCATAGGTGTTCATGAGGCAGCGCGCGAAGCCGCCGCGGCCGGCCGTATAAGTCGGGGCGATCGCGTCGGGCACGGGCTCGATCGTGTGACGCTGGCGCGGCAGAAAGCCCAGCACGTCATGGATGCGCCCGGCCATGCGCTTGTCGACATAGGCCGAGACACCCATGAGCTCGTCGGGCGTCCTGGCGTAGAACTGCGGGTCCGTGCGCAGGAACTCAAAGAACTCGGGCAGCCCGCCGTCAAACTCGAGGTCCTCGATGATCGTCAGCATCTCGTCGCGGATGCGCGCCACCTCCGTAAGGCCGCGCTCGTGAATCGCCTCGGGCGTCAAGTCCAGCGTTGTGTACTGAAGGATCTGTGATCGGTAGAAGGCAGCACCGTCGGGCAGGTCTCTTGCGGCCAGCGTGGTGCGCGCATTGGGCAGGTAGTCATCGCGCATGAAGGCCAACAGTCTTGTGAAGGCTGGCACTACAGCGGTATCGACGGCTTCAATCACGGCGTCACGGATTCGGGTTTGCTCTGCCTCGGTCATGCTGTTTGGAAAGCGCGCAATGGCTGCCGCGAATGGATTGTCCTCGCCCGCTTCGAGGTAGGCCAGGATCGAGGCGTCGCGTCCCTGCAGTGTGACTGCTGGCGGCGTGTAGCCCCGCGCGACGCCCGCGCGCATGTTGGCGATGTGCTGATCGAAGTAGCGCGGCAGGTCGTTGAGCCGGCTGACGTAACGTTCGTAAGCGTCAAGACTGTTGAAGCCTCGGTTCGGTGCGAGGTAGCTCCAGAAGAACGAGTCCGAGTTGAGCGGCGCCTCGTAGGTTCGGAAGCGCGCGTCCTCCGCCGCCGAGGTCACGATCCGCTCGAACACGGCGGCGTTGATGCGTTCCCCGGCGCTGAGCTCGTCTCTGGGGATCTGCGCCAGTTCAGCCAGGGCGTTGTCCCAGTAGGCGAGGCGCGCCGCGTAGGCCTTTGGCGAGACGTCGGGGTAGCGCGCGCCGGCAACCCATTGACCTGACGCGTCGAGTTCGCGCCCTTGCTGCAATTGTCGCCAGGCGTACTCAGCCTCGTAGAGCGCGACCAGGCGCGCATCAGCGTCGCTGTCGGCGCGGGGCAGGGTGGTGCAAGCGCTGATAAGCAGGGTAGCGATCAACAAGGCGATTCGTGGCATGTTGCGGATCCGTGGTGGGCAGGCAGGAAGACCATACGCCACCTCAGAGTGCACCGCCACGCAGTCAGCGCGCGCGTTTCGAGGCTACCAGTTCAGCGAGAATCTCAGGAATAACGCGCGCTCACCGCCCAGATCGAGGTCACCAGGTAACAAGTCGCCATGCAGCGGTGCCGCAACCTCGAAGTAGTCGCCGCCGGGTGGCGTGAACTCCGGCAGCTCGAGCGTATTGCTGGTTTCGAGGGACAGGGTCGCAAAGCGCCAGGTCAGCTGTGCGGCCGCAGTGAGCGAGTCGGTGTCGTAGTCGAACTGAAGTGACATAGACCGTGGCGGCTCGACGGTGTGTTCGTGCGTCGACGTCGCCAGGTCCTGGGCGGCGCCGTCGGGCGCGAGCATCGCGGCGACGAGCGCGCCCAGGGCCAGCTTACGATTCACGGCCGCAGCACCGCCGCTCGCGCCGCGAGCAGTCGGTCCTCGGGTTCATTCTGGATGCTGAGGTTGATGCGTGCCAGGCGGCGAGCCAGCTCGGGATCCGGGATCACATCCAGGTAGAAGCGCGTCATCTCGCGCGAATGCGCCCAGTCATGCGCTGCGATCCAGGTGCGAAACTGTTCGTCCGCGTGTTTGATGGCGTGGCGAAGATCCGGCTCGTCGTGGGTCGGGATTCCGATAATCATCTTGCGCACCGACAACGCCAGCGCCTCGTGCCCGTTGAGCAGGGCGTGCCTGGCATCGTCCGTGCGCCCGAGCGCGAGCAGCACATCAAAGAGCGCGGCGCGGACCTGCGTTCGTTCGGCGAGCGCCAGTGAATCCGTGTAGTGCGCAACAGCGGCGTCGGGTGCCGTCGCAGCGGCTGCGTCACCCGCCACGCTCAGTGTCCACGCAAGAATCTCCGCATCGGCCCATTCACGCTTGGTGCCGCGCAGGACCGCTTCGATCTGGCGTTGTGCCCGGGTGTGGTCGCCTCGCGCGACGTCGACTCGGGCGTGGCAGGTCGTCGCGACGAGCAGGCTTACATGGCGCAGCTGGTGACACGCGTTGTCCGCGTCTTCATGTGCGCCTTTGACAAGGTGCAGCGACGCGAGCTGCAACCACGCCTCATCGTTGTCGCGATCGCGTGCAATCGCATCGCGCAGCAGCGTCTTCGCCAACGCAAAGTCATGACGCGCCTGCGCCACGACCGCGGCGTCGATGAGTTCATGCAGCGTCGGGTCACCGAGATGGGGCTCGAGTTCCGCCCAGGCGGCATCGAGGTGCGTGTCGTCGCCCGTAACGCGAAACGCCGTGAGGCGCGATTGAATGCGCGCACGATCGGGCTCGGCGTGCGCGTCGTGATGCGCGGCGTCGTGGGCGTCTGCGTACTCGAGATCGTGCGCATTGGCTGGCGTGATGGTCGCGGCCAGAATGAGGCCCGCGCACACCGCGACGACACCGCCGTATGTCCGTGTGTTCATAACCGTCTCCCGTGTAGGGGCCGCCCCGGGGGCGCTGGGGGAGCGACAGGCGCGCCCCCGGGACGACAAGGCTCACTCCGCGAGCAAGTCCGCGAAGTCGTCTTCGTCTGCGTCCTGCGCAAACTCGACGGCGTTAATCAATGTCGGTGCTTCCACCTCCGTTGATGTAAAGGTGTCGCGCGCAAACTGCTGCAACGAGCGCTGTTCGGGAACAACGCTCAACAGAAAGTCCACGCGAGCGACCTGACCGAGATCGTCCGTAGCCACCACCGACACCGTCGTCTCTCCGGTGACATCGGGCTGCGGTGTGACGAGCAATGAACCTGAACCCCGTTCGTTGCGAACGAGGAGCCCGTCTTCGGAAACGATCTCGGGGCGGTCGGCGTTTGCCACGACCGTCACGCTGCTCGGAATCTCGTCGGAAACTGAGAAGCTGATGGGCGTGCTCGCGACATTGGCGTCGATGCTTTGATCCGCGATGTTGCTGATCGTTGGCGCGCCGTTGACGGCTGGAGCGCCGCCGGAGCCGCCGCCGCAGGCAGCGGTCAGCGATACCAGTACGGCCACTGCAAGGTGCTGAGTTTTCATCGTGAAGCCTCCTCTGAGTGCTCAGTTCTTAGGCTGCGGCAGGGGTGCGCCAACCGGTGAACCCGGGTAGGGCGTCAGCAGGTAGGGGAAACTCGCATCGAGATCCGTGGCCTGCAGCGGGGCGCCGTCAGTGAACGCGACGGTGCCGACGGGCGCGTCCGCAGGATCGCAGAGCCCAAGGTTGACGCCCGCACCGTTCTCGCCGAGCGGCAGGTCGTGGCAGAGCGCGCCCATGACCACGCGCAGGGCGATGTCGACACTGTCGTCGCCGGGGCGGCGGCCGTTCGGGAAGCCGGCCAGATCGCCAGCCGCAACGCCGAGCGGGTGCTGTGCTTCGCGTACTGTCGGCGCGATGGCCGTGTTCAGTCGAAGCATCTCCCCGGGAACAACGTTCGCAGGCTGGTTGAGACCCGGGAAACCCGTCAGGAAGGCGGTGACAAGATCGTTGCGCGGAAAGTTCGAGGGCGCGAGGTTGTCGAACGGGACGAACTCGGGAATGGCGTCACCCAGGATCTCGTTGACGGCTTCGCGGAACAGCGCATCGAGGATCAGCGGCAGCCCGGGGTTCGTCACGAAGGGCAGGAACTGACCGTCGTCCTTGGGTTCGCTTGCGTTGAAGCGGTCCTTGCTCTCGAAGCCGACCACGAGCTCGTTGACGAGCGGTGCGGAGAGGCGCGACACCTGGGTCCAGGCGCCGCCACTGATCTCAGGTTTCAGGAACGTCGGCCGGGGATTCAGGATGTTGAGCTGGCGCAGACTGGACGTGGTCCATGCGCCAATCACGGATTCATCGCCTTGTGTCAGGCAGTCCTCGTGCAGCTCCAGCGCAATTGAGGTCACGTTGTTGCGCGCCAGGATGTTGCGTTCCGGATCCTGTGTGACGCCACCCGGGAACCCACCGCCGTCGCCCGCGCCGGCGCTGCTGTCGCCTTCGATGGGTACGAAGTTGACGAGGTCGAAGACTTCACCAAGGCTCAGCTTGAACGCTTCGTTGCGTTGGCCGACAAACACGCGGCCGGGGATCGAGCAACCCGGCACGCTGATGTCGTGCACGAAGCTGTCGGCATAGGCGGTGTAGCCGCCAGGGCCGCCAAAGGTCTTGGTGCCGGCGTAGTCGAACGGCTTGCCGAACTGTTTGTCGCCCGTGGCCAGGTTGGTGGCTGTGCTGCGTCGGCCACGACGACGATCACCTTCGACGAGGGTGACGCTGTAGGTTTCGACATGGTTGAGACCCGGTGCGCCTGTTGCGTCGATCGGTGCGATGTTTCGTAGGACGCTGGCGATCTCGGTGCCATCGACGTTGAGTCGAATCGGTCCACCTGCGGGGAACGCGTCAGTGAAGCGGAACTGGAAGGTCAGGTCCTCGCGGCTGTCCCCGTCGTTGTCGACGTGGATTTCGTAGAGTGCCTGGCTGTCCAGCGGGAAGTAGTGCGGGCCCCCGTAGGCCGCTTGCACGGGAAGGTAATTCGCGATCAGGGTCACGAAGTCTTCGCGACCGGGCTCGTAACTCTTGAACAGGTAGAAGTCCGTACCGTCTGCCTGTGGGTACTTGGTGACAAACGGTGCCTCTCGGTGGCTCGATGCCAGCGCGGTGCAGGTGGCTGCAAGCGCAACGGCCGTGCCGAGGCAGGTCAGTGTGCGTTTCATGTGTTGTGCTCCTTTCGGATAGTCATTGGAATTGCAAAGAGCTGTACGCAGCGGCAGTTGAACTGGATCGAAAAAAAGCAGTCTCAGGTCGAAGATTTTCCGAGCGCGGCCCGATTTCGATCCAAACCGGTCTGGGCTGCGTATCTACACAAAGCGCGGCGGTCCGCATGCGCGTATTTGCTATAGTCGCGGCATGGACCAGCCCACCGAGCAAAGCGCGTGCAATGACGCTGGCAGCGACCTGGATGCGCGGTGTGTCGTATGGGTTGCCGCGATGGCGAGCGGCGACGAGCAGGCCCTTGAGGCGCTCTACGACGCCACGCTGTCGAAGCTGTTTGGTGTCGCCCTGAGTATCGTGAGCGACCGCGCGCTGGCCGAGGAAGTGGTGACCGATGCCTACCACGCGGCGTGGACGAACGCCGGCAACTACAATGCTGCGTTGGGTCGTGTCATGACCTGGCTCGCGTCAATCTGTCGCAATCGCGCACTCGATGCGCTACGACGCGAGGCTTCGACCGCGCGACGTCATGAGACTGCCGCCGCCATGGAGACCTCCGACGATGCCGAGGCGCCGGACCACCTGCTGTCGGTCATGGAAGACGGCCATGAGGTCCGTCGCTTGATCGAGGCATTGCCGAGTGACGATCGGCAGCTGGTCGCCTTGGCCTATTTTCGCGGCTACAGTCACCAGCAGATTGCCGAGGTGACCACGCTGCCGCTTGGCACCGTGAAATCCAGAATGCGGCGCGCCTTATCGATGCTGGCGCGAGCGGCATCACCTGACCTGGCTATGAGTTGAACGACACGTGAGCGATACAGACGACAAGCCCATGCCCGCTGCGGTGGCCGGTGCCATCACCGATGCCATTGCGCCGGTTGCGCCCGACGCGCAGGCGGCGCAGCGCATGAAGCGACGCTTGTTCGAACGCGTGCGTGGAGACGACGTTGCGGCAGACCTGGTGACGGTGCCCGGCGCGTCCGACGACTGGATTGAGACAAGCCCTGGTAACCAGGTGAAGGTGCTTCGCAGCGACGACGAGAGCATGTCGATACTCGTGCGTCTGGCGCCAGGCACGACCTTTCCCGCGCACTACCATCCCGTCGAAGAGGAAACCTACGTCGTGGAGGGTGAAACCTATTTTGGTGACATCCACCTCAAGGCGGGCGACTACCATGTGGCGCCTCAGGGGAGTTCACACGGCGAGGTGCGCACCGAAACCGGTTGCGTTCTGCTGATCCGAAAGGGCCCCGACTAGCGCGTCAGCGTCGCAGCGGCTACTCGTCGTCCGCCTTGGCCTTGATCAGTGCCTCGGCCTCGGCAAGCCGCGTACGCAAGCCGTCGCGCTGCGCCTGGAGCGCGGCCAGTGCGTCTTCGTCGGCGTCGCCTGCTGCCTTGCCTGTGGCGGCCAGCAACTCAGCCTCGAGTTTCTGCAGGTCCTTGCGCAACGACTCGACGGATGCGGCTTCTTCGGCCTTGTCGAAGGCAACGTCTTCGCCCTGCGTTCGCGCGGGGTCGGGTTGCCGACGCCGAGTTTCGGGTATCACGCTGCGCTTTGGATCCAGCGCGCGCGTGTTCATGAAATTGGGCGAAACGATTTCTATGCCCGCGTTGTGTAAGGCATCCAGCATCGCCTCGCGCAGCCGCGAGCGGGCCGAAATCAGGCTCTTGACGTCTTCCAGCAGGCCGGCTACGCGATAGACGATGGCGAAATCGCCGAGTTCACGTACCTGCACGAAGCCGTCCTTGAGCCCGGCCACACGCGTGGCCTCGCGCAAGAGCTTGACGACCTCGCGGTGGCTCACGTCATAACCCAGCGAGATCTCGGCAGTGATGATCGTCCCCGATGCGCGGACCACCTGCATGGGTTGGGTGACCATGTAGAGGTTGGGCACCGTCACAAGGTCGCGGAACTCGGTCTGGATCTCGGTGTGCAGCAAGTCCATTTCCGTAATGCGGCCCGTCAGGTCAGCGACGGTGATGAAGTCGCCGGGGCGTGCGTTGCGCATTACGCGCAGCATGATGCCCGCCATGATGTTGCCGATGAACGTGGTCGACGAGAGCGCGATGGCTGCACTGAGCAGGATGCCGATAAGGCTCAGCAACTGACCCCGCAGTGCATCCGTGATCGGTAGGGCCACGATGACCGTGAGGCCGCCCGCGAATGTGAGTGCCAGCATGATGAACTGGAATCGGAACTGCGCGCTGGGGTCATCGCGCCAGTGGCGTCGCAGCAGCCAGTTGACCAGGCCCAGCGACACGAGCACCGCCGCTACCGTGGCGAGCAGCGGCAAGAATCGGGTTAGCGCCTCAATGACGTCGTTTTGCACCGCGGCTGCTCCTGATCATTCCCGGAAGGTCAGGAGCTTAACGCGGCTCCTTCGCGCACTCCACGTGCTTCGTTGACGCCGTGATGAGTCGGTCACGTGCGCGTGATCCTTTCGTGAACTTTGGGCCCCACTGTGTCCGGGCACTTTTCACAACCCCGATTCGCAAGGGAGCGCAATCATGAAACTGTTTCAATTCACGGGCCGTCGCGTGGCCAGTGTGGCGGCTTTCATCGCCGTCGCCATCATCACACTGCCGACCGCGTCGGCGGACCGGACCTTCTTCGGTGGCGAAACCTATCGCATCACGATCACGAACCTGACCACCGGTCAGCCGTTCACGCCGCCCGTCATTGCCGTGCACAATCCGCGCGCCAACGTCTTCGCACTCGGAACGCCGGCCAGTGAAGGGGTGCGGCAGATCGCCGAGAATGGCAACAACGCGCCATTGGTCGCCGCGCTGTCGAGCAACCCCGACGTCAGCGAAGTCATCGAAGGCACGGCGCCGATCGTGCCCGCAGCCAACCCGGGCGGCACGCCGTTCGACAGCCAGGCCACGTTCGAATTCACGACACAGACACGCCGCAACCACATCTCGTTCGTCAGCATGCTGATCTGCACGAATGACGGCTTCACGGGTGTGAACACGATTCGCCTGCCGCGCAACAAGACCACGATCCTCGCGCGCGGTTACGAGACGCGCACGGAGCAGAACACCGAGGACTTCGCGGACATCGTACCGCCTTGTCAGGGCCTCATCGGTGTGTCCAGCGACGACGCGGGCACGGGCGAGAGCAACCCGGCGCTCGGTGAGAACGGTATCGTGATTCCGCACCAGGGCGTTGTCGGCGACAACGACCTCGTGTCGCGCGTTCACAATTGGGCCGATCCGGTCGCCAAGATTGTCATCGAGCGCGTACGCCCCGGCACGCGCTACTGAGTCAGGCGTCATCTCAGAGACGGCCCCGCCCTGTGCGGGGCCGTTTTGGTTTTGGCTAATGCGCCCGGCTCGCAGGTTCGCGGTATTCTATTGAGCGCAACCGACTCGACGACGCGGCATGAACCCTCCCGTATTGAATGTCTTCACGATCTCCCACTATTGCGAGAAGGCGCGATGGGCGTTCGACTACCTGGGCGTGCCGTACCGCGCGCAGGTGCTCGCGCCGGGTGCCCACCTGCAGCGGGCGCGTGAAAGCGGATTGCGCCGCGGTGCGCTGCCCTTCCTGCTGACGGAGTCGGGTCCCGTGCAGGGTTCGGCGGCGGTTGTCACCTGGGCAGAGCGCGCAGCCGGCACCGACGCGCCCGCGCTCTCGACTAACGCCACGCGTGACACGATCGCTGGTATCGAGACGCGGCTGGACGAGGTCGTGGGCGTGCACACGCGCCGCCACTTCTACTCCGAGGCCGTGCTGACACAGCCGAAGGCGGTGCGGTCCATCTTTATGATGGGCCAGCCGCTCGTGCAGCGCGCCAAGTTGTTTGCGGGCTGGGGCACGATCTGCAAGCTCATGGCGCGAGGCATGGATCTCGGGCCCACGCAGCGTGAGGACAGCCGCGACAGGCTGGAACGCGAGTTCGACTGGCTTGATGGTTTGCTGGCCGACGGTCGGCCATATCTCGCGGGCGATCGGTTCTCGCGCGCGGATATCGCGGCGGCGAGCTTGCTGGCACCGGCGGTGCGGCCGCCGGACCACCCGCTTCACGGTGTGATTGCGTCACCACCGCTGCATGGCGAAGACGTCGCGCGTTGGGCTGAGCGCCCGACGTCGCGCTGGGTGTGCGCGATCTACGCGCGGTACCGCGGTCAGGTGCCGACTAGCTGACGACGGGGCTCAGGAAGCCTGGGGGCTTCACGGCCATGATGGCGCAGTCGATGCGCCCGAGGATGGCTTCGGCCGTGTTGCCGATGAAGTAGCCCGGAATCCCCGTGCGGCCCACGGTGCCCATGACCACGAGTTGTGCGTCGATGGTGGTCGCCAATTGCGGGACCACCACGCGCGCGGCGCCTTCGATGAGGTGGCGCTCGGGTTCATGCGCACCGTCGATTGTGGGGCAGTCCCTGGCAACGACAGTGGCGAGCCAGGATTGATGCACGGCGCGCTCGGCGCGCACGAGTTCATCGACTTCGGTGGCGGGAAGGCCCGTGCGAGACGAGCGGAGTGTGTCCTCACCCTGCAAGCGCCAGGCGTGGGCCACGTGCAGCCGCGCGCCCTCCATGCTGGCCAGTGAGGCGGCCATTTCCAGGAGCTGGCGATTGAGGGCGTCGTTGTCGGGGCTTTCAGGGCGGTAGTCGATCGCGACAAGGATGCGTTCGTACCGAGCGGGGCCGCCATCTCGGACCAGCCAGACGGGGCAGGGGCATTTGCGTAACAGTTTCTTGTCGAACGGGCCCAGCGTTTCCGGGTCCGATTCTGTCGGCTCCGTTGCCTTGATCACGAGATCGTAGTGATGCGCGACCACGGCCCGGATGACGTCGATGGGTGTCGCGCCCTCGATGAGCTGCGTGTGAATGTCGGGTAGGTAGTCGGGGGCCTGGGAGATCAGGTGGCGCAGTTCTTCGCGCGTGCCGTTGGCGACAGCCTCGCGCAGCGCCTCGTTGGCGATGGGCCCAAGCTCTGGCGCCACCGCCATTACGGTGAGCTTGGCGCGGTTGCGGGCGGCCAGCGAGGCCGCGCGATCCAGGGCGGCCTTGTTACCCGCATTGGGCTCTACGATCAACGCGATATTGGCGAATCGCTTCATGGCTTGCCTCGGGACGCTGCGCTCGCCCGTATTGTCGCTCAAGCTATGTCGTATTTAGGAGCCCTTTTGATTCGGCATTGCCGAGTAATCGTTCGTTTACGACGAAGCGTCAGGCGCGACCGGTGTCGCTTCGCGTTTTGGGTGATGCCCCTGCGTAGGCTTCCACGTGTGCGGCGAAGGCCGTCCCCGCTTCCGTATACATGTTGTACACGGTGCTGGCGCCGTGGGCCTGCAGTTCCGCGGCCTCGTCGGGCAGCTTTGCCAACGCTGCCTTGAGCCCCCGGAAGTCAATCTCCTCAAGCCGGCGCAGCACAGACAGGGTGGTGCGCAGCTTTGGCAATGCGAGCAGGACCTGCTCCAGCCGATGGGTCGCCTGGACGCGATCCCAGAAGTCGGCATCGCTGGGGTCGCCGAGCATGACCCGCCGTCCCGCCTCGACGTGGTTGCGCGCGGTTATGGGGTCGATATCGATGCCCACGACAGCGTCCCCGGCCGTGCGACGCACCTCGTCATAGGCCGCCGTGCCCACGCCGCCCATGCCGACGATGACGATGCGGGCGTCACCGATGTCGAGCAGCCGATCATCGGGCAGGCGCTCGGCTTGCTGCCAGCGTCGCAGCGTCGGCCCGAAATGGACGTAGAGCGCGTGCGAGCGCGCATTGAACAGCGCCGCCAGCACGAAGGACAGCGACAGCGAGACGGCTATCACCGCGAGCCATTGCGCGCTGATGAGGCCCAGCGAGGCACCGATCGCAGCTACGATGAGCCCGAATTCGCTGTAGTTAGCGAGGTTGAGGGCGGCAAGCAGCGCGGTGCGCGCGCGCAAGCGAAAGCGCGTGAGCAGCATGAAAAAGCCTGCGGCTTTGAGCAGCACGAACGGGGTGAGCGCCAATCCGATGATTGCGGTTTCGGCATTGAGCCCGCCCGCAAGACCGATCGAGAGGAAAAAGGCGACCAGAAAGAGGTCTTTGAAGCCCAGCATGCGCTTGGCCAGTTCATCGGCTTTGGGGTGGTTCGCGATCAGCACGCCCAGCACGAGCGCGCCGAGGTCGCCCTTGAGCTGCACGAGCTCAAACACCTCGGCGCCGCCCAACGCGAGCAGGAAGCCGTAGAGCACCATGAGCTCGCCATAGCCGACGCGTTCGAGCAGTGCAGTCAGCGCACGCCGCAGCGGGATCAGCAGCAACAGGAGCAAGGCCAGTGCGGAGGGTAGCTTGCCCGATGACACGGCCAGAAAGACTACGGCGGCGATGTCCTGAATGATCAGGATGCCAATGGCCACCTGGCCGTGCAGCGCATTCATTTCGCCGCGCGCTTCTAGCGCCTTGACCGCAAACACCGTGCTGGAGAAACACAGTGCGAACGCGAGCAGGGCGATGCCCGGCATATCCAGCCCCGCGAATACGCCCGTCCCCGTCGTCGCGAGCAACAGGATGCAGGCGCCGGCCACGGCGACGGTCGTGATCATGTGGACGCTGCCCACGAGCCAGACCTGCGGTCGGGAGAGCGTGTTGAGGTGGATCTTCAGTCCGACCGTAAACAGCAGCAGGGTGATGCCCAGATCGGAGAGCTTCTCGATGAGTGGACCCGTGGCCACACCCTGTGTCGCGAGCATGAATCCTGCAGCCAGGTAGCCGACGAGCGGTGGCAGGCGCGCCCACTGCGCCGCGAACCCGAGCGCAAACGCGAGTGCCAGGACGGAAACGTCCCCGAGATTAACGGCTACCCACTCGAAGTCCATGCCGCCGCCAGCTTACCGCACCGCTATCCGGTGCGCTGAACGAACACCGCCGCGGCGAGAGCGTCTCGTCGCGGCGGTGTGGGTCGGCCTCAGAGCAGGTGGTAGAACACCACGGGGGCGGCCATCCAGAGCAGTCCCTTTATAAAGAAGAACCAGAAGCTGATGGCGCCGAAGCGTTTGAGCCAGGCCGGCAGCGTGCGCCCGGCAGTCAGCGTCGCGGCGCTCATTGCCGCGCCTCGGCCAAGCTGCTGTCACCGGCGCGGCGGAACAGGCGTTTGATCGAGGGCACGAGCATGGGCACGCGTTTCCTGTAGTCGCGGTACTCGGGATGCATGTCGGCCAGATCGCGTTCCTCGAGCTGGATGCCGATGAGGATGTAGCCGGTTGCGAGCAGCGCGAACACGAGGTGCGCGATCGTCATCACGGGCGTTGCCCAGACGATGAGCAGCCAGCCGACGTAGAGCGGGTGGCGCACGACACGGTAGATCCAGGGCTGCACGAACTTGAGCGGCGCGGGCTCACGGCCGCGGAATGCCGCCCAGCTCTGGCGCAGGCCAAACAGGTCGAAGTGGTTGATGGCGAAGGTGGCGTAGAGAAGGATCGCCCAGCCCAGGCCGTAGAGCCCCCAGGCGATGGCCTGGCCCGTGGGGTTCGCGATCGACCAGATCACACCGCCCATGGGTTCCCAGAGGGCGAACAGCAGGATGAGTGCGAGGCTCGAGAACAGCACGTAGGTGCTGCGCTCGGCGGCTGGCGGGACGATGCGCGTCCACCAGCGCTTGAAGGTCGGCCGCGCCATGACGCTGTGCTGTACCGCGAAGATGCCCAGCAACAGGGCGTTAATGAACAGGGCCGTACCCAGGGGTGACTCGGGCACCGAATCAATCGATTTTGGTACGATGAAATTGCCGATGAAGCCAATCGCGTACAGAAAAGACGCGAAAAAGACGGCGTAGCTGAACAGGCCGTAGGCCAGGAATGCAACACGTTTCATGACGTTGTCCTCTTTGTCGGTTGTTTGCGTTAACTATTGATAAAAAAGCGCTTTTGAAGCGTGCGGACAGTCTGTGTCAGGCCCGGTCACAAGTCGTGACCAGCCCCTGACCCTTTGCTGACGGTGTGATGACCGATGGCTGATCGAGGCGTGGCGTGACAGGAACGGGGTCAGCGCGTTACCGATTCGGGGACTGCGAACTCGACGTCGGTACACGGGAACTCAGGCGGGGTGGTGAGCCAGTGTCCCTGCAGCCGCGCGTGTTCGACCTGCTCGTGTTCCTAATCGAGCAGCGCCACCGGGCCGTGGACAAGGACGAGATCCAGGACGCGGTCTGGGCACCCATGATCGTTTCGGAGACGGCATTGACGCGCGCCATCATGAAGGCGCGCCGTGCCGTTGGTGACGACGCCGACACCCAACAAGCCATCCGCACCGTGCACGGCCACGGCTACCAGTTCGTTGCACCGCTGGCCGAGCCCGCGGCGGTCGCGGAAGCTGAGGTGCCACCGAAACCGATCGAGGTCGCAGCCGCGGCCCCGGGTCCACGCCGGGCGGGACTGGCCTTGGCCGCCCTGACGATCGTGGCGATTGTCGCGGTCGCGCTCTGGCCCGGTTCGCCCCGCGACGCGGCTGCGGTTCGCGTGGCGGTCCTGCCCATCGCCAATGACACGGGCGATTCGGAATACGACTGGGCAAGGCTGGGTCTGATGGGGCTCGCCCATGACTATTTCGCCGATACGGATGTCGTTGATACCGTCGCGACGTCGGACGTCGTGAGTTACGTCGACAACTCGGATTGGTCGGGCGCCATCGACAGCGCCGACGCGCTGGATCAGGCCGCCCGCTTGCGACGCGCCTTTGGCGCGAGCCATGTCCTGTTCGCGTCGCTCGAGGCGCACGTGGGCGGTCTGCGGTTGAGTTACACACTCGTCGATGCCTCAGGCCCACGTGCAGAGACCACGATGGTGTCGGCACAAAGCACACCACTCGTGCGCGGCATGGTCACAGGTGTCAGCAACTTGCTCGGCGGCCGCCGTTACGCGCCCGAAGCCGCTATGGCCGCCATCGATGATGACCCGTTTATTAATGAAGCCTATGCTCGCGCTGTCGCCACGGCGCTCGAGGGGCGCTGCGCGGAGGCCGCGCCGCTGTTTGACGTGGTGCTGGCCCGCAACGGGGCGCTCGATCGGGCGCGTATGCTGGGTGCCGGTTGTCGTTTCGAGCTCGGAGAATCGGACGTGGCACAGGCCGCGTTCGAGGACCTGTTGCAGCGCGATTCGGTGCGGGCAGACCCGGGCCTTCACGCTGAGGTGCTGCGGCGCCTCGGCATGCTGCACCACCGGAGCGGCCGCCACGAGGCCGCAGAGGTCGCTTACAACGAGAGTCGTGCGACTGCCGCAGCGGCGGGCGACAAAGAGGCGCTGGGCCGCGCGCTGATTTCGTCTGCCATCCTGGCCAAGGACCGGCGCCAGTTCGATACGGCCCGAGACTGGCTCTCCCAGGCGACGCTGCACTACCGCCAGCTCGAGTGGCAGGTGTTGCCGGGATCCATCGCATCGACGCTCGCGAACATTGCAATGAACGCTGGCGAGCTCGATGCGGCTGAGCAACATCTCGATGATGCTCTTGTGAGCTTCCGGGCGCTGGGCGACCGCGCCAACGAAGCCAAGATGCTCAACAACTATGGCTTCCTGCGTCGCCTGCAGGGTCGCTTCAGTGAAGCGGAACCACTGCACCTGCAGTCACTCGAAATCCGTCGCGAGATCGGCGACCGCGTGGGGCAGGGCAGGATCCTGAACTTTCTGTCGATCCTCTACCAACGCGAGGGTCGGCACGAGGCGGCGCTCACTGCGGCCGATGAGGCCGTTGCGATCGCGCGCGAGGCTGACGATCAGCTGTTCCTGGCGACGGGCCTGGCTCAGCGCGGCGCGGCCGAGCGGTCATTGAAACGTTATGAGACGTCGATCGCCACCTACATGGAAGCAGGCGACATCTTCATGCGCATTGAAGATGTGTCCCGCGCGCTACAGGTGCGGCTGCGGCTCGCGCGCATCGACATCGAGCGCGGCGATACGGACAGCGCGGCGACGCGTGTTGCCGATGTCCTCGAAACGGCGCTGGCGGCCGACCTACCGGAGCCCGCTATTGAGGCGATGCGCTATGCGGGTGACATGGCTTGGCAGCGCGATGATGTCGCCTCAGCGCGAGACTACTACGAGCGTGGTCTGTCGCATGTCGAGCAAACGGGATTCGAGAGCCTGCGCATGCCGCTCGCCCAACGCCTGGCGTCCATCTACCTCGATGTGGGTGACCTCGATGCCGCGGCCTCGATACTTGGGTTCCTTGTAGAGCAGGAACCGAGTGTCTACAACCTGACACTGCAGGCGCGTTACGCGCACCTGACCGGGGACGCGGTGCAGGCCGTGACGTTCATGTCCGATGCCAAGGCACTGGCCGGCGATGCCTGGGCCGACGACAACGAGCAGTTACTGACGGAGTACCGAACGCTGGCCGCGCAGCGTTGAGTCAGGCACGCGCCGTCGCCGATGCCAACACGAAGTCGAACTCACCCACCAACCCGCCGTCTTCCAGCTCCGTCATACTCATGAGCAGCCGCTCATCGTAAATGCTGTCGTCGGCATTGCCGGCTTCGCCTGGGAAGTAGAGCTGCGTGGTCAGCAAGGCCGTGCCCGGGCCCTGCAGCTTCACGTGGATGTGTGGCGTGCGGGTGATACCGAAGTCCGTGTAGGCGGCGGGTTTGATCGTCCCGATACGGAACCGGCCCTGCTCGTCGGTGAACTGGTGGCCGCGCAACGTGAAGCCCTCGTTGTCGTAGACGCCCTTGGCATCACAGCTCCACACATCGATGACGGCGCCCGCGACGGGTCGGCAGTCTGTCGTCAGAATGCGCCCCGTGATGAACAGCGTCTGGCCCGCCATCTCCGGGTCACGCAAGTTCGCACGCTTCGGCGTGTCCGGTGTGTAGAAGGGTCCCTCGGTTTGCGCCAGCGTCGGCGCGCTGTCTTCGCAGGCGGGTGTCGGTTCAAGAAGTCCCGCGGTCTCGGGGTAGCTGTAGTTGTGCTCGGTCTCGCGCATCCTCGCGGACAGCCACGCTGCGCCGCCGGCGGCCATTGCGGCCACAACACCCGCGGCCCCGCCGGCCCATTTGATTAAACGGCGACGACTCATACTCATGGCACGTTCCCCCTGACGTGAGCCATCTCAGACTAGCACGGCGTTGACGCGGTACCATGCAAGCCGAGATGAGACGGGCGACCCTGTGAGCGACAAACCCACCAATCCCGGTCGGCGCGACTGGCTCCGGACGGCAAGCGCGGCTGCGGCCTGGCGGTCATTGGGTACTGCGGTACCGCACTGGCGCCTTATTTCCGCAGGCTTGCTGCCTGTTGTCGCAACAGCTGGGAACACTGTCCTCGAGCCGCACGGCAAGGGCGAGTTGCGCTTGCTCAACGATCGCCCGCTGAACGCCGAGACGCCGGCACACCTGCTGGATGATGCGGTAACGCCGACGGCACGGCACTTCGTGCGCAATAACGGATTCCCGCCAGCTGTGGTGACCGATCCGGACGCCTGGGCGATTCAGGTACACGGCGAAGCTTGCGCCGCGCCCCGCACGGTGACGGTGGGTGAACTCAAACAGCGGTTTCGCCAGGTAACGCTGCAGCTGCAACTTGAGTGTGGCGGCAACGGTCGCGCCGAGTTTCGACCACGTGCAAGCGGCAATCCCTGGACTACGGGCGGGATTGGTTGCGCCGAATGGCGCGGCATCCGCGTTGTCGACTTGCTCGACGACATCGGTATGGCGGACACGGCCGTGTACGTTGCGTATTGCGGTGCCGATACGCACCTCTCGGGTGCGCCCGACAAGGACCCGATTTCTCGCGGTGTTCCTGTGGCGAAGGCACTTGAACCCGAATCGCTGCTGGCTTTCGAAATGAACGGCGCGCCTATTCCGCATCTACACGGCGCGCCCGCGCGGCTCGTGTTCGGTGGCTGGCCGGCGTCAACGAGCGGCAAGTGGGTCAACGAGTTGCTGATTCGAGACCGCGTGCACGACGGCGCAAAGATGGGCGGTAAGGCGTACCGCATGCCCTGCGAGCCAATGGCGCCCGGCGCCAAGGCCGAGGACGACGCCATGTGCATCATTGAGTCGATGCCGGTGAAATCGCTGATCACCTTTCCGGAATCGGGCAGCGCTGTGGCGGTGGGCAAGCGTTTCGAGGTGCGCGGACACGCCTGGGCGGGCGACTACCGGGTCAAGCGGATGCACGTCTCCACAGACTTCGGTGCCACCTGGCAGCGTGCGCGCCTCAGTCGTCCGGCCAACCGGCTCGCGTGGCAGCATTTTCGTGCTGAACTCACACTGGACACACCCGGCTATTACGAAGTCTGGGCGCGCGCAACGGATTCGCGCGGCGTCGCGCAGCCTATGTTGGTACCCGGCTGGAATCCCAAGGGCTACCTCAACAACGCGTGCCACCGAATCGCGGTGCAGGTCACGTGATGCGGGTGCTGCTTCTCTTAGTGTTGTTCCTGCCCTGGAGCTCACTGCATGCCGACGCGCCCAAGGTTGATCCGGACTCGGGCCTCATCGTCGCACCGGGCTGGCAAATGGTCCGGGCGCACTGCGGCGCCTGTCATTCGCTGAAGCTCGTCACGACGCAACGTGGTGACCGCGCCTACTGGCTCGAGCTCATTCGCTGGATGCAGAAGACGCAAAATCTCTGGGACCTGCCGCCGGCCATCGAGACGCAGGTGTTGGACTACCTTTCCACGCATTACCGCGAGGACGATTGGGGTCGGCGACCGCCCTTGCCCGCAAGGCTTTTGCCCGACACGTCCTGAGCCGACTATAGTCGTGGCCGGGAATCGCGTACGACAACAACACTAAGGAGTGCGCAGTGTCGATAGTTGATGAGTTGCGGAGACGCAACGTGTTCCGCGTAGCGGCCGCGTATGCCGTGGTCGGCTGGCTCATTCTCCAGGTCGCAGATGTCGTGTTTGACTTCGCAGGTGCGCCGGAGTGGACGGGCAAAGCGCTCATCGCCCTGTTGCTGATAGGCTTCCCGGTCGCTGTGGTGCTGTCCTGGGTGTTCGAGGCCACACCCGAAGGCGTGCGCCGTGACGACGGCCAAAGCCAAACCGATCCCGTACGTGCGCAGCGACTGAATACACTCACCATTGCCGCGGCGCTTGGCGTTGCAGGCCTGTTCGCCTGGCAACAATTTGGCGCGCCGCCCGCCGCTGAGCCGACTTCCCCAACGGGTGGCGCGGTTGCCGAAGCGCCGCCTGTGAAAACATCGCCGGAAGTCGATGCGGCTTCCATTGCAGTTTTGCCGTTTGCGGACTTATCCCAGCTTGGCGACCAGGATTATTTTTCTGACGGCATTGCCGAGGAAATACTCAACGTGCTCGCGAACGTCGAAGGTCTCGCCGTCGCATCACGCACGTCAGCGTTTGCATTTAAGGGTAGAAGCTCGGTCGGTATCCCCGAGATCGCGGCAGAACTCGGTGTGCGTCACGTGCTAGAGGGCAGCGTGCGCACAGCCGGTGACACGATTCGCATTACGGCGCAGCTCATTGACGCGCAAAGTGACAAACATCTCTGGTCGCAAACCTACGACAAGCAACTCACGGCGCAGAACGTGTTCGAGATTCAGGATGAGATTGCTACTGCCATCGTGGTTGCGCTGTCGGAGTCTTTGCAACTGAGTGCTATGACGACGGGCGGCCTCACGGTTCGCGCGGACACCGAGAATCTCGATGCGTACCAGCTCTTCCTGAGGGGACGAGACCGCTTTCGCATCCGCAGCCAGGACAACATTCCGGGAACGATTGCGCTGTTTGAGCGTGCGATTGAGCTCGACCCGAATTTCGCGCGCGCCTGGGCAGGCTACGCAGCTGTTACGTCGGTGGCGCCCAGCTGGGGTTTTCCGGGGGAGACCGAGTCTTACTATGAGGTTTCTCGGCGTGCTGCGAATAAGGCTATCGAGCTCGATGACAGTCTTGCCTTGCCGTATTCCGTTCTCGCTTACACCGACCGCGAAGCGATTCCCCTGGATTACTCGAGAGCCTTCGAAATGTACGAGAAAGCGTTGGAGCGTGACCCCAACGAGATCAATACATTGCTGTGGCGCGGCATCGATCGTATAGCCGTCGGGCAGTTCGACCTGGCGTCCGAAGATTTCGCACGTTGTCGTACGCTGGATCAGAGCTATTTGAACTGTTTCGCGTTCGATGCGAACGCCAGGCTTTATGCCGGCGACTATCCCGGGGCCCGCGAGATGTTTCTGAGGACGGCAGGCCTGGGGAACGAATCGCAGTCCGAGAATACCGCCATAGCCATGATTCACAAGGAGCCTCGCGACACAGCCATCCTGGCGCTGTCCTGGGCTTTCGAACGCTATGGCGAGGTTGCGGTCGATCCGGATCTGGTCTACCGGATGCTTCGGTCCGACGATCACAACTACGCTCTGGAACTGGAGGCATTGAATGCCGCCCACGCACAGTTCGGTCTCGGGTCGGTGGATCTGAGCTGGCCACTACCGGCACTTTTGTTCCGCCAGTATGAAGAGATTGAGCCCCATTCGTTCTTCATGTTCTGGTGGCACCCGACGTTCAGCCATTTTCACGCTAGCCCGCATTGGCAGCGCGTGGTGACCGAAATGGGTATCGCCGACTACTGGCGCGAGCACGGCTACCCGCCGCAGTGCCGTGCAGTCGGCAATGACAGTTTCGAGTGCGATATCCCTGAGTTGTAGCGTTCAGGCTACTGGTGCCACGATCGGCGACTGTTCCACAAGCCAGTTCACGACCTGCGTGTCGTCGGGAATGCGGATGCGACCATAGCCCGTCTCGACGAGGCCCAAATCCCGAAGCCGCGTGAGTGCCTTGCCCAGGGCCACGCGCGACACCCCGAGCTCATCGGCCAGTGCGTGCTGCGTCACCGTGATGCAATTGTTCGCTTCCGAATCACGGGGCTGGCGCAGCAGCGCCTTGGCAGTGCGCGCGGGTAGCGCCAGGCGGCGTTCGTCATCAATGATCTCGAGTGCAAGCTGGAGCCGGTTGGCGAGCAGCGTGATGATGGCCGTGGCGATGTTCGCGTCGTCTGACATGAGCTGTTCGAGTGTGGCCGCGCTGATCACGCAGAGCTCGGTCTCACCGACGGCCCTGAAATCGAAGAAGCGTGGGGAGCCGGCGAACAATGGAAACTCGCCGAACGAATCACCCGGCGCGAGCGTTGCGATCACGATGCTGCGGCCGTCACGGCCAAGATTCGAGAGTTGCACAGCACCGCGGGTCACGATCGACAGCTGCCGGTCCGTGTCGCCGCGCCGGTGCAGCCAGGCGCCATCGGCGAAGGTGCGACGGCTTCCGTGCAACAGCAGGCATTCGCGCACGCCGCCGGGCAGGGCCGCGAACAAGCTGGCGTCTGAAGGCGCGAACGTAGTTGTTTTCAGTTCATTGCTCACAATGTAAACAAGTTAGCATTCTGGCGCATGCCGGGTTGATACGATCTCACCATCGAGACACCTGCCGGGCTGACAATGCGCATTGAAATGCTTTTCATCTTATTGATATTCCTTGGGTTTGCGATTGCGGAGCTCGCCCGCACGCAGCTGTTCCGCAAGCCCGGCCAACGCCGCAAGGACGCCGTGGTCGAGGCCGTGAGCTCGGGCCTGCTGGCCTTCGTCACACAGCCCGCGGTTCTGCTCGCGAGTGGGGCACTCATGGCACTCGCGCTGCCCGAGCACCGCGATGCGCTCGCCACGCTGCCGATTCTGGCCCAGATCGGCTTGCTGCTCGTGTTCGATGACATGACGCAATACTGGTGGCACCGGCTGTCGCACAACGTGCCGTGGCTCTATGCCTTGCACCGTCCGCACCACGATGCGCCTTACATGAGCATCCGAATCGTCTACCGCAACAACTTCTTCTACTACCTGCTCATGCCCGGCATCTGGTTCTCGGGCGCGCTCATCTTCCTGGGACTCGGCCCTGTCTACGCCGTGTACATCGTGGTCAAGCTGCTCGTGATTTGCGGTGCGCACTCGGACGTCCGTTGGGACGCGCCGCTCTACCGCAGTCCCACGCTGTCGCGCGCGATGTGGCTCGTCGAACGCGTGATCTCGACGCCGGCGACGCACGCGGCCCATCACGGAAAACATGCGGCCGACGGCGTCACGAATTACAAGGGCAACTACGGCAACCTGCTGTTTTTCTGGGACGTGCTGTTTGGCACGGCCAAGATCACACGGCGCTACCCGAAGCAGTTTGGTGTTGAGAACCTGCCAGAGGTGGGCGCCGCCGAGCAGCTGTTCTGGCCGCTGGTCCGACCGCGGACAGCGCAACCTGGGGGCCACGCTGCCCGCGATGAAGGCCACGCGCCGACCTAGAACGAGTAACTGAGGCCGATCGACAACACCGGATAGAGGTCGTAGTCCTCGAGATCATCCTCTGCGATGCGTTCCTCGGCCTCGAGGTCCGCCAGAAAGTCCGGGTCCGTGGACAAGGTGCCGCCGACACTTGCGAACTGCACCGTCGCCTCGCCCTGGAACAACACGCCCAGATCAAAGTTGATCAGCAAGCGCTCACCCACATCCCAGTCGTAGCCGAGGCCAAGATAGGGCGCCACGCTGTCGAATTCTGAATCGGCCGACAGCACGCCCGTTTCTTCGATCGTGTAAATCGTATCGTCGATCTCGTAGGTGGCGGTCGGGTCCGCGACCGCGACAATGGCGTTTTCGTTGAACACCGCACCACCCGTCAGGCGGAAGCCGCCGCCCGTGGGCCGGTAGTCCGCAAGCAGCGTGATGGAACTGAGCTCCAGGTCGCCGTCGAAATCCACGCCGTCGAGATCGTCCTCGAAGTCGTAGTCAAACTGATTGAAGCCGCCTCGCACGGCCCATTTGTCGGTGAACTGATAGCTGCCCTCGAGGCCCAGCCCCAGTGTGCCGACCTTGCCCCCAATCGTGCCCTCGGCGTGGGCCTGAGACAGGGCCAGAGCGGCCAGCGCCGCCATGCAGAATCGCTTCATCGTGTTCTCCCTCGGTGTCGTCTTAGAAGAGTGCGGCCGTCAGAGACCGTCGGGCGAAATGTGCACAGGTTGGCGTTTTGTGACCTTTGGAAATGCTTAAGTTGTTCTGAAGGTTGGCTTAGTGTCTGAAAAGCCGATCGAAAATGTCAGCTCAACTCTGCTTGCGACAACGCGATCCAGGATACGAAACGGCAGCACTGCGCGTTGGAGTGGGTCTATTTCGACGTCCAGCAACTGGACCTGGAATCGCTGCGCAGTGCCGGGTTCCAGCTCGCCCATGACCGTGGGCAGAGACGCCAGCAGGCACACTTTGGCGCGCGGCTGAAGCACCGCGGCCAGGCCGTCGCGATCAGGTCGCTGAGCCACTGCCGGCGTTCAGCCCGCTGCGCGACAGCCTGCTATGCTGTGCCGCCCACCATATTTCAGGGAGTTCTGCGTTGAATTCGATAGCCCGTCTGGCGCGCGCCAGTATTGCCCTCGTTTCGTTTTTCCTGGCCACGGCGACGCTCGCCGATGTCCCGATTGTGCAGCCAGGCGCTCCGGGGGAGCCGCCGCGCGCGCTCAGCGCCGACGAAGCGACGGCGATCGCGGACACGAGCTATACGAATGATGACGTGCGGTTCATGCGGGACATGATTCCGCATCATCACCAGGCGCTGCAGATGGCCGCCCTGGTTGCGACGCGCACCAACAACCCTGACGTCATCGATCTCGCGGGTCGCATCAATGTCTCGCAGGATGATGAGATTGGCTTCATGAAGGGCTGGCTTGCCGAGCGTGGTGAGACGGTGCCCGATCCCGCCGCGCACGAGGCCATGCATATGAGCCACACCATGGCCGGCATGGCGTCGCCTGAGCAGTTGGAGCAGCTCGCGGCCGCGCAGAGCACGGCGTTCGATCGTCTGTTCCTCGAGCTCATGATTGCGCACCACGAAGGCGCCGTGACGATGGTGGAGGATCTGCTCGAGCAGGATGGTGCGGCCTATGACCCCGTCCTGTTCGAATTCACGAACGACGTCACCAACGACCAGACGGCCGAGATCGAGCGCATGAACGGTCTGCTCGTCACCTTGTCGGACGATCCGCGCGCCGGGCTCGCGGTCGGGCTGTTTGATGCCGGCGAGGCCATCAGCAATCTCGAACTCGTGGCGACGCTGCAGAAACCAGCGGGCTTCTTCGACCCCGACAATCCGGCCGAGCTGCCGTCCGACCCGGCCAGCGTCAAGGACCATGAGGAGGCCGATGCCGAACAAGAGAGCGAAGAGCTGCCGCGTCGCCCGGATCCGCGCAAACTGCGCTACCCGAAACTGAGCTTCTCGAATACGGACATGGCATTTCGCGACGATGTACTCGTTGCCGGCAGCTATCACGGCTTTAACGTCTACCAGCTTGGCGAAGACGGTTCGCCCGAGCTCATGTCGTCGATCGTGTGCCCGGGTGGTCAGGGTGATGTCTCGATTGTCGGCGACCTGCTCATCATGTCCGTGGAGGAAACGCGCGGTCGGCTCGATTGCGGCTTGCAGGGCGTTTCCGAAGACGTGAGCGCCGACCGGTTCCGCGGTGTGCGCATTTTTGACATCCGGGACTTGACGCGGCCGATACAGGTGGGCGCTGTGCAGACCTGCCGCGGATCGCACACGCACTCCGTCGTTTCAGGGCCCGGGCGTGACGGCAAGATCATCGTTTACAACTCGGGCACGTCCAGTATTCGCGAGGCCGACGAGTTGAACGGGTGTTACGACGAGACGCCCGGCGACGAACGCACGGCGTTGTTCCGGATCGACGTCATCGAGATTCCCGTTGATGATCCGTCGCAGTCACGAATCATCGATAGCCCGACGGTGTTCGCGGACGACGAAACAGGTGCGCTGGCGGGCCTCTGGCGTGGCGGTGATCATGGCGATGAGACGCAGGACACGCGCCGCACCGATCAGTGCCACGACATCACGGTGTTCCCGAGCGCGGGCATTGCCGCGGGCGCCTGCTCGGGCAACGGCATTATTTTTGACATCTCGAACCCGCGTAAGCCCAAGCGCATTGATGCCGTCGTCGACGCGGGCTTTGCCTACTGGCACTCCGCTACGTTCAACAACGACGGCACCAAGGTGCTCTTCACGGACGAGTGGGGCGGCGGCAGTCGACCGCGCTGCCGGGCTTACGACCCGCTCGACTGGGGTGCCGATGCCATCTACGACATCGTTGACGGCAAGCTCGAGTACCGCAGCCACTACAAGATGCCCGCGCCGCAGATCGATACCGAGAACTGCGTGGCGCACAACGGCTCCATCGTGCCCGTGCCGGGCCGCGACATCTTCGTGCAGGCCTGGTACCAGGGCGGACTCTCGGTGGTGGACTTCACGGATTCGGCCAATCCCTACGAGATCGCGTTCTTTGATCGGGGCCCAATAGACGAGGAGTTTCTTGTGGTCGGCGGCTATTGGTCGACGTACTGGTACGACGGGCTCATCTACGGCACCGAGATCGTGCGTGGGCTCGACGTCTTTGCGTTGCAGCCGAGCGAGTTCCTGACGGAAAACGAGATCGCAGCGGCGCGGCTCGCAGACCAGGGCCAGGTTTTCAATCCGCAGCAGCAGCTGCCCGTGACCTGGCCCGCTGCACCGGTTGTCGCGCGCGCCTACATCGATCAGCTCAACCGTGACGCCGCCATTGACGCGTCACTCGCGAGCGACATTGGCGCTGCGCTGGACCGCGCCGGGCGTCACACTGAGTCCGGCGGGCGCGATCGTTCGCTGTCCCGCGAGCTCAAGCGACTTGCCAAGCGCCTGAAAAGCGACGATGCGCGGGGCGCCGTGGCGCAGCGTCTCGACGCGCTGGCCGGCACGTTGAACGGCATCGCCAAACGCGTGGGGTAGGGCTCGTGCGATGGGCGATTCGCCGGCTCCTCACGGTACTCGCGGTCATTGCCTCGCCGGTGCTTTGGGCTTGCGACGTCGAGACACTCGTGGCCGTGCCCGAATCCGAGCGCGTGACGACGACGCATTTGCTCAAGGTGCGCGCGTGTCTTGCGAGTCCTGATCCCGCCGTCCGCGACGAGTTCGCCTACACGCGGTTCGTTGAGGTCCTGCGTTCGGGCAAGGTCTCGTCCGACACCCTTGAGACCTTGCTCGCCGACTTTGTGTTTCGACTCTCTGTGCCCGAGCGCGGTGGCGACGGATTTGAGAAACCGTTTCTGGTTCTCGTGTTGGCCGAGTTCGCACGCGTCGATCGCGTCAGTCCCTATCTCAACGACAAGCGGCGCGATCTGCTCGTCGGCGCGGCGTGGCGCTACTTGCGCGGCGTGACTGACTACCGCGGATTCGCGGACGGCGAGGGCTGGCGTCACGGTATTGCGCACGGCGCCGATCTTGCGATGCAGCTTGCGCTGAATCCGAAGCTCACCGCCGAACAGGGTGCGCAGTTGTTGACGGCGATTGCGGTTCAGGTGGCCCCTGCTTCGGGTCACAGTTACGTGTTCAACGAGCCTGGCCGGTTGGCGCGACCGGTGTTTTTTCTCGCGATTAACGACCGGGTTTCGACAGAGGCGCTCGACACGTTCTTTGCAGCGCTAGGGTCCGACGCCAAGCAGCCCCGCTGGCAATCGCCCTACGGTTCCGAAGCGGGTCTCGCGGCCCTGCATAACACGCGTGCGTTCGCCCAGGCGCTCTACGTCTACACGACGACGAGCCCGTCCGAAAATGCGCCTGCGCTGCAGGCTCGGGTCGAGGCATTGCTTCGCGCGCTGCCCTAGGGGGCTGGGCTAGGGCGTTGGTTCGGAAGTGACCTTGCGGCGTGGGGCGCCCAGTACTCTGCCCAGGGGGGAGCGTCGCACCAGCACTTCGTAGCTGCCGAGAATAACGGGCAGTGACAGGGCGATCGTCGCCAGGTACTTCGCCACCACGGGTAGATCGAACACGGACATGACCCCGCCCGCTGCGATGACCGCGGGGAAATGGATCAGGTAGACCCAGTACGAAGCGTCGCTCACGTATTGGCCCAAAGCGCCGCGCGTGGCGAAGAAGCGCTGAAAGATGCCAAGTAGGCCCAGCGTCATGGCAATCGCAACGACGGCATTGGTCCCCCCCGCGATGAGTCCGAGCTTCAGATCTGCGACATCGTCCGCGAGCAGCCGCGCTCGCGTTGCCCAGGCGCAGACCGGCATGACGAGCAGGGCGACGGCGGGGCCCAGCCACCAGCGCGCGGTGAGCACGGGCAGCAGATCGCGCCAATGAAACAGCGTCCAACCGAGCAGGAAGAAACCAAAGACCGCCAGCTGCATCCAGCCGTCAGTGCCCTGGCCTGTGCCGGACACATAGGATGGCGCCATGAAGGCGGCAACGCACAGCGTCAGGCCGACGATACCTGGGGCCCGAAACAGCATTGGTTTGATTCGAGGGGCGCCCGCCGCTGCGCGATCTGACCGTGTATTGACGAGGGACTGTGCCGCGACGGCGCCCGCCGAGAACAGGATCAGCGAGGCAAGAAACCACAGGTGATACACCTTGCCCCAACGCAGCCAACGGGCTTCGGTGACCACCTGCCAGGCGCTGGCCAGGCTGCCCGACTGGGCCGCCATCTGAGCAAATTCGTAGGCGGCGCGGGTCAGGGGTGTCAGTAACAGGTAGCCCGCAACAAGCGGGACGGCAATGCGCAGGCCCCGGTTCTTCCAGAACACAGCGCTACCGCGGCGGTTGTACAAGGCGGACGCCGCAAAGCCCGCCGTGACGAAGAACGCGGGCATGGCGAAGCTGTACAAGAACACCGCCAGCACATCCACAGCGGCATGCGTTTCCGGGTCCTCGAAGCGGCGTGGCACCGTCGTGTAGGGCAACAGGGGGTGGCCCAGCATGACCACGCTCATCATCGCGACGCGCAGGCTATCGATCGCGGTATTGCGTTGTTCCGGTTGCGCGGTGCTGGCGATACCGTCACTGGAGTCGGTGGTGCTCACGAGCGTCCTGTTCCTGCGCTGAGTCCCAAAATCCTAGCATCCACAGGACCTTACAGGCTCGCGGCACGCGTCGGGAATTCCGTAGTCTCAAAAAAAGCTGAAATGCTTGACCTATTGGCGCCGAGTATTAATATCTGCGCATCTTCAAACTGTTGAAGATATGAATATGCAGAGAGATCAGGCGGTCGCTGTGGGGACGGCGCACTTCCAGATCCGAGGATCGGTTCGGTATGCCAAGTCGTGAAGTCATCGCCAGAGAGCTTGCAGAGATCTTCAAGCTCGTATCGCACCCGGATCGAATCCGGATCATCGAAGAGTTGGCGAAGGAAGAGCAGGACGTGAACACGCTGGCCAGCGCATTGAGTTTGCCTGGTACGCGGGTGTCGCAGCACCTGTCCAAGTTGCGTGCGTACCGCTTCGTCGAAGAACGACGGGACGGGCGCCATCATTACTACCACCTCACGCACCCGGAGATCGCGCAGTGGATCGTCGACGGTGTGGAGTTCATCGAAAAACGGGCCAACGGCGTGAGCGATCGGGAGATTCGATCGGCACGTCAGCTTTGGTCCACGAGTTGAATACCAGGCGCCGAAAGCCACGGTAAGCAATTCACAACAAGGGGGGTCCTGATACGCAGATTCGCAACGAACACGGCGAATACCGACAGGGCCTCTTCAACTGAGAGAACGACCTGCTTGAAAGGAGCGCGTCATGAAATTCTTTGATACTTCCAACATGCGTGGGGACATTTACGGCGGCCTCACCGCCGGTGTCGTTGCGCTGCCGCTGGCGCTGGCCTTCGGTGAAGCATCGGGTGCCGGCCCCATTGCCGGTATCTGGGGTGCCATCTTTGTCGGCTTCTTTGCGTCGCTGTTCGGCGGCACGGGGTCGCAGGTTTCGGGCCCGACGGGTCCCATGGTCGTGGTCTTCGCGGGTGTCTTCGCGTCGCTGTCGGGTGACCCGGCGCTAGTGTTCGGCGCGGTAGTACTCGCAGGTCTGCTGCAGATCGTCTTCGGCTTCATGAAACTCGGACAGTACATCCGGCTCGTGCCTTACCCGGTCATCTCGGGCTTCATGAGTGGTATCGGCGTCATCATTATTGCGCTTCAGGTGTCACGCCTGTTTGGCCACGAACCGACGGGTGGGGGCACGATTCCTGCGCTGACGGCCATCCCGGGCGCTGTGATGGATCCCAACCTGACGGCACTCGCGATCGGCGCCGTGTCGCTCGGGGTGATCTTCTTCTGGCCGGCGTCGCTGGGCCGGTTCATACCGGGCGCGCTCGCAACGCTGATCATCGGAACCGTCATGAGCGTATTCATGCAGGGCGCGCCGATCCTCGGTGATATCCCGACGGGCTTCCCGTCTCTGATCATTCCCGGTTACACGGCGAGCACCTTCCTGATCGTTGCGGAGGCCGCATTCATTCTCGCGGTCCTGGGCGCAATTGACAGTCTGCTCACCTCGCTCGTTGCCGACAATATGACGCGCACGCGTCACGACTCGGACAAGGAGCTCGTCGGCCAGGGTATCGGCAACACCGTTGCGGGTCTGTTCGGCGCCATCCCGGGTGCTGGCGCGACCATGCGCACGGTCGTCAACATCCGCACGGGTGGCCAGACCAAGATCGCGGGCATGTTGCATGCCGTGGTTCTGTTCGCCGTCGTTATCGTCGGTGCGCCGCTTGCGTCGCAGATTCCGCACGCGGTACTGGCCGGCATCCTGATCAAGGTGGGCTGGGACATTATCGACGTGAGCTACATCAAGCGCGCCCACCGCGGCCCGCGCTGGGACCTCGTGCTCATGGCCAGCGTGCTGGGACTGACCGTCTTCGTCGACCTCATCACGGCCGTACTTGCGGGCGTGGTCATGGCGGCGCTGGCGTTCGTCAAGCAGCTTGCCGACCAGCAGCTCAAGGAAGCCCGTGAAGGTCGTGATGACGCCGTCGTCACGGACGAGGAAGAGTCGCTGCTGCAGTCTGCCAACGGTCGCGTCATGCTGTTCGACTTTGGTGGCCCGCTGAGCTTTGGTGCAGCCACCGATCTCGGACTGCACGTGCGCGAGCGCGTGAAAGGCAAGTCGAGCGCTATCGTGCTCGACTTCCACCGCGTGCCCTTCCTTGATGTCTCGGCGGCGCGTGCTGTGGAGACCATCATTTGCGACGCGCGTCTGGCCGAGCGCAAGGTCTTCACCACGGGCATGAGTGCCGAGGTGAAGAAGGTCTTGCGGGTCATGGAGGCGGACCACTGCCTGCCAGAAGACGCTGAGTACCAGAAGCGCGTCGATGCGATTCGCGCCGCGGTCGAAGAAGTTCGCAAGAACGGTAGCGGCGGGTCTGCCGTTGAGGGCGGTGACGCCCAGGCCGTAGCCAGCTAGGCCGCAGCGGCAAAGCGATCGGAACGGCCGGCGTGCCTCGTGTGCGCCGGCCGTTTTCTTATTCGCGCTCGCGCCAGGCGGTGAAGAACGCCTCCGGCAGCGCTGCTTCGAGCGTTTCATCCGTGAGCGTGTCGTCGCCGGCCACGAGCTCGGTCAGCGCCTCGAGCGCGTTGTCCGTGTCTCCGCGTTCCCAGCTGTCGATGATGGGCGCCAGGCGCACGTCGGTCGGAGCCACGGGGGCCGCCACCGCGTCCGCCCTTGTAATGCCCTGCAGCACCGTGTCCGAGGGTTGGGCTGCTTCTCGCGCAAATTCCTCCGCGCTTTCGGCGTCCAGCGCATCCTCGGTCTCTTGCGCACGCCGTTCGAGTGCGTCCGGCGCTACGACCGGACTCGCAACACCGACTTGCGGGGCAAGTTCGGCGGCGCGTTCTCGACGTGCGGGCTCGGCCTTGGCTGCGGCGGGGCCTTCGTCAGCCTCGATGTCGGCATTCCGGCTCACACGGCTTCCGGTCACGATGATCGTATCGACAAGCTCCGAGTCATCGGCAGCGGCGGGCATGGCGGCATCGCCGTCGCGCGCCCGGGCGGTTTCGGCCATCACATCGGCCTCGGGCGATTGCCGTTGCGCGCTTGCCGGTGCGGCGGTCGCGCTGTCGCCAGACTCGGGCGGCCGCATCGTGAGCACCAAGGTGGCGCTCAGCACGACAACCGCTGCGACGGCGAGGCCCGGCTGCCAGCGACGCATTTTGGGTGCGGGTTCTACCGCACGGTGCGCGGCGGCCAGGATGCGCTGGTCGAGCGCTGCATCGGGCAGCTCACCACCGGCGCTGCGATAGGCTTCGCGCACGTCATCGAAATCATTGTCGTCATGCTCAGTCATGATGGGCTTCCAGGGCTTTGCGCAGTTTCGCCAACGCATAGCGCAATCGACTCTTGGCGGTCTCGGGGGTCACCCCCGTCACCTCGGCAATGTCCCGCAGATCAAGGCCGCCTTCCTCGCGCAACAGGAATGCCGTTCGTTGTGGCTCGGGCAAGGCGGCGACACTGGTCGCGAGTGAGGCCATGGCGCCGTCGATTTCGGCCATGCGTTCCGGCTCCGCGGACTGACCGCCTGCGACGCTGTCCGGGTCCGTGTGGCCGCGACCGTCGTCGGCGACGCGCACGGCGCTGCGGCGGTAATGGTCGATAACCCGGTTGCGCGCCATGCGGTAGAGCCAGGTTGAGAAGCGTGCCGTGGGCGCGTAGCGGTCTCGCGCATCGACGAGCTTCATCCAGACATCCTGGTAGAGCTCGTCGGCCAGTGCCTTGCTTGAGACCTGGCGCAATACGAATCGGTACAGGCCGCCACGGTGGCGGTGGTACAGCACGTCAAAGGCCGCCGCATCACCGTCGCGGTAGCGCGCCATGAGCGCTTCGTCAGACTCGGGCGCATCCATGCGCCCGAGTCTGGCCGCAGCCAGCGTCGCGGTCAAAGTGACGCGTCAGTCCCGACCGCCCTGGGCGACGGGCTCAGGCGTGGACAGTCCGCGCGCCAGGTTGACGAGATTCACGAATTCGCCGCGGTAGCCGAAGGTGTCCTTGCCGCGCGCCGAGTTGGCCAGCGCGGTGATGTCGCCATAGCCGAAGTCGCCGAGCTGGTCGCCGCCCCGCAGCTGTTGGGCAAACGCGGCCACGGCTGCGGAAAAGCGAAACGACTCTGAGGCGCGTGACAGACTGGCAACCGCGTCGTCGCGCATCACGGGCCACTCGAGCAGCTTGCTGGCGCCGCCTTCGGGCGCCTTGTAGCGCATGCGCAGGAACGCGATCTCATCGGTGCTTCCGCGCGTCGTCTCGGTTCGGCCGTAACGCAGGGGATCAATGCGACGCGAGCTGCCTTCGACAAAGGCCAGCTCGTAGATCGCGGTGACGGTGTGGCCTGCGCCGATTTCACCCGCGTCAACCTTGTCGTTGTTGAAGTCCTCTCGCTTGAGCGCACGGTTTTCATAGCCCACGAGGCGGTACTCGGCGACCACGGCCGGATTGAACTCCACCTGAATCTTCACGTCCTTGGCGATCGTGAGCGTCGTCGCCGTGAGTTCGTCGACGAGCACTTTCTGCGCCTCGTTGAGCGTGTCGATGTAGGCGTAGTTGCCGTTACCGACGTCGGCGATCTGTTCCATGAGGTGGTCGTTGTAGTTTCCGGTGCCGAAGCCCAGCGTGGTCAGTGCGATGCCCGCCTCGCGTTGCTCGGCGATGAGGTCCTTGAGCATCTCGATGTTCGTGGTGCCGACGTTGAAGTCGCCGTCCGTGGCCAGGATGACGCGATTGATGCCACCCTCTATGAAGGCCTGCTCGGCCATGGCGTAAGCCAGCCGGATGCCGGCGCCACCATTGGTCGAGCCGCCCGCCTGCAAACGGTCGAGCGCCGCAATGATCTCGGCGTTGCGATCGCCGCTCGTGGGCTCGAGCACCACGCCTGACGCGCCGGCATAGACCACGATAGCCACCGAATCGTCGGCATCGAGCTGACGCACAAGCAGCTTGAGCGACGATTTGAGCAGTCCGAGCTTGTCGGCCGAGTTCATCGAGCCCGACACGTCGAGCAGGAACACGAGATTGGCCTTGGGCAGCACGTCGGGCACGTAGCCCTTCACGCCGATGTGCATGAGCCACTTGTCTTCGGCCCAGGGCGAGGGCGCGACTTCACGGGTGACGCTGAAGGGCGTCCTGGCGTTACGGGGTGCGGTGTAGTCGTAGTCGAAGTAGTTGATGAGTTCCTCGGCGCGCACGGCGTCGCGGGGCGGTAACTGGCCCGAGCGCAGCAGGCGGCGCACGTTCGCATAGGCACCCGTGTCGACGTCAATGCTGAAGGTCGAGACGGGATCTTCGGCGGCCAGGCGCAGCGGATTGTCCTCGAAGTGGGCGTAGTTCTCGCGGTTCACGATTGGCGCCTGAGGCGGTGCGATCACGTTGCGCGACAGCATGGTGCCTGTCACAACAACCTGATCCTGGCGGCGCTCGCGCATCGCTTCCTGTTTGGCCACTGAGGGCAGTGGCACGGGTTGCGAAAGCACAGGGGTGTCGCCTTCCGCATCGGCGGCTGGGTCCGCGATGTCCGGCTCAGAGGCGGCGGCTTCTTCGGGGGGGCGGAACCGGCTCTCGAATCGCCGGTTCGTGTGAACAGGCGGCAAGGGCCGTGATTAGCGCCGCGAGAAAAATGAAAAACAGGCGTTGAATCCAGGGCATCGGGGTTCTCCTTCGGGGGTGTTCTGTTCCGATGCCCTTACAAACGCAGGAACCCGTTGAAACGGGTTAAAGCGAGCGAAGAATTTTTTTAATCAAATAAAATTAATAATTTAAAGGATTAGTCTCGAAAAGGAATGCGCAAGTATCCGGTCGCACCTGGACGAGGCCCCGCAATCAATCAAAGACGCCGCACACCGTGGACAGCCCCCAGACCGCGTCATTGCCCTGGCACACCCAATAGGCGAGCCCCGGCAGGTCGTTGATGCCGATGTGCAGAAACACGTCGTCACCGGCGAAGTCGCTGCTGTCGAAGCTGCGCACGCCGTAGCTCAGCCGAATCTTGTCTGCGGCCAGGCCGGCCGACACGGTGGCGCCGAGGTTGTGCTCACGTGCCCCTGGTTCATTAGTCCAGGTGTAGGTGTACGTGGGGCCGACGCCCACGCTGCTGAACAACGGATTGGAAAAGCGCCGCGTCACCAATGCGCTGACCTCCGAGAACTCGATGGTCTCGTTGTCGAAGCGTTGCCGGAGCCAGGGCGCAGCGCGGAAGTCGACCTCGTAGTTGCCGCTAGCGCGGCGCCACGCCGGATTCAGGTACAGCGCGAGTCCGCCGTTGCGCGCGTCGACGGCGGCCTCGGCGGGCAGGATGCTCGCCAGCCAGCGGCGCTTCGTGTCCCGCGGAACGGCGGTCTGGTCGGGCAGCCAACCCGTGCGTTCGGCCATCGCGGTCTCCGCGGCCAGACCACCGACGGCGAGCGCGGGCAGCAACAGGCTGCTGCCGGGCGCAGTATCGATGCCATTGGATTCGCGGATGTCGACATCCGCCTTCTCGAGTGCGATGAGCTGCGGAATCATGGAATCGGCGAGCGGGTAGAACCACGTGGGCACCGGTCGCGTCGACAGCGCGAGCATGCGGTTGAGCACGGGGCTCTGGCCCGGCGTGAAGCCATTCTTCGGGTCAGCGAGCTCGCGAATGAAGCTCACAAAAGGATCGCGGCCGTTGTCACGCGTGTCCGATGCCGCCGCCTGCAGGGCGCGCCCAACTGCTGCGAGCTCGCTGGGCGCCACGCCCGCGACCAGGGCCTCGGTCCACGCCCAGTTGCCGAGGTCGCAGCTGCGGTTCGCGTCGAGGATCGCGGCGGCGCCGCACTGTTCGAGCTTCGCCAGGTGGTAGATGACGGTGTTGGCCGCGGGTGCGTTCTGCCGGCACGCGGCCATCGTCGCAGCACCGGGTGAACACAGTTGCAGATAGGCCAGGCGACTGCGTTCGGCGCGACAATCGCCGATGCCGTCGTAGCCGTCATTGTCCTCGAGGCAGGTCAATTCCGCCGCGCCGTACACGGCGTCGTAGACGCCCGCGTAGTAGTCGTAGTCGCGAAAGCGCACGTCAAGAAATGCGGCGAATGAAAACAGGAAGTCGCCCGTGAGTGTGGTCAGCCGCGTCGGCTGGAGCAGTGGCAGTGCCGTAGGGGGTAGGTTGGGCAAGGTGCCGTCGCGCCAGTCGTTACGCATAAGCTCGTCGTACAAGCGATAGCCGCGCGCGGAAGAGACGGACCCACCCAGAAAGCCGAGCTGGGTGGACATGCCTTCGGGCGGCTCGCCTACGATGGCAATGGTCCGGTTGCGTGTTTTTTGTTCCCTGTCTGAGCGCTCGGCGAGCGCGGCGACGGGTCCGCCTGGCGCGCTCGCGGGTGCCGCGCTGGGGTCGCAGAGTGGTTCGAACGGTTCGTCGGGGTGAAACGGGACGAGCCGGTCGCCGGGTGTCACGACAATAGGTGCGTTGACATCGGTACGCTGTCGTCGGCCGTCCGCGTCGACGAGCGTGTCGATCGTGCCGACGAACAGCAGCGAGTTGGGCGCGTTCTCGACGAGCTCAAGCGTGTGGTCAACGGGCGGTGCGCTGCTCGCCTGGAAGCACTGGCGAACCTTGATTCGGGTTTGCGGTGGATTCTGGCTGCTGAGGGTCGGTCGGGCCGCCCACAGCACAAGATCGAGCGAATCGCCGGGTTCGGCAAATTGCGCAATTTCGAACTGGAACGTGTCGCGTGCGGGTCGTCTCTTGACGGGGTCGACCTTGATGTAGCGTACCGTGTCCGTTGCGCCCCGCATGCGTAGCTCGGACAACTCGCGCACGAGCTGCACGGGGTCGTTGTCGAACACCCCGCCGTCAACAAAGCGGGAGCTGAGTCTGCGGTAGCCATCGGGGCAACGCCCGCGCGGATCTCCGGCCGTCGGGTACTGCCCACGCCCGGGCGTGACGGCGCGCTGCCGCTCGTTCTGGAACAGACAGTAGCTCAGTTTCATGGGCGAGAACGCGACGGGAAACGCCGACGATGCCTTGACCGCGTCAAACACGGCCGTCAGCGAAATGGGGCCGTCTTCGATTCGATCGGACGCCCCATCGTCGATATAGATCACGCTCGAACGAAACGCGCGCTCGCGCAGGTCATCGGGCCCCGGATTGTCAAAGTTGGGTGGGTCGATACCGTCGAAGTGACGAATGTCGAGCCCGCCCGTATTCAGACCGCGCAAACGCATGGGCAGCAATAAGCGCTGTTGGCCGACGTCGACGCCCGCATTTGTGAACAGCACAGGCTTGTCGCGCGTCAGGGAGACGCCGAAACCCACTTCGCAGCCCGGTGTGAAGCGCCGTCGGTCAATGTCGTTTCGCACATCCGTTTCCACCTGGCGCATGGCGGCGCGCGAGAATCCGGCCTGATCCTCGTCGAGCTGTTCGTCCAGCGGTGCGTGCTTGAGCAACTCGTTGATGTCGATGTGGCGCCAGGTATTGCGAAACAGGTTGTCGTCGAGCGAATCGGGGCCCGGGCCTGCGGCGGGGCGTTCCGTGCACCAGATCAGGCCCGCCAGGAATCCGTTGACGGCGCCCGCAGACGCTCCCGCGGCGGCATAAAGCGTGGGTTCGATCGTGGTCTCGGGGTCGTCGCGCAGGTCCTTGAGCAGCCGCAGCAACGCCCAGTTCACGCCGGCCTCGTAGGCGCCCAGACTCACGCCGCCGCGGATGACCATCGAGAACGGGCGCTCTCGGCCGGGTGCGGTGCTGCCCGCGTTGAGCGTCGCGGTCATGGCATCGCGCAGCTCGGGATTCATAGAGGGTGGCGTGGCCGACGCTACGGCACCAAGCGCGGTAGCGAGCACCGCAACAAGCACGCGCAGTGGCGTGCGCCGGGACTGCCAGACCATGTCTCCCTCCTGGCCGCGCTGCGGCTTCTGGCCCTGTCAGGTCACTGTCGCCCGTTTGTAGCACATCCCGCCTGGCGGGGCGTTGGCGGCATCAGGCCTCGCCCGAGAGTTCCCGCTGCAGGTACTTGGGCAGCCGCTTCAGGATGATGCCGTAGGCCTCTCGGATGAGCGTTTCAAGCTCGGTGTTCGAGAGCGGGCAGTCGGCGGGATCGACCTGCACCCACTTGGCGCGCGCGAGGTAGGGCGCGGGGACAATGCCCGGAATGTCGGTCAGCTCGAGAAACCGGTTGTCGTCGACCTTGAACGAGTAGCGCGCATCCGCGGCGTCACCTGTGACCGCGAACATCTTGCCGCCCACTTTGAAAACGTGGTTGTCGCCCCACTGCACGGTTTCGGTGGCGCCGCGCAGCGTGGCGCAGAACCGGCGAACCTCGGCGGCGCGCATCGCCCTACTCGACGGTGATGGTCACGACGTCGGAGTAGACGGGCGGGTCGTGAGGGATGTGCAGGTGGTCACCGAACAGCAGGCGCAGTTCGTAGCTGCCGGGCTCGAGTGTCAACTCTGTTTCCGTCTGGCCACCCCCGAAGTGCACGTACTGATCCGACTTCGGGATGGGCAGCCCAAAGTCGGGCAGAGGCGCGTTGATGAGCAGGTGGTGGTGGCCGCTGCCAGGCGTGTTGTCGCCGGCCGCGATCACCGTAATGTTCTCTGCCCCGAACCGAACGGTGAACGGTGAGGAGACCGTAGCGCCTTCCTCCGGCGTGATGATGAATGTGCGCGCACCCTCGGGCGCCGCGGTACGTGGCAGTGCCGGTGCCGCAGCAGTGGTTTCGGGTGCCGCGGCCGGCTCGGCCTCAGGCGCGGGCTCCTTGCTGCACCCTGCGGCAGCGAGCGCGACGACGGTAACGACAAGGGGAATGGTGTGGCGCATCAGCGAGGCATCCTTGTGACAGTGTCTGGAGGTTAGCGTCTGTGCCCGGTTACGGCTAGTCGGCTTCGAGAAAGCCGCCGACGCTCTGGATGGGCGCCTGTCGTCCGCGCGCGGTTACCCAGGCCGCGATGGCCATTCGTTGCGCGCCAACGCTGGCTGCAGGCAGCTTGCCCATCGCGGCGAGGCCCTCCGATGCCGACTCGAGCGGCACGCTGCGCAGACCGAGCACGACGAAATCATGCACAAGCCTGCGGCCGCGGTTTTCGCCGGCTCTGACCTCTGTGGCCAGGTCCATGCCCAGGATCGCGATGTGCAGTGTGTCTGCCGTGACGCCCTCGGCCGGGTCGAATTTTGCCGAGAAACGGTCGCCGTCGCTTTCGACGGTCAATGCGCCAACCGCCTCATCCCGACTGCGACCCGGATTGCCGACGCGCCAGCCACGCCATTCCTGCCCATTGCGGAACAGGCCCGGCGTGTAGACGACGCGCGTGCCGCCTTCGTGCGCGTAACGCCGCTGGCGGTCACTGTAGTCGCGACTGGCGAAGCGGTCGGGCCAACCAATGTTGTCCCAGTAATCGACGTGCAATGCGACGGGCACAAAGTCGCGCCACAGACCGGGCGCCGACTCGAGATTGCTGAGCCAGCGGTCGGCCGGCGGGCAGCTGCTGCAGCCCTCCGAGGTGTATAGCTCGACGAGCGTGACGGGCGTATCGCCACTCGCGAAGACGCGTGTCGTCGCGCTCGTGTTGGCGCCGAGGTTGAGGGTGGCAAGCAGCAAGACCAGTCCGATCGCGGTGCGCATGACGGGCTCCAGTGAATGTGACACTGCGATGACCGGACTTCGTGCCAGGAGATTACGGGAGGGGGTAGCGCGCGTGCCGCTGGCTCCTTACCATCACGACCATGAGACGGGGTTGGTTCATTCTGTTGTTGGTAGCCGCTATGGGACATGCCGAGTCGGTTTCTTCGCCCGATGGTCGAATCACGGTTACGGTGACGCTTAATGACGCGGGTGCGCCGCGATACGGCGTCACCTTTGGTGAGACCGCGGTCGTCTCCAACTCGGCGCTGGGTCTCGCGTTTGCCGACGCGCCCGATCTCGCGTATGGATTCGAGATCACATCGGCCGAAACGCACAGCGCCGACAGCACCTGGGAGCAACCCTGGGGCGAGCGTCGCGTGGTGCGCGATCACTACAACGAACTGGTGCTGACCTTGGCGGCCGCGGCTCCCGATCGCGAGCTCGTGCTTCGCATTCGCGCGCACAACGACGGCGTCGGCTTGCGCTACGAAGTCCCGGAGCAACCCGCCTATGACGCGCTGATCGTCAGTGACGAGCTCACGGAATTCCGCATGCCGTCCGATGCGCGTGCCTGGTGGATTCCCGGGCGCGGCTGGAACCGATATGAGTTTCACTACAACGATAGCGTCATTACAGACCTCACCCTGGCGCACACGCCGGCCACGTTTCGGCTCGCCGATGGGGTACACGTGGCGCTGCACGAAGCGGCTCTTGTGGACTACCCCGCCTACGTGCTCGAACAACGCGGGTTCGGCGCGCTCAAGACGAACCTGACGCCCTGGTCGAACGGCGATCTGGCGCGGGTTAGTGCGCCCTTCGTCACCCCCTGGCGGACGATTCATCTTGCGGCGGACGCGATCGGGTTGATCAACAGCGACCTGCTGCTGAATCTCAATGCGCCCAATGTGCTCGGTGACGTGTCCTGGGTGCGTCCCGGCAAATACGTGGGCATTTGGTGGGAGATGCATCTCGACCAATCGACGTGGGGTTCGGGTGATCGCCACGGCGCGACCACGGAGAACGCCAAGCGCTACATCGACTTCGCGGCCAACCACGGCTTTGACGGCGTGCTGGTGGAAGGTTGGAACACGGGCTGGGATGGCAACTGGACCGAGAATGGCGCCGTATTCAGTTTCACCGAGGCTTACCCGGACTTCGATCTCGATGGCGTGGCCCGTTACGCGCTCGAGCGTGGCGTCCGACTCATCGGGCACCACGAGACCTCGGGGCACGTGGGCAACTACGAGTCGCAGCTTGATGACGCGCTCGATCTTTATGAGCGACTGGGCGTGACGCAAATCAAGACGGGCTACGTTGCGAATGGCGGCGATCTGCAGCTTGTTGACAACGACGGCGAGACCCGGCGCGAGTGGCACGACGGGCAGTTCGGCGTCGGACACTACCTGCGCGTGCTCGAGGCCGCCGCGAAACGTCGTATCAGCATCAACACGCACGAACCTGTCAAAGACACGGGCCTGCGCCGCACCTATCCCAACTGGATCACGCGCGAGGGCGCCCGTGGCCAGGAATACAACGCGGCCTGGGCCGAACCCAACGCGCTGGACCACAATGCAACGCTCGTCTACACGCGCTTCCTGTCGGGCCCGATGGACTTCACGCCCGGTATTTTCGATCTCACGCACCAGGGCCCGGACTCGACGCGTCGCGTGCAGTCGACGCTTGCACATCAGCTTGCGCTCTATGTGGTGTTCTACAGCCCGGTTCAAATGGCGGCGGACCTGCCCGAAAACTACCTCGCACGTTCGGACGCATTTCAGTTCATCCAGGACGTTCCCGCGGACTGGGAGGACAGCACCGCCATCGCAGGCAGTGTCGGCGAATACCTTGTGCAGGTGCGTCGCGAACGCGGCGGGGATGACTGGTATCTGGGCGGCATTACCGACGCGTCCGCTCGCGACGTCAGCGTGGCACTCGAGTTCCTGCAGCCGGACGCGCGTTACGAGGCACAGATCTACGCCGATGGCGTTGACGCGCACTGGCAATCGGCGCCCTACGCGGTCGCCATTTCGTCGCGTACGGTGACTTCCGGCGAGACGCTGGATCTGCGCATGGCCGCAGGAGGCGGTGTCGCGGTCCGTTTTCGACGCCTTTCTTCGGACGGTGACTAGCGTCGTAACTGTGACAGGCATCGGCGGCAGCGCTGCCAACCTGGGTTACGGTCGAACGGTGTGATGGAGTCGCAAGGGTTGCGCATGTTACGAGTCATGTTGTTGCTGGTGCTGCTGTGCGTAGCCGACGTACCTGCCGCAGAGGTGCTCGATGAACAGGCGTTCACGGAACGCTACGCCGCGCTTGTGGTGTCGACATTCGAAGGTGCCCAGGTCGAGGTCGTCGGGCCGCTCGAGGTCCGCGTGACCGGCGTAGGCGACGAGACCTCAACGAGTTTTCTCGACAACGCGTACGGTGTCTATCTGTCGGATCCCGCAGAGCTCGATGTCGTGCTGCAACGCTTTGTCGACTCGGCTGGCGCGATGTTCGCCGAACAAGACAATGCGGGCGACATCGACAGCCTGTTCCCGGTCATCAAGGACATGAGTTACATCGCACAGATTCGCGAGCTCATGCGCACAACGGAAGGCGCCGATCCGGACGCACCGTTTCCGCTTTACTTCGAGCCGCTGAACCGCGATCTCGTCGTGATGTACGCCTTCGATTCCGAGGCGTCGATTCGATTTGCATCGGGCGAGGACATCGAGGCGCTCGGCATCGAGGGCCGGGAGCTACAGATTCGCGCGCTCGACAACCTGCTCGCCTACCTGCCCGAGATTGGGCGCGAGGGCGATGACAGCCTGTCTATGATCGTGGCCGACGGCAACTACGAGGCGTCTTTGCTGCTCTACGACGAAATCTGGAGTCGGGATGTCTTCCGGGTTGCGGGCGACATCGTCATATTCGTTCCCGCGCGAGATGTCCTGATCGTAACGGGCAGCGAGGATCAGGATGGCCTGGCGCGCGCCCGCGATCTCGTCGCGGACAATGAGTTTTCCTACGCCATTTCTCCACACGCCTACGTGCGCACGGCCGACGGCTGGTCGCGCTTCGAGCCCTGACTCGCGGGCCGAGCAGCCTCAGGGCAATTCCTCGGCCACGCGGTGTGAGAGCTGCATGAACGCCGTCTCGAAGGCCTGATTGATCTGCTGAGCCGTGCCCGTCGCGCTCGCGGGGTCTGGCGTACTCCAGTGCAGGCGTTTGGCCTGACCCGGGAATGCCGGGCAGGGCGTGTTGGCCGCGTCGTCGCACACGGTGATGACGCAGTCGAAGCTTGTGTTGGCGTAGACGTCCCAGGACTCGCTGCGCGGATCACCGGGATCGATGCCGTGGTGGCGAAGGGTCTCGAGTGCCTTGGGGTGGACCTGCCCGGTCGGGTGACTGCCCGCACTGACTGCGCGGTAGCGCTCTCCGCGACGACTGTTGATCAGGGCCTCAGCCATGATCGATCGGCACGAGTTTCCCGTGCACAACACCAGCACCGATTGCGTCATGAGGCTACTCCAGTTAATGCGGAAAATCAGCGCGTGATGATGCCCTGCGCGTTCTTCGGGTAATCGTAGCCTACGACGCGCCGGGCCGCGAAGGCGAAGTCGCGCCAGTCGTCCACGTCGGCCTCGAGCGTGATCATTGCCGCCGTGGGCATATCGCCGGTCAGGTCATCGCTGAGGGCATCGGCCAGGTAGGACATGCCCGGGTTGTGACCAACGACGATGATGCTCCGGAAGGTGGGGTCCTGATCGCAGACTGTCGCCATGATCTCGTCGGGCGAGGCGAGGTAAAGCGCGCGCTCGCGGTGAATGAATTCCTGGGGAAAACCGATGGCGCGAGCCACGGCGCGGGCGGTTTCCGTGGTGCGACGTGCCGTGCTGGCGAGGATCAGCGACGGCCGAATGCCGCGCGCCTTGAGTCGTTGGCCCATCTCAGGCGCGTCACGCTCGCCGCGTGCGTTGAGTGGGCGGTCGTGATCGGACAGTGACGCATCGTCCCACGACGACTTCGCGTGTCGCATGAGCGTGAGCGAGTGCGTCACCAGTGCCATGGTCAGTACATCATGCCCGTTTGCAGCCGCGCTTCCTCGCTCATCATCATGTGATTCCAGGGCGGATCAAACGTGAGCTGCACGTTGACCGATTCCACCGTCGGTACGATGGCGACTTTCTGCTCGACGTCCTGAACGATGATGTCGCCCATGCCGCAACCGGGTGCCGTCAGCGTCATGTCGACCTCCACGTCGCGGCCACCCTGGTCGTTGGTGGTCACATCGCACCGGTAGATGAGGCCCAGTTCGACGATGTCGACGGGGATTTCCGGGTCGTAGCAGGTCTTGAGCTGGCGCCAGATGATTTGCTCGAAGTCGTCGTCACTGATGCCTTCGGCGACCTCGGGCGGCTTCACGGGGTCCTTGCCTAAAGCATCCGCGTCCTTGCCGTCAATCCGAAAGAGGCTGCCCTCGACGAAGACGGTGAAGTTGCCGCCCAGGCCTTGTGTGATGAAGCCCTTGGTGGCCTTGCGCAGGTTGATTTCCATCCCGGCCGGGATGATGACGGCGCGCACATCGCGCTGCAGGGTGAACGGTTCGGAGTCCTGGGAAAACATTGTGATCGCTTATTCGGTGGTTACAGTCTGGGCGTCTTCGGTGAGCGCGCCATGGACGGCCTGCCAGGCCAGCGTCGCGCACTTGACGCGTGTGGGGTAGCGGCGCACCGCGGCTAACGCGGCCACGGACATATCGGCGAGAGCGGCATCGAGGACGTCCCCCTCGCTTGCCAACAACATGTCGCGCACACGTTCGATGGTCTCGATCGCGTCCGCACGGGCCGCACCTTCGATCATTTGCGTCATCATCGACGCAGAGGCCACGCTGATGGCGCAGCCGTGGCCTTCGAAGCTGACGGCCCGCACACGATCGCCGTCGAGTGCGATGTAGACCTGCAAGCTGTCGCCGCACAGCGGGTTGCTGCCCGAAACCACATGATCGGCATCTTCGAGTCGGCAAAAGTTGCAAGGCTGCCGCGAATGCTCGAGCACGCGGTCGCGGTACAAGGCTTGCAGGTCTGCACTCACTTGAACAGCTTGCGCACAGTGGCGAGTGACGCGATGAGCGCACCGATGTCGTCGCGGTTGTTGTAAAACGCAAGCGACGCGCGCGCCGTACCCGGCACGTCGAAGCGCTGCATGATGGGCATGGCGCAATGATGGCCCGTGCGCACCGCCACGCCGTGGTGGTCGACAATGGTGCCCAGGTCGTGCGGGTGCACGCCGTCCATGAGGAACGACACCACGGCCGCCTTGCCCGGCGCCGTGCCGACGATACGGATGTCGCCTTCGGCCTCGAGTTGCTCGGTCAACGCGTTGAGCAACAGGTGCTCGTAGCGCGCAATGTTGTCCATGCCCACGCGCTCCAGGTAAGCGACCGCCGCGCCGAGCCCGACCGCGCCCGAGATATTCGGTGTGCCGGCTTCGAATTTGTAGGGCAGCGTGTTCCAGGTGCTCTTCTCGAGCGTCACGGTTTCGATCATGTCGCCGCCGCCCTGCCAGGGAGGCATGGCGTCGAGCAGCGCTTCACGACCCCAGAGCACGCCGATGCCCGTGGGGCCGACCATCTTGTGGGCACTGAAGGCAAAAAAGTCGGCGCCGAGCGCCTGCACGTCGACGCGCTGGTGCGGGACAGCTTGCGCGCCGTCGACGACCACGGTGATGTCCGCCGCCTTGGCCGCGGGGATGATTTCCGACAGCGGCAACACCGTGCCCAGAGCATTCGAAACCGCACTGATCGCGAGGATGCGGGTCCGGTCCGTGAACTTGCCCGTGACGTTTTCCGCAGGTACAGAGCCATCGTCCTCGACATGGGCCACGACGAGTTTCGCGCCCGTGCGCTCGCAGAGCATTTGCCAGGGCACGATGTTGGCATGGTGTTCGAGGTGTGTGATCAGTACCTCGTCGCCGGCGCCGAGTTTTGGCCCTGCAAAGCACTGGGCCACCAGGTTGATCGACTCCGTCGTGCCACGCGTGAAAACCACTTCGCGCGTGCTGGCGGCATTGATGAAGCGCTGTACCGACTCGCGCGCACCCTCGTAGCGTTCGGTCGCACGCTGGCTCAGCGTGTGTACGCCGCGGTGCACATTGGCGTGATCGTGCGTCTCGTAATGCGTGACGGCATCGATCACGGGCTGCGCGCGTTGCGACGACGCCGCGCTGTCGAGAAACGCGAGCGGGTGACCATTGACCTCCTGCGCGAGCGCGGGGAAGTCCGCGCGGTAGCGCATCATGTCGCGCTCAAACTGGTCTTCGTGAACCTGTTGCGGGTTGGCACTCATGCAATGAGCTCCAGTGCGGAAAAGTCGGGGATCTGGTCGGCGACGAGCTGTTCGGCGGCGATGCGCAAGGCGTCGTTCTCGATGCCCGTGAGCACCTCGCGACAAAACGCGTAGGTGAGCAACTGAAGCGCCGTTGATTCGTCGATGCCGCGCGAGCGCAAGTAGAACAGCGAGGTCTCGTCGATCTGGCCGACCGTTGCGCCATGCGCGCACTTGACGTCATCGGCGTAGATTTCGAGTTCGGGCTTGGTGTCGATTTCGGCGTGGTCGGAGAGCAGCAGGTTCGGGTTGGACTGGGCCGCGTCGGTCCCGTCGGCGCCCTTGTGCACGTAGACCTTGCCGTTGAACACGCCGCGACTCCGATCACGCAGGATGCCGCGGTAGTCCTCGCGGCTCACCGTGTCTCTGGCGATGTGGTCGACGCGCGTGTGGTTGTCAATGTGCTGGCTGTCGTTGCCCAGGTAGACGCCGCGCATGTCGACGCGCGCGCCCGGGCCCTCGAGCCGCACATTGAGGTCGTTGCGAACGGTCTTGCCGCCCGCATCCACGGTGACGGTATCGAGCGTCGCGTGGTCGGCCAAAGCGGCTTCGATGCGCGTCACCTGCAGCGTGTCGGTGCCGAGGGCCTGCAAGCGACGCAGGTGCAACCTGGCGTCTTCCGCCAGCCGCACGCTGACCACCGTGTTGTGCATGCCCGCGCCGATGCCGTCATCGGCAAAGTGCTCTGCGACCGTCAGTGATGCACGCGACGCGAGTTCAATGGCCAGTCGAACCTGACCCAGTGATGACTGCGCGGCCAGCGCATGCACGACGTGCAGCACACCGTCGATGGCAACCTCGGATGCGACGCGCAACGTGAGGTCAGCACCCGGCATTGCTGCATTGATCAAGGCCAGCGCATCGTCGGCTCCGGTAGCCGACACGGCCGCAGACGAAGCAGCCTCGACGCGGATGCCCTCAGGCAACTGCGTCAGCGTCTCGTCGAGCGCTCCATCGATGAATACGAGTCGGCCCGCGCCACCCAGCGCGTCGATACGCGCCGCCACACGCGCGCGCACGGCGTCGATGTCCGCTGTTGGCGCAGGATCGGTCAGTGCCGCAATCGCAAACTCCGCCAGCGGGGCGGCCTTGGTGTACTTCCAGAGCTCGCTCTTGCGTGTGGGCAAGCCACTGGCGATCAACGCGTCGAGTGCTTCACGTTGCCCGGCACGGCCCGCCTCTCGAGTATCGAACGCCTGTTCGAGCGCCGACAGGTTCACGCCGCTGCTTCCTCGAGTACCCAGTCGTAGCCGCGCGCCTCGAGCTCGAGCGCCAGTGACTTGTCACCCGAACGGATGATGCGCCCGCCCGCCAGGACGTGCACGAAATCGGGCTCGATGTAGTCGAGCAGACGCTGGTAGTGCGTCACGAGCACGAAGGCGCGATCGGGCGAGCGCAACGCGTTGACGCCTTCCGCCACGACCTTCAGGGCGTCGATGTCGAGGCCCGAGTCCGTCTCGTCGAGCACGCACAGGCGCGGCTCGAGCACGCTCATCTGAAACACTTCGTTGCGCTTCTTCTCGCCGCCCGAGAAGCCTTCGTTGACGCCCCGGTTCAGAAAGCCGGCGTCCATCTCCATGGCTTTCATTTTTTCGCGCGCGAGCTTCATGAAATCGACGGCCGAGATCTCTTCCTGACCGCGCGCCGCGCGCACGGCGTTGAGTGCCGCGCGAAGCAGGTAGGTGTTGTTGACCCCGGGAATCTCCACCGGGTACTGGAAGGCCAGGAACACGCCGGCGTGCGCACGTTCTTCGGGTTCCATGTCGAGCAGGTCGGTGCCGTCGAGCGTCGCGCCACCGGCCGTGACTTCATAGTCGTCGCGGCCCGCGAGCACATTGGCGAGCGTGCTCTTGCCCGAGCCGTTGGGGCCCATGATGGCGTGCACTTCGCCGGCGTTGACGGAGAGCGAGAGGCCCTTGAGGATGTCGGTGCCCGCGACGCGCGCGTGCAGGTCATTGATGTCGAGTAGTGCCATGAGTGTTCTGTTCCGTTATCCGACCGCGCCTTCGAGGCTGACATTGAGCAGGGCTTGAGCCTCGACGGCGAACTCCATCGGCAGTTCGCGGAAGACGTCTTTGCAGAAGCCATTGACGATGAGGTTGACCGCGTCTTCTTCGCTGATGCCGCGCTGGCGGCAATAGAAAAGCTGGTCGTCGGCGATGCGCGACGTCGTGGCTTCGTGTTCCACCTTGGCGCTCGCGTTTCTGACCTCCATGTAAGGGAAGGTGTGCGCACCGCATTCCTTGCCGATAAGCAGCGAGTCGCACTGCGTGTAGTTGCGCGCGCCCTTGGCCTGCGGCAGCACTTTCACAAGCCCGCGGTAGCTCTGGTTGGCGCGGCCTGCCGAGATGCCCTTGCTCACGATCGTGCTCGTGGAGCCTTCGCCGATGTGGATCATCTTGGTGCCCGTGTCGGCCTGCTGCAGGTTGTTGGTCACGGCGACGGAGTAGAACTCGCCAACGGTGTTCTTGCCGCGCAGGATGCAGCTCGGGTACTTCCAGGTGATGGCGGAGCCCGTCTCGACCTGGGTCCAGGAGATCTTGGAGTCGTCGCCGCGGCAGTCGCCGCGCTTGGTGACGAAGTTGTAGATGCCGCCCTTGCCATTCTCGTCGCCCGGGTACCAGTTCTGCACGGTCGAGTACTTGATCTCGGCGCCTTCGAGCGCCACGAGTTCAACCACGGCCGCATGCAACTGGTTTTCATCGCGCATGGGCGCCGTGCAGCCCTCAAGGTAGCTCACGTGGCTGCCTTCGTCGGCAACGATCAGCGTGCGCTCGAACTGGCCCGTGTTGAGCTCGTTGATGCGGAAGTAGGTCGACAGCTCCATGGGGCAGCGCACGCCCTTGGGGATGTAGACGAACGAGCCGTCGCTGAACACGGCCGAGTTGAGTGCGGCGAAGTAGTTGTCACTGCGCGGCACCACGCTGCCCAGGTATTTCTGCACGAGCTCGGGGTGTTCGCGCACGGCCTCGGAGAACGAGCAGAAAATCACGCCGGCTTCGGCGAGCTTGTCGCGGAACGTGGTGGTGACGCTCACGGAGTCGAATACGGCGTCGACGGCAACACCCGCGAGACGCGCGCGTTCGTGCAGTGGAATGCCCAGCTTGTCGTAGGTCTCGAGCAGCTTGGGGTCGACCTCGTCGAGGCTCTTGGGCTTGTCGGCATCGCTCTTGGGTGCCGAGAAGTAACTGATCGCCTGGTAGTCGATCTTGGGGTAGTCGACATGCGCCCATTCGGGCTCGGCCATCTGCTTCCAGGTCTCGAACGCCTTGAGGCGCCATTCGAGCATGAACTGAGGCTCGCCCTTGCGCGCGGAAATGGCGCGGATGACGTTCTCATCAAGGCCCGGCGGGAAGGTGTCCGACTCGATGTCGGTGACCCAGCCGTGCTTGTACTTCTTGTCTACAAACGCTTCGACTTCGGCGTTGCTGGAACTCATGGGTGAGACCTGTCGGTTAGTTGTTCTGAGTGGCCGACCGCGGCAGCTGGCCGCGGCGAATGGTCATGGGCTGTAACGGCATGACCTCTGGGATGCCCCGGCCCGTGCGCAGGTCGTCGAGGCTGATGCCCTCGAGTGCGGCACGGATCGCCCGATTGATGTCCTGCCAGGCGTTGCCGACGCCGCACACGGCTTCAAGGTCGCAGGGCTGGTCGGACGCACATTCGGTGATAGCCACGGGGCCTTCAATGGCGTCGATGATTTCTGCGGCGCTGATGGTCGAGGCGGGGCGGGCCAGCGCGTAGCCGCCGCTGCTGCCGCGCTGTGAGCTCACGAGGCCCGCGTGTGCGAGGCGCTTGAGCAGCTTGCTGACGGTCGCGCCGCCGAGCCCGATGCGGCTGGCGATGTCGCCGGCGCTCGTGGGTGCTTCCGCGGCGGACCCCAGCTGCGAGAGCACGAGGGTGCCGTAATCGGTCATCTTGCTGATTCGGAACATGTCAGAGCGCGCGCGGCCATTACCGTCGCGGCCTCGGTCACGAAAAGAGCACCATTTTAGTCCTAATTGGAAATCCTGTCATCCCGGGGGCGCTGATCGGGGCACCCAAGGCGGCAGTGTTGTTATAATGTTGCGGCATAGAGCACCACGCCGGCTTGTCTATTTTCCCTCGTTAACCCAACCCTGTTGCGTCCTCGCGACATGACCAGTCTGAACCCGGAATGACCCCATGAACGCCGATCACATCGTCGAAATCGAGGATCTGCATTACGCGAGAGGCAACCGCCCGATCTTCGGTGGGCTCAACCTCAACATCCGCCGCGGCGAGGTCACCGCCATCATGGGCCCCAGCGGTACGGGTAAGACGACGCTGTTGCGGCTTATCACGGGGCAGCTTGTGCCCGACCGCGGAAGCATCCGCGTCGACGGCGAATGGCTCGCTGGCCTGCGCCGAGACGGCCTGTTCGAGCTGCGCCGCAAGATCGGCATGCTGTTTCAGAATGGTGCGTTGCTCACGGACCTTTCTGTGTACGAAAACGTCGCATTCCCGCTGCGCGAACACTATGAGCTGCCTGAGCGCCTGATCCGTCACATCGTGCTCACGAAACTGCATGCGGTCGGCCTGCGCGGCGCCGCCGAGATGATGCCCACCGAGCTCTCAGGCGGCATGGCGCGCCGCGTGGCACTGGCCCGCGCCATGGCCACGGACCCGCGGATCCTCATTTACGACGAGCCGTTCGTGGGCCTGGACCCGATCTCGATGGGCGTCATCGTGCGGCTTGTGCGCCGCATGAACGATGCGCTGGACATCTCATCGATCGTGGTGAGCCACGACGTGCAGGAGATCAATACCGTGGCGGACTCAAGCTACCTGATCTCCGAGGGCAAGGTCGCCGCCAGTGGCAGTCCCGACGAATTGTCCAACGCGCCGTCGGAGCTCGTCCGCCAGTTCATGCACGGCATGGCCGACGGCCCCGTGCCATTCCATTTCCCGGCGCCCGACTACACGTCGCAGCTCATCGGCAACGGCGAAGGTGAAGGCGAAGACGATGCGTGAGCTCTGGGAGGCCTTTACAGGGTTTCTGCGCACCTTCGGGGCGCTGCAGCTGTTCCTGTTGCGGCTCATCGTCGAGTCGCCGCGCGTGCTTATGCGCCCGCGGCTCGTGTCACAGCAAATTTTCAATGCCGGTGCGCTGTCGCTCGTACTCATCATGGTCTGCGGCTTCTTCGTCGGTGCCGTGATTGGTCTGCAGGGGCATTCCAACCTCGCGCGCTTCGGCAGCGAGGATATTCTGGGGCTGTTCTCTGCGCTTTCGCTCATGAAGGAGCTCGGACCTGTCATCACGGCGTTGTTGTTCGCCGGCCGGGCCGGGACCGCGCTCGCCTCGGAGATCGGTCTGATGCGAACCACGGACCAGCTCTCAGCCATGGAGATGATGGCCATCGATCCTGTGATTCGGGTGGCCACGCCCCGCTTCCTGGGCGGCGCCATCTCGATGCCGCTGCTCACGGCCATTTTCACGAGTGTCGGCATCCTCGGCTCATGGGTGGTCGGCGTGCCGCTGCTGGGCGTCGATGGCGGCGCCTTCTGGTCGCAGATGCAGGCCGGTGTCGGCATGGCGGACGTCTGGGAGGGTATTCTCAAAAGCATCGTGTTTGGCCTGGCGGCCAGCCTGATCGCCGTCTGGGAAGGCTACAATGCCATCCCGACGGCCGAAGGCGTGGGGCGTGCCACGACGCGAACGGTGGTGATCACAGCCGTGGTCATCCTGGTGTTCGATTTCATGATCACCGCTCTGGCGATCAGCTTGGGGTAAGACGACATGCAGCAAACAAAGACGGTTGAGATCGGCACAGGTGCCTTTGTCGCGCTGGGCTTCGCGGCGCTGTTCTTCCTGGCCACTCAAACCACGAACATCCAGCGATTCGAAGAGGGCAGCTACGACATCACGGCCCGTTTCGACAACATTGGCGGCTTGAAGGAGCGGTCACCGGTCGCCATGGCCGGCGTGCGCATCGGTCGCGTCGAGTCCATCGTGTTCGACAAGGACCGTTACGACGCCGTTGTGACGTTGCGAATCGACAGCCGCTACGACACCTTGCCCGACGACTCGGACGCCAGCATTCTTACGGCCGGTCTGCTCGGCAGTCAGTATGTTGGCCTGCAGCCCGGCGGCAGCGAAGACTACCTGGGCGATGGCGATGAACTGATCTTCACGCAATCGGCCATCGTTCTAGAGAACCTTATTGGCAAATTCCTGGTCAATTCTGGTGAGGATTGATTTCGGACAGGGAGTACCCCCCATGAATACACCCCGGATTTCACAGCACCGCAGCCGTTTCGTCGCGGCAGTTGCCGGCCTGCTGCTCGCTGTGGCTGGCGGCAACGCGGTTGCCCAAGAGGAGCCCATCGACATCATTAACAGTGCCGTGGATGCGCTCAAGACGGGCCTGCAGGGTCAGCGCGAGACGCTGGCCGAGGACCGCGCGGCGCTGATCCGCTTCGTCGATGGACTGCTCGCGCCACGATTCGACCGCAACTACGCGGGTCGGTTGGTGCTCGCGCGCCACTGGCGCGGTGCCACGACGGAACAGAAGAAGCGCTTCATTGACGGCCTGTATAACAGCCTCATTCGTCGCTACGCCGACGGCGTGCTCGAGTTTCAGGAAGATCGCGTCGAAGTGCTCGCACCGCGCGCCGGAGACAACGATGAAAAGCGTGCCACGGTGCGTACGGTCGTGACGCTCGATGGCGGTGAGTCCGTGCCCGTGAACTACGGCCTCGTCAATCGCGGTGACAACGGCTGGAAGGTCTTCGACGTCACCATCGAGGGCATTTCCTACGTGCGTAACTTCCGCGCCGAGATCGATGAGGAAGTGAAACGCACGAGCCTTGATGCCGTGATCACCCGTCTTGAGACGGAGGCCGCCGACGCGCTCGGTGGTGTCGACGAAAGCGAAGTCAGTGCGGAGACCGCAGCCGGATCGTGAGCGACGCCCCTGACATCGTCGAGGTCGGGGAGGGTCGCTTTTCGCTGAAGGGCGACCTGACCTTTGACACGGTGGCCCGACTTCTTGAACGCGGCACGCGCCACTTCACCGAGCACAGCCGCATCATTGTGGATATGGCCCAGGTTGGGCGCACGGACAGTGCGGGCCTCGCGCTGCTCATGGAGTGGGTGGGCTGGGCCAACCACAGTGTTCGCGAGATCCGCTACGAGAACGTGCCCGAGCGGCTCGTGAGTATCGCCGCGATCAGCGAGGTTGAAGGGATGCTGCAGGCCGGCGAGCGCTGGACGGGATTCATCTAGCGCGCGATGCTGCGCTAGAGGTCGTCGTCGAAGTCGTCGAGGTCCTCATCAAAGCCCTCTTCGAGATCGAAGTCGTCCTCGGGCGGGTCACCGTCGTAGATGAGGAAGTTTCTGCGCTGCAGATAGGCCTCGCGCAGGAAGATGTAGGGGTCCTGTGATTCCTGCAGCTGGCTGTCGAGCGGCAGCAGGCTCGCGCGCGTGGAAACCACCTCAAGAACGACCAGTTTGTCGCGCACGCTCGTGTTGTCGATGAGATTGCGCCCGTGGAGCGTCTGGTTGCCGAACGTCATGATGCCGTCGCGCAGGGTGGTGGGACCCAGGAATGGGATCATGACATAGGGGCCACTCGGCACGCCCCAGGTCGCCAGCGTCTGGCCCAGGTCTTCGTTGTGCGCGGGCATGCCCATGGGCGTGGCGACGTCGAAGATACCCGCAACCCCAATCGTTGAATTGACGAGAAAGCGCCCGGTATCGCTGAGTGCGGCTTTGCCTTTGCCCTGCAGCGCGTTGCTCAGGATGACCACGGGGTAGCCCAGGTTTGAGAACACGTTGCTGACGCCGCGCTCGACGGGGTCGGGCGTAATAAAGCGGTAGCCGCGCGCCACGGGTTTCAGGAAGACCTTGTCCACGCCGTTGTTGAACGCGTAAATGCCGCGGTTGAGGCCCTCCCAGCTGTCTTCGGTGGGCACAGTCTGACTCGTGGCGCAGCCGCCCAGGAGTCCCGCGCACAAGGCGATCGTCGCGGCGGGCCGGCGAAGCATTTGAAACATTGGGGGTCTTCCTTGCCTGTGAATGGCCCGGTGGGCGGTCGTTGGTTGCTGTGGTTATCTGGCCGCTGCGAACGACGGACGCTCGTCGCGCCGGACTTCGAGCTTCTGCTCTTCGGAGAGGTACTCGCTGACGAAGTCGGCGCGCGCGAGGAATCGTGCGCGCTGGATTGGTGTGGTTTGCTGCAGGTTGGCGCCACGGCGCAACAGCACGACGGCCTGCACGAGGTTGCCCGTCATGATGTTGTACTCGGCCATGTAGTAGTGGGCTTCGGCGATTTGCTCGGCCTCGATGGCCGCGCGTGCAATGAGCCGCACCTGTTCGGGCGTCGGCGGCACGTTGTTGAGCAAGTCGAGCAGCAGCTCGTGCGCCTTTCCAGGCTGGTTGGTTTCGAGCAGCACCTCGGCGTGACGAATGGTCAGCGGTACGTTGCGCGGGAACAGGGCCTGTGCGCGCTCGAATGTCTCCAGTGCCGCGACCTCGTCGTCGTTGGCCGCCTGCGCCAGCGCCAGGCCGATGTGGTAGGTGATGACCTTGTGCTGACCTTCAATGAGGCGCTCGAAGATGTCCTCGGCCTTCTCGGGGCGGTTTGACCGCATCATGGCCAGCGCGCGGCCGTAGTCGTTGGCGCGCGTGGGCGTCTCGCCTCTGGGCAGCGCAAAGTAGGCTTGCGCTTCCTCGGGCGTCTCGGCGAACAACGCCTTGGTGCGCGCCTTCATCAGGCCGTAGCCGACGCTGTTAGAAGTCGCCACCTCGGCGTAGCGGTCGGCGCGTGCCTTGGCTTCCGCCGTGCGCGATGACGACACGGGGTGCGTACGCAGGTACTCGAACTGCACCTGGCCGCCCAGCGTGCCTGCGGTGCGACGGCCCATGCGCGCGAAAAAGTCGGCCATGGCGTCAACATTGAAACCCGATGCGGCCAACGTGGCGATGCCCACGCGGTCGGCCTCGTACTCGTAGCCGCGTGTGAAGTTGATCTGATTCTGGGCGTCCACGGCTTGCGTGGTGGCGAGGGCACCCTCGAGAAACTCACCGCCGGCGCCCGTTGCGGCACCGATGGCGATGGCGCCGAGCATGGCCGCCATGGTTGTGAGACTGGCGCGCGAGTTGTCGTGGATCGTGCGCGCGATGTGGCGCTGCGTGACGTGCGCAATCTCGTGCGCGAGTACGCTGGCCAGCTCGTCCTCGTTGCGCGTGAGCTGGATCAGGCCCGTGTGGATGCCGATGAACCCGCCCGGCAGTGCGAAAGCGTTGATCGTCGGATCGTTCACGACGAAAAACTCGAACTGGTAGTCACCCGAGTTGACGTTGCCCACGAGCCGGTGGCCCAGGTCATTGATGTACTCGGTGAGCTCGGGGTCTTCGATGATGCGGCCTTGCTGGTGGAACCAGCGCATGATCTGGCGCCCGATGCGCGCCTCTTCGTTTCTCGGCAGCAGGGCGTCCGCGGGGCTACCGATGCTGGGCAGCTCGAACGCTGTCTGCTGCGCTGTGGCAGCAGGCGCAGACAATGCCGCCAGCACGACCAGGGACGCGCTCACGAGCATCAGCAGAGTCTTCCGTATATAAGCCATTATCGCCTCAGACCCTGCTACAGGGCTCGCGTTCCCCGGCGGGCCACGCAGGCACGCCTAGCCAGCGCCCTTGTTGAGGGCTTTGGCCGCTTCGAGCACGGCCTCGGCGTGGCCTTTGACTTTCACCTTGCGCCACTCCTGGGCCAGTTTGCCGTCGGCGCCAACGAGAAACGTCGAGCGCTCCACACCCATGACCTTGCGGCCATACATGTTCTTTTCCTTGATCACGTCGAAGTACTGGCACAGCGTTTCATCCGGGTCCGAGATGAGCTCAAAGGGCATCTCGTATTTCGCCTTAAACTTCTCGTGGGATGCAATCGAGTCGCGAGAGATACCGTAAATGACCGTGTTCGCGCGCTTGAACTTTCCGTTCAACTGAGAAAAATCGACGCTTTCGTTCGTGCAGCCCGGGGTGTTGTCCTTCGGATAGAAGTACAGCACCACCTGCGTGCCCCGCATTGCCTTGAGGTGCACCTCGGTGTCACTCGTGGCCGGGGCCTTGAAGTCTTTGACGACGCGATTCAGCGCGGGTCCGCTCATTGGGGGGTACTCCGGTGGGATTGAGGATTCAGGTCTTGATGGGTTCGAGGATGCCGTCGATATTCATGTGGTCGCAAAACTGCAGAAACTCCTCGCGCATCTGGGCGATCGAGAGGCTGCCCGGAATGCTGACCGTGGCCTGGATGCTGAACATGGGCGCGCCTGTGTGGGCGGCCGGGTAGCTTCTCGTAGACAGCTCGGCAATCTCGACACCGCGGCTGGCCAGAAAGCCCGATACGTCCGAAACGATACCCTCCTGGTCCAGGCAGATCACGTCCACCGCGTAGGGAATCATGGGTTCGCCCGCGGGCTTCTGCCGCGTCTGGCGAAGGGTGATGGCCAATTCGCTGGCCGTGGCGAGCTTCTCGAGCGCGGCCTCGAGCTTGCTGATCGTGTGCCAGTGGCCCGCCACGAGCAGCAGCATGGCGAATTCACTGCCCAGCGTGGCCATGCGGCTCTCGAGGATGTTGCCCTCGTGGCGGCGGATGACCTCGGCGACCTCGTGGACCACGCCGGCGCGATCCTGGCCCATCGCAGAGATGACGAGTAGCTGTGACATAGACTCCGTCGGCCCCCTGGGGCGCTGTGCATCGAACGACCCGCAATTGTACGCGGAAAGCCGCTTGCCGCGAAGCTGGGTCACCGGATACACTTTCGCACCTTTTTGGCGCGGAGCCCCGCATGTTTTCAGGCAGTTACGTCGCGATCACGACGCCGTTCAACGACGGTGGCACGATCGATTACGACACGCTCGAGCGCCTGATCGACATGCACGCCCAGTCGGGCACGGCGGGGCTCGTCGTGGGCGGCACCACGGGCGAGTCGGCAACGCTGACGCGTGACGAGCACGCCGAACTCGTTCGCCAGTCCATCGCCCTCAATGCGGGCCGCATGCAGATCATTGCGGGAACGGGCTCGAACTCCACGGCGCAGAGCATAGACCTGTCACTGGCCACGGACATCGAGGGCGTCGACGGCTTCCTCCTCGTGGCGCCGTACTACAACAAGCCGCCACAACGCGGGCTGGCCGCGCACTTCACGGCGATTGCCGATGCCGTGTCAAAGCCCGTCATGCTCTACAACGTGCCGGGTCGAACGCAGAGCGATCTCAAGCCTGAAACACTGGCCGAGCTCGCCGAGCATCCACGTATCGTGGCCATCAAGGACGCCACGGGTGATGTCGACCGGCTCGAGGCCCAGCAGGCGGCTTGCCCCGGTGACTTTCTGTTTTTCAGCGGCGACGACTTCACGAGCTGTGAATTCATGCTGCGCGGCGGCCATGGCGTCGTGAGTGTCACGGCCAACGTTGCGCCGGCACTCATGGCCGAGCTCTGCGCACTGGCCTGCGGCGGCGACAAGAAGGGCGCGCGCATCATCGATGCGCGGCTCGCGGCGTTGAACGAGGCGATGTTCACGGAGTCGAATCCCATTCCCGTCAAGTGGGCCCTGCAGCAGCTGGGCTTTGGTGACGGGTCCCTGCGGCTGCCCCTGGTGTCGCTCGCCGAAGACCGGCACGCCGAAGTCGTCACAGCGCTCAAGAACGCGGACCTTATGTAATGCAACGAATCCTGATTTTCACCCTGGCACTGGCCGGGACGGTGCTCGGCGGCTGCGGTACGGCCAATCCCTGCGAGTCCCGCGTCGATTACCAGCGTGCCGCAGAGGCCCGTCCGCTCGAAGTGCCCGAGGGCTATGATTCGTTGCCCCCGGAAGCCAAGCTCGATATTCCTACGGCATCGACGCCGCCCGACGTCGATCAGAGCTGTCTTGAAAAGCCGCCACGCTTTTTTGAGGACGGTGAAGGGGAAGGCGAGGGCGAAGGTGAGGACAGCGCCGGCTGATTCACGCGTCGCACTGACTAAACGGAGAGGTGGCTGAGTGGTTTAAGGTGCTCGCCTGGAAAGCGAGTGTGCGGTGATACCGCACCGGGGGTTCGACAAAACGCATCGCGTTTTGGACGCCCGCAGGGCGCCCCGAAGGGGTGAGAATCGACCTGAGTCGATTCGAATCAATCCCTGAAGTGACAAGATTCGGAGAGGTGGCTGAGTGGTTTAAGGTGCTCGCCTGGAAAGCGAGTGTGCGGTGATACCGCACCGGGGGTTCGACAAAACGCATCGCGTTTTGGACGCCCGCAGGGCGCCCCGAAGGGGTGAGAATCGACCTGAGTCGATTCGAATCAATCCCTGAAGTGACAAGATTCGGAGAGGTGGCTGAGTGGTTTAAGGTGCTCGCCTGGAAAGCGAGTGTGCGGTGATACCGCACCGGGGGTTCGAATCCCCCCCTCTCCGCCACTTCTCGGAACGCGGCGTCACTCCAGGATCCCGGATGTGCCCATCGCGGGGAAAGCGTGCGCTCCGGGCACAAGAATGATGCGCGACCGGCCTGATGCCGCCGGGGCGCTTTACGGAGTCCCTCTATTATGGCGCGAGACGCCGACCGGCCTGACGATTACACGTCCGTCTTCAACGACTTGGTGTTTCGCTCGCTAGAGCCCGTCTCCCTCGGCGTCTGCTTTCTGTACTCGGTCTTCGTCATCATGGGCTTTCTCGATGCGCACACGACGGGCGTGCGCATGATTGTTGTCTCGACCGATGCGTTGTCGGCCGTCATATTCCTCGCGCTCTACCTGGCGTTGCGGCGCGGCATGCTCAGCTCGCGCTGGATCAATCCCATCTGCGTACTGCTTGCGTGCATTGGTATTGCCAATGTGCTGCTCGCGTTTCATTACGTTGAAGACTCGTTCTACCTGATCTACCTGCCCATGATCATCGTGTGTTACGGCGCGCTGCTGTTGTCGATGAAGTGGCTACTCGTCAATGTCGCCGTTGTCTTCGTGAGCACGGCGGTTTTTGCCGCACCTGTCCTGCCTGAGCCGCTGCGTTACCGCTATTTCCCCGCACTCGTGGGCGCCACGGTCCTGGCGATGATCATTCTCTATGTCAGGCGACGCGGCGTCATTGCCGCGCAACGGGCTCTGGCCGCCGCGCGTGGCGAGCTCGAGAGTCGTCTTCAAGTTGAGGCGCAACTGGCGCACTCGCAGCGCCTGGACAGCCTGGGCAAGCTCGTCAGCGGCATCGCGCACGAATTTAACAACCTGCTTATGGTCATCATCGGCTACGCCGATCAGCTCGCGACCGCTCGTCGGGGCGCGCCTGAGGAAAAGGATTTGGTCGCCATCCGCGATGCAGGCGAGCGCGCCGCCGCGCTGTCGTCGAAACTGCTTGCCTTCAGCCGCCAGCAGGTCATGAAGACACGCGTGGTCGCGGTCAATGACGTCATTCGTAACGCGACGCCGCTCGTCGAGCGCAGTCTGACGGGAGATATCGCGCTGCAGATCGACCTGGCGAAGGACGCAGGGCAGGTCAGCGTCGACGCGCTGCAGATCGAGCAGGTACTGCTCAATCTGGCCTTGAACGCGCGCGACGCGATGGCTGATGCGAGCGGCAAGCTGACGATCTCGACCGCGGTCGCGACGGACCGCGACGCCGTTCAGATTGCGGTTACCGATACGGGATCTGGCATGAGCCCCGAGATTCGGGCGCGGGCATTCGAGCCGTTCTTCACGACCAAGCCACAAGGCAGCGGCACGGGCCTCGGCTTGGCCACGGTGTACGGCATCGTCACGCAGAGCGGTGGCACCATTGATGTCGAGAGCACGCCGGGTAAGGGATCGCGATTCCGGATCACGCTGCCGCGTGTCGCGTCGCCGGCCGACCCGCGCGACGACGCGGGCCAGAGCGGTGAACACGCGGCACTCACGCTGACGGGCACGGTGCTCGTCGTGGATGACGAGCCCAAGGTCAGGGGCGTGGTGACAACGACGCTCGAGCATGTCGGTTGCCGCGTCATCGCGGCCGACAGTGGCGCGGCCGCGCTCGAACTGGCGGCGACGCACGCATTCGATGTCATCCTCACGGACATCATGATGCCCGGCATGTCGGGTATCGAGCTCGTCGAGGCGTTGCGCCGCGAGGGCTTTCGCCAGCGTGTGATCTACATGTCGGGCCACGGCGCAGACAACGAGATGCACGCCGCGGCGCACGGCCCGGTGTTGCGCAAGCCGTTCCGCAGCCGGGCGTTGATTACCGCGCTCGCCGAGGCGCTCGAGCCGGTGCAGGCATAGCCCGCCGCTGAGGCGTTACACTGCGGAGCCTGGCATCGGGGGAGGGTCAGTGGACGACACCACGCCAAGGGACTGGAGCAGCTTCCGGCGCATTCTCTGGCTAGCGCCGGGCCTCATCCTGGTTGCGGCCATCGTGCAGCGGTCCTGGACCACGGCCGTGCCGCTTGCCGTGCTCGCCGTACTGCTCGCGGCGTTGCTCCTGTTTCGGCGCGGCAAATCCCGCTCGATCACGTTGCACGTATCGATCGCACTGCTGATTGTCTTCCAGACCGGTTTGCTCTACACCACGACGGACGAGGCCAACATCGGCATTGTCTGGTTTCTGGTGGTCCCGTCGCTGGTCGCGTTGCTCGGCAGCCGCAGCCACATTCTGATCTGGACCCCGGTAACGGTCGCCGCGATCGCGTACACGTGGTCGTTGTACACCGACTATGCGTCGATGGCGCACCCGATGTCGCTCGTCAATCTCATCGGCGCGACCGTTGTGATTTCGGCGGCCGCACTGGGCGTCGTCACGGAGCGCGAACGCCGCGAACGGGTGCTCGTCGAGACCGCGCGACAGGCGCAGGCGGAGGCGCGTGACCGCGAGCGGGCGCAGCGTGAATCCGATGAGGCCAGAGCGGCCTTGACGCATTTCCTGGGCTCGATGAGCCACGAGCTGCGCACGCCGCTGACGAGCATCGTGCTCGCCGCCGACATGCTCGAAGAAGTTCTCGTGGGGTCGGACCATGCCGTGTGGCCGCGCAACATCCGCCGCAACGCGGATTCGCTGCGCCTGCTGCTCGATGACGTCATGGACCTCGCGCGCAGTGATGCGGCGCGTGCCTCGCGCGATCCCGCGCCGTTCGAAGTCGAGGCGCTCATCGAGGGTGTGCGGACGATCGTGCAGCCTGTCGCCATGGCGCGTGGTCAGCGCCTGTTCGTGGGCGCGATGCCCGACGTTCCGGTGCGCTGGGAGGGCGAGGCAGACCGCATTCGCCAGGTACTCGTCAACTTGCTCACCAATGGTTTGAGGCACGGCCAGGGCACGGGCGTGTGGCTGCTCGTGCGCGATGATGACGGCGCGCTGGCGTTCGAGGTTGGTGATGACGGTCGCGGCATCGAGCCGGACTTGCACCGCGACATCTTTCAGCCCTTCTTCCAGGCGCCGATCCCGGGGCAGGCCGAAGACGATAAGGGCACGGGGCTCGGGCTCGCAATTTCGAGCGGCTACGTGGCTTCCATGGAGAGTGCGCTGAATTTGTGGTCGGCACCAGGGCAGGGCGCCGTGTTCTCGTTTTCCCTTGCGCTCGGTGCGCTGGGTGACAGACGCCTGTCATCGCGGCATACACGCGGCGGCGGCTGGCCCGTGCAGGTTAATGTCACGTCGACGCTGGACGGCGCGCTCGAGTGGGCGCGGGCCTGGTGCGCGCACTGGCGCATTGAGGTTGTCGAGGGCGCGACGCCGTTGACCCTCGACTACAGGGGTGCGCGGCCGTTGGGCAGCACGATCGAGTTCATGCGCGACCTTGCGCGTATCGCGGGCATCGACAGTCAGGATGTCGCCGACGCGGCGGCGGTTGACGTATCGCAATCGCTCCGATGTGTGGTCTGTGACGATGACCGTGACGTGCTGGCGACGCTCGAGGCGCGTCTCGATGCGGCGGGGCACGAGGTCCGGGGGTTTGTGGCCTCGGCGGCGATGTTGGGCTACTTGCGGGCAAGGCCCGCCGATGTGGTGGTGCTCGATGTCGACCTCGGTGCCGAGTCCGGCGTCGAAGTGCTGCAGTCCATTCGCGAGCTCGAGGGACCGAATGCGGCGATACCCATCTGTATTCTCAGCGGCAGGATCGATCAGCGAGAGCGCTGCCTGGCGCTGGGCGCCGACGCGTATCTGCTCAAGCCTTCCAGCGGTCCCGAATTGCTCGAGACACTGGCCAACCTCGTACAGGTGGGGACGTAGGGCCAGGGTCATGTCCTCAGAAGCGCTGCTGATTCTCGGTAAGGGCCTGCTTTGGTGGGGAATTCCACTTGCCTTCTGTCTGTATCAATGGTGGACGGTGAGGCGCCGTGACTAAGCTGTAACTGGACAGAACCGGGTCACGAGTGTCTAGTTTTATTGACAGATCAATTTAGACAAAAATTGACTCAGACTGAGACACGAGAGTAGTCTGTCGCCTGCCGCGAACGCCCGTCCGACCGCCTTTTCGGGGCAGTGTCGGTTGGTTCTGACACCTTCAATCCAGGGGAAGGCTACCGATATGTTCCCAATTACACGCTTGTTTGACACCGAGCAGGCCGCCAGAGACACCATCGACCGACTCGTCGAGGGTGAAGAACCGCGCGAGAGAAGCCTCGTGATTCGCCCGGGCGACGCCAACGCGCCGGCTCAGGTGGATGCGGCTATTGCATCGGGCATGATCATGGCCGGGCACCGCAAGTCCGTCATGGCGGCACTGGCGCGCGGCCGAACCGTGCTCACGTCCCGGCCCTCCGACCTGACCACAGGCCGCTTCGTAGAGCAGACGCTGGAGGCGACGGCCGTCGATCTCGACGCCATCCAGGACTACCTGCCGCCCAACCCGGCGCCGTTTTCGGAGTTCTTTGGCTTTCCCGTTCTGCTGGAGAGTAAATCGGAGACGGGCCTGTTCAAGTTCGACAAGGACAGCTCATTTGGCTTGAAATTGCTGAGCAAGAAGCAGGGGCCGGTGCTCAACACCAAGCTGATCAAGCACAAAAGCGCGCGAGGCTCGGCGGTTGAGCGCATGTCGCGCACCGCGGCGCCATTGTCGTCGCGGATCGGGCTGAAGCTGCTTACGACACGCAAGGGCGCTTCGGGTACCGCGGGTTCCCGTCTGTCCAGAACTGCTGCGCCGTTCTCGAAATTCATGGGCTTGCGCGTTTTGAGCAAGAGAAACTAGGGGTTTGCGCGGATCGCCTGATTGGGCGATCGGGGCGTTCACTGACGAGGCGGCACCTGCGGGTGCCGCCTTTTTTTTCGCAGTGTCGAGCCAGCCGAATTCGGCAATCTCGACATGTAACGCAAAGTTGACACATTGCGAGGCAATAATAGTTGACATACGCGCTATGGACGAATTAGTGTCTAGCTTCATCGGCATGTGCCCTCTGGGTAGGCGCTGATCGGTTGCCCGGCACGAAGATCGGGTGCTTGAGGCCCACTGAGGGTCTCGTGGCTACCAACAGGAACTTCGGGAGACACCTATGTCTGACTCGGATCGCGTCTACGGGACGGGGTTGACCATGAAGCAGTCCGAAGAACTCCATAAGCACATCATTGATGGCACACGGGTGTTCTTCTTCATTTCTGCGATTGCTCACTTCCTCGCGTACTTGTTCACCCCTTGGTTAGGTTAAGGAGCACAGCATGAATCAGGCACGTATGTGGTTGGTTGTGAAGCCTACGATTGGTATTCCGCTGTTTCTCGGCGCAGTAGCGATCACTTCACTGGTCGTTCATTTCGCTATTCTGAACAACACCACCTGGTTCCCGGCGTTCTTCGGCGGCTAGCGACCCCGGATGGGGGAGCTGGTTCTGAGCATCGGAACCTGAACAAGAAAAATGGCCGGGCTCGCCCGGATACGAAAGGGCGGGGTCCGTTAATCGGACCCCTTCGTATTGCTGACATGTCGACGTGGGGCGAATAAGTCAACGACTGACTGAGCGGTGGATTGCGCTCGGTCCCCGCTTTATGCCGTTTGCGGATATCGCGACAGCAGATCTGCCGTTGCGCCGTTTGTTGCGCCTGTCCTTATTCCAGGTCACCACGGGCATGGCGCTCGTGCTGCTCGTCGGCACGCTCAATCGCGTCATGATCGTCGAGCTCGGCGTTCCTGCAACGCTCGTCGGCGCGATGCTTGCGCTGCCGCTGGTCTTCGCGCCGTTTCGCGCGCTCATCGGGCACAAGTCCGATACCCACCGTTGCGAACTCGGCTGGCGCCGCGTGCCGTTCATCTGGAAGGGCACGCTCTGGCAGTTCGCGGGCTTCGCACTGATGCCGTTTGCGCTGCTCGTGCTTGCCGGTAAGGGCGAGTCGGGATCGGCGCCCCTGTGGATCGGCCACGTATCGGCGGCACTCTCATTCCTGCTCGTTGGTGCCGGTGTGCACACCGTGCAGACGGCGGGCCTGGCCCTGGCCACGGATCTCACGCCGCGCAGTTCGCATTCCCGAGTCGTCGGGCTCATGTACATCATGCTGCTGCTGGGCATGATGGTGAGCGCGCTGCTGTTTGGCATGGCCTTGCAGGACTTCACACCGGGTCGTCTGGTGCAGGTGATCCAGGGCGCAGCCCTGATCACGATCGTGCTCAACGGGCTTGCGATGTGGAAGCAGGAAGGCATCTCGCGGCAGCAGCCACAGGTTGCGCCGGACCCCACGTTCAGCGAGTCCTGGGCCAAGTTCTGCGAAGGCGGCAGCACGCGTCGGCGGCTCGCCGTTGTCGGCATCGGCACCATGGCCTTTGCGATGGCCGACGTCCTGCTTGAGCCGTTTGGCGGCCAGGTCATGGCGATGTCCGTTGCGGCGACGACAAAGCTGACGGCGCTGCTGACGTTCGGCGGCCTGCTGGGTTTTGCGCTTGCGTCCAAGCGCATCGACGACGGCGCCGATCCCTATGTCATCGCCCAGTACGGCACCTGCATCGGCCTGCCGGCGTTCGCGCTCGTTATCGCCGCGGCGCCATTGGACATGCTGCCGTTGTTTCTCGCGGGCAACTTTCTGATCGGTTTCGGTGGCGCGCTGTTCGGCCACGGTACGCTGACGGCCACGATGCACCGCGCACCAGAACAGCAGGCCGGATTGGCGCTGGGGGCCTGGGGCGCCGTGCAGGCGACTGCCGTCGGCGTCGCCATGGCGCTCAGCGGCGCGCTGCGCGACCTCGCCGTCGCGCTTTGGGGCGCGACAGACGGTTTGTGGGGGCTCGGTGGCGTCGCCACGGCCTACTACGCTGTGTACGCCGTCGAGATCATCTTGTTGATCGTCACGATTGTGGCGACGTTGCCTCTGATTCGTCGGGCCATGCAGCGTCGCGTCACGCGCGCAGCGCTCGAGCCTGGAGTTGCGGAGCCGGGCACCGACGGCGTCGTGTCCGGCGGCGGCGCAGCCCAGGCGCAGTAGCATGGCGGTTCGCGAAATTCTCGAGTATCCGGACCCGCGCTTGCACGAGTTGTCGCGCCCCGTGGATCGTTTCGACGACGCCCTGGCGCGAACCGTCGAAGACCTGGTCGACACCTTGCACGCCTCGGCATCGATCGGGCTCAGCGCCCCGCAGATCGACGTGCGCGAGCAGGTGCTCGTCATGGATCATTCCGAGGACCAGTCGGCCCCGGAGGTCTACATCAACCCCGTGATCACCCAGCGTCGTGGCTTCGGTCTGATAGAAGAGCGCTGCCTGTCGGTGCCTGGCATGTCGGCTTTTGTATTTCGCGCGACGGCCGTTGACGTCCGCGCTCAGGATGCATCAGGCAGCTCATTCCAGCGGACACTCACAGGGATGCCTGCGGTGTGCCTGCAGCACGAGATGGATCATTTCGACGGCAAGCTCGTCGCGGACCGCATGAACTGGTTCAAGCGCCGTCGCCTTCGCGCCGCGCTCGACAAGGCGCGGGAACCCGCCTAAGCCGCCCCGTTTCCATCGCCGTCATCGAAGATCGCTTCGATGGGCATTTCAAATAACCGCGCCACGCGAAACGCGAGCGTCAGGCTCGGGTCGAACTTGCCCGTTTCGATGGCGTTCACGGTCTGACGCGATACCTCGAGTGCCGACGCCAGTTGCGCCTGGGTCCAGTCGCGCTCGGCGCGCAGGACCTTGAGACGATTCTTCACAGGTAACGCCGCCGCACGAGCAACAGCGCCACGATGTAGGTGAGTCCCATGAGCAGGACCAGATTGCCTATTTCGGCATCGCCCGCGATCACATTGGCGATGTCGAGGGACGAGTAGGCGATGCCCGCAATGAGTGTCACGCCGAGCGTGATTGCCATGGCCTCAAGTTGAATCCGCTGCTGCAGTTCATCGAGGTTCAGGAGGTGGCGCTTGTTGGCCAGGATCATGCCGGCACCCACTGCCGCCTGCAGCGCGATCGCGAGCACGCTCAGCGTCATGTTGCCGTCCCAGAGGAATTCGGCACCGAAGACGGCGAGCGCCACTGTGGCGACCCAGGCGGCCGTCCATTGCGCCAGTCGAATCGTGCGGTGGCGGTTCGTCGCGTCAAATCCAGACGGGCTTGTCTCGGATGAGGGCATGGTCAGGTTCCTTTGTCTAAAAGTAAAGTGTGCTTTACATCGTGGGCCAGGCAAGCCCAGAAGTCAAGTTTCCTTTACAAAAAGACGTGGGTGCTTGTCGTGGGGTGCTAGCGGTCGAGCGAGATCAGCTCGTAGCGATTCATCATGTAGCCGTCGATGCTGCCGTAGACGAGGATGCAGTCGTCGTCATCGGTGACCCACACGTCGTAGGTCGGGTGCGTGGTGCCCCCCATGCCGGCATCGGAGTCGTCGATGAACCGCAGGTGACGGCAACGAAAGGTGCCGGCCTCGACGGTCTTCTCCTCGATCCCCACAAATTCGAGGTCGATGTGCACCTCGGCGACCTGCGGCGGTGTGGCGCCGCGGTGATCGGGCGACGGCAGAAACACGCGAAGCGTTCGCCGGTGCGGGCCCTGGCTTGGGTCCATGCAGCGCGCGAGAAATCCGTCACCGACGACGGGGTGGGTGCCGAAACCGTCGAACGCTCCCGCAACCTCGACGCGTTCCGATAGACGCCCGAGCGAGGGGCTGTCGCTCTCACACTCGATCACGCCCTGTTCCTCGTCGTGCCTCAGCCAGCCGCTGCCCATGGGGGCGTCACCGACCGTGAGGTGGACGTGCAGGTATTCAGGCACGCCGTTTTCGTCCATGGCGTAGACGATGTCGCGCAGTACCGTCGGCTCGGGCTCTTCGATCTCGCAATGCGCCCGCATGATGACGCGGCCGTCGCCGTGGTGTGTGAATCGAAACCACTCCTGGCCCCGCTTCTGGTCGAGGAGTTCGTGTTTCTTGGACGTATAGCGAATGCGGCCGGAAACGCTGCGGTGCGGCATGGGCATGATTGGTGGGACCTCTATGCGGGTGCGGTGCATGCTGCCATGCGCCGTGCGCTGAATCAGCCCGTCAGGACCATTTCTGATTCGCTTTTTCGTGGGGCTCGCGCAGCAGTTGCTCGGCTTCCGTGATCAATGCGTCCTTGACCTCGTGCGCGTCGCCGTTGCGTTCGGCGATCAGGCGCATGAGTGCGACCGTCGATTCGGCCTGTTCCTCGCTGAACTTCTCCTGGCTCGGCTTGAGCACGCGCTTGAGCTGCTCGTAGAGCTCGTTGCCTTTGCCGAGCAGGTAAGTCGACGAAATGAGCAGCGCCGCCGCATCGCGTTTCGAGAGCCCGAACTCGTCCTCGAAGATTCGGAGAATTTCTGCTTTCTCCTCGCTGCTCATGTCGCCGTCGGCTTTCGCGGTGCCTGCGATCAGCAACGCGGCGACTTCCATGGGGCTCGTCACATGGAAAATGGCGTTGCCCTGGTACTGCTGGCGCCACTTGCGCCGCCGGTGCCACAGCCACGGATTGAGGCCGCCGAGATCGATACCCATTTCTGCCAGTCGATGCAGCAGCCAGAGGATGGTGACGATGGAGGTCAGCGCGCCGAGGATGATGTGCACTGCAAGATCCCTGTGTGTGAACGGACGTCGATCGGTGGCAACGCCACCGGGTTATTACACGACGTTGGGACTATCGCTGGCAACCCGTACCGTACAAGCGGAGCAGGGTTGCCGCCCGGCGCAGCCCGACGGCGGGTGCCGGGTTAACGAGGCCGGCGCGGATGAAGCAAAGGGCGATCACACTGCGCACGGCGCTGGGCATCTGGGCTTTACTGACCCTGTTCAATGACCCGGAAGGTCCTGGGTCATGTAGGTATCTGCCACGAGTGGCTGCGGCCGTATCGTTGTGTCAAGCTGACGATCCACGCGCAGGGTTGCGCGCGATCGCAATGATCGGACCCACGCCGGTTTCTGCGCGCGATGGGCATGCGGTGGCAAGGGAGGGCGGCGATGGCACACAGCGAATCGCTTGGCGCAGGCCCGGTTGCGCCCGCACCGCTGCACGAGCGCGAGACCGAAAGGCTCGCCGCGCTGCGCAGCCTGGGTTTGCTCGACTCGCCATCGGCATTTCGCTTCGACGCCATCACCGAGCTTGCGAAGCTCGTGTTTGAAGTACCCATTGCACTCATCTCGCTCGTCGATCGGGACCGGCAGTGGTTTCTCTCGCGCCAGGGTCTGAATGCCGTGGAGACGTCACGGAACATCGCGTTTTGTGCCTACGCGATCCACGAGACGCAGATTCTCGTGGTCGAGAATGCACTTTCGCATCCCGTGTTCAGCAAGAACCCACTCGTTACAGGGGAGCTCGGGATCCGCTTCTACGCGGGCGCCGTGCTGCGCTCCACGGAAGGTATGCCGCTGGGTACGCTTTGCGTCATCGACACGGTGCCCCGTGAGTTCGATGCCCGCGCGCGTCGAACCCTGCTGGCCCTGGCGCGTATGGCGCAATCCGAAATGCTATTGCCCCCTGCGTTGTCCGCGGGGCGCGCCCGCGCCCAGGTGTACACCAATCGAGACCCGATTACCGGGCGACTCTGGGGAGATACCTTCTTCGAGCGCGTGGAAGATCGGCGCAGGGCAACAGTTGGTGAACAGCACCTCGTGGTTTCGGTGCACGTCGAAAGCATGGGCTACTTCTCCAACATGTACGGTCGACTCGTCGCCGATGAGATTTCAATTGCCGTGTGTGAACGGAGCGAGTGGGCATTGTCCGCAGAAGGCCGGCAACTCCTGGCGCGACTCGACAACGACTGGTTTGCGGGTATCGTCACGCTGCCGCGCGGCACGGACGCGGCACTGCGGCTCGAGCGCCTGCGCTGTGCGCTGGCCGACGCCCTGAGGCAACCGCTGACAACGGCCGTGGGGTCGGTCCACATTCGCGCGGCCGTCGGTCTCGCGGTGCTTGACGACGCAGACCGCAATGCCGGGGCCACAGTGCGTCTGTGCCGGCTCGCCGCCGCGGAACTCGCCGAGCCAGCCGATGTTCGCGCCGTCGTGGTGGACGGCGCGTTGCGCGACGCGGCAACGCGGCGCCAGAGACTCTCAGGTGATCTGTCATCCGCCATCGACGGTGACGCGCTATCGCTCGTGTTCCAGCCGAAGATCGATGCGGAATCACAGGGCCTCGCCGGTCTCGAATGCCTGTTGCGCTGGCATCATCCCGCGCTCGGACTCGTTTTGCCGACCGAGGTGCTTGAGATTGCCAGCGAGTCCGGGCTCTCAGGCAAGCTCGACCGCTGGGTGCTGGCGACGGCGATGGGACACGCGGCGCGGTGGCAGCGGCAGGGTTACACGTTTGGGCGCGTGTCCGTGAACATCATGACGCCCACACTTGTGGACCCGGCGTTCCAAGGCTGGTTGCACGAGCAACTCGACGCGCAGGACGTGAGTCCGCAATGCCTCGATCTCGAGATCGTCGAGAGCGCCGTGGTGAGTGATCTTGATGCCACCGTCGAAGTCATGCGGCGCCTGCGCGATGACGGCGTCACCTTTTCTCTCGACGACTTCGGCACCGGATTCTCGTCGTTGTCGATTCTGCGTGAGTTGCCCGTCAGCACCCTCAAGATCGACAAGTCCTTTGTAGAGCGTGTTGGAGACGACGCGCGTGCCGCATCACTGTGCTCGGGCATCGTGAATCTCGCACACGAGCTGGGTCTGAATACGGTGGCGGAAGGCGTCGAGACGACATCGCAGTCGGGCATCCTGCGCGCGCTGCGCTGTGACCAGTTGCAGGGATACTGCTTCGACAAGCCGCTGTCCGCCGAGGACTTCGAGGCGCGCTACGGGGCAGGCGCGGCGGACGTCTGAGCCAAGGCAGCGCCCCGACAGTTACTTTCTTGTCGACATGACGAGCTTCATGAAGGCCCACTGGCTCGCCCAATAGCCTTCGTGCTTCGGCAAGGCGTCATCGACGTCGGCGACACGCTTATCGTAGAAGATGTGCGCGGCCGGTTCGGGAACGGGCGCCGCGACCATCGGCGTCGGAATCATCGTGAGGTTCATGAAGGGCGGTGCCTTGAACCGTTCAAGTGCCGGCTGTCCACAACTGACGCACACGCCACGTCGCACGTTGGGCGGGGGGCGCCAGCGCTTGAACGCGATCGTGCCGGGTTCGTGCGGCTCAACGTTTGGCGCTGAGTACACAAGAATGTCCGCGTGAGTGTCGTTGTTGAACGCACGGCAGATGCTGCAGTGGCACAACACGCGAAACCGGGGCGCCGCCGAGATTGCAATCGAGACCGCGCCGCAGGTGCACTGCGCCTTTGCCTGTACCTGGTCGGTGCTCACGATATGGGACTGCGCTGGAGCAGTTCCTGAATCTCGTCATGGTAGTCACGCCAGTGCGCAAACGCGGCACTCGCCCAGCGGCGCACGGCCGCCACGTGGCCTTCCTCGGATTGAATCGGCCACACATCGTTGACGGTGACGGTGTGCGCGTGGGGCGGCGGTGACAACCAACGGAACGTCGACTTGGCGGTGACGACGCGTCGCCGGACGTCGGCCAACGACTGAAGCGGCACCTGCTGCTGAAAATGCGCGTAGAGGCTCGCGAGGTGAACGTTTACGGACTGGGTCGACTGCGGCCCGGGGGCGCCCGGGTGCTGGACGGCGTAGGCGTCGACGGTCAGCGGGTGGATGTGCATCAGGGCCGGGTTTTGGTATTCGCGGGCGAGTATGTCGCCGAACCGTGCCCAGCAGCCCGTCGACGCCAACATGTAGCGGTGCGTCTCTCCGCCCGCGACGTCCGGTGCAACGGCGCCGCAGCCCGGGCAGGGCGTCTGCTTGACTGCGTGTGGCGTCGAATACGCGCTCATGTCGGCATCGTCGCATGCCCAAACCACGCTGGCGAGTCGCTCGGCGGGTGTCGTGACTGTTGCACCGCGGTTGTCGCCGGTATCCTGCGCGCATGGCGGCGATTGATTCACTCGACGACTGGCGCGCCGAAGGCGCGCTGCACGACCTGCTGGGGCGCGAGCTGTTCGTCATGGACAGCGCGCCCGCCGATACGTTGCGGCCCACGGTGCTTCTGATCCATGGATTTCCGACAGCAGGTTGGGACTGGCACGCCATCTGGGACCAGCTCGGCGAGCGCTACCGACTGGTCGCGCCCGACATGTTGGGCTTTGGATTTTCGGAGAAGCCGGCGGGTCACAACTACACGATTCACGAACAGGCCGATCTCCTTGAAGCGTTGGTCGGGGCGCTGCGGCTTGACCGGTTTCACGTTGTCGCGCACGACTACGGCGACACGGTTGCGCAGGAATTGCTCGCACGGCAAAACGCGTTGGGCGATGCGCGCCAGTGGCTGTCGCTATGCCTGCTCAACGGCGGGCTGTTTCCCGAGACGCACCGCGCGCGGCCCGCACAGAAGTTGTTGCTCGGTCCGCTCGGCGGCCTCGCGACGCACCTCATGCAGCGCGGTACGCTCGATCGAAACATGCGGACGATTTTCGGTCCAGGGTCGCAGCCGTCGGCCGGGGAACTCGACAATTTCTGGCGCCTCATGCGGCACAACAAGGGCAAGCGCAACTTCCATCGGCTCATGCGCTACATCCGCGACCGACGCCAGCACCGCGAGCGCTGGTTGGCGGCGTTGCGCGACAGTGCGGTGCCGATCCGGCTCATCAATGGCAGCTACGATCCCGTATCGGGCGCGCACATGGTGGCGCGCTACTGCGAGCTGGTGGACCATGGCGACATCGTCGAGCTCGAGCAGATCGGCCACTATCCACAGATCGAAGCCCCGGATGCCGTGGCCCGGCACTTTCTGAATTTTGCGAGGCAGCACGACTGATGTGGGACCTGTTGATTCGGAACGGTTACGTGTTCGATGGGTTCGGCAGCACGCCGAGAACGCTCGATATCGCGATACGCGGCGAGCGCATCGCGGCGCTGGGTATCGATCTCGACCCCGGGCAGGCTGCGACCGTCATCGACGCCTCGGGCAAATGGGTGATGCCCGGGCTCGTCGATGTGCACACGCACTTCGACCTCGAGGTCGAGATCGCGCCGGGACTTCCCGAGACGGTGCGGCACGGCACGACGACGGTGGTCGTCGCAAACTGCAGCCTGGGTCTGGCTTACGGCAACCAACGGCGCGATGGCGCCGATCCCATCGTTGACTGCTTCGCACGCGTTGAAAACGTGCCGAAACCGGTGCTGCGCAAGGTCGCCGATCGTGCCACCTGGTCCGACAGTGGTGATTACCTGGCGCACCTCGACAGTCTGCCGCTGGGCCCCAACATCGTTACGATGATCCCGCACTCGATGCTGCGTATCGAGGTCATGGGCATGAAGGACAGCATCGAACGCGAGCCGACGGCGACCGAACTCGATGAGATGACGCGTCTGCTCGAGAAGGCCATGCAAGAGGGCTACCCGGGATTTTCCACGGATGCCTTGCCGTTTCACTACCTGGCCAATGACCCCAACCGCCAGCGCAAGATCCCGACGCAATACGCGGGCTACCGGGAGTTAAAGCGCCTGACCCAGGTGCTGCGCAAGCACGACCGCGTTTGGCAGGCGACGCCGCCCAAGGACAAGCCGCTTGAGATCTTCCGCCAGTTTCTGCTCACCAGCGGACGCCTGCACGGCAAGCCGCTCAAGATCACGGCCGTGGCCGCGCTCGACGTTGCCACCAACCGCGGCATCGCCAAGCTCGGGTTGTTCATGGCGCGCATACTCAACTCGGCTGCCGTTCGCGGCCGGTTCTGGCTGCAGGCGCTTGCGGCACCCTTCAAGGTCTGGGCCGAAGGACCCCTCACGCCTGTGTTCGAGGAAATTCCCGAGCTGCGGCTGCTCAACGAACCCGACCTCGAGGACCGCGAAGGTCGGCGCCGCCATCTAGACGATCCGAATTACATCCACCGCTTCCGGGACATGTGGCTGCGTGGCAAACAGGGCTACGGCCTCGACCGTCTCAAGCGGCTCATCAAGCGCGAGGACCTGGCGTTCAGTCGCGACCTTGCGGACATGGTCGTCGAGCGCTGCCCGGTGGATGCCTGGCGAGGCCTGAGCTTCGCCCGTATCCAGGAGCGTGTGCTCGCGTTCCAGGCCGGGCGGTTGCAGGTCGACGACGCGACGGAGGCGGAGGCGTTGACCGCGTTCCCGGTACCGCTAGCGGATGAGGCCGATTTCGTACTGCACATGCTGCGCGCCTACGACACTGACTTGTACTGGTACAGCGTGACGGCCAACCGCGATCCCGAGACCGTGAGCAAACTCATCCTGCATCCGAAACTGCTGCCGGGCTTTAACGACTCGGGCGCCCACTTGACCAACATGGCGTTCTACGATGGCAATCTGCGTGCCCTTCAGATCGCGCAGCGTAAGGGGGAGCGCGCGGTGGCGTTTACGGTTGAGCGTCTGACTCGTGTCCCCGCCGAATTCTTCGATGTCGACACGGGCACGCTGGCGCCCGGCAGCCGAGCCGATGTCACGATCGTTGACCCTGAGGCCCTGGCTGATTACGACGCCGAGGCCAACATCGAAAGCCGTTATCGCGAAGACTTTGGGCACGAGCAGCTCGTCAACCGATCGGACGGTGTTGTCGCGGGCGTCGTCATCGGCGGTCGCGTCGCCTGGGATGGCGTGGCTTATGTCGAGTACTTCGGCAAGGAGCGACTCGGACGCGTGCTGCGCGCCGGTGCCGTGGCCGCATCTGGTCGTGATGAATCGACGCTAAGCTCGTCGTAACGTCGACATGTGGCGCGTGGCCGCGCCGCGCTGCACTCATGATGTGGGCGGCGTCATCGCTGCTGTACTACGCGTTCTCACTCACACTGGTGCCGATGTACGCGAACAAGCTCTACTTTGATCAGGCCAAGAAAAAGGTCGAGCGCGTGAAAGGCTCGTTTTCGGATTACGAGCAGCAACTCAGGGAGCTGCGCAGGATCGGTGGCACGAGCATCATCCCGTACTTCGTCGCGGCGCTCGTGTTTGTGTTGTCCATTTTCGTGTTTGTCGTGGGCGCAACGGCCTGAGTCATGCCTCATTCGGACGCGGCGGCTTCTGCCGCCGCTTCGCGAAGTGCCTGGGCCAGCTCGGAGCGATTGACGGCTTCGAGCTGGCCAAGCAAGGCATCGTCGACGCGACGCCCGAGACACTTGTGCAGCTGCGCGTCAAATTCCTCTGCAAAACTCGGCCGCGATGCGAGCGTGCTCAAGAGCGCGGGCGCGAATGCCTCCGGTGCAGGTGGCCGGGCGCCCGTCTGATCGGACGCCTGGGGCGCCACCGGCACGAGCCGCCTGAAATCGGTGCAGGAGAGACCAGAGACCGAAACGGAGATCGGCTCGCAGGTCGTGTACTGGATGCTGCATTTGTCGACGTAGGCGCGACTGCGTGGCTGTCCCGTCAGGTCGTCACCGAAGTCCACACGCAGGATGATGTCGCCGCGTGCGGCTTCGTCAAACGCGACGGGGTTTTCGATCTGATTGACAATACTCGAGGCGGGCAGATTCAGCTCCTGGGTATAGAGAATCTGCTTGTCCACGAGTGCGTCGCGGACCTCCTGATTGGCGACATCGACGATCACACGCTGGCTTGGCGTGCGGCACACGAGCCCGTGACCCCGCGTCTCCGCATTGTGGTAGCGAAAGGGGTCGGCAGAGAAGTAGACGCCAAGCCCGCCGCGGATTGCAGACGGTCGGCCGTCGAAGGGCGCGTCGTAGGCGGCCACGCGCCCCTCGGCGATCGAGCGCGCGGGCGACGCGGGCGCATCACCGAGCGCCGCAGCCGCTTCACGCACTGCCATTTCGCGCGCGGCAACGCCCGGTGTCCGGCGGAACCACTGCGGGAAGACGAACTGCAGGGAGAGTCGGCGCTGATCGGCGGTTGCGAGCTTGAGTGCGGCCAACGCGGAGAGCGTGCGAACGGGTGATGCTGCGCCTGGGGGCTGCCAGCCGTACCAGCGCAACACGTTGGCCTGCGCGAGGTCGTAAAACTTGATGGCTTCGAACTCGCGCTGGCGCGCGTACTCGAAGTCGCAGAAGTAGGGGTCCGTTTGCATGCGCCGGATCTTGACCTCGGGGCCCCAGGTGTAGAGCCGCATCTCATCGTAGCCCACGCCACTCGAGTTATTGATGTTGTCCGGACGACGCGCCTGCTCTTGGAGGCAAGCGCCGATGCGGTTGAGTTCTTCGAGATAGGTCTCGGCAGGCTCGTTCGTGCAGCGCGCGCCGCACATGCCCGATACCAGCAAGAGTCCCGCCAGGCAAAGCGGGCGCGCAGCGATCATTCCGAACGGCGCGCGTTCTTGATCGCGGCGACGACTGCGTTGGCCTGTGCGGGCAACAGCCACACGGCGCCCGTCTTGTCGTCGATATCCAGCACCAGGTTGAGACCCGCGACCGCTGTGCGCTCTTCGTCATCGAGCAGCATGAGGCGTGTTCCCACCGTCGTCTGCCAGTGCCGCACCTCGGCATTCGAAAGACAGCCAATGTCGAGCAGGTCGAGGCGGCAGCGCGAACGGGATTTCTCGATGATCCAGCGTTCGACGACGCGGCGGTCGAGCGGCGTATCGGCCTCGAGTGCTACGGCACTCTCTTGAATAACGGCCCGCGTGCAGGCGACGGCGTCGGCCGGCGTCTTGCCGCACGCTTCGGGCTGCGTCGCCGGCGGGCGCTCGGCGAGCTCCAGCGGTAGCTGGGCGCGGAAGGCATGACTGGGCACGAAGCGGTTCTCGTCAAAGTTGCAGTTCTCGCCCTCCTCGATGCCCTCGGTTTCGGCTTCGAGACACTGACGCGCGATCGCCTCGAGCTCGTGCACACCCTGCCACAAGGCGTCTTGCACGCGCTCGAGGTGCAGCAGTGCATCCTCGTGCTCCGCCAGCGCTAGCACGTCGAACATCTTGCCTTCCTCGGTTGATCGCGAGATCGCGGCGTACTGCGCGGGTTGCTCGAGAATGAGTTCGAGCTCGTCGTAGAGTGTGCTGTAGTCGCCCCAAAGACCCGCCAGTTGTTCGAACTCCGTTGGCTCCGCTGACACCGGCTTCGTCTGCGGCCAGTTGGGCAGGGATTCGTAGGGTGTTACGGCCATGCGGAAGTCCTTGGGCGCCTCGTAGGCGGAGTAGGAGAGCGTGTCGAGCTTGGCCTCGACGCCATCCTGGTCGCGCGGAATGGCATCACCGCGGCCGCCAACGAGAAACACGGACATGGTCTTCTCGGCATTCCGCGTCGCCGACTGGTTTTCGGCGCCACCCGATACCTTGCCTGTGGCGCCCCAGCCTTTGGCGCGTACCTCGGTCCGAATCGTCTCCTTGTTGGATTGGCTTGTCGTCTTCATCGAGATAACGGCCGTTAGCCGCGCGCCTGAGTACACGGCCGACACGTAGCCGCTGCCACACTGGCGCAGGAATTCCTCGGGGTCCCTGGCCAGGCGCTCGGCGGCGGCGGTCAGACGGACGGCGGCACCGGCGCCATAGGCACCGGCGTTTTCGCTGTAGGGCGCCGCGAAGCGCACGCCATTGTCGACGGCGGCGTCGAGTACGAAGGTGATACTCGAGCCACTCATGTTGACGCTCTTGGCAAAGCTCGCCTTGCCGCTGCCCTCGAAGCCCATGGTCTTGACGCTGGCCTCGGCCGAGACGTTCATTCGCTTCATGAGTTCGTAGGTGTCGCTGACTTCCTTCATCGACATCGTACGCGTCTGCGCGGGTTCTTCGGCCGCGGCGAACTGGATGCACTGATGCGGCAACGCCCGGTCGTCGAACGCGTTGTAACCCCAGCCCAGTTCGATGCCGGTCTCGGGCACATCAAGGATCACTGTCGCCGTGGCCTGGCGCCCCGTGGTCCACTCCGACGATTCGGTTGTCTTTGCGGCGTCGGTCACCTCGCTGTCTGAGTCGGCTTCGGAGCCGCAGCCTGCGACAAGCAGTGCGACCAGCATCATTGCGGCGTGTGGGATGCGCATCATGCGTCCTCGTTGTTGTTGTTGCGGGCAGCCTACCTGTTGGGTACCACGGGCGCCATGACGCGACGCCTGCGCGCAACGCTAGTCAGCGTCGGCGAGTCCCAGCGCCTCGATATGCACGTGAACGTCGTTGGCGATGAGATTGGCAGCCGTCGTCAGGCCAAAGTCCGCCCGATCCAGCTTTGTCTTGACGGTGATGCCCATTGCGGCCCGCTTTGTGGCCGGGTCCGTGCCCGTCTTGTTGATGGTGACGGGCAGCACGACGGATTTTGTCGTTCCGAGCACCGTGAGGTCGCCCGCCACCGTCAGTGTGCCGTCATCATTGGCGGACACTGCCGTCGAGCGGAACGTGATCGTTGGGTGGGCGGCGGTGTTGAGCCAGAACTCACCCTGCAGATGTCCGTCGCGTGTCTCGTCACCGCTCTCGATGCTCGCGGTCTGGATCGTGACGGAAACGCTGCTGCTGCCCACGTCTTCGGCGTCGTAGTCGATGATGCCTTCCGCATCGCGGAAGTGACCGATGATGCGATTGAAACCGAATCGCATGATGGAGAAATGGATGTCGGTGTGACTCATATCCAGCGCGTAGCGCTCCGTTTCGGCTTGCGCGCGCGGCGCGAGTGCCGCAAGGCACAGCACCAAGACACCAAGCCGGGCTGTTGTGTGAGTGGTCATCGTTGCGTCCCCCGATCCGTTGAATACGGCTACCACTATAATGCAGACATGAAAAAGCTCGCTATCGCACTGGCTGTCGTTGCCGCTCTCGCAGTCCTCTTCTTTGCCCTGGCGCCCGGCATCGTTGAGCGGCAGCTCAATGCGGTCACGCCTGTCGACGTCCCGGAGCCCTCGACCGAAGCCAACGCGCTGCACGCGAGCGCGACTGTCATCGACCTGCACGGGGATACGCTGCTTTGGCAACGCTCCATCCTCGAGGCCTCGGATCGTGGCCACGTGGACTTGCCGCGCCTGCAACAAGGCAATGTGGCGTTGCAGGTGCTGGGCTCCGTGACTAAGTCGCCCAAAGGGCTCAATTACGACAGCAATGCGGGTGACAGCGATACGCTCGTTGCGCTCGCCATCGTGCAGCGACAGCCCCTGCGCACCTGGCGTTCGCCGTTCGAGCGTTCGATGTGGCATGCGCAACGGCTCGACGCAGCCGCCGAACGCTCCGAGAATCTGATGACCGTGCGGACGGTGCGTGACCTCGAGGTCCTGCTCGAAGCGCGCGCTGACGGTGTACCGCTCGTCGGCGGACTCATGGCGGCCGAAGGTCTGCACAACCTCGAAGGCGACGTCGACAATCTGCAGCGCCTGTTCGACGCGGGCTACCGCATGGCGGGGCTCACGCATTTCTTCGACAACCGGCTCGCGGGCTCCATGCACGGCATCGAGAAGGGCGGTCTGACGCCGTTCGGCCGCAATATCGTCACCCGAATGGAATCCCTGGGCATGATCGTGGATCTGGCGCACCTGAGCCCCGCGGCCGTTGACGAGGTGCTCGACATGGCGACGCGACCGGTCGTCGTGAGCCACGGTGGCGTCAAGGCGCTGTGCCCCAATAATCGCAACCTCACAGACGCGCAGCTGCGTCGCATCGCCAAGACTGACGGCATCATCGGAATCGGCTACTGGCCGGGTGCCGTGTGCGGCCTCGAGCCCGCACGAATCGCCGCGGCCATACGTCACGTGCGCGATCTCGTGGGCATCGACTACGTGGCGCTGGGCTCCGATTACGATGGCACGGTTGAGGTGGCCTTCGACACGAGCCGGCTCGCGCTCGTCACGCAGGCACTCATCGATGCCGGCTTTTCGGAATCCGAGATTCGCCAGGTGCTGGGCGGCAATGCGCTGCGGGTGTTCCGCAAGACGTTGCCGCCATAGCCGTCCGGCTTAGAAGCGCCAGGTCAGTGCCGCCATGGCCGACCACTGCACGACGGAGTCGCCCTCGACGTTGATGGCACAGGTGGCACCACCGGCGCTCACGCAGAACACGCTGGTCTCCTCATCGATCCAGGTCGCCAGGGCGCGCGCCTCAATTCGCAAGGCGAAGCGCTCGCCGAGCGCGTGGTAGAGCCCCAGGCCGCCCGTCATGGCCGCGAACACTTCGGACTCGGTATCCGGTGCGTCGGGCGTATACCGTGCCGCGCCAATCGTCAGCGTGAGGTAGGGCTGCCAGGCACTCGGCTCGCCAATCGGGTAGTTGCCGCCCACCTGGAAGTACTCGATATCAATGTCGACCTCATCGGCGGCCGAGAACAGCGCCGAGGTGCCGATGTCCGTCTCCTGGCGCAAGTAGAGAAACTCATACTGGCCACCCGCCCGTGCGTTGATGTGTGCGGCGACGCCGACAGCCGCCGCTGCGTCGAGGTCCAGCTCGGCGCCGCTCTCAAGGTCATCGAAACTGCCGCCCGCCACGGGGCCGAGCAACAGCGTGACGTCACCGGATTCTGCGTGCGCGCCCGCAACCAGAGTCAGGACCAGGATCACGGCGGGGAGTCGGCGCATGGGTCACCTCGAGGTGGGTTGGGTCACGGTCGGCGTGTAAGCTCGGGGCCGACCGGCTTAGGATGACGGGGCGCGGGCATCAAGCCAAGGGCTCCGATGTGTCGCCGGGATGGGAAACGGAGAGACGTCGATGAAGTGCACGAGACTGCTGACGTGGGTCACCCTGGCCACACTGGCTCTGGGGCCGGCCCGCGCTTCCGAAGACATCGATATTGCGCGTTGGGTGACTGATGGCGTGGATTCGGGCGAAGCGATGGCGATCGCTGCCGCGTGGTATGACGGCAGCGAAGTGCGGCGTGCCCACGCGGGCGCATTAGGTGGCGACACAGACGCCATGCCCGACGCGCAAACGCAATTCCAGATCGGCTCGATCTCGAAGGTCTACACAAACCTGCTGCTCGCCGAGATGGTGGCGCGTGGCAAGGTCGGCTACGACACCACGGTCGCCGAGCTTACGGGCGATACGCAGCAGTTTCGCAATGAGGCGGTGGGTGAGATCACCCTGGAAGCACTGGCCACACACACCAGCGGCCTGCCTCGCATGCCCGCCAATTTCAGGCCCAGCGATCCCGGCGACCCGTTCGCGTCGTATACGGCCGCGCAACTGAGCCAGGGGCTCAACATCGCGCGCGCCAAGCAGCCACTGGGCGATCACTACGCCTATTCAAACCTGGGTGTCGGCCTGTTGGGCTACCTGCTGGGGGAGGCGCACGGCGGCGGCTACACCGTGGCGCTCGAGGCCTATGTGTTGGGCCCGCTGGGCGCCGAGCGCACCGGCATGACGGCATCGGGCAAACGCGCGTCTGCGTCTAGCGGTGGTGAGGTCGTGCCGGACTGGCAATTCGATGCGCTGGCGGGTGCGGGCGCACTGTGGGGCACGACGACAGACCTGCTCGCGCTGGCCGCCGTGATGCGCGGCAACACGGACAACCCATTCCAGTCGGCGATAGAGGACTTGCTGGCACCGACCGGCTTCACGGCGGGCAGCTTTAGTGTGACGCGCGTGTGGCACACGGCGCCGGCGGGCGATGCCACAATCTACTGGCACAACGGCCGAACCAATGGCTTCGGCAGTTTCGTCGGAGTCCGCAGCGATGACGGCCGCGCGATCGCATTGCTTGTGTCTGGCGACGGCGATCCGACACGCATTGGACTTCAATGGCTTGGTTACGAGCGGCCCGAGAGCGCGCCAACCGCATACGATGCCTCGTTGTTCGGCACCTATGAACTCAACCCCAACGTGCAGGTCCGGGTGATCGAGCGCGAGGGGCAGCTCACAGGCCAAGTCTCCGGTCAGCCACCGCTGCCGCTGACGCCGCTCGACGACGACTGGTATACGGTTGACACCTTCGATGCGAGCTTCCGGGTCGTGCGGGAGGCGGGCGAGGTCGTCGCGCTGGAGCTCGTTCAGAACAGTGTCGTGCAGGTGGCGAAGAAGATCTCGAACGAGGTCGTCGAAACGCCCGAACCCGTTGAGGTGGCCCTCGAAGATGAGGCACTTGACGCGTTCGTCGGGCAGTTCGCCATGATGGCTGCGCCCGTCACATTCACGGTTCGCCGCCGCGAGGGCGGGTTGGAGGTGCAGCTTACCGGGCAGCCTTTCTTCCCGGTCTTCGCCAAGGGCGACGACGTGTTCTTCTACAAGGTCGTGGAGGCCGAGCTGCACTTCGAGCGCGACGAGGCGGGCAGTGTGAATGCCCTCATGCTGCACCAGGGCGGGATCCGGCAACGCGCCACGCGCGTGACTCAGTAGCGAGTCCAGCTAGTCGTCGCTGCCAGATTTAAGCGTCTGCAGGCGCGCCTGGTAGGCGCGCGCGAATTCCTCGCGCGCCACCTGCGGCAAACCGTCGGCATCGCGGGCCGCGATGGCCTGGTAGTACTGCGCGTACTTGTCCCAGAGGCTGGCCTTGCGTGACGACGCGAAGAGACCTTTGCCCTTGGGGCCCAGCTGGGCCAGGCGTTGCGTGATCTCGTCGGGATCGAGCTGATCGATGAATTCACCGAGTGCGGCGGCCGCGGCATTCTGCAGCGCCTCGTGGTGCTGCATGAGCGCGCGCAGCACACTCGCGATGTTGTCGCCCGCAGCCTGGTAAATCTGCCCGCGTCCGAGCAGCAGGTCGGTGATGTCCTCGTTAAGGTCCGCTTCCGTCAGGTCATCGACATCCTGCTGCGTGGCACGCATGCCGAATTGCTGTCGACTGCGCGCGCGATTGGCACGCATCTCCTTGAGTCCGCGAATCGTCTCGCGCAGTGCCTGGCCGACTGCGTAGGCCACGTCCGAGGCGTCGCGCGCCTCGAGCGTCATGGGGTCGACGCCGAGCCCGCGGACCAGCGAGTCGTAGGCATCAGACTTGCGACGGCGACGCTCGACTGGTTCGGGCGGCACGTTGGGCAGCCGGTGTACGGTCGCGGAGCGCTGGGCCGCGGCGCCCGGGTCCTCGACAGCGTGGGTCTCGCCCAGGTCGTCGAATCCCGTGAGCTCCGACGTGCCCGCGATGAGGCTTGCATTGGCGCTGGCCATGCGGTCGTCGAGCATCTCCTCGAGATCGATGGGCTCGACAACTTCGTCCTCGACAAGCAGCTCAACGGAGAATGCTGTCGAGTCCTCCGGCGCATTGGGGTCGAACAGATCGCCGCGCATCAGGGTTTTCTGATCAGCCTTAAGAATGTCCAGTACTTGACTGACTTCCATGCGGTAATTACCCATACGCAGGCGTGTACCATCGGTCAGTCGGTAGGGTGCTGTGGGGCCCAGTGGCGTGCGGTTACCATTCACGTAGACGCCGTTCATGCTCGTGTCCACGAGGTAGAACCCGTCTTCACGTGCCTCGATACTGGCATGTACGCTGGAGACGTAGCGCTTGGCGTCGGGCAGGATCCAGTCGTTGTGGCTGGCGCGTCCGATCGTGCCGCCACTCTGGTCGAAGACGTATTCGGCATTGCTGCCGAGCGCCTCCCGGAGGCCATTGGTAACCCTGATTCTAAGCTGCATCGTTAGCGTACGGCGTGTCATGCCGCCGGTTCTTTCCGAGGCTTGCAAGTATGCGGCGTCGTAGCCCCGGGGACCGGTACTCGGTCACATTTACATAAGTTCTCGTGAGCGCAAGCCCTTGAAGTTCGGGCAATAGGGGCCCAAATCTTGGGACAGTTCACAAAGGTGCGCACCGGCGATGTATCGCATTACGTTTCTCAACAAGGGTGAGGTCTACGAGGTTTACGCCCGGTCCGTGGGTCAGGGCAACCTGTACGGCTTTCTCGAGGTCAGTGAGATGGTCTTCGGGGAGCGCACGACCGTCGTCGTAGATCCCGCCGAGGAACGCATCAAGTCGGAGTTCGAGGGCGTGACGAGCACCTTCATCCCCATGCACCACGTTCTGCGGGTCGACGCCGTGGAGCGCCAGGGCAAGAACCGGATCTCCAGCGCCGACGGCGACAACGTCACGCCTTTCCCGGCCAGCTTCTACCCCTCCAAGCCCTCCGAGTAGTCGCGCGCGGCGCGCGCGAATCGTCGCGACCCCGTTCGCGGGTTATCATGCGCGCGGTTTTCTAGGCGCGCGATGTCATGGCCCAAGATCCTCCGGCCGGTGGTCCAGCACCGGCGCACCTGACGCTGGCGGGTACGCACGCACTGGACCCGTTCCGGCTAGAGCGGCGTCTGCAAAGAATCCGCGATCACGCACCCGGCGTTGCCGCACTCGACGCGCGGTTCGTCTACTACCTCGATTGCGATGGATCGCTTGACGATGAGGCTTGGCGCCGGCTGCGCGTGGTCCTCAATGATGACGTGGCGCCCAACCCGATCGACGATGCCGGCTTCGAGGTTGCGCCTCGCGCCGGCACGATCTCGCCCTGGTCGTCGAAGGCGACCGACATTCTGCGACGCTGCGGCATCGCGGGGGTGCGACGTGTCGAGCGCGGGATTCGCTACCGGCTCGAGGGCGCGGGTCCCGCCGAGCTCGCGATGGCCGAGCCCGAACTGCATGACCGCATGACCGAGCAGTGTTACCTGCCGGGCACCGCGGCGGCGCTGTTGTTCGAGCAGCCCGCGGCGCGGCCGCTCGTGCACATCCCGCTCGGCGACGACGCGCAGGCCGCGCTGGCCGAGGCCAACGTTTCGTTGGGTCTCGCCTTGTCGGCCGATGAGATCGACTACCTTGCCGATCACTACACCAGCATGGGTCGGCCGCCGACAGACGCCGAGCTCATGATGTTTGCGCAGGCCAATTCCGAGCACTGCCGGCACAAGATCTTCAATGCGTCATGGACGCTCGACGGTGAGCCGCAATCGCAGTCGCTGTTCCAGATGATCAAGAACACCACGGCGCACTCACCGGGCGGGGTCATCAGCGCCTACTCGGACAATGCGGCGGTGCTTGCGGGTCCGTCTGCACCGCGCCTGTTTGCGAAGGATGGACGGCACTACGGGCAACATGACGAAACCGTGGACATCCTCTGCAAAGTTGAAACCCACAACCACCCGACAGCGATCGCGCCGTTCCCTGGCGCGGCCACGGGCGCCGGCGGGGAGATTCGCGACGAGGGTGCCACGGGTCTGGGCGCCGTGCCCAAGGCGGGACTCACGGGCTTCACGACCTCGGACCTCGAGGTACCCGGGTGGCCGCAACCCTGGGAGCGTTTCCTGGGCAAGCCGAGTCGCATCGTCTCGTCCATGGAGATCATGCTCGAGGGACCCATCGGCGGCGCGGCATTCAACAATGAGTTTGGCCGTCCGAATCTCGGTGGCTACTTCAGGACCTTTCTCGCCGAAACGGGCCGGGACGCCGAGCACTGGGGCTACCACAAGCCCATCATGATCGCGGGCGGCCTGGGCAACGTCCGGCGCGAGCACGCGCTCAAGCGTGACGTGGCGGCGGGCAGCTTGCTCGTGGTGCTCGGTGGCCCCGCAATGCTCATCGGACTGGGCGGCGGGGCCGCGTCGAGCGTCGCCAGCGGGCAGAGCGACGCCGCACTCGACTTCGCCTCGGTGCAACGGGGCAACCCCGAGATGCAGCGCCGCGCACAGGAGGTGATCAACCAGTGCTGGGCGCTGGGCGACGATAATCCCATTGCGCTCATCCACGACGTGGGCGCCGGGGGCCTGTCCAATGCGGTACCCGAGGCGGTCGACCACTCGGGCCTCGGCGGTGCCTTCGCGCTCGACGCCATTCCCAGCGACGACCCGTCGATGAGCCCCATGGAGACCTGGTGCAACGAGTCTCAGGAACGCTACGTGCTGATCGTCGAGCCGGACAACCTGGCCACGTTCGAGGCGTTCTGCGAACGCGAGCGTTGCCCCTACGCCGTACTGGGCGCGCTGCATGACGACGGTCGACTGCGCGTCGATGACGCCTCGCGCGACGCGTCACCCGTCGACCTCGACATGGGCATGCTGCTCGGCAAGCCGCCCAAACTTGCGATTGACGCGAAACGCGTCGACGCGTCACTGCGCCCGTTCGATGCCAATTCGCTGCCACTCGGTGACGCGCTGGACCGGGTGCTCACGCTCCCCGCCGTTGCCGACAAGCGGTTTCTGATTCACATCGGTGACCGCAGCGTGGGCGGGCTCGTCGCCCGCGACCAGCTTGTGGGGCCGTGGCAGGTGCCCGTCGCCGATGTCGCCGTGACCACGGCCACGCATGCCAGCCTCTGCGGCGAGGCCATGGCCATGGGTGAGCGCAGCCCTGTAGCCTGCGAGGATGCGCCGGCCGCCGCGCGACTCGCCATCACCGAGGCCATCACGAATCTGCTGGCGGCCGATGTGGCGGCGTTGTCGGACATCAAACTGTCGGCCAACTGGATGGCGGCCGCCGGGCACCGGGGCCAGGACGCGGCACTGTTCGACGCGGTGCGCACGGTCGGCCTCGAGTTGTGCCCCGCGCTGGGCATCGCGGTGCCCGTGGGCAAGGACTCGCTGTCGATGAAAACGGCGTGGCAGCGCAGTCGCGGCGAAGCCGTTACAGTCGTTGCCCCCGTGTCGCTCGTGGTCACGGCTTTTGCGCCTGTGGGCAACGCACGTGACACCTTGACGCCCGAGCTTGTTGCAGGGGACACGCGCCTGTTGCTCATCGATCTCGCGCAGTCGCCCACGGCGTTGGGTCGCAGTGCGCTGGCGCAGGTTTACAGCGAGCAGGGCGGGGCGCCTGCCGACCTGTCCTCGGCCGAAGACGTCTTGGGCTTTGCGCGTGCCTGGCGACGGATTCGCGATGCGAAACAGGTTCTCGCAGCGCATGATCGCTCCGATGGCGGTCTGATCGTGGCGGCCGTCGAGATGTTGCTTGCCGGGCGTCGCGGTGTCGTGCTCACCGTGCCGGATGCCGAGAAAGACACGAATGCGTGGCTGTTCTCGGAGGGGCCGGGCATGGTGTTGCAGGTGTCGACGGCCGTTCTCGAGGAGGTACGCGCGGCGTTTGCCGCCGAGGGACTCGCAGCCCGCACCCACGAAGTTGGCACGGTTACCGCGGAGGCCGGTGGGCTCGAGGTCCAGCAACGCGGCCGCACGCTGGCATCGCGAACCCGCACCGAGCTGCAGCAACAGTGGTCGGCGCTCAGTTTTCGCATGCAGGCGCGGCGCGACAATCCCGATACCGCGCGCGAGGAGTTCGAAGCGCTGCTCGACGACAGCGACCCGGGTTTGCACGCGCGGCTGTCATTCGATCCCGATGACGATGTCGCGGCACCGTTCGTCGCACGTGGCGCGAAGCCGCGCGTCGCCGTGCTCCGCGAGCAGGGCGTCAACAGCCAGCTCGAGATGGCGTCCGCGCTCATGGCCGCCGGGTTCGAGGCGCACGACGTACACATGAGCGACCTTGAGCGCGGCCTTGTGCAACTCGATGATTACGCGGCGCTCGTGGCCTGTGGTGGGTTCAGTTACGGCGATGTGCTGGGTGCGGGCGGCGGCTGGGCCAAATCGATCCTGCTCAATGCGGCATTCCATGATGCTTTCGCGTCGTTCTTCGCGCGCCCCGACACGCTGGCGCTCGGCATCTGCAACGGTTGTCAGATGCTCGCGCGCCTGGCGCCCATCATTCCGGGCGCCACGGGCTGGCCGACCTTTGCGGGCAACCGATCGGCGCAGTTCGAGGCGCGCCTGTCCATGGTCGAGGTCACGGGCTCGGGTCCGTGGCTTGAGGGCATGGGAGGCTCACGTCTGCCCATCGTTACCTCGCACGCCGAGGGCCGCGCCGTATTCGCTGAAGGCGATCTCGACCAATGCAAGGATTCGGGCCGCATCGCGATGCGCTACATCACCAACACCGGCGAGATGGCGACCCGCTACCCCGCCAATCCCAACGGCTCGCCACGCGGTGTGGCGGCGCTGACGAATGCCGATGGTCGCGTGCTTGTGAGCATGCCGCACCCCGAGCGCGTCGCGCGCACCGTGCAGCACTCGTGGCACCCGTCTGAGTGGGGTGAGGCCGCGCCCTGGCTGCGGCTGTTCCGCAACGCGCGCGTCGCGCTGGGCTAAGCCGGATCCGCCTCCGCCGCGTCGCCGCGGCGCAGCGCCTCGCGCAGTCGACCCGGCCGGATAAACGCCTGGTGCAACATGTCGCGCAGCAGCTCCAGCAGGACGGCGGCGGGCGCCGGCGAAAGCTCGGGCGGCTCGTCGGTTGCCGCCATGGAGAACAGGATGTCCCGGCACAGGCGGCGCATTGGGGCCTCGATGCCGGCGCTTTCTGCGGCCGCGGTGACCGTATTGAAGAGTTCCAGCTTGCCGTTGGGGCCCTTCAGGTCCGTTGCCAGCGTCGTAATGCGATTGGCGACCAGTGCGAAGGCCTGCAGATGGCCGTCCGCGTAGCAGGCCAGGCCCTCGTCAACGAGACCGCGCAACTCGGCGGGCAGCAGCCGCGTTTCGAAGCGTGGTCGCGGCTTGCGAACGGGCAGGAAACCACAGTCCAGGCTGATCGCTTGCGCCGCGTATCGGGCGCGGCCGCTCTCGAGGTAGACCGGGCGCGAGCAGGCCGTGCAGTCGAGCACGACACCGATGCGCGCGGGACGAATCGTGGTCAGCGAGTGCCAGTCGGGTGCGGTCGTGAGTCGCATGCGAGAGAAGACATCACAGTGTGGGCAACGCAGCGTCGCCGCGTCGTCGAGCAGCGCGTCGAAGTCCGTGTCGGGTTCGATGCGCACGCCGCGATCAGGCCGAGAGCCGCTTGTAACGAATCCGGTGCGGATTGACGGCTTCGTCGCCGAGCCGTTTGCGCCGGTCTTCCACGTAATCTTCGTAGTTGCCCGAGAAGAACGTGACCTGGCTGTCGCCCTCGAACGCGAGGATGTGTGTGGCGATGCGGTCCAGGAACCAGCGGTCATGCGAGATGACCACGGCGGAACCCGGGAATTCGAGCAGTGCCTGCTCCAGCGCGCGCAGCGTCTCCACGTCGAGGTCGTTGGTCGGTTCATCGAGCAGCAACAGGTTGCCGCCGGAGCGCAACACCTTCGCCAGGTGGACGCGGTTGCGCTCACCGCCCGATAGCTGGCCAATCTTCTTCTGCTGGTCGGAACCGCGGAAGTTGAAGCGACCGACGTAGGCGCGCGACGGGATCACGTAGTTGCCCACCGTGATGTTGTCGAGGCCGTCCGAGATCTCCTCCCACACGGTCTTGCTGTCGTTGAGCGACTGTCGAGACTGGTCGACGTAAGCAAGCTCCACGGTCGGGCCCACGCGGATGCTGCCGTCGTCGGGAGTCTCGCCACCCGTGATCATGCGGAACATTGTGGTCTTGCCCGCACCGTTGGGACCGATCACGCCCACGATGCCACCGGGTGGCAGCGTGAAGCTCAGGCCATCGACGAGCAGCTTGTCGCCGAAGCCCTTGTTCAGATGTTCGGCTTCGATGACGACGTCGCCCAGGCGCGGGCCGGGCGGAATGTAGATCTCGTTGGTTTCGTTGCGTTTCTGGTAGTCCTGCGAGGACAGCTCTTCGAAGCGGCGCAAACGGGCCTTGGCCTTGGCCTGACGGCCCTTGGGGTTACTGCGCACCCATTCGAGCTCCTGCTCCATGGCCTTCTTGCGTGCGGCCTCGGTGCGTTCTTCCGTTTCCAGGCGTGCCTGCTTTTGCTCCAGCCACGAGCTGTAGTTGCCCTGCCACGGGATGCCGTGGCCTCGGTCGAGCTCGAGAATCCAGCCCGCGACGTTGTCGAGGAAGTAACGATCATGGGTCACGGCGATCACGGTGCCCGGGTACTCCTCGAGGAAGCGCTCAAGCCAGGCGACAGACTCGGCATCGAGGTGGTTCGTGGGCTCGTCGAGCAGCAGCATGTCGGGCTTGGACAGCAGCAGCCGGCACAGGGCGACGCGGCGTCTTTCGCCGCCGGACAGTGTCGTGACGTCCGCGTCCCAGGGCGGCAGGCGCAGCGCGTCCGCGGCCACTTCCAACGTGCGGTCGAGTTCCCAGCCCCCGGCCGAGTCGATGGCGTCCTGCAGCTTGCCCTGCTCGGCGAGCAGGTCGTTCATTTCGTCATCGTCCATGGGCTCAGCAAACTTCATGCTGATCTCGTTGAAGCGATCGAGCAGTGCCTTGGTCTCGCCGACGCCTTCCTCGACGTTGCCACGCACGTCCTTGGCGGGATCGAGCTCGGGCTCCTGCTCGAGGTAGCCAATGCGAATGCCCGGCTGCGGCCGCGCTTCGCCGTCAAACTCCTGGTCAACGCCCGCCATGATGCGCAGCAGCGTCGACTTGCCCGAGCCATTGAGGCCCAGCACCCCGATCTTGGCGCCGGGGAAAAACGAGAGCGAGATGTCGCGCAGGATCTGCCGTTTCGGTGGCACGATCTTCGAGACGCGATTCATCGTGTAAATGTACTGGGCCATTCGGGTGTGTCCGTGTCGAATTTGGGTCGCGATTGCAGGCCTGGGGCAGGCTCGGAGCGGCCGCGATTATCGGGCACCGGGCAGCCTCGGGCAAATGCGCTGCGCTGCGTGGGTTGCGTGCGTCCGGTACACTTATGCGTCTGTCACAGCCATTGCAACCGGGTTTTCCGGCGGAGACCACCGCATGTTCGACCAGAGCTACACCATCAACGGTTTCGATGACGAACTCGCCGCGGCCATGCAGGCCGAGCGCGTGCGCCAGGAAGAACACATAGAGCTTATCGCGTCGGAAAACTACGCGAGCCCCCGCGTACTCGAGGCGCAGGGTTCGGTGCTCACCAACAAGTACGCCGAGGGCTACCCGTCGAAACGCTACTACGGCGGTTGCGAGCACGTGGATGTCGCCGAGCAACTGGCCATTGACCGGGCCCTGGAGTTATTCGGCGCTGACTACGCCAACGTGCAGCCGCACTCGGGCTCGCAGGCCAATGCGGCCGTGTACCTGGCACTGCTCGAAGCCGGCGACACCATTCTGGGCATGAGCCTGCCGCACGGCGGCCATCTCACGCACGGCGCCAAGGTCAATTTTTCGGGCAAGCTGTTCAATGCCGTGCAGTACGGCGTCGACGACGACGGCATCATCGACTACGACCAGGTCGAAGCGCTCGCGCTTGAGCACAAGCCCAAGCTCATCATCGGAGGCTTCTCGGCCTACTCGCGGGTCATGGACTGGGCCCGCTTCCGTGAGATCGCGGACAAGGTCGGTGCCTACTTCCACGTCGACATGGCGCACGTCGCGGGTCTCGTCGCGGCCGGCGTCTACCCGTCACCCGTACCCCACGCCCACGTGGTGACGACCACCACCCACAAGACGCTGCGCGGTCCGCGCGGCGGTATGATCCTGGCGCTCGGCCAGCCCGAGCTGACCAAGAAGTTCAACTCGCTCGTGTTCCCGGGTACGCAGGGCGGGCCGCTCATGCACGTCATCGCCGCCAAGGCCGTGGCCTACAAAGAGGCACTCGAGCCCGAATTTCGTGCCTACCAGGAGCAGGTCGTCGCCAACGCCCGCAAGATGTGCGAGGTGCTCATCGCGCGCGGCTACAAGATCGTCTCGGGTGGTACGGACAACCACCTGTTCCTCGTCGACCTCATCGACAAGGACATCACGGGCAAGGACGCGGACCGCGCGCTGTCGGCCGCCAACATCACGGTCAATATGAATACGGTACCCAACGATCCGCGTTCGCCGTTCGTTACCAGTGGCCTGCGCATCGGCACGCCGGCGGTCACGACGCGCGGCTTCGGTCTCGAGGAATGCGCGCAGCTCGCGGGCTGGATTGCCGACGTGCTCGACGATCTCGGCGACGAAGTGCGACAGTCGCGCGTGCGCAGTGAAGTCATTGCCCTGTGTCAGCGCTTCCCCGTGTACGCCGATACCGTTGCTGAGCTGCCGGCACGTTCGCAGCAGGGCTGATCGCCCGGCGGGGCCGCCACCATGCACTGCCCGTTCTGCGGCCACGAGGAGACCAAGGTCAACGATTCGCGGCTTGCCGCGGATGGCGGGCAGGTGCGGCGCCGTCGTCAGTGTCTCGAGTGCCGCGAGCGCTTCACCACTTTTGAAACGCCCGAGCTCGTCCTGCCCCGTATCGTCAAGCGCGATCAGACACGCCAGCCCTTCGATGAAGACAAGCTGCGCAACTCCATGGCGCGCGCACTCGAGAAGCGTCCCGTCAGCGCCGAGGAACTGGAGTCGGCCATGACGCATCTCGTGCACGCACTGCAGACGATGGGTGAGCGCGAGATTCCGTCGAAACTGCTCGGTGAGATGGTTATGGAAGCCTTGCGCAAGCTCGATGAGGTGGCCTACGTGCGGTTTGCTTCGGTGTACCGCAGTTTCCAGGACGTGACGGAGTTCCAGGAGGAAATCCGTCGCCTCGAGCAGATGTCGCGTGCCGACGATCGCGAGCAGATGTCGCTGTTGCCCGATTCACAGGGCAATGTGCGCCGGCGGAAGCGTTGATCTCGTGACGGGCTTCAGCGCCAGAGATCACGCGCACATGGCGGAAGCGTTGCGACTGGCGCGGCGCGGCCGCAATGGGGTGACGCCGAATCCGGCTGTCGGGTGCGTCATCGCACGCGACGAGGCCGTCGTCGGCCGTGGCTGGCACCAGCGCGCGGGCGGGCCGCACGCCGAGGTGTTCGCCTTGCGCGAAGCCGGCGGTGCCGCGGCGGGTGCCACGGCATACGTCACGATGGAGCCGTGTTCGATTACCCGACGGACCCCCCCCTGCACCGATGCGTTGATCGAGGCGGGGGTTCGCCGCGTCGTCTACGCCATGCGTGACCCCAACCCGGCCGTTGACGGTCGCGGCGGCAACGCCATGCGTGCGGCCGGTCTGCAGGTCGAGGAGGGCCTGATGGCCGACGAAGCCGCCAGGTTGAACAAGGGGTTCGCCTTGCGCATGCGACGGGGCAGACCGTTTGTCACGCTCAAGCTGGGCACCAGTCTCGATGGTGCCACGGCCATGGCCAGTGGGGAGAGCCAGTGGATCACGGGGCCCGACGCGCGCCGTGACGTGCAGCGCCTGCGTGCGCGGTCGTGCGCGATCCTCACGGGTGTTGGGACGGTGCTGGCCGACGATCCGTCATTGACCGTGCGTGACCCGTCGCTGGGCGAGGCGCCGCGACAGCCGCTGCGTGTCGTGCTCGACAGCCAGCTCAGGACGCCGACCACGGCACGCATGCTGTCAGCTCCAGGCGAGACTTTGATCATCGGTCGTCGGCCGTGCGAAGATGCCGCCGCGCTGGCTGCGGCCGGCGCCCGTTATCAGCCCCTCGCAGGCGATATGCAGGACCGCGTCGCGCTCGACCGCGTGCTGCGCGAGCTCGGCAACGCGGAGATCAATGAACTGCTCGTCGAGGCGGGGCCGACGCTGGCCGGCGCGCTCATTGACGCGCATCTGGTCGACCGCGTCGTGGTCTACCAGGCGCCCGTGTTCCTCGGCAGTGAGACGAGAGGCCTTGCCGACACGCCTCGCTGGCAGCGGCTCAACGATGGGCTCAGGCTGCAGCTCGAGGACGTGCGTCGCATCGGCAACGACCTGCGCATCACCGCCAGACCAGGAGAGATCGCCTGACATGTTCACCGGCATCATTACCGCCAAGGGACGCATCGCCGAATTGACGCCACGCGGCGGCGATGTTCGTGTTCGTATCGACTGCCCGGACCTCGAGCCCGCGCAATTCGCTGAGGGCGAGAGCATCTGCGTGTCGGGTGTGTGCCTGACCGCACTCGACATCGATGCCACGGGCTTCTCGGCCGACGTGTCTCGCGAAACGCTCGATGTCACGGCTTTCGTGGATTGGCGCGAGGGCAGCGCCGTCAATCTGGAGCCCTCGCTCGCGATCGGCGATCGTCTGGGTGGCCACCTGGTGACCGGGCATGTCGATGGCGTGGCGCGGCTGGTATCGCGGCACGATGACGCCCGCTCCATTAGAATGGTGTTCCGGCTGCCCGAGGCGCTCGGGCGTTATGTCGCGCGGAAAGGCTCGGTGTGTGTCGATGGCGTGAGCCTCACGGTCAACGCCGTGGGTGGCGACACCTTTGACGTGAACATCATCCCGCACACGGCCGCGGAGACGACGCTGGGCGGCCTGAAGGACAATGCCCCCGTGAACATCGAGGTCGACTTGCTTGCACGCTACGCCGAGCGTTTGATGGGCAATGACGCATCGGCGGGACTGGACCACGAGCGCCTGTCCGCGGCGGGCTTCATCGATTAGAGAGAACGAGTACGTATGTTGAGGCCGAAACTGGCAAATACCGAAAGCGGCGCGTTCGCACCCATCGAGGACATTCTCGATGCGCTGCGCGACGGGCAGATGGTCATCATGGTCGACGACGAGGACCGCGAGAACGAGGGCGATCTCGTGATGCTCGCGAGCCATGTGCGCGCCGAGGACATCAACTACATGGCGCGCTACGGGCGCGGCCTGATTTGCCTGACGCTGACCCGGGAGCGCTGCCAGCGGCTGCGCCTGCCGCTCATGGTCAGTGGCACGGACAGCGCCCATAGCACGAACTTCACGGTGTCCATCGAGGCCGCCGAGGGGATTACGACGGGCATTTCCGCGCACGACCGTGCACGCACGGTGCAGGTTGCCGTGGCCGCTGAGGCGGGTGCCGAGGACCTCGTGCAGCCCGGCCACATCTTCCCGGTCATGGCGCAGCCCGGTGGCGTGCTGACGCGCGCGGGTCACACCGAGGCCGGCTGTGACCTGGCGCGTCTGGCCGGGGAATCGGAACCTGCCGCAGTTATCGTCGAGATCCTCAATGAAGATGGCAGCATGGCGCGTCGGCCGGACCTCGAGTCGTTCGCGGCCGAGCACAAACTGCTCATCGGCACGATCGCGGATCTCATCCGCTACCGGCTTGAGAAGGAAGTCGCCGTTGAACGCATCCAGACGACGGGCGTGGCTACCGCCGAAGGCCAGTTCACGATGCATGCCTACGAGGACTACGTGAACCGTGATGTCCATTTGGCGCTCGTTCACGGCGACATTTCAGCCGTCGATGCGCCACTCGTGCGCGTGCACGTTGCCGATACGCTCGGGGATGTCATCGGTATCGACGACCCGCGGCTGGGCTGGCCGCTGCGCGATGCCATGCGAAAAATCGTCGAAGCGGGCGCCGGCGTTGTCGTGTTGCTGCGTTACAGCGAAGGCCCGCGTGAGCTCGTGGACATGATCCAGGCGCTCGACCAGCGGGAGCCGGCGGTCGAGGAGAGCGGCGGTGACGCCGATCGGGAGCTACGCCAGTACGGTGTCGGGGCCCAGATCCTGCGCGATCTTGGCGTGACCCGGATGCGGGTTCTGTCGGCGCCTGTACACATGCACGCGATCTCGGGCTTCGGCCTCGAGGTCGTCGACTACATCAACGACTGAGAACGCCATGCAGGACATCAAGACGCACGAAGGTGCCTTGACGGTTGTCGACGGCCGCTTCGCCATCGTGGCCGCGCGCTTTAACGACTTCATCGTCAAACGGCTCGTTGAAGGCGCCGTCGATACGCTGCGCCGTCACGGCGCCGCTGACGCCGACATCGAACTGGCCTGGGTGCCCGGCGCCTGGGAGCTGCCGCTGGCGGCCGACAAGCTCGCGGCGACACGTCGTTTTGACGCGATCATCACGCTGGGCGCCGTGATCCGCGGTGCCACGGCGCACTTCGACTACGTTTCGGGTGGCAGTGCGCGCGGCATCGCGTCAGTCGGCGAGCGGCACGGTCTGCCCGTGATCTTCGGCGTGCTGACCACGGACACCATCGAACAGGCCATCGAGCGCGCCGGCAGCAAAGTCGGCAACAAGGGCGGGGAGGCTGCGGCCACGGCCATCGAAATGGTCAACCTGCTGCGCGGGATCGACTGAGCCGTGAGCCGGGGCAGCGGAAAGAACAAGCGCAGCCACACACGAGCGTTGGCGATGCAGGCGCATTACCAGCAGCAACTCGACGGTACCTCTCGCGGGCAGCTGCAAACGCAGTTCGAGGAACGGCGCGAGTACGAGCGCGTCGATACCGAGTACTTCGCGACGCTGCTCAAGGAATCGATACGGGACGTTGAGGCACTCGATGCAGAGATCGCCGAACGCGCGGATCGCAGTTTCGATCAGCTCAATCCTGTCGAGATCGCAATCCTGCGCGTTGCCATCACCGAACTCCGGCACCACATCGAAGTGCCGTACCGCGTCGTCATCAACGAGGCTGTCGAGCTCGCGCATCGCTTCGGTGCCGAAGACGGCCACAAATATGTCAACGCCATTCTCGACCGCGCCGCTGCCGAGCACCGCGCGGTCGAGCACGCCGCACGTCGTCATTCGGGCTGACGCGCCCCATCCAACCCTTGGACGAGTTTGCACTCATCGCCGAGTACTTCGCCGGTGACGCGGGCGCTGCACTGGGTATCGGTGATGATGCCGCGCTCGTCGAAGTGCCGCCCGGCCAGCAGCTCGCGGTTGCCGTGGACACGCTTGTGGCCGGTCGCCACTTTCCCGAGGCCACACCGCCCGAAGCGATCGGGCACCGCGCACTGGCCGTGAATCTCAGTGATCTGGCGGCCATGGGCGCCACACCGCACTGGTACACGTTGGCCCTGACCCTGCCCGAGGCGACACCGGCCTGGCTTGAGGGCTTCAGCAAGGGGCTGCGCGGTCTCGGCGCTCATCACAACTGTGCGCTCATCGGCGGCGACACAACACGTGGGCCATTGACGATCACGGTGCAAGCCATGGGTTCGGTCGCCGCACCGGCGCTGACGCGACGCGGCGCGCGTCCCGGGGACCGTGTGTTTGTCGGCGGATTCCTGGGTGATGCAGCGGGCGGGCTCAACGATGCCGCGCAGGGCCTTCACAGTGACCTCGCAAGTCGTTTCCATTACCCGCAGCCCCAGCTCGCACTGGGTCAGGCGCTGCACGCCATCGCCACGGCCTGCATCGATGTCTCGGACGGTTTCGTCGCCGATCTCAATCATCTGTTGCGCGAAAGCGGTGTCGGTGCCGAAGTGGACCTTGAGTCGTTGCCGCTATCGCCCGAGCTCATGGCAAGCGTAGGCCACGACGCGGCGCAGCGCCTGGCGCTGTCGGGCGGCGACGATTATGTGCTTTGTTTCACGGTGCCTTCAGAGGCCGACGCGGCATGCTTGTCGGCGTGCCACGAGGTCGGTCGCGTCACAGTCGAGCCGGGTTTGCGTCTCCGTGACCGCGATGGTGGCTTGATCGAGGAGGTGGCGGATGGCTACCGACACTTCTAGACCGTCCGACTCGCCGGGATGGCGGGTTGTGCTGGGCGACCCTGTGCACTTCCTGGCCTTTGGCTTTGGTGCCGGTCTGTCACCCAAGGCGCCGGGCACCGTGGGCACACTCTGGGGTGTGCTGCTGGCGTATCTCACGTCAGGCCTGGGCTGGGCTGTAGAGCTGGGTATCGCGGCGGCGCTGTGCGTGGCCGGCATCTGGATCTGTGGCGAGAGCTCACGGCGCCTGGGCGTGCACGATCACGGCGGCATCGTCTGGGATGAGATTGCGGGGGGCTACCTGGTCTTCCTGCCGCTGCCCCGGACCTGGCCCTGGTTACTGGCCGGGTTCATCCTCTTCCGTGTCCTGGATATCGTTAAGCCCTGGCCGATAAGAGAACTGGATCACAGACTCCACGGCGGCACCGGAATTATGCTCGATGACGTGGTGGCCGGGCTCATAGCGGCTGCCGCGCTGTCGTTACTAGCCGGGGCCGTAGTGCCCTGAAAAGGGAGCCCGATGGCCGCGCACGCGCCCACGAACACCAAGCCTAATGCCGCTGCCATCCCCGAGAAATTCGGGAAGTACGTGATCGTCAATGAAGTCGGTCGCGGCAGCACGGGCACCGTGTACCTGTCGCACGATCCCTACTATCGTCGCGACGTCGCCATCAAGGTCTACAACATCGGCTCCGAGGACTCGGACGCCGAGCGCTCGCGCGTGACGCGCAAGATGTTCTTCAACGAAGCGCACATGGTCGGCATGCTGCAGCACCCGAACATCATGCCGATCTACGACGCCGGCGAAGAAAACGGCAAGTACTACGTCGTCACCGAACACATTCACGGTGCACGCACACTGGCGTCCTACTGCAAGCCCGGCCGCCTGCTGCCCGTCGATGATGTCATCGAAATCATCTACAAGACCGCCAAGGCACTGCACTATGCGCACGGTCGTGGTGTCATTCATCGTGACATCAAGCCTTCTAACATCATGCTGACGATGGACAACGACGTCCGCGTCATCGACTTCGGCATCGCCCTGATCAAGGACGCGGACTTCTCGCGCATCGAGGGCATCGCGGGGTCACCGAGTTACATGTCGCCCGAGCAGGTGCAAAGCGAGGAGCTCACGAATCGCTCCGACCTCTACGCGCTGGGTGCGGTCATGTACGAACTGCTGACGGGTTACCGGCCGTTCCGTGCGGGCAACCTGTCGAAACTGCTGCACCAGATCGTGTTCGCGACGCCGCCGCCCATTCACCGCTACCGCGAGGATATCCCCGACGAGCTCGAGAACATCGTGGCGGTCTTGCTGCAGAAGGCGTCCGACAAGCGCTACGCCAACGGCCTCGCGCTGGCGGCCGAGCTCACGCAGGTCTACCAGACGCTGCGCGCCAAGGCCGACCAGTTCGACAACCAGGAACACTTCGACCTGCTGCGTCGCCTGAGCTTTTTCCACGATTTCTCGCATTCGGAGATCTGGGAAGTGCTTCGCGCCGGCGAGATCGCCGAGTACCAGGAAGAAGACGAGATTGTCCGCGAGGGCGAGATCGATGACCGCTTCTACATCATCGTTACGGGCGAGGCCGAAGTGGTCTCGGGACAACGCCAGGTCGGCATTCTGGGCCGGGGCGACTGTTTCGGCGAGTCTAGCTACCTGTCTGACGCCAAGCGCAATGCCTCAATCCGTGCGAAGTCGCCTGTGACACTGCTGAGCGTGAGCGCGACACTTATGGAGCAGGTCAGCTCAAGCTGCCAGCTGCGCTTCAACAAGGTCTTCCTGCGTTCGCTCATCGAGCGGCTGCAGCGCGCGGGCGGCGCCCGCACCTGACCGGTCGCCGCCGGCAGGCGGCAATCCCGAATCGTTCAGTCCTCGTCGTCGTCGAACGGCTTCGGCGTGTCGTCGAGACCGGCGTCGGCCATGAGCAACTCGACCTTGCGCTCTGCGGCCGTGAGCGCCGCCTCGCAGTCTCTGGTCAGCGCGACTCCCTTTTCGAATTGCTTGAGCGCCTTGTCGAGCGGCAGGTCACCCCGCTCGAGCTCGTCGACGAGCGTCTCAAGCTCACCGAGTGCCTTTTCGAGGTCGATGGCCTTGTCTTTGCTCTTTCGGCTGCCTGCTGCTGCCACGCGCGTGTCCCCTGGTTGCTGACGGGCGCAATCATACCGCCAGACTGCCGCGTGCGGTATGTATCGCAGTGTCCAAGCCGCGTTCACGCACGGGTTGCCCGTCAGGCGCTTCGGCGCAGCGCGCCCCTGCTATCATTGACCGGATTCGCGACAGGGCTACCGGGGTGGCACGCAGGGTATGGTGAAATCGATCGTAATCGTCGGTGGCGGCAGCGCCGGCTGGATGACAGCAGCGGCGCTGGCGGCGCGTCTCGACGGCGTGAGCATCCGGCTCGTGGAGAGCTCGGAAATCCCCATAATCGGCGTCGGGGAGTCGACCATCGTGCCCATGGTCGACTACATGAAGAACCTCGGTCTCGAAGAGGCCGACTGGATGCCGCATATCAATGCGACCTACAAGAGCGCGATTCGCTTCAACAACTTCTACGAGCGCGGCCACGGCTTCTTCTACACCTTCGAGCCCATGCAACAGGTCGAAGGCCGGCCCATCAATCGCTACTGGCACAATCGCTACCTGTCCGACCCCACCAGCGTCGACCGCATGTCGTTCTACGACTACTGCTTCATCACACCCGACGTGCTGAACAGCGGCGGCACGATCCGCTCCGTCATGCCCGCGGGCCCGTCTTACCACGTCGATGCCGGCCTGCTCGGTGATTTTCTGGCGCGCTATGCCACCGAACGTGGCGTAGAGCGCATCATCGACAACGTCACGGGCGTCGAGCAGGACGAACGCGGCTGGATTACGCGTTTGCATCGTGAACAGGGTGAAGCGCTCGAGGCGGACCTGTTCATCGACTGCACGGGCTTTCGCTCCATGCTGCTCGGCAAGACGCTCGAGGAGCCGTTCGACAGTTACAGCGACTACCTGTTCAACAACACGGCCTGCGCGCTGCGCTTTCCCTATGAGGACCCGGACAACGAGATGATCTCCTACACAAACTGCACGGCACTGTCGTCAGGCTGGGTGTGGGAAGTGCCGTTGTTCACGCGCAAAGGCTCGGGTTACGTCTACTGCGACCGCTACCTGTCATCGGACGAGGCCGAGGCTGAGTTTCGCAACTACCTCGGTGCCGATCGCGTCGCCGACATCGAGGCGCGCCACATTCCGATCCGCGTCGGCAAACACAAGAACGTCTGGAAGCACAACTGTGTGGCCATTGGCCTTGCGGCCGGGTTCCTCGAGCCGCTCGAGTCGACGGGGCTGTTCGCCGTGCAGCTGCAAGCCGAAACTCTGGGCAACATGCTTGCGGGCGGCCGCAACGACTACAACGTCGGCGATGTGGTCATGTACAACAATATCGTCACGGAATTCTTCGAGAACGTTCGGGACTTCCTCTGTGCGCACTACATGCTGACGGCGCGCGAGGATACCCCGTACTGGCGCGATGTCAAGTACGCCATGAAGGTCTCAGATCGTCTGGCAGAGATTCTGCGCTTCGCACGCCTGACTTTTGTGGACGCCCCGGTCGTCAAGAGCATCTTCCGGCCAAACTTCGCGGACTACAGTTTCACGGACGGCTGGGAGGCTGTTCTCATCGGCATGAACCACATGCCGTTCAACACGGGCCAGTTCGCGGGCGGCGCCGGCCCCTTCGAACAACAGATCGTCGACAATCTTCAAGCGGCCGAAGTGTTCCAGCGCGAAATGAACGCCTTCAAGCAGAACGAGGTCGTGAAACTGCCGTCGCATTACGACTACCTGAAAGCTAATATCCACACCGACGCCGCCTGAGCCCCGGGGACGCGGGTACCGCAGCGCGGTGCGTGGAGGACCATGAGCAACACATACAACGCCGCTGACATCGAGGTGCTCAGCGGCCTCGAGCCGGTGCGCCGCCGGCCCGGCATGTACACCGATACGGCGCGTCCCAACCACCTCGCCCACGAGGTCATCGACAACAGCGTCGACGAAGCGCTGGCGGGACACTGCAAGCGTATTGACGTCACGGTGCATGACGATGGTTCGTTGTCCGTGTCGGACGACGGCCGCGGCATGCCGGTCGATGTTCATCCCAAGGAGAAGATCCCTGGGGTGGAACTCATTCTCACCAAGCTGCACGCGGGCGGTAAGTTCTCAAACAAGAACTACCAGTATTCGGGCGGCCTGCACGGTGTTGGCGTATCGGTGGTCAATGCGCTCTCGGCGCAGCTGGAGGTCTGGATCAAGCGCGGCGGGCGCCAGTACAACCTCTCCTTTCGGGGCGGGAAGCGCTCGAGCAAGCTCGAGTTGGTCGGCAAGGTGGGCAAGGCCAACACGGGCACGACGCTTCGTTTCTGGCCCGACGCCCAGTATTTTGACTCGGCCAGGTTTTCGATCCCGCGGTTGCGCCATGTGCTGCGCGCCAAGGCCGTGCTGTGCCCGGGCCTCGCCATCTCGCTCGCAATCGAGAAGACGGGCGAGTCGGAAACCTGGCACTACGAAGGTGGCCTTGAGGAGTATCTCGTCGAGGCTTGCGCGGGTGCCACGCTGTTGCCCGAGCGCCCATTCTCAGGCTCGGTCAGTGACGAACACCATGCAGCCGACTGGGCGCTGGCCTGGCTCGCGGACGACGCGCCCGTCGTCGGCGAAAGCTACGTCAACCTGATTCCCACGGCGCAGGGAGGCACCCACGTCAACGGCCTGCGTACGGGTCTGACCGAGGCCATTCGTGACTTTTGCGAATTCCGCAGCATCCTGCCGCGCGGCGTCAAACTGGCGCCCGACGACGTCTGGGACCGTGTGAGCTTTGTACTCTCGATCAAACTCGAGGACCCGCAGTTCTCGGGGCAGACGAAGGAGCGGCTGTCGACGCGCGAGGCTGCGGGCTATGTGACGGGCATCATCCGTGACGCGTTTTCGCTCTGGCTCAACCAGCACCCGGACACGGGCGAGCAGATCGCGCAGCTGGCCATCACGCGAGCGCAACAACGGCTGCGCGCCGCCAAGAAGGTCGTCCGCAAGAAGGTCGTCACCGGCCCGGCCTTGCCCGGCAAGCTGGCCGATTGCTCGTGCCAGGAGCCCGAGCGCAGCGAGCTCTTCCTCGTCGAGGGTGATTCGGCGGGTGGCTCTGCCAAGCAGGCGCGCAACCGCGACACGCAGGCCATCATGCCGCTGCGCGGCAAGATCCTGAATACCTGGGAGGTCGACACGACCGAGATTCTGGGCTCGCAGGAAGTGCACGACATTTCAATAGCGCTGGGTGTGGATCCGGGCAACCCCGACCTCGACGCGCTGCGCTACCACAAGGTGTGCATCCTGGCCGACGCCGACTCGGATGGTGCGCACATCGCCACGCTGCTCTGCGCGCTGTTCGTGCGTCACTACCGCAAACTCGTGGAGGCGGGGCACGTCTACGTGGCCATGCCCCCGCTGTACCGCGTCGATGTCGGCAAGGACGTGCACTACGCGCTCGACGACGCGGAGCGCGATGCCATCATTGAGTCGCTGCCTGCGGATAAGCGGCGCAACAAGATCACGGTGACGCGCTTCAAGGGGCTCGGTGAGATGAACCCGCCGCAACTGCGCGAGACCACCATGAACCCCGACACGCGCCGACTCGTGCAGCTCACGATCACAGGCGCCAATAACACCGACCAGACGCTGGACATGCTGTTGTCAAAGAAGCGCGCGGCCGATCGCCGCGCCTGGCTCGAGAGCAGCGGCAACCTGGCATCGCTGTGAGGCCGGCCGAAGGCGCGGCCCAGGACTGATTCATGCAAAACGAGCTCAACCTCGAGGGCATCGAGACACTCTCGCTGCGTGACTACACCGAGAAGGCGTATCTCGACTACTCGATGTACGTCATCCTCGATCGCGCACTGCCCCATATCGGCGACGGCCTCAAGCCCGTGCAGCGGCGCATTATCTATGCGATGAACGAATTGTCGCTGGGTGCCAATGCCAAGCCGAAGAAGTCGGCGCGGACTGTGGGTGACGTCATCGGCAAGTTCCACCCGCACGGCGATTCGGCCTGCTACGAAGCCATGGTGCTCATGGCCCAGGATTTCAGTTACCGCTATCCGGTCATCGACGGGCAGGGCAACTGGGGTTCACCCGACGATCCCAAGTCGTTCGCAGCCATGCGCTACACCGAAGCAAAGCTGCGGCCCTATGCGGCGTCGCTGTTGTCGGAGCTCGGCATGGGCACCGTCGACTGGCAGCCCAACTTCGACGGCACGTTCAGGGAGCCCGTGGTGCTGCCCGCGCGCTTGCCGAACCTGCTGCTCAACGGCACCCAGGGCATCGCCGTGGGTATGTCCACGGACGTGCCGCCGCACAACCTGCGTGAGGTTGCCGCGGCGCTCATCCATCTGCTCGAGAAGCCCAAGGCCACGATTGCCGATTTGCAGAAGCACATCAAGGGCCCGGATTTTCCGACGGGCGGTGAGTTGATCTCGCCGGTATCGGAAATCCGCGCGATCTACGAAACGGGCAACGGCACCCTGCGTGCACGTGCGACCTGGTCGAAGGACGGTGACGACATTGTCGTGACCGAGCTGCCGTTCCAGACTTCGGGTGCCAAAGTGCTCGAGCAAATCGCGCAGCAGATGCGGGCGAAGAAGCTGCCCATGGTAGAGGACCTGCGCGATGAGTCCGACCACGAGGCGCCCGTGCGGCTCGTGATCACGCCCAAGCGGCGTACGAACATCGATGCCCTCATGTCGCATCTTTTCGCCACCACGGGCCTTGAGCGCACGCTGCGCGTCAATCTCAACGTCATCGGTCTCAAGGGCACGCCGCAGGTGTTCGATCTGCGCAACCTGCTCAAGGAGTGGCTCGCATTTCGCAAGGCCACGGTGGTCCGACGGCTTGAGCACCGTCTCGCCAAAGTCGATGAGCGCCTGCACATCCTCGAAGGTCTCCTTGCGGCCTACCTGAACATCGATGAGGTGATCCGCATTATCCGCGAGGCCGATGAGCCCAAGGCCGATCTCATGTCGGCGTTCAAGCTCTCTGAGCGCCAGGCCGAGGCCATTCTCAACCTGCGCCTGCGTAACCTCGCGAAGCTCGAGGAAATCAAGATCCGCGGTGAGCAGGAGGAGCTTGCCGCAGAAAAGGCGGACATCGAGAAGCTGCTGGGCAGCGACGCGCGACTCAAGACGCTCATGAAGAAAGAGATCGCCGCCGACGCCGAGGAATACGGTGACGAACGGCGGACGCGCCTTGTTGAACGCGAGCCGGGCAAGGCGCTCGACGAAACAGCCCTTGTGGCCAGTGAGCCCGTGACGGTGGTGCTGTCGCAGCGCGGCTGGGCGCGCACGGCCAAGGGTCACGACATCGATCCGCGCGCATTGAGCTACAAGTCCGGTGACGACTACCTGTCGTCGGCCCGCGGCAAGAGTAACCAGACGGCGCTGTTTGTGGATTCGACGGGGCGTGTCTACAGCCTCATTGCCCACGTGCTGCCGTCGGCACGCGGCCAGGGCGAGCCCCTGTCGGGGCATTTCAATCCGCCGGACGGCGCCACGTTCCGAGGCGTGATGTTCGGCGAGCCCAAGGACCGCTGGGTCGTGGCGACGAGCGCGGGCTATGGCTTTGTCGTGCAGGCGGAGGCGCTGGTGAGTCGCGCCAAAGCCGGCAAGACCATGCTCACGGTGCGCGGGCACGCAGACGTGCTCGTGCCGTCTCCGACGCAGTGGCTCGAGGGCGAACTGGTTGCGGCCGTGAGCAACATCGGCCGGCTGCTCTTGTTCGACCTCGACGATTTGCCGGAACTCGCGCGCGGCAAGGGCAACAAGCTCATGGACATCCCCAAGCGCAAGTTCGAATCGGGCGAGGAGCGGATGGTGGCCATGGTCGCGATTCCGGCCGATGCCAGTCTCGTCGTGCACTGCGGTGACCGCCACATGACGCTCAAGCCCGCCGAACTCGAACGCTACATCGGCACGCGGGGCAATCGCGGCCAGATGCTGTCGCGCAACTATAGAAAGGTGGACCGACTCTCCGTCGCGGAGTAAGCGCGCGCGTCAGGCCTGCTTCTTGCGGGCCCTGTCCTCGACGTCGACGTCGAGGTCTTCATCGAGTTCGCCGCGCAGCGCTTCTGCGCTGGCGTCGAGAATCGCGGAAGCCGAACGTATATCGAGATCCAGGTCCAGCGCCGGCACGGCATCGGTTTCGGCAATCGTGTCGTCGGGCTGACCGACATAGCGCGCCTCGGTCGCATCGTGAAACCCGACCGTTTCTTCGGGTGGCATTGCTACCGTGTCGCCCGATTCGCTGGACTCATGATAGCCGTGCATCTCGATCGTGACGTCGTGCTCGTCGTCGCCGCCGCTTTCGAGCGCGCGCCGCGCCATTTCCATTTCGATCTGTTGCGTGCGCGTGAACTCGGCCTCGTAGTCGGCCTCAAGCATCTGCTGTGTTTGATCATCGAGGTCGGACTCGAGGTCTTCGAACTCGTAGGAGGTCAGCGTGCCCACCTTGATGTCGGCACTGGTGGTCTTCGGCGAGAGGTGTTTCACAGGCACCGCGGGCGCTTTGGTTTCCATCGTGTGGAAGGTGAACGAGCGCGTGCTGTCCTCAACCACGGATTCGGGGGCCTCATAGAGGTCTGACTTCAGCGGTGGTAGCGCGGCGACCGGGTCGGGCGTTATGGGCTTCGGTGCCTGCGCGGCCGGTGTCGCGGCGCGCGCCTGCGTCGGGCGCGGCAGCCGTTCCGTTTCGGGCAGGGCCGTGCGCGCCGCACCAACAGGATCGACATCCACCACGTTGCGTCGCTGGGGCTTTCGGCGTGGCCAGAGCGTGAACACGACCAGCGCGATCAGCATGCCCGCACCCAGACCCAGCAGGCGCTCGGTCCAGCTAGTCCGCGGTGCGGCTTCAATGAGGTCTGGCAGCGGCGTCAGCGCGGGCGCCTCCGGCGTCGCTTCGGCTGCCGTATCGACTTCGTCGGCGAAGGGACTTGCCGCGTCAGCGCCGGCTGTTCGGTCTGTCGCGGCATCGCCCACCACGTTGAGCAGGCGGTCGGTTTGGGTGCGTACGGGAGCCGCAGGCGTGACTTCAGGCTGTTGCACGACCAGAACCTCAGCAACGGGCGCGGGTTCGACCACGACGGGGGCGGCTGCCACGGTTGGCGTCTGCGCCGTAAGTGCGGGCAGCGCGACGGTCGCATCGGGCGCGACTTCCGTCGGCGTATCGGTGGCGGGGAGCCGCAACACGGCGCCGGCAATAAGGCGGTCGGGATCGTTGTCGATAAACGCCTGCGGGTTCGCGGCCACAATGGCATCGACCACGGGCCAGTAGCTCTGCCCGCGCGGTGTCAATGTCGCGGCGATGGCGGACACCGTGTCGCCCGTTTGCACCTGGTAGCGACGTGCGTTGGTGAACACGTCCGGCGTGTTGCGCTGCTCGGGCGCGCGCGGTGCGGGTGCGTTGCGGCGAACAGATCGTCTCGGCAGGACACTCGCGGGTCGCGCGGCGCCGCGGGTCGCGGGGTTGAGGAACAGCGTGTAGGTGCGCGACAGCCGCGCCACGCCTGGGCAGGCAACGGTGACAGCAAGCTCGAGCATGGGCTCCGTAACGATGCGCGGCGTCGAGATGATGAGGCCACCCGGCAGTTGGCGCTGGCCCGGCGCGCGCAGGGTACTGCCCATCGGCCCGATGCGCGCCGAGACGCAGCCCTCTGGCAATGGCGTGCGGGCCTGAACGGGGATTTCGACGAGCAGGCGCTCGCCCAGGGCCGAGCGGACGTTGGGCTCGCCGATTTCGAGCGCCGAGGCTGACAGCGACAGCCCGCCCAAGGCGGCTATTACAGCCACACGCAATAAATTCAGGCGTTTATGCTCGCGCTTCAAGCCAGGACTCCCTATCCAGCACCGCGAATGACGGTGTATCGCAGTCAACTAGGCGCGTTGTAGCACTTCTGCAGGCGTCAGGCTGTGTCCTGGAGCACAACTTCGGGCTCTTGTACGTAATGCCCCTGCATGAAGCTGATACCAAGCTGCCAAAGGGCCGCCATGGTGTTGGCGTCTTGCACCTTCTCGGCAACGGTTCGCACGCCACGCGATCGCGCCGCTTCGACGATCTGCCCCGTGGTGGTGTGTGCGTCGCTGTCCGTGGACAGGTTCGTAATGAGTGCGCCGTCGATTTTCGCAAAGTCCAGTGGAATGCCGTTGACGAGCTTCACCGACTGCGGCGAGTTGCCGACGTGCTCGAGCGCAAACTGGCAGCCCATGGCGCGAATGGCGGCGGCCGTCTGCATGACGGCCTTGAGGTAGTTGAGTGCAACTTCCTCGGTCACCTGGAAGCACAGCGACTTGGCGCTCACCTCCGACTTCGCAACGATCGTCTTGAGCCAGGGAGCGAACGAACGGTCCGTTACGGACTGCTCCGAAATTCGCACGAACAGCAGGTCGGGGCGCTGTTCCCGGCTCATGGCGATCGAGGCGCCAATAACCCAGCGGTCTAGCGCCTGCATCATGTTGTTGCGGCGTGCTGCGGGCAGAAATTCGCTGGGCGCAATGGTCTCGCCCTGTTCGTCAACGAGCCGCATGAGAATGTCGAAGACGCCGGTTGACTCGCCGTCGAGTGCCGCAATGGGCTGCTTGAGCAGGCGGAAACGGTTTTCCTTCAGTGCCGAGGTCAGGCGCTTGGCCCAGAGCGCGTCGTGGTTGCGGATGCGCGTGTCTTCATCGCTGGTCTCGGCGATCCGCACGGAACCCCGCCCTTCCTGGCGGGCGGACGTGTAGGTCTTCTCTGCAGCCTCGACGAGTGCCGGCACCGAGTCGATGAGCTCGCCATAGGCGGCGATGCCGACACTGCAGGTGAGCGTGATCGTACGATCACCGACTTCAAAATGCTGGTCGGCCACGAGCGCCGCGAATTTCTCGGCCCAGACGCGCGCCTCGCTGTCTGTTGCACGCTCCATGAGGATCGTGAACGCGGTGCCCTCGAAGCGTCCAGGAATGTCACCCTTGACGACGCAGCGGCGCAGCAACTCGGCAAACTCGGCGATCACATCTTCGGAGTCGATGACACCGAGCTCGCGGCGGACGTCTTTGAAATTGTCGATGCGGATCCAGGCCAGCATGCGCACACCGGCGTCGAGGTTCTCGGCGACTCGCTGGCTTGCGAGCTTCAGAAAGTGTTTACGGTGAAACAAGAAGGTGCTCTGGTCCTTGGTCATCGCGTCACGCATGAGCGACGAGACCCGTTTGTCCTCTTTGTCTTCGGGCTTGACCGCGACGCGAACCGCGGGCTCGCCGTCGAACTGAGCCGCCGTTAACAGCAATGTCAGATCAACGTTCTGGCCGCCAACCTTAAGCGCCTTGACGTCGAGCGGTTCGTCCTTCCACTTGCCCCGCGAGATGGCCTTCAGTGCGCCCTTGATAGCGCTTTGGCTGCGCGGCGCGATGGCGTCCATGAGGGGCAGCGCCACGCAATCGTCGTCATCTTCGTAGCCGAACAATTCGAGCCACGCCTTGTTGGTTTCGACGATGATCCCTTCCTGCACGTGCGCGATGGCGTCGGGCACGTTATCCATGAGGGTCGTGAACTGCTGCTGGATCGTGGCGACGTTGCTGCGTGAGCTTGCGACCTGGCTGTAGAGCGCCTGCAGGTCGAGTTCGCGCTTGAGCGTGGCACTCAGGCGGGTCGTGTTCTCAAGCGTGACGAGGTCCGCGGCACCCGCGTCGATGGCGGCGCTGACCGCGGCTTCATCAAACGAGCTATCAATGGCAACGACGGCGGCGCGACACTCGCGCTTGCGAGTGATGGCCACGGTCTGCCCGACGTCGGGCAGACCGTCCGCGATACGCAAGACCACGAGGTCCGTGTCAGCGCGGACCTGCTTGGCAAAACTGTCGCCGTCACGGACCCACTGGCAGCGGGCGGCGAAGCCGGCGCGGCGCAAGGTCTGGTTGAGTGCCTCGACGTCGTCTTCGGCCTCGGTGACGACGATGACGGATGCGTTTCGCGGCTGGCTCAAGGCGGCTCCAAAGTTTTCCCTCTGCGCAACATCTGGTCGTGTTGCGTCAACCCTGATGGTAGTACAGCGGCCGCGCCGCGCGCGGGTCGGGACCGCAAAACCGTGACGTAGTTCGCGCACCCTATAGCGACGACGGTCACAGATTCTTGAGATTGACGCTGCAGCGGACGACTTTCGGCCCGGGCTAGCGCGGGGTACCATGTGCCGCGTTTCGGCTGAGCGATCCCTCATGGCGTCCTACAACACCAACGAATTCAAAGGCGGACTCAAGATCATGCTCGACGGTGATCCCTACACCATCGTCGAGAACGAGTTCGTGAAACCCGGCAAGGGACAGGCGTTCAACCGTGTCAAGGTCCGCAACCTCAAGACCGGCAAGGTGCTCGACAAGACCTTTAAATCCGGTGAGTCGGTCGAGGCGGCCGACGTACACGAGACGGACATGCAGTTCCTCTACGCCGACGGAGAGTTCTGGCATTTCATGATGCCCGACACGTTCGAGCAGTATGCGGCCCCCGAGGCGGCCGTGGCCGATGCGGCGCCCTGGCTCAAGGGCGAGGATATCTGCGCTGTCACCCTCTGGAACAATGCGCCGCTGTCGGTTGCGCCCCCCAACTTCGTCGAGCTGACGATTACCGAGACAGATCCGGGACTGCGTGGTGACACAGCCCAGGGTGGGGTGAAGCCTGCGAGGCTCGAAACCGGTGCCACGGTGCGCGTCCCGCTGTTCCTGGAAGAGGGCGAGGTGATTCGCGTCGACACGCGCTCAGGCGAATACGTGTCGCGCGTCAAGGACTGACGCGAGCGCTAACCCGGCGCAATGGCCCGGGCGAGGCCGCCTGCTGCGAGCACCTGTTCGAAACGCTGTGCCACCGCAACGATCCCTGCTTCATCCTCGGCGGTGAAGCGCGCCTTATCGGGGCTGTCGATATCGAGCACGCCAATCAGCGCGCCGTCCCGGTACAGGGGCACAACGATTTCCGAATTGCTGGCTGCGTCGCAGGCGATGTGGCCAGGGAATGCGTGAACATCGGCTACGCGTTGGACCTCGCCACTGGCTGCTGCCGTACCGCACACGCCATTGCCGACAGGAATACGCACGCAGGCAGACAGCCCCTGGAACGGACCCAGCACGAGCTCGCCGTCGCGCAGCACGTAGAGACCGGCCCAGTTCACGCCCTCGAGTTCCTGGTAGAGCAGGGCGCAGAGGTTTGCGATGTTGGCGAGCGCGTCGGGCTCATCGGCGATGAGTGCGTCGGCTTGCTGCAGCAGCAGGTCGTAGTCTGTCTCGTAGCTCATGATGAGGATGCCTTTCCGTGTGGGAAGCTGGTGACGGCGCCGATCGTGTCGCACCCGGCCGCGCGCATCACGAGTCGATCAAAGCCGAGCGCCACGCCCGCGCAATCCGGAAGACCGTGCGACAGGGCCGCCAGGAATCGTTCATCGAGTGGGCGCAGAGCGCGGCCCAGTGCGCGCCGCTTTGATTGGTCGTTGTCGAAACGCTGGCGCTGTGTGACGGCGTCAGTCAATTCCACGAACCCGTTGGCGAGTTCCAGGGCGCCGTGAAACACCTCGAAGCGCAATGCGCGTCCTGATGCTGCGTCGATGCGCGCCAATGCAGCCTGCGCCGCCGGGTAGTGCGTGATCACGGTCAACGTCTCATCCGCAAAGCCCGGCGCGACCTCGCAGGCAAACAGGTAGTCGAGCAAGGCGTCACGATCGTGCTCTATGCCAGGGGTCAATGCGTCGCCCGCGGCCGCGCGCAGCGCGTCTATAGCTGAGTCCGAACCCACACCGCAGGCCGTACGCAGCGCATCGTCGTAGCGCAGATGGTGCGTGTCATGGGTCAGGGGTGTCGCCCCGTCACCGAGGAGTAATCGAATCAGCCCGACGGCGTCGCGAACGATCGCGTCGAGGTCCATGTCGTGTCGGTACCACTCGAGCATCGTGAATTCGGGTTGATGTCGGCGGCCGACCTCGCCATCGCGAAACACCGTGCAGATCTGATAGATGTCGGGGAAGCCTGCTGCGAGCAGGCGCTTCATCGCGTACTCGGGCGAGGTGTGCAGGTAACGGGGTCCGTCGAGTGCGTCGATCGTCGCGGCAATGCTCTCGATATTGACGTCAGATACGGCCGCCGCATCGAGCGCGGGCGTCGTCACCTCGAGAATGTCGCGGTCGGCAAACCACTGTCGGGCGCGTGCGAGCATACGGGCCCGCAGTCGGGCCACCTCAAGGGTGTGCCCCGGGCGCCATGCGGTGTTCACGCCGACAGCACGCCGATGCGCTCGCCCATGCGCAGCACGTCTCCGGCGACGAGCTCCTCTCGCCACGCCGCACCGCGCGGCGCGAGCAGGATGACCGTGGAGCCCATGTTGAACCAGCCGACCGTTTCGCCGCACTCGAGCGGCATCTCGGGCAAGGGCAGGGGCAGCGGTCGTTCGTGGTAGCCGGCCGTCACAGCGCCGTGCCAGGTCGTGGTGATGCTGCCCACATTGAGCGCGCCGACCATCACCATCGCCATGGGCGCGACGCCGTCGATGTGAAAGATGCGGCGCTCGTTGCGCGAGAACAACCTCGGCACAGCCGCGGCCGTTGCCCCGTTCACGGAGAACAGGCGGCCGGGGACGTGGCGGTGGTCGTGAATCGTGCCCGCGATGGGCATGTGCACGCGGTGGTAGTCGTAAGGTGCCAGGTACACCGTCATGAAGCGGCCGCCCTCGAAGCGCGCGGCCTGCGCTTCATCGTCGATGAGTTCGGCAACCGTGTAGCGAAACCCTTTGGCTTGCAGAATGCGCCCGTCCTCGATGGCGCCAAGCTGACTGATGGCGCCGTCACAGGGCGACACGATGGCGTTCGGCGTGTCGTCGATTTCGCGTGCGCCCTCTCGCAGCGTACGCGTAAAGAACGCGTTGAGGCTCGCGAAGTCTTCGGGGACTCGGCCTGCTGCCTCACGGGTGTTGATCGAGTAGCCGCGCACGAGCCCACGGATAAGCAGGTTCTTGAACCACTCGGCTTCCCGCGTGGCGAACCACCCGATGAGACGTGTCAGCAGAATCTGCGGCAGGAAGTACTGCAGCGCGATAAACAATCGGCTGCCGACACCGAGCCGTTCGTTGTCGCCGCTGGACGGGCTCATGGTGTGTCCGCCCAGGGGTCCGTGCGCGCCACGGGCACTTCAACGGTCACGATGGGCGTGCCCGCGTTCGTGAGTGTGAGCTCGACAAATGCCACACCCTCGAGCGCGGCGCGAGGATCGCCCAGCATGATGTGGTCTGCGCCCGGCGCGAGAACGGCGCGGCCACCAGGCGCGATCGTCAGCGATTCGATGGGGCGCATCTGCATGCGCCCGTCGTTCATTTGTGTGGTGTGCAGGCTCGCGTCGCCGAACTGCGGGCTCGAGACGCCGTCGATGACGAGGGTGTCGTCGCCGCGATTGACCACCTCGAGGTAGGCCGCACTCATCATCGCGCCCGGTGCGGGTGCGCGCATCCAGCCGCGCTCCACGGTCACGGCCGGACCCGCTTCGGTTTTCGAGCAGCCGGCCAGCAGGGCCGCCGCGAGCATTGCGACGAAGACACGCCCCATCACGACTCCGACGCCAGGATGTCGGTCAGGTCCCGCGCCAATGCAGGCAAATCGAAGGGCGGGCTGAACACGGCGCGCAGGCCAAGGTCCGGCCCGATGAGCAAGACGGCGCCCGTGTGGTCCATCGTGTAGTTGTCGCCCTCGAGCGGCACACGCTGGTAGACGATGCCCAGGTCGCGCGCCACGGCGGCAACCGCTTCGGGCGTGCCTGTGGCGCCAGTAATGCCCTCGCCGAAGTAGCGCGTGTAGGCCGTGAGTCGCTCGACCGTATCGTATTCGGGATCCACGGTGACGAGCAGGATGCGTGGTGGCGTTTCGCCGCTCGCAGCGATGCGCTCGCGTGCAGAAGACAGCAGCTGCAGCGTGGTCGGGCAGATATCCGGGCAGCGCGTGAAGCCAAAGAACACGAGTGACCACCCGTCGGACAGGGCGGCGGCATCGAGCGTGGCCGGGCCCGTTCCCTGCAGGTTGAACGGGGCGACGGCGCGCGGCGGGTCAAGCAGCGTGCCTGTCTCTAGTGTAAGCGGCTCCGAGCGCAGCAGCAGGCCGGCGGCAATACCACCGGCGAATGCCAGCGCGGCCGCGGCGGCAAGTAAGGGTCTTGGCATTTGGGTCGTGGTTGTCGGGGCGCGTTCGCGGCAGGCGTCGCGCGGTTCACGGCCGTACATTATCTCACAACCGGCCAAAGGCGGCCCACGATCCCGGTTGGACAGCAGCGGGACCGTGGCCTAACGTCGCGCCATGTCATCCGATGATCCGCTCTCCAGAGACGTCGAGGCCGCCACCGATGGCGCGGCGGTGCTCGACGTCTTGACCCGCTACTTCGCCGTTGCGCCCCTGGTGTACGGTCACGGTACCGACAACGCCGGCGACGAGGCCGCCTGGTTGTTCGCCACCGTGGCGGGTGTCGATTACGCCCATGCGGACTGGATGGTCCGTTTCGAGTCGGCACTCGCGGGCCCGGCCACAGATCTCGACACGGAACGTCTGACGGTACTGGCCCGTCAGCGTGTGGCGACGAGGCAGCCGCTGGCCTACCTGCTGGGCGAGGCCTGGTTCGCGGGCCTGCGCTTCGAGGTCACGCCCGACGTCCTTGTGCCGCGTTCGCCCATTGCCGAGCTCATTGCCGCCCGCTTCACGCCCTGGGTGACACCTTCGGCGGTGCATCGTGTCCTGGAAATTGGCACGGGCAGCGGGTGCATCGCGATCGCAACGGCACTTGCGCTGCCCGATGCGAGCGTTGACGCCAGTGACGTGTCACAGGCCGCGCTGGCCGTCGCCCGCCGCAACGCGGCGCGCCACGACGTCGGCACGCGCGTGCGGCTCATCGAGTCAGACCTGTTCGCGTCGGCGTCGCTGAATCGCTACGACCTCATCGTCAGCAATCCACCCTATGTGGATGCCGGAGATATGGCGTCGCGACCGGCGGAGTTTCGGCACGAGCCCGAACTGGGTCTGGCCGCTGGCGACGATGGCTTGTCGATCGTACGCCGTCTGCTTGCGGAGGCGGCGTCGCACCTCGAGCCGGGTGGCGTGTTGATTTGCGAAGTCGGCAACAGCGCCGAATCGTTGCAACGGGAGTACGCCACGGTACCATTCACCTGGCTTGCGTTTGAGCATGGCGGGCACGGCGTCTTTGCGGTGACCCGTCAACAACTGAAAGAGCACGCCCCGGCGATTGCGGCGGCAGTCGATTGCGGGTTAGAGAACACATGAGCGGCAACACCTTCGGTACCCTGTTTCGGGTCACGACCTTTGGCGAGAGCCACGGCGTGGCGCTCGGCTGCATCGTGGATGGCTGCCCGCCGGGGCTTGAACTCGACGCCGAGGACATCCAGTGCGAGCTCGAGCGGCGACGCACGGGCAAGTCGCGCCACACGAGCCAGCGCAAGGAGTCGGACGCGGTTCAGATCCTCTCCGGGACCTTTGAGGGGCAGACCACGGGCACGCCCATTGGGCTTGTGATCTACAACGAGGATCAGCGCTCGCGCGATTACTCGAAGATCAAGGACAAGTTCCGCCCAGGCCACGCCGACTACACCTATCTGCAGAAGTACGGCATCCGCGACTACCGTGGTGGCGGCCGCTCGTCGGCCCGCGAAACCGTCATGCGGGTCGCGGCTGGCGCCATTGCGCGCAAATACCTGAAGCAACGGCTGGGCATCGAGGTCACGGGCTACGTGTCGCAGCTCGGTCCCATCGCGCTCGAGGCCAGGGACCTGTCGATCATCGATGACAACCCGTTCTTCTGCGCCGATCCCGAAAAACTCGTCGAGTTGTCCGAGTACATGGATGCGCTCCGGCGTGACGGCGATTCGATTGGCGCACGCATCACGTGCCTCGCGCGCAATGTGCCGCCCGGACTCGGCGAACCTGTCTTCGACAAGCTCGGCGCGAGCCTGGCCCATGGTCTCATGAGCATCAACGCGGTAAAGGGTGTTGAGATTGGCGCGGGTTTTGGGTCCGTCACGCAGCGCGGTTCGGAGCACCGCGACGAGATCGCGCCCGACGGCTTCGCCAAGAATGACGCCGGCGGCACCTTGGGCGGCATCTCTTCGGGGCAGGACCTTGTTGTGAGCATCGCGCTCAAGCCGACCTCGAGCATCACCAAGCCGGGCCGGACTGTTGACACGGCGGGGCAGGAGACCGACATCGTCACGACGGGTCGCCACGATCCCTGTGTGGGTCTGCGCGCCACGCCGATTGCCGAAGCGATGGTGTGCCTGGTGCTGCTCGATCATTACCTGCGGCACCGGGCTCAGAACGCCGACGTGACCTCGGAGACGCCCGTGATCCCAGCCGTGCAGCAATCATGAGTACCAGCGATATCGACATCGCGGTTGTCGGCGCCACGGGCGCCGTCGGTGAGGCGATGCTGTCCATCCTCGCCGAGCGGGATTTCACGAGCGGTACCGTTCACGCGCTGGCCAGCGAGCGTTCCGTGGGCAAGCGTGTCGAGTACGGCGGGCGCAATCTGCGCGTCGCCGACCTCGCCACCTTCGATTTCTCAACGGTCCAGCTGGCGCTGTTTTCGGCGGGCGGGTCAGTATCGGCCGAGTACGCGGCGCGCGCGGCAGAGGCAGGTTGCGTCGTCGTCGACAATACCTCGCACTTTCGCTACGACGACGACGTGCCGCTCGTGGTCGCGGAAGTGAATCCTGACGCGCTGTCAGGTTTCGCCGCGCGCAACATCATCGCCAATCCCAATTGCTCGACGATGCAGATGCTCGTGGCGCTCAAGCCCATCTATGACGCCGCGGGCATAGCGCGGATCAACGTCGCCACCTACCAGGCCGTGTCGGGCGCAGGTCGGGGCGCCATCGAGAAGCTCGCAGGGCAGACGGCTGCGCTGCTCAACGCCCGGCCGCTCGAGCTCGAAGACGGCGAAAAGCAGATTGCCTTCAATGCGTTGCCGCACATCGACCGGTTCGAAGACAACGGCTACACGCGCGAAGAAATGAAGATGGTCTGGGAGACGCGCAAAATCCTCGCAGACCCTGACATCCAGGTGAACCCGACGGCCGTGCGCATACCGGTGTTTTACGGGCACTCCGAGGCCGTGCACCTGGAGACCCGCGAGCCGCTCGAAATCGACCAAGTTCGTGAATTACTTCACAAAGCGCCCGGCGTGACCGTACTCGATAAACACGAGTTGGGCGGATATCCGACACCCGTCACAGAAGCGGCAGGCACCGATCCTGTATTTATTGGCAGAATTCGAGGCGACATAAGCCACCCGCGCGGTATTAACTTGTGGATCGTCTCTGACAACATTCGTAAGGGCGCGGCTCTAAATAGCGTGCAAATCGCTGAAATATTGGTCAAAAATCATTTATAAGCTATCATCGGCGGCGTTTTGGGGCGGACACCCGCTGGCCCCGGTTGGCGGCGTGATCGAGAAACAGCCCGGCAGGCGTCCGGGCCGGAGAAGAACTATGCATCGTTGGTTGGCCGCACTCGTGTTTGCGGCGTGTCTCCTGGCAGCACCGGGCGCTCAGGCGCTTGGTCTCGGCGAGATCACGACCCGCTCGGCCCTAAACGAGCCCATGGACGCGGAGATTGCGCTGCTCGGCGCCACCCCGGATGAGCTGACGACGCTTGAGGTCAAACTCGCCTCGCGCGACACGTTCGACCGCTACGGTATCGATAAGCCCGCGTTTCTCAATCAATTTCGGTTCAAGCTGCGCGGTGGCGCCAACCCCGCCATCGAGATTACCTCGACGCAGCCCGTGACGGACCCCTTCGTCACCATGCTCGTGGAGGCCGTCTGGCCCCGCGGTCGCCTGCTGCGTGAATACACGGTCCTGCTCGACCCGCCGACCTACGCGGCACCGCAGGCTCAGTCGACGGCGCCGTCACCGGTGCGCCGTACGCCGCCGCCGCAGCGCGAGACCCGCTCCAGCGGTGCCGTACAACGCTCGAGTGCACCTGCGCCCGCGCGCCTCGAGGGCGATCAGTACCGCGTGCAGCGCAACGACACGCTCTGGGAAATTGCCGAGCGTGTGCGTCCCGACGAGCGCGTCTCGATCAACCAGGTCATGTTGGCCATCTTCGAAGCCAATCCTCAGGCCTTCGACGGCAACATCAACCGACTCAACGCGGGCGCCGTTCTGCGGCTGCCGAGCCCCGATTCTCTGTACAACGTCAATCGCTCCGCCGCGCTGCAGGAAGTGCGTCGCCAGATGCAGGATTGGCGCGGCGACAGCAGCGGTACGCTGGTCCTGACGCCGCCTGAGGAAGGCGCGGGCGTTTCGGGCCCGAGCACGGACAGCACGCGTCCGTCAACGACGGGCACGAGTGCGGCCTCGAGCGCGGAGCTCGATCGGTTGCGCCGCGAACTCGCCGAGCGCGAACGCCAGATTCAGATTCAGAACGAAGCAATGGCGCGGCTGCAGCAGCAGCTCGCAAACCAGGATGCTGCCGCGGCTGAGGCGGCCGCAGACGCTGCCGACGAGGCGCCCGTCTCGACGCAGGACCTCTACGCGGACACCGACGACGCGACGGACGAGGACGCCGACGCGGCGGCTGGCGCTACGGACACCGACACAACCGACGGCGCTGCGGACGGCATCTTCGCCGAAACGGGCGACGACGCAGACACCACCGCGGCTGATGACGCCGCTGACGCCGCGGACGATGCTGCCGAAGAAGCGCCCACGCGCACGGCACCGGCGGCCGTCGTTACCACGCCTGAAGAGCCCTCGCTCGTCGAGAAGCTGCTCAACAACGTCTACGCCTGGGTCATCGCCGGCGTGGCGCTCATCGGTGGCCTTGTGCTCATCGCCGCACGCCGCCGCGGTGCCGATGACGACCCAACGGGCACCTGGGAGTCGCTGGATTCGGCGGACCTCGAAGACCTCGACGGCACCCTGGCCGCGACGGGCCGCCTGCGTGACATCGGTTCGGCCAAGCGCGTCGACACGTCGACGACGGCCGAACAGCCCGTGCTCGACTCGACGGACAGCTTCGAGGCGACGGCACCCGTCGATGAATTCGAGCCCACGGCCGAAGCCGAGACGATTGGTGACAACGAAGACACGAGCGCCGGTTACTCGCTGGATGACACGTTCAGCTCCGAGACGGCGATCAACCTCGACCAGTCTGACCCGCTCGCTGAAGCCGACTTCCACATGGCCTACGGTCTCTACGATCAGGCCGCCGATCTCGTCAAGGGCGCGCTCGCCGTCGATCCTTCCGATAACCGACTCAAGGCCAAGCTCGCCGAGATCTACTTTGTCTGGGGCAACCAGGACGGCTTCGTCGCCGCTGCCGAGGACCTCAAGTCGGGCGTCGACGCAAGCGACCCGGAATGGAACAAGGTCGTCATCATGGGGCAGCAGATCGCGCCGGCTCACGCCCTGTTCAGCGGCGCTGTGGCCAGCTCCGAAGGCGGCGATCTCGATCTGTCGCTTGACGAAACGCGTGCTACCCCGGCTTCGATCGACGCCGAGATCGGTGGGGACAATGATGGCTTCGGCGAAGTCTTCGAAACCGCGAGCGCCGATTCCGACGACGGCGGCACCGTAGAACAAGTGGCGGCGGACATCAGCGGCATCGACTTCGAGTTCGACGAAGCGATGGTCTCTGACGAGGACAAGGCGGAGGCCGGTGACACGAGCGCTTCGGGCGTCGACTTCGAATTTGACGGCGAAGCACTCGACGACGGCACCGTGGAGCAGCCTGTGGACCTTGGCGATCTGGGTGGAGATGACGCGGGCTCGGCGACAGCCGAGATCGACATCTCCGACCTCGACCTCGACACGGGTGACCTGGAGGCGTCGCTGGGCGATGCCGCTGACGACATTTCGGGCGACTTGCTCGAAGCGACCGGTGTGACTTCCGTGCTGCCGGACGATTTCAAGGTGAGCCTGCCCGACGCGCCGGCCGACGATGAAGACACCGTGTTGGCCGACACGAGTGCGTTCTCGGACGCGACGCTGGAAATGACGTCGGACGGTGCCAATGACGCGACGAGCGAGATGCCGGCCATCGATGCCACGAGCGAGATGACCTCATTCGACGATTCGGACGACGGTGACGCCACGGCGATCCGTCCCGCGGGCGCCATTGGCGATGTCGATCTCGACGTGGCCGACCTCACTACGGAATTGGCCGTCGATGACCTCGGTGAAGCGGACGCAACGCGTGAGCAGCCTCAGGTGGATGCGTCTTCGACGCTGTTCTCCGAGGAAGTGTTCGCGGGCGAAGAGGGTGTCGATCCCGACGCCGACACGGGTCTGAATCTGGCCATTGACAGCGACGACACGGGCAATACCAACGTGGCCGAAGTGGGCACCAAGCTCGACCTGGCCCGTGCCTATGTCGACATGGGTGACCCCGATGGCGCGCGCAGTATCCTCGAAGAGGTGCTGCAGGAAGGTGACAACGAGCAGAAGGGCGAAGCTCAGAAGCTGCTCGACAGCCTCGGCTGAGGCCGGCTTCCCGTCACGTGCCCCGCATCGCGCTTGGCGTCGAGTACGACGGCACCCGCTATTGCGGCTGGCAACGCCAGGATCACTGCGAATCGGTTCAGGGCGCGCTCGAGCGCGCCCTGTCCGTTGTGGCCAACGAATCCGTCACCGTGCACTGTGCGGGTCGCACCGACACGGGCGTCCACGGCACGGGCCAGGTGGTGCATTTCGACTGTTCGGCAGAGCGCGAGCCCGACGCCTGGGTCCTGGGTGGCAACAGCAACCTTCCCGACGATATCGCCGTTCGCTGGTCGCGTCGGGTCGATGACGAATTTCACGCGCGCTTCGACGCCATTGAACGCCGCTACCGCTACCTGATTCTCTCGGGCCGCAGCCGCAGCGCGCTGTATGCACACCGGGCCTGGTGGATCCATGAGCCTCTCGATGCAGACGCCATGCAGGCAGCCTCGGCACCGCTGCTGGGCGAGCACGATTTCACCTCGTTGCGAGCAGCTGGCTGCCAGTCGAAGTCGCCCGTTCGCGAGCTGCGCCACGTTCGCGTGCGCCGGCACGGTGACTGGACTGTCGTCGACGTGGCCGCCAACGCATTTCTCATGCACATGGTTCGCAACATGGTCGGTCTGCTGCGAGTCGCAGGCCGGGGCGAGGCCGATGCTGACGCGGTGGCAGGCCTCCTGGCCGCTCGCGACCGGACGTTGAGCGCTGCGGCCGCTCCGGCGCACGGCTTGTACCTGACCGAGGTGCACTACCCCGAGTCTCGGGGTGTGCCGTGTCCCGTGCCCGACGATGCGCTGGCACCCGTACTGCCCCTGATTCCCGGTCGTGGCGTGACGGCTGCGACCAACGAATTGCGGTAGACTGCGCGCCATGAGCTGGTTTGAAAAAATCATGCCGTCGCGCATAACAACCGAACGACGGACGAAGTCGGTCCCCGAAGGTCTCTGGATTCAGTGCCCGCACTGCGGCGCGCAACTCTATCGCGCGGAACTCGCGCGCAACATGCTCGTGTGTCCGAAGTGCAGCCATCACATGCGCATGGGCGCGCGCGATCGTTTGCGTACGTTTTTCGATGAGGGTGCGTTCACGGAGATCGGTGAGAACCTGCAGCCGCAGGACCCGCTCAAGTTTCGCGACAGCAAGCGTTACAAGGATCGCATCGTCCAGGCACAGAAGAACACGGGCGAGCAGGACGCATTGATTGCAGCCCACGGCGAGCTGTTTGGAATGCCCGTTGCGGCGGCAGCATTCGAGTTCAAATTCATGGGCGGCTCCATGGGTGCGGTCGTCGGCGAGCGGTTTCGTCTGGCTGCGCGTCATGCGCTCGATAACAAGGCACCGCTCGTGTCGTTTTCTGCCAGCGGCGGGGCGCGCATGCAGGAGGCGCTGTTCTCGCTGTTCCAAATGGCAAAGACGAGCGCGGCGCTCGCCGAATTGGCCGAGGCTGGCGTGCCCTACATCTCGGTGCTCACCGACCCGACGACGGGTGGCGTTTCGGCAAGCCTCGCGATGCTCGGTGACATCAACATTGGCGAGCCGCGTGCGCTGATCGGATTTGCGGGGCGTCGGGTTATCGAGCAGACGGTGCGCGAAACATTGCCCGAGGGTTTCCAGCGCAGCGAGTTCCTGCTCGAACACGGTGCGCTCGACATGGTCGTCGACCGCCGCGAATTGCGTGAGCAGATTGCCGACCTCATACGCAAGATGACGCATCGTCCCCCGCGCCTCAGCGAAGATACCGCGACGCTCAAGGCGCTCGATCTTAGTGAGCAGGACGCCCCCGACTGACCTCAGGCCTTACCGCCCGACAACCGCGTTGTCGCGCTGGCTCGCCAGGCTGGCGCGGCTCGACCCGGGTCGCATGGTGTTGGGCCTTGACCGTATCGCCGATGTCTACGGTCGACTCGATGTCGAGATCGACGTGCCGACGCTCGTCGTTGCCGGCACCAACGGCAAGGGATCCTGCGTTCACCTGCTCGATGCGCTGCTGTCGGCGCAGGGCATTCGCGTCGGCCGCTACACCTCACCGCACCTCGTCGATTTTTGCGAGCGCATTTACGTCGGCGGCGCGCCCGTTACTGACGAGGCTCTCGTCTCGGCTTTCGAGGCCGTCGAGGCCGCGCGTGGCGACACGGAACTCAGCTATTTCGAGTACGCGACGCTGGCGGCGTTTGCCGTGTTTCGTGCCGAAAACGTGGGTGCGCGCGTGCTTGAGGTCGGCTTGGGCGGCAGGCTCGATGCTGTCAACGTCGTTGCGGCCGACGGCGCGTTGCTCACCAATGTCGGGCTCGACCACCAGCGTTGGCTCGGTGACACGCGCGAGGCCATCGGCCACGAAAAGGCCGGCGTGTTTCGACGAGACAAGGCTGCCGTAATTGCGACCCGCGATATTCCCGACAGCGTCCTGGCACACGCGGCGGATGTGGGAGCCCGGGTCCTGGCACTCGGTCAGGACTTCGATTCGGAAGCCGGAGAGGGCCCCTGGTCGTGGCGCGGTGCGGCGCGCAACATAGATTCGCTAGACGCCGACTGCGATGTCGCCATGCGCGACAATGCGAGTGGCTGCCTGGCCTTGCTCGAAGCACTGTCCCTGTTGCCCGAGGACGCGGTGGTCCGCACCCAGCTGGCGACCGCACGGCCGCCGGCGCGGCTCGAACAGGTTGCGGGCACACCCCCGGTTCTGCTTGATGTGGCGCACAACGTCGAGTCTGTGGCGAGGTTGCGCGCTTGGCTCGAGTCGAATCCACGCGAGGGCGGCAATACGCTTGTATTCGGCGCCATGCGCGATAAGCCCGTGGACGACCTGCTCGGGCAGCTGGTACCTGTCACGGCGCGCTGGATTGCGGTTGCAGCCAGCGGTGCGCGCCCGCTCGAGGCCGATGTGCTCGCGCGGCGCATGGCGCAGGTGTCTGGCATGCCGGCGCTGATTGCGGGCTCACCCGCGGCCGGATTGCGCGAGGCACGGCGACTCACCCCCGACGACGGCAGAATCGTTGTTGCCGGTTCATTCCCTGTCGTTGGCGCCGTGCGCGCTCGGCTATAATCCCGCACCATGGAACGGCCCGCGAAAGAGCGCCTGATTGGCGCTGTCGTCATTGTCACCGTTGCGTGGCTGTTGATCCCCGTGTTTCTGGACGAGGGCGGCGACGACAGCGACGCCGTGGTGTCGCGTGAGCTCGCCTTGCCCGATTCCGACGCGGCCGGCGGCGCGACGCTTCGGCGCGAGACGGTGACACTGACAGAGCCCGAGGACGACGCGAGCAGCGTTTCGGAGCCTGAGGCGGCACCTGTTACCGAGCTGCCCCTGCCACAGGGCGCGGACACCACGGCCGCTCGTGATGACACGACGGCACCGGAAACGAGCGCGCCGGAAGTCGAGACGCCCACCGATCCGGAGCCTCCGCCCGTCGTGACGACCCCGACGCCGCGTGATGCCGAGCCGACAGAGGCTGTTGTCGCGGCGCCTGAGCCCGTGCCCGAAACGCGGCCGCAGCCGGCCACGGCAGCGGGCGACGGGCAACTTTGGGCCGTTCAGGTGGGCAGCTTTTCCAACCGGGAGAATGCGCAACGGCTGGCCAGCGAACTGCGCGGGCAAGGGCTGCTCGCGTTCCTGAGCCAGGTCGAGTCCGGAGGGCGCACCCTGCACCGCGTCCGGGTCGGTCCCCAGGCCAGTCGCGCCGAAGCCTCCGCAGTTGCCGCCGAGCTCACGGCCAGCGGGCAGGGCTCGGCTGCCGTCGTTCCCCACCCCTGATTCACGTGCGCGTACCGGTGACCGGCACGCCTCTGATAAGCTTGCGGCGTTTTCCTGCCAGCGCCGCGCTATGACCGTTCTAGACTGGGTATTTATCGCGATCATTGTCGTTTCGATAGTGGTTGGCGTGTTTCGCGGCTTCGTCAAGGAGGCAGTCTCGCTGGCGTCGCTTGTGATCGCCGTCTGGGCGGCATTCCAGTTCGCGCCCGTGGGCGAGGGCCTGCTCGGCGGCTGGATAGAATCACCCGCACTCAAGACCTGGGTGGCGCGAATCGCGATCTTCACGCTGGTTTTGATGCTCGGTGGCCTCGCGGGCTGGAGCATTTCTCATTTCCTGAACCAGGTGGGGATGTCGGGCGTCGACCGCACGCTGGGGGCCGGTTTTGGCTTCCTGCGCGGCGCGGTGATTTGCGGACTCATTGTGATTGCCGGACCCTACCTCGAGCTCGACGGCGATGACTGGTGGCAGGAATCGAAACTGCTTCCCTTTGCGACCTCGATGGCGAAGTCGATCTCGATCATTGCGCCCAAGGCGTTTGACTACTTGCGTGATGAGATCGCGCCCGAGCCAGAACCCGACGCTGAGGTGCGCACCTGATGTGCGGCATTGTCGGCATCTATGGCCATTCGCCGGTCAACCAGTCGATCTACGACGCGCTGACCGTCCTGCAGCACCGCGGCCAGGACGCCGCGGGCATCGTGACCAGCGATGGCGAGCGTATCTACCAGCGCAAGAAGAACGGCCTTGTCCGCGATGTCTTTCAGCAGCGGCACATGCTGCGGCTGCGCGGCAACGCCGGTCTGGGCCACGTGCGCTATCCGACAGCGGGTTGCTCGAGTTCCAGTGAGGCGCAGCCGTTCTATGTGAACTCGCCGTTCGGTGTGCTGCTGGCCCACAACGGCAATCTCACCAATACGGCCGAGCTCGACCGCATGCTGGTGGGCAAGGATCGCCGCCACCTGCACACGGGCTCCGACAGCGAGGTGTTGCTCAATGTGCTTGCGCACGAGCTCGGCGATGCCAATGACGAGCAGCTGACGCCTGAGGGCGTGTTCGAGGCTGTCTCGAAACTGCACGATCGGTGTTCGGGCGCTTACGCGGTCGTGGCCATGGTCATCGGTAATGGCTTGCTGGGTTTTCGTGATCCCTGGGGCATCCGACCGCTGGTGCTGGGACACCGGGACACAGCGGCGGGTCGCGAGTACATGCTCGCATCCGAAAGCGTTGCGCTTGACGCGCTGGACTTCACGCTCATGCGCGATGTGAGTCCCGGCGAGGCCGTCTATATCGACCGTGACGGCGCGTTACATACCCATCAGTGCGTGGCACCGAAGAGCTACTCGCCCTGCATTTTCGAGTACGTCTACTTCGCGCGGCCGGATTCGATTGTCGACAATATCTCGGTGTACAAGGCGCGGCTGCGCATGGGCGACACACTCGCAGAGAAAATTCTGCGGGAGCGCCCCGATCACGATATCGATGTCGTGATTCCCATCCCTGACACGAGTCGAACGGCGGCGGTGCAGGTCGCGCATGGTCTGGGGGTCAAGTACCGCGAAGGCTTCATCAAGAACCGTTACATCGGGCGCACCTTCATCATGCCAGGCCAGGAGCAGCGCGAGCGCTCAGTGCGCCGCAAGCTGAATGCCATCGATCTCGAGTTTCGCAACAAGAACGTGCTGCTCGTCGACGATTCCATCGTGCGCGGCACGACCTCACAGCAGATCATCCGCATGGCGCGCGAGGCCGGGGCGCGCAAAGTCTACTTCGCCTCGGCGGCACCGCCCGTGCGTTATCCCAATGTGTACGGTATCGATATGCCCGCTGCGCCCGAGCTCGTGGCAAATCGCCGCAGCGAGGCCGAGATCGAGGCCGAGATTGGCGCGGACTGGCTGATCTACCAGGACCTCGACGGGCTCGTCGATTCCGTGGCGCACAAGCACGCGCACATCACAAGCTTCGACACCTCGTGCTTCTCGGGCGAGTACGTTACAGGCGATGTGTCGGAAACCTACCTCGCGCGTGTCGAGGCCTCACGCGCCGATGCCGTGCGCCGCGCCAGCGACGAAGACGACCGGCGCGCGGGGCTGGGCGAACACCGCTACGTGGTATGAGCGCAGCCGCCGATAGCATTGCCGAGGGTTTCGCGCGTGAGGTGCCCGCACCGATTCGTGCGTTTCTTGGCACGGCGTCATCGCCGGACTGGGCAGAGGCGCTGGCCGCGGATCTCGAGACTCTGCTCATCGATCACGCCAACTGCGAGCTCAAGGCGGCGGCCAGCGCGCTGGCGCTCATGCACCGCTATCCCGAACGCACGACGCTGATCTATCGTATGTCGCGGCTTGCGCGCGAGGAGTTGCGCCACTATGAGCAGGTGCAGCACTGCATGGATGAGCATGGCATCGCGATGCGGCAGCTTTCGGCCTCGGGTTATGCCGCGGGGCTCAAGGCTGTAGCGCTGCGCGATGAGCCCCTGCGCCTCGTCGACACCTTGATCATCGGCGCACTCATTGAAGCGCGTTCCTGCGAACGCTTCGCGCTCATCGCGCCGCTGCTTCCCGAATCGCTGGCGCGCTTCTACCGAGGTTTGCTGGCCAGCGAGGCTCGCCATTTCGAGCACTACCTTGAACTTGCTCACGAGGCGGCAGACGGCGATGCGTCAGTCGTGACGGCGCGACTCGCGGTGCTGCGTGAGCGCGAACAAGCGCTGATCGCGACGCCCGCGGACACATTGCGCTTTCACAGCGGTCCGCCCGCCAACTGCTGAAATCGGGTCATCGCGGCAAGCTCGCGAGCTCGAAGCCCGCTGACGTCCAGCGGCCCACGCTGCCCTGCGTATACCAGTCACCGAGCACAATGCGTCGCGCCTCGCGCCCGTCCGCGCGGGTCAGCTCGTGTACGGCAGGTCGGTGTGTGTGGCCGTGCAGCAGGGTGTCAACACCGGCTTCGGTCATGGCGGCTTCGATGGCCGCGGCATTGACGTCCATGATGTCGATCGACTTGTCCGCGTTGGCGGCGCTGGACTCGGCGCGCGCGTCGCCGGCCAGCTTGCGCCTGGCTTCGACGGGTAACGAGAGGACCTGTTGCTGCCATGCCGGGTCGCGCACGGTGCGTCGCACCGCCTGGTACTCGCGGTCATCGGTGCAATAGCGATCGCCGTGGCTCAGCAGTACGGCGGTGCCGTGGATGTCGTGCACCACGGGATCATCCAGCACCTCAAATCCAGTGCGTTCGGCAAACTGCGCGCCGATGAGAAAGTCGCGATTGCCGTGCATGAAATAACAGCGCACACCCGTGGCGCTGTATTCGGCGAGTAGATCCTGCACGCAATTGTTGTAGGGGTCTGGGTCGTCGTCGCCGATCCAGGCTTCAAACAGGTCGCCCAGGATGTAGAGCGTTTCCGCGTCGCGCGCCTCGCCTTTGAGAAACGTCTCGAACTGGTCGCCGATATCGGGGCGACCCGGTTCGAGATGCAGGTCGGAAATGAACAGCGTCGCCATCAGTCCGTCGCGTCTTCTAACGCTTTGCGCGCCGCGTCTAGCTCCGCCTGCACGCGCGCGGCCACTTCCTCGTCGGTCAGGATGCGCATACTGCGCACGATGGCCGGCACCGCGGGCACCTCCTTGGCGAACGGTCCGCCGGGGCCCGTTGGGATGTTGCCGATCTTCTCTACCGTCTCCATGCCCGCGGTGACGCGCCCGAACACGGTGTAGCCCCAGCGGTCCGAACGCGGGTCGAGCGCCGTATTGTCCTTGAGGTTGACGTAGAACTGCGTCGTGGCGGTGTGAGGATCCTCACCGCGGGCCATGGCCACCGTGCCAAACTCATTGCTCAGGCCGTTGCCAGACTCGTTGATCATGAGCGGTACGTCTGGTGTCTCGCTGTAGTCGGTCTTGTGGCCGCCGCCCTGGATCACGAAGTCCTTGATGACGCGGTGAAAGATGGTGCCGTCGTAGTAGCCCTCGCGGACCCGCTCTGCGAAGCGCGCCGCGGTGACGGGGGCGCGGCGGCCCTCCAGTTCAATGACGAATTCGCCGTGGCTCGTGGTCACAAGCACCTGCGGGAAGCCCGAGAGTGGTTCGGGAAGCTCCTGGGCCGACGCGGACAGGCAGGCCAGCGTCAGGGACAGTGCAAACAGGATGGCAGTGCGCATGTGCAGGGTTCCTCGGTCACGGGCTGGCGGCACGATAGCAGAGCGGGGCGCCCGCGCCCAAGCCGTGTGCGTTGACTGCCCCAGGGGCCAAACGTATGATTCGCCTCGCGAAGCGGGTCGTACAGGCCCCGTCGCAATCGGAGCTGTCACTCGGGGCATGGCGCAGTCTGGTAGCGCATCTGCTTTGGGAGCAGAGGGTCGGGAGTTCGAATCTCTCTGCCCCGACCATCAGCCCGCCGGACCGCGGGTCTGCAAGGCGTCCCGGATGCGCCCGTAGCTCAACCGGATAGAGCAACGGCCTTCTAAGCCGTAGGTTGCAGGTTCGAGTCCTGCCGGGCGTGCCAGCCCCGATGGAATGCCACAAACAATGGTGGGCGTAGCTCAGTTGGTAGAGCCCCGGGTTGTGATCCCGGTCGTCGTGGGTTCGAGTCCCATCGTCCACCCCATTCCTTTCAGGCAACCGCAGCCGGGCTCTGGCAACTGAGCTACGCCCACCGATAGACAATCGGGCGTGGCGGGGCCACGCAGTGGCAGGGTAGAGCCCCGGGTTGTGATCTTAGGGCTAGTGGGTTCGAGTCCCATCGTCCACCCCATTCCCTTGGTGTATTTCGATCCTTGTTTGTTGCCGTGCAACATTCGCCCCAAGCGGGTGAGTGAGTTGCTATAATTGCCGGCTGATCCGATGGCGGGCGTTGCGGAAGTGGCGGAATTGGTAGACGCGCCGGATTTAGGTTCCGGTGGGGCAACCCGTGAGAGTTCGAGTCTCTCCTTTCGCACCACTTCCCGCTAAGTGACTCTCACACGACCAAATCGGGCGTGTTTTCAATGTCTTGTAGAAGGTATGTCAGATGTTGGTTTCTGTAGAGACCAGCGGCGCGCTGGAGCGCCGCATGAAAGTTCAGGTTCCGGCCCAGCAGATTGACGCTCAGATTGACGAACGTCTCAAGCGCGTGGGCCGCACGGCGCGTATGGAAGGCTTCCGGCCGGGCAGGGTGCCTGCCAAGGTCATCCGCAAGCGCTACGGTCCGCAGGTCCGCCAGGAGGTCATCTCCGAGCTCATGCAGTCGAGCTACGCCGAGGCGATCCAGCAGGAGCAGCTCGTCCCCGCGAGCAGCCCGAGTATCGAGGCCGAGGAGGTCGCCGAGGGCAAGGACTTCACGTACACGGCGGTATTCGAGGTCTTCCCCGAGGTCACGCTCAAAGATCTCGACAAGATCGAGGTGCGGATCCCGGAAGTTGAGATCGCGGATGCCGATATCGATCGCATGCTCGAGAGCCTGCGTGAGCAGCGCGCGAGCTGGGAGCCCGTAGACCGCGCCGCAGCCGAAGGCGACCAGGCGCTCGTCGATTTCGACGGCTTCCTGGACGGCGAGCCCATCGAGAACGGCAGCGGCAAGAATGTGCCCGTCGTGCTGGGCGGTGGCCAGATGCTGCCGGATTTCGACAAGGGTCTCGCGGGGGCAAAGTCCGGCGAAGAACGCACGTTCGACGTGTCGTATCCCGACGACTACCCGGCCGAGGATCTGGCGGGCAAGACGGCTGAGTTCAAAGCCCATGTTCAGACGGTCAGCGAAAAGGTGCTGCCGGAGATTGACGAGGACTTCGTCAAGGGCTTCGGCGTCGAGTCGGGTGACCTGGCGCAGCTGCGTCAGGAAGCCAGCGAGAATATGGCCGTGGAGCTGGCCACCAAGCGTCGCGCCGATATCAAGCAGCAGGTGCTCGACCAGTTGCTGACGCTGAACCCGCTTGAGGTGCCGCAGTCTCTTGTTAAGGAAGAGGCGCACACGATGCAGCATGAGGCCATGCGTCAGCTTGGTGTCACGGACCACGCCGATGCGCCGCCCGCAGAGAATTTCCTGCCGGGTGCGGAACGTCGCGTGCAGGTCAGCCTGCTCGTGCAGGCATTCATCCGCCAGGCCGGCATCACGGTCGAGCGTGATCGCGTGGAAGCCAAGATGCGTGAGTTGTTCGCCGGCTATGACGACAGCGACGGCATGGTTGCAAACTACTTGTCCGACCCCAAGTTCCTTCAACAGATTGAACCGATGGTGCTCGAGGACCAGGCGATTGAGGCGCTGCGGGCCAAGGGCACAGACCAGCTCGAAAAGATCGCGTTCAAGGACTACATGGACGCAAGGTAAACAGTTCCCGCGCTGCGGGTCGCTCTACTGGTCGCCATTGTCGACACAACGGTATAGTGAGCCCGCACGATGCGAACCCGGAGAGTGCATTGACAACACCGACAGCATTGAACCTCGTGCCTATGGTCGTCGAGCAGACGGCACGTGGCGAACGCTCCTATGACATTTACTCGCGCCTACTTAAGGAGCGCGTGCTGTTCATGGTTGGCCCGGTCGAAGACCACATGGCCAACCTCATCGTGGCCCAGCTCCTGTTCCTGGAGTCGGAGAACCCCGATAAGGACATCCACTTCTACATCAACTCGCCGGGTGGCGCCGTGACCGCGGGTCTGGCCATCTACGACACGATGCAGTTCATCCAGAGTGACGTCTCGACGATCTGCGTGGGGCAGGCCGCCAGCATGGGCGCACTTCTGCTCTGCGGTGGCGCTGAAGGCAAGCGTTACGCGCTGCCGCACTCGCGCATGATGATCCACCAGCCCAGCGCCGGCTTCCAGGGCCAGGCGACGGACATCGACATCCACGCCCGCGAAATCCTCGAAATGAAAAAGCGGCTCAACGAAATCATGGCCAAACACACCGGCCAGACCGTCGAGCAGGTCCAAAAGGACACTGAGCGCGACAATTTCATGGGCAGCGCGGCCGCACAGGAATACGGCCTTATCGACACGGTTCTCGAGTCGCGACCCGAGTCCCTGTCGAACGCGGAGTGACCCGCCCCGTATGGGGCTTTCGTGACGCAGTTCGCGGCGCCTCCAGGGAATTTTGCCGCGGCCTTGGGCCGCGTGTTATATAACGGTCATAATTCCGGTCTAATCAAGGGACCAGGACCGGCAAAGGGTTAAGGATGTCAGACGAAAAGCGCGGCAAAAACGACGATAGCAAGCTCTTGTACTGCTCGTTCTGCGGTAAGAGCCAGCATGAGGTGCGCAAGCTCATTGCGGGCCCGTCCGTGTTCATTTGTGATGAATGCGTAGAGCTGTGCAACGACATCATCCGCGAGGAGCTCGAGGAGAGCTCGGAACTCGGTCACCGCAAACTGCCCAAGCCGGCAGAGATTAACGCGACCCTCGACGACTACGTCATCGGCCAGGCCCGTGCCAAGCGCGTCCTGTCGGTTGCCGTGTACAACCACTACAAGCGTCTCGAAAGCCGTGCCGAACGTAGCAAGGACGACGTGGAGCTGGCCAAGAGCAACATTCTGCTCGTGGGCCCGACGGGTTGCGGCAAGACATTGCTGGCCGAGACGCTCGCACGACTTCTCAATGTGCCGTTCACGATTGCTGACGCCACCACGCTGACCGAAGCCGGTTACGTGGGCGAAGACGTCGAGAACATCATTCAGAAGCTGCTGCAAAAATGCGACTACGACGTCGAGAAAGCACAAACCGGTATTGTCTACATTGACGAGATCGACAAGATCTCGCGCAAGTCGGACAACCCGTCGATCACGCGTGATGTATCGGGTGAGGGCGTGCAGCAGGCTCTGCTCAAGCTCATCGAAGGCACGGTTGCTTCGGTGCCGCCGCAGGGTGGCCGCAAGCACCCGCAGCAGGAATTCCTTCAGGTCGACACCTCGAACATCCTGTTCATCTGTGGCGGTGCCTTCGCGGGTCTTGAGAAGATTATTCGAAACCGCTCGACCAAGAGCGGTATCGGCTTCGTGGCTGAGGTGAAGAACACCGAGGACGACGGCGCCATCGGCGAGTTGCTGCACGATGTCGAACCCGAAGACCTCATCAAGTTCGGTCTCATCCCCGAGTTCGTCGGCCGGCTGCCCGTGGTGGCCACGCTCGAAGAGCTCGACGAGGAAGCGCTGATCACGATCCTGCAGGAACCGCGCAACGCGCTGACCAAGCAGTACCGCAAGCTGTTCGACATGGAAGGCGTAGAGCTTGAGTTTCGTCCCGACGCCCTGCGTGGGGTGGCGCGCAAGGCCATGGAGCGCAAGACGGGCGCGCGCGGTCTGCGCACGATTCTCGAGAACGTGCTGCTCGACACGATGTACGAATTGCCGTCGCTGTCCAATGCGTCCAAGGTCGTCGTCGACGAGGCCGTGGTGGTGGGCGAAACGGCGCCCTACATCATCTACGAGTCTGACGATTCTGCGAGCGTCGACGAACCGCGACCGACGGGCTCGGACTGACGCTCCGGTCAGCAGCACGGGGTGCGCTTGACCCCGGTGGCGCCGCGGCGCTTGAAACGGGCACCGCGCCCCCCATCTCGAACCTGTGACGGGGCAAGATTCGTTGCCGCTGTCCCCGCCTGACTACAGAGGTCCGTGCCCGTGAGCGACTCCCAGACCGACAGCCTGTTTACCGACGACCAGCGTTCGCTGATCCCCGTGCTGCCACTGCGCGATGTGGTCGTGTATCCGCATATGGTCATCCCGTTGTTCGTCGGCCGCGAAAAGAGCAAGGTCGCGCTCGACCTCGCCATGGATGCGGGCAAGGAAATCCTGCTCGTGGCGCAGCGCAGCGCTGAACTCGAAGACCCGCAGCCCGCCGACCTCTACGAGATCGGCACGCTGGCCACGATCCTTCAGCTTCTGAAAATGCCCGACGGCACCGTGAAGGTGCTCGTTGAGGGCGGTTCGCGTGCCCAGATCGACGCGCTGCACCCCGGCCCGCATTACGCGGCCGAAATCATGGTGCTCGAAGAAGAAGACCGTTTCGATGAGCGCGAAGTCGACGTGCTCACCCGCTCGATCATCACGCAGTTCGAGCACTACGTGAAACTCAACAAGAAGGTGCCGCCCGAGATCCTGACGTCGCTGTCGGGTATCGAGCAGCCCGGACGCCTGGCCGACACGGTGGCCGCACACATGGCGCTCAAGTTGGGCGACAAACAGAAGATTCTCGAGATTGGCGACATCAAGGGTCGTCTCGAGACTGTGCTGTCGATGATTGAAGGCGAAATCGATCTGCTGCAGATCGAGAAGCGCATCCGCGGTCGCGTCAAACAGCAGATGGAAAAGAGCCAGCGCGAGTACTACCTGAATGAGCAGATGAAGGCCATTCAGAAAGAGCTCGGCGAGATGGATGAGGCGCCTAACGAGACGGCCGAACTCGAGAAGAAAGTCGAAGAGTCGGGCATGCCGCAGGAGGCGCTCGAGAAAGCGCGCTCCGAACTCAACAAGCTCAAGCTCATGTCACCCATGTCGGCCGAGGCGACCGTGGTTCGCAACTACGTCGACTGGCTCGTGAAGGTGCCGTGGAAGCAGCGCAGCAAGGTCGTGCGTGACCTCAACAAGGCCGAAGACGTGCTCGAGGCGGATCACTACGGGCTCGAGAAGGTGAAGGAACGCATTCTCGAATACCTTGCCGTGCAGCAGCGTGTGAAGAAACTCAAAGGCCCGATCCTTTGTCTCGTAGGCCCACCGGGCGTTGGCAAGACATCGCTCGGCAAGAGCATTGCGCGCGCCACGAACCGCAAATTCGCCCGCATGTCGCTGGGCGGCGTGCGTGACGAGGCGGAGATCCGCGGGCACCGGCGCACCTACATCGGTTCGATGCCGGGCAAGGTGGTCCAGAATCTGGCCAAGGTGAAGAACGGCAATCCGCTGTTCCTGCTCGACGAGATCGACAAGATGGCCATGGACTTCCGGGGTGACCCATCGTCGGCCTTACTCGAAGTGCTCGACCCCGAACAAAACTCGGCATTCAACGACCACTACCTCGAAGTGGATCTCGATCTGTCCGACGTCATGTTCGTCTGCACGGCGAACAGCATGAATATTCCCGAGCCGCTGCTCGATCGTATGGAAGTCATTCGCATCCCGGGTTACACCGAGGACGAAAAACTCGCGATCGCCGAGCGTTACCTGCTGCCCAAGCAGATCCGCGAGAACGGCCTCAAGGAAAAAGAAATCGGTGTGTCGCGGCAAACGCTGCTCGACATCATCCGGCACTACACCCGCGAGGCCGGTGTTCGTAACCTCGAACGCGAGATTGCGAAGCTTTGCCGCAAGGCCGTCAAGAAGCTGTTGCTCGAAAAGCGCACGAAGCAGGTGCGCATCACGCCTAAGAGCCTCGAGAAATACCTGGGCGTACGCCGCCATCGCTACGGCAAGGCGGAGCAGAGCGACCAGGTCGGTCAGGTTACGGGTCTCGCGTGGACGCAGGTGGGCGGCGAATTGCTGACTATCGAAGCGACGACAGTGTCCGGTAAAGGCAAGTTGCTGCACACGGGCCAGCTCGGCGACGTGATGCAGGAGTCGATCCAGGCGGCCATGACCGTGGTCCGCAGCCGCAGCGAACTGCTGGGTCTCGAGGGCGAGTTCCACCAGTCCACGGACGTCCATATTCACGTTCCGGAGGGCGCAACACCGAAGGATGGTCCAAGCGCGGGCGTGGGAATGTGCACGGCTTTGGTGTCGGCTTTCACCGACATTCCGGTGCGTTCCGAGGTCGCGATGACCGGCGAAATCACGCTGCGTGGTGAAGTGTTGCCCATCGGCGGACTCAAGGAAAAGTTGCTCGCTGCGCATCGCGGCGGCATTACCACCGTTATCATTCCGCAAGAGAACGAGAAGGACCTCGCCGAAATACCGAAGAACATCAAAGATAAACTGACGATTGTTCCAGTGAAGTGGATTGATGAGGTACTGCAGGTTGCGTTGCAGCACATGCCGATACCTGTTGGCAAGGATGGTGACAAGGCGAAGAAGCAATCGTCGAAGGGCGATGCAAAGCGCACGGTGACGGCACACTAGCCACACGCGCAGCGGCCATTTTTCCCTTTGTTGACAGCTGTTTTTTGCAGTTGGTATAACGACGCGACCGTTGAGATCTCAGGAGTCGACGGCTCATCGCGGCCACAATGTGCCGTAACCGTCGAGACACTTCGCCATGCCGGCGAACGCGGTGTACCGAGGGGGGGGAGTTCGGTTCGTCGCGATAGTGCGCGGGCTGGACACGAAGTTAATTGCGAGGGCAACTCAATGAACAAAGGCGAACTCATCGACGCTGTTGCGGGTGCAGCAGATCTTTCAAAAGCGGACGCGGGCAAGGCAGTGGATGCCGTGCTCGATGGCATCACGGGAAGCCTCAAACGCGGCGACAATGTGTCGCTCGTAGGCTTCGGCACCTTTCAGGTGAAACACCGTGCAGCCCGTATGGGACGTAACCCGCAGACGGGTGCCGAGATCCCGATCAAGGCCAGCAATGTGCCGTCTTTCAAGGCTGGCAAAGCCCTGAAGGATGCCGTAAACTAGCGCGCCTTCGACGGCCGGGGGCCGGCGGGGCGTGCGTTTTGCGCGCTGTCGGTCCAGTACGGTCGGCGCAGCTGGGGCTTCGGTTCGATTGGCTGGCCCGCTGGACGGTCCTCGCTGCAAAGCGGGTGCTTAGCTCAGCTGGAAGAGCGTCGCGTTTACACCGCGAAGGTCGGGGGTTCGATCCCCTCAGCACCCACCAATTCGGGAGTGGTAGTTCAGTTGGTTAGAATACCGGCCTGTCACGCCGGGGGTCGCGGGTTCGAGTCCCGTCCACTCCGCCAACATACCCGAGCCGCCTGCTATCCCAGGCGGCTTTTTTTTATGTTGTCGGCACCGCTTGTGTCGGCAGGTGAAGGTTAGAGACAGAGGTCAGATTCGCTCATGCTGCAGAATCTTCGTGAAGCGTTCATCGGTACCGCGGGCAAGGTCGTTCTTGCCGTCATCCTGTTGCTGCTGGCTGGCACGGGACTCAACTATACGATTACGCCGCGCTCGTTCGTGGCCAAAGTTGACGGTGACGAGATCCCGTTGCGAAACGTCAACCTCGTGTACCGGCAGATCGCGGCGCAATTTGGTAATCAGAATTTGCCGCCGGAGTTTCTGCGACAGATTCAGGCCGAGGCCGTCAATCGTGTGGTCACGGAAGTGGCCTTGTCGAACCATCTTGCCGATACCGGCTACGCGGTCTCGGACGAGCAGATTGCGCGCCGGATTCGTGAGGTTCCCGACTTTCAAACCGACGGGGCTTTTGATGGCGACCTCTACCGCCGCGTGCTGGCACAGAACAGTCTGAGTCCGAGTGCGTTCGAGGCGGACGAGCGCCAGCGCATGCTTATCGGCCAGATCAGCGAGAACTTAGCGGCGTCGTCATTCGTGACGCCCGAGGAATTCCGCCGGGTTATCGAGCTCACAAACGAACAGCGTGAAGTCGAGTACGCGGTGCTGCCGCCCGAGTTGTTCCTTGAGGGTGTCGTGATCGGCGATGATGAAATCGCAAGCTGGTACGAGTCGAACCCGACGCGTTATCAGACGCCCGCTCAGGCGACCATCGACTACGTACAGGTCGATCGCGAGCTGGCACGTGACCGCATCGAAATCGAAGACGCGCAATTGCGCGCCTATTACGACAAGACCAAAGATCTGTATCAGACGCCGGAACAGCGACGCGCCCGGCAGGTACTGCTGCGCACCAACGAGGATGCTGCGGCTGCCCGCGAACAGGCCGTCGGACTGGTCGCGCGTCTGCGCGCGGGTGAGCCGTTCGAAGATATCGCGCGTACGTACTCGCAGGACGGCGGTTCCGCGCGGCAGGGCGGCGATCTGGGTTGGCTGTCCCCGGGGGACTACCCGGCGTCCGCCGTTGATTCGGCGATCTTCTCGCAGGTCGCGAACCAGGTCAGCGATGTTGTCGAGAGCGACTTCGGGCTGCACATCATTCAGGTCACGGAGATTCGGTCGGGCGAGACCGAGCCCTTTGAAGCCGTCGTCGAGGACGTCCGTCAGGGTTACCTCGATGAGCAGGTTGCGGCACAGCTGCTGGCGCTCGAAGAGGAATTGGCCGACCAGCTGTTCGAGTCCGATACGCTCGAGCAGATCGCCGAAGCGTTGGGCGTTCAGGTCCAGACCGTGGCGTCGTTGAGCGAGGGCGCGCCGGGACCGTTCGGCCCGAGTGCCGACATCAACGAGGCCGTCTTTGGCCTTGAACGTCTCGAGCCGGGCGCCCTGTCGGAGACGATCAGCCTGCCCGACGATCGAACGATCCTGCTTCGGGTGAGTGAGCGCAGTGAGGCGGGCCGTCAGCCGCTGGAGGCCGTCGCCAAGGAGATTGGCGAGGAGCTCCGTCAGCAGGCGGCATCGGATGTTGCCGCCGAGCGCGGTGCGCAGTTGGCAGCAGCCTTGTCGGCCGCCCCGGAGGCGGCATTCGAGCCGTTGCTGGCCGATTCGGGCGCAACATACACGGCGTCGCGACCTGTGGGTCGCGCGGACGCCGAAGCGCCGGCAGCGCTTGTTGCCGCCGTGTTCGCGGCCGACGTGCCCGACGACGATGTGCACGTCGGCAGCGTGTCGGCGCCTGGCGCGGGTTTCATTGTCTACCGTATTTCCGACGTGATTCCGGGCAGCCCGGGCGAAATCACGCAGCAGCAGATCGAAGCAGCGCGGGCGCAATTCGCGCGCCGCCTGGGCACGAGTGACATGCTGGCCTTACAGCAGCGTGTGCTCGATGACACGTCGATCGAGATCGGTACGGCGCTTGATACGCCGGGGGCCGGGTTCTAACCAGCCCGGTCAGGCCTCGGGGGAGGGCAACATGCGCAAGCTCGCGCTGCACTGGCAAATCCTGATTGCAATCGTTGCGGCCGGCATCGCCGGCTGGCTTGTGGGCACGGAAACCGCGATCGCGGGCGTGTCCATCGTGGGCGTGTTCGATTTTATCGGCACGATGTTCCTGAACGCGCTCAAGATGCTCATCGTGCCGCTGATCACGTCGTCGATCATCGTCGGTGTGGCGGGCATAGGCTCGAGTGGCAACCTGGGGCGCCTGGGTGGCAAGACGCTGGCGTTCTACGCGTTGACGACCCTGCTCGCGATCCTCGTCGGCCTGTTGCTCATCAATGTCGTCAATCCCGGTGTCGCCAACGGCGAGCCCATCGGCGACCAGCTGGCGCTGACCGAAGACACGGACAACGTTGCCGAGCGCGTCAAAGGGCGAGGCGTCGGCGACGTCGTCGAGGTGTTCCTGCGCATGGTCCCCGTGAACATCGTGCAGGCCGCGGCCGACGGCCAGATGCTGGGGCTCATCTTCTTCTCGCTGCTGTTTGGCTACTTCCTGACCAAGCTGCCCGAGAAGAATCGCGACACCATGGCGTCGTTCTGGGACGGCGTGTTCCACATCATGATGGACATCACGGGCCTTGTGATGAAGTTCGCGCCCATCGGCGTCTTCGGGCTTGTCGCCGAGACTGTCGCGAAGACGGGTTTCGAGGCGGCGCGGCCGTTGTTTGTCTTCTCGCTGGTGGTGCTTGCCGCGCTCGCGGTGCACACCCTGGTGACGCTGCCGTTGCTGCTGCGTCTGGTGGGGGCGCGGCCTTACCGTGTGCTGGGCGCCATGAGTCCGGCGATGTTGACGGCATTCTCAACGTCGTCGTCGTCGGCCACGCTGCCTGTGACCATGGACTGCGTCGAGAAGCGTGTCGGCGTGTCGGGGCGTGTGTCGAGTTTCGTGCTGCCGCTCGGGGCCACCGTTAATATGAACGGCACGGCGCTTTACGAGTGCACGGCGGCCATGTTCCTGGCCCAGGCCTACGGGCTCGACCTGACTTTCGGCGTCCAGTTCTCGATCGTGGTCATCGCGTTGCTGACGTCGATCGGCGTCGCGGGCGTACCGTCCGCATCGCTCGTCGCCATCGCGATCATTCTTGCTGCCATCGGTCTGCCCGTCGAAGCCATCGGTGTGCTGATGGTGTTCGACCGCGTGCTGGACATGGCCCGCACGGCCGTCAACATATTCGGCGATGCCTGCTGTGCCACGATCGTGGCGCGCCTCGAGGGTGAGGCGACGCACGTGGCCGGCGCACCCATGCCGCCCGTGCGGCCTGACGACGCCTTTACCGATCGCTAGTCGCGTTCAGACGTCGAGCGACATGCCGATGTGGCTGTAGCCGCCATCGACGTAGACGATTTCGCCCGTAATCCCGCCCGCAAGATCACTGCAGAGAAAGGCCGCTGTGTTGCCGACGTCGATGGGCGTGACGTTGCGGCGAATCGGTGACACTTCCTGAGCGTGTGCGAGCATCTTGCGGATGCCACCCACGCCGCTTGCGGCCAGCGTCTTGATCGGACCCGCGGAGATGCCGTTCACGCGAATGCCCTGCGGGCCCAGGTCGGCGGCCAGGAAGCGCACGTTGGCTTCGAGGCTGGCCTTGGCCAGACCCATGACGTTGTAGTTCGGAATCGCCCGCACGGCACCCAGGTAGGACAGCGTGAGCAGTGCGCCGTCCCGACCCTTCATGTAGGGCAGCGCCGCCTTGGCCAGCGCCGCGAACGAGTAGCTCGAAATGTCGTGCGCGATGCCGAAGCCTTCGCGCGTCACGCTCTCAAGGTAGGTGCCGGCGAGCTCTTCGCGCGGGGCGAAACCCACGGAGTGAACGACGACATCAAGTCCGTCCCAGGTCTTAGCCAGATCCGAAAATGCTGCATCAATTTCCGAGTCGTGCGCGACGTCCATGGGAAACACGAGTTCGGAGCCGAACTCGGCGGCCATCTTCTCCACACGTCCCTTAAGCTTGTCGTTCTGAAAGGTGAAGGCGAGCTCGGCGCCTTCGCGGGCCATCGCGGAAGCGATGCCGTAAGCGATGGAGCGGTTACTCGCGAGCCCGACGATCAGGGCCCGTTTGCCGGCCATAAATCCCATGGTGATACCCCCCTTGCACGGTGACCGACGGCGCGTCGGTGCGGGGCATTCTAACGGAAGCGGCGCGTGCGCGTGGCGTCAGCTCGACTGGCGTGTCACATCCACGAACATCGTGAGCCGCTGGCCAGGGCGCAGGATGCGCGACACGTCGAGATTGTTCCAGCGTGCAATATCGTTGACGCTCACGCGGAACCGCGACGCGATTCTCGACAGTGAGTCGCCGTTACGTACGGTGTAACGCACTTTGCGGGTGAGTCCGGGCGCGCCCGACACGGGCCCCGATGGCACGGCGCTGTCCGTCCAGACCACGAGCTTACGTCCGACGACAAGCGTGTCGCGCGGTGCCATACCATTCCAGGACGCCAGCGCGCGTGTGCTGACACCGTAGCGGCGTGCAATGGTCCAGAGGCTGTCGCCAGACTGCACGCGGTGGTCAATGCGGTTGGCCGCGCGCTTTCTGTCCTGCTTGCGCGCGAGACGCTGGTCGGCGCTCTGGCTGTAGGCGTCGAGCGGCTGGCTCGCCGTCGGAATCATGAGGTGCTGGCCTTCCCGGATCATCGTGCCGCGCAGTTTGTTGGCGCTCTTGATGGTTCCCGTCGTCACGCGGTACTCATCGGCGATATGCGAGAGCGTCTGGCCCGCCCGCACCTTGTGACGCTTCCAGCGCATGCGTTCGTTGTCGGGCAGCGTGCTCAGGCTGGCGCGAAAGGCCTCGGCCAGTTCGATGGGAACCACGAGCGCATGCGGTCCCTTGGGCGCCGTGGCCCATTGATTGAAGCCGGGGTTGAGGCGGTACAGCGTATCAACGTCGATGCCGGCCAGTGTTGCGGCGAGCGCCAGATCGATCTGCCCGCCCGTGTCAACGACGTCGATTTGTGCCGCGTTCTCGATGAAGGGCAGTGTGAGTCCGTGCTTCGCGGGATCGGCAACGATGTCGGCGAGTGCCAAGAGCTTGGGTACATAGGCTGCCGTTTCACGCGGCAGGCGCAACGACCAGAAATCGGTGGGCTTGCCGGCCTTGCGATTGCGGCGGATGGCGCGATCAACATTGCCTTCGCCCGAGTTGTAGGCCGCAACGGCCAGTTCGTAGTCGCCGTCGTAGCGACGCGCGAGGAATTCGAGGTAGTCGAGCGCGGCACGTGTCGACTCGACGACGTCACGTCGGCCGTCATACCACCAGTTTTGTTGCAGCCCAAACCGCCGGCCCGTTCCCGGAATGATCTGCCAGAGGCCGGCGGCACGGCCGTGCGAATAGGCGAACGGATCGAAGGCGCTCTCGACGATGGGCAGCAGCGCGAGCTCCGCCGGCATGTTCCGTGCCTCGAGCTCGGCGACGATGTGGTGCAGATAGGGACGCGAGCGTTCGAAGACCCGCGTCATGTAATCGGGATGGCGCACGTACCAGTTGCGTTGCGCATCGGTGCGTTGCTGTGCTGCGACGGGCAGCGTGAATCGGCCGCGCAGGCGGTCCAGCAGGTCGACGTTGACGGCCGCCGCTTCGGGCACCGACGGCTTGTGAAAAAGAATGTCCTCAGTGACCCAGCTCGCGTGACTGCCCGGAATGAAGCCGGGTCCGACGGGGAGGGGCAGCGCTTCCGTGGCATTGCCCCAGGACCCGTCGCCGCTGGCCAGGGGCTCCGTCGCGGATGCGGTCAACGTGGTGGCAAGCACGCCGGCGGCGGCCAGCAGGCGGGTGATTCCAGGCGGTACGGCGTTTTTCATAACGTTCGATCGTACCCAGCGCATAAAGCAAATCAAGCGCTGGCTTCACATTCAGCGGCCGTGGGGCTAGATTCGAGCCATGTCACTGCCGCCAGCAACGGACAATCGACGCGCGACGCGACCCGCGTGGTTGCGGCTGCCGCTTGGTAAGTCCCTGATTACGGCGGAAACCGAGGTGCTTACGCATGCGCTCGACGGCGTCTTCGGCGAGCACCTGCTGCAGGTGGGACGCTGGGGCGACGAGGCCGGCTTCACGCCGCTGGCGCGGACGCAGGTTGCCACCCGCGTTTACGGGCCCGGCGAGGGCGGGGACGTCACGGCCGATTTCACGCGGCTGCCCTTCGACTCCGAAAGCGTCGACGCCGTCCTGTTGCCGCACACGCTGGATCTGACAGTCAATCCCCACGATCTGCTGCGCGAGTCGCACCGCGTGCTCCGGAGCGAGGGCCGGCTGCTGCTCGTGGGCTTCAAACCCTTCGGGCTTTGGGGCGTCAGGCGCCTCTGGTCGCGCGGCCGCTTCCCGCCCGGGATCAACAACGCCCTGGGTGACCGCAAGCTGCGCGATTGGCTGCGGCTGCTCGATCTGCGCGTCTACGACCACCAGCGCTTTTTCTTCCGGCTGCCCTTCACGGGGATGGGGCATCCGCCGTCCCCGGACTGGGAGCAGCGCGGCAAGCGCTGGTGGCCGGAACTCGCGGCCTGTTACCTGCTTCATGCGCGCAAGCGTGTCGCGGCGCTCACACCGTTAATGCCGAGCTGGCGCAAACGGGCGCGCGTGGTGGGCGGCGTGCCCGAGCCCAGCCTGCGCAATGTTGTGGAGTTGCGCCCCGCGACAGACGATATCAACGACCCGGAACCGTCCTGAGCTTGAACGCTGCCTCGTGCGGCGACACAATCGCACGATGGGTTCGGTGGCCGGGAAACAGGTGGGGACAGTCACGATTTATACCGACGGCGCCTGCCGGGGTAACCCGGGGCCGGGTGGCTGGGGCGTGGTGCTCGAGGCAGGTCAACACCGCAAGACGCTCTGCGGTGGCGAGCCTGAAACCACGAACAACCGCATGGAACTCATGGCCGCGATCGAAGCGCTGTCGGCACTCAAGCGTCGCTCGGCCGTGGCGCTCTACACCGATTCGGTCTATGTCCGCGACGGCATTACCCGTTGGCTGCCGGCCTGGAAGCAGCGCGGCTGGCGTACCGCAGCCAAAAAGCCCGTGAAGAACCAGGATCTCTGGCAACAGCTCGATACGCTGGCCTCGGGACATGATGTCGACTGGCACTGGGTCAAGGGTCATGCCGGCCACCCCGGCAATGAAGCTGCGGACGCGCTGGCCAATCAGGGCCTCGAAGAAACACTGGCGCGCCAGGCATGAGCCTGCCGCGTCTCATCGTTCTCGACACCGAGACCACGGGCCTCGATCCGGCTGACGATCACCGCATCATCGAAATCGGCTGCGTCGAGATCGTCAACCGGCGACTGACGGGCCGCACATGGCACCGTTACCTGAACCCGGACCGACGCATAGACGACGGGGCCATCGCGGTGCACGGCATCCGCAACGAGGATCTCGCCGACCAGCCGCGTTTCCCGGACATTGCTGACGAGTTCCTCGAGTTCATCCTCGGTGCCGAGCTCGTCATTCACAACGCACCGTTTGACGTCGGATTCCTGGAGCACGAGCTCAAACGCATGCAGCACAAGCGCCGCCGGCTCGATGCGCTGTGTGCCATCACCGACAGCCTCAAGGTGGCGCGCGAGCTCCACCCGGGCCAGCGCGCGAGCCTCGACGCACTGTGCCGCCGCTACCAGGTCGACAACTCCTCGCGCGAGCTCCATGGCGCCTTGCTTGACGCCCGATTGCTGGCTGACGTCTACCTGCTCATGACGGGCGGGCAGGACAGCCTGCTGCTGGATGAAGGCGGCCAGGAGATCGAATCCGACAATGGTGCATCGGCGCATGCGCCCCTGCCCGATGTCGTCGTACCGGTCGCGCAAGCCAGCGCCGAGGAACTGGCCCGCCACGAGGCGCTGTTGCAGCGCATCGAATCGGAGAGTGGGGCGGAGGCCATCTGGCGTCGGATGGCGGCCGCGCAGCCCACGGGCTAGGGCCGCAATACCGCTAAATTCCTGCGGCGAACGGCCGCTTACCGTACACTTGCGACAATTTTTTGGGGCGCCCTCAGGCGCGCCTGCGGCTCCGACACACAAGCGAAGGACTTCCCGGTCATGGCGAACACGTTTGCGCACGCGCTCGGTACCAACTTTTTGGGCAACTCACCCGATTGGTACAAGAAGACGATCATTGCCTTCCTGGCGGTGAACCCGATCCTGTTCTACACCATTGACCCATTCATCGTGGGCTGGCTGCTTGTCGGGCAGTTCATTTTCACGCTGGCCATGGCGCTCAAGTGCTATCCGCTGCAGCCTGGCGGCCTGTTGGCACTCGAGGCGTTGCTCATAGGTATGACGTCCCCTGAGCTCGTCTACCACGAGGTCGAGAAGAACCTGCCCGTGATCATCCTGCTCGTGTTCATGGTCGCAGGCATTTATTTCATGAAGGGCATGCTGCTCTTCGTGTTCACGAAGATCCTTCTGAAGGTGCGTTCGAAGATGCTGCTGTCGCTGCTGTTCTCGTTTACAGCGGCCGTGCTGAGCGCCTTCCTCGACGCGCTTACTGTGACGGCAGTCATCATAGCCGTGGCGGTTGGCTTTTTCGGCGTCTACCACAAGATCGTGTCCTCGGGCGGCGACGATCATGTCTACGATCAGAACAGCGATGGCAGCGTGGCCGAGGAGCGGCGAGCCGATCTCGAGCAATTCCGGTCATTCCTGCGCAGCCTCATGATGCACGGCGCGGTCGGTACGGCGTTGGGCGGCGTGACCACACTCGTTGGCGAGCCGCAAAACCTGCTGCTTGCCAAAGTTGCCGATTGGGAATTCGTTGAGTTCTTCCTGCGCGTGGCGCCCGTGTCCATGCCCGTGCTTGTGGTTGGGCTGATCACCTGTGCATTCCTCGAAAAGGTGCGCTGGTTCGGCTACGGCGCAACGCTGCCGAGCAGCGTGCGCGAGGTGCTCGCGGACTACGACAACGCGAACACAGAAAAGCGCACACGCCGCGACAACGCGCAGCTCGTGATTCAGGGCGTGGTCGCCCTGCTTCTCGTGGTTGCGCTCGGCTTGCACCTGGCCGAGCCCGGCATCATCGGCCTGGGGGTCATCGTGCTGACGACGGCGTTCAACGGCATCACGGACGAGCACGCCATTGGGCCTGCGTTCGAAGAAGCGCTGCCGTTCACGGCGCTGCTTGTCGTGTTCTTCGCAATCGTCGCCGTGATCGAATCGCAGCACCTGTTCCAGCCCGTAACGGACTGGCTGCTGACGTTCCAGGGCAAAGAACAGGCCGTGTTGTTCTATGCCGCGAATGGCGTCCTGTCGATGATCAGTGACAACGTCTTCGTGGCGACGGTCTACGCAGGCCAGGTGCAGACGGCGCTGGCCGACGGCATCATCAACCGCGAGCAGTTCGACATGCTCATCGTGGCGATCAACACCGGCACCAACATCCCGAGTGTCGCCACGCCGAACGGCCAGGCGGCGTTCCTGTTCCTGCTGACCTCTGCACTGGCACCGCTCATCCGCCTGTCCTACGGCCGGATGGTGATCATGGCCGTGCCCTACACGATCACAATGAGCATCACGGGCCTGCTCGCCGTCATCTACTTGTTGTAAGCTTGCCGCCGGCGGTCGGCGCCTGCGCCGGCCGTCGCCGCATCCACCACAACGAGTAGCCGGGGACATTGTGCTGACACTGGATCAGGTACGCATCGGCGTCATCGGGCTGGGCTACGTGGGCCTCCCGCTGGCCGTGGAATTTGGTCGCACCTACCCGACCGTGGGCTACGACCTCAATGAGGCGCGCGTTAACGAACTGCGTGATGGTCATGACGCCACGCTCGAGGTGGAGCCCGAGCTGCTGGCTGAGGCCCGCCACCTCGAGTACAGCGCGGACCCCGCCGACCTCAACGGATGCAACGTCTACGTCGTCACGGTGCCGACGCCCGTCGGGACCGACAAGCGTCCGCTGCTGGATCCGTTGCGCTCGGCCAGCGACCTTTTGGGCCGTGTCGTGTCGCGTGGCGATGTCGTCATCTTCGAGTCGACGGTGTACCCGGGGGCGACCGAAGAGGTCTGCATCCCCATCATCGAGGCCGGCTCGGGCCTGACGCTCAACGAAGACTTCTTCGCGGGCTACAGCCCCGAGCGCATCAATCCTGGCGACAAGCAACACCGACTCCCCAACATTCTGAAAGTCACGTCGGGCTCCACACCCGAAGCGGCCGACCTGATCGATGCGCTCTACGCGAGCATCATCACTGCGGGCACCTTCAAGGCGAGATCGATTCGTGTGGCCGAGGCGGCCAAGGTGATCGAAAACACGCAACGCGATGTGAACATTGCACTCGTCAACGAGCTCGCGATGATCTTCGATCGCGTAGGCATCGACACGGAAGCCGTGCTTGAGGCGGCCGGCACCAAGTGGAATTTCCTGCCGTTCCGGCCGGGCCTTGTGGGCGGGCACTGCATTGGCGTGGATCCGTACTACCTGACGCACAAGGCCGTCGAGCTCGGTTATCACCCCGAAATGATCCTCGCGGGACGGCGGATCAACGACAACATGTCGCTCTACGTGGCGAGCCAGATTGTGAAGCTGCTGATCGGCCACGGTCGGCAGGTCAAAGACGCACGCGTGCTGGTGCTGGGGTTGACCTTCAAGGAGGACTGCCCCGATATCCGCAACACCAAGGTCGTTGACCTTATCGGTGAGCTGGCGGGATACGGCTGTGCGATCGACGTGCACGATCCCTGGGTCGACTCGGTTGAGGCGGAACGCGAATACGGGATCGCGCTCACAGACTCGCCAGAGCAGGGCGCCTACGATGCCGTTGTTGTCGCCGTGGCGCACCGACAGTTCCGCGACCTCGGCGCCGCGGGCGTGCGTGCCTTCTGCGCACCGGGCGGCGTGATCTACGACATCAAGTACCTGCTGCCCGAGTCGGACTCCGACGAGCGGCTCTGACGCGCGGCAGCACACGGGATTTGAGATGAAGGTTCTTGTTACCGGCGCTGCCGGCTTCATTGGGTTCTTCACGAGCAAGTACCTGCTCGACCGTGGCGATACCGTGGTGGGGCTCGACGCCGTCAACGACTACTACGATCCGTCGCTCAAGGAAGCGCGCCTCGAGCTGATCAAGTCGCATCCCAACTTCCGCTTCGTGCGCATGGCGCTCGAGGACCGGGCGGGCGTGGAGAAGCTGTTCGCTGACGAAAAGTTCGAGCGGGTTGTGCACCTGGCGGCGCAGGCGGGCGTGCGCTATTCACTCGAGAACCCGCACGCCTACATCGACAGCAATATCGTGGGCACGATGAATATCCTCGAGGGCTGTCGCCACCACGAGGTCGAGCACCTTGTGTACGCGTCGTCATCGAGCGTGTATGGCGCGAACACATCCATGCCGTTTTCGATCCACGACAACGTGGATCATCCGCTGGCGCTGTACGGTGCGACCAAGAAAGCCAATGAGCTCATGGCGCACACCTATTCGAACCTGTACCGGCTGCCGACGACGGGCCTGCGGTTCTTCACCGTGTACGGCCCCTGGGGCCGGCCCGACATGGCGCTGTTCCTGTTCACGCGCAACATCATCGAAGGCAAGCCCATCGATGTCTTCAACTACGGCAAGCACCGGCGTGATTTCACCTACGTCGACGACATCGTCGAGGGTGTGGTTCGCACCATGGACAACGTCGCAACACCCAATCCCGACTGGGACCCGATGAACCCGGACCCGGGAACGAGCTCGGCGCCCTATCGGATCTACAACATCGGCAACAACCAGCCCGTAGAGTTGCTGCGCTACATCAGCGTCATCGAAGACTGCGTGGGCAAGAAGGCTGAAATGAACCTGTTGCCGTTGCAGCCGGGTGACGTGCCGGACACCTACGCCGACGTCGAGGATCTCGTCGCGGACGTCGACTACAAGCCCTCGACCCCCATCGAGGCGGGTGTGGCGCGTTTCGTCGACTGGTTCCAGGACTTCTACGAATACGACTGAGCGCGTGCGCAGATGCGGCCTTCGCGGCTAGAATGCCGCCATGCACAAGCTGACCGCCCGATACCCCACTGACCTGCCGGCCTGGCGCAAGCTGCGCGAGCACTGGCGTGAGCGCATGGCGCAGGCCGACATCGCTACCCTGTTCCGCAGGGACCCTGGCCGCTATGCGCGCTTTTCGTTGCGCGACGGCGACCTGCTGCTCGACTTTTCGCGCAACCGGATCGCACCCAGGACACTGCAGTTGCTCCTGTCGCTGGCCCGGGAGGCCGGTGTCGCGGACGCGCGCGATGCCATGCTTCGCGGCGAGCACATCAACGTCACCGAGGGCCGGGCCGTTTTGCACGCCGCGCTGCGCGGTGGACGCCGGGGCGGCTATGAGGCAGACGGGGAGGGCGTCTCCAAGGTCGTCTCCGACGTGCTCGACGCCATGCTCGATTTCGTAGATGCCGTGCACGCCGGTGGCGTGCGCAGCAGCACGGGCAAGCGCTTCACCGATGTCATCAACGTCGGCATTGGTGGCTCCGACCTCGGGATCGTCATGGCCTGCAAGGGCCTGGCGCATGTTGCCACGGGGCTCGAGGTGCACGGCGTCTCCAACGTCGATGGCACGCAGTTTGCCGATCTGGCCCGACGACTCGATCCGGCCACGACGCTCGTGGTCGTGTGTTCGAAGACGTTTACCACGCTCGAGACGATGAGCAACGCGCAGCTCGCCCGCGACTGGATCGCGTCGTCGCTGGGCGACGCGGCCGTGGGCGACCATTTCGCGGCGGCCTCGACGAATCACGAGGCCATGGATGCGTTTGGCATCCACACGCACCGCCGATTCGGGTTCTGGGATTGGGTGGGCGGCCGCTATTCATTGTGGTCGGCGGTCGGCCTGTCGATTGCGCTTGGGATCGGCAACAAGAACTTCCGCGAGTTGCTCGCGGGTGGTCGCGCCATGGACCGGCATTTCGCGGAGACCCCGCTGGCCGGCAACCTGCCCGTCGTACTTGGGCTGCTCGCCGTCTGGAACAACAACTTCCTGGGTGCTGAGAGCCAGGCCATCCTGCCCTACGACAACCGGCTCGAGCGCTTCCCGGCCTATCTGCAGCAGCTGCAGATGGAGTCCAATGGCAAGTCCGTGCGCCGCGACGGGCGGCCCGTGCGCTGCAAGACGGGCATGGTGATCTGGGGCGAACCGGGTTCGAACGCGCAGCACTCGTTCTACCAGCTGCTGCACCAGGGCACGCGCCAGGTGCCGTGTGACTTCCTGCTGCCCGTGCAGTCCTCGGGCTCGGGTCAGGCGCAACAGGACCTGGCCATTGCCAACTGCCTGGCCCAGGCCGACGCGCTGGCCTTCGGCTATTCGGAGGACGATGCGCGCGAAGAATTGACAGCGCGGGGTCTCGACGCGGCCGAGATCGACCGACTCGCGCCGCACAAGGTGCACGCGGGCAATGTCCCGAGCAACGTCCTGCTCATGAAGGCGCTGACGCCAAGGGTGCTGGGCCAGCTCATCGCGCTCTATGAATACAAGGTATTCGTCGAGGGCGTGATCTGGGGCATCAATTCGTTCGACCAATGGGGCGTCGAGCTGGGCAAGAAGATGGCCTCGGCATTGGCGCCCGCAGTTGCTGATCCCGCCCGCGCGGCATCGGGCAATCCGGCCACGCATGCACTGTTGACGCAGGCGGCACGCTGGCGCGCTTAATTCTGCGTTATGTCAATTCGCGCTCGATTTTTTGGGCTCCGCAGTGGACCACGTACGCCAAAGTGAACGTCAGCTCAATACTGGGGGACGTAAAACGGCTGGTTTTCAATGGCTTGCGGGGTAATCAGGACGCGGCTGGCTGTAGCGATGTCTAGCCTTGGTGCAGGTGGCTGTCGACCGAGGCGCCATGTTAGATTCGCGGCGATACGTCGAATGCACCGAGCAATCGAACAAATAACATCGAATTGGGGAGGACGACGCATGAAAAGGTCGATATTGGTCATAGTGGCTTTGTGGCTGAGCGCAGGTCCCGCTGTCGCGGCGCCAACAGTAGAGGAACTCGTTTCCCTTTCCAGGTACACGGCCGTCGCGCTATCTCCCGAGGCGACACACATCGCCGCTGCGACCCGCGTCGACGGTGACGCCTACATGATCGTGATGAACGTCGAGGACCCGCGCAAGCCCCGGGTCACCTGGCAGATGAAGCCCATCAACGGCGAGTCCGTCATCGGAATTCGCTGGATGAGTGAGGAGCGGATCCTGTTCTCCACCGAGGACACGCTGGGAACGCTGGCGAGGCCATTCGGCACCGGCCGTATCTACGCGGTGAACCGGGACGGCAAGTTGGGAGCCCTCGTCATGGGGCCCACAACCGGCACTTCGATTTTTGGATTGAATTCGATTGTCGACCTCCTTCCGGAAGACCCACGCAGGATAAAGGTGATCACACGGTCGCTGCGCGGCGACCGTGCCGCACAGCTTGAAATCGTGAATACGTTTACCGGCGACCATGACATTATCGACACGGGTCCCTTCTCAGAGGGCACCGTGATTGCCGATGGTAACGGGGATCTTCGATTTGCGGCATATCAAGATCAGTCCAACATGGCGTTTCATTACGCCTTTCGACCGACGGCGGACAGCGAATGGGTGGATCTCGAAAACCCGTTTGACGGCTTGATTCAACCCCTGGAGATATCTCGAGACGGCAGCTACGCGCTGATGGCGACGAACTCCGAAGGCAACTTCGGCGTGTTGCGTATGGACATGCGCACAATGGAGCATGAGATGGTGCTCTCCCACGACAAGGTGCCTGTCAACAGCTTCCTGCGCAGCCTGGACGGGAAGGGCATCGTGGGCGCCGAGTTTTTGCCAGGCTTGCCGGAAGTTCAGTACATCGAGGGCGTTGCCGATGAGTATCGGGACGACCTCAGAGTTTGGAAGCGACTGCATGCCTCTTTCCCTGGCCAACACATTCGCATTGCAGACCGCTCGCGTGATGGCTCGACGGCGTTGATATCGGTTTACAGCGATCGGCAGCCCTCACGCTACTACCTTCTTGACACAGAGGCCTTTACGGCACGCTACCTGTTCGAAGCGAAGCCCGAGATCGACCCAGAGGAGATGGCGAAGAAAGAGGCGTTCTGGATCGAAGCGCGCGATGGCACGCCTTTCCAGCTCTACGTGACACGACCAGTTGACGCGGCTGATAAGCCGCTACCGACGGTCATGGTCATCCATGGAGGTCCACATGGCCCACGTGACACTTGGTCATTCAACTTGGAGGCACAGCTCTTGGCGAGCCGCGGGTATGTTGTGATCCAGCCAAACTACCGGGGTTCTGGCGGCTTTGGTTTTCAGTTTGAACGTTCCGGGTACCGCAAATGGGGGCGTGAGATGCAGGACGATGTCACGGACGCCACTCTGTGGGCGTTTGAACAGGGCATCGCGGATCCCGTCAAGACGTGCATCTATGGCGGCAGCTATGGCGGGTACGCAACGCTTGCGGGCATTACAAGAGAGCCGGGTCTTTATGCCTGCGCGTTTGCTTTCGTTGGCGTCTACGACCTCGAGATGATGAAAGTACGTGGCGACATTCCTGACAGCGAAGGTGGTCGTACCTATCTCGACGTGGCGCTGGGCACTGACAAGAAAGATCTCAAAGCGCGCTCGCCCGCGAATCATGTAGAGAAGATCATCACACCGCTCTACATTGCGCACGGCAAGGCGGACAAACGCGTACCTGTGCAGCAGTTCTACAACCTGCGCAAGAAGCTGGACGCCGCAGAGATTCCGTACGAAGAGTTGCTGGTCGCACGCGAGGGTCACGGCTTCTACGCGCTGGAAAACCGGGTTCGTTACTACAATGAGTTGCTCGATTTTCTCGAGGCACACATTGGTCCAAACGCACCCGGCAAGGGGCAAGCGATTGCCGGCCTGAGTCAGTAGGTTCGTTCTGGGCGATGCCCGGGCGATGCCTGGGTGCCGCCCAGTGAAATCCGCGGGCATCCGTTGCACAATGCGCCGTGTCGATTCGGGGGACCACTATGACGACACTGGCGGGCAAAACCTTATTCATTTCGGGCGCAAGCCGCGGCATCGGACTGGCCATCGCGCTGCGGGCAGCGCGCGACGGCGCCAACGTGGCCATCGCGGCCAAGACGGCCGAGCCGCATCCGAAACTGCCGGGCACCATCTACACAGCCGCCGAGGAGATCGAGGCGGCGGGCGGCAAGGCACTGCCGCTCGTGTGCGACATCCGTGACGAAGCGGCCGTTGAGGCGGCCGTGGCGGCGACGGTCGAGCGCTTCGGTGGCATCGACATCTGCATTAACAATGCCTCGGCGATCATGCTCACGAGCACGCTGCACACGCCGATGAAGCGCTACGACCTCATGCACCAGGTCAACACGCGTGGCACGTTCCTCGTGTCCAAGACCTGCCTGCCGCATCTGCTCGAGGCAGACAACCCGCACATTCTCAATCTGTCGCCGCCGCTCAACATGGAAGAGAAGTGGTTCGCGCCGCACGTGGCCTACACGATGGCCAAGTTCGGTATGAGCATGTGTGTGCTGGGCATGGCCGGCGAGTTCCGCGACCGCGGCGTTGCCGTGAATGCACTCTGGCCGCGCACGGCCATTGCGACCTCGGCCGTCAAGAACCTGCTGGGTGGCGAGGCGCTCGTCGAGCGCTCGCTCAAGCCCGAAGTCATGGCCGACGCGGCCCACGTCATCCTCACGCGGCCCTCGCGTGAATTCACAGGCAACTTCTGCATCGACGACGAGGTGCTGGAAAGCATCGGCGTGACGGATCTCTCGAGTTACCAGGTGAACCCGGACGTCGAGCCGGCGCCCGATTTCTTCGTCGAACCCAAGGCGCGCTGATGGGCACGCGGCAAGAGCAGAACTCGGGCACCCGCGCGGTGCGCGAGGCGCACCGTATCGATGAGACGCGCCTGCTCGAGTACCTGTCCGATACCGTCGAAGGCTTCGCGGGGCCACTCGAGGTCACGCAGTTCAAGGGCGGCCAGTCCAACCCCACCTACAAACTGACGGCTAATTCGGGCAGCTACGTGCTGCGTCGCAAGCCGCCCGGCAAGCTGCTGCCTTCGGCGCACGCGGTTGACCGCGAGTTTCGTGTCATCAGCGCGCTCTACGGCGCAGAGTTTCCCGTTCCGCGGCCACACGTCTTGTGTGCCGACGAGTCGGTTATCGGCACCATGTTCTACGTCATGGACTTTGTCGACGGGCGCATCTTCTGGGAGCCTGACCTGCCTGATTGTGCGCCCGAAGAACGGGGCGCGATCTACAATGCGATGAACGAAACGATCGCGCGCCTGCACACCATCGACTATGCGGCGCTGGGTCTCGAGGACTTCGGCAAGCCGGGCAATTATTTTGCGCGCCAGATCTCGCGCTGGTCAAAACAGTACGTGGCCTCGGAGACGATCGATGTACCGGGCATGCACCGGCTCATGGAATGGCTGCCCGATAACATCCCCGATGAGGCGTCGACGGGGATCGTGCACGGCGACTACCGGCTCGACAACATGATCATCGCGCCTGAGCAAGCCCGGGTCAGCGCCATTCTCGACTGGGAGTTGTCGACGATCGGCCATCCGCTTGCAGACTTCACCTACCACCTGATGGCCTGGCAGATGCCCGACATCGGCATCGGATCGAGTGGCCTTGCCGGCAAGGATCTGGACGCGCTGTGTATTCCCGACGAAGCGACGTACGTGGCGCGCTACTGCGAGCACACGGGGCGCGACGGCATCGAGAACCGTGACTTCTACTCGGCCTACAACTTCTTCCGTATCGCGGCGATCCTGCAAGGCATTGCCGGCCGCGTGCGTGACGGTACCGCGGCCAGTGCGCACGCCGAGGCGGCGGTCAAGGCTGTCACGCCACTGGCCGACATGGCCTGGGGATACGCGCAGCGCGCCGGCGCCACGGGCTGATGCTCGACGCCGATCGCCTGCGCAGCCTGTCGCGGACGGACCTACCGTTTCGCTGGCGCGCCGAGCAGTCGTCGCTCTACGCGCTGAGCGTCGGCCTGGGGCGTGACAGTGCCAATGCGATGGCGCGCGACTACGTCATCACCTCGGCGGCGCAGCAGGCGATCCCGACCATGGCCACGGTCATGAGCGTCAACGTGTTCGAGCAGGACTACGGCTGGGACTACACGCAGATGTTGCACGGCGAGCAACGGCTCAAGCTGCACCGGCCGCTGCGGCCGGCGGCCGATATGCTAGCTGACTTCCGCGTCGAGGCTATACACGACAAGGGCGTCAATCGGCCAGCGATCATCGTGACACGCACCGATGTGCGGCAGGCGGCGGACAACATCCCGTTGTTTACGGCGTCGTCGACGCTGGTCGCGCGCGCCGACGGCGGCTTCGACGGACCGCGTGATGCGCTGCCGCAGCCGGCACCCTCGCCCGAGCGACCACCGGACCTGCGCCACGACGCCGAGACGCGTCCGGAGCAGGCACTGTTGTACCGATTCAACGGCGATCACAACCCGTTGCACGTCGATCCGCAGGCGGCGCGTGCGGCCGGTTTTCACAAGCCGATTCTGCACGGGCTGTGCACCTACGGCTTTGCCTGCAACGCGATCCTCGAGACCATTTGCGACTACGACAGTACGCTGATCGGGGAGATCAACGCGCGCTTCACGGCGCCCGTGTATCCCGGTGACACGGTGACGACGGAGATGTGGCAGTCGGCCGACCGCGTGGCCTTCCGGTGTCGGGTGGCCGCACGCAACGATGTGGTCGTGCTGGACAACGGCCACTGCAGGCTGCTCGTATGACGACGCGTGTTTTCACGACAGTCGCGCTGTGCGCGGTATCGCTGATTTCAGTGGCGCGGGCCGCCGATGTGGATGCGGAGCGCGCCGCGGCACCCGCTCCGGGTGACTGGCCCGCGCACGGTCGCAGTTACGCCGAGCAACGGCACAGCCCGCTCGACGCCGTGAATCGCGACACTGTGGAGCGACTGGGTCTGGCCTGGTCATTCGAGTTACCCACGCGCCGCGGCCAGGAGGCGACGCCCATCGTCGTGGACGGCGTGCTCTACGTGGCAGGCTCCTGGAGCATGGTGTTTGCACTCGATGCCGCCACGGGCGCCCTCAAGTGGCAATACGACCCGGGCGTGCCGCGGCGCACGGGCAGCAAGGCCTGCTGTGACGCCGTGAACCGCGGCGTAGCCGTCTGGCAGGGGCAGGTGTTCGTGGGCACGCTCGACGGCCGCCTCGTGGCGCTCGACGCGGCTGATGGCAGCGTCAACTGGTCGCAGCAGACAGTACCCACAGACCAGGCGTACACGATCACGGGCGCACCCCGCGTGGTCAAGGACCGCGTCATCATCGGCAACGGCGGTGGCGAGTATGGCGTGCGCGGCTACGTCTCGGCCTACGATGTCGACACGGGTGAGCTGGCCTGGCGCTTCCACACCGTGCCCGGCAATCCCGACAATGGGTTCGAAAACGACGCGATGATTCGCGCCGCGGACACCTGGTCCGGTGAATGGTGGCGCCTGGGTGGCGGCGGCACCGTCTGGGATTCGATGGCCTACGACCCGGAACTTGACCTGCTGTACATCGGCGTCGGCAACGGCAGCCCCTGGCAACGCGAGATGCGAAGCCCCGGCGGCGGCGACAACCTGTTCCTGTCGTCGATCGTGGCGCTGAGGCCCGATACGGGCGCCTACGTCTGGCACTACCAGACGACGCCGGCCGATACCTGGGACTACACGGCCACGCAGCACATGATCCTGGCCGACCTCGAGATCGAGGGGCGCATGCGCAAGGTCATCATGCAGGCGCCCAAGAACGGTTTCTTCTACGTGCTCGATCGCGAAACCGGGGCGTTCATTTCGGCCGAGCCGTTCGTCAACGTCACCTGGGCGAGCCATGTAGACCCGGAAACGGGGCGGCCTGTTGAAGCTGAGCTTGTCTACGTCGACGGCCAGCCCGTGCCCACGGCACCATCGCCGCTGGGGGCGCACAACTGGATGCCCATGGCCTGGAACCCCGACGCGGGCTTGGTCTACATCCCGGCGATGGACGCGCCGTTCACGCACGCCAGCGCAGCCGCAGAACCGGATCCTGACGACCCGCTCTGGCGAACAGGCACCGACTTCTCGGCGGCCGCGACGCCGCTGTTCATTGCCCCGGCCGTCGAAGAAGCACTCGCAGAAAAGCTCGTGAGTGCGCACCTGCTGGCCTGGGATCCGGTCGGACAAAAGGCGGTGTGGCGCGTGCAGCATGCGCACCCCTGGAACGGGGGCGTGTTGTCCACGGCCGGTGGGCTCGTGTTCCAAGGCGACGCGACGGGCCAGTTCTCGGCTTACGATGCCCAGTCGGGTCGACTGATGTGGCAGCGCCCGGCCAACACGGGCATTGTCGCGGCGCCCGTGACCTACGCCATCGACGGCACCCAGTATGTGGCCGTTCTCGCAGGCTGGGGCGGGTCCATGGCGCTCAACGGCGGGCGGCTCAATGACACGGTTAAAGGCGGCGCCAACGGCCGCCTGCTCGTCTACGCGCTCGACGCCGAAGGCGAACCACCGCCGGGCGTTGCGATTGCCGACATGCCGCAGCCGCCGCGCAACACGGCGCTCGACGACGACATCCGCGCCGGCTTCGGCCACTACGCGCGCAATTGTTCGGTGTGCCACGGCATGAACGTGGCAGGCGGGGGCGTGATCCCGGATCTGCGTTACCTGTCACGCGAGAAACATGCGATCTTTGATCGCATGGTCTACGACGGCGTTCTCGCGGACGCAGGCATGCCCGGCTTTTCGCACCGACTGACGCCCGAGCAGGTTGAGCAGGTCCGTGCCTACGTGATCTACGAGGCGAACCGCGAATGGCGGCGTCGTGATGATTCGGGTTGGTGGCGCGCCACCAAGAATGCGGCGTCGCGTGTCACGGCCTGGGCGTTGCTCAAGCTGCAGTAGCGATCAGTCGGACAGGCGCTGCGCGACGATCGTGAATCGAAGCGTGATGCCATCGGCAACGCGAATGGCACCACCTGCGGCAGAGTAGGGCTCAAGGCCGAGCTGCGTGTGCGTGAGTGTGACCTCGCCACGTGCCGTGACCACGCGTGCTTCGCGCTCGATCTCGACCGGCATGGTGACGAGTGCCGTGTTACCCGCAACCTCAAGCTCGCAGTCGATGGTCCGTGCGGCAGCGGCATAGTCGCCGCAGGTCGCGCGGATAAACGGGTAGTCGGTGGCGCGCAGCAGGGTGTCGCCGAGCATGTTGTCGCGCGTGGCGGCGATGTCGTCCTCGGGCACGAGATCCTCGAATCCTTCGCCTTCCTCGGTGCGCGCCTCGGGGTCGTCGACGGCGAGCCCATTCGCGGGCACAACAATCCGAACCAGGGCCTCGCCAACGTCATCCGTGAGCCACGCGGTACCCGTCAGGGCCGTGGTCGTGATGACGTGGTTGTGGCCGAGCCTTGCCATCGGGCCTTCCCGAAAGGTGAGCAGGCGGATCTGGCTGCTGGCGCTGACGACAGTGAAGCGAACGGCGTCGGGCGCGGGCTCGCGGGTGCGCAGCGTGACCTCGGGTGCCACCTCAGTGGCTGTGACCGGTGGCGCCGTCGACTCACCGACGGCGGCGCAGCCCGCCATGACGACGAGCGCCATAACCGCTGCGAGTCCGCAATAGTGCCTGCCCATAAGCGATGTCCTGAATGCCGCAAACTGCGGCAACGCCTCGTCTCCTGGGTCGTATACTACGTCAGCCACAACGACGGAGGTAAGGCCCATGAACGATCGCGTGCGCATTGATGTCCACGAGCACGTCGCCACGGTCACACTGGACCGGGCGGACAAGATGAACGCCATGGATCCCGCGATGTTCGAGGCGCTGCCCGAGGCCGCCGCGGCGGTGGCCGCGCGTGGTGACATTCGGGCCGTTGTGCTCACGGGATCCGGCGGCAACTTCTCCGCGGGGATCGATATCGCCGGATTCGGCGGGCAGGACATTGCCGGGCGATTCGCCAATGAAGCCTTCGCCCTCTGTGGCGATACGCCGGCCAACCGTTACCAGCACCCGACCTGGGTCTGGTACGCATTGCCCATGCCCGTCATCGCGGCCATCGAGGGCGTGTGCTTCGGTGCCGGGGTTCAGGTGGCCTCGGGTGCCGACATCCGGATTGCCGCGCCCGACGCGAAGCTGTCCATCATGGAGATCAAGTGGGGGCTCGTTCCCGACATGGCGATGACAGCCACGATGCGCGGCGTGATGCCGCTCGACCGGCTCAAGATGCTCGCCTACACCGGTCAGATCGTCGACGGGGCGCAAGCCGCCGAGCTCGGCCTCGTGACTCGGGCCACACCCGAGCCCCTGGCGGCCGCGCAGACCCTGGCCGCAAAGATCGCGGGACGGTCGCCCGATGCCGTGCGCGCCACCAAGCACCTGTGCAACGACGCCTTCGAGAGTGACCGCGCGGAAGCGCTGCGGCTTGAAGCGGCCGCGCAGCTCAGCGTCATGGGCACGGCCAACCAGCTCGAAGCCGCCATGTCCAACCTGCAGAAGCGTGCGCCCGAATTTCGGGATCCAGACGCGTCAGCGCCCGACGAAGCGGCCTAGGGTTCGACTCGGCGTTCGCTCTTCCAGAGCTGGACGACCCAGAACGCGAACACGCTGACATCCTCGCGCGAGCGGAACAGCGGCGATGCCGAATTGGCGGCGCCGTCGAGGCTCGATACGCGCAGGCCGACGGCCGCAAAGGTCGTGTCCGTGCGCCGTTGTAAGGTCAGGCCCAGCGTGCTTTGCAGATACCCGCCGCGCGCGTCATACGCGGCGCGTAAGGGCGTCTCAAACTCGGGCGTGACACTGTAGAAGTAGTCGTGCAGATCGCGGCTGGCCATGCTCGTCGTGATCGAGGCCGACCATTCGTAGCCGTCGCCGAACTCACGTTCGTACTCGAGCTGCGGGCTGAATACGAAGCCCCGACTGTTGATCTTCTCGTCGTCGAGCGAGAAGGCGGCGCGCACGGGTAGCTCGAGCTTCAGGCGCCGATCCGTCACGGCTGTGTCGCTCAGGATGATTTCGAGTTCGGGCCCGACCTCGAAAATGAACCCGAGATCGGGCATGCCCTCGCGCGCGGTGACATCGTCGCTTTCGGCGTCGAAGGAGCCATTGAGACTGAGGTCGAGCTCCATGCGCTCGTTGCGGAACAGCCGGCCCGATGCCGCACTGCCATCGCCAAGTCGGAGAAAGTCCCCTCGGTAGACCACGACGGGCAGCGGCAGCACGCGCGCCGTTGTGCCGCTGGCCGAAGGGTAGTCGGGTGTGACGGCCGCGCCCACGCCGGCGCCAAGCTCCCAGAGCGGGAGCCCCGTGTCGTCGTCACTCTGGCTCGGAAAGCTCGCGCTTGTCTGTGCGGCTGCCGACGCCGCCAGCGCACCGAGCGCTGCGCCGGCCAATACACGGCTGATCACGGCCTGAGGCCGCGCATCAGGTATTCGGGGAAGGTACGGACCGCGTCTTCGGCCACCGTCGGGTCGCCATGAAACCACTTTGGAATCCAGTTGACGGCGCCCATGATTGCGTTGCCCGTCATGCGCACGTCGCAGTCGATGATGCTGCCATCGTCGATACCGCGGCGCAGTACGGCCTCGAAGTTTCGCGAGTGCGTCCGCGAGCGCTTCAGGATCTCCTCGCGGTGTTCGGGCGTGAGCGAGGGGATCTCACTCATGATGGCAATCGGGCCCTCGTCGCCGCAATGCGCGGCCACGTGCAGTTCGAGGTAACGGCGCGCGATAGCGAAGCCCTTGCCGCCTTCCGTGGTGGCCTGTTCCAGCATGCGCTGCCCGATGTCGGCGGCTCGCATGTAGCACTGGTAGACGAGTTCCTGCTTGCCTGCGATGTAGTAGTAGATCGCCGCATCGGTGAGGCCAAGCTGAATGGCGACGTCCTTGAGGGACGTGCCGCTATAGCCTTTCTCGTTGAAACAGCGCGCCGCGGCGCGGAGCAGGCGTTCGCGTTTATCGTCAAATGCGCGCGTTGCGCCCGAATTGGCTGAGGTCATATCGCGGAATGGCCTGTAAGTGTTTGTTTTAACGAAAACTCGACGAAAATTTTAATCCGGATTAAAATTAGCATCACGCACACCGGCCACTGTACCGGCCTGCGGCTCTGACCGCGACCGCCCCTGGCCCACAATCGCACACCGCAAGGAGGGCGCCCATGAGCGTTGCAACCCGGGAGATGACGGGTACGGAAGCGGCCGATCGCCAGCCGCCCCTGCGATTTGTCACCGCCGCCTCACTGTTCGACGGCCACGATGCCGCGATCAACATCATGCGCCGGCTGATCCAGTCGAAAGGCGCCGAGGTGATCCACCTCGGGCACAACCGCAGCGTGGCCGACGTCGTTCGCGCCGCCATTCAGGAAGACGCCGATGGCATCGCCATCAGTTCCTACCAGGGCGGCCACACCGAGTATTTCCGCTACATGGTCGACATGTTGCGCGATGCGGGCGCCCAACACATTCGCGTGTTCGGCGGCGGCGGCGGCACGATTACGCCCGAGGAAATCCGCGAACTCATGGGCTACGGCGTAGAGCGCATCTACCACCCGAACGATGGCATGAAGCTCGGCTTGGACGCCATGATCGAGGACCTCATCACGCGCACAACAAAGGCGCGAGCGGCGCGGCCCGCAACGTTGCCCGAGGGGCAACCCAAAGCGGGTGACGCTTCGGGCATCGCGGCCATGCTCTCGGCACTGGAGCAGCAACGCTTTGACGACGACACGCTGGCGCGTTTGCGTCGCGAGTGGTCGATAGCCCGCGCGGTGCCTGTGATTGGGATCACGGGCACGGGCGGCGCCGGCAAGTCGAGCGTGACCGACGAGCTGCTCAACCGCTTCTCGCAGCACTTCCCGGAGCGACGCATTGCCGTCGTGGCCGTGGATCCGACGCGTCGGCGCACGGGCGGTGCGTTGCTGGGCGACCGCATCCGCATGAACACGCTGCGCAACGAACGGCTCTACATGCGCTCCATCGCGACGCGGCGCCAGCACCTGGCCACGAGCGAGATGTTGGGTGACGCCGTGGCCTTCCTGAAGAGCGCGGGCTTCGACCTCGTGATCGTGGAAACGGCCGGCATCGGCCAGAGTGACAGCGAGATCGTCGATGTCGTGGACTTCTCGACCTACGTCATGACCTCGGACTACGGTGCGGCGAGCCAGCTCGAGAAGATCGACATGCTCGACTACGCCGATCTCGTGGTGCTCAACAAATACGACCGCCGCGGCGCGGAGGACGCGCTGCGCGACATTCGCAAGCAATGGCGCCGCAACCGGCTGGCCTTCCAGGCCAGCGATGACGAGGTGCCGGTGTATCCGACCATCGCCAGCCAATTCGCGGACCCGGGCCTGACCTGGATGTTCTCCGAGCTGTGCCGCCACCTTACGGACAAGCTGGCGCTCGATGCCGACCGCTGGCAGGTGGACACAGGCGACGCCGAGCGCGAGCCGCGCGCAACGGCGCTGATTCCCGGCGCCCGGATTCGCTACCTGGCCGAGATCAGCGAGCAGGGACGGGGCATCAACGCGCGCATCGAGCGCGAGGCCGCAGCCGCCCGCGAGGCACAATACCTGTACGGGGCGCTCAAGGCCCTCGAGGACCCGATGCTGCCGGCGGCGCTCGAGCGCTTCGAGGCGGCTGCGCTGACCGATGACAGTGTCGATCTCTCAACGCGAACGCTGCGCCAGCGCTACAACGAGGCGCTCGGCAACCTGTCGGGTGAAGCGCTGGATTTGCTCGCAGGCTGGCCCGCTCGACGTGCCGGCGTCACGAGCGACCAGTTCGAATACACGGTGCGCGGCAAAACCATCACGGGCGACAACTATCGCGAGACGCTAAGCCATCTCAAGGTACCCAAGATCGCGGCGCCGAAGTTTGCGGACTGGGGCGAGCAGCTGACGTTCCTCATGAAGGAAAACCTGCCCGGTGGCTACCCGTTCACGGGCGGCGTGTATCCCTATCGCCGCGCGGGCGAGGACCCAATCCGGATGTTCGCAGGCGAGGGTACGCCCGAGCGCACCAACCGCCGCTTCCACTACTTGTCGCAGGGACATGACGCCGCGCGTTTGTCGACGGCGTTCGACTCGGTCACGCTCTACGGCGAGGATCCGCACGAACGTCCGGACATCTACGGCAAGGTCGGTAACTCGGGCGTCTCGATCGCCACGGTCGATGACATGAAGAAGCTCTACTCGGGCTTCGATCTCTGCGCGCCGACCACGTCCGTGTCGATGACGATCAACGGGCCCGCGCCCATGATTCTGGCGTTCTTCATGAACACGGCCGTCGACCAGCAGGTCGAGAAGCACCTCGACGAGTCGGGCGGCTGGGACGCAGCCAACGCGAAGATCGACACATGGTTCGGCGCGCGCGCGCGACCGACGTACTCCGGTGCGCTGCCCGAAGGCCACGACGGTCTCGGCCTGCGTCTGCTGGGCGTGCCCGGTCATGCCGTGGTCGACGCCGGCACCTATGCACGCATCAAGGCGGACACCCTCAAGACCGTGCGCGGCACCGTACAGGCCGACATCCTCAAGGAGGACCAGGCGCAGAACACCTGCATCTTCTCGACCGAGTTCGCGATGAAGATGATGGGCGACGTGCAGCAGTACTTCACCGACAACGAAGTGCGCAACTACTACAGCGTGTCGATCTCGGGCTATCACATCGCCGAAGCCGGGGCGAACCCGATCAGTCAGCTCGCCTTCACGCTGTCGAATGGCTTCACGATCGTCGAGTACTACCTGGCGCGCGGCATGAACATTGACGACTTCGCGCCCAATCTGTCGTTCTTTTTCTCCAACGGCATGGACCCTGAGTATTCGGTGATCGGTCGCGTGGCGCGCCGTATCTGGGCGCGCGCGATGCGCGAGCGCTACGGTGCCAGCAAGCGCAGCCAGATGATGAAATACCACATCCAGACCTCGGGCCGCAGCCTGCACGCCCAGGAGATCAGCTTCAACGACATCCGCACGACGCTGCAGGCGCTCTACGCGCTGTTCGACAACTGCAACAGCCTGCACACCAATGCGTTCGACGAGGCGGTGACCACGCCGACCGAACAATCGGTGCGGCGCGCCGTGGCGATCCAGCTCATCATCAACCGCGAGATGGGGCTCAACTACACCGAGAACCCGTGGCAGGGCTCGTTCATCATTGATGAGCTCACAGACCTCGTCGAAGAGGCGGTCTACGCCGAGTTCGACCGCATCTCGGAACGTGGCGGCGTGCTGGGTGCGATGGACACGATGTACCAGCGCGGCAAGATTCAGGACGAAAGCCTCTACTACGAGAGCCGCAAACACGACGGCAGCCTGCCGCTCATCGGCGTGAACACCTTCCTGCCGCCCGAGGGCCAGGAGGACGAGATTCACGAGCTTGAGTTGATCCGCTCGACCGACGGCGAGAAGAACGACCAGATCGATGCCGTGAGAGCGTTTCAGCAATCGAACGACGACGCGGGCGGCGCGGCGCTGGCGGCGTTACAGCAAGTGGCCCGCGAACGCGGCAACGTATTCGAAGCGCTCATCGACACGGTACAAACCTGTTCACTGGGCCAGATTTCTGCGGCGCTGTACGAGGTCGGCGGCGAATACCGTCGCAACATGTGAGTGAGCTGACGGTCGAGCGTGCCGGCAACGGCGTGCTCACGCTCACGCTGAGTCGTCCCGATGCGCTCAACGCGATCACGCCCGGCATGCTCGAGGCGCTGGCCGACGCGCTGGACGCCGTGACACCCGAAGATCGCGTTGTTGTGCTGACAGGTGCGGGTCGCGCATTCTCGGCAGGTGTTGACCTCAAAGCACTGGGCGGTCGGCCCATTGTGCAAGGCAAGGTGGGCGACATTCTCGATGTTCCCGCGGGGCGCGCTCTGGGCGCGATGACAGCAATGCGTCAGCCCGTGATCGCCAAGGTCAATGGTCATTGCTTTACGGGTGCACTCGAACTCGTGCTCGGTTGCGACCTCGTCTACATCGCCGATGAAGCGAAGCTCGGCGATACGCACGCCAAGTGGGGCGTGCGACCGACCTGGGGTATGACGCAGCGCCTGCCGCGCCGCGTGCCCCCGCTGGTCGCGCGTGAGCTCGCATTGACCGCGCGCTCATTCACCGCAGCCGAGGCGGTGGCCTGGGGTCTCGCCAATGGGCACGCGCCGGCGGCTGAGCTCGACGCGCATGTCGATGCCGTCATCGCAAGGATCCTGACGAATAGCGCGGATGTGATCGCTGCTTACAAGGATCTCTGGCGCCGTACCGAGAGCCTGCCGCTGGCCGAGGGTCTCGCCGTCGAGTTGGCTAGCGACTACGATATCGCCGACACCAACGACCGACTTGCGGAGTTCATCAAGTGACCGAGGCGCTGACACCGGCTGATATGGGTATCCCCAATTACGAGGGCACCTATCTCGAGTTTCTCGATTTCCGCATTGTGGCCGCGCGCCCGGGCTATGTGCGGATGTGCATGCCGTTGGGCAAGGTTCACACGAACACGTTGGGCATGGCGCATGGCGGCATCATCATGTCGATGCTCGATATCGCTGCAGCCTTTGCCGCTCACGGCGGCGAGCGCGGTAGCGAGGTGTCGGTGACGATGACCCAGTCGACGAACTTCATGCGGGCCGTGACCGGCGACACGCTCTACGCTGAAGGCCGACTCACGCGCCGCGCCGGTCGCACAGCATTCACGCAGTCCACCGTATTCGATCCCAGTCACGGGGACGACGAAGATTCACAGATCTGCGCAACAGCGCAGTGCACATTCAAGTTGCGGCCGCGCGATCCTAGCCCGGTCGGCGATGGAGGCGCGACATGAGCAAGAGTCGGTTTGATTTGACGGGGCGCACTGCCATCGTCACGGGTGGTGGTTCCGGACTTGGCAGGCAGTTTGCCCTGACGCTCGCTGAAGCGGGCGCGGACGTGGCCGTCACCGGTCGGCGTCGCGAGCCGCTCGAGGAGACGGCGGCAATGATCACGGACACCTACGGCCGCCGTGCCGCCGTTGTCGAGATGGACGTGACGACCTCCGAGTCGGTGGATGCCGGCATCGCCGCCGCTGCCAAAGCACTGGGCACCCCGAGCGTCGTGATCAACAACGCAGGCATCTCGCGCGAGGCGTTTGCGTTGCAGTTCAGCGATGACGACTACGATGCCGTGATTGAAACGAATCTGAACGGCGTGTTTCGTGTGGCTCGCGCCGCGGGTCGACTGATGGCTGAGGGCGGGCAGGGCGGCAGCCTGGTCAATATCGCCTCGATACTGGGCCGCCGGGTCGCGCCGATGCTGTCGGTGTATTCGGCATCCAAGGCCGGTGTCATTCGGCTGACCGAGGCGCTGGCCACGGAATGGGCGCGCTACGGTGTCCGCGTCAACGCCATCGCACCGGGGTTTTTCGTGACGGATATCAACCGCGAATTCTTCGCCACTCCGCAGTCCGAAAAGATGATCAAGGGCGTCCCGCTGCGTCGCCCCGGCGAGCTGCCCGAGCTAGATGGCGCGCTTCTGCTGCTGGCGAGCGACGCGGGCAGCTTCATGACCGGGGCCACGATCACCGTCGACGGCGGCCACGCGATCAACTCGCTGTAGCGCGGCCACGCACTGCCTAGGGCGCATCCGGGCAGCCCGGGTAGGCGCCGATGCGTTCGCGCAGCCCGGCGCACAATTCGCCTGCTTCCGCTGTTTCGCCGCTCGCGGCGAGTCGGATGCCGTGCTCGAGGCGCTGCTGGCGAAACTGCGGGTGCGTTAGCGCTTGGCCAGCGCGTGCTCAGCCGCCGCGATGGCGCGTTCGACTTCAGCGTCGCCCGTGCGCCAGTTGCACAGACTCACACGCATGGCGGTGCTCCCGTTCCATGTGGTGCTGCTGAAAAAGGCCTCGCCCGAGGCATTGATGTCCGCGATGACCTGCTTCGTGCGGGCGTCGCCCGCGTCTTCGTCGCCCTGGACGGGGAAGCGCAGCAAGCCCTGGTTGAGCTGTGCGTGCGCAACAATCTCGGCACCGTCGAGAGCGCCGATGCCGGTAACGATGCGTTCGCACAGCCGGCAACAGCGATCGACGATGTCGGCGACGCCTTCACGGCCCAATTCCTGGAGCGCGGCGTAGACGGGGATCGCGCGCGCCCGTCGCGACCATTCGGGGTTCCAGTCGATCTCGTCGCGCGCGCCGTCGCCGGGTGCGATGTAGCTCGCGCTCTGGGTCATGGCGGCGCGGTGCGCCTCGGCGTGGCGGCAGATCATCACACCGCAGTCGAAGGGCGTGTTGAGCCACTTGTGCGCATCGGTCGACCAGCTGTCCGCGAGTTCGATGCCGGCGACGTGCGGACGCTGGCGTTCGCTGACCGCGGCAAACAGGCCGAATGCGCCGTCGATGTGCACCCAGGCGCCGTGTTCCCGGGCGACGGGGATCAGCTCGGCAAACGGGTCGCAGCCGCCCACGTTGAGGTCGGCGGCATTGAGCACGACGATGGCCGGGCCGCCGTGGGTCGCCAGGGTTGCCGCGAGCTCGCCGTGCGACACGGTGTCGGCACGGCTGTCGATGACGTGCAGGTTGGCCTGCCCGAAGCCCAGCAGGCGCACGGCGCGGTCGACCGAGGTGTGTCGATTGCGTCCCGTGATGACCGCGACGCGCGGTGCGCCGAACAGGCCGTCTTGCTCGACGTCCCAACCCGCCGCGGCGAGCACGCGATGTCGCGCGGCCGCCAGCGCTGTGGCATGCGCCATCTGCGTGCCTGTGGTCAGGGCAAACGAGCTTTCCGCGGGCAGCCCGAACAGCTGCTTGAGCCATTCGCCCGTGCGTTGCTCGATGACCGAGGCAATCGGGCTCACATGGTAGAGCGCGGCATTCTGGTCCCAGGTGGACACGAGCCAGTCTGCGGCTAGCGCCGCGGGCGTCACGCCGCCGATGACCCAACCGAAAAAGCGTCCGCCCGCGTTGCCCTGCAGGCCACCACGAGTGATGTCGATGAGCGTCCGGATCACGTCTTCGGCGCGGCTGCCACGTTCCGGGAGCGTTGCATCAAAGCGCGCGTACAGGGTTTCGAAATCCTCGGTGGCACCTGCAGGCTGGGTTTCGAAACCGGCCAGCCAGTCGCGTGCCGCCGCGGTCGCCAGCGCAAGGGCGTCTGTCTCGCTCGTCATGGGTGCTCCCGTGTTACACGCAACAAGGATAGCGCTCCCCGTGGCCGGCGCCACCCGGATCGGTGCGTGCGTCAATCGTCGATGATCAGGACGGCTTGTCCGGGTCCCAGGCGCTCCGCACCGCGCACAATGACGCGATCGCCAGCGGCGATGCCGCTGCCGATGCCAACCCAAAGACCGATGACGCTGCGCACGTCGGCGACGATCTGCTCAGCGGTGCCCTGTTCGCTGATCCTGTAAATAAAGGTCTTGTCGCCGCGCTCGACGAGCGCGTCCCGCGGCACAGCCACAGTGCGCAGGGGCGTAGCGCTCGGCAGGCTCACCTGCACGGGCGTACCGACGAGCCAGTCGCTGTCACCGGCGTCGAGCCGGACCTCCACCATGCGCGATACCACATCGCCAACCGGCACGACGGTGCGTACGGTGTGCTCTCTTAGCGTGCCGTTACCGCGCACCGAAACCGTTGCGCCCGTCTGAATGTACGGCGTTAATGCGATGGGTGCCGGCAGCGCGATCTCCAGACGGCGCGTGTCGACGAAGCGCAGCACATCCTCGCCCACGGTGACGAATTCACCGACCGAGGCCAGCCGTTCGGTGACATGGCCGGAAAACGGTGCGCGAATTTCGGTTCGCGCCCGATCGCCTTCAGCGCGAGCCAGGACCGCGCGCGCGTCGGCGAGTTCGTGCATCGCCTGATCTCGGCGGGCGCGCGCCTCGTCGAGCAGTGTGGCCGACGATACGTTCTGCCGGGTGAGCTCCTGCGTGCGTTCGAGCTGGCGCTCGCGGTAGCGGTACTCGCTGTCGAGTCGAGCCACGTTGGCGCGCGCCCGATCGAGCGCAATCTGAATGAGTCGCGGATCGATGCGGCCGATGACGTCGCCGGCGTTTACTGCATCACCGACATTGGCGAGCCAGGTCAAGACGCCCTCAATTTCGGCTGCGATCCGCGAGTCGTTGAGGCTCACGACGGTGCCAGTGACGTCGACGACAGGCGCCATGTCACGCGTTTCGGCGACCGTGACAGCAACCCGTGCCGGCGGGAATGCTGAGTCTTGCGCGAGCGCCGCCGCGCTCAGGCCGCACGCAGCGAGACTCGCGCTCAGCAGCCAGGTGCAGCGTTGCATTCGCGTGTGGTGCCTACTTGCTTGCAATCGCGGACTCCTTTGGAACGACCTGCTTGCGCTGCATGGGTGTGGCCATGAGCAAACTCGGTAACAACAGCAATGTGAACAGTGTCGAAACGGACATGCCACCGACGATGGCGGCGGCCATGGCGCGATAGATCTCGCTCCCGGCACCCGGCACGACCAACAATGGCAACATGCCGAACAGACTGGTCAGTGTGCTCATGAATATCGGACGCAGCCGGTACTGCAATGCACGCCTCACGGCGTCCTCGCGACCGAGTCCGTCCGCTTCGGCGGCTCGGGTTTGTGCCACGAGCAGGATGGCGTTGTTGACGACGAGACCGAGCAAGATGATGAAGCCAATCATCCCGAGCAGGTCGAGCGGTTGAAAATTGATCTGGTTGACGAGCTGGATCGCCAACACGCCACCGACGGCCGCCAGCGGAATCGACACGACTACAAGCAGGGCGTCTTTGAGTGATCGGAACAGCCCGGCCATGATTAAGACCAATAGTCCGATAGCGACAAGAAAATTGCTGCCCAGTGAACCGATGGCGCGCTCGAGATCCTGAACGCTGCCCGCGTACCGAATACTGCCATCCGCAGGCATGAGATTGGCAAGCTGTGGTTCGACTTCGGTCTTGAGCGTATCGATGAGTGACTCGAGCGATACGCCCGGTGGCGGATTCACGATCAGGCTGTACACGCGGGCGCGATCGATTCGAATGATCATCGCCGGCGACGGCGCTACCTCGACTCGGGCCAGGTGGCCCAGTGGCACGACACCGCCCGCAGGTGTTGCGACGGGCAATGCCGCCATCGCCTCCGGTGTCGCGAACCGCGTGGTCTTGAGGTAGATGTCCACCCGTTCGCGTCCCGTGAAGTACTCGCCAAGCCAGACGCCCTGGCCCAGCTGCAGAATCACGCGGGTCAGATCCTCACGATTCCAGCCGACCTCCGCCAACCTCACATCATCGGGTGAGAACCGGAGTTCGCTCGCCTCGGCAAACGGGTCGGGTTGTGGTTGCGCCGACGCCCCGGGCAGGATGGTTGGCACCAACTGCATCGCCTGCGCCACGGCCGGCTTCAGGGCTTCGATGTCCGTCGAGGCCAGGCGCATCTCAACGCTGTTGGAATCCTCGAAGCCACCAAACAAGCTGCGACGCAAAGTAAATCCGAACATGTCCGGTATGCCCGCAATGATGTCGCCCATGACCAAAGCCTGGAAACTCTCGAGGTCTGTGCCGTCGACGGGGTTGATCGCGAGCCAGCCGCCCGTGCCACCTGGGAACGACCACAGGAAGTAGTCACGGATTGCGGGCGACTTGCTGCCGTCCAGGTGGGGCGCGAGACGTTCGTTCAGAAGCTGGGCAATCTCGCGGTCCGCGGTGTCCACATTGGTGCCGGGCGGGAAGAACAGAAAACTGTCGACGGTGTCGCGCTTCACGGGCGGCAGGTAATTGCTCTCGGGCCAGAGCATGACAGTCGCGGCAATCGAGGTCGCCATGAGCCCTGTGATCCAGCCCACGCGCCGACGCGGCGTCCCGGTCAGGGTGACAATGCGGTCGGCAAGTCGGTCCCAGACGCGTTCCTTTCGTGAGTGCGTGGGCAACTCGCGCATCCAGTAACGCGCCGCGGTGGGCAAAATTGTGATCGCGACGAGCAGCGACACGGTAACGCCTATGGCGATCGTCAGCGCGAGATCCGCGAACATCTGCCCTTCGACATCGCGGAGAAACATGATGGGTATGAAGATGGCCACCGTGGTTGCCGTCGAAGCGAGCAGGGCGCCCCAAACCTGTGTGGTGCCTTGATCGCTTGCGGTATCGGCGGACTCGCCGCGTTCGCGTAGCCGAACGATGTTCTCGAGCACGACAATCGCGGCGTCAAGCACCATCCCTGTGGCAAACGCGAGCCCGGCCAGTGAGATCACGTTGAGAGACCTGCCGGCGGCATTGAGCACGAGGAAGGTTGCCAATAGCGACACGGGGATCGCAACTGCAATGATGAGCGTTGCCCGCCATTGGCGAAGGAACAGCCACAGCACACCGACGGCCAGAACGATGCCCGCGATCAGGTTGCCGCCGAGCAGGTTGATCGACCGATTGATGTAGAGCGCCGGGTCGAAGCTGTAGACGGCGCGCATGTTGCGCGCTTTGAAAACCGTCTCATTGAGTGTGTCGATGCGCGCCTTGACGCCCTCGAGCGCTTCCAGCACGTTCGCATCCGTAGTCTTCGTAATGGCGAGGCGCGCGGCGGAACGGCCATTGTGATAGATGAAGCCTTCGCGCTTGGGTGGGCCGTAGCGAATGTCAGCGATGTCGCCGAGCTTCACCGGCAGTCCGCCGCGCCACTCGAGAATCAGCTGCTCGAGTTCGTCGACCTCATAGCGCCCCTCAATGCGCAAGGTGTAGCTGCGGCGGCCTACGTCCACGACGCCCGAGGAGATGTTTGCCGAACGGCCGATCCGGTCAACGGCGCGAGCGATATCGATTCCGACGTCGGCCGCCTTGTACGGGTCAACGACGATCTGCAACTGGTCACTGGCGTTGCCGCTCGTGTCGAACATGTCGACGTTGGCAACGCCGTACAGTGAGGCAAGCTCCGGTCGGATCACCTCTCGAAGAAACCGCTTGTTGCGTATCAGGTCGCTTTCATCGCCATCGAGTTGCTGCACGTAGTACTCGATGAGCTGGTCGTTGGCATCGCCCCACTCACCGAGGCTGACCTGAGGGCGTTCGGCATTCGCCGGCAGCGGCCGCAACCGGTTGAGGCGGCTGATAATCTCAATGAGCGTGCGCGTCATGTCGGTTTCAAGCGCGAACTCAAGCTGCATGAAGCCGAAATTGGGCATGCTCCATGCGCTCATTTCCGTCATGCCCGGCGTGCCTTGGAGCACTTCTTCGATGGGGACGGTCAACTCCGACTCGATTTCGCGGGGCGATGCGCCGGGCCACGACGACATCACGGTTACGATGGGCTTTTCGATCTGCGGCAGTAGCTGCGCGGGAATCCGTGTCATCGACAGCAGGCCGAGCAGAACCACGACCGCCGCGACGATGGCGACGGCGGCCGGGTTAGCGAGACTCGACCGGGTCAATCGCATGGTGGCGCCCCCAAATGGCGATCGCTCAGACAGCTGTGTCAGCGCGGCACGGGCCGGTTGCACACTGCGGGGCGCGCGCGATCGACGGCGAAAGCCCCCGTGTCCAGTATATGTCGAGTTTTTGTGCGCGGGTAGCGGGCGGCCCGCCGGACATCAGGCGCGCGGTGTGAGGATCAGCGGCAGACCGTCTTTGGGCTTCGGGATCGGCAGGTGCTGTACGGCGTGCTCGCGCCCGGCGGGCAGGGCAATGTCGAACTGCATCACGAGTCGACGCAGCATGACCTTGGCCAGAATCAGTGCGAAGTGCATGCCGATGCACTTGTGCGCGCCGCCGCCGTAGGGGCAGAACGCGAACAGGTGGCGTTTGTGCTCGGCGCGATCGGGCGAGAAGCGTTCGGGATCGAAGCGCTCAGGGTCGGTCCAGATCTCGGGGTCGTAATGGGCGGCATCGGGCGAGACGCCCACTTGTACGTTGGCAGGGATGCGCACCCCCTGGAATTCGAACTCGCGCTGCGTTCGTCGCGGCACAAACGGCACGGGGCCCCACATGCGCAGCGCTTCGTTGAAGACCCATTCGGTCTGCGGCAGCGCGTCGAGCCGGTCGTAGGCCAGCGGACCATTGCCCGTGACGGCGGCTTCGGCGCGCAGGCGCTGCTGCCACTCGGGATGCGCCGCGAGACCGTAGGCGGCCGTCGTGAGCGAACTCGTGAGCGTGTCGTGCGCGGCCATCATGAGGAAAATCATGTGATCGACGATGTCGTCGTCCGAGAACCGGCGGCCCTCATCGTCCGTGGCGTGGCACAGGCGCGTGAACATGTCCTGGCCGTCGCTCTTGCGGCGCTCGGGGATCTGGGTGCGGAAGAAGTCCTGCAGCAACGCTCGCCCCTTGAGCCCGCGCCAGTAGCCGAGTCCGGGGATGGGTATGCGAATCAGCGCGATACTTGCCGCCACGCTGTCGATAAAGGCCGTGTTGAGCCGGTCCGCTTCACTGCCCAGTGCGATACCCAGGAAGGCGACGGCCGCGTTGTCGAGCGTGAGCTGCTTCACGGCGGGGTAGAAGCGGAAATCATCGCTGTCGCGCCAGAGCGCCAGCGAGCGTTCGACGACCTCGTCCATGCTGGCCATGTAGTGCTCGAGTGCATCGCGCTTGAACGCGGCCTGCATGATGCGGCGGTGGAAGCGGTGCTCGTCGAAATCGAGCAGCATGAGCCCGCGACGAAAGAAGCGACCGATGGTGTGGTCCCAGCCCTGTTCGCTGGAAAAGTTCTTTTCGCGGTCGAGCAACACGAGCTCGAGGCCTTCGACGCCTGATAGGGAGACGGTGCGCTGGCCGATGAACCGAGTCCGAAACACGGGGCCGTAGGTGTCACGCATGCGCCGGCTCATGCCGCGCGGGTCGGTCAGGAATTCGCGCGCCATGCCGAACCAGGGCAGGCCGTCCTCGCCCGGGATGTGCATCACATCGGCGTTCGCCGTTGGAATGGGGCGTGTGCCGGCGGCCGCCGGGCCGGCGCCTTCGATCGTGCTCGCGTCGCTCATGGCTTTAGTCCCTCGCCCTGATGCTGGTACCGCAGATTTTTCGAGGAGACACTACCGTACTTGCTTGTTGACAACAAGTATCATTCCGGGCAGGCTGCTTCATCGGTTGGGCGCGCCCGGCCTGGACATCTAACGACGCGGGGGCGACGTTTGCGAGACAGTGTGAAATCCAGCGCAGGGAGCACGCCGGCCTCAGCCACGGGCATGACCCAGGCAGAGCGCGCCGCGGCTTCAGATCGCGCCATGATCGATGCGGCGATTGAGCTCATCCTTGAGCGCGGCACCGACGGCACGACGCTCGCCGCCATTGGTGAGCGCGCCGGCTACAGCCGCGGCCTCGCCACCTACCGCTACGGCTCCAAGTCGGGTCTGTTTCAGGAAGTCTCCAACACGATTCAGCGCCGCTGGGTGGGCTATCTCAAGGCCGCCGTCGAGGGCAAGACGGCCATTGACGCGCTATGCGCCGCGGCCGGCGCTTACTTCAAGTTCGTCACCGATGCGCCCGAAGACATTCGAGTCCTGCACATCCTGCTCTACGAGGGCGCTGCGCCCAACTCCGACCTGCGTGGGCTTGCCAAGCAGGCCTTCGCGCGCCAGATCACGGATGCCGAGGCGTGGCTCGTCGATGGCATTTCTGCTGGCACCGTCCGCAACGACATCTCGCCGCGCGACGTCGCGGCACAATACGTCGCCCACATCGCCGGCGTGACCTACATGTGGCTGCTGAATCCGATAGAAATAGACTTCGCGGCCGTTCACGAAAACTACACGCGCACGCTGCGCGAAAGACTGGCTGCCTGACGGCGGCCGGAAAGCACTCACAAACAACCCAACGTTCAAGGGGAACGATATGGCTGACGCCTTCATCTACGATCACGTTCGCACGCCGCGCGGCCGCGGCAAGCCCAGTGGCGGCCTGCATACGGTGACGCCCATTGAGTTGACGACTCAGGTACTCGAGTCGCTGCGTGACCGTAATGATCTCGACACGAGCTACCTCGACGACGTCGTTCTCGGTTGCGTGTCGCCCGTGGGTGAGCAGGGCGCCAACGTGGCGCGCGTCGCCGTACTCACGGCGGGCTATGAACAGAACGTGCCCGGCAAGCAGCTCAACCGGTTCTGCGCCTCGGGTCTCGAGGCCGTCAATACGGTTGCGGCGCAGGTCATGGCCGGGCAGTCGGACCTCGGTATCGGCGGCGGCGTTGAATGCATGTCGCGCGTGCCCATGGGGTCAGACTCGGGCGCGATGGCGGCTGATCCGCGTGTTGCCTACGACACCTACTTCGCCCCGCAGGGCATCGGCGCCGACCTCATCGCGTCCAAATACGGTTTTACGCGCGACGACGTGGATGCCTACGCTGTCGAGAGCCAGAACCGAGCGGCGCACGCCTGGGAGTCGGGTTACTTCGATGACTCGGTCATCGCCGTAAAGGACATGCTGGGCATGACCGTGCTCGATCGCGATGAGCACCTGCGCCCGGGCACGACGAAGGAAGACCTGGCCAACCTCAACCCCGCATTCCTGATCCCGGGGCAGCAGGCCGGATTCGACGCCGTTGCGTTGCAGCGTTACCCCGAAGTGGAACGCATCGACCACGTCCACACGGGCGGCAACTCGAGCGGCATCGTTGACGGTGCGGCTGGTGTGCTCATCGGCAACAAGGAAATTGGCGATGCACTGGGTCTCAAGCCGCGCGCACGCATCAAGGGCTTCGCATCGATCGGTAGCGAGCCGACGATCATGCTCACGGGCCCCGCGCCCTCGGCCGAGAAGGTCCTGAAGCGCTGCGGTATGACGACCAAGGACATCGACCTGTTCGAGCTCAACGAAGCGTTTGCCTCCGTGGTGCTGCGCTTCATGCAGGCGCTCGACATCGATCACGACCAGATCAACGTCAACGGTGGCGCGATTGCCATGGGTCATCCGCTGGGTGCCACGGGCGCCATGATCCTGGGCACCGTGCTCGACGAACTCGAACGCCGCGACGACTCGACGGCGCTCGTCAATCTCTGCGTGGGTGCCGGCATGGGCACGGCCACGATCATCGAACGCGTCTGAGGCGCAAGGGGAACACGATGAAAACGATCGACTACCAGGTAGAAGATGGTGTCGCGATCCTGACCATTGACGTCAAGGAACGCACGATGAACGTGCTGACGCCGGACCTCATCAAGGACCTGCGCAGTGCACTCGACCAGGTCAGGGGCGACGACGCGGTCAAAGGCGCCGTGATCACTTCGGCCAAGGACTCGTTCGTCGCGGGCGCGGACCTCATGCAGATGGTCAAGGCTTACGACGACGGTCGCAGCGCCGCTGACAAGTACAAGGACTCGCGTTCGTTCCAGTCGCTGCTGCGTGACATCGAGACAAGCGGCAAGCCGTTCGCGGCTGCCATCAATGGCACGGCGCTGGGCGGCGGCCTCGAGATCTGCCTGGCTTGCCACTACCGTGTGGCGGCCGACAACCCTAAGAGTGTGCTGGGCCTGCCCGAAGTGCAGGTCGGTCTGCTTCCGGGCGGCGGCGGCACGCAGCGCCTGCCGCGCCTGATCGGCCAACAGGCGGCACTGCAGCTCATGACCCAGGGTACCCACGTGAAGCCCGCGAAGGCACTCGAGCACGGCTTCGTGCACGCCGTGGTGGCGCCCGAGCAGTGTGTCGCCGCGGCCAAGCAGTGGATCCTGGACATCGGCGACCCCGAGCAGCCCTGGGACAAGAAAGGCTTCAAGGTGCCGGGCGGCGCGGGTCTCATGCACCCGGGGTCGATCCAGACGCTCATGGTGGGCACGGCGCTCATCGCCAAGGAAACCAACCACAACTACCCGGCACCGATCGCGATCATGTCCTGTGTCTACGAAGGGACGGTGCTGCCCATCGACCAGGGTCTCGACATCGAGTCGAAGTACTTTACCTCGCTGCTCATGGACCCCGTGTCGCGCAATATGACGCGCACGCTGTTCATCAACAAGGGTGCCGCCGACAAGCTGGTGCGCCGGCCGCAGGGCGTCGAAAAGACGCAGGTCGGGAAGCTCGGCATCCTGGGTGCGGGCATGATGGGTGCCGGTATCGCCTACGTCTCGGCGCTCACCAAGATGCAGGTCGTGCTACTGGACCGCGACCGGGCCAGCGCCGAGAAGGGCAAAGATTACTCGCGCATGCTGCTGCAGAAGCGCATTGACCGCGGCCGCACGACGGCCGACAAGGCCGAGGCGATTCTGGACCGCATCAAGACCACCGAAGACTACGCCGACCTCGAAGGCTGCGACCTGATCATCGAGGCCGTGTTCGAGGACTTAGGTATAAAGGCCGATGTGACGGCCAAGACCGAAGCCGTGATTCCCGAAACGGCGATCTACGCCTCGAACACCTCGACGCTGCCCATCACGGGCCTCGCCAAGGCGTCGAAGCGCCCCGAGCAGTTCATTGGTATCCACTTCTTCTCACCCGTCGACAAGATGCCGCTGGTCGAGGTCATTCTGGGCCAGGAAACAGGCGATCGCGCGACGGCCGTCGCGCTCGACTACATCCAGCAGATCCGCAAGACGCCCATCGTGGTCAACGACAGCCGCGGCTTCTACACGTCGCGGGTGTTTGGTACCTATACCAACGAAGGCATGACGCTTGTGGGTGAGGGCGTGAACCCCGCGCTCATCGAGAACGTGGCCAAGCAAGCCGGCATGGCCGTCGGCCCGCTCGCGGTCATGGACGAGGTGACGCTGGAGCTCGGCTACCACGTGGCCAAGGCCACGGCGAAAGCGCTGGGCGACGACTACAAGCCCAACTCGGGCTTCCCGGTCATGCTCAAGTTCGTTGAGGAACTCGATCGCCGCGGCAAGCGCTTCGGCAAAGGCTTCTACGACTACCCCGAAGGTGGCAACAAGCACCTGTGGCAGGGGCTTGCGGACGTCTACGCGCCGGCCGAGGTCCAGCCGAGTGCCGAAGAGCTCAAGAAGCGGCTGCTCTACGTGCAGGCGCTCGACACAGTGCGATGCCTCGACGAGGGCGTCATCACGCACCCCGCCGACGGCGACATCGGATCGATCCTGGGCTGGGGCTTCCCACCGTACACGGGCGGCACGATCTCACTCATCGAGACCGTGGGTCTGCAGCAGTTTGTTGACGAGTGTGATCGCATGGCGGAAGCCTACGGGGAGCGCTTCACGGTGCCCGACAGCCTGCGTGCTCGCGCCAAGGCGGGTCGGGGCTTCTACGACGAGGCCGAAGGCGCCGAAGCGCGCAGCGCGGCCTGAGTTGGGATTATGAGCGATTCACCCCTAGCCACCTGTGTCGTCGACGGGCCCGTTGCCATCGTCACGATGGCGCGGCCCGAGGCTATGAATGCCTTTAACCAGGCCTTGCGTCTCGATCTGACGGCGGCCCTGCGCGAAGCGGCCAGCAACACCGATGTGCGTGCCGTCGTGCTCACGGGTGCGGAACGGGCCTTCTCGGCGGGCGCCGATCTCGGCGCGGGCTTCCCCGAGCAAATGACGATCGAGCAGCAGCTGCAGCGCGAGTACCGACCGATCTTCGACGAGATCATTGGCATGCCCAAACCCGTGATTGCCGCGATCAACGGCGCCGCGGCGGGCATTGCGCTGGCGATGGCGCTGGCCTGCGATCTGGCCGTGATGGGCGAGAAGGCGTTCCTGCTGGCACCGTTCTCGACGATTTCACTCGTGCCCGATGGCGGCGCCAACTGGCTGCTGCAAAAGCAGCTTGGTTACAAGCGCGCGTTTCAGCTCGCCGTCGAGGCGGAGCGCCTCGACGCCGCACGCTGTCTCGACTGGGGGCTCGTCAACCGCGTGGTGCCCAACGACGAGGTGCTCGACAACGCGACGTCTTGGGGCCACGAGCTCGCGGCGCGTGCGCCATTGTCCGTGCGCGCGACCAAGCTCGTGATGCGCGCCGCCGAGTCGTCGAGCTGGGCTGACACCTTCGACTATGAGGCGCGGCTGCAAACGGACCTCGTCGGTTCGCCCGATAATCAGGAAGGCGTCACGGCGTTCTTCGAAAAGCGTAAGCCGGAATTCAAAGGCTAGAGTTATTGGCGCCCTCCTGGCGGCGCATGGAGCAACACAATGGAAAGAAACTGTTTCACCGAAGATCACGAGATGTTCCGCGACGCTGTCCGGCAGTTCATGATCAACGAGATCGAGCCGCACGGTGAGCGCTGGCGTGAGAAGGGCATCGTGGACCGCGAGGCCTTTCAAAAAGCCGGTGAACAGGGCCTGCTACTGATGTGGGCCGATGAGAAATACGGCGGTGCCGGCGTCGAGGATTTTCGCTACGAGCAGATTCTCATCGAGGAGCTCGCCAGGCACGGTGACCCGGGCTTTTTCATGACGCTGCACTCGCGGCTCGTGGCGCCTTACCTGGGGGCGCTGGGCACCGAGGAGCAAAAGGCGCGCTGGCTGCCCAAATGCATCAGCGGCGAAAGCATCCTGGCCATCGCCATGACCGAGCCCGGTGCGGGCAGCGACGTTGCGGGCATGAAGACGCGCGCCGTCGACAAGGGCGACCACTGGGTCCTCAACGGCAGCAAGACCTACATCTCGAACGGCATTAACGCCGACCTCGTGCTCGTCGCGGCGCGCACGGTGCCCGACACCACGCACGGTCTCGGTCTGTTCGTGGTCGAGCGCGGCATGGAAGGCTTCGAGCGGGGTCGCAACCTCAAGAAGATGGGGTTGGCGGCACAGGATACGGCAGAGCTGTTCTTCAACGAGGTGAAGGTGCCCAAGGAAAACGTCCTGGGCGACGCCACGCGCGGCTTCTACTACCTCATGCAGTTCCTGGCCGAGGAACGCCTGCTCGGTGCCTGCGGCTACGTGGCCGCCTGTCAGGTCGCGTTCGACCTGACCATGGAGTTCATTACCGATCGCAAGGCCTTTGGCCAAACGATCGCGGACTTCCAGAATACGCGCTTCAAGATGGCCGATATGCGAACCGAGATCGATCTCGCGCAGGTCTACCTCGACCGCTGCGTCGAGGAGCACAACAAGGGCAAGCTGTCGGCCGAGATGGCCGCGCGCATCAAGCTCTACGGCAGTGAACTCGAAGGTCGTGTCATGGATACCTGCGTGCAGCTTCACGGTGGCGCTGGCTACATGGACGAGTACCGCATCTCGCGCATGTTCACGGACGCGCGTGTATCGCGCATCTACGCGGGCAGCTCAGAGATCATGCGTGAGATCATCGCGCGCTCGATCGGTCTGGACCCGCGCAAGAAGCAGCCCAAGGCCGTCAAGTCGCAGGACGAGGCCGCCTGATCGTCTGTCGCGCGCCGGTCACTGGGCCGGCGCGCGAACGACCCACAGGACGGGGCCGTCCCCGGCAGCCGCCTCGCAGCGGACCTCACAGCCCGAGGCGGCGAGCGCGCGGCAACTGCGCGCGACGGCCTCGCTCTCCGACAGGCCACCCGCGTGTCCTCGATAAGCCATGAGGGTCATGACGGCGCCGGGTGCCAGAAAAGCGACGGCGGTCTCAATGGCCGCCGTCGTCGTTTCCGAGGCTGTCGTGACCGCGTGATCCCCGCCGGGCAGGTAGCCCAGGTTGAACATCACAGCCGCAATGTTGCCGCAAGCCTCGGGGGGCAATTGTGCCGCCAGTGTTTCGTGGCCCGCCTCAATCAGGCGCACGCGGTCCGCGACGCGAGCTTCACGGAGTCTGTTCCGGGTCGCCGCAATGGCACGCGACTGAACGTCAAACGCGAACACCAGACCGGCAGGACCGACGGCTCTGGCGAGGAACAGCGTGTCGTGCCCGTTACCGGCCGTGGCATCGATGGCCAGCCCACCCGGTTCGAGTGTGTCGGCAATCGCGGCGTGCGCGGCCGCCGTCAGTCGTCCTGCCATTCCCCGCTGGCCCGAAGATCGAACCGGTACTCGTCGTCGACGGGAATGTCTTTGCACAGTGCGCCGGCCACCTGCATGGCGACGGTCGGCGCGTACAGCGCGCCCTTGGAGCTCAGGCCATTGAACAACCAGATGCGCGAGTCCTTGGGTGACGGGCCACAGACGGGCTTGCGACCCTGCACGATGGGACGCACGGCCGCGCGGTGGTCGACCACGGTGTAGTCGACGGTCAGCACGCGATCGAGTTTCTCACAGAGCGCCTCGCGCGCCTCGGCGGTCGGCCGGTCGTCGAGTGTGTCCCATTCGTAGCTCGCGCCCGCCAGGTATAGCGCGCCGCCGAGCGGCGTCAGCCACAGGCCCGGCGCGTGCACCGTGTTCGCGATGTGGAGATCGGGGCAGCGGATTGTCAGGACCTGGCCCTTGGCGGGACGCCAGGACGGGCCGGCGAAGTAGCTGTTGCGGGCATCGGCATATCCGCGGCAGAATACGATGTGTCGGGCGCGCACCGAGAGCTCGGTCAACTCAATACCGGCATCGACGCGCGTCACGTCTTCGGGTTCAACGTGGCCGCCCAGCATCAGTCCCTTGTCGCAGAGTGCTGTGTGCACGGCCTCGAGATAGCGCTGCGTGTCGAGCCGCGCGGCATTGGGCATGACCGTATTCACCTGTCCCGGTGCGATGCCTTCGGGCAGGTCGTCGGTCAGTTTGAGTTCCGCGCGCAATGGCGGCGGTGCGTCGTTCCATATGGAGAGCTCGCGCTCGGTCGACAACAGGCGCCAGGCCGGGCGTGCGAAGAAGCACGACACTTTGGTCGCGGCCTCAACCGCGCGGTAGTGCGCCGCGGCCGCGCCGGCGAGAAACGAGAAATCGGTCTGCGTCTTGAGCTTGGCGCCCGTCACGGGAGTGATGAGTCCGGCGGCCACGCTCGAGGCGCTTGTCTCGCGGCGGTCATCGATGACCAGCGGGCGCATGCCGCGGTCTATGAGCGCCCAGGCCAGTGACGAGCCCGCGATGCCCTGACCGACAATGATCACGTCGATGTCGGTGCGCTCAATCATGATCGCCTCCGCGAATCGCGGCGCGCCGGCGCTTGGTATCGGCGCGGCGTTGCTTGGCGGCGAGCCGCGCACGGTGGACGCGAGCGGGCGTCTTCGTGGCGATGCGCCGCTTGGGCTCGCGGCTGGCCTCGGCCACGAGCGCGGACAGGCGGTCGAGTGCCGCGCGCTTGTTCTGCTTTTGCGAGCGCGCCTGCTGCGCGCGGATGACGATAACGCCCGAGGCTGCAATGCGCCGGTCATTGCGGGCCAGCAGGCGCTGCTTGACGGGCGCGGGCAGGCGCGAGCCCGTGATATTGAAGCGCAGCTCCACGGCCGTGGCCGTCTTGTTGACGTGCTGGCCGCCCGGGCCACTGGCACGCACGGCGTGCCATTGCAGCTCGTCGTCATAGAGGCAAATGCCCGACGCGATGTGTCGCGCGATGCCGCTCACGGGCGCCACCTATGCGGTGCGATAGCGGTGTACGCCGTCATCGTCAGTCTCGCGAACGAGGTTGCCCTGCCGCAGCATGTGATTGAGGTGGGCAACGGCTTCGCCGGTCGCCATGATCAGGTTGCCGTCCGTAATGCGGCTCTTGAACAGGGCGGCAAACGTGTCCACGGCGCGTTGCGGTTCGCGGCACAACTGACGTAGCGCGTCGAAGTTGTCTTCGTGTTCGTCGATGAGCGCCTGCAGACGACCCGGCGCGCCCCGGAATGGCTTGCCGTGTGAGGGCAGCACGAGGACGTCATCGTCTAGCAGCGCTTTGAGCTTCCGACAGCTCTCGAGCCAGAATCCCATGGGGTCCGCCTCAGGTTCTGTGGGCCAGACGCTGACGTTCGAAGAAATCGTGGGCAGGATCTGATCGCCGGCAATCAGCAGCCCCGCCTGTTCGTTGAACAGTGACGCGTGCTCGGGACAGTGACCGCTCGTGGTGACGATGCGCCAGTTCTGTTCACCGATGCGCAGCACATCGTCTTCCTGCAGCCGATGGTAAGCCTGAGGCATGGCATAGACGGCTTTGCCGAATCCACCAAAGGCACTGCGGTAGCGCTGCAGGGCCGCGTCGTCGAAACCTGCGGCACGATAGAAGTCAACGCCCGCTTCCGGCGCAGGCTGTCCGGTGTCGGCGACGAGCACGCGGCACATGAGGTACTCGGCTCGCGTCATGTACAGCGGCGCGTCATAGTGCTCGTGCAACCAACCCGCGCTGCCGACGTGGTCCAGGTGCATGTGCGTGACCACGATCCGACTCACGCTCTTGCCGTCGAGCAGATCGCGCCAGTGGTCCTGCGTGTCGCGCGTGTTGAGTCCTGTGTCGACGATCGCGAGCGTGTCGTCGTGGTCCTCAAGCAGCCACAGGTTGATGTGCCCGAGCATGAAGGGTAGCGGCATACGCAGCCAGGACACCCCATCGGCCACGGGCACGGTCTGGCCGTGTGCCGGTACGTCGGCGAGCGGGTAGTGCATGTATTCGGGAAGGCTTGGCATGGTTCGGCACGCGGTGGCCGAACTGCGGCACCGGCCACGGTGCCCGCGCGGTTGCGCGTAGTGTCGCGTAGTCGCCATTATAGCCGCTGAGCATGCCGCGGGGGGACAACAATGCATCCAAGCCAGCAGGCTGCAAGCCAGCCGGAAACGCCAGCCGTGATCATGGCCGACACGGGTGAGCAACTGACTTACCGGGAACTCGACGCGCTGTCGAATCGCATCGCCAACTGGTTCCGATCGCTGGGACTGGCGCCACGCGATCACATCGCCATCCTGCTCGAAAACTGCATCGAGTACATGCCCATCGTCTGGGCCGCGCAACGCAGCGGACTCGTGTACACGGCCATCAGCACACATCTGCTGCAGGACGAGGTGGCCTACATCGTCGCAAATTCTCGCTCTCGCCTACTGATCACGAGCGACCGGTTCACGGAGCTCGCAGCCAGCGTGCGCTCGGCATCGCCGCAGCTCGAGTTTGCAGCCATGTTGCGCGCGAACACGGACGCCATTGAAGACTTCGAAACGCTCATCGCGGGTCAGCCCGAAACGCCGATCGACGACGAGGAAGCGGGCGTGCAGATGCTCTACTCCTCGGGTACGACGGGCCGGCCCAAGGGTGTGCTGTCCCTGCGTCCCAGTGGTACGCCCATCGATGAGATCCTGCCCATGCCGCTGGCGCTCGTGAGCGCCTTTGGTATTGGCGCCGGGACCGTCTACCTGTCGCCGGCGCCGCTCTACCACGCAGCCCCACTGACGTTCTGTACCGTGGCCCAGGCGCTGGGCGCCACGATCGTGGTCATGCCCAAGTTCGACCCTGAACTGGCGCTGGCCAGCATCGAGCGATTTTGCGTGACCCACAGTCAGTGGGTGCCCATCATGTTCGTACGCATGCTCAAGTTGCCCGAGGATGTGCGCGCAGGCTACGACCTTTCGTCACTGCAGGTGGCCATTCATGCCGCTGCGCCCTGTCCCGTGGACATCAAACAACGCATGATCGACTGGTGGGGCCCGCGGCTCGCCGAGTACTACGCCTCCACCGAAGGCGCGGGCTTCACGGCCATCGATTCGGCCAACTGGCTCTCGCACAAAGGAAGCGTGGGGCAACCCGTCAATTGCCAGGTGCACATCGTCGGCGACGACGGTGAGCCGGCGCCGACGGGCGAGGTGGGTACCGTGTACTTCTCTGGCAATCCACAGAAGTTCGAGTACTTCGACGAGCCCGAGAAGACGGCGCAGAGCTACATGGGTGATTGGGCCACCGTGGGTGATGTGGGCTACGTCGACGATGAGGGCTTTCTCTACCTCACCGATCGCAAGCACTACATGATCATCTCGGGGGGCGTGAATATTTACCCGCAGGAGGTCGAGGACCTGCTGGTGTCACATGAGAAGGTGGCCGATGCGGCTGTGTTCGGGCTGCCCGATTCTGAGTTTGGTGAGCGTGTGCATGCCGTGGTGCAACCGCTGGAGGGCTCGACAGGTGGCGACGCGCTCGAAGCGGAGTTGATTGGCTACCTGCGCGAACGTCTGTCGCACATCAAGGTACCCCGCAGCATCGATTTCGACGCTGTGCTGCCGCGTCACGACAACGGCAAGCTCTACAAACGCCGCCTCGTTGATCGGTACAAGGCGGCCGATTCGAACTAAGGGATTCGGAGCACGCGCTCGACGCGTTGTCAATGACCGTGGTCAATGTCGTCGCGGTTCTCGGGTCGCATCCTCTCGTCGTCAATCACGACATGACGACAGACAGAGGAGAAGGCAATGAGAACAACGGTCGCGGCCGCGCTGATGATGCTGGCCGGTTTGGCGCAGGCTTACGAGGCAGGGGATATGTTGTTCCGCGGCGGCGTGGCAACCGTGGCACCCGATGCCAGCAGCTCCGAGCTCGTACTCGACGGGTCGGCAATCGCCGGTTCCGAAGCCGATGTGGACGATGGCACGGCGATTGGTTTGACCTTCGTGTACATGATCAGTGACAAGATTGGCCTCGAAGTTCTGGCCTCGACGCCGTTCTCCCACGACATCTCGGCCGATACGGGTGCGCTTGGCCTTGGCACGGTGGCCGCCGGTGACACCAAACACCTGCCGCCCACGGTGTCGCTGCAGTACTTCCCCGCGGATCCGTCAAGCGCCTTCCAGCCCTACGTTGGTGCAGGCATCAACTACACGCTGTTCTTCGATGAGGATGTCGACGGTCAGCTCGAAGGCGTGCTCGGCTCCGGCGACCTCGATCTCGATGCGTCTTTTGGACTCGCGCTGCAGGCCGGCTTCGACTACGCGTTGAACGACAAGTGGCTCGTCAATGTCGGTGTGTGGTGGGTGGACATCGACACCGACGCGACCTTCACGTTCGGCAGCTCGCAGCTGACCACGGACGTCGAAATCGATCCGATTGTCTACAGCATCTCGCTGGGCTATCGGTTCTGACCCCGACTGGGGTGGGGACTGGCGGGTCACACTGGGGACGGTGTGGCCCGTATTTTTTGGGCTCGCTCAGGGGATGTCCCAGGCCTTCACCCAGGTGGCACCCTCGGCCTCGAACCCAAGGTCCTCGGTCAGCCGGCGCGCAAAGTCCTCGTTGTGTCCGACGCCGTAGAAGATGCCAACGCGCTTGTGGCCCTTGGCGAGTTCGCGCTCGAGCACTTCGATGGCGCGCTCATTGCGCGCACCGATGATCGATGAGTTTTCGTCCTGACCGATGAGCTCGCGCATCTGGTCCATCTTCATGAGTTCTTTCGCAACCGTGATCTTGCGGGTGCGGTCATCGCCCGGGGCAATGAGATTCGCGAGCATGATCGTGCTCTGAATGCCCATGGGGTCGCGGGCACTTTGCTTGACGCCCGCAATGAAGCCGCGCCACGCAAACAGCAACGGAGTTTCGCCGCGCTCGTTCATAGCCGCACGCAACTCCTTTCCGGAGAGATCCGCGTGCACGAGGTTGTCGGCGAAGTAGTCAATTTCGTCGAGCTGGTAGGCGAGGTCGAGACCGTCGGTCATCGCGAGCTGTGCTCCCGCCAGCATGCCCTTGCGCGGCATACCAGGTCGCACGCGCGTTCCTTCGGGTGCGACGAGCTCATAGAGCACGGCGTCGTAATCCTTGAAGCGTTCGTTGAGGTCTGCGTAGTACGCCGCATCGCCGACGTGGACGGCGCCGATGAGGTCGACCGTGGTGTCATCGCGATCGGCCGAGCTGAAATGCGCGATGGCAACCTCGAGCCCCACGATGCGATTGCTGTCGTCGCGTTCGAAGCGCAGAAACTCTGTATCGGCGTTGGCGGCGCCCGCGGTCAGCGCCACGAAGGCCAGGGCCAGATGCGTCAGGATGCGGTTGCGGTTCATGGGGCCTCCGGTCTGGGTGTCCTTGAGTTGGACCGCACGAGAATCGTGTTGTTCATTGTGCGCGCGGCCCGACGGCGGCGCAAAAAAAACGGGCCGACCCGCGGACGGGCCGGCCCGGTGTCATCCGGACAGGATGCGGTGGGGTCGGCCTAGAAGCCGTCCATCGTGTAGTTCACGCCCACGTAGAAGAAGCGTCCGCGCGGGCTGGCTGGGAAGCCAAAGTCCGTGGCAAACGGGTCTTTGTCGGTGACGTTGCGGATGCCGCCGTAGAACTTGAGGCGATCGCTGTAATCGAATGAGGCCGCGAGATCGTGCTGCCAGAACGCGTCCTGAAACACAACGTCGCCATACAGCGTTTCTGCGGTGTCGATCTCAACGAATCGCAGCAGCTGCTCGTCCTGGAACTGCGCCTGCCACTGCAGCTGCAGATTGCCGTAGAACCAGTTGACGAACACGTTGCCGCTGAGCTCCGGACGACGGACCTCACCGAGCTCCACGTCGACAACCGACGAGTCAAGCGGGTCCGAGAAGCGATTCAAGTCGTTGACCTTGGTGCCGGACACTTTGACGTTGAAGCCGTGCTCGCCAAGCTCGAAGCTGTAGTCGGCCGAGAAGTCGATGCCGTCCGTTTCGAGCGCGGCAAAGTTCACGAGCGAGCGCTGAATGAAGTTGAAGCCGCCAAACTGCAGCGAGTTCGGATCACCGTTGCGCGAGAACAGGTCGCAGAAGGCCGGGTTCAACGACGGACCCTGGTAGCAGGCGTTGACGATGTCGTTGTCGCTGACCGTTTCAATGGCGTCCTCGATGCGGATGTCCCAGTAGTCGACGCTAATCGTCAGGCCCTCGAGGAAGCGCGGCTGCGCCACGAAACCGATTGAGAAGGTTTCGGCAGTTTCTTCCTGGAGGGCTGCGTTACCGCCCGCGATACCGCCGAATGCAGCCGACAGCGGGTCGCCGAAGACGTAGGTGCCGTTGGCATCGAAGGGATCAAGGCCGATGTTGGCAAAGTCGGCAACGCAGTTCGCCTGAATCTGCGCTGCGAGGCCGGGGTCGTCGGCAGCGATGGCATTGATCTGAGCGGCGTCACAGGGATCGGCCGGGCGAGACGTAATGCCGACCTGCGGGCCGAACAGCTCCGTGATGTTCGGTGCACGAACCGCCTCCGAGTAAGTGCTGCGGAAGCGAATGTCGTCCACGGGCGCGTAGGACAGGCTCGTCTTCCACGTTGTCGCGCTGCCGATCGTCGTGTAATCGGAGCCGCGGACCGCGGCATCGAATACGAGGGACTCGACGCCGGGCATGTCCGCGAGCAACGGCAGTGAGACTTCGACAAAGGCGTCGATGGCCTCGTAGTCGCCTTGTTCGTCGCGGTTGGACAGGGCCGGGCGGAACAGTAGGTTGGAGTTACCGCTCACGTCCGCAATGTTGGTGCCTGCGCCGAATGGAGAGCCTTCGGGCAGAACGCCGAGCTCGAAGGTGTCAAAGCTGAACTCCGATTCCTCGCGGCGCCATTCACCGCCGGCGGCGAACGAGATCGGGCCCGCGGGCAGTTCGAACCAGTCGCTCGAGTCACCCGTGATGAACGCCGTGAAGACCTTCTGCACGAGCTCCGATTTGGTGTTCGTGTCGCGCGTTACCCAGTCGACGGCCTGCTGGGTGATGCCCGTGGTGCCGGCCCAGATGTTGAGCGGTACGCAGGTGCCATCACCGGGTGTGAACGAGAAGTAGCCGGGATCGTAAGCCGGGATGTTAAACGGCGTGGTCTGCGCCGGCGCCGTCGGGTCGACCGAGGAACGGCAAGCAGGCTGCCCCGTCGCCGGGTCGATCACGGCATCGATGGCCGCCAGGAAGCGGTCGTTGATGATGTTGTCGTTTTCCTTGAGGTCACGCGTGAAGCGGCCAAAGTTGGCTGACACCTCGTAGGTCCAGCCATTATCGAGTTCGCCCTCGATACCACCGACGATGCGGAAGGTCTCGCGCTCGATCTCTGTCGTGGCCGTGCCAATGCCGATCGGGTCAATCGTGATCGCCACGCCACCCGTTTGCTGGGCAATCGGCTGGATGAAGTCAGGCAGGTAGGGGTTGTCGGGTGCGCCGAAGAGTAGGTCCCAGAATGAGGTCGGCTGCTGCTCACCCTCGTTTTCCTGCGCCGAGTACTTGAGCTCGCCGAAGAAGCTCATCTGCTCGGTAAAGTCGAAGCGGCCAAGCAGGTTCAGCGTGTACTTTTCCTCGGGCGGGATGATGTAGCCGAAGCCCTGCTGGATCGTGTTGAAGGAGTCACCGCCGAAGCCCTGGAACCCCGATGCGACGAGACCGTCCTGCACGGGGCGGTAGGTGCCGTCGGCGTTGACGTTCCAGCACCCGCCGATGACGCCAAACGAGGCGGCACCGAAGACCGAGTTGTAACCCGTGAATGAGTCCAGGCAGTCGAAGCGGCCGTTGCCGTCGAGGTCGATGGGCGTCTCGGGGTCGAAGCCGTCAAACGTGAACGGGTTGCCGGGGATGATGTAACCGTAGCCCGATGTGAACGGGAACGTGCGGCCCGGCAGCACGGCACGCTGTGGCGCGTTGGCGGCCTGCGTGATGAGCGCAAGTTCTGCATCCGTGAGTGTGGGCGCCACGCCAAACTGGTCAATGTAGTCCGCCACGAAGTCCGATTGCGTCGGGATCGGCAAGCCGAAGTCCGTGAGGCCCGTATTGCCGAAGTTGTAGAACTGCGCGAAGTTCGGCGTCGATGCAGCCGAAATGTCGCCCTGCTGGAAGCGCAGTGCGGGGTTGACCCAGTCACGTGCCGAGCCGATGAAGATGCCGTTGTCGCGCTCGTTGGCTCTGAGGCCGTCATCGTTGCGGTAGTCGAGCGATGCCGAGATATTGGCGCGTCCGTCCAGGAAGTTCTTGCCCCAGGTCACCGACAGCGTGGACTGGTTGGCGTCGCTTTCGCCACTCATGCCCGTCATCGCGTCGATGTCGAAGCCTTCGTAGTCGTCCTTGAGGATGAAGTTCACAACCCCGGATACCGCGTCGGCACCGTAGACGGCCGATGCGCCGCCTGTGAGTACTTCGACGCGTTCGATGAGTTTGACGGGAATTGAGCCCACGTCCACCGACTGAGTACCCGCGACGCCGGCCACGTGGCGGCGGCCGTCGACAAGCACCAGGGTGCGGTTGGCGCCCAGGCCGCGTAGGTTGAGGACGTTGGTGCCTGCGGCAACGCCGGCGTCCTGTGCGTTTTCTGAGGTGGTCGAAGAGAGCAGTGCCGGGACATCGTTGACGATATCCGAAACCGAGAACTCGCCCGAAAGCTGGATGTCCTCGGCGCTGACGCTCTGGACGGGCTGCGCGGCAATGGTATTCGGGTCGCGCTGGATGCGCGAACCCGTAACGACGATTTCCTCCAGTCGCTCGTCGTCGTCCTGCGCCTGCACAGGCGGTGGTAACGCCACAAGCGATGCGAGCACAGCGGCGGCACTGGTAGCCGCGCGTTTTTTCGAAGTGATGTTAGGCACCCTGAAACCTCCCTCAGATGATCATTCGCCGCTCATGCAGCGTTGTCTTGCGGATCTTCGTCCGCCTAGGAGGGGGTTTAGCACCAAAAAACCACGAATGCAAAGATTCGTTGTGTCTTACCAACAGAGACCGCACAGAAACGGTGCATTACGCGTGAAACCATTGCCAAATCGGTGTTAGGGCGCGCTCTTGAGCCCAGATGAGTGTCGTGTCATCACAACAGTGATGCGCACATGAATGCGACGCGCAAAAAAAAAACCCCGGGACGATGCCCGGGGTTCTTTTGCCGGTTTAACTCCGATCGCGCGTGGCGATCGGCGTCAGCCGGTCTTATTAGCCGTCTTAGGCGCGGCGACGTGCAGCGCCGAGACCGGCGAGGCCGAGGCCCAGCAGGAGCAGCGAAGCAGGAGCCGGCACAACAGCAATGTTGTCAACGTCGAGGAACGAGCTAACGATCGTATCCTGGAGGTCCATGACACCAACGCCGATGGTCAGCAGACCACCGCTGCCAGCCGTGTACGAGAAGCTGGAGATCGTGCCGTCGAGCGTGAACGTGTCGGCCAGGACCTGGACGCCATTCATGCTGACCGATACGAAAGCGAAGTCGTTGAAGAACGAACCGGAGCCTTCGTTCGAAGTCCAGAACCAGTCGAAGCTCACCGTACCGCCGCTGCCGATATCGGTGGTGATTGCGATAGCCGAACCTTCGGTAGCGTCGCCAGTCGAGATGGCGTCGAGCGTGCCCGCGCCAAGACCCAGAAACGCTTCAACAGCAGCGTCAGAAACGCCGTCGTCGCTTGAAATGGTGTAGCCCGAGCCCGTCGGCGTTACGTCGCCGATCGTGCTGATGGTCGCGCCGGCGGAACCAGCGGCGAGCACCAGAGCAAGTGCGATCAGTTTTTTCATCTTTATTCCCCTAAACCTGTTTTAGCCAATTCCACAGTGCGAGAGCCACTGTACGGGGGATATAAAGCAAAAGCCGGGCCAACTTTTTAAGTGACTGAAAGATAAGGAAGTCGCTCGGGACCGTTGGTGTGTCGGGTGCGGTTTTGTAAAGCATACCGACAGGGCCACGCGGTCGGCGCCGTCGAATAACTCGTTATGTTAAATCTCGAACCTGCGCGGCCATGAGCTCGGCGACCGTCGCTTCGAGTTGCTCGATGCGGCGCGTCAATTCGGCAAGCGTGGCCGCATCCTGCGGGGCCGGTGCCGCCGCTGTCGCGGGCGCTGCCACAGCCGCTGGCTCCGTACTGCCTTCAACGCCACCCGAGAACAGGTGCATGTACTCACTGTCGCGGCGACCCGCCCGGCGGGGCAGCCGAACGACCAGTGGCCCGGCTTCTCGTTGCATCAGCGCGTTCAGGCTCGCTTCCACGGCCTCGGGCCCAGGGAAGTTGTGAAGGCGCCCGGAGCGTGATTTGAGCTCGCCGGGAGTCTGCGGGCCGCGAAGCAACAGCAGGGTGACGATGGCGCGCTCGGCGGGGTCGAACTGAAGCTCGCTGTAGCGCGTGTCACAAAAGCGTTGCGTGTATTTTTCGGCCCGACCGCGGAAATTCTCGTCGACCATGACGAGGTGTTTATCGCTGAGTCGACGCAAACCGCCCTGGACCTCGCCTGAGGTCAGCGACATCACGGGGTCGCGACTGGACTTCTGGTTGCAGGCGTTGGTGAGTGCGTTGAGCGTCAGTGGGTACTGGTCAGGGGTGACCACGGACTTTTCGATGAGGCAGCCGATGATGCGGGCCTCGACGGCATCCAGTTCCGGGATCAGGGGCACGTTGTGGGCTCCGCGTCGGGTCGGGTTCGGGTCACCAATAGTAGCCGATCGACAGGCCGTACTGTTCGGCGACATTGCGCTGCAGGAACACGCGTGCGTCGATGCGCTGCGTGATGCGCCAGCGGGCGCGCAGCGAGAAGACATCCTGACCCTCGAGTCTGCCATCGAGGTGTCGGCGGTGTTCGTAGCGCGCGCGCAGCGAGAGCCGGTCGCCGGGCCGCCAGTTCAGATAGGCCGATGTCCGTACGAAGGCGTTGCCATTGTCATTGCGGTTGTCCTGGAGGGCGCCCCCCACGTAGGCGCCCACGGTGGCCTGCCGCCCCAGCGCGCGCGAACGCCCGATGTCGCCGTCGAATCGTGCCACCAGGCAGGTATTGCAGGCCAGGTCCTGGCTGGTCAGCCCCAGCGCTAGCCGCCAGGACTTGCCATTGTCACCAGGGAGACCCGAGCGCGCGCCATTGACGGATTCGACGCGAAACAGCTGCGCCTTACGCAGGCGTGCGCTGTCGTCGCGGAGCTCAATCTCGACGTCACCCATCGTGAGCTCGGAGTCGGGAACGTGGCTGACTGAGGCATCGAGGGCGTCGTAGTAGGCCGCGCGCACCTGCAGCGTGGTGCTCACGCCCGTTTTGGAGTTGTTTGAATACCCCGCAGCGAGGTAGCCGGGCGGGCGGTCCGACGCGGGATCACGCGCAGGTTGCGGCACCGGGGCCTGGCGGCCCGTCGGTTGCGAGAAGCGGTAGGCCAGCAGCTTGCGGTAGGCGTCACGCCGAGGATCGTCGGGTGCCGCATCGCTTGGCGTGCGGTACTGGTAGTAGTCGAGGAGCGCGTCCGTCGTCGCCGCGCGCGCCTCAGCGGGCAGCGCGTTGATTGGCGCTGTGTCAAAACCGGTGTCGGCGCCGCTCACGACCGCACGCGCCGCGGTGCGCGCAGCGCCACTCAGCTGTTCATAGCTTGCATAAAAGCGGGACTGGCGCGACGGCCGGTAGGTGACGCGGCGCACGAGCGGCTCGCCCTCATAGGTCTGCGCATTGGTGCGCCGTACGAGGGCCTGCGGGACCGTCCAGGGGCGCTGCGGTGGGATGATTTCGATGCCACCGATGACCTCGAGCACTTCGGCCATGCGAAAGGCGCAGTTCCTGCGGAAGAAGTAGTAAGTGAACTCGCGTCCGAGTACCTCCCAGGCGTGCGCGACGATCATTGCCACGTCTTCGGCGGGCAAGTTGAGTTCGTACTCCCAGAGATCGCGCAGCTCGACGTCGCCGTACTGGTGGTCGTGGAAGTAGTACTGAATGTGGCTGAAGCCAGCGCTGAATCCACCTGCAGCACCGCGCAGGATGTACTCGAGCGGGCCCGTGCCCGCCGGGATGATGGCGCCGTAGTTGACCGTGACGTCAAGCAGCTCGGAGCGGCGCCGCTCGCCCGGGGCATTGAACTTGAGCAGCGTGTGGCCGTAGTAGGACGCCGGGTTACCGAGGTAGCCCGTCGCGAAAACGATGCTCACGGACTCTGGCTGGCCCTCGAACATCCAGCCGTCGAACTGGGGGCAGGCCCGGGGAGTGACCTCCGGCAGGGCGCCCTCGCGCCGCAGCCACAGGTAGCGCGCGGGGAAACGGCATTGCGCGTGCGCGTTCGGGTCTTCGGTATCGGTTGCCCGCATGGCCCGCAGCGTGGCTTCGAGCTCCTCTGCCGGGTCCGTCTTGCCGCCTGCCGCGAGGAAGAACTCGGGCGTCTGCACCGTGCTCACATAGCCGCCGCCCCTGGCGTCGTAGTGCCCCAGGCGCAACCACATCGGGTCCTGGGCGGTGACCTCGGCGTGCGTCATCGCGGCGACGACACTCAGCACCAGGCTTGCCAGGATGCGGCCGCAATACGCGCCGGAGTTGCGCATGATCAATGCCCCTGAACGCACCGGGGCGCGGCCGCATCCGCGACCGCGCCCCGATGTCGGCTAATGGCCTATCAGGCCGCCGAGCAGCTCGCGCTGTGGTTGGCGCGGATCTCGCCGTCGAGAATCAGGAAGTATTGTTCCGCTTTCTCAACATGTTCGAGCGCGCTGTAGTCGTCGTCAGCAATGCGGGCACCAACGTCGCTGCGAATAGCGTCGACGATACCGGACTGCGATTGCGTGTTGCAGCCGTAGATTTCGAGCAGCGCAACGAGGTGCGAACCTTCGCCGCGAGCCGTCGCCTCCACCACCATGTCGTAGGTCTGGTTGATGAAGTGCGCTGCCGCTGCCGCCGAACCCTGGCAGGTTTCCGGGCTGGCCGTGGCCGAGATGACGGCCGTTGTGCCGATATCCCAGATCACGTTTGACGACACCGCCGCCCAAGTCGTTTCCGGAAACAGCGCTGCACCGATACCGCAATCACGGTACGGGTTCGGGCCGGAGCCCGTCTGTGCGTAAACGCTGCTGCTTGTCCCCAATGCCAGCACAAACACCGTTGCCACTGACGTCATAAGCAGTTTGATGGTTCTCACGTTATTCTATCTCCTGACTCTCCCCTGGGCGTAGCCCGACGGGGGGCATCATTGCCCGCACCTGGTTCGCTGTCAACGTGCGACGACGAAGTGACAGAGCGCGCTAAATCACCATCGCGTCTACGAATTCATGTACGGGCATGGCCTCGAGCGTAGCCTGGTCGTCGCAGATGTCGTAGATGCGCTGTGCCTGGCCTGCCGGGAAGCGCGTGGCGAGGTTGCGGCGGAACTTGGCCTCGAGCACGGGAATGCCTTCGTCGCGGCGACGCTTGTGACCGATCGGGTATTCGATTTCGATGCGTTCGGTCTTGCTGCCGTCCTTGAAAACGACCTGCATCGCGTTGGCGATCGAGCGTCTCTCGGGCTCGTGGTATTCGCGGCTGTAGCGCTCGTCTTCCTCGATGACCATCTTCTCGCGCAGCGCATCGACGCGTGGGTCGGCCGCAACGTCATCTTCATAGTCTTCGGCGACGAGATCGCCCTTGAGCAGGCCGATGGCGGCCATGTACTGCAGGCAGTGGTCGCGATCGGCGGGATTATTGAGCGTGCCTTCCTTGCTGATGATGCGGATCGCAGACTCGTGCGTGGTCATGACGATCTTGTCGATGTCGTCGAGCCGATCCGCGACCTCTGGGTGCAGGCGTACAGCGGCCTCCACGGCGGTTTGCGCATGGAATTCGGCCGGGAAGCTGATCTTGAACAGGATCTGCTCCATGACATAGCTGCCAAAATCACGCTGGAACTTGAACGTGTTGCCCTTGAATGAGACGTCGTAGAAGCCCCAGGTCGGGGCCGTCAAAACGCTCGGGTAGCCGATCTCGCCTTTCATGACGAGCATGGCGAGGCGCACGGCGCGGCTTGTGGCATCACCGGCCGCCCAGCTCTTGCGCGGACCTGCGTTGGGCGCGTGGCGGTAGGTCCGCAGGCTCGAGCCGTCGACCCAGGCGTGGGAGAGGGCGTCGATGATCTGGTCGCGACTGCCGCCCAGCAGCCTTGTGACGACGGCCGTCGATGCGACACGCACGAGCAACACGTGATCGAGACCCACGCGGTTGAAGCTGTTTTCCAGCGCCAGCACGCCCTGGATTTCGTGCGCCTTGATCATGGCCGTGAGCACGTCGCGCATCGTAAGCGGTGGTTTGCCAGCGGCGACGTTCTGTCGACTTAAGAAATCGGCCACGGCGAGGATGCCGCCCAGGTTGTCGCTGGGGTGTCCCCATTCGGCGGCGAGCCAGGTGTCGTTGAAATCGAGCCAGCGGATCATGCAGCCGATATCCCAGGCTGCCTTGACGGGGTCCATGGCGTGCGGCGTACCCGGCACCTTGGCGCCATTGGGAACGACCGTACCGGGAACGAGCGGACCGATGTGCTTGGCGCACTCGGGGAACGACAGGGCCAGGAAGCCGCAGCCCAGCGTATCCATGAGGCAGTAGCGGGCAGTCTGGTAGGCCAGGTCGCTGTCGATATCGGCATGCGCCACGTAGTCGGCGATTTTGACGAGCTCGGTATCGGGGTCGGGTCGGACGTTGCTCTCGACTCGGTTGCTCATAGTTATTCTCTAAAACTCTCGTAAATAATTGAATTAACGCTGGTCGATAGCCACATAGCTGCGCGCATCGGGGCCTACGTAGTCGGCGCTCGGTCGAATGATGCGGTTGTTCTCGCGTTGCTCCATGACGTGCGCCGCCCAGCCCGTAAGACGGGAGATCACGAAGATTGGCGTAAACAGCTTGGTTGGGATGCCCATGAAACGGTAGGCACTCGCATGGAAGAAGTCGGCGTTCGGGAACAGCTTCTTCTCGTCCCACATCAGCGTCTCGATGGCCTCGGACACGGGGTAGATCACGGTGTCACCGATGTCGTCAGCGAGCTCCCGTGACCAGCGTTTGATGAGTGCGTTGCGCGGGTCGCTCTCGCGGTAGACAGCGTGACCGAAGCCCATGATTTTTTCCTTGCGCTCGAGCATGCCCTTGATCCCCGAGACCGCGGCGTCGACCGACTCGAAGGTATCGATGAGGTCCATGGCGGCTTCGTTGGCGCCGCCGTGCAGCGGGCCGCGCAGCGACCCGATGGCGCCTGTGATGCAGGAGTGCATGTCCGACAGCGTCGAGGCGCAAACACGGGCCGTAAACGTCGAGGCGTTGAATTCGTGCTCGGCGTAGAGGATCAGCGACACGTCCATGACGCGCTTGTGCAGGTCGCTGGCCGGCTCGTCGTGCAGCAGCGTCAGGAACTGCGAGGCGATGTTCGCGTCGTCCGTGTCCGTATCAATGCGCACGCCGTCGTGGCTGAAACGATACCAGTAGGTGATGATGCCCGGCAGGGCGGCAAGAATACGGTCCGCGGCGGCCTGCTGCTCGGAGAAGTCGGCCTCGGTTTCGAGGTTGCCAAGCATCGAGACACCCGTTCGCATGACGTCCATCGGGTGTGCATCGGCGGGAATGCGCTCAAGCACCTCGCGCAGCGCCTCGGGCAGGGCGCGCAGGCCCGCAAGGCGTTGACGGTAGCCGTCAAGCTCCGCCTGCGTCGGCAGCTCGCCGTTGAACAACAACCAGGCGACTTCTTCAAACGTCGAGTGTTCCGCGAGTTCCGCAATGTCATAGCCGCAGTAGGTCAGGCCGCTGCCCGACACACCCACCGTACACAACCGGGTCTCGCCGGCGCTCTGGCCGCGCAGTCCCGCGCCGCCGAGTTTCTTGTCAACCATGAGGGTCTCCTAAAGGGCGTTGTCAGGACTTCTTGGCGCCAAACAACGCGTCGAGCTTCTGCTCGAAGTCGTGGTAGTTGAGGAATTCGTAAAGTTCCTCGCGCGTCTGCATCGTGTCGATGACGTCAACCTGCGTACCGCGTTCGCGGATGCTGCGATAGACGTTGAGCGCGGCCGCGTTCATGGCGCGGAATGCCGACAACGGATACAAGGCCATGCGAATACCGACCTCGGCGAGTTGCTCGGTCGTGTACATGGGCGTCATGCCGAACTCTGTGAGGTTGGCGAGTACCGGGATCGACACCGTATCGGTGACGCGGCGGTAGTTTTCGATGTCGGTCATGGCCTCGGCGAAGATGGCGTCGGCACCGGCCGCCTCGTAGGCTGCGATGCGCTCCAGCATGGGTTCCATGCCTTCCACAGCCAGTGCATCGGTGCGCGCCATCACGACAAACGCCGAGTCGGTCTTGGCGTCCACGGCGGCCTTGATGCGGTCCGTCATCTCGTCCTGCGATACGAGTTCCTTGTTGGGACGGTGGCCGCAGCGTTTCTGCCCGACCTGGTCCTCAAGATGTACGGCCGCGACGCCCGCGCGCTCCATCTCGCGGATCGTGCGTGCGATGTTGAATGCGCCGCCCCAGCCTGTGTCGATGTCCACGAGCAGCGGCGCATCTGTGGCGCCCGTGATCCGGCTGGCGTCCTCGACGACGTTTTCGAGGGAGGTCATGCCGAGGTCAGGCAAGCCGTAACTCGCGTTGGCCACGCCGGCGCCTGACAGGTAGATGGCGCGATAGCCTGTCTGCTCGGCCATCATCGCCGTGTAGGCATTGATGGCGCCCACGATCTGCAGCGGCCGTTCGGTTTCGAGTGCGATGCGAAACCGCTGTCCTGCGGATGCGTTACTCATCGTTGGTCCCCATATCTTCGTGTGTGGTGTCGTCGTCAGAGCTCGCCGTCGCGCCACTTCTGGTGGACGACCTCAATGGCACGGCGCAGGCCGGCTTCGAATCCCCTGCGGTGATCCGCGTCGGTGCGCTCGTGCGGAATATCGATGACCTCGTCGCCGTTGGAATCACAGATCACGGTGCGCGCCCCCGTGGCACGCCATTCCACAACCAGGCGGATGAGCCACGCCAGCGAGACGAGCGCCAGCGCAGGCGCCAGCAACGGCACCATTGCGTTGATCTCCGAAAACCAGGTGATCACGGCGCCTGCAGCAAACAGGCCGGAGCGGCGCAGCGGCTGCACGAGCGTGTCGAGGCGGATGGCATCCTCGATAAACAGCGGGCTCAGCAACAGCAGATCGTGTCGGCTGACGCGTCGGCGGCCGTTTATGGCCCATTCAACGGCCAGCGTCGTGTCGTCGTAGCGCAGCGTGTAGCGGCCCAGCTGCCAGTCGAACTCGATCTCGCGGCGCGGTGCGTTGAGGGCGCGGATGTTGTTTCCCGAAGCGTCCATGGCGTCAGGCGTGCAATGGCGGCAGCGCGTCCGCCCAGGGCGCGGCCTCTTCGAGCTGATACGCGAGCTGCAGCAGCAAGGCTTCGCCACCGATGCGCGTGGCCACCTGCACACCCACGGGCAACCCCGACGGCGCGAGCCCGGCCGGGATGCTGATGGCCGGCGTTCCGGCGGCATTGTGCGTCGGCGTGTAGGCCGCGAATCGTTGTACGCGCGGCATCAGCGTGTCGTAGTCGAGGTCGGGGGCGAGGAAGCCAATTTCAGGGGCAGGACTGCCCGTGACGGGCGTGAGCCAGGCGTCGTAACCCGACAGGAAGTCGTCGACGCTGGCTTTGTAGCGCCCCAGACCCTCGACGGCGCGCTCGAGCGCGTCAGCGGGTCTGGCGTTCATGAGTTGGCCCAGTGCGATGGTCGCGGGCTCGAGCAGTCCCGTCTGATCGGCGGATGTCCCCGTTCTTTCCTCGACGAGCTGCACGGCGGCGGCGGCACCGGCTGCCCAGAGCGTCAGGAAATCGTCCCCGAACGCGCGGTCGTGCAGCGGTGTGTCGGCTTCGATGAGGCTGATCTCGTGGCCCAGCGATTCGAGCGTCTCGGCGGTGCGCTCGACGGCGGCCGCAACGGCCGGGTCGGGGTCGCCGTAGATCGACGAGACGGTCACCGCAATACGTTTGGGGGCGAGCCGCTCACGCACGGTGAAGCCGACGGGCAGCAACGGGCCGCCTTCGGTGCGCTCGGTCAGTGCCAGTAATAGTGCGGAGTCGCGCACGCTGCGCGTGACGGCGTGTTTGATGGAGATGGGCCAGGCCTGTTGGCCGTAGCCCTGGTCGGGGAAGCGACCGACGCTGGGCTTGAGCCCGACGAGTCCGCATTGCGCCGCGGGGATCCGGATCGAGCCGCCGCCGTCGCTGGCCTGCGCGGCCGGAACCAGTCGCGCCGCGACGGCCGCCGCCGCGCCTCCGCTCGAACCGCCCGTCGAATGGCTCAGATTCCAGGGATTTCGCGTCGGTCCGTGCAGCAGCGGCTCCGTGGTTGGCAGCAGCCCGAACTCGGGCGTGTTCGACTTGCCGAGGACGACGAGCCCCGCACTGTCGATGCGATCCGTAAACGTTGATTGCGCCTCCGAGACCTGGTCGGCAAACAGGCGCGATCCGCGCGTGAGCGGCATGCCGGCGTAGGCGTTGAGGTCCTTGATGAGGTAGGGGACGCCGGCCAGCGGCCCGCGTGCGCCAGGCGCGGCCGCGAGTGCACGCTCGAAGTCAGCAAAGGTCACGGCGTTGAGTTCGGGGTTCAGGCGCTCGACGCGCGTGATGGCGGCCTCGACGAGCTCGCGCGCCGTCACGGTGCCGCTGGCAGCGAGATCGGCCTGAGCGATGCAGTCCAGTGCCGCAAGATCGGTGGCCGAAGGCGCCGACTCGCGCCGCGAACAACCCGTGCTGGCCGCGAGCGCACCCGCTGCAAGCAGTTGCAGCGCTTCACGACGATCCATGGACGCCTCCGCGGACGTAAATGAGCGGTTCGCTCGAGGCGTCACTGGCAAAGGCCAACACATCCGCAAGGATCAGCTTGTGATCGCCGGCGTCGTGAATAGCGTGAACGCGACAGTCGAAGGTCGCGACGGCGCCTGGCACGAGCGGTGAGCCGCTGGCGGACAGCACGTAGCCATCGGGATCGGTCATGGCGTGGTTGCCGCGCACGGCGAACTGGTCGCACACCGCGGCCTGGTCGGCGGACAGCACGGAGATACCGAACTGGCGCGTCTCGAGCCACAACGCATAGGTCGTGGAGTCCTTCTGCACCGACCACAGCACCATGGGCGGTTCCAGTGAGACCGACGCAAAGGAATTCACGGTAATGGCGAACGGATGGGCTTCGCCGGCAACCGGGGGAGAGGCGACGATGCACACGCCCGTGGCAAACTGACCCAGCGCTTTCCGCAGGGCCAACGGGTCCACGGCCGGCGCGTCTGTCGCGGGCTGGGCACTCGAATCAGGCATCCCGCTATTGTAACCGACCCTGCTCGGTTGCGCTGCCGTGGCGATGGTATAGTGCGCGGCCTCTGACGGGCGGGAATCGTTGGCCGCCCGGTATTACGTCAACCCCCGGCGCGAGCGCCGGCAGGAGCCCCGATCGTCATGACGTCCCGTTTCCCCACCGCGCTGCGCCGCCTCGGCGCGATGCTGGTCCTGCCCGGTCTGCTGGCATTGTCGGCCTGCACCGATACGCCGGATTCGCCGTCAGGTCGCGGCAACATCCGGGCCATCAACGCGCTGGCCGATTCGGGCGCCGTTCAGTTCCAGATCGAGGCCGTTGTGCTCGACACGCCGGACTACCTGTCGTCCTCGGCGTACTTCAGCTACGACAGCCTCAGCTACGACTTCAATTTCGACTACGTCTCGGGACTGACCGACAGCACGATCCGGCTGGCGACCACCGCATTCACGGTCGTGCCCGACACGGATTACACCCTGGTGCTCACGGGGACGCAGCAGTCGGCCAGGATCATCACCATTGATCTGCCCGGATACGCAGCGACGGGCGACACAACCGTATTGGAAGCATTCGTGCTCAACCTGTCCGCCACGGCGGGCGACGTCGACTTTTACATCGGGGCGCCCGGTTTCGATCAGACCGCGGCGGCACCAGTCGCCGGCAGTGTCGCCCAGGACGACTTCGTGTCGCTGGGCAACATTACGGCCGAAGAAATACAGGTCGTCGTCACGCCCGCGGGTATGCCGGGCACGGAACTGTTGCGCACTGAGGCGGCGACGCTTAACGGCGACGACCGCGTCTTCATTTCGTTCGTCGACGGGGCCGGTGAGGTGACCTCGACTTACGCGGTGTTGCTCACGGGCGAGATCGGCAACGTCCGGCTCGTCGACGACGGCGCACCAGTGCGTTCCCAGCTGGTTCACGCGGCGCAAACCGAAGGCGCCGTTGATCTCTACCTCGAACCGGAGGAGGGCCCGCTGACAACACCGGTGTTCGCCAATGTGGCCTTTGGGGACATCACGGCACTCGTCGATGTGCCCGTCGCCGACGACCTCGCGTTGCTCGACTTGACCGTGACGGCTGCGGGCAACCCGGGCACGCTGCTCGAAGAAGTTGCCGCCGTGTTTGCCGACGGTCAGCCAGCTGTGCAGGTCCTAGCGGGTTCGAGCGCCGACGACACCTTGCTCGTGGCGTCGCTGCTGAACTCGCGCCGCCCGCTGGCGGATTCGGCGCAGCTGGCGCTCTACAACACGATTCGCCAGCAGGATGAGGTGGACATCTACCTCCTCGAGGAGGACGAGACGTTTGATCGCGATACGTCGCGTACGCTCATCAACAACGCCCAGCTTGGCAGCAACCTGAACCAGTTCCGGGCGCCTCCGGGCAACTACACGTTCTACATCGTACGCAACGACGACGATGTCATCCTGCTGGGTCCGCTGGTGCTGGAAATCCAGACCGGCGATGTGCGTCAGTTCATCACCACCGACAGCGCGGACCCCAACGTGTCGTCACTCATCGATATCGATCTGACGAGCTTCTGAGCCGGCTGCATCCAAACCGCGCCGCGCGGCATCACAGGGGACGACACCACCTTCAAGGAGTTCTGTGATGAATGAGGAAATCTTTATTCCTCTTGCGTTTTTCGCGGCCACGTTCGGCATTACCTATGTGATCGTGCTGTTCCGGCACCGAAACCGCAAAGCGGCCCAGGCCACGCTGCGGGCTGCCATTGAGCGAGGGCAGGAGCTCAATCCCGAGGTTATCCACTCGCTCACTGGCCAGGCGCCGCCGTCGGGCGACCGCGACCTGCGTCGCGGCCTCGTTCTGCTGGCCATTGCGCTGGCCACGATTGGTTTCGGCTGGCTGCTCGACGACGAAGACGCCTCGATCGTGTTCTACGGCTCGGCGCTGTTTCCGCTGTTGATTGGACTTTCCTATCTGCTCATGACGCGACTTGGGTCGCGCACGGGCTGATGAATGGACGCATGCGCCACCGATCTCGATGCCGACGCCGAGCGGCGCCTGTTGCAGGCGGCGCGGCTTTCGGCCGACAGCGTTGCATTCACGCGGCTCGTGTCACCCCACGTGGGACCGATCCGACGATATTTGGAGCGCTTCACTCAGGACAGCGCCGATGCCGACGATCTGGCCCAGGAGACCCTGGTCACGGCCTGGCGGCGATTGGGCGACTACGACGGCAGAGGCCGCTTCAAAGCCTGGTTGTTCGCCATTGCGTACCGCGAGTTCCTGCAACATGCGCGCTCGCGGCGTCGCTTCTGGCGCGCCCTGGGTCGATTTCGGGCCGAGCCTGCGGCGGAGACGGTCAGTGGCGACGCACCGGCGGCGTCGTCGGATCTCGAGCGGCTGCTCGACGCGCTCGAGCCCGAGGCGCGATCGCTCGTGCTACTGTCCAAGGGCGTGGGTCTGTCCCATGCCGAAATCGCAGACATCACGGGCAAACCCCTGGGCACCGTCAAATCGGTGATCAATCGCGCCACGCGGAGGCTGATCGATGAACACGCATGAGTCCGGCGATCCTATGCGTCGCGAGGCGGAGCTCGACACGGCGCTGCAGGCGTTGCTCGCGCAGTCCGTGGACACCGAACGACTGGTGCGCGGCGCGCAGCGACGGATCACGCGCTGGCGCTGGATGCGCGTGCTGACCCCCTGGCTTGTGGCCATTGCGATCAGCGTCGCACTGGGCCCCGTGCTCTGGCGTCTGGCGGGTGGATTGGTCAGCACCTTGCCCTCGGTCGGCGTGAAGCTAGAACTCACGCCGGCGGGCCTGGCCGCGCTGGCCGCGCAGCTTCCCGTTTACGTGTGGGCCTTTGTTGCCGGCATAGGCGTTACCGTAGCGGCGACCTTCGCAGAACGCTAACGCTCGATCTGTCCCAGGTTGGCGTGGATCACGGCGCCGTTAATGACGGCGTTGTCGATGCAAAACGCAATCGTCGCCGCGATTTCTTCTGGCTCGATGAGCCGACCAAACGTGACTCCCGCAGCGATGGCGTCGAGGATGTCCGCGTCACCGCCCACATGGTTTCGGAGCATTTCGGTATCGGTGAAACCCGGCGCCACGACGGCCGTGTGCACCCCCGAGCCCGCCAGGTCCTGGCAGGTGGCCCGCATGAGACCGTGCACGGCGTGTTTGCTCGTCGCGTAGCTCAAAGCCCCGCCCACGGCCTTGTCACCCAGAGTCGAGCCGATGAACACGATAGCGGAGCCCGCAGGCAGTGCGTCAATGAGGGCGGCATTCAGTGTGGCCGGAGCGACGACGTTGACCTGCAGTGCGGCGTGCAGCTGATCGGCTGTGATTCCACGGGCGTCGTCACTGGCCAGCAAGCCCGCGTTGTGCACAATGGCCACCCGCTCGCTCTCGCGACAGGCGGCACGCAGTTCTTCGACCAGTTCGGGAGACGGCGCCTGGGCCAGGTCCGTCTCCCGGCTCTCGACGCCGTTGACCGGGCAGGGCCGCCGCGACAGGTTGATCACCCGCCAGCCTTCGGTGAGCAGTTTTTGGGCCGTGGCGGCACCGATTCCGGCACTCGCGCCCGTGATGATGGCCAGGCGGCTCACAGGATGCCCCGCGTATCGTTCCAGCGCGTGCTCGCGGACTGACCGGCGCCCGATGCGACGGTGACGGTGACGGCGCTGATGTCGTATCGCACGGCCGCATCACCCTCAAGCAGCTGCTCGAGCAGGTACCAGCTGAGCTCCTCAGAGGTGATGTTGGCCAACGGCAGCACAATCGTGTCGCCCGTCGGAAAGGTCAGAGTCTCACCGTTGAACACGGCCCGTACCTGATCGCCGTCTTCGGTCACCGCAAGGTGTGGTGAATGCGCCGGCAGCAACACGTACTCATCGAGCGCGTCGCAAAGCTCCCGCAACTTGCGCTTCAGCACGTTGTAGTCAAAGCACAGGCCCTCGTCACCCACGGCTGCCGTGACCTCGGCGCTGACGGCGAAGTTGTGACCATGCAGACGCTCGCGCTCGGTGGCCGAGAAAATCGTGAAGTGGGCTGCCGAGAAATTCAGGTACTGGTTGCGGATATGAAGGACGGTGGTGCGCGACATGGCGGGCTCTGGCTTTGGCGAGCGCGCATCATGCCGTGAAGCCCCGAGGATTTCACGCGGTCCGCCCAGTGCGCGCCTGCACGTTGCGCGCAGGCAACAGAGCCAGGCCAGCGTTCCAGCCGGCAAGCAAGCAGGGACGGGCGCACCTGCCATGGATGCTTACGTCACGGTATTTCGGGGTGAGAATGCACAAAGCCATCAAAAACAATGTTTTACGTGCAGCATTTCTGCTGTACCAAAAATCAATGTGCAGCCGACAGGCGACTTTGCCCGTTTTGAGTTCGCCCACGCATGTTTTATGGTGATCGGCGCTTTGCGGCGTGTTCGCCGCGCTACAGATCTTCCCGGGGGAATCTCAATGGATCGTCGTAAGTTCTTGAAAATCGCCGGCGTCGGCGCGGGCACCATCGCCCTGCCGGTCAGTGGGCGTGCGATTGCAGCTGAAGAGTTGTTGTCGCCGGCTGACATGAGCCTGAAACGCCAGCTCGCCGAGGCCGGTCTCAAGGCGGCCAAGGCCGCGGGCGCCAGCTACGCGGATGTCCGCGTTGGCCGCTATCTGAATCAGTTTGTGGTCACGCGTGAACTGAAGGTGCAGAACATCGTCAATACCGAGTCCGTGGGCGTCGGCGTGCGCGTCATCGCCAAGGACACCTGGGGCTTCGCGGCCACGAGTGCGCTGACCCCCGAAGCCGTCGCCGAAGCCGCGCAAACGGCGGTCGCCATCGCCAAGGCCAACGCCAAGTACCAGACCGAGCCTGTGAAACTGGCCCCGGTCAAGGGCGTCGGTGAGGTGAGCTGGCGCACGCCGATCAAGAAGAACGCCATGGAAGTGCCCATCGCGGACAAGGTCGACATGCTCATGGCCGTCAACGAGGCTGCGCTCGGCAACGGCGCAAGCTTCGTGAACTCGACGTTCTACCTCGTCAATGAGCAGAAGTATTTTGCATCTACTGACGGCTCCTACATCGATCAGGACATCCACCGTGTGTGGGCGCCCATGAGCGTGACGGCCGTCGACCAGGAGACCGGAACGTTCAAGACGCGCAACGGCCTGTCGGATCCGATGGGCATGGGCTGGGAATACTTCGAAGGCGACGCCGCCGAGAAGATCCCGGGCGTCACGACGCGCTACCGCTACAGCTACGACATGGTCGAGGATGCCAAGCTCGCCGCACAGCAGGCGAAGAACAAGCTGTCTGCGCCCTCGGTCAAACCGGGCCAGAAAACGCTCGTGCTCGATCCGACGCACCTCATGCTCACGATCCATGAGTCTGTCGGCCACCCCCTGGAGCTCGATCGCGTGCTGGGCTACGAGGCCAACTACGCGGGTACGAGTTTCGCAACGCTCGACAAGTGGCAGACCAAGGAATTCCAGTACGGCTCCGAGCTCGTCAACCTGTTCGCCGACAAGGTGCAGCCCGGGTCCCTGGGCGCCGTTGGCTTCGACGACGAGGGCGTCAAGACGAAGAAATGGGACCTCGTCCGCGACGGCATCCTGGTCAACTACCAGGCGATTCGCGACCAGGCGCACATTATCGACGAGAAGGAATCGCACGGCTGCTGCTACGCCGATAGCTGGAGTTCGGTCCAGTTCCAGCGTATGCCCAACGTCTCGCTGGAGCCCGGCAAGGAGAAGCTCTCCGTGGACGACATGATTGCCGACGTGGAAGACGGCATCTACATCGTCGGCCGCGGTTCCTACTCCATCGACCAGCAGCGCTACAACTTCCAGTTTGGCGGTCAGTTGTTCTACGAGATCAAGGACGGCGAAATCACGGAACAAATCGAAGACGTGGCGTACCAGTCCAATACGCAGGAGTTCTGGAACTCGTGCTCGGCCATTTGTGACGAGCGCGACTACCGCCTCGGCGGTTCGTTCTTTGACGGCAAGGGCCAGCCCTCGCAGATCAGTTCGGTCTCGCACGGCTGCGCCACAACGCGCTTCGACAACGTCAACGTGATCAACACCGCGCGCAAGCTCGGCTGATCCGACCACAGATTTCGAGAGAGTAGCCAACATGACAATTCTTACCCGTGACGAAGCGCGGACCATCCTCGAGAAGGTGGTGGCGCTGTCCAAAGCCGACGGTTGCGAAGCCAATCTCAATGGCGGCACCGAAGGCAACATCCGCTACGCACGCAACAGCGTGTCCACGGCGGGTGAAACCGAGAACGTTGACCTCGTTGTCCAGTGCAACTTCGGCCAGAAGGTCGGCACCGCAACCATCAATGAATTTGACGACGCCTCTTTGGCGAAGGTTGTGGCACGCGCCGAGGAAACGGCCCGGCTTGCGCCGGAGTCGCCAGAGTTCATGCCCGTACTCGGTCCGCAGAAGTACGCCGAGAGCAAGGCTTTCGTGGACGAAACGGCCAACATCAAACCCGAGTTCCGCGCGGACTCCGCGGCGGCCAGTATCGGGCCGGCCCGCGACAAGGACGCAACGGCCGCAGGCTTCCTCAACGACTCGGCCAATTTCTCGGCGATGATGAACAGCGAAGGCCTCTTCGCCTACCACACCGAGACCAACGTCAACTTCACCGTGACGGTGCGCACCGACGACGGCACGGGCTCAGGCTGGGCCTCGGCCGACGACAACGACGTGGGCCGCATCGATACCACGGCGACCTCCGCCGTGGCGCTGCAGAAAGCCCTGGCGTCGCGCGAAGCGCAGGCGCTTGAGCCCGGCAAGTACACCGTGATCCTCGAGCCCAACGCGGCCGCGGCGCTCATCGGGCGCATGTTCTTTGCGTTCGGTGCCCGTCAGGCCGACGAGGGCCGCAGCTTTCTGGCCAAGAAGGGTGGCGGCACGCGGCTGGGTGAGAAGGTCTTCGACGAGAAGGTCACGGCCTACGGTGACCCACTCGATCCCCGCGTCCCTGCGGCGACCTGGAACCAGAGCGGGCAGCCCGTCGAGAAGCTCTCGATCATCAAGAACGGTGTCGTCGACAACCTGTTCTATGACCGCTACTGGGCGGATCAGAAGGACGTGGCGCCCGTGCCGCAGCCGAGCAACCTCATCATGGTGGGCGGCGATCGCAACCTCGAGGCCATGATCAAGGACACCGAACGCGGCATCCTGGTATCGCGTCTCTGGTACATCCGGGCACTCGACCCGCAGACCCAGCTCTACACTGGCCTGACGCGCGACGGTACGTTCTACATCGAGAATGGCGAGATCAAGTTCCCCGTGAAGAACTTCCGCTTCAACGAGAGCCCCGTGATCATGCTCAACAATCTCGAGGAACTCGGGCTAGCGGAACGCGTGAGCCTGTTCGGGTTCTCGGCCGTGATGCCGCCCGTCAAGGTTCGCGAGTTCACGTTCTCGAGCCTGTCGGACGCCGTCTGAGCATCCTGGATCGACGCGGGTTTCTGCAGGCCGCGGGCGCTTCGGCGCTCGCGGCTGCTTTCCCTGCGCACGCAAACTCCGGCTACGATTTCTACTTCACACGACTCATGTACGAGTCTGGGAATTGGAATGTCGATGAGCGCATGCCCAACAATGTGCTCAACTCGCTCGTCGAGTACACGACACTGAACGTGGATCCCAACGAGCGCGTTGTGGCCTTGTCGGACCCCGCCGTGCTCGAGGCGCCATTCTGCTACCTCGCGGGACACAAACTCGTGCAGTTCAGCGACGCCGAGGCCGCGAATTTCAAGCGCTACGTCGAGAACGGCGGTTTCGTGTTTGTCGACGACTGCAACCACGACATCGACGCGCTGTTCGCCGTCAGTTTCGAGCGCCAGATGGAAGCGCTGTTCGGCCGCGATTGCCTGCCAAAGCTGGCAGAGGATCACCCGCTGTACTCATCGTTCTTTGAATTCGATGAGCCACCGACGACGAGCTTTGAGCTTAATGGCTGGGGTGACGATCTGGTCCACGACTACCTGCGTGGGCTTGAGATCGACGGCCGCCTCGCGGTGCTCTACAGCAACAAGGACTACGGCTGCGAGTGGGATTACGACTACCGCAACAAGCGCTGGCTGGCCGTCGACAACACGCGCTTTGCCGTGAACATCGTTATGTACGCATTGAACTACTGATGGCAAACGAACCCACAGAACACGAGATCCGTCAGCAGGTCGCGCGGCTTGCCGATGTGCGACGCGAAGTCGGCCGCATCATCGTTGGCCAGACCGCCGTGGTCGATGAGATTCTCGCGACCTTGCTCGCGGGCGGGCACTGCCTGCTGCAGGGTGTACCGGGGCTCGGCAAGACCAAGCTGCTGCGAACCCTGGCACGCGTCATCGACCTGCCGTTTGGTCGCATTCAGTTCACACCGGATCTCATGCCGGGTGACATCATCGGCACGGAGTTGCTGACCGAAACCGAGTCGGGTCGTCGCGAACTTGAGTTCCAGCCGGGCCCCGTCTTCACGAGCCTGCTGCTGGCTGACGAAATCAATCGCACGCCGCCAAAGACACAGTCGGCGCTGCTTGAAGCCATGGAAGAGCACCGCGTGACCTTCGCCGGAACGCCTCACCCGTTGCCTGAACCGTTCTTTGTCATGGCGACACAGAACCCGCTTGAGCAGGCGGGTACCTACCCATTGCCCGAGGCGCAGCTCGACCGCTTCCTCATGATGATTCGGATCGACTACCCGAGTGCAGAAGAGGAGCTCGACATCCTGCGCCGCACGACGGGCGGTGCTCAGGCCGAAGTCAAGCCCGTTATGGACGGCGCCGCAATTGTGGCGTTGCAGCGGCTGGTGCGCGAGCTGCCGATCAGCGATGGGCTGCTGGCCTATGCGACCCGCATGGTGCGTGCCACACGACCACGTGACAGCGAGGCGACAGCGACCGTGCGCGAGTACGTTCGTTGGGGCGCAGGTCCACGCGCGGGGCAGGCGATCGTGCTGGCGGCCAAGGCAACGGCACTGCTCGCGGGTCGACTCGCCGTGACGCTCGACGACATTCGGGCCGTGGCGCTGCCCGTGCTCCGGCACCGCGTCATTCTCAATTTCCACGCCGAGGCCGAGCAACAGGACGTCGAGCGTGTTGTGGGCCATTTGCTCGGCGAGGTGGCGCCGCCCGAGGATCCGCTCAAGGCCGAGCGCGCCGCCACGGACTGACGCATGGACGCGGTGGACCTGCTGCCCGACGCAGCGACGCGCCATCAGTTGCTGCGTTACACGCTGGCAAGCCGCCACCGGGTCGCGAGCAGCCTGCGCGCCTCCCACATCAGCAGGGAGCGCGGCGAGGGCATCGAATTCCACCAGTACCGGCCGTACCTGCCCGGCGATGATCTGCGCCGTGTGGACTGGCGGCTCTACGGGCGGACCGACCGCCACTATGTTCGTGAGGCGGAGCAGGAGAGCCGGCTCACGGTGTGTCTGTTTGTCGATACGACAGCGTCGATGGGAATGCACGATGAGGACGGTCCGAGTCGGCTCGCGCTCGCGCAGCGCACGGCGGCGGCCATCGCCTGGTTGTCCGCGCAACGCCATCACGACTTCGGTCTGGTCACGCTGACCGACGGGCGGCCTGTGTACTTACCGCCGGCTGCGGGAAACGCGCAGTTTCAGCGCGTGACGGGCGCGCTTGCTTCATTGACACCAGCGGGTAGCTGGCCGCGACACGCCAATGTCCGCCACGCGCTGCAGGCGTTGCCCGCGCGCAGCAAGGTGTTCTGTTTTTCCGACTTCTTTGAGCGCGGAGACGAGCAGACGCGCGCGATGCGTGAGTTGCTGGGCATGGCGCACGGACTGACCAGCGTCCAGATCGTCACGGCCAGTGAACTCGCGTTTCCCCACCGGGGCCAGGTCGAGGTCATCGACGCCGAGCACGGCGAGGTGCGGGTCGTCGACGCGCGCGCGTATCGGTCACGTTACCTCGCGCGCTTCGCATCGTTGCTCGACTCAGTGCGGCGCGAGCACATGGCGCTGGGTGCGCGCATGGTGCGCGTTACGGCATCGACGCCCGTAGCCGATGTGCTGCGTGCCGCGCTGGACCATGGGCTCGATGCGCCCGCGCGTTTGCTGGCCGCTGTGGAGGGCGCGTCGTGAGTGCAATGGTCGCCGTTCTGCTGGGCATCGGGGCCGCGTTGGCCGTCGCAGTCGTGCATGCGTTGTACCTGGGCGCGCGCCGTCGCGTGACGGTTGCCACGCTCAAGCCGTTCGAAACCGAGTCACGACCGCGACTGACCACGGCGCCGCTGACGCAGCGTGCGTTGCTTCTGGCCCGAGTACTCCTGTTCGCGACGCTCGTCGTGATTGTCGTGCGTGAGCAGCCTGACGCAAGCCAGGCCACGGGCGCGACGCGTGTGGTCGCAGTCGTGCCGGGCACGCCGCCGCCCGAGATAGAGACCGGTGTGCAATACCTCTGGCTCGATGGCGAACGATCGCCGCTGTCACGCGCGCCACAACGAGACGACGTCACGGCCGCAGCGCTGCTGGCACTGGCACAAGCCATGCCCGCCGACGCAGCGCTCGTGGTATCCGGCATGCCCGCCGCGCAGGACTGGCCGGCCGTCATGCCGGAATTCGGTCGTCCCGTCGCCTGGCTCGGCGGTGGCACCGCAACGGGCGAACCTGCGGGTTGGACGGCCGCGGGTGCACCGGGGACACTCCACATCGTTGGCGACGACACCGCCCTGCAAGAGGCCGTTCGCGAGGCCGTTGGGCTTTGGCGCGAGGCCGGCTTCCTGCCGGACACCGTGACGCTCGTCAACGGCGCGGACGACGGCGGCGATGCCGCCAGTATCGTGCTGGGCGCAGGCCCGGCGGTCCGCCAGGCATGGACGGCACGTGTGGTGCGGTCCGATGACGGTGGCTCGGGGCACGAGGTCGTCTACGACCCGGCGCTGGGTGCGGGTGTGTTCGCGACGGCGCTCTGGCACCAACTGACCGATACTGCGGGGCGGCGGCCCGCCGCAGGACTTGCCGTTGCGCCGCTGCCGGTCGCATCGGATGCGCTGTCGGCGGGCAATGTCGAGCGGCGCCTGGCAGCGCCTGTATCGGTCGCCTGGTTGTTGCTTGTGGTCGGGCTATTTGCCACCGAGCGCACGCTGGCATTGCGCGGAGCGCAGGCATGACGACAGGGCGCACGGTGTTGCGGCGACATGTGCGCAGGCTGCGTACGGCGCAGCTAGCGCGCTACCTGGGTTACGCCGTACCGTTTTCTATACTCGCCGGTTTTGCCGCCGTTCGGTGGGTCGGGGCGAGCCCCGACGAGTCGCTGTTGCTGGCCGCGCTCGCCGGCTTCATCCAGGTGCTGGCGATTGACCTCGCGCGCGCCCGCCAGCGCGTCACGGCAGCGCGCACGGCCGCGCACCTGGACCGGCTGCACGCGAGTCTCGAGGACAGCACCGCATTGCTGCTCGCGCGGGCGTCCACACTCAAGCTGCCGGCGCGGCTGCAACGCGAGCGCACGGGTGAAGCGCTCGTGGCGTTGGAGGCGCAGGGCGGGCTCGGGGCGAGCACTGCGGGGCGCTTGCCGCGGGTGATGGCTGCTGCGTTGTTGATCGCGGCCGTTCTCGCCAACCTGACCTGGCTTGTGCCGCGCTGGCTTGAGGCGCCGCTCGCGCGTCATGGCCAGCCGCAGGCGGCGTCCATTGCAGCTGTAGTCATGGAGGCAAGGCCACCTGAGTACACGCGGCTGCCGCCGCTGCAGTTCGATGAGGGCGACGTGACCGTGCCCGAGTTCTCGACACTGCGTGCGACCCTGACCGTGCGCGGAACCTACTCGGGTCTGGAGCTCGTGCAGGGCGACGGCAACCGCGTGAAACTCTACGACGCGGGCGATGGCCGTTGGCAGAGCACCTGGTGGCCAGCGACGGCGACAACCTGGCAGATTGTGGATGGCGCCGGTGCTCCGGTGCCCCTGGCCGACGGTACGTTTGTGCATCGCATCGGGTTGACCAGCGATACGGCACCGGCGATCCGGATCGCGGCGCCTGACGCGCGCCTGCACGAGGTGGACGGACTGCCGTTTACGTTGCCCGTGCGGGTATCGGTTATCGATGACCACGGCGTCGCTGCGGTGACGGCGCACGCGACGCGGGCCACCGGAAGCGGCGAACGTGTCAGCTTCGAGGGTTCTGTTGAGGCGCTGTTCGAAGACGCTGCGGCTGCGCAACGCGAACTCGAGACGGCGCGGGACTTTGACGCGGCGCAATTCGGGCTCGAGCCTGGTGCCGAGATCTACCTGCATTTCGAGGCCGCTGATGCGCGACCGGACGGGAACAACGTCGCGCGTTCGCAAACGCTGATCTTGCGCTGGAAGGACGTTGACCGCGCGCCGGACGTCGTCCTCGACAACGCCGTCATCCAGGTGATGCCTGAGTACTTCAGAAGCCAGCGCCAGATCATCATCGATAGCGAAGCGCTCGTTGCGAATCGGGCGACGATAGCGCCCAGCGCGTTCGAGGCCCGCGCCCAGTCGCTGGCCCTGGACCAGCGCGCACTGCGCCTGCGCTATGGGCAATTCCTTGGCGAGGAGGTGGGCGGCGAGCCTGCGGCCATGCCACTCGGCGAAGGCCACTACGTTGGCGATGGTCACAATCATGGCGCCGACGCGGAGGGCGGCTGGCAGCAGGCCTACGCCGAGGAACTCGAAGCGGTTCGCGGCAGTGAGGCCGACCCGGACGCGGCCGACACGGGCTGGCAGGAGGGCGACGCGCACTACCCGGGTGACGGTCACAATCACGCCGATGAGCCGCCCGAATTCTTCGAGAGTGCCACGGGTGACTTTGGTGATGCGCTCGCGGCGATCTCGCCCTATGCACACTTCCACGATCAGGAAGAGGCGGCGACCCTGTTTGACCCGGAGACGCGCGAGCTGTTGCGCGCCGCACTGCGCGCCATGTGGCGGTCCGAAGCCGCATTGCGTCAGTTCGATCCGGCACCGGCGCTGCCGCACCAGTACGAGGCGTTGGCCCTCATCAAGCGCGTGCAGAACCGGTCTCGCGTCTTCGTCGCCCGCGTGGGCTACGAGCCAACGCCCGTGGATCCCGGGCGACGGCTCACGGGTGAGCTCGATGACATCGCGGCCTCGGGGCAACTGGCACCGCGTGAGCGTCCCACGGTGAATGCCGGTCGCATTGCGGCCATGCAGACCTTGCTGGCCGCGACGCGCTATCCGCAAAGCGGGTTTGATCGCGCCGCCATTGACGACTGGTTCGACGAGGCGCTGACGCGTGCCGCCGCGAAGGATGACGATGCGCTGGCCCAGGCGACACTGGATGTTCGTGCCGCTGTTGATGAATGGCGACTTGAAGGTGAGTGCGATGCCTGTCGCGACCGCGTGCTTGCGTACTGGCAGCGTTATGCGCCGACGCCACCCGCGCCCGCAGCGCGCAATGAGGCCGATCTCGACGCCTTTGACAGCGACCGGCTGCTGCCGTGATGGCAGGAATTGAGGCCTGGTGGCGGGGCGTCATGGCCGCGCCGGTCACGCTCGTCGCGCTGCTCGTCGTTGTCGCATTGAGTGGCGTTGCCGCGGTACGCATTCTGCCCAGGTTGCCAGGCGCGGCATGGCGGGCTGGCTGGTCGGTACTCGCACTGGGCTATGTCATTGCGGTGCTCGCATTTGTAGCGCCGCCACCTGAACGCGCCAGTGCGCTGCGCCCGGCGCTCATCACCACAGGCGCCGACGTCGCGATGCTCGCGACGGTATCGGACCAGAGCGACGCCTTCGTTACCGGCCGGGCCTGGCGCGAACGCGATGTGTCCGAGTGGCTCGAGGGGCGCGCGTCACGCGCGGCGCCGGGTCGTACTGTGCGCATCAGTGCGCTCGATGACCTGCGCGTGCACGCGAGCATTGCGAACAGGCTGCGTGTGATCGGCGACGGCCTCGACGAGTCCGACTGGGCGCGCAGCACCTGGTCCGGCCAGATCGTCTTCGACGCGCCGACGCTGGCGCCAGGCTTCGTTGCCGTAGATTGGTCGCCGCGCACCGTCCTGGGTCGCCCGAGCAGGGTGGCTGCAGCGGTGTCGGCCGGTTTCAGTGACGACGCGCAACTCGTGCTGCGTGACGCCAGTGGGGTGGCCTTGGCGGGCGCTGCGGCATCGGCGGGTCAGATTGCCGGGCCCGTGTTGCCTGCGGGGCGGCATCGACTCAGCCTGTCACTCGAGGACGCCGGGTCCGAGCGCGAACGCGTCGAGCTGCCCATCGAAGTGCGCGAGCCCATCGCCGCACGGGTGTTGCTGCTGCAAAGCGCACCGTCGTTCGAATGGCGTAGCCTCGCGCGTTGGTTGGCCCGCGCTGGCGCACGCGTTGCCGCGCGCACTCGCGTCAGTGACACACGCTTTCGCGATCGGTTCGATGGATTGCCGGAGCGCCCGCTCGACACGCTCGACGCGAACCTGCTGTCCCAATTCGATCTGGTGGTTGCCGACGGGGCCGCGCTGGGGATACTGGACGCACCATCCAGGACGGCGCTGCTCGACACGGGACATGGCGCCGGCGTGCTTGTGCTTGTCCACGACACAGCCGATGTCACCGCACTGCCACCGCAACTGCGCGATTTGCTCGAAGGCGATCCCGAACGCCAGGCGCTGTATCAGATCGAGGCGTCAGCGGGAATCCTGGAGACGGGCATGACACGGCTGGCGCTCACGTTCTCCGACGCTGCGGGTGAAGCGCTGCTGTCGGCCGTGGGTGGTTCGCCGATTGTCGCGCGCGTGGCCCCCGGTGATCGCGTCGCCCTGGGCCTGCTGCGCGACAGCTACCGACTCGCAGGCGTCGGGGCACGCGAGCAACATGCGGCCCTGTGGTCTGAGCTCGTGCAGTCGCTGGCGCGGAATGCAACGTCCGTGCGCGCTCGGTTCACGCCCGAACGCTCGCGTGTTGGCGAGCGCTTGCGTGTGTGCGTGCCACGCGCTGCACAACTGAGCGCGGTCCGTCTGCGCCAGGACGGCGGCGATGATGTGATGCTGCCGCTCACGGCGACGTCCTGGCGACCCGCGGAGCGCTGCGGTTGGTACTGGCCTGAGCGCGAAGGCTGGTTGCAGGTTCGTGCCGGCGCAGAGGGCGAGCGTGACCAGGGTGCGCATTGGGTGGCACCTTTCGGACCCCTGTCTCGGGTTGAACGACAGGCCCGCATCGCGGCGACGGCTCGCCGACAGCAGACCGAACCTGCCGATGCGGTTTTGCCGACCGTGGCCGCCGCGGCGATGCCACGGTCGCGATTCCTGCCCTGGGTGCTGGGTCTTGGCGTGCTGCTGGCGCTTATGGAGCGCCTGGCGATGGTGCGTCGGCGTCGAGCGACGCGCGTAGCGGGCCGCTCGTGAAGCTGTGGCGCAGGGCCGGTTTCCCGCCGATGAGGTGTTCCTGGATGATGTCCTCGAGCACCTCAGGGCTGCAGCGGCGATACCAGGTGCCGTCGGGGTAGACCACAGCGATCGGACCTTGTTGGCAGACGCGCAGGCAGCCGGCCTTTGAACGGAAGATCTGGCCCGAGATATCGAGGCCAAGCTCGCGCAAACGGCGCTTCAGAAATTGCCACGACTCACGCCCGGCTTCGCGGTCACAACACTTGGGCGTTTCGGGATCGACGCAAAGAAAGATGTGGCGCTGGTGCTGCCCGAGTCTTAAGTTGCGCGCGACCTTGGCAAGTGCGGCGTCATCAGCTTCCTGACCGGTGTCCGAGTTATCGGCACCGGGCGTGACGCGGTCATCGTTCATCAGGAGGACTCGTCAGGTGGCCGCGTGGCCGCAGCGGCCGCGGGTGGGGCGATGGCGGTGCCATCACCGCGGTAGATGATGTAATCGCTGTCGTACTGCTCCATGGCCGTATCGGCCTGAGACTCGATGCGCTCGAGCATCGACTGGAGCTGCTTCTTCGTGTAGCGATTCACGAGTACGTCGGGCACGATGCCGCCCATATCCATCGTGGCATGCACGACAACCAGTGTCTGTGCGTCATCGAGCGTCGCCATGACCCATGCGCCGTTGTTGAGCGGCAGCTGCACGGCCTTGCTGGCCCGCTTGGGGTCGAGTCCCGGGATCGGGGTCTGACCGAGCAAGCCTGCGATGCGGCTTTCGGCATCGGGTTCGAGGCGCCAGTGGTGTTCCCAGATGCGGTCGTCCATGCGCCGCGCCAGTGCCACACCCTTGCCCGTTCGAATGAGCCAGTGTCGGTCGCGCAGTGGCCAGGGCATGTCTACGTGCTGGTACCAGCTGGCGCCGCCGTCGTCGTGCGTTCGCACGAGATGTTCCGTGAGGCGCTCCGAGAATCCGCCGTCGAACGCGAGCGCGGCGAGCCAGAGGCGCTCACGGGGCTTGTCGATCAGCCGGTAGCCGATGATGCGAACGGTGGTCGTGTCGTTGCCGCCTGAGCTCGAGCGCGTGACCTTGACTTTGCGTTGCAAGGTCTCGCCTTGGGCGAGGCGCGACAGGCTGCGCCGGTCCAGGTCCGCAACGGGGACGCCCGATTCGAGCTGGTAGTCACGCAGCAGGTCGCTGATCGTGTCAAGACGATCAGCCGCGGCCGCTGTGCCGCAGAGGGGCAGCAGCGCGAGCAGCAGCGTAGACAGGACGCGGGTCATCATGGGGCGATGGTACCAAAGCCGGGCGTTAGCCGAACAAAGCCCGCAACAAAGCCGCGGGGCCGGGCGGTCGAGTGCCCTGCGCCCGAATGGCGGCGCCAATGCGCCAGGCGGTGCGCCATTGCGTCAGCGTGACGCGCCAGGCGTTCCAGACGGACAAACCCGGATCGTAAATGTGGGTCGCCTCGCTGCTCACGCCATTGAGCTCGATGACGCGCAGATCGCGCCCCGCGCTGAGCGCCTCGTCGGAGTCGACCATGAGGTCGTAGCGGCCGAGGTAGAACCCTTGAAAGTGTTTGCTGATCCGGTCGACTTCGGCGGCCAGCGCGGGCGTGTTGAGTGAACCCGCGTCCGTAAACAGACTGCCGCGGCTGTGCGTGCCGATGGTGTTGAGCACCACGCGCTCGCCAGCGCCGGGCACCTCGTCGAGCCGACTTGCGTGTTCGCGCAGGAAGTAGGGCGACATGCACACGGCACGGTCATCGTCGAGGATCAGGTCGGAGAGTCGACGCTGGCCGTCACCGGTCACCGTCGTCTGGCCCTTGCGCGTGATCGAAAACACCGTGCCGGTTTCTGCACCGGGTTCGCGAATGTAGAACACCCCGAACTCGATGCCCGCGGCCTTGCGTTGCACGATGAGCGGCCCCGGATGTTCGTCGAGATAGTCGCCGGCCGCTGCTGGGTCCTGGGCGAAGCGGACGTCCCTGCCGCGCTCGCCCGAGTCGGGTTTGAGCACGACGGGCCAGCCTGCGCGCGACGCAAAATCGACAACGGCTTCTAGCCGGTCCGCACGCTCGCCTTCCGGCACACGCACAAATGGCACCACGTTGCCGCTCGATTCGAGCCGCTCGAGGATGTCTGACTTGGACTCGCCCACGAGACCGCCCAGCGGCATGCCGGGATTGGCCAGCGTAAACAGCGACACCGACCGATAGCGCAGCGCCTGCAGGATGCCGTCAAGGAGCACGGGCGGATAAAACGCCCAGCGTGGCCAGAATTCGAAGTGTCGGATTCGGCGCCAGCGGCCGACAAGCTGTCGGCGGCCTCGGTGCGTGAGTGCGGGCAGGCCGTAGTGCACGAGCAGCCACAACAGGACGGCGCCGCCGATCACGAGCCACACGCCCAGCGCGGCGTAGCGTTCGAACGCGCGTTGCGCCACTTCACCCCAGGCTGCGGCCGCACCGACGAGCAGTGGGGTCCAGAGTATGGTCGCCACGGCGAAGTAGCCCGCAAACCGCAGCCAGGGCATGTGCAATGCGCCGGCCGCGGTGTAGGTGGGCAATCGTGTACCGGGCAGGAATCGGCTGGCGAGAATGACGAGCGGGCCGCGGTCGCGCAGCCAGCTCGAGGCCATGCGCATGCGATCCGGCGACACCATGCGCGCCAGAGCGGGCCGACCCAGCCAGCGCCCCGCGGCGAACAGCGCCAGGTCGCTCGTGAAGATCCCGACCAGGCAGGCCAGTGTCGCGGGCACAAAGCCGATGATGCCTTGCGCCACGAGCAGGCCGGCCGTGATGCAGGTCAGGTCTTCGCTGATGTAGGTCGCGACGACGAGTGCGAGCAACAGGACGACCAGTGCGGCGCCCGCAAGTCGACCGCGTGCCAGTGCCGGCATGGCGCCGTCGGCCTGCTGCACGCGGCCCGGGTCTGCCGTGGCCCGCGTCGCGGCGTCGCCGCGCGTTACGCGCTCGAGAAAGGGCAGGACCACCTCGGTCACGCGATCGGGATCGGCGTAGGCGGGCTCATGGCCGCCGTCGATGAGCGTCAGCTCGGATTGCGGCACGAGTTGCCGGTGCGCCTGCGCCGCGGCCAGGGGCACGAGCCCGTCGTCGCGCCCGTGAACGATGTGCACGGGCGGTTGCAGGCGCCGCAGCATCGGTTCGATCACGCGCTGATCGGTGTCCTGCAGGTTTCGCGTGTAGCCGCGGCCGAGGATGGCGTTGTCGAAATAGCCGAAGTGCGGCGTGAGCCAGCGCAGCGCGGCAAATACGGCGTGCTGACCGTCGTAGACGATGTGGTTGCCGCGATAGCTGCCGAACAATTCGTACTCCTGCAACCCGATTGCCGACACGAGAGTGAGCGAGACAACGCGCTCGGGCGCGAGGTCCGCCAGCGTAATCCCCGCTGCGCCGCCCTGGCTGTAGACGACGAGATGGACGCGCTCAATGGCCAGCGCGTCGAGCAGGTCCAGCAGATAGCGCCCGTGGGTGATGCTTGAGTAGTCGGGAATCGCGGCTGCGGCGCTTCCAAAACCAGGCAGATCAGGCGCGATGACGCGCCAGTCTGCGGACAAGCCGCGGGCCAGGCCCGCCATGGCACGCGACGCCACGGGTGTGCCGTGCACGAGCAGGATCGGTGGCTGTGTTGCGGCGGGGTCCCCGTAGTCGCGGTAGGGAATGCGCGTGATCGTGTCGAGCCGCATCGCGCCGATGCGCGTGGCCACCTCGACGAGCGTCTGATCGGCGGCGGCGACGGTCTCGGGTGGCTGAATCACTCGCCAGGCATTCGAGGCAATGAGCGCCACGAGCCAGGCGGCCAGGAGCCAGCGGCGCATGGCGGGCGTGTCAGCCGGCCTGGGTCGAGGCGTTTGCTTTGAGCGTCGAGGGGGCGACGCCGAAGCCGTCTTCCATGGTCACGCCCAGCGTGCGTGCCGCGGCGGCGATCAGCGCGTCGTGGTGCACCGTGTGGCTCACGAGGAACTGCAGCTCGCGCGCCAGTGTGGAGGGCGTCGGCCGTGTGCCGCCCGTGCCGCAGTCGAGGCATACCGACAGCGGCGTCTCGCCAGGGGCTTCGGCCAGTGCGCGCACGGCGTGTCGCGCGAACGCAATGCGGTCCAGCGCCGTGTCTGCGTGCGTTTCCGTTTCGGGGCAGCGTGCGCGCGCGTCGTAATTGACGACGCCCGTCTTGATGCCCTGCAGCAGCGCGTCGTAATGATCGAGCACGTGACGCACGTGTGCGCCGATACCGGCATCGCACGGTGTCACGGGACGGCTGTAACTGGCGCCCGCGATTTGACCGACAAGATCGGCCAATGCGGCCAGGCAGCGGTCGTTGTCGTCGCACAGCGCGACGAGCGCGGGTTTTGGGAAAGATGTCGTCATGGTTCTACGAGCCCGGGATCAGCCGCTGCAATGATGTCGCGAGGAACGTGGGCAGCGGGCGGGTTTTCGAGTTGCAGGGTGTATATCGCACGCTGGACTTTGAGCGCCAGCGCTTTTCGGTCCTCGGCGTAAACCGTGTCTTCGGCAAAGCGAATGGTAATCGTGAACCCGCGCAGATGCAGCAGTCGCCACACGTGGCTCGCAAAGACCATGTCACCGTAGTAACAGATCGCGCGGTGCGCATGTGGGTCGCCGTTATCAGTTTCGAAGTACAGCGCCGCCACCGAGACGGGAATACGGTTGCTCGCGGCAACCTCGAGCAATGGCGGGCGAACGGGCAAGACGAAGTCGGATTCGCTGCTCGTGCCTTCCGGGAACAGAGCGACGCTGTCACCTCGGGCATAGGTGTTGGCGATGGCGGCATTGGTTTTCGGGATGTCACTCTTCTTCTCGCGGCGGATGTAGAGCGTGTCAGCCAGCCGTGTGAGCCAGCCGATCACAGGCCACGATGCCACTTCGGACTTTGACACGAATACCGTCGGTGCGAGCTGCGCCAGCGCGAGGATGTCGAGATAGCTCAGGTGGTTGCTGACGAGAAAGAACGGCGCTTTGGGTGGCGTGCCGTGCACCTCGGTCCGCCCGCCGAGTACGCCGATCATGAGGCGCGACCACGTTGCGAAGAAGAAGCCGCGAATGCGCCGACGCACGGCGCCGAAGGTCACGAGTCGCAGCAGCGCCAGCGATACGGCAACCGCGAGCGTGCACGCCAGTATGAGCGTGAGGCGAATCAGCGCCACCGCACGCCGCCACAGGCTGGGCTCAAACGTATCCGGGGCACTCACGTCAGGCGGGCTCCAGGAACATGCGCCTGTGTTGCTCGCTGAGCGTCTCGAGATCGAACAGCGCCAGATAGTCGATGGTGCCGAACTCTGCGTCGAGTGCAGGTCCCGATGCGATACGGGCGCCGTAAGCGAGGTACAGGCGCATGAGCTTGGGAAGCTTGGGCGGCTTGGCGCCGTCGTCTGCACCCCCACAGCGGTAGTCAGGCTGCACGCTGACGTCGTGCACGGGGTCGAGCATGTCGGTCTCGCGAAGTTTGCGGTGCAGCCTGAGGCCTTCGAGTGGGTCCTGGCTCGTCAGTGAGCAGCAACCAAAGAACCAGCGGTGATTGCCAGCGAGCATGTAGGCGGCAAGCCCGCGCCAGAGCAGAAACAGCACGCGGGTGTTGCGGTGTTCGCTCTCGATACAGGCACGGCCCAACTCGACGGCACGACTCAGAACGCGGTCGCCCAGCGCCTCGATATCGAATTCCGCGGCTGAGTAGAAGCCGGCGCCAGCCTGCGCCATGGCGCGACTCTGCATCCGGTAGGTGCCGACGATGTGGCCTGTGTCGAGCGTCTCGACCAGCAAGTGGTGACACTGGCGGTCGAAGCCGTCCTCATCGCGCTCTGTCGCGTAGGCCGCCTCGAGGCCCTCGTCGAGCTCGAGGTTGAAGACGCGAAAGCGCAGGTTGAACACAGTGTCGAGTTCGTCCGGGCGCGCGAGCCTGAGGCGGTAGTTGCCCTGTTGCTGCTCGATGGCTGCCGCCAGCGCCGGCGACCAGGGTGCTGTGTACCCGGCACGCGGTTGTGCGCCAACTGTCATTGTGAGTGCTCCGTACCCGGCATACCTGTGCCCTTAGGCGTTCCCGTCACGAATCGATGACCCGACGATAGCGCCGGATATCACACCTTGTTGCAAAACGGCGCCAATCCACACCACTTTCGCCGCGGCGAGTGTATCAGGCGGCCTTGGGTGCCGCAGCCATCAAGCCAGGGCTTTTGACATCATACGGGCCGCCGCGAGCAGCAGGAAAACGCCGAAGACGCGCCGCAAGTGCTGTTGTGGCAGGGCGTGCGCGAGCCGGGCGCCGACCGGGACCAGCAACACGGCACCGGCAGCCAGCATGAGCACGGCGGGCAGGTGCAGGTAGCCCACACTGGTGGTGAGGCGGCCGTCGACGCCGTGTCCGCTGAGCGCAAAACCAATGGCGCCAGGCAGTGCGACAAAGAACCCGAGTAGAGCCGCAGTGCCCACGGCCCGGTGTATGGGCAGTCCCACGCCGTGCAGGACGGGTACGGCGAACGTGCCCCCACCGATACCGAGCCAGGCTGACAGGACGCCGATCCCGGTCGCTGCAATCTGACGCCCGGTCCGTGACCAGCGCAACGTCGCCGCGGGCGCGGAGCGCCCAAGCAGGAACCGGGCGCCCACGAACGCGGCAAGAAACCCGAACAGCACGCGCAGGGCATCGCCCGACAGGAATCGCGCTGCGAGTGCGCCCGCGAGCGCGCCGACGGCGATGGGCAGGGCCCAAAGTCGTGCCGTGTCCAGATCGACGCCGCCGCGCCTTGAATGCGCCCGAGCGGAGACGAGCGAGGTGACGACAATGACGGCCAGGGAGCTTGCGACGGCCATGTGCATGGACACGGCATCATCGGCCCCCATCGCGGGCAGCACGAGGCTCAGGATCGGGACCATAACGATGCCGCCGCCCACGCCCAGCAATCCGGCAACGAGCCCCGCGGCAAGTCCGGCGCCGAGCAGGGGCGCGAGCGAAATCAGTGTGTCGGTGGGCATGTGGCGTCGGAAACGAGGGCTGTCCAGTATACTTACGGCCCGTTTTCCAAGGTGCACCTATCACCATGACCCAGACCAACCAGCGCGTATTGCTCAAGCAACGTCCTGTCGGCCCTGTCACCGACGCTGTCTTCGACTTCGACGAGCAGCCGGTCGGCGAGCCCGCGGAGGGCGAAGTCCTCGTTCGCAATCTGTTCCTTTCAGTCGATCCTTACATGCGCGGTCGCATGAACGATGTGAAGAGCTATGTGCCGCCGTTCGAGATCGGAGCGCCCTTGCAGGGCGGTGTGGTCGGTGAGGTCGTTGCCAGTCGCGCGGAAGGCTTCGCGGAGGGCGACACGGTGATGGGCATGCTGGGCTGGGAGCAGTACTCCATTGCTGACGGGCGTGCCCTGCGTCCGGTCGTGGCCGGCGATCTGCCGTTGTCGTACCACCTGGGTATTCTGGGTATGCCGGGCCTGACCGCCTGGGTCGGGCTCAACGTTATTGGAGCCTGCAAGCCCGGTGATGCCGTACTCGTGTCGGCGGCCTCCGGCGCGGTGGGCTCCGTGGTGGGGCAGATCGCGCGCAATCAGGGCTGCTACGTCGTGGGCAGTGCGGGCAGCGACGACAAGGTGGCCTGGTTGCGTGATTCGCTGGGATTCGATGTCGCCTTCAATTACAAGACCGTCGACTCCATCCACGCGGCCGTGCACAAAGCGTTTCCCAAAGGCATCGACGTCAACTTCGAGAATGTCGGCGGCGACATGCTCGAGGCTGCGATCTGGAACATGGCACCGTTCGGTCGCATCGCGCTCTGCGGCATGATCGCCAATTACAATGCGCGCCCCGAGGAGATGCCGCCGGGCCCGCGCGGTCTCACTGCCCTGATCGGTCGCAGCGTGCGCATGGAGGGCTTTATCGTCTCGAACCACCTCGAACACGCGCCGGCCTGGGATCAGCAGTGTCGGGAGTGGCTCGCGGCGGGCAAGCTCGAGTACCGCGAGAGCGTCGCTGACGGCCTGGCCCAGGCCCCCGCCGCCTTCATGGGGCTTATGACGGGGCAAAATTTCGGCAAGCAAATTGTGAAGATTGCTGATTAAGCTTATGAAAATACTTGCTAAAGTATTTGTGCTCGCGACGGTAATCGTGAGTGCTTCGACGGCCGTTGCGCAGCAACCTGTGGCCATCATCGACTACGGTGCGCGGCAGCACGCGACCGTCGATACCCAAGGTATGGTCGCGGTGCAGAACGCCATCGCCGCAGAGGTTGGCGCGGCCGTCCTGGCCGACGGCGGCAATGCCGTGGACGCTGCTGTGGCGGTGGGCATGACCTTGGCAGTGACGTTGCCCCGCGCCGGCAACATCGGCGGTGGGGGCTTCATGATGGTCTACCTGGCCGAAGAGGACCGCACGGTGGCCATCGATTACCGCGAGGCGGCGCCCTTGGCGGCCGGTCGCGACGTGTTTCTCGATGAGAATGGTGACGTTGACAACCAGCTTGCCCGGTTCAGCTACCGCTCGGCGGGTGTGCCGGGCACGGTGGCGGGCATGCACCACGCGCTGACGCGCTACGGCACCCTATCCTGGGCGGACGCGCTGGCACCGGCGATCGCCGTGGCAGAGCAGGGAATGCGGGTCAGCCCCGATCTGGCGGCGGCGCTGTCGCGGCGCCAACAGTGGCTGGGCCGCGATCCGGCCACGCTCAAGACCTTTTACAAGGAGGGCGGCGAGCCCTATGCGACTGGAGACGTACTGCGTCAGCCTGAACTCGCCGAAACGCTGCGGCGCATCGCCGAGGACGGACCCGACGCGTTCTACAAAGGCCCCATCGCCGACCTCATTGTCGCAGCCATGATCGACAACGACGGCCTCATGACGCACGAAGACCTCGCCCGCTACCGCGCCGTCGAACGTGAGCCCATTGTCGGCAGTTACCGCGGCCTCGAGATCGTCTCGATGCCACCGCCGAGCTCGGGTGGCGTGCTGCTCGTGCAAATGCTCAATGTGCTCGAGCGCTTCGACATCGCCGAATCGGGCTTTGGCAGCGCGCGCACGATCCATCTGATGACTGAGGCCATGCGTCAGGCCTACGCCGACCGCAGTCGCCACCTGGGTGACCCGGACTTTTGGGAGGCGCCCATCGCCTGGCTTGCGGACAAGCGCTACGCCGCGACGATCGCCGAGGCCATCGACCCGAATGAGGCGCGCGATTCCCGCAAGGTCCTGCCGGGTCTCGACCCGGGCTATGAAAGCCCTGACACCACTCACTACGGCGTCATGGACGCGTCTGGCAACGCCGTCGTCAACACCTACACACTCAATTTTTCCTACGGCAGCGGGATCACCATTCCAGGTGCCGGCTTCCTGCTCAACAACGAGATGGACGATTTCTCGGCCAAGCCCGGCGCGCCCAATGGCTACGGGCTGTTGGGCGGCGATGCCAACGCCATCGAGCCCGGTAAGCGGCCGCTGTCATCGATGACGCCGACGTTTGTGTTCAAGGACGGCAAACCCTGGATCGCGACGGGCAGCCCGGGCGGCAGCCGCATCATCACCACGGTCCTGCAAGTCATCGTCAACCTCGTAGACCACGGCATGTCGCCGGCCGATGCCGTCGCGGCACCCCGGTTCCACCACCAGTGGCTGCCCGACCGGCTGTTCCTCGAGGCCGGATTCAGCCCCGATACCGTGTCGCTGCTGCGCAATCTGGGCCACGACGTCGACGAGCGCCGCCGCACCATGGGTAGCGCGCAGACTGTGGTCTGGGACGGCACCTGGTTCCGCGGCGCCGCGGATCCCCGGCGCCCCGATGCCGCGGCGATCGGGCCGTCGCTGCTCGACTGTCGCGCAGCCGAGGTCGCCTGCGCCCACTGATTGGGCGCGCGGCCTGGCCCCGCGCCTTGTATACTCGCGCCGCGGTGCCGCCCGGTGCCGATCCCCCCTGTCCCGAAAAAACACCCCATGAATACACCCGATTCGCTTCGCAACATCGCGATCATTGCGCATGTCGACCACGGCAAGACCACGCTCGTGGACCAGCTGCTGCGCCAGTCCGGAACGCTTGACGCGCGAACCGATCACCCCGACCGGGTCATGGATTCGAACGATCTCGAACGCGAGCGTGGCATCACGATCTTGTCCAAGAACACAGCGATTCGCTGGGACGACTGGCGCATCAACATTGTTGATACGCCAGGCCACGCCGACTTTGGCGGTGAGGTCGAGCGCGTGCTGTCGATGGTCGACAGCGTGTTGCTGCTCGTCGATGCCGTCGAGGGTCCCATGCCGCAAACGCGCTTCGTCACGGCCAAGGCGTTTGCGCGCGGCTTCACGCCGCTCGTCGTCATTAACAAGATCGACCGCGACGGTGCGCGGCCTGACTGGGTGCTCGACCAGACATTTGACCTGTTCGACCGACTGGGCGCGACCGACGCGCAGCTTGATTTTCCCGTGATCTACGCGAGCGCGCTTGCCGGCTACGCATCCGAGGACGACACGGTGCGCGAAGGCGACATGAATCCGCTCATCGACGCCATCGTCAAACACGTGCCCGCACCCGAGGTCAGCCGCGATGGCCCGCTGCAACTGCAGGTCTCGAGTCTCGACTATGACCCTTATGTCGGCGTCATCGGCGTGGGTCGCGTCACACGGGGACGCGTGTCCGAGAATGAGGCCGTGACGGTCATCGGCGCCGACGGCAAGACGCGCAATGGTCGCGTGCTCGAGCTCTATGGCTTCAGCGGTCTCGAGCGCGTCCGCGCCCCCGGAGCCGAGGCGGGCGATATCGTCGCGTTCAGTGGCATCGATCCGCTCGACATCTCCGACACGCTCTGCGCGCGCGGCGAACCCGAGGCCTTGCCCGCGCTGACCGTCGACGAACCGACGATCAGCATGACCTTCCAGGTCAACAAGTCGCCGTTTGCGGGCCAGGATGGCAAATACCTGACGAGCCGGCAGATCGGTGAACGCCTTGAGCAGGAGCTCAAGCACAACGTCGCCTTGCGCGTGGAACCCCTCGACGACCCCGACAAGTTTCGCGTCTCGGGTCGCGGTGAATTGCATCTCTCCGTACTGATCGAGACGATGCGTCGCGAAGGCTTTGAGCTCGCCGTGTCGCGGCCCGAAGTGATCACGATCGAGCGCGACGGGGTCCGCATGGAGCCGTTCGAGCTGCTCACCGTGGATTTCGACGAGGACTACCAGGGCGCCGTGATGACGCGTCTCGCAGACCGCAAGGGCGAATTGCGCGCCATGAGTGCCGAGCAGCGTGGCCGCGTGCGGCTCGAGTACCGGATTCCGGCGCGCGGACTGATCGGGTTCCGCACCGAGTACCTGAGCGCCACGGCGGGCACGGGGCTCATCTACCACCTGTTCGACAACTACGGGCCCACGGTCGAGGGCGCCATCGCGCAGCGCAACAACGGCGTGCTCGTGTCCAATATCGCGGGTAAGGCGCTCGCCTACGCGCTGTTCAACCTGCAGGAACGTGGCCGCATGTTCGTCTCGCACGGCGAACCCGTATACCAGGGCATGATCGTCGGCATCCACAGCCGCTCCAATGATCTGCCCGTAAACCCGACCAAAGCCAAGCAGCTCACGAACATTCGCGCCGCGGGTTCGGACGAGAATCTGTTGCTGACGCCGCCCGTGATCCTGTCGCTGGAGCAGGCGCTCGAGTTCATCGACGACGACGAACTCGTCGAGATCACGCCCTCAAGCATTCGTTTGCGTAAGAAGCTCCTGACCGAGTCAGAGCGCAAGCGCGCGTCACGGATCGCAAAATCCGGTTGACGCGCCGCGCGCGGTAACGCAGCCTTCGGGTCCGCATCGAGGATGCCTGACCCGGGGGGGACAATGGCGGACAACGGCCAGCGCGTGGACCGACGCGCCTACTACGCGCTGGCGATGCTTGTCGTCGTTTACACGCTGAATTTCATCGACCGCCAGATCATCTCAATTCTGTTGCCGTCGATTCAGGCAGAACTCGACATTGCCGACTGGCAGGGCGGCTTGCTCGCGGGCGCCTTCTTTGCCCTGTTTTATTCGACGCTGGGCATTCCGATTGCGACGCTCGCCGATCGCGGCAACCGCGTGAAGCTCATTTCGCTGGCGCTGCTCATCTGGAGCGGCATGACGGCGCTCTGCGGCATGGCGCAGAACTTTGTCCAGCTTGCGCTGGCGCGCATCGGCGTCGGCGTGGGCGAGGCCGGCTGCAGTCCACCTGCGCATTCGTTGATCTCCGACTACTTTCCGCCCTCCAAGCGCGCGACCGCACTCGGCGTGTACTCGCTGGGCATTTCGCTGGGCATCATGTTCGGCCTGTTTGTCGGTGGTCTCATCGATGAGCTCTACGGCTGGCGACGCGCTTTTCTCATCGTCGGTTTGCCCGGCGTGGTGCTTGCATTCGTCTTCTGGCTCACGGTCTGGGAGCCGCCGCGGGGCCTCTCGGAGCAGGGGCGCGCGTCGACCCGTCGGCCGCCCGTGGCAGAGACGGCACGTTTTCTCATGCGTCGGCGTTCCTTTGTCCACGCGTCGTTCGGTGCGTCACTGGCGGCATTCGCGGGCTACAGCGTGGCCACCTTCTTCCCGACGTTTCTCTCGCGCTCGCACGGTATGAGTTCGAGCGAAATCGGGCTTTGGCTTGGCCTCATTCTGGGCGTCGCGGGTGGTGCGGGCATTTTCGCGGGCGGGTTCTTTGCGGATCGCTTCGGCAATGTCGATGCACGCTGGCGTCTCTGGACCAATGCCATCGCGGGTCTCGTCAGCCTGCCGTTCAGCGTCGCTGTGTATCTCGTCGCCGACGTGCGCATCGCGCTGCTCGTATTTATCGTCCCTGCGTTTCTGAGCAACTTCTATCAGGCCACCACGTTCGCGCAGACGCAGAGCATTGTGAACCTGCGCATGCGCGGGGTCGCGGCCGCCGTACTGTTGCTCATCATCAACATCATCGGCCTGGGCCTCGGGCCGCCCGTCACGGGCTTCATTTCGGACCTGCTGGCTGATCAGTTCGGTGCCGACAGCATGCGCTACGCGTTGCTGTCGATGGTGCTCGTGGGCGTATGGAGCACCTGGCACTACTGGCGCGCGGGTGTGTACCTGCCCGACGATCTTGAGCGCGCCGACGACCCGGACTGACGGCGTCAGTCGACGCGGTGTTTGTCGGGGTGCGCGTCAGTGAAAGCGGGTACTGAGGCGCAATGCGCGTCGATGCGCGCGAGCTTCGGGTATGCCGTCATATCGACGTCGAAGCGTACGGCGTTGTAAATCTGCGGAATGAGGTAGATCTCCGCCAGCGATAATCGATCGCCAACGCAGAAGGGCGCATCGCCGTCCGCGCCTACCATGTGTTCGAGTGCCGGGAAGGCCGCGTGGATCCAGTGTCGGTACCAGTCGGCGATCGCCGCATCGTCCGCGCCGTAGGCCATGCGCAGGTGCTTGAGCACGCGCAGGTTGTTCAGCGGATGCACGTCGCAGGCAACGAGTGCGGCGATCTCGCGAACGCGTTGTCGAGCCGCCACGGCGTCGGGCAACAGCTTCGGCGTGTCGTAGTGCTCCTCGATATAGTCGATCATGGCCGGCGCCTGCACGAGCCGCAGACCGTCGATCTCGAGCACGGGCAGGCCGCCCATGGGGTTGATCTCGAGAAACGCCGCCTCGCGTTGCGCACCCTTGTCGAGCGCCACGGGTACGGTCTCGTAGGCAATGCCCTTGAGATTGAGCAGGATTCGCAAGCGGTAGCTTGTCGAACTTCGGTGGTAGCCATACAACGTGGCCTGCGTGTCGCTCATGCTGCGCTCCGTGGGAAGGATCTAGCGCGGGCAGTATACTCGCCGCAGCCCATCGCCTGGACACAGCATGCTGCACAAGAATCGCGTCTTCGAACGACTCAAGACCTGGCACGATCAGGGCCAAGGTATGGTGCTCGCCACCGTGACCGATACCGACGGGTCGACCTACAGCAAGACGGGCGACTTCATCCTCATCGCGGCCAACGGCGACTACCAGGGTCTCGTCAGCGGCGGCTGTGTGGAAGGCGACCTTGCCACGCGTGCGGCACAGACTCTGGCGTCACGAACGCCTGCCATCGTCGATTACGACCTCGGCGGCGAGCACGACGCGCTCTGGGGTATGGGCGCGGGCTGCGACGGACGCCTGCAGATTCTTCTGACACCGTTATTCGAGGCCGAGCAGTACGCACCCTTGCTGGCCGTGGCCGACGCCTATCGCAATGGCATCAGCGCCGTTCTGGGTCTCGGTGCACCCGGGACGCCGCAGGCGGGGCTCATGACGTCGGCGAGCGCCGAGGGCCATTTCGTCCATCACGACGTCGCAGCCGAGGCGCAAGCCACGGTGGAGCGTGTGCTCGGTGAGCAATGGCTCGCAGCTTGCTCGGCGCGAGTCGTCGACGACGCGCTCGAGGCGCCGCTGTTCGTCATTCACGTCCGCCCCGCCCCGCGAGTGCTGCTCTGCGGCGCGGCGCCCGACGCCGAACCCCTGGCGCGACTGCTGGGCGACCTGGGCTGGCACGTGACCGTTTACGACCATCGCCCCGGCTACATTGAAACCTTCGATGCCAAACTGGCCGCGGAGCGCATCGCAGCGCCCGCCGCGGCGCTCGCACAACGCGTGGCGCTGGCACACTTCCCGGTGGTCGTGGTCATGAGCCACCACCTGGAAACGGATACGGCCTACCTGCGGGCGCTGGCGCGCCACGACCATTGGCACTACATCGGCCTGCTTGGACCTGTGCATCGACGCGAACGATTGCTCGAGGCGGTCGGTCAACCGGCCGATACGATTCGGCCGATGATCGACGGGCCCGCAGGATTGCCGCTGGGCGCGAAGGAGCCGGCCGGAATCGCGTTGTCGATTGCCGCAGGTATCCACGCCCGGCTCGCCGAACGCGGCGCGCTCTAGGGCCGGTGACTAGTTCGAGAGGTTGAACTCGAGGCGGATCCGGGCGCGTGCAAACGCGTCGGGATCGTCCGTATCCAAAGGCGCGTAGCGCCACTTCGAAACGGCGTCGGTGGCGGCTTGGTCGAAGACGGTGCCCGGTTGACTCTCGACGACGTTGATGTCGCTCGTGGTGCCGTCGGCGCGAACGCTGAACGCGACATCCACCCAACCTTCAATGCCGCGACGCTGCGCGGCGCGCGGGTAGCGGGGCGGTGTGGCGCGCGTCTGCACCAGATCAAATTCGCCGGCTACGGGCGTCGACTCGTCGGTTGCAGCGGGCTTGCCCGAGGCGGGTTGCGTGACGGGCGCTGAGCTGGCCGCCGTGGGCTCACGCACGGGCACTTCACGCTCGGGCGTCGTCGTCCGTTCGCCAAAACCGCCAGTGCCGATGCTGGCCGGTGGCGGGGGCGGTGCCGTGGTGTCGTCAGCTGTATTTGCAGGTTGCTGAGTCGCTTCCCGGACCGGTTCCTGTGCTGCGACGGTGCGCGCGTTTGCAGCCGCGCCTTGCGCCAGCGCGTCGATCTCGCCGCGCAGCGCCGTCGCTTCGACGCGGTTGGCGCCCGTGGCGACGGCTTCGTTGAGAAGGGTCTCTGCAAGCGACAGCTCGCCACGAGCGGCCGCTGTTCGCGACTCGGAGATCAGCATGCTGGCGACAAACGTCAGACCCTGTCTGGCTGTGACGTTGTCGGGCTCGAGTTCAATGGCCGCCTGGTAGTAGTCGCGCGCGCTGTCATCGGCCGGCGTGATGAGGCGACCTTCGCTGACGCGCAGCGCCGCGAACTCCAGCAGATCATCAACGCTCGTCGGTGCGGCGGCGACTGCGGCACCAGCGGTCGGAACCGCGGCGAGTCGATCTCGCAATGCGGTGACGATGGCCGGGTCCGTGACGCCGTTGCGTTCCAGCCGGCCAATGGCGGTTTCCGCGGCGGCGGTGTTGCCTGAGCGTATCGCCGTTTCGGCACGCTCGAGATCCTGTCGAGCGATCTCGCGGCTGACCTGGCGATTGTAAAATGCCAGGCGCGGATGGCCGGGCACCGTGTCGTTGAGTACAGCCAGTGCGGCTGAGGCCTCGCCAATACGATCTGCAAGCAGGCTCGCTTCAATCTGTGCGAACGCCTGCTGCAAAACACCCTCGAGCTGGGCGCGCAGCGCGGCGTCGTCGCGCACGAGAGCGGCTGCCTGTGCAAAGTGCACGACGGCATTGTCATCGGCGGGCTGCGTGAGGCGGCCGTCGCGCAACGCACGTTCACCGCGCGCGGCGAGGGTGGCGGCACGTTCGGCTGGTGTCGGCGGCGGTGCGGCGGGGAGCGCAGCGGCGGGTTGGGCCGCTTCCGTGGCGCCAACAGCCGGAGCCGAGTCATCGCTACCACCAAACAGGAAGAAGCCAAAGACGGTCACGAGGACCAGCGCCGCCACGATGAGCGGAACCGGCCCGAAGGCGGCAAACAGCCTTTCGATAAACCCGCCGTCGACATCTTCCTCGTCGAGCCCGGGGACGGCGACCGTGGTCGCGCGGACGTCCGTGGTGCGGAACAGGCCCGAGTCAAATGTGACGCCCTTGATGATGCCCGTTTCGGTCATCTTTTCCTGGACGTCCGTCGGCGTCAGGGGCACTTCGGTGTGCGCGAGAGTCAGGTGTTTCTTGGCCGAGGCTTCGATCGCGAGACGCGTGCGGCCGGGGCTGATCGGCTTGAGCAGGAAGCGGTAGACGAGGCCGTCGGAAATGAGGCCCATCATTTTCTCACCGTCCTCGCGTCGTCCCGCGACGATGGTGACGAGTGACGGCATGTACTTGCGCAGCTTGGCGGTAATCGTTTCCACGTCGCGAACGGCAACGGCCGCATCCGTGATCAGTACGCCACTCTGCGCGTCACGCACAACGTCGATCGCCGCCTGCAGGTTCGGGGCGTGGTTGACGACATGGCTTGCGCCCGTCGCCGCACGGATCGTCTTCAGAAAACTGCCGTCGTTGGTGAGAACGACAATCTCCACTTCGCTCAGCGATTGCGCAGCGGGACGCGCATCGTTCGCGGCGCCGGGCTCGAGCACGGGGATGTCTTCGGCGAGCAGGTCGTAGGGACCCGACACATCACCGGGCGCGGTCGCCGGCGATGGGCTGGGCCGCGCTTGGCTGCGCGGACCTGCCGACGTGTCGTTGGCGGGTTGCATGCTGCCGCTGCCATCGTCAGACAACGCGTGCTGAATCGCCGCGCAGACTTCCTCGGCGCTGGCCAGCGGACCGAGCACGAGATTCAGATGTTTGACGTTGACCAGTGAGGCGCGGTCCGAGTCCGTCATCTCGGGGGAGGCGAGGAGGATGCCGCGGGTCTCCGGGGATCGACGCTTGGCTTCCTTGAGCGCTTCCTGACCGGTCATGCCTGGCAGGTCCTGTGCCGAGACGATGATGTGGATGGGCGTGATGCCCAGTGTGGTGAGCGCTTCGGTGCCCGAGGCGGCCATGTGCACCGAGTAACTCTCACCGAGCAGGCGCGCGCACGGTTCCATCAATGATGGCTCCGGGTGCAGAAACATCACCTGAGTCTTGTACTGGTCAACCATGGCGGCCTCGGCGAGGGTGAGAACCGCCGCGACCTGTTCGCGTGGTTTTCCCTCAGCTAGCAGTATATGAAGGAAAAACGCACGACATAACCGGCCTCAGGGACCGAGTTTCCAAACTGTGACCGATTCCACATAAGCCTTTTGATGCAGTGCACACTTCTGTTGCTTCCTGCACATCTGCGGCGTGTCTGGTGGGGGCTACTCGATGGTCACATTCGCGGTTTCGCGCGAAACGATCTCATCACGCAGCGCGGCGATGGTCTCGACGCGCGGGGCTGTCTTCTGGCCCTTGCTGCCCAGTCGCCGAATGGCGACAGTGCCTTCCTCGACTTCGCGCTTGCCGACGGCCAGGATCACGGGGATCTTGGCCAGGCTGTGCTCGCGCACCTTGTAGCCGATCTTCTCGTTCCTGAGATCACTCTCGGCCTCGATACCCGCCTTGCGCAATTCGCTCACGAGATCGACGGCGTACTCGTCACCGTCCGAGGTGATCGTAGCCACGATGACTTGCGTTGGCGCGAGCCACAGCGGGAGGTTGCCCGCGTAGTGCTCGAGCAGGATGCCGGTGAAGCGCTCCAGCGAGCCGAACATGGCCCGGTGCAACATGACCGGGATGTGCCGGTCGCCGTCTTCGCCGATGTAGCTGGCACCGAGTCGCTTGGGCAGGTTGAGATCGACCTGCAAGGTGCCACACTGCCAGTCGCGACCGATGGCGTCGCGCAGCACAAACTCGAGCTTGGGTCCGTAGAACGCGCCTTCGCCCGGGTTGTAGCTGTACTCGAGGCCGGTTTGTTCGAGCGCAGACTTCAGGGCCGTTTCTGACTGATCCCAGACGGCATCTTCGCCGACGCGATTCGCAGGTCGATCAGCAAACTTGATGCGCACATCCTCGAAGCCGAAGTCGGCATAGATTTCGAGGATGAGACGTGTGATCGCAATGGCTTCGTCGGCAACCTGTTCCATGGTGCAGAACACGTGCGCGTCATCCTGCGTGAATGCGCGCACGCGCAGCATGCCGTGCAGCGCGCCTGACGGTTCGTATCGGTGCACATTGCCGAATTCCGAAATGCGCATGGGCAGCTCGCGATAACTCGTAAGGCCCTGCTTGAAGACCTGCACGTGACCCGGGCAGTTCATGGGTTTGAGCGCGTAGATGCGGCCGTCTTCGGTTTCCGTCGTGAACATGTGTTCGCCGAACGACTCCCAGTGCCCTGACGCCTCCCAAAGCGCGCGGTCCATCACGCTGGGCGTGTGGATCTCGCGGTATCCGGCTTCGCGCTGGCGCTCGCGCATGTAGTCGATGAGGCGCTGGAACAAGGTCCAGCCACGTGGGTGCCAGAAGACCGAGCCCGGCGCTTCTTCCTGAAAGTGAAACAGGTTCATCTGTTTGCCGAGTTTGCGGTGGTCGCGTTTCTCGGCTTCCTCGACGCGGCGAAGGTACAGCCGGAGCTGCTTGTCGTTGGCCCAGGCGGTGCCGTAGATGCGTTGCAGCATCTCGTTGCGTGAATCGCCTTCCCAGTAGGCGCCTGACACACGCAGGAGCTTGAAGGCCGTGCCGAGCCGGCCCGTTGAGGGCAGGTGTGGACCGCGGCACAGATCGATGAAGTCGCCCTGGCGGTACAGCGTAATCTGCTCGTCTTCGGGGATGCGCTCGATGAGGCGCGCCTTGTACTCCTCGCCCTGCTCGCGGAAGAACGCCACGGCGTCGTTGCGCGTCCAGACCTCGCGCTCGACGGTTTCGTTGCGCTCGACGATCTCGCGCATGCGCTGCTCGATGACCTCGAGGTCATCGGGTGTGAAGGGTGTTTCGCGTGCGAAGTCGTAGTAGAAGCCGTCGTCGATGGCGGGGCCGATCGTCACCTGGGTTTCCGGGTAGAGCTCCTTGACCGCCTCGGCGAGTGCGTGCGCGGCATCGTGACGCAGCACTTCAAGCCCGGCATCGCTGTCACGGGTGACGATAGCCACGCTGGCATCGCGGTCGATCGTGCGCGTCAGGTCCCAGTCCTGACCGTCGACCTGGGCGGCCACAGCCGCCTTGGCCAGCGAGCCCGAGATTTCTTTGGCAATTGTTAGGGGATCGACGGGTCCGTGGTAATTGCGAACTGAGCCGTCAGGCAGCGTAATGTTGACCATGTCCTTCACTTGGCGGCGGGGCGCCGGGCCCCGGGGTGGTGGCGTTCAAAGCCGGCAATCATAGCGGTTTGCGGCGGTCGGCACTACGCGAGAGATCGCGCCCCGGCAAGTCGCTCCTGTATCATGGGTTCATGGCTGCCAAAGCGAACGCCGAGACCACCACGGGACACGACCACAAGCAGTGCATCGAGACTGCGTTGGCGCGCGCCGAAGCGATCTGCGCCGAGCGTGGGCTGCGCCTGACGCCGCTGCGTCGGCACGTCTTGCAGCTCGTATGGGCAGGCCACAAGCCCGTGGGCGCATACGATGTGCTCGAGGCGCTGTCGACGGACGGCCGCCGGGCGGCGCCCCCCACCGTGTACCGCGCACTGGACTTCCTCATGGAGGCGGGCCTTGTGCACCGGCTCGACTCGCTCAACGCCTACATCGGCTGCCCGGATCCGGCGCATGCACACAGCGGCCAGTTCCTGATCTGCCGCAGTTGCCACGACGTCATAGAGCTTGACGCGGGCACGATCAATGAGCGCATCGAGGCCGCTGCCGCAGCGGCGGGATTCGAGGCGGAGCGTCAGATGCTCGAAGTGCGCGGCATCTGCTCGCGCTGCGTCGAGAAAGCCCCGGGCTGAGTCGCTGGATTCCCTGACGCAGGCGGCACTGGGCGCCGCCGTGGGCCACCTTGTCGCCGGGCGCGAGCTGGGGCCCCGCGCAGCGCTCATGGGTGCTGTCTGTGGCACCTTGCCGGATCTCGACGTGCTCGTGCGTTACGCGGACCCCGTAACGGCCATGACCGTGCACCGGAGCTGGTCGCACTCGTGGTTCTGGCTCACGCTCGCGAGTCCCGTCGTGTGGTTGCTGTTGCGGCCCCTGCCGGGCTTCCGCGGCGGTGGCTGGCCGATGCTGCTGGCCATTTGGCTCGCGTTTGTCACGCATCCTCTGCTCGACTGCATGACGATCTACGGCACGCAGGCGCTGCAACCCTTCAGTGACTACCCGATCAGCGTCGGTAGTGTGTTCATCATCGACCCGGTCTTCAGCGTGCCGCTGGCGGTTGCCCTCGTGCTAGCGCTACGCCGACCGGCCCGACGTCGTCACGTGCTGTCGATTGCGCTGGCGTTCTGCGCCAGCTACCTGGCGCTGTCGTCGGGGTTACAGGCTCGGCTCGAACGCAGCGCGGCCCTCGCGGCGCCAGCGGGCGCCAGCTCGGTCAAGGCCACGCCCACGCCGTTCAATACCCTGCGTTGGCGACTGCTGCGCCTGTCGTCGGACGGCCACTGCGATCAGTTCGTCTACGCCTGGCAGCGTCCCCAACCGGCGCGGTGGCGTTGCTATCCGCAGCAGCGCGAATTCGAGGACGGGCTTGGAAATCATGCGCCTTACCAGCGTATGCGCTGGTTCACGCACGGTTGGTATGCGCTGCGCCGTGACGGCGACGCTCTGGTGCTCACCGATCTGCGCATGGGCAGCGAGGGCTTCTACATCTTCCGGTTTGTCTTGGGCGAGGTTGGCGATGACGGCGTACGCCCTGTGCCGGCACGTCAGCTCACACCGCCACGTCCCGAGCTGCGCGCATTCGCGCGCGCTTACCGACACGCGCGCTGAGACAGTCGATCACGTACAATCCCGGGCTGTTTGTAGCGCCCAGTCAGGCACCGATTCCATGACCGACGCCCCGAGCGACGACGCGGCCGCGCCGCGCGATTTCATCCGCCAGATCATTGCCGACGACCTTGCTGCCGGGCGGTTGCCGCACGGTCTCGTGACCCGGTTTCCGCCGGAGCCCAATGGCTTTCTGCATATTGGTCACGCGCTGTCGATTTCGCTGAATTTCGGCGTCACGGACGAGAACGGTGGCCGGACTTACCTGCGTTTCGATGACACCAACCCCGTCAAGGAACGCCAGGAGTTTGCGGACGCCATTTGCGACGACGTGCGCTGGCTCGGCTACGACTGGAGCGCAGGTCTCACCCACGCGTCGGACTACTTCGAGCGTCTCTACGACGCGGCCGTATCGCTCATCGAGCGCGGCGACGCCTACGTCGACAGCCTCAGCGCCGAGGACATTCGCGCCTATCGCGGCACGCTGACCGAGCCCGGCAAGGACAGTCCGCACCGCGATCGCAGCGTCGAGGAAAACCTCGACCTGTTTGCGCGCATGCGTGCCGGCGAATTCGGTGATGGCGAGCACGTGTTGCGCGCGAAAATCGATATGGCTTCGCCAAACATCAACCTGCGTGACCCGACCCTCTACCGCATTCGCCACGCGACCCACCAGCGCACGGGTGACGCCTGGCCCACGTACCCGATGTACGATTTCGCGCACACGCTCTGTGACGTCTTCGAAGGCATCACGCACAGCCTCTGCACACTGGAGTTCGAGGACCATCGCCCGCTCTACGAGTGGCTCGTGACGCGTATCCCGCACGAGTACCCACCGCGGCAAATTGAGTTCTCGCGACTGCAGGTGGCCTACATGGTCACGAGCAAGCGGCGCCTGTCGGCGCTCGTCGAGGAGGGTCACGTCACGGGCTGGGATGACCCGCGCATGCCGACGCTTGCCGGCTTGCGACGCCGCGGTTACCCCGCCGAGGCCTTGCGCCGGTTCTGCCATCAGGTGGGCATCACGAAGAAAGACAAGCTCATCGAACTCGGCATGCTCGAGGCTGCCGTTCGCGACACGCTCGGCAGTGCGCCTCGACGGCTGGCCGTCGTCGACCCGCTCAAGGTCACGCTGTCGAACGTCCCCGAGGGCGAGACGGAGTGGCTCGAAGCCAGCAACCACCCGAACGAGCCGGAGCAGGGGACACGCCAGGTGCCGCTGACGCGTACGGTGTGGATCGAGCGCGACGACTTCCTCGAGGAAGCGCCGCGAAAGTTTTTCCGCCTCAAGCCCGGCGGCGAGGTGCGCTTGCGCTACGCCTACATCATCCGCTGCGACGAGGTCATCAAGGACGACGACGGCAACGTCGTGGAGCTCGTGTGCAGTGTCGACATGGATACGCGCAGCGGCGGCAGCAGCGACCGCAAGGTCAAGGGCACGATTCACTGGGTATCCGCCGAGCACGCGCTGCCGGCGACCATCAACCTCTACGACCGGTTGTTCCGCGAGGCAGAGCCCGCGCGTCTCGAGGATTGGCAGGCGGCGATCAATCCCGACTCGCTAACGGTGCGTCAGGGCTGGGTCGAGCCGGCATTGGCCGAGGTCGCCGTTGGCGACGCGGTGCAGTTTGAAAGGCTGGGCTACTTCAGCCCGGACACGACCACAACGGACGACGCGATCGTCTTCAATCGCGTCGTCACGCTGCGTGATTCGTGGGCCAAGCTCGAGCGCGAGGCGCTCGCGGGGATCAACGCCGAGGCGTGAGGGCTGGCCGTCGTCAGACGGCCAGCGGGTACTGCTCGATGTGGTGATCGGCGTTGCCGAACAACGTGTCGATCATCGTCAGGCGCTTGAAGTAGTGCGCCACGTCGAGTTCCCAGGTCACACCCATGCCACCGTGCAGCTGCACGGCCTCTTCGCCGAGCTTGCGGCCTTCGGTGCCAATCTGGATCTTGAGCGCGTGCAGTGCCGCTTCGGCGCCAGCGTCGGCTTCTTCGGTCATGACGGCGTGCAGCAGCAGCGAGCGGGTCTGCTCGAAGATCATGAACATCTCGACCATACGGTGCTGCAGGGCCTGGAAGCTCGCGATCGGCACCCCGAACTGGACGCGCTGCTTCGTGTATTCGAGCGTCTTGTAGTTGAGTACCTGCATGATGCCAACGGCTTCGGCGCACACGGCGATCGTGGCGTCTTCGATGACGGCCTTGAGCGTGGCGAAGCCTTCGCCGGCAGCGCCCAGGAGCTGGTCGGCGCCGACGCGCACCTGCTCGAAGTGAATCTCTGCGGCCTGGCGGGCATCCACGGTGGCGTAGGATTTGCGCTTGATGCCAGCGGCGCTCGCGTCGACGACGAACAGGCTGATGCCGTCGGTATCGCCACGCTCGCCCGATGTACGCGCACTGACGATCAGCATGTCGGCATTGCCGCCATTAAGCACTACAGTCTTGTGGCCGTTGAGCACGTAGCCATCGCCATCGGCAGTGGCCGTGACGGCAACGTCGTTGAGGTCGTAGCGCGCCTGCGGCTCGGCGTAGGCCAGCGCGGCAAGTTTTTCGCCGCCAATGATGTCGGCAAGCCAGGTGGCTTTCTGGTCTTCGGTGGCGAGGCGCTTGAGGACGCCGCCCGCCATGATGATGCAGGGCAGGTAGGGTTCGACCACGAGGCCGCGTCCAAACTGTTCCATGAGCAGCATGAGTTCGACGGCACCGCCATCGAGTCCGCCGTCTTCCTCGGCGAACGGCACGGCAGTCCAGCCCAGTTCGGCGAACTCGCGCCAGCGTTCGGCGCTGAAACCCGCGTCCGTTGCAGCGGCTTCCTGCCGCGAGTCAAAGTCGTATTCGTCCTGGATGAAGCGAGCCACGCTGTCCTGCAGCATGCTCTGGTCTTCGCTAATCGAAAAATCCATGGTGTCGTCCTGGCGTCGTGGCTCGATCAGAGCCCGAGTACGTGTTTGGCGATGATGTTCTTCTGGATCTCGTTGGACCCGCCGTAGATCGACGCCTTGCGGTAATTGAAATAGCGCAGTGCAGTAGTCGGCTCGCTCGAGTCGACGACAACGTCTTCTTCGGCTGCGTCAAGCGTGAACTGGTCCGGCACGTAGGGCAGGGCGTAGTAGCCCGCCGCTTCCATGTAGAGCGTATCGAGACGCTGCTGCATCTCTGTGCCCTTGATCTTGAGGATCGAGCTCTCGGGGCCAGGTGCCTTGCCGGTGGCGACGGCCGCCAGCGTACGCAGGTCCGTGTACTCGAGTGCCTTCAAAGCGACCTCGGTCGCGACGAGCTTGCCGCGGAATGTGGCCTGTTCCATGAGCGGCCTGGCGCCATGCTGGGAAGACGACGCGAGTTCCTTGAGTCGCGCGAGGCGGTACTTGGAACGTGCGACGCCCGCGATGTTGGTGCGTTCGTGCTGCAACAGGACCTTGCCGTAGGTCCAGCCGCGACCCTCTTCGCCGACGAGATTCTCGACGGGTACGCGTGCGTCCTCGAAATGGACTTCGTTGACCTCATGGCCGCCCTCGATCGTGATGATCGGGCGCACGGTGATACCCGGGGTCGACATGTCGGCAAGAATGAAGCTGATGCCTTCCTGGCGGCGCGCGACGTCAGTGTTTGTGCGTGCCAGCAGGAATATCCACTCGGCGTGCTGACCCAGCGTCGTCCACGTCTTGGTGCCGTTTATCACGTAGTGGTCACCGTCGCGGACAGCCATGGTCTTGAGCGAGGCGAGGTCGGAGCCGGCGCCGGGCTCTGAGTAACCCTGGCACCACCAAACGTTGCTCGCGAGGATGTCGGGCAGGAAGCGCTGCTTCTGTTCTTCGTTGCCGTAGGAGTAGATCACGGGGCCGACCATATTGACGCCGAATGGCACGACGTCGGGTGCGTTGGCGTTGGCCATTTCGATGGAGAACAGGTACTTCTGCACCGGGCTCCAGCCCGTGCCGCCGTATTCGACGGGCCAGTTCACGCCCATGTAGCCGTGTTTGTGCAGGATCTTCTGCCAGCGGACGTGGTCATCCTTGTCGAGGCGGATTCCGCGGTTGACCTTCTCGCGAATGTCGTCCGGAAACTCGTCAGCGAAAAAGGCACGGATCTCATCGCGAAACGCGATTTCTTCGGGCGTGAAACTCAAATCCATTGTCGAGACTCCTGCGGTTCGACAGACCCGAAACCCCCCGGGCCGTGGTTACCGCGTCGCCGTGGCCATCGAATCAATCGACGTATGGCGACGCAGGGAGCGCCCGAGTATAGTCACGGATGCTGCGCTGCACAACTGAGTGATCTGGCAGCGCAAACCGTTGCCTGCGCGCGGATTTTACTTATGATCTCGTGCGACGATTTCGTCGCCGGAATCCGTATACTTACAGGGTCCATGAGCACCGATTACACCCTCACGCCGCGCAATACTGATGCCGCCGGTCCGCGCGACCAGCTCGGTCGCGGGCTGCGTGATCTCCGGATCTCGGTCATCGATCGCTGCAATTTCCGCTGCCCGTACTGCATGCCCGAATCGCAGTACGGGGAGGACTACGAATTTTTGAGGCGCGAGCATCGCCTGAGCAACGAGGAGATCGTGCGCGTGGCACGTATCGCCGTTGGTCTCGGCGTCACAAAGCTTCGCCTCACCGGCGGCGAGCCCTTGCTCGTGAAGCGACTGCCTGAACTCGTGGCCGGTCTCGCGGCCATTGGCGGTGTCGAGGACCTCGCGCTGACCACCAATGGCATGCTGCTCGCCGATGCGGCGCCTGCGCTCAAGGCGGCAGGTCTGCACAGACTGACCCTGAGCCTGGACAGTATCGACGACGACGTGTTCGCGCGCCTCAGCGGTGGCCGTGGCGATCTCGCGCGTGTGCTCGACGGATTGCGCGCGGCCGAGGCGGCAGGCTTCGATGCCATCAAGATCAACACGGTCGTGCAACGCGGCGTCAACGATGACGGCGTGCTCGATGTGCTCGAACACTTCCGCGGCACGGGTCACGTGGTGCGCATGATCGAGTACATGGATGTCGGCAACCGCAATGGCTGGCGTCGCGACGAAGTGGTGCCGTCTCGCGAACTGCTCGAGCGCATTGCCGAGCGTTGGCCCGTGTCGCCCGTCGCCGAGAACTATCCGGGCGAGGTCGCGCGACGCTACCGATACGACGATGGGGCCGGCGAGATCGGCTTCATCTCCTCGGTGACGATGCCATTTTGCGGGGGTTGCCACCGCGCCCGACTGGCGGCGGACGGCACGCTCTACACCTGCCTCTTTGCGACCCAGGGCACGCGCCTGCTCGAACCGATTCGACAGGGCGCCACAGACGCCGAACTCGAGAGCATCGTGCGACGCGTCTGGCTGGCGCGCGATGACCGCTACAGCGAGCGTCGCGCCGCGGAACGTCGCGCCGCAAGACCGCGCAAGGTCGAGATGTACCGGGTGGGTGGTTGAACATGGCTGCGCAGGGCGACAAGACGCTCACGCACGTTGATGATGCCGGTCAACCGACGATGGTCGATGTGTCCGACAAGGCCGTTACGGCGCGTCAGGCGGTCGCCGAGAGTTTCGTCTGGTTACCGTCCGAGCTTAGAGCGCTGTTTGTCGACGGCGACTACGCCACCAAGAAAGGGCCCGTGTTCGCAACGGCGATCATCGCCGGCGTAATGGCGGCGAAACGCACTCACGAGCTGATTCCGTTTTGCCACCCGCTGGGGCTCACGGGTTGCGACATTGACATGGCTATCGACGGCGAAGGCATCCGCATTCGCTGCCGCTGCCGCGTCCAGCACCGCACGGGCGTCGAGATGGAAGCGCTGACGGGTGCCAGCGTTGCCGCTTTGACCGTGTACGACATGTGCAAGGCGCTATCGCACGACATCGAGATACGCGACACGCGTTTGGTCGCCAAGACGGGCGGCAAGTCGGACTATGACCGTGGCTGAGCGTCCCCTCATGGCGCTGTTGCTCGCCGGCGGCGAAAGCCGCCGCATGGGCAGCGACAAGGCCGCCATCGAAATCGATGGGCAAACGATGCTGGCTCGGACGGCGTCACTGGCGGCGCACGTCTGTGACACGGTTTGGGTCTCGGTACGCTCGGCGGCTCAGGCCGATGCACTGCGGCGCCAGTGGCCACTCATCGAGGATGCACCCGAGGGACGTGGTCCGCTGGCGGGCATTCTCGCGGCGTTGCGCCACCGCGGCGACGCAGAGTGGCTCGTACTGGCCTGCGATTTGCCGCGCCTCGATGCGGCGACACTTGAAGCATTGCGAGTGGCAGCCGCCGAACGACCCGACGCGTTGGCCGTTGCGATGCGCAGCGAGCGCGACGGGACACCGGAGCCGATGTGCGCGATCTGGCGGCCGGGCATGCGCGCAAGAATCGAGGCGCAACTCGCCGAGGATCGGCGTTGCGCGCGCCGCTGTCTGCTCGATGCCGAGGTGCCTCTCGTCGATGCAGTGACGCGCGGCGCCCTGTCCAACATGAATGCCCCCGAAGACCTGGCGGCCGCGCTGGCCGAGGACGTTGCATGAAGACTGTCAACGTACGTTACTTCGCGCTGTTTCGAGAGCGCGCCGGCCGCGACTCGGAAACCGTGGAAACGTCGGCTGACGACGCACTGGCCCTGTTTCAGCAGCTCAAGGACCGACACGGCACCGCGGACCCGCGTGGCCACTGCAAGGTGGCCATCAACGACGTCATGGCGGACTGGGACAGCCCCGTCGCGGACGGCGATGACGTCTTGCTGTTTCCGCCGGTGGCCGGCGGATGAGCGAAATCGAGATCATGGCGATCAATGCATCGCCCATCGATACCACTGCGCTGCGTGAATCCCTGGCCGACGTGCGCGCGGGCGCCATCGTCACGTTTGAAGGCTGGGTTCGCAATCACAACGAGGGCCGCGACGTTGAAGCCCTTGAATACGAAGTGTATGCGCCGCTGGCCGTCTCGGAAGGCGAACGCATCATTGCCGAGGTGCGAGGTGACATTCCGATCATCGCCGCGCGCGCCGTGCATCGCGCCGGCGAACTGGCATTGGGCGACTGTGCCGTCTGGGTGGGCGTGGTGTCACCGCATCGCGATGAGGCGTTTCGTGCCTGCCGTCGGATCATCGACGAGATCAAGGTGCGCCTGCCGATCTGGAAGAAAGAACACTACTCGGATGGCGACTCAGGCTGGGTCAACTGCGAGCGCTGCGCGGCGCATGCGCACGCGCACGGCTGAGCAGAATCGATTCCGCGCGCGCGAGGTCCTCGCGCGTGTCCACGTCCACGGCCGCATGGGGCAAGTCTACGGTCACAACATGATCGTCTGACGCAATGATGCGCCGCGCACCCGGTTCGCCGTCCAGTGCGGCCAGCACCGCAAAACACCGTCGAGGAAACACCGCCGGCACGCCCCGCACACCGTCGTAGTCAGCGGCGACAATCGCTTCAGGTTCAGCGCGCCACGCGGTCAGCAGGGCGTCGATATCCCGAGCCGTCACGAGCACCTGGTCTGCGAGACGAATCAGGACGGCATCGCAATCCGGGCTCAGGGCAGACACCCCCGCGGCGACACTCGTGCCCTGGCCGCGATCCCAGTCGGCATTCACGACGAAGCCCATCCCAGCCAATGTGGCGGCCTCAATGAGCGCGGCCTCGATCTCGCCAAATACGGACAGTCGTGTGTCGATGGCCGCGTTGCGCGTGACCGACATGGCACGATCGATGAGTGTTTCGCCGCCGCAGTCCGCCAGCAGTTTCCTGCCACGAAACCGCCGCGACGCGCCGGCCGCGAGCAGCAGGTCGGCGATACGCGCACTCACGCGCTGGCGCCCGCGATGGCACGACTGACGGCTGCGTGTAACGCGGGATTGGCGCAGACGAGCAGGGGCTCGGTGCGCGCAGGATCAAATCGCGAGAAATGATCGAATGGCTGACCGTCCGGTTGCGTCGCGAACCCGCCCGCCTGGGCCACGGTAAACGCGGTGGCGCCCACATCGAGCAGGGGCGTGGGGCCCATCAGGTAGCCGCCGATATGGCCGTGGAATACGTTGTTCATGCAATTGCGCGGGTCGCCCGACACGTAGGCTGCGAGTGTGTCGTAGACAACCACGGCGTCCGGTAGCGACGCGAGCCAGTCGTCGGCCTTGTACACGGCAAGCGTCATCGACTGATTGTCGACGACGAGCGGCGCGCGCGCCTCCCCGCTCTGCTGCAGGAACGCACCCGTCTCGGCGTCGGCGCCGTAGAACTGGCGCCGCACGGGCATGTAAGACAGTGTCGCTTCGACGCGGCCATTGCGAATCAGAGACATGATGATGTCAAAATCGTCGCCGCGTTCGCGATAGATGCGGGTGCCGTTAATGGGGTCGAGCGCGAGCAGGTACTCGGCGTTCTCGCGAAAGTAGGGCGTGTGGAACGACGCATCGCGTTCCTCGCCCCAGAATCCCCAGTCGGGGAATTCGGCCAGTGCGACGGCCTCCAGGTAGTGCTGCACGCCGAGGTCGGCGTCAGTCACGACGCTTGTCCAGGCGTCACCCGACTTCTGCGGTCGGGACTCGATGCGGTCGCGAATCTCGAGCGCGTAGCGACCCGCCTGCTCGAGCGCAGGCATGAAGACGTCGAAAAACTGTGTGCTGCTCACGCAGGGCTCCCTGTGCGGATGTACAGTCAGTAGTGCGGCGGGCGTTCGTCGCCGTCGCCCGAGGCCGAACCGCCTTCGATGAGGTCCGCGATGCGCTGCATGAGCAGCTCGGCACGGCGCTCGACGGCCAGGATCTGTTGTTGCTGTGCGTCGATGGCATCGCGAAGCTCGCTGAGCTCCTGTTCGTAGAAGGCGATGCGTGTCTCGAGCGCCTCGACTTGTTCGTCGTCACTCACGTCGGTTCCTCCTTTGCGAGCCAGTATACTGGCGCCCCGGCCCAGCGCCGGGAAATCCTTGCCGCATCAACAATCGAGCCTGCTCGTGTCACTGATTCGTTTCGACAGCATCCGTATGAGCTTCGGTGACCGTCCCGTCCTCGAAGACGCCTCAATGGCCATCGAGGCCGGCGAACGCGTGTGTATCGTCGGGCGCAATGGCGCGGGCAAGTCGACGACGCTCAAGCTTATCGCAGGACATCTGCAGCCCGATTCGGGCGAGATCATCCGGCAGGGGGACCTTAAGATAGGCGAGCTCGGGCAGGCCCTGCCGCCCGCGCTCGAGGTGTCCGCAAGAGACTACGTGGCGGGCGCCGTGGCCAACCTGCTCGAACGTCGTGCAGCCTACGAGCGCGAGGCGGCGAGTCTTGGCGAGCAGGGTGATGCCGCGACGCTCGATGCGTTGCAGGCCGAGCTCGACGCTGCGGGTGCCTGGACCATAGAGCAGCGCATTGAGCGCACCGTGACCGATCTGGGTCTGCCCGCCGACGTGCCGCTGTCCGGGCTGTCTGGTGGCTGGCGTCGGCGCGTGGCGCTGGCGCGCGTCCTGGTCACCGACCCCGATCTGCTGCTGCTCGACGAGCCCACAAACCACCTCGACCTCGAGACCATTGAGTGGCTCGAGCAACGCATCCTGGGCTTCCAGGGCAGCGTCGTGTTCATCACTCATGACCGGGCCTTTCTGCAGCGGCTCGCGACCCGCATCGTTGACATCGATCGCGGCGAGCTTGTGAGCTGGCCCGGCGACTACGCGCGCTATTTGCGCTCGCGGGAAAAGGCCTGGAACGAGGAGGCTGAACGCGACGCGCGGTTCGACAAGCGCCTGGCCGGGGAGGAGGCCTGGATCCGGCAGGGCATCAAGGCGCGGCGAACCCGAAACGAAGGACGTGTGCGCGCGTTGCACGCCATGCGCGACGAGGCCGCGGCGCGGCGCAAGCGTCCACAGGGTGCGCGCGTGCACATCGAAGGCGCCGACCCATCCGGGCGCAAGGTGATCCAGCTCCATAATGTGAGTTATGGCTGGTCGGACGAGCCGCTCATCGAAAACCTGACCCTGACGATTCGGCGCGGGGAGCGCATCGGGCTCGTGGGCAACAACGGCGTGGGCAAGAGCACGCTACTCAAGCTCATGCTCGGCGAACTCGAGCCCGATTCGGGAACCGTGAAGCACGGCACCAACCTCGAGATCGGCTACTTCGATCAAATGCGCCGCGAGCTCGATGACACGAAGACCATCGCTCAAGTCGTGGGCGACGGCAGCGACTACATCGCGCTGGGCGGCAAGCCGCGCCATGTCGTCGGCTACCTGCGCGGGTTCCTGTTCTCGCCCGAGCGGATCATGTCGCCCGTGTCGGCGCTGTCGGGCGGGGAGCGCAATCGTGTCGTCTTGGCCAAGCTGTTTACCAGGCCCGCGAATCTGCTCGTGCTCGACGAGCCCACCAACGACCTCGACATCGAGACGCTTGACGTGCTTGAAGAGAAACTCAACGACTACGGTGGCACGCTCATTGTCGTGAGCCACGACCGGGAGTTTCTCGACAACGTCGTCACGAGCACGCTCGTGTTCGAGGCAGGTGGGCAGATCGAGCGCTACGTCGGCAACTACTCGGACTGGCTGCGGCGCGGCCGTGAACTTGAGGCACAGGCGGCGCCGGCGCGCACGGCGACCCGCGAGTCCGCTCATGCGGGGCGACCGCGGCGGCAACCCAAGAAGCTGAGCTACAAGGATCAGCGCGAGCTGGACGCGCTGCCCGACCAGATTGACAGCCTGACCGAGGCGCTCGATGCCCTGCGGGCCCGTGTCGCGGGCGCTGGCTTCTATGAACAGGACTACGACACCGCGGTTGCGCCTGTGCTGGCCGAGGTCGCCGAGGCAGAAGCAGCGCTCGACACGGCGACCGCACGCTGGCTCGAACTGGAGTCGCTCAGAGAGTCGCTCGAAGCCCGCTGAGAGTGGTCGCGGGGCGCCGAATCAGGCAGACTTCACTGGCTGTAAACACGTGAATCCGGGGGGATTTATGCAGGGCCTCATGATGGAGCGCCAGCTCCTCATTTCGAGCATCGCCAGGCACGCGATGACCTTTCATCCCGACGCCACGATCGTTTCTGTGACCGCCGACAATCCGCGGCACGAATACACCTACCGCGACTGCTTCGGGCGCGCGGCGCAGGTGGCGCAGGCGCTGTCGTCGCTGGGCCTGAATACGGCCGACCGCGTCGCGACGCTGGCCTGGAACGACTACCGGCACATGGAGGCCTACTACGGCATCTCAGGTGCCGGTTTCGTCTGTCACACGATCAACCCGCGGCTGTTCCCGGAACAACTCGTCTACATCATCAACCACGCCGAAGACCGTGTGCTGCTCGTGGATCCGATGTTCCTGCCGCTCATCGAGAAGATTCGCGACAAGACGCCGACGCTCGAGCACGTCATCGTCATGGGCGGCCCGGGCAGCGTACCCGAGGGCAGCGACGCCACGGATTACGAGACGTTCATTGGAAGCCACAGCGGCGACTACGACTGGCCCGAGTTCGACGAGAACTCGGCCGCCGCGCTCTGCTACACGTCGGGCACAACGGGCAATCCGAAAGGCGTGCTCTATTCGCACCGCTCCACGGTGTTGCACGCGATGGCCGGCTTGCAGCCCGACGTCCTCGACATTTCGCGCCGGGACTGTGTGCTGCCTGTTGTGCCGTTGTTTCACGTCAACGCCTGGGGCATTCCCTACAGCTGCCCCATGGTCGGCGCGAAGATCGTTATGCCGGGCCCCAAGATGGGCGACGGCGAGACGCTCTACAATCTGTTGTCCGGCGAGCAGGTCACGCTCGCGCTCGGTGTGCCCACGGTGTGGTTGGCCTTGCTCGACTACTGCGAGCGCGCCGGGGTGCGGCTCGACACGCTCGAGCGCACGGTGGTGGGTGGCGCCGCGGTGCCGGCGTCGATGATCGAGGCGTTTCGAGACCAGCACGACGTCGTCGTGCAACAGGGCTGGGGCATGACAGAAATGAGCCCACTCGGAACCGTCAACAAGTTGCTGCCCAAGCACGACAGCCTCTCGAATGACGAGCGTGTCAAGATCCAGACCAAGGCGGGTCGCGGCATCTTCGGCGTCGAGATGAAGATCGTCGCCGAAGATTGCACCGAGCAACCCTGGGACGGCGAAGCCTACGGGGCCTTGCGCGTGCGCGGCCCCTGGATCTGCAGCGCCTACTATCGCCGTGCAGATGAGACGGGCGACACGCACGACGCCGACGGCTGGTTCGACACGGGCGACGTGGCCACGATCGACGCAGACGGCTTCATGGCAATTACCGATCGCACCAAGGACGTCATCAAGTCGGGCGGCGAGTGGATCAGTTCCATCGACCTCGAGAACACGGCCGTTGGCCACCCCGACGTGGCCGAGGCGGCCGTTATCGGTGTCGCCCACCCCAAGTGGACCGAACGTCCGCTCATGATCGTGGTGCCCAAGCCCGGCGCGACGTTGTCGCGCGATGACATCCTCGGCTACCTCGAGGGCAAGATCGCCAAATGGTGGACGCCCGACGATGTCGTGTTCGTTGAGGAACTGCCGCACACGGCGACGGGCAAGATCAAAAAGACCACACTGCGCGAGCAGTTTTCAGATTTCCAGCTTCCGGAGACCGGTTCGTGACCACGACTGCCACCACAGGCGCTGAAAGAATCCACGCATTGCCGATCTGGCTGCTCGTTCTGGGCGCGCTTGCCGCAGGCAGCGGTGGCTGGTGCTTTATCGCGCAGCCACCCAATCCCGCCGGCGGCGTTGTTCTGCTGGCAACGGCTGCCGTTTTGCTGGGCGCCGCCGTGATCGCACTGCGCAGCCTTGCGGCGCGTGATCGCGCGGCGTTGTCGTCATGAACGGCGAGGGACGGCTGCACCAGCGATTCGCCATCGTCACGGGTGCCGGTGAGGGCATCGGCGAGGCGACGGCACGTCTGCTGGCACAGGAAGGGGCCACGGTGCTGGCCGTGGACGCGGCCGACACGGGCATCACGTCGATGTTCAAGCGCATGCTCAATGTCCACAGTGCGGCCATCGACGTCGCCGACTCCGGTGCGCCCGAAGCGCTTGCCGAGTTGGCCGACACGCACCTCGACGGCCTCGACATCTTCGTCTGGGTCGGCCCGGAAGCGCCGGCACCGACGACAGGCGGTGCCGACGATTCGCGTTGGGATCGCACCTTTGCGGTCAGCCTGAGGCCCTCCTATCGCCTGACGCACGCTCTGCTGCCGCGGCTGCGCAAGAGTCCGGGCGGGCGCGTGATCAACGTGGGCTCTGTGTATTCGTCGCGCGGCGCAGCGGGCCTGTCGGCCTACACGGCGGCGCAACACGGTCTCATGGGGCTCACGCGTGCGCTGGCCGCTGAAGTGGGGCGCGACGGCATCACCGTCAATTGCGTTCTGCCCGGCGCGATCATGACGGAGGCAACGCGCGAGGCGTTCCGCCGCGATACGGGCATGCGCGATTACTGGATTCGCAAAGCGGCCGTGGGCCGGCTCGGTGAGGCGCTCGACGTTGCCAAAGCCGCCCTGTTCCTCGCGTCCGACGATGCGGCCTTCATCACAGGCACAGGGCTGCACGTCGACGGCGGCGCCATCCAGTCCGCATGAACGACGCAACGCCACAGCGCTTCGAGCACTTCCGCGACTTCTACCCTTACTACCTTGCCGAGCACGCCGACCCGCGCTGCCGCGTGATGCACTTCATTGGCAGCACGGGAGTGATTGCTGTGGTGATCGCGGCAATCGTGACGGCCAATGCCTGGTGGCTGCTCGCGATGCCGCTGGTCGGTTACGGTTTTGCCTGGCTCGGCCACTTCGTGTTCGAGAAGAATAAGCCGGCTACATTCCAGTATCCGCTCTACAGTCTGGCCGGCGACTGGGTCATGTACGCCGACATCCTGCGCGGACGAATCTCGCTCGTCCGTTAGCCGCCCGTCTGGGCTTTGATGGCCTCACTGAGCGCTCGAATGCGCTTGGCATTGGCACCCAGGTCGGAGGTGCCGACCCGCGACTTGGAGCGAATGTCGAGGCGCGTGCCGTTGGCCGTCGCGGTGGCCCGGACAACCACGTCGTCCTTGTAGCCGTACCAGAACGTGACGTCCGTCGCCTCGAGCAGGTTCTTGCCGGGCTGCGCAACGATGGCCTCGAGGCCGATGCTGCGCGCCGCGGCTTCCGCCGCCGGGAGCGCGTCTGCGGGCGACACGCCCGGCAGGTCGATGGGCTGGATATCGGGGTACGCCTCTGCCTGCTGTTTGGCCGCTTCCTCACCCGCGTACTCGGGCGGGTTGGCGGCGTCAGCGCGTGCACCCAGCAACGCATCAAACTGCGGCGGGTTGATCGTGTCGGTTGTGATGTCGTGAATCGGCGGCACGCTCCTGGCCGTCATGTAGACGCTGGCAAGTTGCGCGACGATCCCGCCGGACAGTACCAGCGCAATGAGCGCCCGGGGCATGCGCCCGTTTGCGCCCTTGGCGAGCAGACCGATGATCAGCATGACTACAGCGAACACGGCGATGAGCGCGGCGGCCATGACGATGCGGAACGAGAGGCCCAGGGGCAGCACGCCAAAGCGGTAGCCGGGCCCTGAGAGAATCACGAACGCAACGGCAATGAAGGCTGCGAGGATGCCGAGACCGACAAGTCGGGTGGGCCAGCGTCGTTCGCTCATGAGACAGCTCCGTCGGGAAAGGCGCGGATCATACCGGAGTGTCGCGGGCGTGGTCTAATACGCTCCCCCAAAGGCCTGTCGAGGAAGCCCCCATGGACCCTGTCCTTGCCGATCTGCAACACCTGCTGACGCTGGAGCGCATCGAGGACAACATCTTTCGCGGTGAGAGTCGCGATATCGGCAGCGCGCAGGTGTTTGGCGGGCAGGTCGTCGGACAGGCTTTGTCGGCGGCGCAGCAGACCGTCGACGATCGCGCGGCGCACTCGCTGCACGCGTATTTTCTGCGCCGCGGTGACATGGACGCGCCCATCGTCTACGAGGTCGACCGCCAGCGCGACGGCCGCAGCTTCTCGGTGCGCCGGGTCGTTGCGGTCCAGCACGGCCGACCGATACTCAATATGGCGGCCTCGTTTCAGGTGCCCGAGGAGGGCGTTGAGCATCAGTTCGAGATGCCGGACGTGCCGGACCCCGAATCGCTGACCGATTCACGCGGCCTGGCCCGCGAGGAAGCCGACAAGGTGCCGGCCAAGATGCGCCGCTTCATGACAGAGGCGCGGCCCTTTGAGTTTCGACACGTCGAGCGGCCCGCCTTCCTCGAAAACGAGCCGCGACCGCCGCACAAGCACGTTTGGGTCAAGGCCGTGGACCGCTTGCCCGACTCGCCGGACCTGCACCGCTCGATGCTGGCCTACGTGTCCGACTACGAGTTGCTGGGCACCAGTTCGCTGCCGCATGGCTTGCCCTACGGCCTGGGGCGCGTGCAGATGGCGAGCCTGGATCACGCGCTCTGGTTTCACCGCCAACCGCGTGTCGATGAGTGGTTTCTTTACGTGCTCGACAGCCCGGCCTCAACGGGCGGGCGTGGCTTCGCGCGTGGGCGCATCTACACGCGCGATGGCGTGCTCGTGGCGTCGACCGCCCAGGAAGGTGTGATTCGAGTCTGGGACACACCGCGCGAGCCGCCCAGCAAGCCGGGCAACCAGCTCTGACGCATAGCTAGCCCAGCGGCTCGAGGCCGTCGCGAAAGCGGTGGGCGTTGGCGACGTAGTGGGCCGCACTCGCTGCCAGGGCCTGGCGTTCCTCATCGGTCAGTTCGCGCACGACTTTGGCCGGTGCGCCCATGAGCAGCACCCCATCGGGAAATTGCTTGCCCTCGGTCACCAGCGCGTGAGCGCCGACGAGAGACTGCTTACCGATCACGGCGTGATTGAGCACTGTGGCGCCTATGCCGATGAGGCTGCCGTCACCAATTGTGCAACCGTGAAGCATGGCCTGGTGGCCCACCGTCACCTCATTGCCAATCGTGAGTCGAATGCCAACGTCGGTGTGCAGCACGGACTGGTCCTGGATGTTGCTGCGTTCGCCTATGGTGATGCGGTCCACGTCGCCGCGCACGACGGTGCCGAACCAGACCGAGGCGTCGGCGTGCAGTGTGACGTCGCCGATGACGTGGGCATTGGGCGCCACCCACTGTCCTTGCCCCTCAAAGACCGGCCGCTTGCCGTCCAGCGCGTAGATCACTTGGCCTTGCCCTGATTGGCGACGGCGGCGGCTGCCTTGGCCACGGCCTCGGGGTCGCCGAGAAACTCGCGCGACAGTGGCTTCAGGTCGTCGTCGAGCGTGTAGGCCATGGGAATGCCCGTGGGTATGTTGAAGCCTGTGATGTCTTCGTCGGAGACGCCATCAAGCATCTTCACAAGCGCGCGCAGGCTATTGCCGTGTGCCGCGATCAGGACGTCCTTTCCCGCGGCCAGCGTCGGCGCGATCTGCGTATCCCAGTAGGGCGCGACACGCTCCAGCGTGGTCTTCAGCGATTCGCTGGCGGGCAGGCCTTCGATACCGGCGTAGCGGGGGTCGTGCGACGGATGCCGTTCGTCATCCGCCTCGAGAACGGGCGGCGGCGTGTCGTAGCTGCGGCGCCAGATGTGCACCTGCTCGTCGCCGTACTTGGCGGCGGTCTCGGCCTTGTTGAGACCTTGCAGCGCGCCATAGTGGCGTTCGTTGAGTTCCCAGGCACGCGCCACGGGGATCCACATGAGATCCATCTCGTCGAGTACAAGCCAGAGTGTGCGAATTGCTCGCTTGAGTACCGACGTGTAGGCAATGTCGAAACGGAAACCCTGGTCGCGCAGGGTGCGACCCGCTTCACGTGCCTCGGTAATGCCCGTGTCCGTAAGGTCGACGTCTGTCCAACCTGTGAACAGGTTTTTCCGGTTCCAATCGCTTTGCCCGTGTCGGCACAAGACCAGTCTGCCCGCCATGATGTCTCCCTATTGGCTCGCCACGATGTAGTTGCCGCGCTGCGCATCATAATCGAGCGACAGCAGTTTTTGTTTTTCCGCGGCCTTGAGCAGGTCCGCAAAACTCTTGAAGTCGTAGTAACTCTCCGTGAAGCCCGGGTGCACGCGCCGCAAGGTCTGTTTCACGAGCGACCCCCAGAGCGGGTCGTAGTCGCCCTCGAGCGAGCGCACGATCTCCACGGTCATGTCGATCGCTTCCTGAGACTTGGAGCGGCGCGTGGTCTTTTTCTTTTTCTTCTTGCTGCGGTTCGCCTCGCGCGCAAGGTCATCGTAGTAGATGAATTCGTCGCACTGGTTAATGAGCAGGTCGGATGTCGAGCTCTTGATGCCGCAGCCGACGACGCGCTTGTTGTTTTCCTTGAGCTTGGCCGCCAGCGGCGAGAAGTCGCTGTCGCCTGAGATCAGTGCGAAGGCATCGATGTGCTGCTTGGCATAGCAGAGGTCGAGCGCATCGACGACCATGCGGATGTCGGCCGAATTTTTGCCGCTGACCTTGGTTTGCGGGATATCGATGAGTTCGATGCCCTGTCCGTGGAAGGCACGCACAAAGCTCTGGTACCGGCTCCAGTCGGAGTAGGCCCGCTTGTAGACGAGTCGACCCTTTTGCAGCAGCCGGCGCAGAACGAGGTCGATGTGAAACTCGCCGCCAGCGGTGTCCTTGGCGCCCAGCGCCAGGTTCTCGAAATCGATGAAGACCGCGATGAGCTGTTCGTCTGCCATGTCGGCTAGTCCCCTTCGGTGAGCTGCGTGAATTCGTCGACGGCAACCGTCAGCGTTGCAAAGTCCGGGTCCGCATTCTCGCGCATTTGATCGACGAGCTGCAGCATGCGCTCGAAACCAGCTGCGTCCGACGCCACGAGGTCATCGATGGACGCCTCTCTCGCTTCGCACTGGTTCAGCGAATGTACGCGGCTCGTGAGGTCGCGTTGCGCGCGCATGGCGCTGTCACGCAGTGTGCCGCGCGCACGCGCCTGCCAGCGACCCTCGACGGCCAGCTCATCGATGGACTGGCGCAGCCAGTCGAGCTGCACGCGCTTGCCCAGGCCGAAATAGACTGCAGCAATAGTGTGCGTGTCGCACTGGCGCTGCTCGGCGAGGCGGACGATCTCGAGCGCATCGGTGATGTAGGTCAGCGCACTGACGCGCGCGGCGAGCCTGGTGGGCACGCCCATGCGAGCGTGCTGCTGGTGCAGCGCCTTGAGACGTTCCCGACCATGCTTCGTCATGAGTTCGGGCAGGTCCTTGAGCACGCGCTGCAGCGGTGCCTCGAGCGTGTCGACCAGGTCGTGCGGAAACTCTGCGTCGTAGGTGCGCAGCAGCCAGTAACAGGCGTGTCGCAGCTTGCGCGCCACCTCGAACATCATCGAGTACTGGATATCGGTCGGGATCCGGGTGTCGAGCTGTTCAATATCGGCCCATATCGCGCGCGCACCGGTTAGGTCGCGAGCGATTTCGTAGGACTGCGCAACGCAGGCGATCGAATACCCGGTGTCCTGCTCCGCGCGGATCGGAAACACCGGGCCCATGCGATTGACGATGCTGTTCGTGAGCAGTGTCGTAATGATCTCGCGACCCAGTTGGTGGTCGCCAATGAGCGCCCCGTAGCGTCGTTGCAGCGCCCTGGGGAAGTAGCGCTTGAGCTCCTCGATGTGCGTGGGCCTGAGTTCGCTCGGTGATTCCGACAGCCGGCGGTACAAGTCGAGTTTGGCGTAGCTCAGGATGACCGAGATCTCGGGGCGCGTCAGGCCCTTGCCATTTCGCTTGCGTTCGTCACAGGCTTCATTGTCGGGCAGGTGTTCGAGTGCGCGGTTCAGAAGGTCCGACCGCTCAAGAGACTCGATGAGCAGTCGATGCTCGGGGAATCGTGATACTGCGCGAGCTTCCATCATGCTGATGGCCTGCGTTTGCAGGTAGTTGTTACGTAACACGAGGTTGGCGACGTCGTCGGTCATCTCCGCGAGCAGCTTGTTGCGCGTGGATTCGCGCAGGCCGCGTTCCTCGGCGACCAGTCTCAGAAGGATCTTGATGTTGACCTCTCGGTCCGAGCTGTCGACGCCCGCCGAGTTGTCTATGAAGTCCGTGTTGATGCGGCCGCCAGCCTGCGCGTACTCAACGCGGGCCAGCTGGGTCAGGCCCAGGTTGCCGCCTTCGCCGATGACCCTGCAGCGCAGATCCTTGGCGTCGACCCGCAGGGCATCGTTGTGACGGTCTCCGACGTCGGCGTCAGATTCGCTCGTCGCCTTGACGTAGGTGCCGATGCCGCCGTTCCAAAGCAAATCGACGGGCATGCGGAGGATGGCGCTGACGAGTGCCGGCGCACTCAAACTTTGTGCATCGATATCGAGCAGGCGCCGCATCTCGGGGGACAAGGGGATCGACTTGGCGTCCCGCGAGAAGACGCCGCCACCTTTGGAGATCAGACGGGTGTCGTAGTCGGTCCAAGAAGATCTCGGCAGTGCAAACAAGCGCTGGCGCTCTGCGAAGCTCGCGGCCGCGTCCGGGTCGGGATCGATAAAGATGTGCAGGTGGTTGAAGGCTGCCTGCAGGCGCAGCGTCTCTGACAACAACATGCCGTTGCCAAACACATCGCCCGACATGTCGCCGATGCCTGCGACCGTAAACGCGTCGTGCTGGGTGTCGACACCCATCTCACGGAAGTGCCGCTTGACGGCCTCCCAGGCACCGCGCGCCGTGATGCCCATCACCTTGTGGTCGTAACCCGCGGACCCGCCCGAGGCAAACGCATCTCCGAGCCAGAAGTCACGACCAACGGCGATCGCGTTCGCGGTGTCGGAGAATCGCGCCGTGCCTTTGTCGGCAGCGACGACGAGGTAGGGGTCGGGACCGTCATTGGCGACGAGCTGCGCGGGCCGCTGCGCCTCGCCGTCCACGAGGTTGTCGGTGAGCGAGAGCAGGGCGTCCACAAACAGCTGGTAGCACGCGGTGACCTCTGCGTTGATCGCGTCGCGGTCACCCGTGGGCAGCTGCTTCGGAAAGAACCCGCCTTTGGCGCCCGTTGGCACGATGACCGTGTTCTTCACCGTCTGCGCCTTCATGAGCCCCAGGATTTCGGTGCGGAAGTCCTCGCGCCGGTCTGACCAGCGCAGTCCGCCACGTGCGACATCGCCGGCCCGCAGGTGGACCCCCTCGACGCGCGGCGAGTACACGAAAATCTCGTGCATGGGGCGCGGCAGCGGGGCCTCATCGATGGACTCGGTTGCCAGCTTGAACGCAACGGTCGGTGCCGGCTGGCCCACGAGGTCACGCCAGTAGAAGTTGCAGCGCCGCGTCGCCTGCATGGCGTTGAGCATTGCGCGCAGTGCCCGGTCGGCATCGAGGCTGTCGGCGTCGCGCACGGTGGCCTCGACGGCACGGAGCCGTTCGATGCGCGCGCCCGCGACCGCATCGGACGTCGGGTCGAAACGCGACTCGAACCAGCTCACGAGCGCACTCGCAAAGTCGCTGTGGTCCGCGAGGATGTCCTCGAGGTAGCTCTGGCTGAATGGCAGACCGAGTTGCAACAGGTACTTTGCGTATGCGCGGATCAGCGCGACATTGCGGCTGTCGAGTCCTGCCGCGAGGATCAGGCGGTTGAAGCCGTCGGCTTCGGCGTGTCCCTGCAGTTGCGTGGCAAAGCCGATGGCGAGTTTGTGCACGACCGCGCGAAGCTCGGCGGCGGACTTGTCGACGATGGGCACGACTTCGAAGTCCTGGATCCAGGTCGGGCTTGCATCGGTGCGCAGGTGGTAGGGGCGCTCGTTGATCACACGCAGGCCCAGGTTCTCCAGCAGCGGCAGGGCGTCCGACAATGCGATGGGGTCGTCAAAGCGGAAGACCCTGAAGCGGATGCCCGCCACGGGACCTCGCGGCTCGATGTGCAGGTCGAACGCCTTGAGCTCGCTGGCGTCACCCGCGAGCAGCGCGTCGAGACGCTGAATGTCGTGACAGGCCTGTTGCGCGTTGTGGTCTTCCTCGTAGGCGAGCGGGAAGACACCGCCGTAGGTTTCGAACAGGTCGGCGCCGCGCTCCTCGCCGAAGTTGTCGGCGAGTGCGGTGCGCAAGCGGTCACGCCAGGTGACGACGGCATCAGCGATCGTCGCTTCGATCTGTCGAATCGAGATGTGCGGCTTCTTGCGGCCGTCGGCGTACACCAGCAGATGCACACGGGCCAGCGTCGCCTCGGAGACCTGCGCCGTAGATTCCACCGTGTTGCCATTGAGCGCCGCGAGCAGAATCTGCTCGGTCTTCTGGCGAACTTCCGTGTTGTATTTCTCGCGCGGCACGAATACCAGACACGAATAGAAGCGGTGGAACGGATCGCGCCGCAGGAACAGTTTGACGCGCCTTCGGTCCTGCAGGTTGAGGATGCCCGTCGTCGTGCGCAGCAGGTCAGAGACCGTCGCCTGGAAGAGCTCGTCGCGCGGATAGTTGCTCAGGATGTGAATGAGCGCCTTGCCGCGGTGCCCGGTCGGATCGAGGCCTGCGCGATCGAGGATTCGATCCACCTTGCCGCGTACGAGCGGAATCGTGGCCGGGTGCTCGCTGTAAGCCTGCGAGGTCAGCAGGCCGATGAAGCGGCGCTCGCCATTGGGCTCGCCATCGGGGCCATAGGTCTTGATGCCCACGTAGTCTAGGTTGCTGTCGCGGTGCACGGTGGCGCGTGAGTTGGCCTTGGTCAGGAGCACGATATCGGGTGCACGACGAAAGCGCTCCATGGGTGTCGTCACTTCATGGGCGCGGCCGCGGCGCCCTGGAATGCGTTTGACGCCCAGCGCTGAGCGGGCCACGGGACGCAGTTTCTGTGCCTCGCCGCTGTTGTCCAGCCGGTACTCGCGGTAGCCGAGGTAGGTGAACTTGTCGTCGTTGAGCCAGCGCAGCAGCTCGATGGTCTCGTCGCGCAGTGCCGTGTTGGCCGGCTTGATGCGTTCGATCTCGGCGATGGCCTCTGCCATCTTGGCGCGCATCTTCGTCCAGTCCGCCACGGCGGCACGAATGTCGCCGAGAGTGCGCTCCAGCGCGTCGCGGATGGCCTCCAGTTGTTCCGGGCGGCTTTCGCGTCGGATGTCGAAGCGGATAAACGACTCGATGCGGCCGGTTTTTGCCCGGCGTGTCAGCACGTCCTGCAGCGAGCCCTTGGCTGTGCGCCGCACACGAATAAGCGGGTGGATCGTGAGCTGGATGTCGCAACCGACGCGCCCGAGCGCCACGCTCAGCGAATCCACGAGAAACGGCATGTTCTCGTGTACAAGCTCAATTACGGTGTGGGCCGATTCCCAGCCGTGTTGGCCCAGGCTTGGGTTGTAGATCCGCAGCGCGTGTTCGCCCGGGGCGAGTCGTCGCGCCTGACTGGCGTGTGCGAGTGCTGCATTGGCCAGGAGTGCCGGGTCTTCGTCGGCGATGTCGTCGACAGCGACGTTCCTGAAGTACTCGGCGCAGAATCGTCGGAATTGCTCCGGATTCTTGAAGGGGGTGTGTCTGTCAGCGGCGCGGCTGATCGCCTTGATCAGCGCTTCCTGTTTATCGGTATTGCGGCGCTTGGGCGCTGGCATGAGCCTCTCCGCGGCTGACGCTGTCCCGTGTGCGTCGCCGCTGTCGTGCGGACGGCGCGAGTATACATCAGCTCGCAGGCTGCGGGGCCTCGGCGAGCCGTTGTCAGGACCGTGACTTGTGGGCATTGCGCCGGCGCTGTGCACTGCTAAGCTCGTTCGTTTACAGCCCCCAGCGGAGGGCAGCGCAATGACCAGGCGCGAAATGGAGGCGGGGATCGTTACAGACCTCGCCCGGCGACAAAATTACTCGGCGTATCTGCAACTCGAACGGCTGCTCGACTGCCAGCAGCCGCTCAGCGATCCGGCGCATCACGATGAGATGCTGTTCATTATTCAGCACCAGGTCGCCGAGCTTTGGATGAAGCTCGTTGCGCACGAGATCGAGGCGGCGATGCGCATGCTCGAGGCGGATCGACCCGGCAAGGCGGTCAAGCACCTGGCGCGCGTCAAGGAAGTGCAAAAGCAGCTCTACGCGCAGTGGAGCGTGCTCGAAACCATGACGCCCAGCGAGTACGCCGAGTTTCGAAACGTGTTCGGTCGCGCTTCAGGGTTTCAGTCGCCGCAGTACCGACACCTCGAAGTCCTGCTCGGACAACGCAATCAGCGCATGCTGGCCGTGTATGAGCACTTGCCCGAATGGCATGCGCGGCTCACTCAGGCGATAGCGTCACCTGGGCTTTACGACGTGTTTCTGCGCTATCTCGCACGACAGGGGCACGCGATCCCGGCGCACGCACTGGAGCGAGATTTCACGGGTACACGCGAGGTCGATGCTGACGTCGTGGCCGTGCTGCGTGTCATCTACGAAGACCCCCAGACGCATTGGGACCTCTATGAGATGTGTGAGGCGCTTGTGGATATCGCCAACAATTTCCAGTTCTGGCGCTTCCGGCATATGAAGACCGTCGAGCGGATCATCGGCCACCAGATGGGCAGCGGCGGCTCAACGGGTGTTTCGTTCCTGCGGCGCGCAATCGAGCAGGAGTTCTTCGAGGAGCTCATCGCCGTGCGCACAGAAATCCATCGCGACACGCTGGGGCGCGAGGACTGATCGGCGTCAGACGCGCGGCGCACCGATCAGGTGGGTGCGCGCGAGCATTCGCTCGAGCAGCGTGTTGAGCGTCTCGATCTCTTCCTCGCTGAAGCCTTCGAGCAGATCCGCCTCCATGCGAATAGCGAGCGGCGCGACCTGGTCATAGACGGCGCGGCCCTCATCGGAGAGGTGCAGGATCGAGCGGCGCCGGTCCTGGTCCGCAAATTCGCGCGTGATCCGACCGGACTTGAGCAGGCGTGCCACGGCCCGTGACACGGCCACCTTGTCCATGAGCGTCTTCTCCGAGACCTGCGCGGCCGACATGCCCGGGGTGCGGGCAATGACGGCCATGACGCGCCACTCCGGTATCGTCAGGTCGAAACGCTCGTGGTAGGCCGACGCGATCGTGCCACTGACGGTGTTCGACAGGATGGAGAGTCGATAGGGCAGAAAATTCTCGAGCGCCAGCGTTGGGCGACCCTCATCGCTGGTTCCCGTGTCGCGTTGCGTCATTCCTGTGCTCCCGCAGCTGCCTCGTCCCTAGTATGCCACCGCCGGCGCGACCCGGGGTTTCACGGTCGGTGCGGGCTGGCGTGGTAGGCCGCGGTCTGCATTTCGGTGAGCCGGCTGCGCGTGCGCTCGAATTCGAACTCGAGTCGCTTGCCAACGTAGAGCGCATCGACCGGGACCTCGGCGGCGACGATGACATTGACGCGGCGATCGTAGAACTCATCGATGAGCGCGATGAAGCGTCGTGCGGCATTTTCGTCTTTGCCATCCATTTGCGGCACGCCCGAGAGCAGCACGCTGTGCAGTCGACGCGCGAGCTCGATGTAGTCGTTCTGGCTGCGCGGTCCGCGGCAGAGCACATCGAAGTCGAACCAGCCGACACCGGCGGCCTTGGCGCGCAAGGGCAGGGGACGGCCTGCAATCTGGATTGTGTCGGGTTCGGGCGTCGCCTGGTCCGTGAGCGCCGTAAAAGCATCGTGCAGCGCCTGTGCTGCCGCATCGTCGTCGGGCGTCAGGTAACAGGCGGCGCGCTCGAGCACGCGCAGCCGGTAGTCCACCCCACCATCGACCTGGACGACATCGCAGTGTGTTTCAAGATGCGCGATCGCGGGCAGGAAGCGCGAGCGTTGCAGGCCGTCACGGTAGAGCTCGGCGGGTGGTGCGTTCGATGTGGCAACGAGCACGACGCCGTGGGTCGTCAGGTGCTGCAGTAGGCGCCCGAGAATCATGGCGTCGGCAATATCCGAGACGAAGAACTCGTCGAAGCACAGGACGTCGGCGTCCGTGGCGATGTCGCGAGCGACGTCGGCGAGCGGATCTTCGCGATTATCGAGCGTCTTGAGTGCCGCGTGCACGTCGTACATGAAGCGATGAAAATGACTGCGCGTCGCGGCGACAGGCGGCAGCGCCGCGTGGAACAGGTCCATGAGAAAGGTCTTGCCGCGACCGACGCCACCCCAGAGGTACAGGCCTTGCGGCGCGGCGCGGTCCGGCGAGGGCCGCCACCAGCGTCGTCTTTGGCGGCCGACGTGGCGTGCCAGAAGTGCCTTGCGCAAGGATTCGAGCTGATCGATGGTCGCCCGCTGCACGGGGTCGTCGCACCAGCCCTCGCGGGCCAGGTGTGCCTCGTAACGCGCGTGGAGGTCGTCGGGTTGTGCGGGCGCGTCGTCCAAGCGCTCGTCTCCGGTTGGTTTCTGGCGCGCAGTGTAGCTTGCGCCGGCGACGCGCGGGCGTCTTGTTGCAGTGCAGCGAAACGACCCCTTTGCTAGACTGGCGCGCCGTCGCCCCGCGCCGGGGCCTATGTTGTGCGCAGCCCACGGAGACAGCATGACCACAGAACGCGAGTCGATGGAATTTGATGTCGTAATCGTCGGTGGGGGACCTGCGGGGCTCGCCGCGGCCTGCCAGTTGCAGAAGCGGGCGAATGAGAGCGGGCAGGAACTCTCGGTGGTCGTGGTCGAGAAGGGCGCGGAGTTTGGTGCCCACATTCTGTCGGGCAACGTGTTCGAGCCCCGTGCGCTGGCCGAGTTGTTTCCAGACTGGGAAGCGATGGGCGCGCCGCTGGAGACGCCCGTCACGCGTGACGAGATTCTCTACATGACGGGCGAGAACAAGGCGCGCAAGGTACCCGGCATGTTCATCCCGCGGCCCATGCACAACGAAGGCAACTACATCATCAGTCTGGGTAAGCTCGTGCAGTGGATGGCCGAGCGGGCCGAGGAAATGGGCGTCATGCTGTTTCCCGGCTATGCCGCATCGGAAGTGTTGTACGACGACGATGGCCGCGTGCGCGGTGTTGCCACCGGTGACATGGGCATCGGCAAGGACCATCAGCCTAAATCGAACCATGAGCCTGGCTACGAGTTGCTGGGCAAGCAGACGATCTTCGCCGAGGGCTGTCGCGGCAGCCTGGGCAAGCAGCTCATCAGCACGTTCAATCTCGACGCAGACAGCGACCCGCAGCACTACGGCATCGGTCTCAAGGAAGTCTGGGAGATCGACCCGGAGCTGCACGAGCCGGGTCTCGTCGTGCACTCGCTGGGCTGGCCTTTGCCCGCGGACACGGAGGGCGGTGGCTTTCTCTACCACGCGGCCAACAACCAGGTGTTCCTGGGCTACATCATCGCGCTCGACTACAAGAATCCGCACCTCTACCCGTTCGAGGAATTCCAGCGCTGGAAGCTGCACCCGGGCATCCGCAAATACCTCGAAGGGGGGCGCCGCGTGTCCTACGGTGCGCGTGCGGTCAACAAGGGCGGCATCCAATCCTTGCCCAAGCTCACCGTGCCCGGCGGCATGCTCGTGGGCTGCGATGCGGGCTTCCTGAATACGGCCAAGATCAAGGGCTCACACACCGCGATCAAGACGGGCATGCTCGCGGCCGATGCTGTTTTTGATGCCTTCGCCGATGGCGCCGACCCGAGCGGTGTCGAGCTCACCAGCTTCAGCGACGCCGTTCGTGGTTCCTGGGTCTGGGAAGAGCTGCATGCCACGCGCAACTTTGGCCCGGCGCAGCACAGCTTCGGTCGATTCCTGGGCTCGGCGTTCATTTACCTCGATCAAAACATCTTCCGCGGCAAGTGGCCCATCACGTTGCGCAACAAGACGCCGGACTATGCAACGTTGCTGCCGGCCGACCAGGCGCCGCGCATCGCCTACCCCAAACCCGACGGGAAGATCACCTTCGATCGGCTGTCTTCCGTGTTCCTCTCGAGCACCAACCACGAAGAAGATCAGCCTTCGCATCTGCATGTCATCGATGCGAGCGTGCCTGTGGGCAATCACCTGCCCAAGTTCGATGGGCCCTCGCAACGGTACTGCCCCGCGGGCGTCTATGAGTTCGTCGAGGAGGACGGCGAGACCCGCTTCCAGATCAACGCGCAGAACTGTGTGCACTGCAAGACCTGCGACATCAAGGACCCGGCGCAGAACATCGAGTGGCGCGTGCCCGAAGGCGGGGGCGGCCCCAACTACAGCGGCATGTGATGTTGGCGCGCCAGGGCGCGCCGATACACCTTACTTGGGCTGCATGCGGATGCCGCCGTCTAGTCGAATCGTCTCGCCGTTGAGCATCGTGTTGGTGTAGATGTACGCCGCGAGGTCCGCGAATTCTTCCGCCGTACCCAGCCGATTCGGAAACGGAATCTGTTCGGCCAGCGAGGCCTGAACGTCATCGGGCAGGCTCGCCATCATGGGTGTCATGAAGATGCCTGGCGCAATCGTCATGACGCGCACGCCGAAGCGCGCGAGCTCGCGCGCCAAGGGCAAGGTCATACCGACGACGCCCCCCTTGGAGGCAGAGTAACCCGCCTGGCCGATCTGACCTTCAAAGGCCGCGACCGATGCCGTGTTGACGATGACGCCACGTTCGCCGTCGGCTTCCGGCTCGTTGTGCTGCATCACGTTGGCCGCTTCCTTGGCGACCATGAATGAGCCCACGAGGTTGATCATTACGGTACGTGCGAAGTAGTCGCCCGCCATGGGGCCCGAACGGCCGAGCACCCGGCCCGGCGCCACGATGCCTGCGCAGTTGACGGCCAGCGTGATGCCGCCCATGTGCTCGCGGGCGGCTTCGACGGCGGCCTTGACGGCGGTCTCGTCGCTGACGTCCGTATTGATGTAGCGCGTGTCGTTGCCGAGTTCGGCGACGGCCGCGGCGCCCGCGTCGTCGTTGATGTCGAGCAGTGTGGCGCGACCACCGGCGGCGATGACGCGACGCGCTGTTGCCAGCCCGAGACCGGAGGCGCCACCGGTGACGATGGCCTTGGCGTGTTCGAGTTTCATGTCAGTCCTCGTGCAGTCTGATTCAGGGTCGTTCGATGGCGACGGCCACGGCTTCGCCACCCCCAAGGCACAGCGATGCGATGCCGCGCTTGCCGCCGCGCTCCGCGAGTGCGTGCAACAAGGTCACGATGATGCGCGCGCCCGAAGCGCCAATGGGATGTCCGAGCGCGCAGGCGCCACCGTTAACGTTGACCTTCTCGTGCGCCAGACCGAGGTCGTGCATGGCGGCCATGGTGACGCAGGCAAAGGCCTCGTTGATTTCGTAGAGGTCGACATCGTCGGGCGTCCAGCCCAGGCGTTCATGCAGATTTCGAATGGCGCCGATGGGCGCCGTGGTGAACCACTCGGGCTCATGCGCGAAACCCGAGTGCGCCACAATGCGCGCGAGCGGCGTCGCACCAAGATTCGAGGCCGTGGACTCGCTCATGAGGATGAGGCTGGCCGCGCCATCAGAAATTGACGACGAACTGGCGGCCGTGACGGTGCCGTCCTTCGCAAATGCGGGTCGCAGCGTCGGAATCCGCTCGGGGTCGATGCGCGAGGGCTCTTCGTCTTCGCTGACAACGGTGTCGCCCCGGCGTCCCGAAATCGTGACCGGAGCGGTCTCCGAGTCGAATGCGCCCCCGCAGGCGGCCCTGGCGCGTTCGAGCGAGGTCAGTGAGAAGGTGTCCTGCGCCTCACGCGAAAAGTCATACCGGTCTGCCGTGCGCTGGGCGAATACGCCCATCATATTGTCGTCGTAGGGGTTCTGCAGTCCGTCATAGAACATGTGGTCGATGACTTGCTGGTGGCCCATGCGGTAGCCGCCGCGCGCCTTGGGCAACAGGTAGGGCGCGTTGGACATGGATTCCATGCCACCGGCCAGCACCACCTCTGCGCTGCCCGCACGGATCAGGTCGTGGCCCAGCATGACGGTCTTCATGCCCGAGCCGCAGACCTTGTTCACAGTGGTCGCACCCCGCGACTGTGGGACGCCTGCGGCGAGCGCTGCCTGTCGCGCGGGCGCCTGGCCCAGGCCGGCTGGCAGCACGCAGCCCATGAGGGTCTCGCTGATGGCGTCCGCGGCGATACCGCTGTCAGCGATCGCCGCTTTCGAGGCGGCCGCGGACAGGTCGGTGGCGCTGGCGCCGGACAGGGCGCCCTGGAAAGCGCCGATGGGTGTGCGCCGTGCGCCCGTGATGACGATGGGCCCGTCTGACATAAGTGCGCCGCTCCTCAGTGCTGGTCACCAAAAGGGCCCGTATTCTGACGGAAAGCAGGCTTTCCTGCACGCCGGTGAGGTCCCTGCAACTCACCGTCGCTACGCTTTTTTTTCGGCAGTGATTCTGCTAGCGTTCAACGGCTCCGCCGGGGGTGTGGCAGCCACGCTGTTCACGGCCGCTGGCGGTAGAGAGGGGGGAAAACAGACGTCCCACGGCCGGTTGCCGGCGAGGCACCGGTGCATTCTCGCAGAACAAGCATTACTACAAGCAGGATTCTTTTCATGTCGTTGTTTTTGTTGAAAGACAGCGTGCCGCGCGGCTTTTTCCGCAAGATGGGCACGGTGGTACTTTGTGCAGCGCTCATGGCGCCCGCGTCGGCCCAGCAGGCCGTCAAACGCGTTATCGATGAGCAGGGCACTTTTGACCGCAGTTCGCAGGAGTCGCAGCGCCGCGTGACGCGCTACGCGCAGCAGACCTCAGAGCTGTTGGGCGAATACCGGCTCACTCTGCAGCAGCTCGATCGTGTGCGGATCTACAACGATAACCTGCAGGCCATCGTGTCTGACCAGGAAGCCGAGATCACGTCGATTGAGTCGCAGCTCGAGAACTTCGAGGAAACGGAGCAGGGCATCGTCCCGCTCATGCTCGACATGATCGCCGACCTCAAGTCCTTCATCGAAGCCGACATGCCGTTCCAGGAGCAGGAACGCACTGACCGCATCGCCAGGCTCGAAGACAACATGACCGACTCCGGTCTGACGGTGTCCGAGAAGTACCGCCAGATTATGGAGGCCTACAAGATCGAGGCGGGCTTCGGCCGCACGATCGAAGCCTATGAGGGCACGGTCAATATCAACGGTCAGGACACCCAGGTCGACTTCCTGCGCGTTGGCCGCGTGGTTCTGGCATACCAGACACGTGACGAATCGGTGACGGGCATGTGGAACAAGCAGACCGGCCAGTGGGAATTGGCCGATTCGGGCTACCGCCGTTCTGTTTCAGACGGCCTGGCGCTCGCCAAGAAGCAGGCGGCGCCCTCGTTGCTTGTCCTCCCCGTAGCCGGTGCGGAGGCAGCACAATGACCACCATCAACAACATTGCTCGCAGCGTCATTGCGGTGACCGCGCTCGCCGTGCTGGCACCAGCCGCCGCTGCGCAGGAGTCGATGCAGGACCTTCTCGGTGACGTCCGCCGTGAAGGCCGTGAGGTGTCCGCCGAGAATCGCCAGCGTGAACAGGAATTTCTGAGCAAGCGCAATCAGCAGCAGGCGCTGCTCGACAGCGCCAAGGCGTCGCTCGCGGCCGAGCAACGACGCAGCGAACAGCTCAAGTCTTCGTTCGATAATAATGAGCTGCGCCTGACCGACCTCGAGGAAACGCTGCGCATTCGACTGGGCGACATTGGCGAGCTATTCGGTGTCGTACGCCAGTCGGCCGGCGAGGCCAAGGGGATGGTCGACACCTCGCTGCTGACCGTGCAGAAGCCGGATCGTGGCGACATCGCCACGGAACTGGGCCAGGCCAAGAAGTTGCCGTCGATCGACGAGCTGCGCCAGTTGCAATTCCTCTACCTCGAGGAGATTGCGGGTTCGGCCACGGTGGAGCGATTCCAGAGCGAGATCCGCGACGCGGCCGGCGGTATCACTTCGGGCGAAGTGGTCCGGGTCGGCCTGTTTGATGTGGTCAGCAAGGACGGTTTCCTGCTCTTCAGCGAGCAGACCAACTCGCTGCAGCTGCTGACGCCGCAACCGGCGGGCCGCTACACGGGGCCTGCCAAAGACTTCTTCGGTACGGGCGCGGGTCAGATCGTTCCCATGACGATTGACCCCTCGCGCGGCACGCTGCTCGGCTTGGAAACCAAGAAGGCGACCACGGGTGAGCGCATCAATCAGGGTGGCCCCGTTGGCTACGTGATCATCACGATTGGTCTCATCGGCATCCTCATCGCGCTCTGGCGCCTCATCGTGCTGACGGGTATCCGTGGCAAGATGCGCAAACAGCTCAAGAGCGACACGCCGTCTGCGGACAACCCGCTCGGCCGCATTCTCTCGGTCTACACCGAAAACCCGCACGCAGACACGGAAACGCTCGAGCTCAAGCTCGACGAGGCCATCCTGCGCGAGGTGCCGCCGCTCGAGTCGGGTCAGTCGCTGATCAAGGTGTTCGCGGCCGTGGCGCCGCTGCTGGGTCTGCTCGGCACCGTCGTGGGCATGATCAATACGTTCCAGGCCATCACGCTCTTCGGCACGGGTGATCCCAAGCTCATGGCCGGGGGTATCTCGGAAGCACTCGTGACCACGATGCTGGGTCTGATCGTCGCCATTCCGCTCGTGTTCCTGCACACGGTGGTTTCGGGGCGCAGCCGAAACCTCATCGAGGTGCTCGAAGAGCAAAGCGCCGGCATCATCGCCCGCGCCACCGAGCGACGCTGATCGATGTATTTTCTCGAAGCACCCTGGATCGCGCTGCGCAGCTTTTTTGAGCTGGGCGGCCCGGTCCTGTTCTTCATCCTCATCGCCACGACGATCATGTGGACGTTCATTATCGAACGTTACTGGTTCTTCTCCAAGGTGATGCCGGGGCTGAAGCGCGCCGTGGTCGAGGAGTGGGATTCGCGGCGTGACACGAGCTCGTGGCACGCACATCGAATCCGTGATCTGCTGATCTCGGAACTGAGCATCGAGACACGACAGTTTCTGCCCATCATCAAGTCGATCATGGCCCTGCTGCCTCTGCTCGGTCTGTCGGGCACCGTCTACGGCATGATCCAGGTGTTCGATGTCATGGCCTTTCACGGCACGGGCAACGCGCGCCTCATGGCGGGTGGCGTGTCGCAGGCGACGATTCCAACGATGGCGGGTCTTGTGGCCGCCCTGTCGGGCTTGTACGTCAACGTGCTCATCGAGCGTCGGGCAAGTCGCGAGGTGGAAGCCCTCGAAGACTTGCTCGTCTACCACTAATCACGTGAGGCGCACATGAGACGACGCATTCACAGCAACGAAGAAGAGGCCGAGATCAACATCACGCCGATGCTTGACGTGGTGTTCATTCTGCTCATCTTCTTTATTGTCACGACCTCGTTCGTGAAGGAGTTCGGCGTTGACCTGTCGCGGCCCTCGAACGAGCCGCCAAAGGACGTGGACGTGTCCGAGGTGATTGCCATCAAGATCGATCGCACGGGCACCATCACGATCAAGAATCGCGAGACCGATATCCGTGCAGTACGCGCCAACATCGAGAGCGCATTGGCACTGAAGCCAGACGCTTCCGTTGTCGTCGCGGCCGACCGGGAAGCCGATGCAGGCATTCTCGTGCGGGTGGTGGACCAGGCCCGCGTGGCCGGTGCCCAGCGGGTTTCGCTGGCCGCGTTGGCACGCTAGAAGACGGGAACCCTCATGGCGAGACGACACTCAGAAAAGCAGGAAGACACCGAGATCAACATCACACCGATGTTAGATATCGTCTTCATCATGTTGATTTTCTTCATTGTTACGACCTCGTTCGTGAAGGAAACCGGCATCGATCCGACCCGTCCGAAGGCCGAGACCGCGACGTCCAAGGCGCGCGGCAACATCCTGATCGGCGTGACCGAGTTGGGCGACATCTGGTTCAATAAGCAACAGATCGAACTGACCCTTGTGCGCCAGCGCGTCGAGGAAGCAACGGCTGAGAACCCCGAGAGTTCGGCGGTGATCATTGCTGACGAGGGCGCGCCCACGGGTGTTGTCATCGACATCATGGACCAGGTCCGACTCGGCGGGGTCATCGACATCTCGGTGGCCGCTGAGGCAGATGGCACCTAGGGCCTGTTGGAGAATCGCGTATGAGATTTGTGCTTTCAGTATTTTCGGGAATCGTCGTTGCCCTGGGCTTGTTCCTGCTCATGCACGCGCTGATCGCCGGGACGCCCTCGATTGGCGACAAGGACGCGGATCGCGTGTCGCTCGACTTCGTGCGCGTCAAGCAGGACGAAATCCAGAACCAGAAAGAGCGTCGCAAGCCGCCCGAGCCTGAAAAGCCCAAAGAGCCGCCGCCGCCGCCCAAGCTCAACGTCCAGAACCAACAAAAGCCGCCGCCGGACATGCCCGACATTCAGGCCCCCGCGGTCAACGTGCCGATTGCTTCGGGCACGGGCCCGTACCTGGGTGGCTGGAACCCCGGGGAACAGGCGCCTGAAGGCGATGTCATACCGATTGTATCGATTCAGCCGCAGTACCCGCGCGAAGCCGCGCTGGAAGGGCTTGAGGGCTGGGTTGAGCTCGAATTCACGATTGAAGCTGACGGCAGCGTGTCGGAGGTGTCGGTCGTGAACTCGCAGCCGCGCCGCATCTTTGACCGCAATGCGCAGCGCGCCTTGTACAAGTGGAAGTTCAAGCCACGCGTGGTCGACGGGCAAGCCATCGCCCGCCGTGCCCGTATCACGCTCGACTTCAGTTTGGGCGGTTAAGCCGCCCGCGACAGGAGAGGCGCCAGCCTATGCAACGCCAGTTTTTGTTCTCGATAGTGCTCGCCGCCCTGGTCGGCCTGACGGCTTCGGCCAGCGGATACGCGCAGGAAGAGCTCTCGGACGACCGCGAAATCCTCGAGCGTGACGTCAAGGCGCAGGCGATGTCGGAGCCGATCTACAAACGCCTCTCGGCCATCCATGAGCTCATGGGCGAAGACCAGAACGCCGAGGCCATGCAACGTTCTCAGGCGCTGCTCGAGAACGGCCGCATGAACAACTACGAGCGTGCGCTCGTCCTGCAGGCCGTGGGCTTCATCCACGCCAATGAGAACCGCATCGAGCCCGCCATCGACTTCTTCGAGCAGTCGCTCGCGCTTAACGCCCTGCAGGCGCAGGCGCAGCAGGGCATGCTCTACTCGCTCGCGAGCCTCTACGCGGCCGAGGGCAAGTTCATGAAGGCCATCGAAACGGCTCGTGAGTGGTTCAAGTATGAGGCCGACCCGAAAGCCGACGCCTACATGCTCATTGGCTCGAGCTTTGCGCAGCTTGAGGACTACGTGAGTGCCCGCCCGTACGTCGAGCGCGCCATTGCCAGGTCGGACAAGCCCAACGAGCCCTGGTACCAGCTGCTGCTCGCCATCCACTTCGAGACCAAACAGATTCCGAAGGCGGTGCCGCTGTTGCAGCAGATGGTAGAGCTCTGGCCCGACAAGGAACGTTACTGGGAAACGCTGTCCGGGGCGCACATGGAACTCGACCAGGATCGTCCGGCGCTGGCGACCATGATGGTGGCCTACCACAAAGGTATGATCACCGAAGAGGACAAGTTGCTGTCGCTCGTGCGGCTCAACATGTTCCTCGATATTCCGTTCACGGGCGGGCAGATCCTCGAGGACGGTTTGGACGCCGGTCAGATAGAGCGCAAGAAAGAAACGCTGACGCTGCTCGAGCAAGCCTGGACAGCCGCGCAGGAGTACGACAAGGCGTTGGCGGTAATGGCAGAGCTCGGCGAGCTCACGGGTGATCCTGAGTACGCCATTCGACAGGCCAAGATCTACAACGAGCTCACGCGTTGGGAAGACGTGATCGCGTCTGCCAACCGGGCGCTCGAGCAGGGCTATGACGACGAAGGCGATGCCTACCTGCTCATTGGTACGGCGTACTCCGAGATGGGACGCCTGCGCGATTCCCTGGCGGCCTTCAAGCAAGCCGAGGATTCGGGTGACGCGGATCAGCGCAAGAATGCCCGCGCCTGGATTGGCTTCGTCAACGACCGTCTCAAGATCGCGTCGTAATGCCGAGGGCGCCCTGGCGCCCGATAACTGTCAGGCTGCTGACTCCGCGGGCTCGAGCACGAGGTCGCGTTCGCCCGTCTCCGCCATGATCGTCTGGCGCGCCCGGTCGGCGAGCTGGCCGGCGCTGAGCTGGTCAACCTCCTCAATGGCGATGGGTGGCAGCATCTTGATGCGGATCCGGCCGATCCGGGGCCACCAACGGTAGCAGCGCAGGATGTTGCGGGTCCCCGTGAGCGCCACCGGCACGACGGGCAGATTACCGGCTTTGGCGGCCGCAAATGCGCCGCGCCGAAACGGGTGGATGCCCGTGTAGTCCTGGAAAGTGCCTTCCGGGAAGAACCCGAGCGCCCGCCCGCGCCGCGCCGCCTTCAAGATCTGGCGGGCTGCCGATGCGCTGGCCCGTTTGTCTTCACGTTTGACGAAGAAGGAGTCGATACGCACGAGCAGCCAGCCCGCAAGCGGCACCTCCCGCATCTCGGCCTTGATGACGAAGGAAAACCGCGGGGGCAGGGCGGCTGTCATGACCACGCCGTCGAGGTAACTCTGGTGGTTGGCAACGAGTACGCAGGGCCCGTCGGGCAATTGCTCGAAGCCCTCACAGTCGGGGCCCGTCGCCGTCAGCAGGAAGACGAGCTGGGACATGGTCTTCGCGATTCGCTGGCGTCGCTCCAGTCCGGGAACCACGAGGATGCCGAGAAGACAAATCAGTACGCAGACCGTGAAGACGAGCAAGAACCAGGCGCCGAACAGCACATCTGCGACAACGCGGAGCGGAGAACGGCGTGTATCAAGGGCTTCAGACATGCTCGACCACTGAGAATTATGTGACCCAGTTCCCTTTATGTTAACGGCCTGGGGGTTCTGTGACTCTGATCACGGCAATCGTTGCGACTCGCGTGGAATAGTTTCGCAACGCCGCAAGATCGCGTGCGACAGGGCCCGCGGTGGCCCCTGAAGGCGCAGGATCGCGCCCGGAATCTGGCGCGACCGAGCGGAAAAATAGCAGATGGCATTGATGGCAACAAACGACAACTCAGGTGCTGCGAACGCAGTCGCCGACGCCGAGGCAGTGATCGACACTTTCCTCGACGCGATCTGGATGGAGCGCGGGTTGTCCAAGAACACCCTGGGCGCCTACCGTGCAGATCTCATGGCGTTGGCGCGTTGGCTCGCTGAGCGCAATGTTGCGCTGCCTGAGGCGCAGAAGGCGGATTTGCTCGACTTCATCGCCTGGCGTGTCGAGTCGGGTGCGAAGCCGCGTTCGACGGCGCGTCAGCTGTCGAGTTTTCGCCGCTTTTTCCGTTACCTGGCCAACGAACACAAGCGCAGCGACGACCCGACGGTCGACATTGCGATGCCGCGTATTGGGCGTTCGCTGCCCAAGACGCTCACCGAGGACGAAGTCGAGGCACTGCTTGGTGCACCCAACGTGTCCGAACCCCTGGGGCACCGCGACCGCGCCATGCTCGAGCTGCTCTACGCCACGGGACTGCGCGTCACGGAGCTCATCAGCCTCAAGCAGTCGCAGGTCAATCTGAACCAGGGCGTTCTGCGCATCGTCGGCAAGGGCGATCGCGAACGCCTGATCCCGCTCGGCGAAGAGTCGCAGCGCTGGCTCAAGGAATTCATCGAGGGTCCCCGCCTCGAAATCCTGCTTGAGCGTCAGACCGAGTACCTGTTCCCGACACGCCGGGGCGACCGCATGACGCGCCAGGCGTTCTGGCACATCATCAAGCGCTACGCCCAGAAAGCGGGTATCCACGACGGCCTGTCACCGCATTCCCTGCGCCACGCCTTCGCGACCCACCTGCTGAACCATGGCGCGGACCTGCGCGTGGTGCAGATGCTGCTGGGTCACAGCGACCTCTCCACGACCCAGATCTACACCCACGTCGCGCGCGAGCGCATGAAGGAGCTGCACGAGCGGCACCATCCGCGCGGGTGACGGGCGCCAGGCGCCGGCAGTGAAACAAATCGCTGGCGGACGTGGTCTACACCTACGGCCCTTGCTTGCGGGTGACGAGCTCGCGTGGGACCATCCGCGCGGCGCGGCTAGGGCTTCCCGCCGCGTAGACCTAATTCGAGACTTCGCCATGTCGACCCTGTTCCGCACCGTATTGCTGATTCTCCTGAGCGCCACGGCGGCCAACGCTGCGGCTGACGACGCATTCGACGCCGTCCGGGAGTCTCTGGCGAGCAAGTTCCCGAATCTGGAAGCGCAAGACATCTACAAGACGCCGTTGCCAGGCATTGTCCAGGTGAGACAGGGCCCGATGGTGGCCTACCTGACCGAGGACGGCCGCTTTCTCGTTCGCGGCGATCTCATCGATCTCGAGTCCGACCGCAACCTGACCCAGGACGCCGCGGCGGCGGGCCGTGTCGACCTGCTGGCGGAGTTCGACGATGGGCTCGGCGTGACCTTTGCACCGAAGAACCCCAAGCACACGGTCACGGTATTCACGGACGTCGACTGCGGCTGGTGTCGCGAGCTTCACAAAGACATCCAGGCCTACAACGATCTGGGTATCGCTGTGCGTTACCTGCTCTGGCCGCGTGGCGGGCCGGGCTCCGAAAACTGGCTCAAGGCCGAGCAGGTATGGTGTGCCGAAGACCGTAATGACGCGCTGACGCGCGCCAAGAATGACGAGAGTTTGCCGGCGAAGCCGAAGGGTTGCGACACCTCAGTCGTGATGCGCCACTTCGAGACGGGACTAAGATTGGGCGTCGGGGGCACCCCGTCCATTGTCACGGATACGGGTCAGTTCATTCCTGGCTACAAGCCTGCCGAGGATCTGGCTGCACTGCTCGCCAATACACCCACGGTGAGTACGCGCTAGTACTTGAGGCGGCGCGCCGCGGGTCGCGGCGCAAGGTCACCGCTCCAGGTGCTGTTCCTTGTCTTCGACGTCTTTCCAGTCGTCGGCATCCGCTGGCGGTTCTTTGGCCTCGGTGATCACAGGCCACTGCGCGGAGAGCTCCGCGTTGATTTCCAGAAAGTGCTCCTGGCCGGCCGGGATCTCGTCTTCGGAGTAGATCGCCTCGACGGGGCACTCCGGTTCGCAGAGTGTGCAGTCAATGCACTCGTCGGGGTCTATGACGAGGAAGTTAGGACCTTCGTGGAAGCAATCGACGGGGCACACCTCGACACAGTCGGTGTACTTGCATTTGATGCAGGATTCGGTCACCACGAAAGTCATTGTCGGTCGGTCCTCTGTCGGGTCTGAGCGCGGAGCTTAGCGTGCCTCGGCGCTGAATTCACCCGATGAGCCGGCGTCGTGCCGTGTAGGCGTGAACGCCGTTGTTCTGGCCGCCGTCCTCTATCCACTTTTGCAAAGCGAAGCGGCCACTGGGGAAGGCGATCTCCTCCCAGGGTATGTCGTCGGGCGCGTACATCGCCGTCTCAAGCGACTCGGGCCCCGGCGCGAAGTCCGAAACGAGCTTCGCGGTGTAGAACACGTGGACCTGGCCGGCCTGGGGTACATCGACGGCCGCGAACAGGTGTCCGATCTCGACTTCGGCACAGGCTTCTTCCATGGTCTCGCGGGCCGCACCCTCGGCCATGGTCTCCTCGAGCTCCATGAAGCCCGCCGGCACCGTCCAGTAGCCGTGGCGCGGCTCGATGGCACGCTTGCACAGCAGGATCTGGCCGTCGCGCTCGGGCACACAGCCCACGACGACCTTGGGATTCTGGTAGTGGATCATGCTGCAATTGGGGCATACCCAGCGTTCGTGGGTGTCGCCCTCAGGCACGGCGCGGCCCACTGCGTGGCCACAGTTGGAGCAGTAATTCATCGGGAGTTTCATGCGGATCCGGTGCGAGCCCGGCCAGGGCACGGGGGGCGTCTGTGTGTGCTGCTGGTACCAGAGGTCGGACTCGAACCGACACGCCATTGCTGGCAAGGGATTTTGAATCCCTCGTGTCTACCAATTCCACCACTCTGGCGTACGCGACAGCCCGGCGATTGTAGCCCAAACGCCCGGGAGGTGCCGCTTCGGGGCGTTCGGCGCAACTTTTTTTGTGTCAGTCTGCGACCCTTTGGCGCCTTAAGGCATCTAAACGAGCATGAGTGGGTTTGCTGGTCTAAATTTCGACACCGCCATCGTCACCCGTGCGCAGCGCGGTGACCGGCGCGCATTGGACCTCGTCTGTCGCCAGCTGGCCACGCCCGTGTACACGCTGTGCTACCGCCTGTGCCAATCGCAGGCCACAGCCGAAGACCTGACCCAGGAAACTTTTGTGGAGGTCTTGCGCCACCTGTCCGAGTTTCGCGGCGACGCGTCGCTGGCCACCTGGGTCCGCACGATCGCCGTATCGCGCTGCATGATGTTTTTTCGCTCGGCGTGGCAGCGCCGTGCCACGACGCTCGATGAATCACACGAGCCCACGGGCGACGCCACAGAACAGCTGGGCCTTTCGCGCGATCTCGGTGACGCCTTGAGTCGGCTGAACGAAGCGCATCGCGTTGTGGTCTGGCTCTACGACGTCGAAGGCTACACGCATCGGGAAATTGCCGATCTGACCGGCAAGACAGAGAGCTATTCGAAGAGCTGCCTGTCCCGGGCGCGCGCCGAACTGCGGCGCTGGCTCGACACGGCCGCGGCAACCCCGGCGCCCGCGGCAACACTTGATACGAGGTGTATCGCATGAACCATGACAGGACGCGTTCCGGGTACGAGCGCGATGCCGTGCGCGATGTCCTGCGCGAGTTGCCGCAACTCACCCCATCGCGCGCGCTAACGGCACGTCTCGACGCGCTCATCGATGACGCCGCGGCCGATGATCGACGCCCGCCGCGAACCCATTCGGCCGCGCGCTTTGCACTGGCGGCGAGCGTGTTGCTTGCCGTGTGGATCGTCTGGCCGAAGCTGGGTCCGCAAACAGATCCCGTAGCCGAGCCCGTGGCGGCCATCGAGATCCCGGCGGAAGCCAGCACCGTCACAAACACGGGGCCGAGCATCGATTCGCTCATGGCGCGCTCGGCCTATCTCGAGTCCGTGCTCGACACGGTGCCGCAGCGTGGCCGGGTTCAGCGTGTCGGCACGGCCAGCACGATTACGGCCCTCGAGGACCGCGTGGCGCTGATTGATGCGCAGCTCAGCGGCTCCGGCGCAACGGTCGACGAGACGGGCCGCACGGCGCTCTGGCGCGAGCGAGTCGGACTCATGAGCACGCTGGTATCGCTGCACGCGCAACCGGCCACGGTCGTGGCGCTGTGACGGTGTAAGGCGCGCCGTGCTCGACCAGAACACACATCTGCATGGAGTTGAAACGATGACTGGCAAGAATCGATATCTGCTGACGACGGCGCTCGCGCTGTGTCTGGCCGGGCCGCTGCTGGCCCAGCAGACGGCGCCCGAGCCGCCCGAAGCGCCACTGGCACCGCTTGCGGAACGCGAGGCGCGCCTCAAGGAGGCCGAACGGCGTCTGCAGGCCGCGGCACAGGAAGTGGCCCGTTTGTCGCGCGAGATGTCGCCGGAATCCGTGATCATCACGGAGCGGCTGGTGTCTGCACATGCACGCCCGAAACTGGGCCTGTCTCTGGCAACCGAGGAGACCACGGATGCCTCGGGCAAGCGGGAGCGCAGTGGCGTCAAGATTCTCGGGGTTTCGCCGGGTAGTGCGGCGGCCGAGGCCGGCCTCAAGGCGGGTGATGTGCTCACGGGCTTCGGCGGCGACGACCTGCGCGACAACAGCGCCGTCGAAGCGGTCGAGCTCATCGGTGAGCAGCTGCGTGAGGCGGAGGCGGGCGATTCATTCCCGCTGCGTTTCGAGCGTGATGGCAAGGCGCAGAGTGTCGACGTGACGCTGACCGACGCCGCGTTTGCCCCGAACGTGTTTGCATTCTCGACAGGCCAGCAGGACTTCGACTTCCGGGTCATGGAACGCGCCAACGCCGAGAACGTGCGCGCGCTCGAAATGGTTGAACGCGCCCGCTTGATCGGCGAACGCACTCCTGGCGATTCCCAGCGCTTCCTGTTCCTGGCCAGTGACTCGCCCTGGTCGAGCATGGAGCTCGTTGAGCTGACGCCGCGGCTTGGCAAGTACTTCAAGGCTGACGAGGGCTTGCTCGTCGTACGCGCGCCCGAGTCCGAGGACCTGGGTTTCGAGGACGGTGATGTGATCCGAGAAATCGGTGGCCGCAAACCCACCGATATCAGTCACGCGATGCGGATCTTGCGCAGCTATGACGAAGGTGAGGCGCTTGAAGTCGAGATCGTTCGCGACGGACGTCGCCGCACGATCGAGATCGAGGTGCCGGAGCGCGTCGGCGGCAACAATCGCCTGTTCTGGGACCTTAAGGACGACGACCAGATTCACGAGGCGCCGCGCAGCGCCAACTGATTCCGGCGACCACGCCAGGGCGCCACGCTCCGATCGGGGCGTGGCGCTTTTTCGTGGTGTGGAATCTGTCGCCGCGACGGGCTCTGCTACCCTGTGCGCCGATGCACCCCGACGACTTTGATTTCACGCTGCCCGACGCGCTCATCGCCAGGCAGCCCGCGGCCACGCGCACGGCCAGCCGACTGCTGCACCTGGCCGCCGATGGCACGCGAGCAGACCATCATTTCTCCGATCTTCCGCGGATGTTGGCGCCCGGCGACCTGCTCGTGCTCAATGACACGCGCGTCATTGCGGCGCGGCTGTTCGGCCGCAAGGCGAGTGGCGGAAAGGCCGAACTGCTCATCGAGCGCGTGGACGGTGCGCGGCACGCCTGGGCGCAGGTCCGGGCCAGCAAGTCGCCCAAAGTGGGCGGCGTGATCGAGATTACCGACGTGTCCGGCACGGTGCGCGCGCGTGCGTCCGTTGACGGTCGCGACGGCCGATTCTTCTCACTGAGCTTTGATGAGGACATCGCGCAGGTGCTCGATCGCTGCGGGCACATGCCATTGCCACCCTACATCGATCGCGCGGACACGGCAGCCGATCGAGAGCGCTACCAGACCGTGTACGCCCGACACCCTGGCGCGGTCGCCGCGCCGACGGCGGGCCTGCATTTCGAAGACGCCTTGTTTGCCGCGCTGGCGGCGCGGGGTGTGCAGCGGGCCTTCGTGACGCTGCACGTGGCGGCGGGCACGTTCCAGCCACTCGACGACGCGGCACTCGGCAGCGGCGAGTTGCACGCCGAATGGCTCGAGGTCAGCGATGCCGTCTGCGACGCCGTGGCGGCAACCCGCGAACGCGGGGGTCGTGTTGTCGCCGTGGGCACCACGAGCCTGCGGGCGCTGGAGACTGCGTCCGCGAGTGGCGCGCTTGTGCCGTTCACAGGCGACACGCGCTTGTTCATCCGCCCCGGTTATCGTTTTCGCGCCGTGGACGGGCTGATTACGAATTTCCACTTGCCGAAGTCGTCGCTCATGATGCTCGTGGCCGCACTCGCCGGGCGCGACCGGATCCTGGCGGCATACGCGCACGCAGTGCGCGAGCAATACCGTTTTTTCAGCTACGGTGACGCCATGTTGATCTGGCCGCCGGAGGCCGCCGCATGAAATTCTCGGTTTCAGCCCGCGAGGGATTCGCCCGGCGAGGCCAGCTTGAATTTGCACGTGGCCTGGTCGACACGCCCGCATTCATGCCCGTGGGCACCTACGGTACGGTCAAGGCGCTCCGCCCAGAGGAGGTCGCGGGCACGGGTGCGCAGGTGCTGTTGGGCAACACGTTCCACCTCATGCTGCGTCCCGGGACCGAGGTCATTCGTGCGCACGGCAGCCTGCACGATTTCATGAACTGGCAGGGCCCGATCCTTACGGACTCGGGCGGCTTCCAGGTATTCAGCCTCGCGGAGCTGCGCAAGGTCAGCGAAGAGGGCGTGACGTTTGCATCGCCTGTAAATGGCGATCGAATCTTGCTGACGCCTGAGCGATCGATGGCCGTGCAGCACGAGCTGGGCGCCGACGTCACGATGGTGTTCGACGAATGTACGCCGCACCCGGCCACGGCCGAAGCGGCGGAGCGCTCGATGCAGCTTTCGTTGCGCTGGGCGCAGCGCAGCCGCGACGCCTTCAACGCGCTCAAGGCTGACGAACCCGAGCATGGCGATGCGCTGTTCGGGATCATCCAGGGCGGCATGTACGACGACTTGAGAAGCGAGTCGCTGGCGGGGCTCGAGGCCATTGGCTTCGATGGCTATGCGATCGGTGGGCTGTCCGTCGGCGAGAGCGAGGCCGAACGGGTGGCTGTGCTCGATGGCCTGGCCGGGCAGCTGCCCGAGTCTGCGCCGCGCTATCTCATGGGCGTGGGGACGCCGGCCGATATCGTCACGGCCGTGGCCCGTGGTGTCGACATGTTCGACTGCGTCATGCCGACGCGACACGGTCGCAATGGCTACCTGTTCACGAGCCAGGGTACGGTCAAGATCAAGAACGCCAAACACCGCAATGACACGGGCCCGCTCGACCCCGCGTGCTCATGCTACACCTGCCAGAACTACTCCCGGGCCTACCTGCGCCACCTCTACACCTGCAACGAGTTGCTGGGCCACGAGCTCATGTCGCTGCACAACGTGCATTACTACGAACAGCTCATGTTGCGGGTGCGCACGGCGCTCGAGGCGGGCCGCTTCACGCAGTTCGCCGCAGATTTCCTCGCTTCCGACGAGTGTGGCCGGGAGTCTGTGGCATAATTCGCGCCCGCAAGCGGGGTGCGGTGCTTGATTTGGCCGCGCGCGCCCCGAGATCGATCCGAACAGCCCGATATTCCGCGGGCGGACACAGCAAAGGTGCAAGATGGAATTCCTGATCAGTGACGCCTGGGCGCAGGGGGCGGCCCAGTCGCAGCAAAGCCCGCTGGGCTTCTTCCTGCCCATGATCATCCTGTTTGTCGCGTTCTGGTTTCTGCTCATCCGTCCGCAGCAGAAGCGCCAGAAGCAGCACCGCGAGCTCGTCTCGAACATCCAGCCCGGCGACGAGGTCCTGACCTCGGGCGGCCTGATCGGCATTGTCCGCGAGACCAGCGAACAATTCCTGACGGTCGACTTTGCCGACAACGTCCAGCTTAAGGTGCAGCGCCAAACGGTGACGGCCGTGCTGCCCAAGGGCACCTTCGACGCCGCCTGAGCCTCATCGACCGGACTAGGCCATGAACCAATTCCCCCTCTGGAAGTACCTGCTGGTACTGGGCGTCGTCGTATTCGGCGTGCTGACGGCGTTGCCGAACTTCTATGGCACGGCGCCCGCGATTCAGATTGGCGCGACGTCAGGCGCGCTCAGCGAGTCGACACTGAACCAGTTCCGAGAGCGCCTCGCCGCCGAAGGCCTGAGCATCGAGCGCGACTTCGTGCGCGACGACAAGGTGTTCCTCGCGTTCCCGGACATCGACACCCAGAGCGCGGCCTATGAACTGCTCGATGCCTTGGGCGGCGATGACGTGCGTGTCGCGCGCACGCTGGCGCCGATGCAGCCCGACTGGCTCATGGGCATGGGGCTTGCGCCGATGAGCCTGGGCCTAGACCTGCGCGGCGGCGTCTACCTTCTGTTCGAGGTCGACCTCGAGGCCGCCATCGAGAAGCGGCTCGACGTCTACGTTACTGAATTCAAGATTGGCCTCAGCGACCAGGACATTCGCCGGCGCGTCACGCGCACGGGCGACACGATTACCGTCGAGTTGCGCAGTACCGAGGACGCGGACGCGGCGCGGCGCATCGTGTCACGCATCGATCCGGGCCTGCAGATTCTCGACGGTCGCAGCGACCGTTCGTTCCGCGTGCGTATGACCGAGCTGCAGGTGCGCGAGCGCCAGACCTTTGCCGTGGAGCAGAACATCACGACCATGCGCAATCGCGTGGACGCGCTGGGCGTTGCCGAGCCTGTGATTCAGCGCCAGGGCGTTAATCGTATCGTCGTTCAGTTGCCGGGCGTGCAGGATCCGCAGGAAGCCAAGCGCATCCTGAGCGCGACCGCAACGCTCGAATTCCGACTCGTTGAAGAGGGCGGGGCTGGGGGCGGCGCGCGCGGCTTCCCCTCGAGGCTGGGGGCGGACGTCGTGCTCAAGCCCGACGTGATCGCTTCCGGCGACCAGATCGTCGACGCCAGTGCGGGCTTTAGCGAAGGCCAGCCTGCGGTGATCATCCGGCTCGATGCCGTCGGTGGTGCCCGCATGCTCGACACCACGCAGGAGAACGTCAATAAGCCCATGGCCGTGCTCTTCATCGAGAGCGAGCGCAAGGAGCGGATCGTCGACGGCGAGGTGACGTACTACTCGGAACCACAGTACGACGTGATCAACGTCGCGACCATCCGCGGCGTGTTTTCGAACCAGTTCAATATCACGGGGCTGACCACCGATGAGGCGCGCGACCTGAGCCTGCTGCTCAAGGCCGGCGCGCTCGCGGCGCCGCTGTACGAAGTCGGTGAACAGACCATCGGCCCAAGTCGCGGTCAGGACAATATCGACCGTGGCTTCATGGCGATTCAGATTGGCTTCCTGGCCGTGGTCATTTTCATGGCGTTCTACTACCGCGTGTTTGGTGTGATCGCCGACCTCGCGCTGCTGACGAACCTCGTCCTCATCGTGGGTGCACTGTCGCTGCTGCAGGCGTCGCTCACCTTGCCGGGTATCGCGGGCATCGTGCTCACGGTCGGCATGGCCGTCGACGCCAATGTGCTGATCTTCGAGCGTATCCGAGAGGAGCTCGATGCCGGCAACTCCGTGCAGGGCGCGATCCACTCGGGCTACGAGAAGGCGTTCTCCTCGATTGCCGATGCCAACATTACAACCTTCATAGCGGCGCTCGTGCTGTTCATGTTCGGCACGGGCCCCGTCAAGGGCTTTGCAGTGACGCTGTCAATCGGGATTGCGACCTCGATGTTCACGGCCATTGTCGGCACGCGTGCCGTGGTCAACCTCATTTACGGCGGGCGCAAGCTCGACAAGCTGGCGGTCTGAGTCATGCGGGTACTGTCCAAAGAAACGCACTTCCGGTTCATGGCGCGCCGCGGCGCGGCCACGATTGTGTCTGCGATCGCTATCGTTGGATCGATCGCCGCGTTCCTCATCAACGGCCTGAATCTCGGAATCGAGTTCACGGGTGGCGTGGAATTTGAAGCGGGCTATTCGGAACCCGTCGATGTCGACGCGGTGCGTCAGCAGCTTGCGGACGCCGGTTACACCGATGCGCAGGTGATTTACTTTGGTACCCAGCGCGACGTCATGATCCGGATCCCGCCCAGCGAGGACTCTGACGGCACCGAACTGCGCGAGGCCTTGCTCAGCGTATTGCAGCAGACGGCGCCCGACGTCGAGGCGCGCAGCTTCTCGGTCGTCTTCCCGCAGATCGGCGGCGAAGTGGCCGAGGCGGGCAGCCTGGCCATGATCTTCGTGCTGATCATGATCTTCATCTACATCATGTTCCGCTTCCAGTGGCGCTTCTCGGCAGGTGCCGTCGCCGCTCTGGCGCACGATGTGATCATTACGGTGGGTCTGTTCGCGCTACTCCAGTTTCCCGTGGATTCGTCGGTGATCGCGGCATTGCTGGCCGTGATCGGTTACTCGCTCAACGACACCGTCGTCGTGTTTGATCGTATCCGAGAGAACTTCCTCTCACTGCGCGGTGAGGAATCCGATGGCGTCATCGATCGCTCGATCAACCAGATGCTCGCGCGAACCATCATCACGGGTGTCACGACGCTGCTCGTGTTGACGGCATTGCTGGTACTGGGTGGGGAATCGGTACGCTCGTTCTCGATCGCGCTGATCGCGGGTATCGTGGTCGGTACCTACTCGTCGATCTACGTGGCCAGCGCCGTGGCGCTGCAGCTCGGTGTCAGCGCGCGCGACCTGTTGCCGCCCGAACCCGTCGACGGCGACGAAATCGACGAGTTGCCCTAAACCGGGTTAGCCGTCATCGCGAGCGGGCGTGGGAAAGCCCCGTCATCGCGAGCCGGCGTGACAAAGACCCGTCATCGCGAGCGGGCGTGACAAAGACCCGTCATCGCGAGCGGGCGTGACAAAGACCCGTCATCGCGAGCCGGCGTGACAAAGCCCCGTCATCGCGAGCCGGCGCAGACGGCGTGGCGATCTCTATCCGGCTGTCGTTCTGTTGAAGCGCGCGATGGCGTTGAGAGACTGCCGCGGGCCCTTCGGGCCCTCGCAGTGACGGTTGCGTCACCGCGAGCCGGCGTGGCAAAGACCCGTCACCGCGAGCCGGCGTGGCAAAGACCCGTCACCGCGAGCCGGCGTGGCAAAGACCCGTCATCGCGAGCCGGCGTGACAAAGACCCGTCATCGCGAGCCGGCGCAGACGGCGTGGCGATCTCTATCCGGCTGTCGCGCGGTTGGAGCGCGCGATGGCATCGTGAGAATGCCGCGCAACCTGCGGGTCTTCGCAATGACCGCTGCGGTGCTTACGTCTTGCCCAGCATCGCCCGGACAGGCGCCTTGCCTTCGTTGGCGAACAGCTTGGCCAGCGCGGCGTAGATCCTGGGCGTGCCGGTCATGATGTGGCCGCTGTGCAAGTAGTCTTCACCGCCATCGACGCCACTCACGATGCCGCCGGCCTCGCGGATGATCAGCGCGCCTGCGGCCACGTCCCAGGCCTTGAGCCCGAACTCCCAGAAGGCATCGAGCCGTCCCGCGGCCACATAGGCCAGGTCGAGCGCCGCAGCACCCGGACGGCGGACGCCCGAACTCGCCATGAGCGCCGTCTTGAGCAGGGCAAGATAATGGTCGACGTCTTCCTGTTGATCGGCCCGGAACGGGAAGCCCGTGCCGAGCAGCGCGGTCTTGAGGTGCTGTCGGCCGCTGACGCGAATCTTGCGACCGTCGAGCTGCGCGCCCGCGCCGCGTGAGGCCGTAAACAGCTCCTGGCGCATCGGGTCGTAGACCACGCCATGCGCGAGTCGGCCACCGACCTGGCAGGCCACGGAGACGCAGAACACGGGGAAGCCGTGCAGGAAGTTGCTGGTGCCGTCGAGCGGGTCGATGATCCAGGTGACGTCGTCCTGCCCGTCGTGGGCGCCCGTTTCCTCAGCGAGGATGGCGTGGTCGGGATAGCTCTTGCGAATCTCGTCGATGATCTTCGCTTCGGCCAGGCGGTCGGCCTCGCTGACGAAGTCATTGCGGCCCTTGCTCTGGACGTTGAGGTTGTCTAGCCGGTGCTGGCTCCGAATCAGGGAGTCGCCACCCTTGCGCGCGGCGGCGACGGCGACGTTGAGCAGGGCGTGCATGGTATCGGTCTCTCGAATACAGGACACGCCGGGCGGTGCCGGCGTGCAAAGGGGCGGTAGAATAACATGTTGACGAAGCCAGACGACGGAGCCCCACGGTGCTCGACGCAGTCCGCATCGTGCTCGTAGGCACGACGCACCCCGGAAACATTGGCGCCACGGCGCGCGCCATGATGAATATGTCCCTGTCCGATCTCGCGCTCGTGCACCCGCGCACGTTCCCGAGCGCGGAGGCCGTGGCTCGCGCCTCGGGTGCGACGGGCATTCTCGACAACGCCAGCGTGCATGACACGCTGGCCGACGCGGTCGCGGACTGCAGCTACGTGATCGGCACGAGCGCCCGCCAACGCAGCATCGCCTGGCCGCAGCTCACGCCGCGTGAGGCCACGACTGAATTGTTGGCGCGGACCGACTCCGGGCGCGTCGCCGTCGTGTTTGGCCCCGAGAAAACGGGCCTCGGCAACGAAGACATGGACCTGTGCAGCGCGTTGGTCGTGATCCCCACGACGAGCTTCAGCTCGCTGAACCTTGCGATGGCCGTGCAGGTGATCGCCTACGAGCTATTTCTGGCCACAGACCCGGAACCACAACTGCAGGACGCAGAATCGCCACCGGCGACGGCCGAGGAAATGGAGCATTTCTACGCGCACCTCGAGCGGCTGTCACTGGCGTCGGGCTTTCTGAATCCCGACAACCCGCGCTACCTCATGCGCCGCATCCGGCGACTGTTCAACCGGGCCGAGCCCGACCGCAACGAGGTCAACATCCTGCGCGGCATTCTCGCGGCGCTCGAGTCCGAACGCTGGCGCGGGGGGCAGGGCTGATGCTGGGACTCGAACCCGTCGACGCGATCTACATGGACTACGCGGCGACGACACCCGTTGCCCCCGAAGTCATCGCGGCCATGCAGGATGCGTTGGCCGACTTTGGCAATCCGTCCTCGAGCCATGCCTGGGGCGCGCGCGCGGATGACCACGTCACGGCGGCTGCGGCCGCGCTGGGCGCAGCGTTGGGGGTGGCACCGGACACGCTGGTCTGGACCTCGGGCGCGACCGAGTCCGACAACCTGGCCATTATCGGTGCCGCGCGCTACCGCGCGGCCCGCGGCAAACACGTGATCACGAGCCGCACCGAACACAAGGCGGTCATCGACGCCTGCAAGCAACTCGAGCGCGAAGGCTTCGAGGTCACCTGGCTGACTCCCGACGCCGATGGCTGCGTCACGCCTGCGGCACTGGCCGGCGCCTTGCGCGACGACACGGTGCTCGTGTCGCTCATGTGGGTGAATAACGAAATCGGCACGGTGAACGACATTCCCGGGCTGGCTGCGGTCATGTCGGAGCACGACGCCCTGTTTCACGTGGACGCCGCGCAGGCGTTTGGCAAGGTGCCCGTGGCGCCCGCCGGACTCGCCATCGATCTCATGTCGGTGACGGCGCACAAGTGCTACGGCCCGAAGGGTGTCGGGGCGCTGTACGTGGCGCCGCGCCATGGCGTGCAGTTCGAGCCTCTGCTGTTTGGGGGCGGGCAGCAGGACGGGCGCCGCCCGGGCACGCTGCCCGTGCACCAGATTGCGGGCTTCGGCCGGGCCGCAGCGCTCGTCGGTGAGCGTCTCGAGACCGACCATGCACGCCTCGATGCGCTGGGTCGGCGTCTCGCCGAGCGTCTGCTTGCGGTACCTGGCGTCCTGCTCAACGGGTCGGCAACGGCGCGCCTGCAGAGCATCGTCAACGTTTCGGTCGAGGGTGTGGCTGGTGCGGCGCTCGTCGCCGCCATGCAGCCGATTGCCCTGGCAACGGGCTCGGCCTGCAACTCGCGCGACACCGCTCCCTCGTTCGTGCTGCGCGCGCTGGGGCGCGATGACCTGCTCGCGGGCGCGTCCCTCAGGTTTTCGCTGGGTCGTCTTTCGACCGCTGAGGACGTCGACGCGGCTGCGTCTCGCTTCGAGGCAGCCGTCACGCGATTGCGCGATATGGCCGGCGATCTGGCCCGGGTGTTGCCTTGAATCCTGGGGATTTGCGCACATCTTTACTGGAAGACCCCAGGCACTATGGTCGTGCTTGCGCGGGTGCGCTGACGGGTGCCGCAGGCAGTGTTTCCCGGGCATGTGCGGTACAATTCTCGGCAACGGCCGGTTCTTACGGGCTACGGAACATCCGCTACCTCGTCTTCGGAGACCCTGACGCTATTGCGGCCTGCGAGTTTGTGGCCCGCCAGGCTTCGGCAACATCGGCGGTCGGGTCAGCCCAGGACTGGCTTGAGCCACTGGCTTTATCGCGCGACGCGCTGTCGACCCTGCTGGTTGTCGAAGACGCGTGGCGGGCTCTGGTCGCCGCGGCGACCCAATAAACTGGAACGGACGACATCATGGCGGTTTCGCTCTCGGACAATGCGGCAGCTCGCGTACGTACCTACCTCGACAAGCGCGGTGGTGGTGTCGGCCTGCGGCTCGGTGTGCGCAAGTCGGGCTGCAACGGCTGGGCCTACGTCATCGGCTATGCGGACGCCGTGGAAGCCAACGATGCCGTGTTCGAGCAGGATGGGCTCAAGGTCCTCGTCGACCGCGACAGCCTGCCGATGCTCGACGGTACCGAGGTCGATTTCGTCAAGGACGGCCTCAATGAGGTCTTCCGCTTCGTGAATCCCAACGTGGCCGGTGAGTGCGGCTGCGGTGAGAGCTTCAACGTCGACGGCGACTGAGCGCGTTGTCGCCGGGCCGACCCGGCGGTAGACTTGCGCCGCCCGGCGACCCCGGGGCACCCGATTTTTCCGGCCGGTCTGTGCACCGGCCGTTCCGTATCAAGAGGACACAGAACCGATGGCCATCGAGACGACCCTTTCCATCATCAAGCCCGACGGCGTGCAGAAGAACCTCATCGGCGAAATCTACGGCCGCTTTGAGAAGGCAGGCCTCGAGATCGTCGCGGCGCGCATGATGCAGCTGACGCAAGAGCAGGCGGAAGGCTTTTACGCCGTCCACAAGGAGCGCCCGTTCTTCGCAGACCTCGTGAGCTACATGACGTCGGGCCCCGTGATCGCGCAGGCGCTGCGCGGCGAAAATGCCGTTGCCGTCAACCGTGACCTCATGGGTGCCACGAACCCGGCCGACGCCGAAGCGGGCACGATCCGTGCCGACTTTGCGGACAGCATCGAAGAAAACATCGTGCACGGCTCGGACGCGACAGAAACCGCGGCTGTTGAAGTCGCGTTCTTCTTCCCAGAAGGCATCAGTGAGCGCACGCGCGGCTGATTCCGTCCAGGACGCCGCCCGCGAGGCGGCGGACGGCGACAACCTGCTCGGGCTGCCGCGCGCGGCGCTCGAGCAGTGGTTCGCCGATCGCGGACACAAACCGTTCCGCGCCCGTCAGCTCATGCAGTGGGTGCACCAGCGCCAGGTCCTCGACTTTGAGTCGATGACCGATCTCGCCAAGCCGCTGCGTGTGGAACTCGCGGCGAACGCGCGGCTAGAGTTGCCGCGCATCATCAACCGCCACCAGTCTTCCGATGGCACGTTCAAGTGGCTCATGGCCGCCAGGAACGGCCAGGCCATCGAAACGGTGTTTATCCCGGAGGCCGATCGCGGCACGCTTTGCATTTCCTCGCAGGTGGGCTGCGCACTCGACTGCGCGTTTTGTGCGACCGCGAAGCAAGGCTTCAACAGCAACCTAACCACCGCGGAGATCGTGGGCCAGGTGTGGACGGCCATCGCGGAGTTGCCGCGCCGCGCAAACGGCGAGTCAGCCATCACCAATGTCGTGTTCATGGGCATGGGTGAGCCGCTGGCCAATTACCGAAACGTCGTGCCCGCGTTACAACTGTTGCTGGACGACCACGCCTACGGATTGTCGCGTCGCCGGGTGACGCTGAGCACCTCGGGCCTGGTGCCGCAACTGGACAAGCTCGCGCAGGAATGCAACGTCGCGCTGGCCGTGTCATTGCACGCGCCCGATGACGCCTTGCGCGATCGGCTCGTGCCCATCAACAAGATCCACCCGATCGCGGACCTGCTCGAGGCCTGCTGGCGTTACGTGGCCGCATTCGGCAACCGGCATGTGACCTTTGAGTACGTCATGCTCAACGGCGTCAACGACCAGCGCGAACATGCCGACGCGCTCGCGCGTCTGCTGGCCGGAAAACCCGCCAAGGTGAACCTCATTCCGTTTAACCCGTTCCCGGGTACCGAGTTCGAACGCAGCCCCGATGCCGTCATCGACGGCTTCCGCGACCGGCTGCGGTCTCGCAATGTGGTGACCACGGTCCGGCGCACGCGTGGCGACGACATCGACGCCGCCTGCGGCCAGTTGGCCGGGCGCGTCAAGGACCGGGTGCGGCGGCGTCTCGGAGACCGCTGAGGTCACGGCACGCCAGCCGCGTCTGCGGTAAACTCCGCGCATGATCGAAGCTAGGACGAATTCCATGGTGCGCGCGCTTCTGCTAACTGTCGCAGCCTTGCTCTGTACGGCCTGCGTGACGGAAACCGGTGGCCGGGTACTCAAGGAATCGCCGACAGACGCGGCCGCCTACAATTATCGGCTTGGCGTCGAGTACATGCGCTCTGGCAAGCTGCGCCAGGCGCGCGACCGGCTCGAGAGCTCGGTCAAGCAGAACCCCGACTTCGCGCAGGCGCACGTGACACTGGCGATCCTGTATCAGCGTATTGACGAACCCAAGCTCGCCGAGAAGGCCTTCCGCGATGCCATCCGGGTGGCGCCCGACGAGGCGGCTGTGCAAAACAGCTACGCCATTTTCCTTTGCGGCAAGCGCCGCTTCGATCAGGCGGAGAGATACTTCGTGCGCGCAGCGCGGAATCCGCTCTACTCGACGCCTGCCGCCGCGCTGACCAACGCGGGCGTGTGCATGCGCAACAAGCCCGACATGGAGGCCGCGGAACGATTCTTTCGCCAGGCGCTCGACGTCAACGCCACTTTTGGTGACGCGCTCATCCAGCTCGCCGATCTGAAGTTGGCCACGGGCAATCCGCTCAGCGCGCGCGCGTTCCTCGAGCGGCTGCTGCAGCGTGTGGACCCCACCGCCGAAACGCTGCTGCTGGGATGGCGCATAGAGACGGCGCTTGGCGATTCGCGGGCCGCAGATGACTACGCGGATCAGCTCGTCGAGCTGTTCCCGGATTCCCGCGAGGCCGACCAGTTCAAGGGCGGCTAGGCCTCGGCGATGACGGACGACGCGACGCAGGACCCTGAGGCCGGCGCTGCCGAAGCCGAACCGGGGCTCGGTGACTGGCTTCGGGAAGGCCGCGAATCGGCGGGCCTGGGCGTCGAGGCCGTTGCCGCTGCGCTGCACCTCGACCCGGTTGTCATCACAGCACTCGAGCGCGACGACTTCAGCACGCTGGGTGCGCCTGTGTTCGTCAAGGGGCACCTTCGGGCACTCGCCGGGCACGTCGGTCTCGACGCCGATGAGGCCATGCGGCGCTACGCCGAAACCGCCGGCGATTCGGGTTCCGAGCCGCCTGAACTCGTGGTGCACTACCAGCAGCCCATCCGCCGCCGTCGCGTGGCGCCACTGCTGACGCTGCTCGCGGTGCTGGCAGTCATCGCCGCGCTTGTGGCCGCGTTCCTGCTTTGGCCGCGCAGTGCCGAGACCCCGGTGGCGGCAGAGCCTTCGGCGACGGACGCGGCAACTGAGTCACCACCACCGCAGTCGGTCGATGCAGCAGCGCCGGAGACCGAACCTGCGACGGCCAATACCGATTTCGCGTCGCGACTTGCCGAGGCGCGTGAGCGCGCCTCGCAGTCCACGAGCGCCCCGACGACGACGGCGCCCACGGCCGTGAACGCGACGCCCGCCGTGAGCGCGGTCGCGGCAAACTCCGGGCTCGAGATTCGCTTTACGGCGGAGTGCTGGTTTGAGGTTCGCGACGCCGAGGGCCGTCGGCTGGCCACGGGGACGGCGGCCGCGGGCGACACGCGCCGACTCGACGGACCACGGCCGTTAACGGTGACGCTCGGGGTTGCCGATGCGGCGTCGCTGACACTGGACGGCGATCCGGTGTCGATTCCGGCCAACGCGCGCCGCGGCCGCAGCGCGAGACTGACGCTGCGCTAACCCGAAGCCGCGTATAATGCGCGGCTGTCCAGCTCACCACGCGCCCCCCGACGGGCCCCACAACCATGGCTCAGAACATCACGCCCGTACGGGGCATGAACGACATCCTGCCGCCCGATGGCGACACCTGGCTCGCGCTCGAAGGCATTGTCTCTGAACTCCTGGCAGGCTACGGCTACCGGCACGTGCGGCTGCCGCTGCTCGAACGTACCGAGTTGTTTCGTCGCTCCATTGGAGATGCCACGGACATCGTCGAAAAGGAGATGTACACCTTTGACGACCGCAATGGCGAGAGCCTGACGCTGCGCCCGGAGGCCACAGCAGGTTTGGTTCGAGCGGCGATCTCCAACGGCCTCACGCACAACCAGAAGCACCGCATCTGGACCGCGGGTCCGATGTTCCGTTACGAGAAGCCGCAGAAAGGTCGCTACCGGCAGTTTCACCAGATCGACATCGAGGCCTTCGGCTACGAGGGGCCCGACGTCGACATCGAGATGATCACGATGTCGGCGCGACTCTGGCAACGGCTCGGAGTCTCGCGGCTCGCGCTAGAGATCAACTCGCTCGGCAGCGCCGCGGCGCGCGCCGACTATCGCGATCAGCTCGTGAGGTATTTCGAGGGCCACCGCGACGTGCTTGATTCCGACAGCCTGCGCCGGCTCGAGAGCAATCCGTTGCGCATCCTCGACAGCAAGAACCCGGCCCTGGCGGAGGTCATCGCAGGCGCGCCGCTGTTGCTGGATCATCTCGATGCCGAATCGCAGCGGCACTTCGACGCGCTGCGCGCCGGGCTCGACGCGGTCGGCGTCGAGTACACGGTCAACCCGCGTCTCGTGCGCGGCCTCGATTACTACTCGCGCACCGTCTTCGAGTGGGTGACCGACGCGTTGGGTTCGCAGGGCGCTGTGTGTTCGGGTGGCCGCTACGACGGTCTGTTCGAGCAACTGGGCGGCAAGCCCGTGCCCGCCATTGGCTGGGCCATCGGCGTGGAGCGTCTGGTGGCGCTCTGCGAAGCGGAACAGGCGAGTCCGGCCGCGGTCGAACCTCACGCGTACCTGATCTCTGTGGGCGAAGGCGCCGATACCGCCGCTCTGGCACTCAGCGAGCGGCTGCGCGACACGGTGCCGGGGCTGCGGCTGGAGCGCCACCTGGGTGGCGGCAGCATGAAGTCGCAGCTCAAGCAGGCTGACAAGAGCGGTGCCGAACTGGCGCTGATCGTGGCCGAGCGCGAGCTTGCCGACGGTGTGATCTCGGTCAAGCCGCTGAGAGACCGTCGCGATCAGGAGAGCCTCGATGAGGCCGGCCTGGCACGCTTGCTCGCGGCCGAGATCGGATCGCGCTGAAGGTGGGCGCGCGCCGTTTCGCGAGGCGGCCGAAACCGCTAGTATTGCCGGCTGATTCGCGCCGGGTGCCGCTGGCCCCGTCGCACGACACGTAGATTGATAGGTGATGAAACCGTGAGCGATTACGAAGACGCGGAACAAGTCGAGAAACTGAAAGCCTTCTGGGACGAAAACGGCAAGCTGCTCATCAGCGCTGTGGTCCTGTCGACGGCCGGCCTGTTCGGCTGGAACTGGTGGAAGGGCGAGCAGCGCGCTTACGCCGAAGGGGCCTCACAGGTCTTCGAGCAGGTCGTGGACGCGGCCCAGGCCTCGGACCTGACCATGCTCGTGTCGCACCACGGTACGCTGACGACGGAGTTCCCGGACTCGCCCTACGTCACACAGGCCGGGCTGCGGCTCGCGGGGCTCTACATGCAGCGCGGTGAAACGGAATCGGCAGAGTCGACGCTGCGCAACGTCCTGGCGCGCGAGCGCGGCAAGCTGCTCGAGCCCGTCGTCGCGTCACGGCTCGCGCGCGTGCTGTCCTATCGCGGCGAGCCTGCGCAGGCGCTCGAGGTGCTCGACGGTGTGAGCGACGCGGGCACCTACGCGCCGCTGCTGGCTGAGGCACGCGGCGATGTACAGGTTGCGCTGGGCAACACCGAAGCGGCGCGAGCGGCATTCGAGTCGGCCCTGACGGCGCCGGGCCAGTCACAACTCATCGACGTGCGGCTTGTCGAAATGAAGCTCGCCGACCTGGGCGCTGCGCCCGTCGTGGTCACGGACGCGGAAACCCCGTGACCCGCAGGCTGCGCCTCATGGCGCTGGCGACGGCCGTGCTGGCCGTGTCCGGCTGCTCCATCTTCGGCGGTGACGACGAAGAGGCTGCATTGCCGCCGACGCCGCTTACCGACTTTTCGGCCACGCTCCAACTCGATCGTGTCATTAAGGACGGTGTGGGTGGCGGCGGCGGTGTGCTGCGCTATGCGCTGCGACCGTCGGGCGATGGCACCCGTGCCTATGCAGCGGGCGCCGACGGCACCGTCGTGGCTTACGACGCGGTCTCGGGCAAACGCACCTGGCGCGTGAAACTCGACGGCACGATTACCGCAGGCCCAGGAGCCGGTGATGGTCGGCTTGCCGTTGCGGATCGCAGCGGGGGCATTACCGCACTCGACGCGCGCACGGGCGACGTCCTCTGGCGACAGGACATCTCGGCCGAGGTGCTGGCACCGCCCGTGCTTGGCGGTGAGCGCGTCATTGTGCGCAGCGTGGACGGACGTCTGCTGGCCTTGTCCGGTGCCACAGGTGAGGTGCTGTGGTTCATCGAGCAACCCGTACCCCGGCTGTCGCAGCGCGGCACGGGCGCGCCGGTCATCGTCGGTGACGCTGTCGTGGCGGGCTTCGACAACGGGCGCATCCTGGCCGCAGACCTGCTCTCGGGCGAAGTGCTCTGGGAATTGCCGCTGGGCATTCCCTCGGGTCGCAGTGATATCGAGCGCATGGTCGATGCCGATGGCGCGCTGGCGGCATCGGGCAATGACCTCTACGTCACGGGATTTCGCGCCCGTACGGCTGCCATTGCCGCGGAATCGGGCCAGGCACTCTGGGCGCGCGAACTCTCGAGCTACGCGGGACTCGGCATCGACTGGACCAATGTCTACATGACGCTCGAGGACGACCAGGTCATCGCATTGTCGCGTAGCAACGGCACGCAGCAATGGTCCAACGAGAAATTCCTGCGCCGGCAACTCACGGCGCCCGTGGCATTCGGCGAATACGTTGTGGTGGGAGACCTAGAGGGCTACCTGCACTTCGTGAGCGCACGCAGCGGCACGCTCGCGGCAAGGGTCCGCGTCGACGATGCGCCCATCGTGCAGCGCCCCTACGTCATGGGCGAGACGCTCTACGCGCAGTCCAGCGAAGGCACCCTCGTCGGTTACCGCGAGCGCGGCGAGCGCCGCTGACACCGCGATGCTGCCCGTCGTCGCACTCGTCGGTCGACCCAATGTCGGCAAGTCGACGCTGTTCAATCGATTGACGCGCACGCGCGACGCGCTTGTCGCCGATTACCCGGGCCTGACCCGTGATCGCCAGTACGGCTTCGGTAAAGTGGGCGGCCGCGACTATCTCGTGGTCGACACGGGCGGTCTCGGCGACGACGACGAGGGCGTGGCCGCGCTCATGGCGGAGCAGGCGCGCTTAGCTATCGAAGAGTCGGACGTCGTCGTCTTCCTCGTCGATGCGCGTGACGGGCTGCTGGCCGGCGACTACGATATCGCCGAGCACGTACGCCGCAGCGACAAGCCCGTTTTCCTGGCCATCAACAAGGCCGAGGGTCTCGACGCCGACGCTGTGGCGTCCGATTTCTACGCGCTGGGTCTCGGCGACCCGGCGGTCATCTCGGCGGCGCACGGCGATCGCGTGGCGGCGCTTATCGAGTTCGTGCTGGCCGCGTGCCCCGAGGGTGAGGTCGAGCCCGAGCCCGATGAGGCCATCATGATCACGGTGGCGGGCCGGCCCAACGTCGGCAAATCGACGCTCATCAATCGCCTGATCGGCGAAGAACGTCTCGTCGCGTTCGACAAGCCCGGCACCACGCGCGACAGCGTGCGCGTGCCGTTCGAGCGTGACGGCAAGCATTACGTGCTCGTGGATACGGCCGGCGTGCGGCGCCGGACACGCGTCACCGAGGCCATCGAGAAATTCAGCATCATCAAGACGCTCCAGGCCATCGAGCAGAGCAATGTCGTGATCGGTGTCATCGACGCGCGTGAGGGTGTGACCGACCAGGATGTCTCGCTGTTCGGTCTCATCATCGAACGGGGCAGGGCGCTCGTCGTGGTCATCAACAAATGGGACGGCCTCGACCCCGATCGCCGACGCGCATTGCGCGACGGGCTTGAGCTCAAGCTCGGTTTCACGGAGTTCGCGCCGCGCCACTTCATTTCCGCCAAGCACGGAACGGGCGTGGGCAAGTTGTTGCCCGAGGCTGAGCGTGTGCACGAGGCGGCATGTCGCGAGCTGCCGGCGTCGGCGCTCACGCGCGCGCTGGAAACCGCCATCGAAGCCCACCCGCCGCCCCTGTCACGGGGGCGCCGGCCACGGCTGCGCTACGCGCACCAGGGCGGGCGCAACCCGCCCGTCATCGTCGTGCACGGCACCCAGGCCGAGCGCCTGTCGGCGAGCTACCGGCGCTACCTGGTCAACTATTTCAGAAAGACCTTCAAGCTGCGAGGCACACCGATTCGCCTCCAGCTCAAGTCTGGCAAGAACCCGTTCGAGGGTCGGCGCAATACGCTCACACCGCGCCAGCAGGCGCGCCGCAAGCGCCTGCTCAAGCACGTCAAGAAGCGTTCATAGGTGACGCCTCGCGCGTGCCCCGTGGTAGGCTTTCGCGACTGATACGCAGGGGATAGTGGGAGAGAACAATGAGCATCCTCGAGACGATTCTCAATTCGGGTAATGGTGCCCTCGTGGGCCAGGTTGCGAACAGCCTCAAGCTCGACAAGGGCAAGGCCGGTGCAGCCATCGCGGAGCTGCTGCCCGCGCTCAAGGGCGGGATCCGCCGCAACGTCGAGCAACCCGAGGGGCTCGGTGCACTGATGTCCGCGCTGCAGCGCGGCCACCACGCAGACTACGTCGAGAAGCCCGACCTGCTGAGCCGGGCCGCCACGATTACGGATGGCAACGCCATTCTGGGCCACCTGCTGGGCAGCAAGGACGAAAGCCGCAAGGTGGCCGCAGAAGCTGCCTCGCGCACCGGCGTGGATGTGGGCACGCTCAAGAAAATGCTGCCCATGGTGGCTGCCATGGCGATGGGCTCGCTGAGCAAAGAGAGTAAGGGCAGCGGTGCCCTCTCGTCGCTGATCGCCGGCGGTGCGTCATCGGCCGGCGCTGGCCTGCTGTCGAGCTTCCTCGACCGGGATGAGGGCGGTTCGGCCGTTGACGGCCTGTTGGGTATGGCCCGCAAGTTCTTCTGACGCTGCCGGGCGCGCCACGCTGCACGGCGTGGCGCGCGCTTTCCCCATGAGTCCCTCCGAAGCCGGCGCACGCCGTTTCCTCAAGCTGCCCGGAACGTTCGAGCTGCGTCGTGGCGGCGTCCTCGAGCGGCCGACGCTCGCGTATGAAACCTGGGGGCAGCTTTCGGCCGAACGTGACAACGCCATCGTGCTCTTCACGGGCTTGTCGCCCTCAGCACATGCGGCCTCATCGCCCGAGGACCTGTCGCCGGGCTGGTGGGAGGAGATGCTGGGACCGCAGCGGCCGATCGACACCGACCGCTTCTTCGTGGTCTGCGTGAATTCGCTGGGCAGTTGCTTCGGCTCAACCGGTCCGGCGAGTGATAATCCGTCGAGAAATGTCCGGTACGGGATTGATTTCCCCGTGCTTTCTCTCGAAGACATTGCCAATGCTTCGTTGCCCGTGCTCGATGCGCTGGGCATCGACCGGGTGTTCGCCGCCATCGGCTGTTCCATGGGTGGCATGACGGCGCTGGCGTTTGCCGCGCTGCACCCGGCGCGTTGCGGTCGACTCATATCGGTGTCGTCAGCGGCGCGGGCGGCACCGTTCGCCATCGCACTGCGCTCATTGCAACGCGAGATGGTGCGCCGAGACCCCGACTGGCGGGACGGACGCTATCCCGCGGGTGCCGGGCCGATCACGGGTATGCGCATGGCGCGCAAGCTCGGCATGATCACCTATCGCTCCGCAGAGGAGTGGGTGCAACGCTTCGGGCGTGAACGCGTGGCCGCCGAACACGGCGCCAACGACCCGTTCTGCATTGATTTTGAGGTCGAGTCCTACCTCGAAGCCCACGCACTCAAGTTCACGGGCGCCTTCGACGCCAATTGCTACCTGTACCTGTCGCGCGCCATGGACTTGTTCGACATCGCCGACTACGGGGGCTCCGTGGCCAGTGGTGTGGCGCGTACGTCGCTCGACGAGGCGTTGGTCATTGGCGTCGGCAGCGACATCCTGTTCCCGCTCTGGCAGCAGCGTGAGCTCGCCGATGCGCTGGGTGCGGCGGGTTGCGACGTCAGTTTCGAGGCGCTCGATTCAATCCAGGGCCACGATTCGTTTCTCGTTGACATGGATCGGTTCCGACCCGTCATCGGCGGCTGGCTTGCGAACCGCTAGATAGTTTCCGGTGTTAGACTGAGCTCATGGTTATCGCCGCAGATGAGCCCAATGCCCGCGGGGCGGCAGGTTTGGCCCCGCTGATCGCGCTCTGCGACGAGGCCGTCGCGCTGCCCGACGCCACGGCCGTCGTGGATCGCATCAAGTCCGAACTCTGTCGCATGATCCGTGGAAACGCCTTCGAGCTGCCTGTCGCCGTCATGCAGCCGCACGCCGATCGTTACGCGCGCAGGCTCCTGCATCGTGACCCCGAGCGTGGCTACTCCATCGTTGCCATGACCTGGGGCCCGTGCCAGTCGACGCCCATTCACGATCATGCAGGAATGTGGTGCGTGGAAGGCGTCTGTGCGGGCAGCATCGACGTGCTGCAGTACGAGCTCATGGAGCAGACCGACGAGGAGCGCTACCGTTTCGAGGCCCGCAATTCGTACATGGCGGGCATCGGCAGTGCCGGGTGCCTGATCCCACCCTACGAATACCACCTGATCGCCAATCCCTGCGACCGCAGCCCCGCCGTCTCGCTGCACATCTACGGCGGCGACATGGACCACTGCCATGTCTTCGTCCGTGAGGGTGAGAGTGACTGGCACCGGCGCGTCGAGCGCGCGCTGTCGTTCGACGACTGAGCCTCAGCCGTCATCGGGGCGGACGCCCCGGACTTCGGCGTCCACCACACCATCGCGCAAGGTCACAGCCACGGCATCGCCGGGTTTCAGCGTGACGCTGTCCGTGACAGCGTCGCCAGCAGCGTCGCGCACGACGGCGTAGCCGCGTGCAATGGTTGCGAGCGGGCTGACCGCCTGCAGGGTCTTCGCGAGCGTGCGCAGTCGCTGGGCGCGCGCGCTCCGCGCGGTGATTTCCGCGCGCACCAGACGCCCCGCGAGGCCACTGAGCGTGCGCTTGCGCCGCGCGAGCGCCGTGGCGGGCGACTGCACGCGCAGGCGTGCGGCGAGTGTGGTGTGCTGGCGCAGGCGGCGCTCGAGCGCCTCGCGCCCTGAGCGGCGCAGAGACTGGGTCAGTCGCGCGAGGATGCGCCGCTGTTCGGCGAGCCGGCGCGACGGCCCCTGCGACTGCAGGCGGCGTGAGAGCTGATCCATGCGCTGCGCGTAACGTTGCAGCAGTCGGTCCGTCGCGTTGCTGAGCCGGTAGCCGCGTTCACGCGCCTGCTCGAGCAGCGTGCGGCCATCGGGCACGGCGAGCTCTGCAGCCGCCGACGGCGTCGGTGCACGCGCGTCTGCGACGTAGTCGGCAATCGTGACATCCACCTCGTGGCCCACGCCCGCAAGCGTCGGGATCGGGCAGGCGGCAATGTCCCGGGCCAGTCCTTCGTCGTTGAAGGCGGCAAGGTCCTCGAGTGATCCGCCGCCACGCGCCAGGATCAGGACATCGCAGTCGTTACGGGCCACGGCAAGCGCGAGCGCTCGACGGAGTTCTGCGGGCGCGTCGCGACCCTGCACGCTGGCGCCGTAGACGAGCACGGGAATCCCCGGCATGCGCCTGCCGAGCACCTTGAGGATGTCGCGGATGGCGGCGCCCGAGGGCGAGGTGATGACGCCAATGCGGGCGGGCAGCGTGGGCAGCTCACGTTTGCGCTCGGCGTCGAACAGGCCCTCGGCGTGAAGCTTGCGTTTGAGTTGCTCGAACGCGCGTCGCAACAGGCCCTCGCCAGCCGGTTCGAGGTGCTCGACGATGAGCTGATAGTCGCCGCGCGGCTCGTAGAGGCTCAGCCTGCCGCGCACGAGCACCTGGTCGCCATTGGCGAGTTCGCGGGCGCTGCCGCGCTGTCGCTGGCGGAAGAAAGCGGCGCGAACCTGCGCCTGGCCATCCTTGAGCGAAAAGTAGACGTGCCCCGACGCGGGACGGGCGAGGTTCGACACCTCCGCCTCGACCCAGATGCTGCCGAAGCTCGATTCCAGCAGCTCGCGGGAGGCGCGGTTGAGTGCCGAGACACTCCAGACGTCGTGCTGTGCCGGTGCCCGCAAGGCGTCGCTCTCCAAAAGCCAGGGAGTATACGGGACAGCCTCACCAGGTGCTTACCTCGCTCGTCCATCCCCGGTACAATGGTCGGTTAACCCCCAAACACCCCCCAAGAACAACTTAGGAGGCGCACCATGCGTATCGCGAGAGAGGCTCTGACATTCGATGACGTCTTGCTGCAGCCCGCGTACTCCGAAGTGTTGCCGCGCGAAGTGTCGCTCGCGACGCAGCTCACGCGGGACATCGCGCTCAATACGCCGCTGCTGTCTGCGGCCATGGACACCGTGACCGAAGCCCGCCTGGCGATCACGCTCGCGCAGGAGGGCGGCATGGGCATCATTCACAAGAACATGCCGCCCGAAGAGCAGGCGCGCAACGTTCGTGTGGTCAAGAAATTCGAAAGCGGCATCATCAGTGATCCCATCACGGTCAACCCGGAGATGACGATCCGCGAGGTGTTGCAGCTCACGCGCGCCAACAATATCTCGGGCGTGCCCGTCGTGTCGGGCGACGAAACGGTGGGCATCGTCACCAACCGCGACCTGCGCTACGAGACGCACCTCGATGCCGCCGTATCGACGGTCATGACGCCCAAGGAAAGGCTCGTCACCGTGCGCGAAGGCGCCGCCAAACAGGAAGTCCTCTCGCTGCTGCATCAGCACCGCATTGAGAAGGTGCTCGTGGTCGACGACGCCTTTCGCCTGCGCGGCATGATCACGGCCAAGGACTTCCAGAAGGCCACCGACTTCCCGCGTGCCTGCAAGGACACCAGCGGCGCCTTGCGCGTCGGTGCGGCTGTGGGCACCGGCGGTGACACCGGGGAACGTGTCGCCATGCTCATCGAGGCGGGCGTCGACGTGTTGGTCGTCGACACCTCGCACGGCTTCTCACGCGGCGTGATTGAACGTGTGCGCCAGATCCGTGGTGCGTATCCCGATGCCCAGATCATCGCCGGCAACATTGTGACGCCCGAAGCCGCGGAAGCGCTTGTCGAGGCCGGCGCCAACGCCGTCAAGGTGGGGATCGGCCCGGGCTCGATCTGCACCACACGCGTGGTCGCGGGCGTGGGTGTGCCGCAAATCACGGCTGTAGCCGAAGTGGCCGAGGCCATGGACCGCCATGACATCCCGGTCATCGCTGATGGCGGCGTCCGCTACTCGGGCGACATCGCCAAGGCCATCGTTGCAGGCGCGTCCTCAATCATGATCGGCGGCCTGTTCGCGGGCACTGAAGAGGCGCCCGGTGAAGTCGAGCTCTACAAGGGCCGCAGCTACAAGTCCTACCGCGGCATGGGTTCGCTCGGGGCTATGGCCCAGGGCTCCTCGGACCGCTACTTCCAGGACACGACTGACGAGCTCGAGAAGCTCGTGCCCGAAGGCATCGAAGGCCGCGTGCCCTACAAGGGTTCATTGATCGCGATCGTGCACCAGCTCATGGGCGGCCTGCGTGCCGCGATGGGTTACACGGGCTGCGCGGACATCGCCTCGATGCGCACGCGACCCGAGTTTGTCCGGATCACCGGTGCGGGGATGCGCGAGAGCCACGTGCACGATGTGACGATCACCAAAGAAGCCCCCAACTACCGGAGCGAGTGATGGTGCCAGCAGCGCGTGACATTCACGCCGACCGCGTACTGATCCTCGATTTCGGCGCCCAGTACACCCAGTTGATCGCGCGCCGGGTGCGCGAGTCGGGCGTCTACTCGGAGATCCATCCCTGGGATATGGACCCCGACGCGATTCGTGAATTTGGCGCGCGCGGGATCATCCTGTCCGGCGGCCCTGAGTCCGTCAATCAGGACGCGCCGCCACGCGCGGCGCAGGTTGTGTTCGAACTTGATGTGCCCGTGCTGGGCATCTGCTATGGCATGCAAACCATGGCCGCACAACTGGGCGGAGAGGTCAGTGCCTCCTCGCACCGCGAATTCGGCTACGCCGAGGTCGACGAGACCGTCGAATCGGAGCTGCTCACGGGCTTGGCCGATGAGCGCAATGATGCCGGGCAGGCACGGCTCAAGGTCTGGATGTCGCATGGTGATCGCGTCGACGCACTGCCACCGGGATTTGCGGGCATCGCGGCCAGTGCCAACGCGCCGCTGGCCGCCATGGAGGATCGAGGGCGCCAGTTCTACGGCGTGCAGTTCCATCCCGAGGTCACGCATACGCTTCAGGGTGCCGCGATCTTGCGCCGCTTCGTCCGCGAGATCTGCGGCTGCGCCGGCGATTGGACCACGGGCAACATCGCGAGTGACGCGATCGCGCGGATTCGCGAGGCCGTGGGTGATGACCATGTGCTGCTGGGATTGTCGGGCGGCGTCGACTCCTCGGTCGTCGCGGCCATGCTGCATGCGGCCATTGGCGACCAGCTCACCTGCGTGTTCGTCGATCACGGCCTGTTGCGACTCAACGAGGGTGACCAGGTCATGGACACCTTTGCGCGTCACCTGGGCGTCAACGTCATTCGCGTCGATGCGGCCGAACGCTTCTTTGGGGCACTCGGGGGCGAGGCCGACCCCGAGGCCAAGCGCAAGATTATCGGGCGCGAGTTCGTTGCCGTGTTCGAGGCCGAGGCCGAAAAGCTCGAAAACGTGCGCTGGCTGGCGCAGGGCACCATCTATCCTGACGTCATCGAGTCCGCGGGCAGCGCCACGGGCAAGGCCCATGTCATCAAGAGCCACCACAACGTCGGCGGCTTGCCTGAGCACATGAACCTGAAGTTGCTCGAGCCGTTACGCGAGTTGTTCAAGGACGAGGTGCGTCGCGTCGGCGTCGAGCTCGGTCTGCCGCACGACATGGTGTACCGCCATCCCTTCCCGGGACCGGGCCTCGGCGTTCGAATCCTGGGCGAGGTCAAGGCCGAATACGCCGCGCTGTTGCAGCGCGCCGATGCGGTGTTCATTGAAGAGCTGCGGGCCGCAGGGCTTTACGAAGAAACAAGCCAGGCGTTCGCCGTGTTCCTGCCGGTTCGTTCCGTGGGTGTCATGGGGGACGGGCGGACCTATGACTACGTCATCGCGCTGCGTGCAGTCGAAACCGTCGACTTCATGACGGCACGCTGGGCGCGGCTGCCTTACGAATTCCTCGAGCGCGTATCGCTGCGCATCATCAACGAGATCGAAGGGATCTCGCGCGTCGCCTACGACATTTCCGGCAAGCCCCCGGCGACCATCGAATGGGAGTAGGCAGCGACAATGGGGCCGCGCAGGTAACGCCGTCATTCAGTGCCGACGACCACCGTTGGATGGCCGAGGCCCTGGCCCTGGCCGATGCCGCAGAGGCCAGCGGCGAGGTTCCTGTGGGCGCCGTGGTGGTGCGGGGTGATGAGATCGTTGGCCGCGGCCGCAATGCGCCGCTTGCGACCCAAGACCCCAGCGCGCACGCGGAGCTATTGGCGGTGCGTGACGCAGCAGTTCGACTTGGCAACTATCGGCTCACCGATTGCCGCGTCTACGTGACGTTGGAGCCCTGCCTCATGTGCGTTGGCGCGATGGTGCATGCGCGGGTCGCCGAGGTCGTGTTTGCGGCGCCCGATCCGAAGTCGGGCGCGCTCGGCGGCATCACGGACGCATTGACGCTGCCGGGCCTGAATCACCGCTTCGCGGTGCGCAGCGGGCTCATGGCCGATATCGCCGGTGAGCGGCTTCGGCAGTTCTTTCGCAACAAGAGGCGAGCGACATGATTACGATTCGGGTGGCCCGTACGGACGATGGTCCGGCGCTCCTGGACCTGATGCCGGGGCTTGCCGACTTTCCCGTCCCCAACGACCGCAATCCCGATGATCTTTGGCGCGGTGATGCCAAGGTGCTGGCGCAGCACCTGGATGGATCCCGCGATGACACGCTGGTGCTCGTGGCCGCTGATGAACAGGATCGTCCTTTGGGATTGGCGCTCGTGACGCTCAGGGCCGAGTTGTTGAGTGGCGCGCCCAGCGCGCACCTCGAAGCCATCGTGATCGGGCCCGGTGCCCGGGGGCAGGGCGCCGGCCGCAGCCTGCTGGAGGCAGTGGAGCAGGCTGCGGCCGATCGTGGCGCCCAATCCATCACCTTGCACGCGTTCCGCAAGAATGAACGTGCCAGGAAATTATATGAATCAGCGGGTTATGATGCTGAGCTCATCCGTTACATGAAGCCGCTTACGGCGCCACAGCAGCGCGACTGAGAGCAGGGCGATCAAGCCCGGGCCTGCGCTGCCGCCGCCTTCCTCGGTGACCACGATGATGGGCTCGACGGGCGCGTCGACCGTTTCGCTTTCCAGCGGCAGGTCGAACAGGTCCGCAGACTGGGCCGGGCCAAACGTCGCGACGAGGCGCCCGTCGTAGTCGTCATAGAGCTCGATGAGTACGTCGTAATAGCCCGTGGGGAAGCCCGAGACGAGGTCTGCGTCGAAGTAGTACTCGTCGCCGCCACTGGCGCCGTAAATGTCGAACACGGCCGTCTCGCCGTACTCGATCCAGTCGCCGCCCTCGAGTGACAGGTACACCACGGCGTACACCCAGGCCTGGTCGTAGACCGTGTCGGCGTCGAAATCGAGTTCCAGACGCGTGTAGAAGCCGTCACCGTCGAGATCGCCGGCAATCGCCGTGGTGGCGTCGAAGATCCAGAAGTCCTGGTTGATGGACTGGGATTCGGCGTCCGTTGGCGCCTTGCGCTGCAGGCGCGCGCCCGCGCCGCGCTCGGGCGCCGTCGACTTGCTCTGCAGCTGGGCGTCTTTGCCCGGCTTGCGTGTGCTTTCGTCGGCCTTCTTGCCCTGTTCGACGAGAACCTCGACCCCGGTCGGGGCCGGCGTTTCGGCGATCGCGGGTGCTGCGAGCGCGAGGCTGGTCGCGACAATCAGGGTGCGGAATTGGCGTACTGCGGTCATGGTGCTCACTCCCTTTCAGGTGGGTCTGGGCACCATTAGGCAGGGGGCACGCTGAATGCGGCCTGAATGCCGCAGGCGAGGCGTCAGGCGCGGGTTTCGGTGCCCCCCGCTGGGGCTTCCGGGGGCGATTCTGGCGCCTTCTCATCGGCTTCCGAGGCGTTTTCGCGGTTCTCGAGCCAATGCAGGATGTCGCGGTAGTTGCGGATGTTCTCCACGTAGTCCACGGGCTCCCAGCCCCGTGCGTAGCCGTAAGGGACACGCGAATACCACTTTTTGCGCGCCAGCAGCGGCAGCGCGTCGCGGACATCGACCCATCGGTTGGGGTCGCCGTCCTGCATTGCGACGATCTTGCGGGCGTCCTCGACGTGGTAGAAACCGACGTTGTAGGCGGCGAGTGCCATCCAGGTGCGATCGGGTTCGGGAATGCTGTCGTTGAGTCGCGCCTTGAGTCGGGCGTAGAAGCGGGCGCCGCCGCTGATGCTGGACGCCGGGTCCGTGCGGTCCTCGATGCCCAGGTAGTCGGCGGTCGCCTGCGTGAGCATCATGATGCCGCGCACACCCGTCGGTGACACGGCCGAACGCCGCCAGTGCGACTCCTGATACCCCATGGCGGCGAGCAGCTGCCAGTCGAGCTCATTGGCGCTGGCCGCCTCCAGAAAGAGGTCGCGGTAGCGCGGCAGGCGCGACTCGTAGTGGCGAATGAAGCTGCGTGTGCCCACGTAGTCGAATTCGTCGTTGTGTCCGTAATAGCGGTCCAGGATGCGCGTCAGTTCGCCGTTACGGCGGATCTTCTGCAGATACTGGTTGGCGCGCACGATGAGCGTGTCGTCGCCGTCGGGCGGGAAGGCCCAGGCAATTGAGTCGGCCACCTCGAGCTCCAGCGCGATGCGCAGCTCGGGGTGAAAGTTGCGGTGGATGCTGAAATCCGTCGAATCGGCAACGGTGTAGTCGATATCGCCCTCAGCCACCTGTTCGAGCAGGTCGGCGGCGTCGACGCTCGCGTCCTCGCGCCAGCGCAGCAACGGCAGGTCGGGCTCCAGCGCGCGCATGGTGTCTGCGTGGCTCGAGCCTGCGACCACGACAATCTCGGAGTCCTGCACGTCCTCGAGCGACTGCGGCCGGCCGGTGCCGCGGCGGTAGATCAGATGCTGTTCAACCTGCTGGTAGGGCTGTGAGAAGCGCACCAGCGCGAGTCGCGGCTCCGTGATGGAGAGGCCACCTGCGGCCATGTGCGCGTCACCTTGCGCGACCGACGGCACGAGCTCGGAGAAGCTGTCCATGGGCACCATCTCGAGCGCGACGCCCAGATCTTCGCTAAAGCCGCGAACGAGATCGTATTCGGGGCCTGTCGGACCGTCACTGCCGATATACCAGGCGGTCGGTGCGTTGCGCGTGACCACGCGCAGGTGACCGGTCTCGAGAACCTGCTCGAGAATGGGGGGCGGGAAGTGTGGCGTGGTAAGCAACGCTCCCGCAATGAGGGCCAGCACGAGTCTCATGCCGGCGCCCGAAGTGGCGTGCTGCGGACGGCCATGACCGAATTATACCGTGCCCGGCGGCCGGGCTCGCTATGACGCCAAAATCGGGGGTGATTCCCCGGGCATGCCTTGAGATACTAGGGCCTGGTCCGTGTCGGCTGCCCCGCGACGGTCAGCCGTGAACCCCGTCAGGCCCGGAAGGGAGCAGCGGCAGCGGTCATACCGGGTGCCGGGAAACAGCTGGCACGGGCCCTCTCATTCACTCGCGTCGTCGCGGCGGCGCGCCCCGGCGCCATTGGTTTCCATGAGCTATCTCGTTCTCGCCAGAAAATGGCGGCCGCAACGTTTCGAAGACGTTGTCGGCCAGCAGCATGTCCTTCGCGCGCTTACCCATGCGCTCGAAAACGACCAGCTGCACCACGCCTACCTGTTCGCGGGCACGCGCGGCGTCGGCAAGACCACGCTGGCGCGCATCCTGGCCAAGGCGCTCAATTGTGAGCGCGGCGTCTCGGCGAACCCCTGCGGCGAGTGCAGTGCGTGCACCGAAATCGACGGTGGCCGATTCGTGGATCTTATCGAGGTCGACGCGGCGTCGCGCACCAAGGTCGACGACACGCGCGAAATGCTCGACAACGTGCAGTACCGGCCCACCCGCGGTCGCAAGAAGGTGTACCTCATTGACGAGGTCCACATGTTTTCGACGCACTCGTTCAATGCGCTGCTCAAGACGCTCGAGGAGCCGCCCGAGTACGTGACCTTCCTGCTGGCGACAACGGACCCTCAGAAGCTGCCGGTAACGGTGTTGTCGCGCTGCCTCCAGTTCAACCTCAAGCGGCTCACGCCGCAGCTTATATCGGATCGCATGGCGTTCATTGCGAAAGCCGAAGGGGTCGAAGCCGACGGGCCGGCATTGTCGATGATCGCGCGCGCCGCCGACGGCAGCATGCGTGACGCCCTGTCGATCATGGATCAGGCCATCGCGTACGGCGGTGGACGTCTCGAAGGCGACGCCGTGGCCGGCATGCTGGGCGCACTGGATTGCAACGCCGTGGCCCGGATTGTTGACTGCCTGGCCGATGGCGATGCGACGGGACTGCTCGATCTCATTGAGGACGCCGATGCGCAATTCCCGGATTACGGACGCCTGCTCGACGAGTTGGCGGGCCTGCTTACCCGAATCGCGGTGTTCCAGGCCACGGGCGCGGGCGATGCGGATGCGGCGGTTGCTGCCGACGTCGAGCGCCTTGCGGGACGCATCTCGCCCGAAGACGCGCAGCTCTACTACCAGTTCGCCATCGTCGGCAAGCGCGACCTCTACCTCGCACCGGATCCGCGGTCGGGTGTTGAGATGACGCTGCTGCGCATGCTGGCTTTTCGGCCCGGTGCGCCGGCGCAAGCGCCAGCTTCGGGCGCGGCGAGTGGCGGCACGGCGCCCGCGCCCAATGCTTCCGGGCATGCTGTGGCCGAACCCGCGCCTGCCGCGCCCTCGGCGGCACCCACGCGCATGCCCGCCCCGCCTGTCGCGCGCAGCGCGGACGAGGCGGCAGCGGGCCTCGAAGACTGGCACCGCCTCGTGGGCCAGCTGCCTCTGAGCGGCGTGGCGCGCTTGCTGGCCGCGAATTGCGCATTTGCGGCCCGCGAGGACACGCTCGTTCGTCTGTCGCTGGATCGGCGCAGCGAGTCGATGCTCAAGCCCGAGCGCGTTTCGGAACTCGAGACCGCGCTGTCCGATTATCTCGGTGACACGATCACGGTACGTGTCGAAATCGACGGCCAGGACGCCGGTGAGACGCCCACGCAGCGTGTGGCCCGCGAGGCCGCGGAAGCGCAGGCCGCAACACGCGACGCGCTCGACAGCGATGCGGGCGTGGCAGCGATCAAGAACATGTTCGACGCAGAGCTCGTTGAACGAAATGGAGAGCCATGATGAAAGGTGGAATCGGCCAGCTCATGAAGCAGGCCAAGGCGATGCAGGCCAATATGGAGAAGGCGCAGGCCGAACTGGCCGAGACCGAGGTGACGGGTGAGTCCGGTGCCGGACTTGTGCGCGTCACGATGACGGGCCGACACGAGGTGCGCGGCATTGCCATAGACGACAGCCTGCTTGGTGAAGATCGCGAGATGCTCGAAGACCTCGTCGCAGCGGCATTCAACGATGCGCTGCGCAAAGTCGAGGCGCTGAGCAAGGAAATGATGTCGGGCCTGGCCGGTGGCATGGGCTTGCCGCCGGGAATGAAGTTGCCGTTCTGATATGGCGTTCACGCCGCTGCTCACCGACCTCATCGATGCCTTGCGTTGCCTGCCGGGTGTCGGACAGAAATCTGCGCAACGGATGGCGTTCGCGCTGCTCGAGCGGGATCGCGATGGTGCCGTGCGTCTCGCGGACGGACTGCGAGCCGCAGCGGAGGGCATCGGTCACTGCGAGCGCTGCCGCATGTTCTCGGAGACGCCGCTGTGCCCGATCTGCGCCGATGCCACACGCGACGACAGCCAGCTCTGCGTGGTCGAGTCTCCGGCCGACGTGCTTGCGCTGGACGCGGCCACGGGATTTCGTGGGCGCTACTTCGTGCTCATGGGGCATCTGTCACCACTCGACGGCATCGGCCCCGAGGAACTGGGCCTCGACCTGCTGACGACACGACTTCGCGATGACCGCCTGCGCGAAGTCATCATTGCCACAAATCCGACCGTGGAAGGGGACGCGACGGCACACTACGTCGCCGATCTCGCGTCGCGTTCCGGCGTCGCCGCAAGCCGCATCGCGCACGGCGTGCCCGTGGGCGGCGAGCTCGAGTATGTTGACGGGGGTACCTTGTCGCACGCGTTCACCGGCCGGCGCAGTGTCGAGGCGGCGAGCTGACGAGGGGGACTGGCGTGAGCACCCAAGAAGACTGTCTGTTCTGCAAGATCATCGCGCGCGAGATTCCGGCGGATATCGTCTACGAGGATGACGACATCCTTGCCTTCCGCGATATCAATCCGCAGGCACCCGTGCATGTGCTGTTTGTACCGCGGCGCCACATCGAGTCGGCCAATGCGCTTGCCGATGAAGATGCCGCGCTCATGGGGGGGCTGGTGCTTGCCGCGCGCCGTTACGCCGAAGCCCAGGGCTTCGCGGCGTCAGGCTACCGCCTGGTCATGAACACCAATGCGCACGGTTGCCAGACGGTGTTTCACATGCACCTGCATTTGCTGGGTGGCGGGCAACTCGCAGGCGGCTTCGGCGCTACGCGCTAACCCGGGGCTGAGGCTACCAGTCGCGCTTCAGTTGTTCGGTCAGCTGGCGCAGCCGGCGGTAGCTGTCGTAGCGCCGCGCATCAATCTGACCCGATGCCACCGCTTCCTTGACGGCGCAGCCGGGCTCGGCGCGGTGCTGGCAGTCTGCAAACCGGCACTGCTGCGCGTAGTGCGCGATCTCCACAAAGCCGGCACCCACATCCCGCAGTGATTCGATGCTGGGTGCGTAGTCGCGTACCCCTGGCGAATCGATGACGGCAAGCCCTGCGTCGGTGCGAATCAGCGCCGCGGTCACCGTCGTGTGTCGGCCTTCTCGACTACTCTCGGATACGGCAGCAATGCGCTGGCGCGCGTCCCCAACAAGCGCATTGATCAACGATGACTTACCGACGCCTGATTGCCCGACGAGGATGCCTGTGTGGGCCTGCAGCAGTTTGGCCAGTTCGCCGATGCCCGAGTCGCCACGCGCACTGCAGGCGAGCACCGGGTAGTCCAGCGCGGCGTAGGTTGCGAGTGCCTCGGGGAAGTCGCCCAGATCGGACTTGTTCCAGACGATTGCGGCCTCGCAGGGCATGAGGCGCGCCGCCGCGAGGTAGCGGTCGACGATGTAGAAATCCGGCGCCGGTTCCGGGGCTACCACAACGATCATGAGCGATACGTTCGCCGCCAGAATCTCGCGCCGTCCCCGGCTGTCGGGTCGGGCCAGTTCATTGTCGCGCGGCAGCAAGGATTCGATGAGCCAGTCATCTTCGTTGGCCAGGGGACTGGCCATGACGCGGTCGCCCGCAACGGGTCGCAGGCGTTTGCCGCGGGCGCGAGCCTGGCGCTCGGGTGCGCCAGGATCGCCGGGCTCGGCCAGGGCGAATCTTCGACCGTAGCAGGCCGTCACGAGCATATCGCGGGTCGCGTCCGTCAGCGGATTTCGTGCGCGTGCCATGGCGCACAGTATGCCGCCGGGCCGCGTCGAATCAATGCGGGCGTCTGCTACACTTTCGCGATGACATCGTCGACACACGTTGCCGCAGAGGCTCAGGATGCGCGCGTCACGCGCCTGATCTGGATCGATCTCGAGATGACAGGGCTGGATCCCACCGAAGATCGCATCATCGAAATCGCCACGATCGTGACGAACGGATTGCTTGAAGAGGTTGCCGAGGGACCGGTCATCGCCATCCACCAGCCGCGCGAGCGACTCGATGCGATGGACACGTGGAACACGCGCCAGCACACGGGCTCGGGGCTCGTTCAGCGCGTGCTCGACAGCAGCCACGACGCGCGCGCGGCAGAGGTCGCAACGCTTGAGTTTCTGTCGGCGCATCTCGAGCCGGGGACGTCACCCATGTGTGGCAACAGCATCTGCCAGGACCGACGTTTTCTGGCCAACTACATGCCTGAGCTTGAGCGCTTCTTCCACTACCGCAACCTCGACGTGAGCACGCTCAAGATTTTGGCCAGGCTCTGGTCACCCAGTGTTGCGGCCGGCGTGCGCAAGGGCTCGCAGCACCTGGCCCTGGCCGACATTCGTGATTCCATTGCCGAGCTGCGTCACTACCGCGACCATTGGCTCGAGGCGCCCACGGCCGACCTGAGATGAGCGCGGCATCCGCACCGCGCTCGGCGCCGGCGGCCGCGCGCAACGCTGCGCCCATCGGGCAAATCGCCGCCGACTGGTTGGCCCCGCTCGAGGGCACGCTGCTCGAGATCGGTTGCGGCACGGGCGAGCACGCCGCCACATTGAGTGCACTCACACCCGACCTGTGTTGGCTGCCGACAGATCGTGATCCCGATGTCGAGACGATCCTGGCGTGGCGCGAGCGCGCCGAGCACCCGGAGCGCGTGGCCGCTCCCGCCGTGCTCGATATTGACGACAGCGAACAGTGGCAACGGTTCGAACAGGTGGCTGCCGTGTTCACGGTCAACACGTTGCACATCATGAACCGGGACAGCGTGACCCGACTGTTTGCGGGCGCCGCGGCGGCGTGCCGCGCGGGCGGACTCCTGTTTGTCTATGGCCCACTGCATGTTCGGGGCAAGGCGACATCGCCCGGTAATGCGGCATTCGATACGCAGTTGCGCGGTGCGGGACGTGACATGGGCATACGCCACCTCGAGGCCGTTCGCAGCGAGGCGGCGGGGCAGGGCTGGATTGAGCGCGCCCACTACGCCATGCCCGCGAACAACCAGGCACTCGTCTGGCAGTGCGGCCGTCGATGAAGACGGACGCGACGCGTGCGGTGACGGGCGGCTGCCACTGCGGTGCTGTGCGGTTTCGCGCGCGCCTGCAAGACCCCACGATCGCGCACCGCTGCAACTGTTCCATGTGCGCCGCCTCGGGTTTCGTGGGGGTGATCGTTCCGGCTGCTGCCTTCGAGCTGCTGACAGACCGCGACGCGCTCACCGAGTACCGCTTCAACACAGGCACTGCACGACACTGGTTCTGCACGACTTGTGGCGTAAAGTCGTTCTACCGGCCGCGCTCCAACCCGGATGGTTACAACCTCAATCTCAATTGCCTGGTGCTCGATCCTGGCCACAGCGTGGAGATCAAGGACTTCGATGGTCAGAATTGGGAAGCCCATGCTGCGGCACTCGAGCACCTCTCGAAGCCCGGTTCGGCATAGACTGTTGCCAGTCGGCGACAGTGTACAAACGCCGGGGCAGGGCTTAACCTGCGCCGCACAACGGCGCGTCGCTGCGCGCCGCGCGACAGGGAAACGACCAGCAGTATGAACATGCCATTTTCGGGACCGCGCCCGCTGCGACGCTGGGTAGCCGGCCTGCTCACTGTGCTCGCCGCGACAGCGGTCGCCGCAACGGCTAGCGCCCAGGACGAGACGAACTACGTTACGGACCAGTTTGAGATCACGATGCGTCGTGCGCCCAGCGCCGGCAACACGGCCATCGTCCGGGTCCTACCCTCGGGCACGCCGCTGGTGGTGCTCGAGCGCAATGCTGGCGACGGCTGGTCGCGTGTGCGCCTGACAACGAGCGATACCGAGGGCTACGTACTCACGCGTTACCTCATGAGCGAGCCCGATGCGCGCAGCCAGCTTGCGAGCCTGCGCGAGCGGGTCGACACGCTGCGCAACCAGAGCGGTGATCAGGGCAAGGAGCTCGACGACTTGCGCCAGGCCAGCGCCGAGTCGGCGCGTCGCATTGCGGCGCTCGATCAGGAGAACCAGCGTCTGGAGACCGAGCTCAGTGACCTGCAGGCGAAAGCGTCCAATGTGATCAGTATCGACCGCGAGAACACGTCGCTGCGCAAGGAGCTCACGGATACGCAGATCGTGCTCGAGGCGCTGCAGCAGGAAAACGACGAGCTCTCGAGCCGTCGTGTCATGCACTGGTTCCTGATTGGCGCCGCCGTGCTGCTCGCCGGCGTGATCGTCGGACTCGTATTGCCCGGCCTGCGCCGTCGCAAGCGCGGTGGCTACGGCAGCGGAGACCTGCTCTAACGCAAGCCGACGCTTACGGTCAGATCTTCTGACCTGCCAGGTACAACCAGGTTTCTATGACGGTATCGGGATTCAACGACATGCTCTCGATGCCCTGGTCGAGCAGCCAGCGCGCCAGCTCCGGGTGATCCGAGGGTCCTTGCCCGCAGATACCGACGTACTTGCCGGATTCGCGGCAGGCGCTGATCGTCATCTCGAGCAGCCGCTTCACGGCCTCGTCCCGTTCGTCGAAAAGATCGGCAATGAGGCCCGAGTCGCGGTCCAGGCCGAGAGCGAGCTGTGTCATGTCGTTTGAGCCGATCGACATGCCGTCAAAGTACTCGAGGTACTGATCGGCGAGCAAGGCGTTCGTGGGCAGCTCCGACATCATGATCAGCCGGAGCCCGTTCTCGCCTCGGGCCAGACCATTCCTGGCCAGCAACTCCGAAACCTCACGGGCCTGTGCGACGGTGCGTACGAACGGCACCATCAATTCCACATTGGTCAGGCCCATGTTATTGCGCACGCGCTTGATGGCTTGGCACTCGAGTTCGAAGCAGGGCTGGAAGTCCCGGTCCAGGTAACGCGCCGCACCGCGGAAGCCCAGCATGGGGTTTTCCTCGTTGGGCTCATAGAACTCACCGCCGATGAGGTTTGCGTACTCGTTCGACTTGAAGTCGGACAGGCGAACGATGACGGGTTCGGGATGGAAGGCCGCGGCAATCGAGCTCACGCCTTCGGCAAGTTTGGCGACGAAGAATTCGATCGGGTCGGCGTAGCCGGCCATTTGCTCATCGATCATCTCGCGCGTGTCGGCGTCGACGTCGTCGTACTCGAGCAGGGCCTGCGGGTGCACACCGATCATGCGGTTGATGATGAACTCGAGACGCGCCAGGCCCACACCCCGGTTGGGGATAGACGCAAAGTCGAACGCACGGTCTGGGTTGCCCACGTTCATCATGATCTTGACGGGGACGTCGGGTAGCTTGTCGAGCTCGATTTGTTTTTTCTCGAACTCGAGGATGCCGTCGTAGATGAGGCCTTCATCACCCTCGGCACAGGAGACGGTGACCTCGGCGCCATCGGCGATGGTTTCGAGCGCATCGCCGCAGCCCACCACGGCCGGGATACCCAGTTCGCGGGCGATGATCGCCGCGTGGCAGGTGCGGCCACCGCGGTTCGTGACGATGGCGGCCGCGCGCTTCATGACGGGCTCCCAGTCAGGGTCGGTCATGTCGGCGACGAGCACGTCACCGCTTTGCACGCGTGCCATTTCCTTGACGTCGCGAATGACGCGCGCCTTGCCCGAACCAATCTTCTGGCCGATGCTGCGGCCGCGGCAGATGACGTCCGAGCGCCGCTTGAGCGAGAAGCGCTGCACGGTGCGACCGCTGCGACTCTGCACCGTCTCGGGCCGCGCCTGCAGGATGTAGAGCTTGCCGTCGGCGCCGTCCTTGCCCCACTCGATGTCCATGGGGCGACCGTAATGCTCTTCGATCGTAAGCGCATAACGCGCAAGTTCTATGACGTCGTCGTCGGTAATGGAGAACCGCTTTCGGTCTTCATCGCGGACGTCGACCGTCTCGACGCTCTTGCCGGCCTCCGCCTGATCCGAGAACACCATCTTGATGGCCTTGCTGCCGAGGTTGCGGCGCATGATCGGCTCGTGGCCTTCGCGAAGGCCTCGCTTGTAAACGTAGAACTCGTCGGGGTTCACAGCACCCTGCACGACGGTCTCGCCTAGCCCCCAGCTCGAGGTGATGAACACGAGGTCGCGAAAGCCCGACTCGGTGTCGAGCGTGAACATGACGCCGCTGGCGCCGCGGTCGCTGCGCACCATGTGCTGGATGCCCGCCGACAGCGCGACTTGCTCGTGGGAATAGCCCTGGTGCACGCGGTAGGCGATGGCGCGATCATTGAACAGTGACGCAAAGACCTCGTGCAATGCCGTGACGACGTTGTCGAAACCGCGGATGTTGAGGTAGGTCTCCTGCTGGCCTGCGAACGACGCGTCGGGTAGGTCTTCGGCTGTTGCAGAGGAGCGCACGGCAACGGAGATGTCTTTGCCGCCCGACATCTTCTCCCAGGCGGCCTCGAGATCCTCGTGCAGCTTCTTTGGCAACGCCTCGGCGCGGATCCAGTTGCGGATGTCGCTGCCCGCCGCCGTCAGCGCCGCGATGTCATCGACATCGAGGCCCTTGAGACGCTCGGCGATGCGGGTATCGAGGCCCGTCTCGCCGAGGAAGACACGGTAGGCTTCCGAGGTCGTGGCAAACCCATTGGGTACCGATACGCCCAACCGCGTCAGGTTGCTGATCATTTCCCCGAGTGAGGCGTTCTTGCCGCCCACGAGCTCGACGTCGCCCATGCCAAGCGACTCAAAGGGAATGACGTATGGATCCACGGCGGCCTCTCTTTTTGTTCGGTCGTCCCTGCGGCCTGCAGAACGCGCCCCAGCGGGCGAATCCCGGGGCGGGGCCCGGTTCTGGAAGGCGCGCATTATAGCGGTTGCACCGGCAAAACGCTTGCCGTGCCCAGCGGGCCGCTGTTGCGTTATGGTAGCTGGCGCCGACAACCGCGGAGGGCGCAATGGTACAGCGCACCGTATTTTTCATTTCCGACCAGACGGGCGTTACGGCCGAGACCCTGGGGCACAGCTTGCTCACGCAATTCCCGGCTCTTGAGTTTCGTCGCGTCACGGTGCCTTTCGTCGACGACGAGGCCCGCGCGCATGACCTGAAGGCTAAGATCGACGCGGCGGCAGAGAAAGACGAGCACCGCCCCATCGTCTTCAGCTCCCTCGTGCACGGGTCACTGCGCGAGATCATTCGCACGGCCGATGGCCTCTACCTCGATATCTTCGATGCACTGGTGGGGGCACTTGAGACCGAGCTGTCGACCAAGGCGACCTATGCGGCTGGTCGCGCGCATGGCATGTCCGATACCGAGACTTACATGAAGCGCATCGAGGCCACGAATTTTGCGCTGGCCAACGATGACGGTGGCATGACCCGCGACTACGAGCAGGCTGACGTCATTCTTCTGGGCGTGTCGCGGTCGGGCAAGACGCCCACGTGCCTGTATCTGGCATTGCAGTACGGGATCTTTGCGGCCAACTTTCCGCTAACCGACGACGAATTCGAGAGTGGCAAGCTGCCCGACAAATTGATGTCGAATCGCAAGAAGCTGTTCGGCCTGACCATCACGCCGCGCCGACTGCAGCAGATCCGGCGTGAGCGACGCTCGGCAGGCAAGTACGCCAGTGCACAGCAGGTCAATTTCGAGCTGCGCACGGCCGAGCGACTATTCCAGAAGTTCCGCATTCCCTTCGTCGACACCACGGAGTTTTCGATCGAGGAAATCGCCAGCCGCATCCTTGAAACCACGGGTGTGGAGCGGCGCGTTGCGCCCTGATTTGTCAAGCTTTTTGTGGCTTTTTTTCGTGCGCTGCGTCGCGAGGACGCGCGAGGCCCTGTGGTAAGCTCCGGGCATGCAAACCGACAGCCTCATCGTCCCGGAAACCGTCGTCAAAGCGCGCAGCTTTGCGGGTCTCATGAGCCTGTACGAAAGCAACTTCATCCGGCTGCGACAGCTCGTCGATGACATTGAGAATCTGCAGGGCGCGCACTGCTCCGTCGTCGATAAGGACCTGCCGCTGCACCTCGAAGTGCTTGACCGCACGCGCTATACGGCCACGCTGCAGCTCACCTACCTGTTTGCGCGGAATGGGGATACGAGCCACTGTTCGAAGCAGGCCGGCGATGCTGCGGATACCGATCACTGGCTGGCCGACCCGGACCTGCGCCTGCGCGTGTACTTTGATGGGCGCCTGGCAGAAGCCATGAGCCTGACCTCACGTCACCGGCACGCCATTTTGCGCCGGATAGCGAGCTGCCACCGCGAGGAGCTCGACACGCGCTGGCGGCACAACATGATGCTCAACAAGTGGCTCGAATACTGCATCGACGCGGGTCACCACTTCAGCGGGCGTACGTCACAGCGCTGAGCCCGCGGGCGGCCCGAGCGGCCGCAATGTGCACTTGGTCACCGTTCCGGCGCGGCTTATGTGCAATGCTCGGCAGATGGCATTAAGCGCTATATTTGGTAATTCCGGACGTCGTTCGGGTGGCGGCGAAGACGATCGCCTGCTCGAATTGTTCTCAAATCGCGTCAGACTCAAGAAGGAGTTTGCCCGGCTGCGGAACGAGCGTTACGAGCTTGAAGCCGCCCTGGGGCGTGCGGAATCCGAAACGTCAAACATGAAGCGTCGCCTCGAGTACCTCGAGGACTTGCTGACAGAGCAGCAGACCGTCGTGACCACGACACTGTTCTACCACCTTCGCGGCCTTTGGCGCCGTTGCCACCAGCGGCTGTGTCACCTGGCCAACGATATGGGTCGCCAGATTGCCGGCCGGCGTCAGATCATGCAGATCGAACAGTGGCAGAGCTCACGCAAACAGCGACTGGAAACGTCGCGTGAACTTGCGGTGGAGCAGGAGCGTGCCATCGAGCTCACGAAGCAGAAGCTGACCGACTGCGCGCAGCAGCGCCAGGCCGCATCGCGCCCCTGGCATTTCATGCGCCGGCGGCGATTGGACGAGCAGCACGAGGCGCTCGCCATGGACCTGAAGCAGCAGATGATTGCGCACGGTCAGACCATCGAGCAGGTGCGTCAGCTCAAGAAGGCCAAGCCACCGGAGCTCGCCGAGTTGGCCGTCAAGGACCGGCGGGTGATCAATCTGCACGTGCTCGCCATGGCGCAGTTTCTGCACGCGCACTTTGACGAATACGGTCTCGTGGAGAAAGCGGCCGTGGCGATCAACAAGCAGGTGGGCACGATCGAATACGGCAGCGACGATGATTGTCGCGCCATCATGCGCCAGTCAGACAACGCCTTCCAATCGCTGCTGGCGCTGGAGCGCGGTCCCGAGTTTCGCCCGCACCTGTTGCGCCAGGCCGATCATCTGAACCGCAACGCCACCTACGCGACCGAGAATTCGGTGATTCCCGAACCCTTCGACGTGCTCGATGGCGCCGCGGACGGCGTTACGGCTTCGCTCGTGGTTTCCGAGCACTTCTCGACGCCGGGCCAGGTGCTCGGCAGCGATGTCTGGTCGATTTCTAAGGCGTTTATCCTGTAGCCGGCGTGGGCCGTGCCCCCGAGGCATTCCAGATCGAGCCACTCCAGTTCTTCAGCTTGTCGAGCCCGATGTACACCATGGGCACGACGAACAGCGATACGAGTGTGGAGAAGGCGAGGCCGCCGATAATGGCGCGCGCCATGGGGTAGTACGCGGGTCCGCCAGAGCCGACCTGCGTATCGCCCACCGCAAGCGGCGTCAGGCCCAGGATCGTCGTGGCGGCCGTCATCAGGATGGGTCGTAGGCGATCGCGCGCGCCCTGCAGGACAGCCGCATCCCGTGTCATGCCGTCCCGACGCAGATTGTTGATGTGGTCGACGAGTACGATCCCGTTGTTGACCACGACACCGATGAGAATCATGAGCCCAATCATGGCCATGAAGGTCATGGGTGTTCCCGTAAGTGTCAGGAACCACACGACGCCCACAAACGAGTAGACGAGCGACACCATGATCGAGAGCGGGTAGAGCAGCGACTCGAACAGCGCGGCCATTACGATGAGGATCAGCAGGATGCCGAGCAGGATGTTCTCGACCAGGACGTTGCGTGTTTCATCGGCCCGGTCGAAGCCGCGGCCGAAGTTCCAGGCGTAACCTGCGGGTAGGTCGAGTTCATCGAGTACCGCTTTCACGCGGGGTTTGACTTCGTCGAGCGTGGCGTCGTCAACGAGTGCTGCGTTGATCGAAACCGACGTCTTGCGATCCGTGCGGCGGATGTTGCGCGGCGCGCGCAGCTGCTCGAGCGCCGCGATGCGTGACAGCGCAACGGTGCTCTGACCCGCGATCGGCTCAGCGACGGGAATGGGCAGGTTGGCGAGTTGGTCGATCGTCTGACGATCGTCGTCGCTGAACGCGATCCGCATTTCGACCTCGCCGTTCTCGCCGCGGAATTCGCGCAGCCGTTCGCCGCGCAACGCGATGCCTACGGCCTGACCGACGGACTCGGCGGTCATGCCGTAACGGGCCGCTCGTTGCTGGTCGATGCGAATCTGCACCTCGCGTTGCCCGGCCGAGAGGTCCGTCGAGAAATCATCGAGGCCTTCGATCTGCTGGAGCAGACCATAGGCGTCTCGCGTGATGCCAATGAGCCGCTCCGTCGACTCGCCCGTCAGCGTGACACTGAAGCCTTCGCCGAAGCCCTGGTTGTTGCGTTCGAACGACGGCTCGCCGACGGCGATGTCGGGCAGGTCTTCGAGAATGTTGGCCATGATGTCGCGTGAATCCGTCGTCGGGCCTTCGTCGGTCAGCAACAGAGTTGTTTCGGCGCGACCGCGCTCCCAGTAGCTGTACACGGCCTTGATTTCGAAGCGTTCCTGGTTTTCGAACAGGAAGCCTTCAATGCGGTTCACGGCCGCCTCGACGCGCTCGAGTGCGTATACGTCATTGAGGTTGTAGTGCAGCATGACGCGGCGCGTCGGTTCTTCAGGGAACATGTCCTGCTTGAGCATCCCTGTGCTCATCGGAATGAACATGGAGATGAGGATCAGCACCGCCACGATGGGGGCGATGATGCGACGCCAGCCACGGGCCTGCACGATGCGACCGAGCCAGCGTGTGTAGCGCTCCGTGAGCCAGGTGATCGATTTTGTGGTGCTCAGCGACGCGGTGTTCTTGACGCGACTCGTGAGCATGGGGATGAGCGTCTGCGCGACGATGAGCGAACAGACGATGGCCACGGAAATCGTGATGCCGACGTGGCGCAGGAACACCATGATGTCGACTTCCTGACCGAACACGAGCGGCGCGAAGACGCACACGGAGGTGGCCGTGCTCGCGATGACCGCGATGCCGACTTCGTTGACGCCCTCGCGCGTGGCTTGCTCGGGATCGTCAGGGTGCATCTGTCGGTAGCGGAAGATGCTCTCGGTCACCACCACGGAGTTGTCGACAAGCATGCCCACGGCGAGCATGAGCCCCATGAGCGTCAGAATATTCAGCGACAGCCCGATGAAGTGCATCGCGCCCAGCGTGATGATGAGCGACAGCGGCACTGACAGCGTCACGATGAGCGTCGAGGTCATGTGACGCAGGAAAAAGTACAAGACGATAACGGCGAGCAGGGCACCGATGATGCCCGACTTCACAAGGTCGATGAGCGAGGAGCGCACCGAGTCGGCCTGGTTGTAGAGATCGAAGATCTCGATGCCGACCATTTCGGGTTCGTCACCAATCGCGGCCACCTCGGCCTTCACGCGGTCGGCGACATCGACCATGTTGTAGCCCGTGGCGCGGCTCACGGAAATGCCGATCGCGTAGTTGCCGTCGAGGTGGCGCCCGTAGGTGCGTTCCTTGGGTGTCTGTGTCACCTCGGCGATGTCGCCCAGCCGCAAACTGCGACCGTCGACGACGAGGTTACGAATGTCGTCGAGGCTCTTGAACTCGCCACTGGGGCGCAACGACCAGCGTTCATTGCCGGCCGTGATCTGTCCGCCGCTGACGACGAAGTTACTGCGCCGAAGCAGCTCGCCGAGCTCGCCCAGATTGATCCCGTGCGCCGCGATACGACCTGCATCGAGCCGGATCTTGACCTCGGGTGGCTCGACGCCTTCGATCTGCACTTGCGAGACGCCTTCGAGGCGCTCGAGGCGGCGTTTCACAAGGCGGTTGAGCATCTCGTACTGCTCGGACAGGTCGCGGTCGCTCGACACACGCAGGTTCATAATGGGCTGGTCGTTCAGCGACCCGCTGAAGACCTGGATGCGTTCAAGGTCGGTGGGTAACTGGTCGCGTATCGCGTCGAGTTTCACGCGGGCCTCGACGGCTGCGGTCTTCTGGTTGGAGTTGAAGCCATACTCCATCCAGATCTGGCTGCCGTTCTCGCGAGACCACGAGTACATGCGTTGCACGCCGGGCAGGGTGGCCAGTGCTTCCTCCGCCGGACGGGTGATTTCGCGCTCGGTCTCCGAAGGTGTCGAGCCCTCGTAGGGAATGTTCACGAAGAAGCCCGGCCATTCGATGTCGGGAAATTCCTCAAGCGGCAACAGGCGACTCGAGATGAGCCCGATGGCGGCCAGCGCCGCGAACACCATCGTGATGGTAACGGGGCGGCGCAATGAGAACTCTGTGTGAATCATGACGAGGCCACCACTTTATCACCGCCCGGCGCGACCTGGGGTTCTGGCTCCGGCGCGGGCGCTTTCTCGCGGTCCAGCAGATCATAGACCACGGGGATAACGACAAGCGTCAGCAGCGTGGAGGTGACGAGGCCCCCGATGACCGTGATGGCCATGGGCGTTCGGACTTCGGCGCCTTCGCCAAAGCCCACGGCCATGGGCAACAACCCCAGCGCTGTCGTCAGCGTGGTCATGAGGATCGGGCGCAACCGCGCGCGTGCCGCGTCGCGAATGGCCTGACCGCGCACGAGCCCTTTGTTGCGCAACTGATTGATCGTATCGATGAGGACAATCGCGTTGTTGACCACGATACCCGCAAGCATGATGACACCGATAAACGCAACCACATTGATTGTCGTGCCCGTGATGAACAGCGCCAGTACGGCGCCCACGAGCGCCAGCGGGATCGTGAACAGGATCACGAACGGGTGGATCAGCGATTCGAATTGCGAGGCCATGACGAGGTAGACGAGGAACACGGCGAGGATCAGCGTGAACTGCATCGACGCCAGCGATTCCTGCATGTCTTCGCTTTGGCCCAGCACTTCGGCATTGATGCCTTCCGCCAGGGGCGTGTTGCTCAGAATGCGCTCAAGACGCGCCGCAGCCGAACCGAGGTCACCGAACGCCAGTGACGCAGAGACGACCGCGACACGATCCTGGTCGAAACGGCGAATCTCTGAAGGCCCCGTCGCAAGTCGGATGGTGGCCACATCAGACAGGCTCACGGGACGCGCGCTGCCCGGGTTGACGATGAGCGCGCGCACGTCCTCGATAGAGGCGTCATTGGTTTCGACGCTGCGTACGGTCACATCGATCTTCTTGTCGCGCCAGCTGTAACGGGTCGCCACGTTGCCGCGGACGTTACCGACAACGCGGTCCGCGATGTCGCGAACGCGCAGGCCCAGTGCGGCGGCGCGCTCCTGATCGAACTCAATCTGGATTTCAGGATTGCCGCCCTCGATGTTTGACCGCACGTCCGTGAACTGCGGGTCCGAGGCCATCTGCGCAGCCATGGCGGAAGCGTGGGTGCGCAGTGCATCGAGGTTGTACCCGCGGAAGACGACCTCTACGGGCGTACTCAGGGCGAGCAGGGCAGGTCGCTCGAAGTCGTAAGTCAGACCCGGGATCGCATCGAGACCGGTGCGCAGCCGGTTCATGGCGCGCGTCTCGTCTTCGCGCGTCGCGCCGTCTTTCATGCGAATCGAAAGGACGCCCGTGTGCTCACCGGCATCGACGGGATTCGCGTCCAGACGGTTGCCCGTGCCGGTGACCGAGAAGGACTGTTCTATGTCCGAAACCGCCTGCGCGGCGCCATAGGCGCGCAACACGGCGGCATCGGTCTGGGCCAGCGGGGTGCCGGGTGCCATGCGCAGATTGATGGAGAATTCGCCCTGCGAGAGCTGCGGAATGAGTTCGGTACCCAGGCGCGGCACAAGGGACATCGTCGCGGCGAACAGTGCCGTTGCCGCGAGACAGACGATGGCGCGGTGCCGCAGTGACCACTCGAGAATGGGCGTGTAGAGGCGCGCCGCGATGCGGTAGAGCCCGCCAAACAGGAATGCGGGTACCGATCCGACGAGTCGGCCGACAAACGCGATGGCACGGCCAACGGCACGAACCGCACGCATGTTGACGGCCCAGATCCGCGCAAAGAAACCCAGGCGCCTCGATTCCTCGCTCTCGATGAAGCCGCGTCGTGCGCCCGAGGAAGCCATCATCGGAATGAGCAGCACCGCGAGCAGCAGCGAGAACAACAGCGCGTAGGTGACTGTCAATGACTGGTCACGAAACAACTCGCCCGCGACACCGGTGACAAACACCATGGGGAAGAACACGGCGATCGTCGTCAGCGTTGCGGCGAACACGGCGCCCGCGACTTCGCTCGTACCCTCTTGCGCGGCTTTGAGCAGCGGGACGCCTTGCTCACGCTTGTCGACGATGCTCTCGAGTACAACGATCGCGTTGTCGACGAGCAAGCCGATCGCAAGCGCGATGCCGCCGAGCGACATGATGTTGAGACTGAGGTCCGACAGGTGCATGAGCGCGAACGTGCCGATCACCGAGATCGGGATGGCGAGACCGATAATCACCGTTGCGCGCGCATCGCGCAGGAAGCCGTAGAGCACGATGATGGCCAGAATGCCGCCCCACAAGGCGGCCGACTTCACATTGTCCACAGCTTCGCTGATAAAGGCCGACTGGTCGGCGAGCACGGTCAGCGCTGTGCCTTCAGGCAAGTCCTCGCGCAGGCGATTCAGCCGCCGCTCGATGTTGCCGGCGACGAGCACGGTGTTGGCGTCGCCTTCCTTGTAGAGCGCGATTTCGATGACCTCGCGGCCATTGACGCGTGTGATCGCCTCACGGTCCTTGTAGCCGCGCGTGACAACGGCCACGTCGCGAAGGTAAATCGGTTGGCCGTTGCGGTTGGCGATGATGGCGTCAGCGAAGGCCTCGACAGAGTCAAATTCGTTGACCGTGCGGACCAGGAATCGACGCAGACCCTGTTCGAGCCGGCCGCCTGCCAGATTGACGTTCTCGGCGCGCAGCCGTTCGGCCACCTCACTGATCGACAGGTTGAGCTGCGCCAGTTTCTGCTGATCGACGCGGACCTGAATCTCGTCTTCGAGGCCACCCGATACTTTCGCCGCGGCCACACCTTCGACGCTCTCCAGCTGGTCCTTGAGGTCGTCCTCGCCGAATTGGCGCAGTGCCTTGAGCGTATCGACATCGAGCGGCGCGGCGTCCTCGTTCTCGGGGCCGACAGCGATTCGCATCACGGGTTCGCTTGACGGGTCGAAGCGCAGCAGCAGCGGGCGCCGCGCCTCAAGGGGCAGCTCGAGGATGTCGAGCTTCTCGCGAACATCCACGCTCGCGAGGTTCATGTCCGTGCCCCAGTTGAACTCGACGATCACATCGGACTGACCGGTGCGAGACACCGAGCGAACCTGGCGCACGCCACTTATCGTGCCCACGGTCTCTTCGACGGGCTTCGTCACGAGGCTTTCGATTTCTTGTGGTGCCGCGCCCGTGAGCTCCGTACGCACCGTCAGCGTGGGATAGGAGAGGTCGGGCAGCAGGTTTACTGAGAGGCGGGTCAGCGACACGTAGCCAAACATGATGATGGCGACGAACAGCATGAGCACCGTAACCGGGCGCTCGGTCGCCTTGCGAACGATCCAGAGGCCGTCGCGTTCTCTGCGTTCGGAATTGGCCACGGATCAGGTCCCGGCGACGGTTTCGGAGTCTTCGGAGGCCGTTGCCAGCGTGGACGTCTCCTCGCCGATGACGCGAACCTTGCTGCCCGTCTTGAGGGCTGCCTGTCCGACGACTACAACGCGGTCCTCATCGGCCAGACCCTCCAGCACGGCGACTTCGCCTTCCCAGCTGTAGCCCGTTTCGACGTCGACACGTTCTGCAACGCCGTCACGGACCACGAAGACGCTGTTGCCGCTCGTGGTTTCGATGAGCGCGTCGCGCGGGAGCAGCAAGGTGTCGCGTTGCTGGTCGTAAATCACGGCCAGTCGACCAAACATGCCGGGCTTGAGTCGCGACTCCGTGTCGCTGATCTCGACGGTTGCCTTGAACGTGCCCGTTTCGGGGTCCACGGTCGGGCTGATGCGCGCCACCGTGCCTTCGAACAATTCGCCGGGCAGTGCGTCAATGCGCATGCGCACGGGTTGTCCCGAGTCGATGCGACCGAATTCGCGTTCCGGGACGTAGAGGTAGGCGACGAGGGGGTCGAGCGCCGTGATCCGGAACGTGGGCGCGTTGCGTTCAATCGTGTTGCCGACCTTGATGTCGCGCGCAGAGACGACGCCCGAGATCGGTGCCCGGATTGTGGTGTAGGCGTATTCGAGTTTGGCCAGTTCGTACTGCGCTTTGAGGCCATCGAGCTCGTACTTGGTCGTTTCGAACGCGCTGGCTGCGAGCAGGCCCTTCTGGTTGAGCTCAACGCTGCGCTCGTACTCCTGCTCCAGCCGCGACACATTGGCGCGGGATTGCTCGAGCTCGAGTCGCAGTCGGTCACCGTCAAGCCGTGCGAGCACGTCGCCGCGTTGCACGAAGTCGCCTTCCTCGACGAGGATCTGGCGAACCTCACCGCCTACCTTCGCCACGACGCCGGCTTCGTCGAAGGCTTCGAGCGATGCGCTGCCCGTGTAGGCCGCGAAGATGTCGCCGCGTTCGACGGTCATCACCTCCACGGGGATGATTGCCTCGGGCTGTTCGGACTCGCCGTTTTCGGCGACGGTTTCTTCACCGTCGACATCACCGTCCGTGTTACCGCCACCGCCGCAGGCTGCGAGCGTGAGCGACAGCAATAGCAGGGCGAGATTACGGGGGGCAGGTCGCATTGGGTGGTTCATGGTGTGGCCGTCCAGGGTTCATTTGATTCTTGACGTGTTCAGAACGTGTCGGGTTGTAGCGGCAGGTCGCGCGCAGGTTCCAGGTCGAGCGTCGAGGTCAGCGGTGCAAACTCGAGTTCGGCGCTGGGTGGCTCCTGCAACGGATATACGTTGGCATTTCCCTGTTGGATGCCGCCCGCGCCCAAATGGATGCACACGACGGCAATGAACGCCGTGCCTGTGGTCAGGAAGAAGGAAAGCAGGGGTCGTAGTCCCGCCGCCAGGCCATCGTGTCGTCGCGTCGCGATTGGTGCATCGTTCTCGCGCGTCAGCACGGAGTCGCTCCCGATTTACTGTTCTAGTGTTGTAGTAACATATAACACCATAACAACGCGTGCAAGCCTTGATGCGGGCGAAAAAAAGCCCCGCAGTGCGGGGCTTGGGTGCGTGTCTAGGTAACGTCAGCGTTGTGTCAGTGGTCGTTTCGCGCCATTTCAGTGCGTTGGAGCGACACCATATCCGCCACCACGTCAGCGGCCTCGTTGAGCACGATATCGGGCAATTCGGCTTCCTCGAGCGCCTCCATGCTGTCGAGCGGTTCGAGTCCGACGGCCTCGCGACGCGCGTTTTCGCGGTCCAGACGCGCCTGGCGGAAGGCCTCGCGTTCCACCTTGCGGGTCTCGAGGTTCAGCGACACGGTATCGCGCTCGCGATTGGCGCGAATCGCTTCAAGGTCGGACAAGAGGAATTCGTGGTCGGGGTCCGCCTGCACACGCGCCTCAAGGTTCTGGGCCAGGACTGAAATCCGGTCGTCGAGTGAGGAGCCGGGCCGGAATCGCGTGCGGCGGATCTGATCCCAGGGCAGGGCCCGCGGCCGTGTGCTTTCACCAAATTCGTCGGCATCGATGAGTGAGGGCAGCTCGATGTCCGGCAGCACGCCGCGGTTCTGGGTGCTGTCGCCCGTAACGCGGTAGTACTTGCCGATAGTCAGCGTGAGCTGGCCCAGGCCGTCGCCTTCGCTGCGAGGCACGAACTGGTCAAGGTTGTAGAGGTTTTGCACGGAGCCCTTGCCAAAGGTCTGCTGACCGAGCACAACACCGCGTTCGTAGTCCTGGATCGCGCCGGCGAAGATCTCCGATGCCGATGCACTGAAGCGGTCTACGAGCACAGCGAGCGGGCCATCGTAGGCGACGCTGGGGACCGGGTCTTTGAGCACTTCGACGCGGGCGTGGCCGTAACGAAGCTGCACGACGGGGCCCTGGTCGATGAAGAGACCCGATAGCATCGTGGCTTCCGTCAGGTGCCCACCGCCATTGCCGCGCAGGTCGACGACGATGCCATCGACGCCTTCGGCCTGTAGCTCACCCAGAATGCGCTGTACGTCGCGGGTCGTGCTCTTGAAGTCTTTGTCCCCGGCCTGCTGCGCCTGGTAGTCGCGGTAGAAGCTCGGTATCTCGATGACACCAATTCGCAGGTCGCGGTCTTCACGCGGCACTGTGAGTACCTCGCTCTTGGCCGCCTGCTCCTCGAGCTTGACCTGGCCGCGAACAAGTTCGATTACGCTCTGGGAGTCGCCCGGCAGGGCGCCGCCGGGCAGCACCTGCAAGCGGACCACCGTGTCCTTGGGGCCGCGGATAAGTTGTACGACGTCGTCGAGGCGCCAGCCGATCACATCCACGATGTCACCCGAGGCGCCTTCGCCGACACCGATGATCCGGTCAGCGGGCTGCAACGTGCCATCGCGTGCCGCGGGACCGCCCGCAATCACGTTCATGACCTTGACGTACTCGTCTTCGGTCTGCAGTGAGGCGCCGATGCCGAAGTAAGACAGACTCATCTGAATCCGGTACTCCTCGGAGTTGCGCGGGCTCAGGTAGCTCGAGTGCGGGTCCAGAGTCCGCGCGAAGGCGTTCATGAAGACTTCGAACACGTCGTCAGAGTTGACCTGATTGAGCTGGCGCTCGAAGCGGCCGTAGCGCTTGCGCAGCTTCTCCTGGGTATCGGACCAGGTCGTTTCCGTCAGCAGCAGGTTCAGCGCGTCGTTCTTGACGCGCTTGCGCCAGATTTCGTCCAGCTCGGCCTTGTTGCTCGGCCAGGCCGTGTCTTCGCGGTCGAACTGGAAGCTTTCGTCGACATCGAAGTCAGGTTCCTGCTCCAGGGCCGCCTGGGCGAACTGCCAGCGCTCGGCGGCGCGGGCCTGGTAGGTGCGGAAGATCTCGAATACGGGGTCGAGCGACGCGCCGACGACCATATTGTCGATGCGATCGCGGTACTGCTCGAAGCGTTCGATGTCGCTGGCCAGGAAGTAGAGTCGGTTGCCGTCGAGAGCCTCGATGTAGGTATCGAGCACTTGCGCAGACAGCTGATCATCGACGGGCGTCCGGCTGTAGTGCGACTTCTCGACAAAGCGGGTCACCAGCGAGCTGATGCGGTGGTGTTGCGGCGTGGGTTCCAACACCTCCTCGGGAACGAGTTCTGCCGACGCCATGCCTGCCAGCACGCAGACGGCTGCTGCGCTCGAGGTCAGGGCGATAAGTCGGTGACGAAGGCGCTTTGGGGTGCGTTCTCGGCTCGCTGTCTGCATGTGCTTCCTGGCTGACTCGGTTAGGGGGACGTTCTGGATTCTGTGTGGCGGAACACCGCAATGGTTTTCCGCGCCGCGCGGGCACCGTACACTCTCGCCCGCGGGGCGGACCTGTCGCACCGCACAGTCTTTCTTGTAGCACCTTCGGTGCCGTAAAAGCTAGTCACAGGGCGCATTCCGGCGGATTGACCGCAGCACGCGCCGGCTGCGTCGGGACGCGGCATATCCAACATGAAACCATTGACCATAATCACCGGTGTCGTTCTCGGCTCCGCGGCCGCCATCACCGTCGGCCTCGCGGTCGTCATGCTGATCTTCGTGCTCAGCGGGCTCGACCAACCCCGGATACGTGACGAGTTCTCGCCACTGGCCGGAAGTGTGGCCCTGTTTGCGCTATTGACCGCGATCAGCGCCGGGAGTTTCGTCGGGCTGGTCAAGTTGTCCCGCTGGCGCTGGTGGGCGCAGGCGGCGATGTGGGCCACGCTCTTGGCTGTCGGTATGTACTACTGGCCTTCGTAGTGGCCGTACTAGTGGCCATACCAGTGGCCGTCCCGGTCCGTCGCAGCGCTCAACGCGCGCCAGGAGGCCGGCCCGCTTGCGCGTAGGCTTCAGCGAGAATACCCAGCAGTTGCTGCCTTGAAACGGCGTCGGTGAGTTCAGGCGCGAGCTCACGCCAGGCCGAATACGCGGCATCCGCGTGCTCGGGAAGCTCATCCATGAGTTGCAGGGTGCGGTAGTCATCAGCCAGCACGGCAAAATCTCGCCGCAGCGCATCTGCGCTCGCGGCATCGGCGCCGTCGATGTGCTGTCTAAGCTTCTTGGTGAGTTCCGCCTGCAGCGTTCCCGCCGCGCCGCGATCGCTCACGTCGGGACCTAGAAGATCGAGAACGGCGACTTGAAGCTGCGGCCTGAGCCAGCGCGTGAACGACGTCCACCGCGACGGCGACGGCGCATGCGCGAGTGCAGCTCGGCCCGACGGCCCGACAGCCACTCTTCACGCGATACGTCGTCTTCCACTTTGCCGCGTCGGGTTTCTTCGCGGGCGCGGAAGGCACAGAAGTCTTCGTAAGCGTCAATCTCGTGCTTGAGTTCGCGAACCACGAGTTCGACCATGATCGCATCGTCAAGGAAGCCCAGGCCCGGAATGTGGTCCGGGATGAGGTCTTCTTCCTCGGTGAAGTAGGCGAGCGCATTGAGTACGCGGGTCGTCTCTTCCTTGGGCAGCTGCCACTCGCTGTCGCGGAGCATCGCGGTCATCGTTGACAACTTGTAGAACCGCTCGCGGATGAAGTCCGGCGCATCGCTCGTGTTCACTTCTTCGAGCAGCGTGTTGGCGGCGTCGATAATTTCGTTCTCAGCGAGGGTGTCTGCGGCCTTCTGGGCCTGCCGCATGATCAACCGGAAGTGTTCCAGGTCGTTTTCGCTCAGATCAAAGGCGATCCGGATGGACATCAGCGCTCTCCCCGAAAAGTGATGGTCCTAAACTGGGGTGAAGCCTATGCCACGCCAGTCGGGCGCGTCAACGCGCCCGTCCGGCGCTTGAGTCAGCCGGCGAGCAGGCTGCGCAGCATCCAGGCGTTTTTCTCGTGTACCTGCATGCGCTGGGTCAGCAGGTCCGCGGTAGGCTCGTCACCGGCGCTTTCGGCCAGTGGCATCACTTCCCGGGCCGTGCGCGCAATCGTCTCCTGCGCCGTCACGAGCTGGCGCACCATATCGAGCGCGCCGGGATGGCCTGTCTCGTCGGCCACACTGGACAGCTCCGCGTATGCCGAGTAGGACCCCGGCGCAGGCTCACCCAAGGCGCGAATGCGTTCTGCAACGTCATCGACGGCCGTCGCGAGCTCCGTGTACTGGGTTTCGAACATCGTGTGCAGGGTCGCGAACATCGGCCCTTCGACATTCCAGTGAAAGTTGTGCGTCTTCAAATAGGTGGAGTAGCTGTCCGCGAGCAGGCGTGACAAACCCGCGGCGATCTTCTTGCGGTCCGAGTCGCTGATGCCAATGTCGATCTGCATGGCTGGAGTCTCCTTCGGTTGCTGTGCGTTCAGACGATGAGCTCATTTTACGCGTGCACAACCGGCGCAACAGTTGAAACTGTTGATCGTGGCGATAGATCGAATCGATGGCGCGGGACTAGTGCGGGAACAGCTTGGGCGGCTCCGGGAAGGTGGCGCGCCGCTGGCCCGTGAGCTCGGCGTAGAGCGTGCCGACGCCGCTGTCGGCATCGGTATCCGTCGTGCGTTTCGCGCGCCGCAACTTCACGAAATTGAATCCCGCGCGACCGCGATCATTGATGCCGAAGAACAGGCAGCGACCGGCGCCTTCCCAAAGTGTGAGAAAAGGCAGCCCACGGCGGGCGCGAACAGTGTTGATGAAGGAGCCGCGATCAGCGACGTAGTCGGCGTCGAGCAACTCGGTGCGGTAGTCGAGGGTACGAACGGGCTCGGGCCCCGGAAACGGAAGTGACTCGACGGGCAAGGCAGGTGATGCGGAGCGGTAGCGCCAGCGCTCGGGGACCAGCGACAAGCCACCCGTGACGGGCGGTAGGCTGGCCGTGACCGGAGTCGAGTCGTCGGCACACGAGGGTCTGCACACGATGGCGAGCGCGGCAGCTGCGAGCCCTGCTAACACTGTACTTCGTGAGACCATGTGCTGACCCAAATCGTCCCCCCAGGAACACGAGTACAGCCTAGCCGCGACGGCGCCGCAGCGCGTCGATGGGGTTCTCTGTTTTGGGAACGATGCCGAGCTTATGTCAGCTTGGGCGTGGCGGAGAGCGATCAGTCGCGGCGCCAGATGCCGCTGGTCCGGAAGCTGCCCGTATTGTAGGGGTCCATACCATTATCGTCGGACCCGTAGAGCGCGTCTTCCGAGAGCGTCAGCAGTTCCTCGGTGCGTTCCTCGGGCTGATTGAGCACCTGGTCGCGATCATTGGGTGAGACAACACGGCCTTGCAGCGGCGCGCCGGCGCGCGGCGCCTCGCCCGGCAGGGGACGAATGGGCTGCAGTGTTCGCGAGGGTCCCGTCGGAATCTGGGCGTCGGGCGGCGCGACATCCTTGACGCGTCGGTCCGACACGAATCGCTTCAATTTATCTATCAGTCGCGCCATGTCAGTTCACATCGACGTCTCCGAATGGACGTCCGCTTATGCAAAGTTATCTGCGACACGCGACAACGGCCAGCGCGCCGGGCCAGAACTGTGATCCAGATCACACTTGGCGTCAGATTTTGCGAGCCAGTGCAATGCCCGCGCGAAGCACGGTGATGGCCAGAAGCGGCGACAGCGTAAAGAACCAGATCGAGGGGCTGCCCGCGGCTAGCTCACCAAACAAGGAACCGAGCCAGCGGCCCAGCGTGCCATCGTCGCCAAAGGGGCCAAACGTCTTGGTCCCCGCGAGGTAAGCCGCGGGAAAAATGAGCAAGATCGTGGCCAGCAGGATGCAGCCCGCGATTATTGCTTCTCGTTTGATGAATTTGCCCAACGCCCCTGCCCGTATTGCAGTGGCCGCGATGCTCAGGCAATCGCAGCGCCGGGTCAAGCCGTGAGTTCAGCTCGCGTTGGCTTCCGGGTCGCGGTTGGTGCGGCGGTAGCGCAAGCGCCGGTACAGTGTGTTCACGCCGAAATGCAGGCACAGCGCCGTAAACAGGATCCAGTGGGGGACCACCCAGTACCACGCATTGATGTAGAGCGTGGCAAACAGCGCGGCGAAGCCGGCGAGGATGTAGAAGTAAGGCAGGCACTCATACACGAGGCGCGGCAGCCACACCTTGCGCGTGGCCGCCTGGCCGATCCGCTCGGGCAAAACGCTCGTGTGTTCGAGGCTTTCTTCGCTCAACGTGCTGCTCTCCAAAGGTTGCCTGAGATACTAGCGAGTCATCGCCGCGTGTTCCGTGAGGCGACTCACAAAACGCGCCAACCCGGGCAGCAGGTGTCAGTCGGCCGGAACTGTGCGCGAAGCCGCCCATTGGCGCAGGCCAGCAATGCGCTCTGCCATGACCACGGACAGCGGCCGTGTGCGTGCCGCTTCCTCGAGGAGGTGGGCGGTGTCGATGGGCCTGTTCGCGGCGTCAGCCGCGAACAGGCTGCCGACGATGAGCTGCTCGAGTTCGGCGCCCGAGAATCCATCGGTACCCGCGGCCACGGCGGCGACGTCGACGCCCCCCGGCGGCACTTCGCGGCGTTTGAGGTGGATGCCGATGATTTCGCGGCGTACGTCCTCGCTCGGCAGATCGACGAAGAAGATCTCGTCGAAGCGCCCCTTGCGCACCAGTTCCGGTGGCAGGCGATCGATGTCGTTGGCGGTGGCGACAACGAACACGCCCGGTGGGCGCTCGGCCATCCAGGTCAGAAACGCACCCAATACGCGTTGCGAGGTGCCCGTATTGTCATCGGCTGGTGACAGGCCCTTTTCGAGCTCGTCAATCCAGAGCACGACGGGCGCCATGGTCTCTGCGATCGACAGCGCTTCTCGCAAGTTGCGCTCGGTCTCACCCTGGTACTTGTTGAACAGCGCGCCGAACTCGAGCCGAAGCAGCGGCGTGCCGAACGCGCCGGCCGTGGCCTTGGCGGCCAGGCTCTTGCCGCAGCCCTGTACGCCCAGCAAGACGACGCCCCGCGGCGCGTCGAGTCCGGCACGCTTAGCTTTACCCAGGAAGGCGTCGCGACGGTGGGAGAGCCATTGCTTGAGCGCGCGCATGCCCGCGACATCGCCGAAGTGCGCGGTCTCATACTCGTAGCTGAGCATGCCCTCTCGATTCAGCAAGCGGTACTTGGCCTGCATGATGCCGCGAATGTCCTCCTGGCAGATCACGCCGTCGTCCGCAATGGCGTTGTGTGCCAGGCGTCGCACGTCGACGTCGCCCAGTCCCGCCAGGTTCTGGACGAGCAGATCGAAGGCGTGCGGATCGGTCTTGACGCGCTCGCCCGAGTTGCCCGAACGCCACTGCGTTGCCACCTCGCGTACGATCTCCTCGCGGCGCACCACATCGGGCACTGCCATCTCGAAGCTTGCGCTCAGGTGCTTGAGCTCAGGCGGTAACTTGAGCGCCGGGCTGATCATGACGAGTTTGCCGCCGCTTTCCATGAAGTCGAGACAGATATCCTTGAGTTGGCGGACGTGCACGGGGTCTTTCAGGTAAGGATGAAAGTCGAGCAGGGCGTAGATGCCCGGCTTGCTGACGGCACGGATGTGGCCGAGCACATCGCCGGGCTCGGCGTTCATGGCCTGCGGTGCCAGGTCGATGTCCACCCGTTGCAGGCCGTCGGTAACCGTCCAGCGGAACAGCGGCATGTGATCGGCGGCGCGACCGCCGATGACGTAGTCGGACAACTGGCGCAGTGCAGCACGCTCGTCGCGCGTCTCAACGAGGATCAATGGAATGCGCGAGCGCAGCAGCAGGGCTAGGTCACGACGATCTGGCATGGCCGGGGATTGTGCCTGTCAATTCAGGCTTTGCCAGCCTTCCACGGGCAATTTGTGACGCCGGGCACAAGCCATGTCAGCCGTAGCCGGGCAGATTCGCATCCGCGATGGCGTCGGCATCGCGTCCGAGCAGCTTACGGACGGCTTCGCGCAGCGCGTCGAGCGTGATCGGGCCGTCGCCGGCGGCGAGTGTGCGCACGGCATCGTCGAGCGAATAGGTGCCGCTGGAGCGGCGACGAATCTCGGCGTCCAGCGCGCTGAGCACGGTCGCCGCGCGGGCGGTCACCGGGCCCGACGACCGGTCCGTTCGCAGGGAGCTGACGTCCTGCCCCCACTCGCGCAGGTCTCTCTGCGTGTTGCGGTGCCGACGTCGGGTCACGCTGCCGGCGCGGTAGAGCAGTGCCAGGCTGTAATACTCGGCGATGCCCTCGACGATCCAGTCGGCCTCGGGGCCCGCGCTGCGGCCCAGGCCGATGTGAATGAGCTCGTGCAACAGCGTGCTTGTGCCGTTGCCGCTGACCAGCGGCCGATCGCTGTGCAGAAACAGCGAGTTGGGTGCCGACAGGCCGCCTCGGAAGAACGGGTCATCGGCCATGGCCACAAGCAACCGCTCGGGGAACCCCGGAAAGAGGTCGCGCACGTAGCTCAGGTGCCACTTGAGAAAGGTCATCACGTCGAGTCTGCGTGCCGCCTGGTTTCGCGGCGCCGCCACGGCCACCGTGGTGTTGGCAATGCGGTCGTAGCGAACGCCGATGTCCCCGGCGACAATCCAGCCGTCAGGGTGGTCGAGTCTGCGATTGGCGTCCTCGACGGGGAAGCTGCCCGCAACCTGCGGATAGGGCGTCACAATGCTCCAACCTTCGGGCAGCTCAAACACCATGCGGGCATCCGACTCGGCCCCGGGCCGTGTGGCACTGGCGATGGGTGGCACAAGGTCCTCGATGCGCAGCAACATCCAGTCGTCGGTCTTCATGGCGTCAACGCTGCCGTTGGCACGTCGCCGGTCGAGCGCTGCGGTCCAGGACAAGCTCCCGCCGTCGGCATCAACGGTCCAGACCCAGTCGTCGCCGGCGTGCGTCAGGGCGCCGCCGTCACCACGAAAATCCGTGAACTCGGGGGCCGGATTCGGGAATCGCAGCCGTCGCAGCACACGCGATTGCTGGGTCACGTGAAGCGAGACCTCGGCGTCAGTCCCATCGCCGACGACGACGCGGTACTCGATCTCGTACCGGGGTGGCCCGTCGGCATCGCTTTGCGCGGCGCCCGTCTGGGCGTACAGCGCGGCCAGCAGTAGTGCCAGGAGTTGTGATGCGGTGCTTTGGTGAGAGGCGCTCATTGCGCGATCATAGGTCAGATGAGGCCTGAACTCCCGACAAGTCCGCGTGGCCTGCGGGTTGCGTTGACCACCGCGATCTGTTTCGTGGTGGCCGCGTGTTCGTGGCAGGACCCGCCGCCCGCGGCCGCGCGGGAGGCCGTAGCGCGACCGGCCCCCACGGGCGTATCGCGGCCAGGTCCCGCACGGCAGACGCCCGCAAGACACAATGATGCTGCGGCCATGGCTCTTGCCCAGGTCGGTGAGCCTTACCGCTATGGTGGGTCGGCGCCGGGCGGCTTCGACTGCAGTGGGCTTGTGCAGTATGCGTATGCGCTGGCGGGGGTTGCGCTGCCACGCACCACCCAGGCGCAATGGCGAGAACTGCCGCGCGTGGCGGTCAGTGAGCGGCGTGTTGGCGATCTGCTGTTCTTCCGAATCGACGGCCGACTGTCGCACGTGGGCCTTTACCTGGGTGGCGGGCAATTTGTTCACGCACCCCGCACGGGTACCCGGGTGCGCGTCGAACGCCTCGATGCGTCGTTCTACGCCAGCCGTCTGGTGGGCGTGGCGCGGCCGCTGCCCTGAGCTCCCTGCCCAATCCCGTTTGAGCGCGCTTCGTGGTCGCTGTTAAGCTGCGCGCGGGACAACAAGAGCCGGTCGTACCGGTGGGGAGCACACAGTGAGTGTAGCGCGCGTTACAGAAATCATCGCATCGTCGTCGAAAAGCTTCGAGGACGCCGTCAAGCAGGGCATCAAGCGAGCCAACGAAACGCTCGACAACATCGAGGGCGCTTGGGTCAAGGACCAGAAAGTCGTCTGTGACGACGGCAAGATCGTTGAGTTCCGCGTGGTGCTCAAGGTCACGTTCATACTCAAGTAAGCGACCTGGGGGAGGGGAAGCACCATGGATTTATTTGGATTTGCAAAGGACGTTGGCCGGCGCCTGTTCAACACCGAAGACGACGCTGTCGACAAGATTCGCGAGCTCATCGAAGAGAACAACCCGGGCGTGACGAATCTTGGCGTCGAGTTCGACAAGGGCATCGTGAGCCTGTCGGGGGAGTGTGAGTCTCCGGCGGCCATGCAGCAGTGCGCATTGCTGGCCGGCAACGTGCAGGGTGTGGCGGATGTCTACGTCAATCGAATGACCGTCAAGGCAGCACCCGCGCCGGCACATACGCCCGAGGCGGCGCCCGCCGCGGCCACGCCCGCCGCTCAGGCCGAGCCCGCCGAGCAGACCTACGTCATCAAGAGCGGTGACACGCTGGGCAAGATTGCTAAGGAATTCTACGGAAAAGCAAGCGCTTACATGAAAATCTTCGAGGCGAATCGAGGAATCATCGAGAACCCTGACCGGATCTACCCGGGGCAGACGATTCGTATTCCGAAGGACTGAGCAGCGACCGCAGCACCACCACGGCCGCGTCGGCATTCAGGCTGGCGCGGCCGTTTTCTTTGGCAGCAGCCGATTGCTCAAGGTGACGAGCGCGAAGATGGCGGGCATCCAGGTGACCGCCGCGACCGCCATGGCGACCCAGAATCCACGCGGGAATTCGACAGCGCCGAGCTTGTAACCCGCGTAGTAGGACAGAGGCGCCGCCACGCCGGCCATGAGGCTGCCGACAAGGCGGCGGTCGCGCATCCAGCCCATCGATTCGGTCAGCGTCAGCGCAAACACCACCCAGAGTCCCAGAATCCACCAGGGCGCCAGCGGTCCCTCGGGTCGTTCGTAGTCGACGACGCCGCTGAGCGCGTAGCCGCCGTCGACGATGATGCCGCCGATGACGGCCAGGGCGACGAGGAGTGCGAGCCCGCTGGGGTTGTCGCTACGGCGCAGCTCCCAACCCAGGAACAGGGCCGTCAGCAGCACGCCGGGTATTAGCAGCCCGTTGGCCGCGCCCGCAACGAGCGCCACCCAGGACGCCTGAAACAGGGCGAAATTGGCGATGAGATAGGGCATACGCGTGCTCCGGGTCGGTTGCCGGAGAGTTCGCCCAGGTCAGGGCGGCGGATGCAGGGGCGCTACGTCAGGCGCCGGATGCGATGAAGGTCTGCAGCTGCTGCGACAGGTCCTTGCAGGCTGTGGACTGCGTCCGTGCGATGAGCGGGATGGGCACAATGATTGCGGGCAGGTAGGAGGTGCCATTCACGCGGGTCTCCACGTTGCCGGCTTCACGGGTGCCTTCCAGGTCCCAGACAACAGCGTCGTAGTCAGAGTCTGATTCCCACCAGGCAAATCCGAAGCAGCCAGCGCCACCTGGTCCTGCAGCACACGATACCGAGCCACCGCCGTTGGGCGTGTCGGTATTGCCATCGAGCCACACCACATACCGCACACCGGTTTCCCGCATGCGGTCCGCGATCATGGGGTTGTTGAGCAGCTTGGGCAGCGCGCTGATGTCATTGGGCACCGTCCGGGGCTCGAACCACGGGTACATGGCGTCGACAAACTGCGCCTTGGGCATGATGTTGATGGCATTGCGGCCCGAGCGCAGCTGGCTGGCCACGCAGTCCGTAAAGTCCTTCTCGGTGGCATTGCCCGTGTGGTAGCTGCGCGCCATGACGACAACGGACTCGCCGTCGTATTCATCCATCGACACGGTGTTGACGAGGTCGGTGCGGCTCGTCGAGCAGGCGCTGAGTGCAACAGCGGCTGCAAACAAGAGTCCTCTGCTAAAGATCTGGGTCGCTCTCACAGGAATTTCTCCGCGTTGTCGGTGGGCGCCGGTGCCTGTTCAGGCGTTGTGGCCGGCTTGGGCGGCGTCTCCGCGCCGGCAGGGGCGGGCGGCTGCTGGGCCACGGCGAGACCTGCAAGCTGGTTCTTGGCAAGCGCGGCCTCGCGCTCAAAGTCCAGCAACATCAGCACGGCCGCGTCGCGAATGGCCAGGCTGGCCGCGGATCGCAGTGCGGACTCCGTGCCGCCCATCAGGGATTCGCGTGCCGCCTTGCCGTAGGCCGACAGCGGGTACTCCGCCTGCAGCGTGCCTTCGCTGTCGTAGACGCGAATCTGGTAACGAATCCAGACCGCGTAGTCCTTCGTGACCGTCTGCGCGGGGATGGCAAACTCGAGCGCCACGAGCGACGGCTCGATGAGCAAGTCAATGCCCTCAGGGACCAGCGTGTCGGGCGTCACAGGCACGACCTGCGCGAACATGTCGTCGAGCGTTTCCGTGAACATGAGCGCCGATGCGCGGCCCAGATCGATGGTGTAGGTGCCGCCCGTGGGCAGCGTTTCCTCGTAGACGAAGGACTCCACGTCCTTGCCGAAGCGCACGGCTGCGGTAAGCGGGTAGGGTTCGACGAGCGCCTCGGGCAACTGCATGTTGTCGAGTTTTACCGTCGTGCCGCAGCCTGCAAGCAGCCCCACTGAGGCTGTCGCAAGCACCGCCCTGAGGCGGGAGAGACGCAGCAATCCTGCCATTTGCGCTCCACGATTACGGGCTCTGACTGGGTCCAACCGGCCGCGCCCCTTCACTCGAATCTACCGTGGCGGTGGGCAACCGGCAAGCCTGTCCGCGCGCGCCACGTCACGTTCTCTGTCTTCGCTGCCCCCCCACGGCAAAGCCGCGTCAGCGCTGGGCCCGTACTGCCTAAAGTTCGCTGTCTGGCGGTCGCTAGATTCATATCTGCCGTGTCACCAGGCCTCAGCACTGCAGGGGGAGACCGGGATTTGAGCAGGAATGTCACAGCGCACGTCATTGTGGCCGGCGACGCGGCGGCCGCGGCCGCGCTCGAGCCCACGTTGCAGGCGCTCGAAGCCGCGGATTGGTGCGACACGGACCACATCGACGCCGAAACGGCCCTGCAAGACCCCGACACACTGCGCGGTGCGACCTGCATTGTGCTTGTGCTGTCGGACATTAAACCCCACGCGGCCGGCGACGCCCTGCCGACATTGACCCGGCGAGTCACACCGACGCCCGTCATTGTGATGGCGCCGCACATCGAATCCTGCGAGTCGAGCCTGTTTGCCTGCGGCGTCGACGACTGCCTGAACCCGGACGTCATACCGGTGCCGGCGACCCTGCGCGTCATTCGACGTTCTATCGAACGCGCATCGCAGCGCGTCCACGTCGAAACCGCGACACAGCAATACCATGACCTTTTTGACCACATGCCGGTCGCAGCGTTCAGTGTCGGTGCCGATGCGCGCGTCACAGCCGCCAATCGTGAATTCCTGAATATGCTGGGCGCGGCCGACGCAGGTGCCGTGACCGACACCCACCTCAACGGTCTGCTCACAGGCCTCGCCAACCTGTTGCAGCGCGCCGGCGACGGCGAGATCGTCGAGTACAAGCAGGGCCACATCGTCGAGTCGCTCGACGGATTCTCACGTCACGTGGTCGTCTTCGCACGCCGCTCCGCTGACAATGGTGAAGCGCCCGTCATGGACGTGTACCTCACTGACGTCACGGAGCAGGAGGTGCAGACCCGTCGCGTGGCCGCGGCCGAAAGCCGCCTGCGGCAGCTGACGGACAATGTGCCCGTGATGATGTTCCTGCTCGACCGGGACCGGCGCGTCTTCGACGCCAACCGCAGGCTCGTCGATGCGCTGGGGCTTGAGCGCCAGGCGCTCGAAGGCATGCCGTTCACGTCGCTGCTGCATCCCGATACGGACATCGCCGCCGTGCGCAGCAGCATTGATCGCGTGTTCGGCGGTGGCGCCGAGCACGAACATCCCGTGTCGATGCTGCGGCCCGACGGCAGCGACATGGAGTGTCTGTTCAGTGCGCAGCCCGGCAGCGACGGGTCGGGCCACGTTTCGGTCGCTCACGCCATGCTCGTCGACGTTACGGATCGCAATCGCGCGCAACGCGACAGGGACCGGCTCCAGGAGCAGCTGCAGCTCACGCGAAAACTCGAGTCCATTGGTGAGCTGGCGGCGGGCATCGCCCATGAGATCAACACGCCGGCCCAGTACGTCAGCGACAACCTCTCGTTTCTCAGTGAGGGCTTTGAAGACCTGCACGCGCTGCTCGGGACGCTGCCCGGCGTTGTGACGTCCCTGCGCGCGCTCGACGACCCGGCAGCGGCCGATTCGCTCCACAGCGCCCTCGATGCGGCTGATCTCGAATACCTCGTGGCCGAGATTCCCGCGGCGCTTGCACAAGGTCAGGACGGCATCGCAAAGATTCGGGAGATCGTGCTGGCACTCAAGGAATTCTCGCACCCGGGCGGCGGCGATATGGAAGCCGCAGACCTCAATCGTGTCATCGAGAGCACGGTTACCGTGGCGCGCAACGAGTGGAAATACATTGCCGAGATCGAGCGCGACCTGGCCGCGGACCTGCCGCGCGTCGAGTGTTATCCGTCCGCAATCGCACAGGTGGTGCTCAATCTGCTCGTCAATGCTGCGCACGCGATCGGTGACAAGCGAGGCGACGGGGATCCGCTGGGCCAGATTCACATCGCGACGGCGCGGCACGGCGCCGAAGCCGTCTGCTTCCGGATTTCAGACAACGGCCCGGGCATCCCCGACGACATCCGACACAAGGTGTTCGACCCATTCTTTACGACCAAGGAAGTGGGCCGCGGGACCGGACAGGGGCTGGCCATCAGTCGCAGTGTGATTACCGAGCAGCACGGTGGCGACATCCTGCTCGACTCCGCGCCCGGAATGGGCACGACATTTACCGTCATCCTGCCGCTCAGTGGCGCGGGCAAGGACGGCATCAGGGAGGCTGCCGCGTGAAGAGAATTGTCTTCGTCGACGATGAACAGAACATCCTGCAGGGCCTGAGGCGCATGTTGCGTCCCATGCGCCATGAGTGGGAGATGCACTTTGCTGACAGCGCCGACGCGGCGCTCGAGATTATGCGCGACGGTGAATTCGATGTCGTGGTCACGGACATGCGCATGCCCGGCAAGGATGGCGCTGCATTGCTCGAGATCGTGCGCCAGGAACACCCGGGCACAGCGCGGATCATTCTGTCGGGCCACGCCGAACAGGAAATGGCAATCCGCTCCGTGGCGGCCACGCACCAGTTCCTGGCCAAGCCCTGTGATGCCGAGACGCTGCGCAACACCGTGCAACGCACCTGCCGGCTACGTGGCATGTTGGCCAGCGATCGGCTGCGCAAACTCACGGCCGAAGTGGGGCAGATGCCCAGCGTGCCCGAGGTTTACCAGCGCATCAGCGCGGAGATGGGCAAGGACGAGCCCTCGCTGGCCGAAATCTCAACGATTGTCAGCGAAGACCTGGGGATGACGGCAAAGCTCCTGCAGCTCGTCAATTCCGCTTTCTTCGGATTACGCCGGCACGTCGCTTCCGTGGACCATGCCGTCGCCTATTTGGGTATGGACGTGATTCGCTCTCTGGTCCTTTCCGAATCGGCTTTCAAGGCCTTCGACCATGCGAGAGCGGGCGTCTCGCCAGACACGCTGATGCGGCGAGGGCGCCGCGTCGCGGCATTGGCGAAGGCCATTGCACGCCACGAATCCGACAACAAGGTAGTTGCCGACGAGGCCTTTCAGGCGGGCATGATGCACGAGCTCGGCAAGCTCATTCTCGCGGCCGAACTGCCGTCCGAGTACCAGCGCGTGAGCGAGTCGATAGCGGCGGGTGAGGCCCAGGACGCGGCGGAGCGCGACGCGTTCGAGGTCACGCAGGGCGAAGTGGGCGCCTACCTGTTGGGACTCTGGGGGCTTGCCGATGGCATCGTCGAGGCACTGGCCTACCACCGCGAGCCCGCCCGTACCGACGTCTCGGGTTTCGCGCCTATTGTCGCTGTTCACGCGGCCGCGGCGCTCACCAGTATCGGCGAGCCTGATGCCTTGCCGCTCGACGAAGCCTGGCTCGAAGGGATCGGGCTTGCCGAGTCGGCAAAGACCTGGCGCGACCTGGCGTCGATCCAGCCTAACGAGAGGGATGCCGCATGAACCCGCGCGTGTTGTTCGTCGATGACGAGCCCAACGTCCTGCAGGCCATCAAGCGCGCCATTCGCAAAGACTTTGATGTCGCAACGGCTGAGGGAGCCGAGGCCGGCCTGGCGCTGCTGGCAGGCGAAGACGATTTTGCCGTGATTGTGTCTGACATGCGCATGCCGGGAATGAGCGGCGTTGAGTTCTTGCGCGCGGCGCAGCAACTGTCGCCGCGTTCCGTGCGCATGATGCTCACCGGTAACGCCGATCAGCAGACGGCCATTGACGCGGTCAACGACGGCGCCGTGTTTCGGTTTCTGACGAAACCCTGCGACGTGGATCGACTTCGCGTCGTCGTGAACCAGGCGCTTGACCATTACCGGCTGCTCAACGCCGAACGCGAGCTGCTCGAGGAAACCCTGCAGGGCAGCCTCGGCGTCATGAGCGAGTTGCTCGCGATTTCGCGACCCGACACATTCGGACGCACGCGCCGGTTGCGCTCTGCTGTCTTTGCCCTGCTTCAGGGTCGCGAAGAGCTTGATGCGTCGGGTCGCTGGGTCATCGAGACGGCCATCATGCTCTCGCAGCTCGGCGTCATGGCCTTGCCCGAATCGATTGCCGGGCAGGCCAACAGCGGCCAGCCACTTGGCGAGCAGGACCGCCGCGACTACGAACGAACGGCCGTCACGGTTGCCGACATGCTGGCGCGTGTGCCGCGCATGGCGCCCGTTGCGGACATCGTCCGCTACCAGCACAAGCACTACGACGGCTCTGGCAGCCCCGCGGACGCCGTGCGCGCCGAGGCCATCCCGCTGGGCGCGCGTGCACTGCACCTGGCACAGGTCACGGATGCGCTGTGCTGCCGTGGATTCGACTCGATGGAAATCGAAGAGGAGTTGCGCACAAGGCGCAGGGAATTCGACCCGCGCCTGCTGAGGCGCGTGCTCGAGGCCGCGGACTCGGCCCCGGTCGTCGAGTCAACCCGAACCATCGCGGTGACGGCGCTTGATGTCGGCATGGCGCTGGGACAGGACCTGTGTACAGAGGCGGGCAGCCTCATTGTGTGTGAAGGCCAACGCGTGACGCCGGCCGTGCTCGAGCACGTGCAGCGCTTTGTGCGGGAAGGCGCGCTGGCGGGCAACTGCGCTATTGTCGATGAGCCGGGGCCGGAGACGGCGCGCGTCGCAAACTACTAGGCGTCGGCGGCGCCTGACGCCGCCTCATCTACGGCGAATTCGACGCCCGCGTTTCGCGGCAGACGCTCGAGCAGGGCGTCGCCCATAGCTGCGGCCGGCGTGGAGAAACCACCCCGCTCACCGGGGCCCCGGGGGGCGCTGCGTGCGAGGCAAACGGCGGCTTCGCCGAGCATGCGGCTGGTGCTGCCGTAGCCCGGATCACGATCCCCCGTGACCGTTGCCTGCAGTGTCTGTCCGTCCTGGTCAACGCCCGCGAAGCGAATGCGGTAGTGCCCGTTCTCGCGCGCTTCGGCGCTCGGACCGCTGCCGGGATCCGGAAACACGAACCGGCTCAGAAAGGCGCGCCCCGGCGCCGTCACGGCACCCGCGAGCAGGCTCGCGAGGGCACCGCTCATGCCTGCGGCCTTGGCCAGGCCCAGTGCGCCAGGGCCGGTTGCTGTGTATTCGGCGTAGCGGAAGTCACGACCGTAGGCATCGCCCATAAGCGCATTGGTGCGCCGCACGATCCGTGTGTTGATCGATGCCATGAGGAAGGGTGCCACCCAAGAGTCGATGAACTCGTCACGGTGGAAGCCCAGGCGCTCGTTTTCGTCGGCGCCCTGGTTCGCATTGCGCGGGTTGAGCGCGTAGGGGTCTGCGAGCAGTCGAGCTGTGCGGCGGTCGCTGCGGGCCTCCTTGGCGACCTCGAGCATGCTTGCCGCCGTGCCGCCGCTGAAGCCACCGCTCATCCGCTCGACGTAGCCGTGCACGCGTTGCAGGGGCTGCTCATAGCGCGCCTGGGCTTCGCGCTGGAGGAACCAGACACCGACGTCCGAGGGAATCGAGTCGAACCCGCAGCAGTGCACGATAACGGCGCCGGAGCGCTTCGCCGTGCCGCCGTGCGCGTCCATCATGCGCCGAATCCAGGGCAGCTCGCCGGCAAGGTCGCAGTAATGGGTCCCGTTGCGCGCACATTCGGCCACAAGCTCGCTGCCGAGCCGGGAGTAGGGGCCGACCGTGGTGGCGACAACCCGCGTGCGCTGCGCCAGTGCCTTCAGCGATTCCGCGTCCTGGCTGTCGGCGAGCACGATGGGCGGCTTGCGCCGGCTCCGCGCGAGCTGCTCGCGCAGGGCTTCGAGTTTGTCGGGGTTGCGCCCGGCAATGGCCCAGCGCAGCTCGCCCGCGACGCCGTAGGTGTCCGCCAGGTGTTCGGCCACGAGTTGCCCCGTAAAGCCCGTTGCACCCCATACGATGATGTCGAATTCCCTTGAATTCTCTTGTGCGTTGCCGGTCATAAGTCTTGTAAACGTTGCGTTGTTCCGCAATCAAAACCACCATTATAGAGAAGCCGCCGACGCTGGCATCTTTGGAGTGCACATGGGTAAGGCCATCATCCTCGTTCTCGATTCGTTTGGCGTGGGCGCCACCGACGACGCCGACCGCTATGGCGATACCGGTGCCAACACGCTCACCAGCATTGCACGCCACTGCCGGCGCGCGTTCGAGGCTGGTGATCGCGCGCAGCCGCTGACGCTGCCCAACCTGACCCGGCTGGGCCTCATGCATGCGGCGGAACTGGCGAGCGGCGAGTGGCCCGACGGTCCCGTCGCCGGCGACACCGTCGGCGCCTGGGGCTGCGCCGCGGAACGCTCCAGCGGCAAGGACACCCCGTCCGGCCACTGGGAAATCGCGGGCCTCCCCGTACTGTTCGACTGGGGCTACTTCGAGAAGAAGACCGACACGTTTCCGCCCGAGCTGCTCGATGCGCTCATCGAGCGGGCCGACTTGCCCGGGGTGCTCGGTAACTGCCACGCATCGGGTACGGACATCATTCGCGATCTCGGTGAGGAACACCGGCGCACGGGCAAGCCCATCGTGTACACCTCGGCCGACAGCGTGTTTCAGATTGCGGCACACGAGGCGTCATTTGGTCTCGAACGGCTTTACGCGCTCTGTGACATCGCACGCGAGCTCGTTGACGAGTACCAGGTGGGTCGTGTCATCGCGCGACCGTTTACGGGCGACGGTCCCGAGAGTTTCGTGCGCACGGGCAACCGGCGCGACCTGACCACGCCGCCGCACGCGCCGACCGTGCTTGACCGTCTCGTGGACTCGGGTGGTGAGGTCGTCAGCGTCGGCAAGATCTCGGATATCTTCGCCCACCAGGGCATTACAAAGCGGGTCAAGGCGACGGGCAACGCGGCCCTCGTGGACGCCACGCTGGGCGCCATGGCACAAGCACCCGACCGGTCCATCGTGTTCACGAACCTCGTGGACTTCGACATGCTGTACGGACACCGGCGCGACGTTGAGGGTTACGCCGAGGCGCTGGAAACCTTCGATGCCCGTTTGCCGGAGATCATGGCAGCCATGGATAAGGAGGATCTTCTGATTCTCTGTGCCGATCACGGCTGCGACCCCACCTGGCCGGGCACCGATCACACGCGCGAGTACATCCCCGTGCTGGCCTACGGCCGCGCCGTGGGGCAGGGTGGTATCGGTCGGCGCGGCACCTTTGCCGACATCGGCCAGACGCTGGCTGAGTACTTCGAGCTACCCGCGCTCGACTACGGGGACTCGTTTCTCGCGGCCTGAGCGGGCCCGCCCGTTGCGGCGATGATGCGTTCGCGCCACTGCGCGACGTCGCGCCGCAGTGCCCCGGCATCGATACCCGGGATCTCGCGCTCGCGCATGAGCACCTGACCGTCGACGATGGTGGTCACCACATCGTCGGCATCGGCCACGTAGACCAGGTGTGAGGCGGCGTCGAAACGCGGCGCCGCGTCGAGCGCGGTAAGGTCGATCTGGATCACGTCGGCGCGCTTGCCGGGAACGAGTTGCCCCACAACGTCGCCCAGCCCGATGGCACGGGCACCGCCGCGCGTTGCCATGTCGAGCACGCGGCGGGCGGGCAGGGACGTGGGGTCGCCCGTGGTGACTTTCGACAGCAGCGCGGCCAGTCGTATGTCTTCCCACAGGTCGAGGTCGTTGTTGCTCGCGGCACCGTCGGTTCCGAGTCCCACCCGCACTCCGGCTTCTAGCATGGTGGCGACGGGCGATACGCCCGATGCCAGCTTCATGTTCGACGTGGGATTGTGCACCACGCCGACGCCGTGCTCGGCGAGTAGCGCCACATCGGATTCTGACGGGTAGACCATGTGCGCGGCGATGAGTGGCAGATCGAGAAAGCCCATGTCGTCGAGCAACTCGACGGGCGTCATGCCGTGATTGCTGGCCGTGGTCTCGATCTCGAAGGCCGACTCGGAGACGTGGATCGACACGGGGACCGATTCCGCCGCCGCAGCGGCCTGGATTTCCTCGAGGCGCGGCCGCGACAGCGTGTACACGGAATGCGCGCCGATGGCCGGGATGATACGTCCGTCGCGGCCACGCCAGCGCTGCACGAAATCGACGGCTTGCGCCAGCGACTCGGCGCCCGTCTCGGCATCGGGGCTTTTCTGCTCGATGACCGACGGCACGATGACACCGCGCAGGCCGCAAGCCAGGGTCTCCTCGGCCATGGCATCGGGGAAGTAGTACATGTCGACGAAGCTCGTCGTGCCGCCGCGAATCATCTCCCAGCAGGCCAGCCGCGTGCCTATGCGCACAAACTGCTCGTCGACGACAGCCACCTCGGCGGGAAAGATGAAGCGTTCTAGCCACTCGATGAGTTCGAGGTCGTCGGCAATGCCGCGCAACAGGCTCATGGCGGCATGCGTGTGACCGTTGACAAGGCCGGGCATGACCACGCGACCCTCACCGGATATTCGGTCGGTCGCCTGGTACCGCGCGTCGATGTCGCTCGCGCTCCCAACGGCAACAATGGCGCCGTCGTCTATGGCCACGGCACCATTGGCGATCTCTGTGCCGTCGACATCCATGGTCATGACGACATCGCCGTAGACGATGAGGGCGACTGCCGTCCGGTCTTCGGCGGTGGGCGCTTCGGCGCCGCAGGCGCCGAGGCTCAGACCAAGAAAAAGGGCCGCAAGGCTGCGTGCGGCGACGCTTACGCTTCTCATGGTGCGATGTTATCCCAGCGCCGGGTCCGCGTGCCGCGTTACTCGAGCACCGTGTAACAGTCAGGTGTGAATCGGGGCAGGCACAAACACTGGAAGCAGAGGTCGTCGCTGCCCGTGTTGCGAACCTGCTGGGAGGTACCCGCGGGGATGGCGACGACGTCACCGGGCCCGATCAGAAAGGGCGCTGCGTCACCGAGGTGCATCTCGCCCTGGCCGGACTGGACCAGGTACCACTCGCGGACTGACAGGCTGTGGCGCTGCGTGAGGACGCCGGGCGCGACCCGGCAGAGCGCTACGGACGCCTCGGGGTGGCCGGGATCGTTGACGAGCTCGGTAATGAAACAGCGCTCTTCGGTGTAGATGGTCTCGAGGTCGTCGGATCTCGTGTGCATGGCTGCTCCGGTGCGGCCTGCGGGCCACGTCGTGCGGGGTAGCGGTGTATTATAGCGCTCCCGTCCCAAGGCCCCGAAACGGCAACAAAACATCCATGGCGACCAAACATATGAACGCCGCGCCCGGCGACTTCGCACCCAGTGTTCTCATGCCCGGCGACCCGCTGCGCGCGCAGTACATTGCCGAGACCTACCTCGACACGCCGCGGAAGGTCACGGACGTGCGCAACATGTTCGGTTTCACGGGCACGTATCAGGGCGTCCCGGTGTCGGTCATGGCGCACGGCATGGGGATTCCATCGGTGTCGATCTACGTACACGAGCTCGTCACGGAATACGGTGTTGGCCGCATCATTCGCGTCGGGTCCTGTGGCACCGTCAATCCGCGCGTTCGACTGCGCGACGTCATCATCGGCGCCGGTGCCTCGACGGACTCGGCGGTCAACCGCATGCGCTTCGGTGGCTACGACTACGCCGCCATCGCGGACTACCGTCTGCTGCGAACGGCCGCGGACGTCGCCCAGGCGCGTGGCGTGCGCTACCACGTGGGCAACCTGTTCTCGGCCGACTTGTTCTACACCCCCGACCCCGACATGTTTGACACGATGGCCAAGTACGATGTGCTTGGCGTCGAGATGGAAGCTGCCGGTATCTACCCGATTTGTGCCGAGCATGGTGTTGAGGCGCTGGCCATCTGCACCGTAAGCGACGATATCCGCAGTGGTGAGGCGCTGAGCTCCGATGAGCGCGCCACAACCTTCGACGACATGATCCAGGTCGCTCTGGAGACCGTTCGTGCGCGCAACTGAGCCCAGAATACCCGACCTGGCGCGGGTGACGCCCGTCGACACGGTGGGTGTCGAAGAGCGCGTGGCGCGCTTCCGCAGCCGCTCGATCAAGGCCGCGAGCAAGGTGGCCGGGCTCAGGCTCACGCTCTCGATGATCGACCTGACAACGCTCGAAGGTGCCGACACGCCGGGCAAGGTGCGCCAGCTCTGCGCCAAGGCGCAGCACCTGCACGAGCGCATGCCCGATTTGCCGACCGTGGCCGCCGTTTGTGTCTACCCGACCATGGTGTCCGTGGCGCGCGATGCACTCGGCGACAGCGGCATCGAGGTCGCGTCGGTGGCCACCGCATTCCCGAGCGGCCAGGCGCCGCTCTCGGTCAAGCTCGACGATACGCGTATGGCCGTGGAGGCCGGTGCCGCCGAAATCGACATGGTGATCGCGCGCGGTGCGTTTCTGGCCGGCGACTACGACACCGTGTTTGACGAGATCATTGCGGTCAAAGCAGCCTGCGGTGACGCACATCTCAAGGTAATTCTCGAGACGGGCGAGCTGGGCTCGCTCGACCGCGTGCGCCAGGCGAGCATGCTGGCCATGGCCGCGGGTGCTGATTTCATCAAGACGTCCACGGGCAAGATCCAGCCCGCGGCGACGATGCCCGTGACGCTGACGATGCTGCACGCAATTCGTGACCATTACCTCGAAACGGGTTTGCAGGTGGGTATGAAGCCCGCGGGCGGCATCTCGAACGCCAAGTTGGCGCTGCACTATCTCGTGATGCTTAACGAAACCCTGGGCGCGCAATGGATGACGCCGCGCTGGTTCCGTTTCGGTGCCAGCTCGCTGGCCAACGACGTCCTCATGCAACTCGAGAAGCAGGCGACGGGCCGTTACCAATCGCCCGACTATTTCTCCAAAGACTGACGGAGACCAGACTCACCATGGCAACCAAGAGCACACTGGCCTTCGAGCCCGGCTGGCAGTACGACCCGGCGCCGGAAAGCACAGACCACGTGTCGCTGCGCGACAGCTACGGCCTGTTCATCGACGGCGAGTTCACGCCGGCAGCCAGCGGCAAGACGTTCGAGACGATCAACCCGGCAACGCAGGCGCCGATTGCGAACGTCGCGCAGGCGGGTAGCGAGGACGTGGATCGTGCCGTCGCGGCCGCACGCAAGGCCTACGACACGGTCTGGTCAAAGATGAAGCCCGCCGAGCGCGGCAAGTACGTGTTTCGCATCGCCCGCGCCATCGCGGAGCGCGCGCGCGAATTCGCCGTGGTCGAGTCCATGGACGGCGGCAAGCCGATCCGTGAGTCGCGAGACATCGACATCCCGCTCGCGTCCGCGCATTTCTTTTACTACGCAGGCTGGGCCGACAAGCTCGACTACGCCTTCCCGGGCGTCAGTCCAAAGTCGCTGGGCGTGGCCGGGCAAGTCATCCCCTGGAACTTTCCGTTGCTCATGGCCGCCTGGAAACTGGCGCCAGCCTTGGCCGCGGGCAATACGGTCGTGCTCAAACCCGCGGAAACGACGCCGCTGACGGCGCTCAAGCTCGCCGAGCTCATCGCCGACGTCGGTCTGCCACCGGGTGTGGTCAACATCGTCACGGGTGCCGGCGATACGGGCGCGAACCTTGTGCGGCATCCGGATCTCGACAAGTTCGCATTTACGGGTTCGACGGCCGTCGGTCGCGACATCATGCGCACGCTCGCGGGCACGGGGACACCGTACACGCTTGAGCTGGGCGGCAAGGCCGCCAATATCGTGCTCGAGGACGCGGCGCTCGACCAGGCCGTGGAAGGCATCGTCAACGGCATCTTTTTCAACCAGGGCCACGTGTGCTGCGCCGGTTCGCGCCTGCTGGTTTCCGAAGCCGTCGCCGAGCCACTGCTCGAGCGGCTGCGTGCGCGCATCGACACGTTGATCGTGGGCGATCCGCTCGACAAGAACACGGACATCGGCGCGATCAACTCCGAGGCGCAACTTGCGCGCATCAACGAGTACATCGACATCGGGCGCGCCGAGGGGGCCGACGTCTGGCAGGGTGGCAGCGAGGCGCCGAAGTCGGGCTACTACTGCCGGCCCACACTCATCACGGACGTCGCTCAGTCGAACCGCGTGGTGCAGGAGGAGATCTTCGGCCCAGTACTCACGGTGCAAACGTTCCGCACGTTCGATGAAGCGCGCGAGAAGGCCAACAACACGCCCTACGGTTTGTCCGGGGGTGTCTGGACGGACAAGGGCTCACGAATCTTCAAGATGACCGGTGCGCTTCGCGCGGGCGTCGTCTGGGCCAACACGTTCAACAAGTTCGACCCGACCTCGCCCTTTGGCGGCTACAAGGAGAGCGGTATGGGACGCGAGGGCGGTCTGCATGGCCTGGGCGCTTATCTCGATCTCGGCATGGGGGCGGGCGCATGAGCGGCGAACGCGCGCGACTCGACGTCGCCAAGACCTACAAGCTCTACATCGGCGGCAAGTTTCCGCGTACCGAGTCGGGCCGCTACGTGAGTTTCGAGCGTGGTGATGGCGCGGGCGCCGTCAACGTTTGCCGCGCGAGCCGCAAGGACTTCCGTAACGCCGTGGTGGCCGCGCGCAGTGCGGTCGCCGGTTGGTCAGCGGCCAGCGCTTACCTGCGAGGCCAGATCATCTACCGCATTGCCGAAATGCTCGAGGGCCGCGCCGCACAGTTCGCGTCGGAGCTGCACGCGGAAGGTGTCGCCGAAGCTGCTGCGATGGCGCAGGTGGAAGCCAGCGTCGACCGGCTCATCCATTACGCAGGCTGGGCCGACAAGTACATGCAGATCCTCTCGAGCGTCAACCCCGTGGCCTCCTCACACTTCAACTTCTCGCTGCCCGAACCGACGGGCGTCGTCGCATGCGTGTTGCCTGAGCGTCCGGGGCTGCTCGGGCTCGTATCGGTTGTCTTGCCCGCCATTGTCGGCGGCAACACGGTCGTGGCGTTGGCTTCCGAGTCGCACCCGCTGTCCGCGGTCAGCTTCGCCGAAGTGCTGCACGCATCCGACGTGCCCGGAGGCGTCGTGAATCTGCTCACAGGCCAGCGTGATGAGCTGCTCTCGCACATGGCGGGTCACATGGACGTCAATGCGCTGGCGCTGTGCGGCGTGGCCGCCGATGCGGCCACAGAGGCCGAGAAGGCTGCGGCGGAGAATTTCAAGCGCGTGCGTCGGTTCGACGACGTGGATTGGTCGGCCGACCGTACGGCAAGCCCCTGGCACATCGACGCGTTCCAGGAGATCAAGACCACCTGGCACCCCGTGGCGAACTAGGCCAAGCCTATTCCGCGACGAGTGCCGCGAGCGCGGAAGGCTGCGGCCGCGCGCCGACCTGGCTCAGCGCCAGCGTGGCGCACTGTGTGGCGAGCGCCGTGGCGTCCTGAAGCGCGAAGCCGCGCGCCACGCCAAACAGGAAGCCCGCGACCCAGGCATCACCGGCACCCGTAGAATCGACAACGCGCTCGACGGTATCCGCGGCCTGCACGACATGTTCCGTGCCCCGGAAGACTTCGCTGCCGTGTTCGTGACGGGTCATGACGACGAGTTTGCCCGATGCGGCCGCGCGCTCGCGCACGGTGTCGAGATCGTCGCCGCCGAACAGGGCGCGGACTTCCGCCTCGTTGCCGATCACGAGGTCCGCGTCGCCTTGCGCCAGCGTCTGGAAGGTATCGTGATGGCGCTCGACGCAAAATGAATCCGACAGCGATAGCGCCACACGCCCGCCAGCCGCGCGGGTGTGCGTGATGGCCGCTTGCATGGCGGCGGGACCTTCCGGCGTGTCCCAGACGTAACCTTCGAGCAGCAGCAGTTTGGGTGCCCCCACAGTGTCGGTCGTCACGTCAGTGACAGCGATTTCGGTGCAGGCGCCCAGAAACGTCTGCATGGTGCGTTCGCCATCGGGTGTGATGAGCACGTGGCAGCGTGCGGTCGGCGCCGCGCGCGTTTCTTCAGGCAGCCGAACGTCGACACCGATACTGGCCATGTCGTGATTGAAGATGCGCCCGAGCTGGTCCTCGGCGACGCGGCCGATGTACGCGGCGCGGCCGCCCAGGCTCGCAAAACAGGCGATGCTGTTGGCAACGGAGCCACCGGCGCTTTCGGTGGCAGGTCCCATCATGTCGTAAATGCGCTCCGCGTCATCACTGTCGATGAGCGTCATGGAGCCCGGTGGATTGCCGAACTGGCTCACGAATTCGGGTTCGACGTGGCACAGGACATCCACAATCGCGTTGCTGATGCCGAGTAGCTCGACTTGGGGTTTGCTCATGGAGGTTCCAGGTGGGCCGCCGGCGAGGCCGCGGCGGTCAGGCTTCGGGCAGGTGTTCGGGGATCTCGTCGAGAATCTGCGCCAGCTCCGGCTTGTGCTCGCGGATGTCTTCAGCCGACAGGCCCGACAACTCGTAGGGCAGTACGAGCCAGTTGCGCGTCTCGTGCACGTAGAAGTCAGGCGGCCGCAAGGTCTGCTCGCTCGGGCGGAACCAGATCGTGGCAATCCGGATGTCGCGCGGCAAGTTGCGGCGAGATTTTCGCGCCAGCTTGTCGATGACGGCCTGGGCGCTCGAGCCGGTCGAGAACACGTCATCCACGATGAGCAGTGAATGTGACGAGCTGACGTTTTCGAGCAGGTAACGCAGGCCGTGCACACGGATCGCGGACTTCTTGTCGGCCCGCTGCCGTTGGTAGGCGTCGAAGCCTGCATAGCTCGTGCGCACGGCGATGTGGTCGGTGTCGATGCCGAAGTGCTCGAGGCCTTCTTGAACGGCAATACCCACGGCACTGCCGCCACGCCAGAGGCCGACCAGAAAGTCCGGCTTGAAGCCCGAGTCGTGGATTTGCACAGACAGCTTGAAGGCGTCGATGAGCATGTCATCGGCGTTGACGAACTGCTTGTCGGGTGGCGCCGTGCCCATCTGTGCCTCGGTGGCGATCTACGGTAGGATGGCGCGAGTATAACGAGTTCCAGACGCGGCCGTCAGTGCCGTGCGGCGGGGGTATGGAAAAGATCGTTTTGTCGGCGCAGGGTCTGCTCGAAGACTCGTTTCGTCTGGGTGCCAATATTCTGAGGGATGGCTTTCGCCCGACGCTGATCATTGCGATCTGGCGCGGCGGTACGCCTGTGGGTATGGCCGTGCAGGAGCTTCTGTCCTACTGCGGCGTAGATTCTGATCACATCGCCATTCGCACCTCTTCCTACGAGGGCGTCGACAAGCGTTCGGGCAACGTGGCCATTCACGGTCTCGACTACATCATCAACAAGATCACGGTTGAAGACCGGGTGCTGATCGTCGACGACGTGTTTGACACGGGCAACACCATCGCGGCGGTGATCAAGGAGCTCGGCCGGCGTTCCCGCGACAATATGGCCTGGGACGTGCGCATCGCCGTGCCGTGGTTCAAGCCGACGCGCAATCAGACCGAACTGACACCCGACTACTACGTGCACAAGACCGACGAGTGGCTCGTGTTTCCGCACGAACTCGATGCGCTGACGCCCGAAGAGCTGTCAGAACACCGTCCCAAGCTGGCCGAAGTCGTCAGCACCGTGGCGGCGCGCAAGGCTGGCTGAGCCTCGGCGCCGAATGCTGACCAGCGATATCATTCGACTGAAGCGCGACGGCGCGGCGCTCGATGCGGCGTCCATCCGCACGCTCGTCGCGGGTATCACCGACGGCAGCGTCTCCGACGCGCAAATCGCGGCGTTCTGCATGGCCACGTTGCTGCGTGGCATGACGTCCGAGGAAACCAGTTTGCTCACGCGCGAGATGGCGACTTCCGGCCGCGTGCTGGCCTGGCAACCCGACGCGCTGGGCGGTCCTGTCATCGACAAACATTCCACAGGCGGTGTGGGCGACAAGGTCAGTCTTGCCCTCGCGCCGATCGTGGCCGCCTGCGGCTGCTTCGTCCCTATGGTGTCGGGCCGCGGACTGGGCCACAGCGGCGGCACGCTCGACAAGATGGATTGCATTCCCGGTTACCGCAGCACGCCCGACCTGGCCACGCTGCGTAGGGTGGTTGCCGAGGTAGGTTGCGCCATCATCGGGCAGACCGAAGACCTCGCACCCGCGGACCGGCGTGTCTACGCCGTGCGCGACGTCACGGCAACCGTCGAGTCCCTGCCGCTCATCACGGCGTCGATCCTCTCGAAGAAGATCGCTGCCGGCAACGAGTTCCTGGTGATGGATGTCAAGTACGGCAGTGGCGCATTCATGCCCGATGTTGGGCGTGCCCGCGAGCTCGCGACCCACCTGGTCGATACGGCGGCGGCGGCGGACCTTCGCGTTCGAGCCGTGCTCACGGACATGGATGAGACGCTGGGCGTGAGCGCCGGCCACTGGCTTGAGCTGCGTGAGATCCACGAATACCTGGCCGGTACGCACCGCGAAGCGCGCTTGCACGAAGTCGTGATGGCACTCGCCGCGGAAATGCTCGTGGTCACGGGCCTGGCCGAGGACCGCGATGATGCGCAGGCGCAGGCCGAGGGCGCGCTGGCCAGCGGTGCGGCTCGCGAACGCTTCCAGCGCATGGTGACGGCACTCGGCGGACCCTGGGATTTCCTGGACCGATTCGAACAATACTTCGAGCCCGCACCGGTCGCGGTGGCGGTGCCCGCGCCAGCGGCCGGATACCTGGCCGCCGTCGACGCGCGGGAAGTGGGGCTCGCCGTGGTCGGTTTGGGCGGGGGCCGACGCCGCGGCGATGAGGCCATCGACGGCCGAGTCGGATTTTCCGAGATCCTGCCCGTCGGCGCGGCTGTGAATGCAGAGAGACCTCTTGCCGTTGTGCACGCCGCCGATGAGGCGAACGCGCGAGAAGCTGCCGCCCGTTACGCGGCCGCGTGTACCATCACGACCACTGAACCTGAAACCCGTCCTGTGATCGCCGAACGTCTCGGCGCCAATCGTTGACGCGTTTACGCTCCGTTTACTCCAAGACCCGTAAGGGAATCTGATGCCTGCACAGTTGATCAGTATCGTCGGAATCGCCGTGTTGCTCGCGATCGCCGTGGCCTTCTCCAGTAACCGACGCGCCATTCGCCCGCGGATTGTAATCGCGGCGTTTCTGTTGCAGGCACTGCTGGCGGTGCTGACGCTCAAGCTCGACACGGGTCAACGCATCATCGAAGCCATGAGCAATGGCGTGATGGCGATCATCGGCTACGTCGGCAGTGGCATCGGCATGATCTTTGGCAATCTTTACGACCCCTCGGAAGGCGCGCAGAGCTTTGCCGTCGAAGTGTTGCCCGTCATCGTGTTCTTCGCCTCGCTCATGGCTGTGCTCTATCACATCGGGGTCATGCAGCTCATCGTTCGGGTCGTCGGGCGCGGCCTGCAGTACGTCATCGGCACGCGACCCGTGGAGTCTCTGAACGCCGCGGCCAACATTTTTGTCGGTCAGACCGAAGCGCCGCTCGTGGTGCGGCCCTACCTCAAGTCGCTGACCGAGCCCCAGCTGTTTGCACTCATGGTGTCGGGCACGGCCTCTGTCGCGGGTACGGTCCTCGCGGCTTACGCGCAGATGGGCGCCAACCTCGACTATCTGCTGGCCGCCAGTTTCATGGCAGCACCGGGCGGCCTGCTTATGGCCAAGATCCTCATGCCCGATGAGGACATGGACGGTGACATTGCGTCACCCGTGACCGAAGCACCCAATATCGAACGCGAAAAGAACGTCATTCTGGCCGCCGCCAGTGGCGCGCAGGACGGCGTTCGCCTCGCAGTGAACATCGGCGCGATGCTGCTCGCGTTCGTGGCCCTCATCGCGCTGTTCAATGGCATCGTCGGCGGCTTGTTCGGTCTCGCAGGCATTGAAGGTGTCACGCTGGAGAAGGCGCTCGGTTACGTCTTCGCGCCGCTCATGTATCTGCTCAGCGTGCCCTGGGAAGAGGCACAAACCGCGGGGGCCCTGTTCGGCGAAAAGCTCATCCTCAACGAGTTCGTGGCCTTCCTGCACCTGGGCGACATCATTGACGAGCTCTCGCCGCGCACCGCCGCCGTCGTCACATTCTCGCTGTGCGGCTTCGCCAACCTGTCCTCGGTGGCCATTCTGTTGGGCGGCCTGGGCGTGTTGATTCCCGAGCGTCGCGAGCTCATCGGCCAATACGGCCTCAAGGCGGTCGTCGCGGGTTCGTTGTCGAACCTCATGAGCGCCGCGCTCGCGAGCCTGCTGATCTGAGAGGATTTTGGGCCGCGCTAGCGCTTGTCGACGAGCGTGAAGCCCGCGGGCAGCAATTCTGAGACGCTGTAAGGCGTCAGGCTGCCGTTGGCTTCCACGAGCCAGACGCGGGTGTCCCGGTCCGCGAATTCACTGATGCGTTGACGACAGCCACCGCAGGGCGAGCAGGGCTCGATCGCGTCATGTCCGCCCGCAACCACGACGTGCTGAATACGCCGCCCGCCGCCCGCGATCATGGCCGCGACGGCGGCCGTCTCGGCGCAGCTGCCCTCGGGGTAGGAGGCGTTCTCCACGTTGCAGCCAACCCACGTGTCGCCGCGTTCGTCGAGCACGGCGGCGCCGACGCGGTAATCCGAGTAAGGCGCATGGGCCCGCGCGCGGACTGCCGCTGCTGCGTCAAACAAGGCCTGCACGGTGGGATTCTCGATGTGGATGCGGTTAGTGCTCATCAGCGCGCCAGTGTATCAGGGGTGCGCCGCGTTGCTCGCTGCTCGCATAGAGGCTGCCGTCAGCCGCCCACGCGATGGTCTCGGGCTGCTTGAGCACGGGCAGCCCGAGCGGCTCGAGCGGCCCATTGAGCGCATCGAGCCAGGTCTCACCGGGATCGATAACGGCACGGTATGCCTCGCCGTAGGTCAGCAGCGCAATCACGTGGCCGTCGGGTGAGAGGTCCATGGCCGTGGGTTGGTCGCGAAATTTGCCAAAGCGCGGTGACAGTTTGAGCTCGAGCGCGGTGGGCGCCGGAATCGTAGTCACGGCGCCCAGTCGGTTTGCCGTCAGCCGATCGCCGTTGCGAGCTGCGGCCATGGCGGCACGCAGCGGCAGGCTGTAGAGGACCGGCGGCTTTGTGCGCTTGCTGAGCAGGTAAATGGTATCGCGCGCCGCATCGACCGCCACCGCCTCGACATCGCGCGGGCCGTCGCTGTAGGAAAACTCGACGGTGGAAGCGCGCGCAGTTGCTCTCGCGGTCGCGTCGGGTTCACGCACGAAGTAGAGCGACACGCGGTCCCGGGCCGCGTTGTTGTCGCCGACGTCGGCAATCATGATCCAGGCGTTGTCGTCGAGTGTGAAACTCGCCAGGTCTTCCCAGTCCCGATTAAGCGCACCGACGACGCGGACACGCCGCGTACCCATTTCAGGCACGCTGAGCGCAATGATCTCGGCGCGATTGCCGGAATCATTGACGATCCAGAGCGTGCTGGCATCCGTGGGCGAGGCTGCCATGCCCGAGACCTCTGGCAGCACGCTGTAGTCGAGCGGGCCGACGATGGCAGGCAAGGCAAGTTGAGCGGGGCCGGTTACAGGTGCCGCAACGGGCCCGGCATGACATCCGGCGACGAGGCCGGCGAGTGCCGCTGTGAGCCAAAGTGCGCGACCGTCCATTCAGCGCGTTCCAAACAGCCGGTCACCGGCATCGCCCAGTCCGGGGACGATGTACTTGCGGTCATCGAGGTGACTGTCGACGGCCGCGACGTACACGGGCACATCGTCGTGGTGGGTTGCGACTGCAGCCAGACCCTCGGGGCAACTCACAATAGCAATCACAATAATCTGCTCGGCACCGTTGGCCTTGAGAATCGACAGTGTCTCGGCGGTCGAACCGCCTGTGGCCAGCATCGGGTCAATGACGATGTGCAGCGCGCCCTCGCGCGCGGCCGGCAGTTTTCGGTAGTACTCCACGGGTTGTTTGGTATCCGCGTCTCGGTACAGGCCCATGAATCCGACCCGCGCCGTGGGCACGAGTTCCAGCACGCCGTCGAGCATGCCGACACCCGCGCGCAGGATCGGCACCACGATGATGTCGGTCGCGATGCGGTGGCATTCGGCCTCGGCCAGCGGGGTGGTCACGGTGACGGGCGCGACGGGGACGTGTTTGAGTGCTTCGTAGCACAGGAACTGCGTGATCTCGCGCGCGAGCTGACGAAACTGGGTGTGGCCCGTTTCGACATCGCGGAGCAGCGACAGTTTGTGCTGGACGCAGGGATGAGTAACTTCGACGTGCATTGGCCAGATTCCGATTCGGGTCGGCGGCTGGCCATTCACCAGCCATGGCCTATTATAGCCAGCCCCGGCGCGGCTGCGCGTCGGATAGGCAATCGGGGAGGGCGCCATTGGCCAAGCTGTTTTTCTATTACTCGTCGATGAATGCCGGCAAGTCGACGTCTTTGCTGCAATCGAGCTACAACTACATCGAGCGCGGCATGCGTACGATGATCCTGACGCCGGCGTTCGATGACCGCTACGGCGTCGGTAAGGTGACCTCGCGCATCGGTATCGACGCCAATGCGAGAACATTCCGCGCGAGCGATAATCTGCATGACCTCGTGGCGCACGCACACGACGATAGTCCCCTGCACTGTGTGCTCATAGACGAGGCGCAGTTTCTGACTCGCGAACAAGTCTTGCAGCTCTGCCAGATCTGCGACCGCGTCGGCGTGCCTGTGCTGGCCTACGGCTTGAGGACCGATTTCCAGGGTGAGCCCTTCGAAGGCAGCAAGTACCTCCTGGCCTGGGCCGACAACCTCAACGAGATCAAGGCGATCTGCTACTGCGGTCGCAAGGCGACGATGGTCGTGCGGCTTGACGGTGACGGCAATGCGGTTACCGCGGGCTCGCAGGTCGAGATTGGCGGTAATGATCGTTACGTGTCGCTCTGCCGGCGACACTTCCACGCGCATTTCTACGAAGGCAAACCGCTGAAATAGGCGAGCGCTTCGGCTTCGCTGACGACGTCGCCGTACTTGGCATTCATATCGAACAGGTTGGCCTCGTGCGGGTCCTCGTGGCGGTCACCGCAGGCATCGGCAACCACGATCGGGACGAAGCCGTGCGAGCAGGCGTCGACGCAGGTGGCGCGAACGCAGCCGCTGGTGGTGAGGCCCGTCATCACGAGCGTGTCGATGCCCGCCGCCGTCAGCGTTGAAGCCAGCGAGGTGCCAAAGAACGCACTCGGATACTGTTTCGAGACGACGAGTTCGTCGGCGCCGGGTTCGAGCGCGTCTGGCCAGGCGCCCATAGGCCCGCCGGTCTTGAACACCTCGAGCGGCAGCGCCTTTTGCGCAAAGCGGCCGCCGTCGATGAGCGACGCGTGATAGACGACATTGGTGTAGACGACGGGCACGCCGGCAACGCGAGCCGCATCACGAACGCGCAACGCGCTGTCGAGCGCGGGTTGGACGTCCGCGAACAGCGCACAGTCCGGATCAAAGTAGGCTTCGACGAAATCGATGAGGATGAGCGCCGGGCGCGTGCCAAAGCCGATACGGTTGTCGTAGGCCCGCCGGTAGTTGTCCTGTGCCGAGCTCACGCGACTACTGTTTGAAGACCTTGCCGCCCCTCATGACGAAGGTGACGGTCTTGAGGGCGGTGACATCATCAAGTGGCGAGTCGGGCAGCGCGATGATGTCGGCGTGCTTGCCGGCCTCGAGCGTGCCCAGCGTGTCGCTCATATCGATAAGATCAGCCGCATTCACGGTTGCGGATACGAGGATGTCCATGACGGGCATGCCCGCTTCGTGCATGAGGACGGCTTCATCGGCATTGGTGCCGTGGCGCGACACACCACTGTCAGTGCCGTAGGCGATCTTGACGCCGGCCTTGTAGGCCTTCGCGAAATTGCCCGACATATCGTTGCCGACACGAATCGCTTTGGCTTTGATGGCATCGGTCATGAACTCAGCGTTTTCGGCCATGTCGGCAACTGTGGCGCCCGCCAGCAGCGTCGGAACCAGGTAGGCGCCCGTCTTCTTGAACAGCTTGATCGCTTCGGGGCCCGTGTAGCTGCCGTGCTCGATGGAGTGCACGCCGGCTTCCAGCGCCGCGATGATGCCGGCCTCGGCGTGCGCGTGGCTGGCAACCTTGCGGCCCATGCGTTCGGCGGCTTTGACCACCTCGCGCAACTCGTCCATCTCCATCTGTTGACCGGTGCCGGTGGCCCGGTCGGTGAGTACGCCACCCGTCGAAGTAATCTTGATCAGGTCAGCGCCGTATTTGATCGCGTGGCGTGTCGCGCGCCGACAGTCAAAGGGCCCGTCACACACCGTGGGTGCTGTGTAGAATTCCATAAGGTCGGGCTTGATGCCGCTGACGTCAGCGTGGCCGCCCGTGATGCCGACACCACCCGCGGCGATAATGCGTGGCCCGTCGATCCAGCCCATGTTGATGGCATCCCGCATGGCGTACATGGGCTGCGGGTCACTACCCACATCGCGCACGGTCGTGAAACCCGCCATTAGCGTCTTCATCGCGAAGTGCTGGCTGCGCATGGCCATGAGTTCGTCGGACATCTTGAGTGCATCGCGTTCATTGTTGGGCCCGAGCTCGCCCTGCAGGTGAACGTGCATGTCCATAAGACCGGGCATGACAAAGGCGCCCTTGAGATCGATGACCGAGTCGGCGTCGTAGGCGTCAGCATCCGCGTAGCCCGCAACCACCTCAGCCACCCTGCCGTCACGCACGACCACCGTGTGCTCATTGACAGGCGCCTCGCCGGGAACGGCAAGCAGCGTGCCGGCGTGAATGAGGGTCGTCTCTGCGAACGCGGCGCCCGAGAGCATCAGAATCAGGGCGGCGAGTGCGGTCAAGCGGGTGGTCATATTGGCGCTCCGGCAAAAAAAGTCGGGTGCCACTGTGCCAGTCGGAACCGCGGCTGGCCAGCCAGTCTGCCTTCGCCCTTGAAATCGGCTCGCGTGCCGCCACCTTTTTGCCGTGGCGGGGGCGTCTCCGAGAGAGTCCCGGCCCAAGGTTCAATATTGCTCACTTGGAGGATATGCAATGAACACGATAGACCTGACCCCCCTGTACCGCACCAGCGTCGGCTTCGACCGGCTGGCCAACCTGCTCGACACGGCGCTTCGCAGCGACACGGTGTCGACGGGCTACCCGCCTTACAACATCGAAGTCACGGGTGACGAGCGCTACGCCGTCACGCTGGCTGTCGCGGGCTTTGCAGAGTCCGAGCTCGACATCTCCGTCGAGAAAGGCGTGCTCACCGTGCGCGGCCGCAAGGGTGACGACACGGAGCGCAAGTTCCTGCACCAGGGCATCGCGAACCGGGCCTTCGAGCGCAAGTTCAATCTCGCCGACTACGTCGAGGTCACAGGCGCCGCGCTTGAGAACGGCCTGCTCACGATCAACCTGCGCAAGGAAATCCCTGACGCGATGAAGCCGCGCAAGATCGAGATTGGTGGCGGCAACGTGCTGCCGCACAGCGCCTCGACTGACGAAGCCGCGTAACGCTGCGCAGACAGGGCCGTGCCACATCGTGCACGGTAGGGGCTAGCGCCCCGAAGGAGCGCCCCGAGCCCGCAAGGGTCCGGGGCGTTCTTGTATCCCGGACTCAGGCCCAGCCGAGCTCCGCGAGCGCCCAGCCTGAGTTCCAGACTTTGGTCATGCGGCTGACCTTCCCGTCCTCGTCGAGCGTGATGGCGTACACGTAATGCGATTGGGTCTTTTTACCTGTTGGCGGGACCGGGCCACCGTCGGCCGTGTGCGTTCCGGAGAAGGTCGCGAAGAACACTGCGGTGCTCGTGCCGTCGTCATAGGCCTGCGCGTGAACCGTGTAGTCGCCATCGGGTGCCACGCCATTCACGAAGCCCGCCATCCACTCGCAGTAGGCCTCGACGGTGCTGATGTCTGTGAGCGGCTCAGACTGTGCCGAAAATGTGGCGCTATCGGCGACGTATTGAGCGCATCCGGCCCAGCCCTTCGCAGATTCGCAGGCGTCAAAGAACGCTCTTGCTGTTTCGAGTGGTTGCATTGATGTCCTCCTTGTCCGCCTGGATGGCGGTGTACCCACACTGCCAGTGTGCAGCAAGGTGGGTCAGGGTGACCAGCACTACGTCAGTGCACGCGGATGCCATGCGCGTTGGCGCCACCGAACGGAATCGCAACTGCAGTCTCCAGCTCCGTGCCGACAAGAAACTCCGTGAGACTGTCTTCGGCAGACTGCGAGATGCCGTCGCGACCGAAAATCACTCTACTCGACGACACGCGCAGATAGCCGACTTGCGCATTGGTGGCACCGTCGTAGACGAATTTAATGATCGTGAACGCAATCGTGTTTCTGCTTGTGCGGCGCCAGGTACCGGTACCGTCGCTGCCGTTGCAGTTGAACTCGAGCGCGCCACCAGGCCCCGTAAACCCGCAGCCCTGACCCAGGGCCGGGTTGTAGCTGTTGGCGTTGAGCGCCGTGTTGCTTTCGGTCACGGTCCCGAAGGCGTGAAAGGTCAGCGTTTCGCGAAACGGCGGCGGTGCTTCGGGCCCGGGCGGGAAGGACACTTCAAGCAGCCACGCGCCGTTGGGCGTATGAGCGAGGCGCTGTGCAGAATCTCCGGCGCGCGCCTGGAGTGCTAGCAGGATCAGGGCCGCCAGAAGCAGCAGATAGGTTCTCTTGGTCATCCCGGGCTCCTCATATTTCTATCGCTCGTTGGCCAGAATACTGCGGCGCAAAGCCCGCCTATCCCGCTTGAGGATTGCGAAACGCCCGTGGCTTGCGCAGGATCCGCGGAATTCTTGATGGCGGTGACGCGCTTCGTGGACCCCTTTTTCATTGTTGGTTGCGGCCGGTCCGGCACGACACTGCTGCGTGTGATGCTCGACAGCCACGACGACGTCGCGGTCCCGCCCGAATCGTTGTTCATTCCCGATTACCTGCGTTCTGACAAGCCGGCGCCGGTGCTACGCCAGGCGCTGCTCCGTGAATACGAGATCCGTGAGTGGGGGTTGGCCGCGAGCGAGGCGGATCTTGCGGATTGCGATGACGGCGCGGCGCTGATTGCGCGCATCCACGAGCTCTACGCCCATTCGAAGGGCAAAAAACGTTGGGGGCAAAAGACGCCGCGTCTCGTCCGCCACGGGCGCCTGCTCAAGCAGCACTTCCCGGGTGCACGCTTTATCCACGTGGTGCGTGACCCGCGCGCCGTCGCGAACTCGTTGATGCGCTCCAACGTGCACCGCAGCAACGCGTTGTACGCCGCCAGGCGCTGGAATAACGATGTGGCTGCGGGCCTGGAACTTGAGCCCGTGCTCACCGTGGCCTACGAAGCCCTCGTGACCGACCCCGAGCCCGAGCTCAAACGGATTTGCGAGTTCCTGGGTCTCGACTACAGCCCGTCCATGCTGAGCTACACGCAAAAGTCAGTGGACTACAGCGCGTTCTACCAGGACATCCACAAGAAGCTCGCGGACAAACCGGACCCGAATCGCATCAATGCCTGGTGCGACAAGATGGATCCGCGCGACATTGCCGTGGTGGAGTCGCAGCTTGCTGTCGAGATCGAGCCGCTGGGCTATGAGCGGCTTGGGCTCGAGGGCTCGCGTAGCTACACGACCTGGCTGCGGTTGCAGCGCTACTTCGGCTTCGCGGGCCAGATCTTCTACTACCTGCGCAAGCGCCGCAGCTACCTGAGCTCGTTTGTCGGTCGCAAGCGCCGTCTGGGTCTGCTCAGGGATCTGCTTTCGACGCGATTCTTCTTGCAAAAGCCCGAGCACGAAGAACAGCGCGTCCCCGGCCATCCACCAGACGCGTGCGGCCAGTGCGAGCACGAGCGCGGTCGGTTCCGTCAAGTACGGGGTGGTCACGACCACGAGCACCACTTCGCGCACGCCGATACCTGCGGGAACGGGAACGACGAGAAACCCGATGGCCCAGGCCAGTGCAAAGGCCCCCACGAGGACGGACAGCGGCGCTTGGGCAAAGCCCGTGACAAACAGTGCGTAGGCCAATCCGATCAGCACCCAGGTTAGCGCGCTGCCGATGAGGGCTAGCGACACGAAGCGCTGATCGAAGCCGGACAGGTCGAGTTCGCGGCCACCGAGAAACGGTTTGAAGACCCGCACCAAAGGCGCGAGCACTTGCGGCCGCAACAGCACGAGCACGACTGCCAGCACAATACCGATGGCCCAGGCGGGCAGCTGTCCGCGCGTGTCGATTAGCAGGATCGACAAGGCTAGGGCGGCAACGACCTTGATGCCGGCCTCAGCGGCGGACGCGGCAAACAGGCGCGGTTTGTTGCCGGACAGCATAGCCGCGCGTCCAAGAATCGGCCAGATCGCGCCCGGCAGATACTTGGAGAATTGTGTGAGCGCAAACGAGTTGAAGGCGCGAAGCGGCGGATGCGAGGCGCCAACGCCACGCAACACGAGCCACCAGTTGGCAGCCATCGCACAGAAACCCAGCACCAGCAGCGCCAGAGAAGCGGCCGTCATCGACCAGTTCAGATCAAGCGTGACAGTGGCAAAGTCGTCGTACAGACGACTAATGCGAGAGACGAAGAACGCGGCAGCCAGCGCCACAACGGCGATAAAGATTCCGGTCCTTGCTCTCACGTGCCCCAGTCCGGCAAGAAAAAAACCCCAACCGTAGCCGGCTGAGGTTTAGAAGGTGGTGGAGGCGGCCGGAATCGAACCGGCGTCCGCAAGCCCTCCGCCCCGAGCTCTACATGCTTATTTCGCCATTATTCTTACCGCAGGCAACCCGGCGAAAGGGGCGCACCTGCGGCCAGTTCGGTAAAGGTTTTAACCTTCAGGCCCCGAACGAGCCCTCCGGCGATTCCGTGTAAATGACTCCCGGATCCGGTCGCACGGACACAAGCCGGGCGGGAGGCAAACTACCGGTTTTTAGGCGGCGATTGCGTAGTTGTCGTCGTTGGCAACTATAAGTGTTACAGCTGGTTTAACGAGGTGATCTGTCCCTCGACATGCACCCGGAGGTTCGCGACCCACGTCGAAGCCATGTCGCCCCCAGAACGCCCATGATGGGGTCACAGCGTCTCTTTTGCAATGATCCAGGTCGAGGAATCAGTATCAGGCCATTTCGACCTATATCTACTAAATCGTTGAAAATACAGCAGACATGTCGAGTGCTTCTTCCTCACGCCGCACCACGAGAAATTCGGCGTAGTCGTCGACCAGCTCCGGTCTCTCGAAGTGCAGGAAGTGGCCTACGTTTTCGATGAGTCGCAGTTCGCAGTTGGGAATTAGCGATTGCGCCAGGTGCATGTCTTCGAGATCGATGATTGGGTCGTCGGTGCCATTGACGATCATTGTGCGTGCGGTGATTCGAGTGAGGTCGACCACGTCGTTGAGATGCCCGAGTTTGAGGATGTTGCGGCAGTGCTCGTTGAACGACTCGGCCTGCTCCCGGGTTAGCGCTTCAAACTGTGCGGCAATCTGCCGCTTGTAGCTGCCACTCACGTTGCCCCCGAATACCTCGAGGATCAGGTCCGCACCGCCAGCAAAATTGCTCGCGTCGAACAGCGCCGTTGCCCGCTCGACGAGGCGATTCATGGCTGCGTTGGGCTTCAGACCGAAGCTGCAGAGCAAGAGGTGTTGCACGGCATCGGGACGCATCGAGGCGTAGGCGGCCGCAATAGCCGTGCCCCAGGAGCTGGAGGCCAAAGTGACTTCGCCGCCGCGTTGCGTTTGCTCGATCAGGGCGTGCAGGGTCTCGAGTTGCTCGGCCACCGTCACATGGGCGCCTCCGGAGAGGATCTTGGAGCGGCCGATGCCCGGCATATCGAAGATGACCACGGTAAGATCGCCCGCAAAGCGTTTGACGATTGAGCGCCATATCGCCATGGTCTGCAGCGCACCGCTGACGCACACCATCAGGTGCTCGCTGTTGCCGTACTGGCGGTACGGCACCTCGAACCGTCCCTGGCGGATCATGCCCTTCTTGCTTTTCACGCGGATCTCATCCTCTCAAGCAGTGCCTGCCCGCGTTGGCGGGCGCGACGTTGTTTCCAGTCGAACCAGGTGTCCGGTGCCATCTTGTTGGCGAGGCGGTCGACGGGAGACCGCACAAACAGGTTGCCAATGCCCTGAAGCTTGTCTGACAGTGAGTCACTGCTCGCGCGCAGTGACAGCCCAATGCCGGCATCCAGATAATGGAATTCATGCCAGAAACCAGCCGGCATGAACAGGGTCTGGCCCGCTTCGACCACGCACTCCCAGCCTCGCGCGCAGGCCAGAGCCGGGTGCGTATCAAGCGACGGCGCGTCGAGATCGACGTAGCTGCGGACGGTAAATGGGTGCTGGTACAACGCCACAGCGTCGTCAGGTGCGAACAAGCGCACGCGGCGCCGGCCGCTGACCACGGTGTGCAGCACATGTCCCATATCGATGTCGTAGTGCAGCGGCGTCGTACTGCCCTGGCATCCGATGAACGTGAAGACGAAGCGGCGTGAGAACTTCAGGCCCAGGTCGGGGAAGCTGATGTCGTCGAGTAGCTCCGGGATCTGTCTACCGATGTTGTAGAGGAACATGCGGAGATCCCGGCCCTCGCGCAAGACGTCATTGAGGAAATGACCGAAGGTCATCTCGTCGACGGCGCCCATGTAGCCCTTGCCCGGGGTACCGAACGATGCGTCATACACGCGGACGCGGTTGTCGCCGTAGCGTGCGCCAAGCGCCTCGGGCTGCCAGCGCGCCAAGGCCGGCCAGGTTGACGCGAGATCGGTGATCAGCATGGGCTTACGCCGCGCGATATGTTGGCGAATCCCGTTGAGACCCTCTTTGGCAACTGAATGGACAGCGAGTGATCTCGGGAACAGGTTGCCATCGAAATCCGGGACAGCGGCGGGGCGCCGCGCGGCCTGATGCTGGGCGCCCGAAGCGGCCGGTGAGTGGCTCGGTGCACCTGTCACAGGTGTGGAACCCGCCGGGATCCTCATGAATTGTCTCGCTGTCGCATGCGCATTGGTCGTGTCTTCGGTCCGTCTTATCCCCGATTCAACCACAGGATCGTGCCAGAGAAACCTGTCGGGTCCATGTCAACGCAGGCTTGCATTGAATTTATCTGTCGATTATTCTCGACAAATGGACATATCAAAGGCGACACAGAAGCTCTCGGCACTGGCCCAGGAACGCCGGCTCGCCGTGTTCCGCCTGTTGGTTCGTGCGGGTGATGTCGGTCTGCCGGCCGGCGCCATCGCGACATCGGTGGGCATCCCGCACAACACGCTGTCGACACACCTCGGCATCCTCGAGCAGGGCGGTCTTGTGTCGTCGCAAAAGGACGGCCGGCGCGTCATCTACCGCGTGGACTTCGAGGGCACACGAGCCTTGCTGGCCTATTTGCTGGAAGAGTGCTGCCAGGGGGCGCCTGAGGTTTGCGAGCCTGCCCTGGACGCGGTGCTGCCGGCTTGTTGTCCCTGACCCCGTATCCCTGACCCCAGATCCAGAGGACTCCCAAATGAAACGACTTCACGTCAGCGTCGGTGTTGCCGACCTCCAGGAATCCGTGCGCTTTTACAACGCGCTGTTCGGCGCCCAGCCCACACTCGTCAAGACCGACTACGCAAAATGGATGCTCGATGACCCACGTGTGAACTTCGCCATTACGACGCGCGAGGGCGGTCTCGGCGTCGGTCACCTGGGCATCCAGAGTGAGACGCGCGAGGAACTCGTGGAGGTGTTCGATCGCGTCGCCGAAACCGGGCGCGCCGTCTTCGACGAGGGCGACACGTCGTGTTGCTACGCAAACTCGACCAAGCAGTGGGTGGATGACCCGCAGGGTGTGGCTTGGGAGACCTTTCTGACGCATGAGCAGGTTGCGGATTTTGGCGCCGTGCCCCAGCGCCCAGATTCATGTTGCAAGCCGGCCAGCTGACCAGGACGACACCATCATGAGTCTATTTGAGCGTTATTTGTCTGTCTGGGTTGGGCTGGGCATCGTCGCGGGTGTGTGGCTCGGCAGCCTGTTCCCGTCCGTTTTTGCGGGGCTTGCGGCACTCGAGTTTGCGAGCGTCAATCTCGTGGTGGCCGTGTTCATCTGGCTCATGATCTATCCGATGATGGTCAACGTGGACTTCGCCGCACTCAAGGACGTGCGGCGTCAACCCAAGGGGCTGTGTATCACGCTCGTCGTGAATTGGCTCATCAAGCCCTTCACCATGGCCGGGCTAGGCATCCTGTTTTTCGAAGTCCTGTTCGTGGACTTCGTCGATCCGGTGTCGGCGCGCGAGTACATCGCGGGCATGATTCTCCTGGGCGTCGCGCCCTGCACGGCGATGGTCTTCGTCTGGAGCCAGCTCGTACGTGGCGATGCCAACTACACGCTCGTGCAGGTCTCCATCAACGACATCATCATGGTGTTCGCGTTTGCGCCGCTGACCGCCGTGTTGCTGGGCATCACAGATGTGGTCGTGCCCTACAGCACGCTGTTCCTGTCGGTCGTGCTCTATGTCGTCACACCGCTCGCAGCGGGTTACCTGACGCGACGCGCGCTTGACGCGGCGGGCGACCCCGCACGGCTGGAGGGCTTCATGGCGCGCATCCGACCCTTCTCGATCGCTGGCCTCATCGCCACGGTCGTCCTGCTGTTCGGTCTGCAGGCACCGACCCTGCTGGCGCAGCCCGGCGTCATGGCGCTCATTGCGCTGCCGCTGCTGATCCAGAGCTACGGCATCTTTGCCGTAGCCTACGGCTGGGCCTGGGCCTGGCGTGTGCCGTTCGAGACCGCGGCGCCGGCCGCGCTCATTGGAACGTCTAACTTCTTCGAGCTCGCGGTGGCGGTGGCCATCAGCCTGTTCGGCCTGAACAGCGGCGCGGCGCTTGCCACAGTGGTTGGCGTGCTCGTGGAGGTGCCCGTCATGCTGACGCTGGTGGCGCTGGCCAACCGAACGCGGCGCCACTTTGTTGCTGCGCCAGAGGCGGCTGCATCGTCGGCCGTGCGAGACCCGGCCTGAGCCGCAATGCGCTCAGCCGTGCTTTAGGATGCGTGCCTTCTGGCGCTGCCAGTCGCGATCTTTCTTGTCGGCGCGCTTGTCGTGCTGTTTCTTGCCCTTGGCGTAACCGATCGTGAGCTTGGCGTTGCCGCCTTTCCAGTGCAGGTCGAGCGGAACGATCGTATAGCCCTTGCGCTCGACGGCGCCAACGAGGCGATCAATCTGCTCACGGTGCAGCAGGAGTTTTCGCCGCCGAGTGGGCTCGGCCTTGATATGCGTCGAGGCCGACAGCAGGGGGGTGATGTGGGCATTGAACAACCACGCTTCGTTGTCACGAAGCTGCACAAATGACTCGGCTATCTGGGCCTTGCCCTCACGCAGGCTCTTGACCTCCCAGCCGCGCAGCGCCAGACCCGCCTCGATCGTTTCCTCGATGAAGTAGTCGTGGCGCGCCTTGCGATTGACGGCGATCACGTTGTCCGGCTTCTTCTTTTTCTGCTTGGCCATGGGCGTCATCCCTGCGGGCAGGGAATGATAACGGAGGCCTGACAAAAAGCCTGCAACTTATTGTCAGTTCGCTGCAATTCGCGCACACTCTGCGCCAAAATAGCGCTGCTCAAGGGGGTATCAGCGTGGCCAACACTCCGGCGTCATCGGGCGCGCGGTCGTCACTGCACGGGCAGTGGTCGTCGAGACTCGCATTCATCCTCGCCGTGACGGGTTCGGCCGTCGGACTCGGCAATATCTGGAAATTTCCTTACGTCGCCGGTGCCAACGGCGGCAGTGCCTTCGTACTCGTTTACCTAGGCTGCATCCTCGTGGTCGGTCTGCCGGTCATGATGTCGGAGATCCTCATCGGGCGCCGCGGGCGCCGCAATCCCGTTGAGACCATGACCCTCGTTGCCCAGGAAGAGGGCAGCTCAAAGCAGTGGGGTCTGGTGGGCGCGCTGGGCGTGGCGGCCGGGGTGCTGATCCTTTCCTATTACAGTGTTATCGCTGGCTGGTCGCTCGACTTCATCATCGAGAGCCTGACAGGCTCGTTCCAGGGCAAGAGCAAGGAGGAAGTCGGCGCCGTCATCGAGGGGCTTAACGCGAGCTGGCAGCGCAGCATGCTCTGGCACAGCATCTTCATGGGCCTGAGCGTCTTCGTCGTCGCGCGTGGGGTGGAGAAGGGCCTCGAGAGCGCCGTGCGGTTCATGGTGCCGGGGCTGCTCATCCTGTTGCTTGTCCTGCTCGTGTTCGCGATGACCACCGGGGCATTCGTTCAAGGCCTGAAGTTTCTGTTTACGCCCGACTTTTCGGCGCTGACAGGGCAGTCGGTGCTCATCGCGCTGGGCCAGGCCTTCTTCAGCCTTTCGATCGGTATGGGTGCGATCATGGCCTACGGCGCCTACCTGCCGCAGGAGACGTCCATCCCGAACGCGTCGATTACCGTCGTGTTCGCAGATACCTTTATCGCGCTGCTCTCGGCGATGATCATTTTCCCGATCGTGTTTGCGAACGGCCTCAATCCCGAGGCGGGGCCAGACCTCGTGTTCCGCACGCTGCCGCTCGCGTTTGGTCAAATGCCCGGCGGCATTGTCTTCTCGACGCTTTTCTTTGTGCTGCTGAGCTTTGCCGCGCTGACCTCGGCCATTGGGCTCATGGAGCCCGCCGTGGCCTGGACCGTAGAGCGCTTTGGACTGACTCGACGAGCGGCGGCCATCATGATCGGCATGGTCATCTGGTTCGTAGGCATCGGTACAGCGCTGTCGACGAACGTGATGTCCGAGTTCAGGATTCTGGGGCTGGACTGGTTCAGCGCCGTGGATTACCTCACGAGCAATATCATGCTGCCGCTGGGCGGCGTGCTCATTACCGTGTTCGCCGGCTGGTTCATGTCACGCAAGTCGACGAGCAGCGAACTGGGCGGTGACAGCAGCATCGTGACCGCCTGGCGTTTTCTGGCACGCTACGTGGCGCCAATTGGCGTCCTGCTCGTACTTGCGAATTCGACGGGCCTGCTCGCGCTGATCACGGGCAACTGATGCGGCGAGTCCGGAGAAGCGCACTCGTGCCGTACACGGCACAGGCCATGTTTGACCTTGTGGACGACGTGGCGTCGTACCCGGATTTCTTGCCCTGGTGCTCGGACGCTGTCGAACACGAACGCAATGCCGAACAGGTGCGCGCGACGCTCGAGCTGCACAAGGGCAGCATGAGCAAGCGTTTCACGACGCTGAATACTCGAGAGCCGGGTGCGTCGTTAACCATGGATCTCGTGGACGGCCCGTTCCGGCATCTCGAGGGCGTCTGGCACTTCGAGTCCGTTGGCGATACGGGCAGCAAGGTCGCCCTGCATATCGACTTCGAGTTCTCCTCACCCGTGCTCAGCCTCATGTTCGGCAGCTATTTCGAACAGACCTGCAGCTCGCTCGTAGACGCCTTCACGCGGCGCGCGCGCGAGGTTTACGGCTAGATGGACCAGCTCGCGGGCCGTCGCCTTGCGGTCGAGATCGCCTGCGCGCTGCCCTCGCGCCAGGCCATCGTGGCGGTCACGGTATCGCCGGGTACCACGGCACGCGAGGCCGTGCGGGCCAGCGGCATCGGCGTACGGTTCCCGGAGATCCAGGTGGCATCGGCGCAGCTCGGTGTTTGGGGCGATCCCGTGGCAGACGACTATCGTGTCGCCGACGGCGACCGCATCGAGGTGTATCGGTCGCTGGTCATCGATCCGCGCGCAGCCCGCCGCGAACGGGCGGCGCTGGGCGGCACCATGGGCCCAGAGGGCTGAGCTATTCCGTTGGCGGTGCGTCTTTGGTTTCGAGCCGCGCCACCTTGCCGTCCTCGAAGTACACGGTCAGGAAGTGTCGGGTCGTTGGCTGATTGCGGCCAATACGCACGTAATAGATGTAATCCCAGCGGTCTTCGCTGAAAGGGTCGTCAACAAGCGGCGTGCCCAGCAGGAACCGGACCTGACTGGGCGTCATGCCGACCTTGACCTGCTCGACGTCCTCGCGCTCGGCGATGTTGCCCTGCTGGATGGCCAATCGGTACACGCAGCCCGGCGTGGCCGTCAGGGCGACGGCGAGGAACAAGCTGGCGAGAGCGCTGCGGCGCATCTGTGAGACCCCTGGCGGTGCGAGTATTTCCGTGCCCGCCTGACTCGAGTCCGACTGGCCCACCCTGCGACAGCGTCGCCGCATGGCGGCGCGCATGATACCGTAATGCATGAGCTTGTCGACAACGCCGGCGCGCGTTTGCTCCGGGAGACCTGAAATCGGTCCCCGGTAAGCCGGTCCCAGCACAGGGCATTATCATTGGGCGCTAAACCACAACATCAGGACCTGCGAAAGGCGGGTCTCAAGGTCACGCTACCTCGAATCAAGATCCTCGAGATCCTGGCAGGGGCGGAAAACCGGCACCTCAGCGCCGAGGATATTTACCGTGAGTTGCTCGACTCGGGCGAGGATATCGGGCTCGCGACCGTGTACCGCGTGCTGACCCAGTTCGAGACGGCCGGCCTCGTGACGCGTCAGAATTTCACGGATGGCCACTCGGTCTTTGAGCTCGACGATGGCAGCCACCACGATCACATGGTGGACATCGATTCCGGCGACGTCATCGAATTTGTGAGCGACGAGATCGAAGAATTGCAGCACGCCGTCGCCGAAGCGCACGGCTACGACCTGCACGATCACAGCCTCGTGCTCTACGTGAAGAAGAAGGGCGCCAGCTAGCCCGCGCCCGAACGCAGCATCTCGCGTGCGTGCTCGCGGCTCGTTTCCGTGATGTCCACGCCGCCCAGCATGCGGGCGATTTCCTCGACACGCGCGTCATCGCTCAGCGACGCAATCGTGGTGCGCGTCGTCTTCCCATCCGTCATCTTGCTGACGCGCAGATGGTGATGGGCCTGACCCGCGACCTGGGGCAGGTGGGTCACGGCCAGTACCTGGCCGGTGTCCGCCAGCGCGCGCATCTCGCGGCCCACGATCTCAGCGACGGCCCCGCCCACACCGGAATCGACCTCGTCGAAGATCATGCAGGGCATGCGGTCCGTGCGACCGGCGGCAGCCTGGATGGCGAGACTGATTCGCGATAGCTCGCCGCCGGATGCCACGCGCGACACGGGCTGCGGGGGCTGTCCCGGGTTGGCGCTGACCTCGAATACGATGCGATCGGCGCCGTGCACAGCCGGCACGTCACGGCCCGCATCGTCGACACGCACCGAGAACTGTCCGCCAGGCATGCCCAGTCCGTGCATACCAGCGGTGACCTCCGCCGCGAACGCTGTCGCGGCCTTTCGGCGTGCTTTGGTCAGTGCGTCGGCCGCCTTGTCGAGCCCGGCGCGCGCGGCATCACGGTCGGCTGTCAGCGCATCGATCTGCTGATCGGCGTCGGCAAGCTGATCGTGTTGTGCCCGCAGCGCCTTCACGTGTTCGGGCAGTGCTGCGATGTCGACGCTGTGTTTGCGCGCCAGTGAGTCGAGCGCTGCAAGCCGTGATTCCACCTGCTCGAGACGCACGGGATCGGCCTCGATGTCTGCGGCATAGCGCCGGAGCACTTCGGCCGCTTCGGCGACGCTGACTTCGGCCTCGCCAACCAGCGTCAGCGCGGGTGACAGACTGTCGTCATAGGTCACGATGTCCTGCAGGGCCCGAGAAGCTTCCGCGAGCAGCCCCTGAACGTTGGCGGGCTCGCGGTCATAGAGCGCCGCGAGTGCCTCGTTGCTGCCTTCCGCGAGCCGGCCGGCGTTGGCCAGTCGGGCATGTTCGGGCTGCAGGCTGTCGAGCTCGCCCGCTTCGGGCGCGACTGCATCGAGCTCGCGGAGCTGAAACTCGAGCAGGGCCAGGCGTTCCTCCCGCTGGGCGCGCGCGGACAGCAGCTCGGCGAGTGCTGTCTCCGCCGTTTCCCAGGTGGCGTGTGCCGCCGCGACCTTGACGCGCTGCCGTGCGAGACCACCGCGGGCGTCGAGCATGTCACGCTGGCGCTCGGGCTGCTGCAACGTCTGGTGTTCGTGCTGGCCGTGGATCGCCACGAGCAAGGCGCCCAGCGCGCGCAAAGAGCCGATGGGTGCGGGGTTGCCGTTGATAAAGCCGCGCGAGCGACCGTCGCGACCGATCACGCGTCGCAACAGACAGGTGTCGCCGTCATCGAGTTCCTGTTCCGCAAGCCATGCCGCGGCGGGGCTGTCATTGGCGACGGCGAAGCCCGCTGTGATGTCGGCGCGTTCTGCGCCTGAGCGAATCACATCGGCCGAGGCGCGCGCGCCCAGCACCAGGCCCAGCGCGTCGACGAGGATCGACTTGCCGGCCCCGGTCTCGCCCGTGAGCACGTTCATGCCGGGGGCGAAGTCGACGGCCACCTCATCGATGATCGCGAAGTTGCGGACGTGGAGCGTCTCGAGCACCGCTCAGCTCTCGTGCCGCCGGTCGCGGCGCCGTGAGTTGGCGCCCCAGTTGAGCTTTGAGCGCAACAGCTCGAAGTAGTCGTAGCCCGGCGGATGAATGAGTGTCAGCCGATGCTGCGAGGCGCGGATGGTGAGCGTGTCCGCATCGGTGAGTGCCGCGAGAAACTGTCCGTCGAGACTGATTTCCGCGTGGGTTTGTGAGCGCTCCGTGCGGCGCACCTCGATCACGCAGTCGGCCGGCAGTACCACCGGGCGGTCGCTTAGCGTGTGTGGGCAGATTGGCACGAGCGTGATGGCGTCGAGCTGCGGCTGCATGATCGGGCCGCCGCAGGACAGCGCGTAGGCCGTCGACCCCGTCGGCGTCGCCGCGATCAGGCCATCGCCCGCGTGATCGTTGACGAACACGCCGTTCACGCGGGTCTCGAAATCGATCATGCGGCCCGGTTCGCGGCGGCCCAGGACGACGTCATTGAGCGCGAGACCAGAGCTCGGCTCGCCGTCCGGGCGCGTCACGGTAGCCTCCAGCAGCAGGCGCGTTTCCGTCAGGGCGCGACGGTCGAGCACAGCCTGCAGCGAGCGCTCGATCTCGTCGGGCGACACGTCCGTGAGAAACCCGAGCCGGCCCAGGTTGATGCCGAGTAGCGGGATGCCGTGGCCCACCGCCAGACGCGCGGCGTAGAGCATGGTGCCATCGCCGCCCACGGCGATGAACAGATCCGCCTCGTCTGCCAGTTCGGATTCCGGAATACGTTCCGCGCCGACACGGTTACCGGCCTCGGCGACGATCACGCGGACGCCGGCGCGGGTCAGCCATTCGGCGACCTGGCGCATCCGGGTTTGAACGGCTTCGAGTTCCGGATGTCCGAATAACGCCGCAGTCTCGATGGATTGGTGCATGGCAGTGCCGCGCAATCGGGTCCGGCCACCCGCAGGCGCATGATGCGTTTGGTTGACCGGCCGGGGCGGATGAGTATAACTAAACCCGCCGAGATTACAGGCCCCGCAATCCGCGACGTGATGGTCACAAACGAAGACGAACAACTCAACGACCGTGCCCGCAGCCTGCTGCGTGCGCTCATCGAGCGTTATGTGCGCGATGGCCAGCCCGTGGGCTCGCGCACGCTGTCCCGAGATTCGGACCTGGATCTGAGCCCGGCTACGATCCGCAACGTCATGTCGGACCTCGAGGAGATGGGCTTCATCTGCGCGCCGCACACCTCGGCCGGCCGAATTCCCACGGCTCAGGGCTACCGGCTGTTCGTGGACACACTCATGCGCGTAAAGCCCATGACGGCTCGTGCCGTGCAACAGGTCGAGCGCCAGCTGTCTCTCGAGGCCGGCGACGCGCCGGCTGTCATGTCATCGGCATCGAGTCTGCTATCCCAGTTCACAAAGATGGCGGGCGTCGTCACGGTGCCGCGCCCCGAGCGGGCGACGCTGCGCCAGATCGAGTTTGTGCCGCTCACGGACCGCCGCGTCCTCGTGATTCTCGTCATCAACTCGAGCGAGGTGCAGAACCGGATCCTGTCCACGCCACGCGAGTACGCGCGCGACGAACTCACAGTGGCCGCCAATTTCATCAACGAGAAGTGTGCGGGCATGGAGCTTTCGCAGGTTCGCGGGGTCATCGTCGATGAGCTCGAGAAGGCCCGCAACACCATGAACCAGGCCATGATTGACGTGGTCCAGGTTGCCCAGTCGGTGATCGACGAGGGGGCCAACCCCAAGGGCGAATACATCATGGCGGGCGAGACCAACCTGATGGACTTCTCAGAGCTTTCCGACGTCGAGAAACTCCGCCGCCTGTTCGAGGCTTTCAATGAGAAGCGCGATCTGCTCGATCTGCTCGACCGCAGCATTGCGGCCAGTGGCGTACAGATTTTTATCGGCGAGGAATCGGGCTACCAGATGCTTGACGACCTCTCCGTGGTCGCCTCGCCTTACGTGGTCGACGACGAGATTGTGGGCGTACTCGGGGTCATTGGGCCGACGCGCATGGCCTACGACCGGATCGTGCCCGTCGTCGATATCACGGCGAAACTCTTGAGCAGCATCTTGAATTCTCGCGGCGAAACCCCATAGCGCACGCATCGGGCCGAAATGCCCCCCCAACCCGGAATTCGAGATCACGGAGCCCTTTGATGAGCGAGGCGAACAGCAGCGCTGACGAGCACGAGCGCAGCGACAACCCGTCCGACGACAACGTCGAGATTTCTGACCCTGCCGCGGAGGCCGCCGATTCGGCGGGCGATGACGCCCTGGCCGCCGCGGAGGCGCGGGCCAACGAGAACTGGGACAAGTACCTGCGCGCGGTTGCGGAGCTCGACAACGTGCGCAAGCGTGCCACCCGCGACGTCGAGAATGCCCGCAAGTACGGCGTTGAGCGTCTCGTGGGTGAGCTGCTCGCGGTCAGCGACAGCATGGAGGCCGCGCTGGCTTCGGGGGAGGCAACCGAAGCCGCGGCCCTGCTGGAGGGCAATGAGGCCACGCTCAAGCTGCTTATGAGCGTGCTCCTTAAGTTTGGCGTGGAGCAGATCGACCCGGCCGGCGAGCCGTTCGACCCCGAGCGCCACGAAGCGATGACCATGGTGCCGAACCCCGATGTCGAGCCCAACACGGTGATCGACGTCATTCAGAAGGGCTACGCACTCAACGGTCGCCTCGTGCGCCCGGCCCGTGTGGTCGTCGCCTCGGCACCCGCGTCGACTTGAATTGACCGCGCTCGGCCTTATCTACAGGCCATAGACACGAAACGTATCGCCGGGCGCGCCCCGGCTCACGAGAACTTGAGGAACCGCCAATGGATAAAGTAATCGGAATCGACCTTGGCACGACCAACTCCTGCGTCGCCGTCATGGAGGGCGATGCCGCCCGGGTCATCGAAAACAGCGAGGGTGATCGCACAACGCCGTCAATTGTTGCCTTTACCAAGGACAACGAGGTGCTCGTCGGCCAGTCGGCGAAGCGTCAGGCCGTCACCAATCCCAGCAACACCCTGTTTGCCGTCAAGCGCCTGATCGGTCGCCGCTTCGAGGACGATGTCGTACAGAAAGACATCGACATGGTGCCGTACACGATCGCCAAGGCGGACAACGGTGACGCCTGGGTCGAAATCGACGGCAAGAAAATGGCACCGCCCGAAATCTCGGCGCGCGTGCTTATGAAGATGAAGAAAACGGCTGAAGACTACCTGGGTGAGGAAGTCACCGAGGCTGTCATCACGGTGCCGGCATACTTCAATGACTCGCAGCGCCAGGCGACCAAGGACGCGGGCAAGATCGCGGGCCTCGAAGTCAAGCGCATCATCAACGAGCCGACGGCCGCCGCACTGGCCTACGGCATGGACAAGAAGCGCGGCGACCGCACAGTGGCCGTCTACGATCTGGGTGGCGGTACCTTCGACGTGTCGATCATCGAGATCGCCGAAGTCGATGGTGAGCACCAGTTCGAAGTGCTGGCCACAAACGGCGACACATTCCTGGGTGGTGAAGACTTTGACCTGCGCGTCATCGACTACCTGGCGAGCGAGTTCGAGAAGGAGTCGGGTGTCGACATCCGCAAGGACCCGCTGGCCATGCAGCGTCTCAAGGAAGCCGGTGAGAAGGCCAAGATCGAGCTGTCTTCGCAGCAGCAGACCGAGGTCAACCTGCCGTACATCACGGCGGATGCCAGTGGTCCCAAGCACCTCAACATCAAGCTGACGCGTGCCAAGCTCGAGTCGCTCGTGGCCGAGCTCATTTCACGCACGATCGAGCCCTGCAAGGTCGCGCTCAAGGATGCGGGCCTCAAGGTTGCCGACATCTCCGACATCATTCTCGTCGGGGGCCAGACGCGTATGCCGAAGGTGGCGGAAGAGGTGCAGAACTTCTTTGGCCAGGAGCCGCGCCGCGATGTGAACCCCGACGAAGCCGTGGCCATTGGTGCTGCGATCCAGGGCGGTGTCCTCGCGGGCGACGTCAAGGACGTCCTGCTGCTCGACGTGACCCCGCTGTCGCTGGGTATCGAGACGATGGGTGGTGTCATGACCAAGCTCATCGAGAAGAACACAACGATCCCGGCCAACGCCGATCAGGTCTTCTCGACGGCCGATGACAACCAGACCGCCGTGACCATTCACGTGCTGCAGGGTGAGCGCGAGCGCGCCGCTGACAACAAGTCGCTGGGTCGCTTCGACCTCGCCGACATCCCGCCGGCGCCGCGCGGCATGCCGCAGATCGAAGTGACCTTCGACATCGACGCGAACGGCATCCTCAACGTTTCGGCCAAGGACAAGGCGACCGGCAAGAGCCAGAACATCGTCATCAAGGCCTCGAGTGGCCTGAGCGACGACGAGATCGACAAGATGGTGGCCGACGCCGAAGCGCACGCCGAGGAAGATCGCAAGTTCCGCGAGCTCGTCGATGTGCGCAACCAGGGTGACGCCCTCGTGCACGCCACCGAGAAGTCGCTGGGCGATCTTGGCGAGCAGGTCGAGGCCGAAGAGCGTGCCGCGATCGAGTCGGCCGTGTCGGACCTCAAGTCGGCGCTCGAGGGCGACGACAAGACGGCCATCGAGGCCAAGATTAAGTCACTGAGTGAAGCTTCGGCGACGCTGGCACAGAAGGCCTACGAGCAGGCCGCGGCGGCTGACGGCGCTGCCGAAGGCGCCGCGCCGGGCGGCGACGATGTCGTCGATGCCGAGTTCGAAGAAGTTGACGAGGACAAGAAATCGGCCTGATCGGGTCTGCAGGAACCCGCACGGGGCCGCGGGCCGGAATACCGGTTGCGCGGCCCTGTCGCGACTGCCCGACAGACACGATGGATAACGGTTAGGGAAGCGAAGCATGGCGAAGCGTGACTACTACGAGGTACTGGGGGTCGAGAAATCGGCGAGCGCCCAGGAACTCAAGAAGGCCTATCGCCGGCTCGCGATGAAACACCACCCGGATCGCAATCCGGACGATGCGGATGCCGAGGTGCGCTTCAAAGAGGCCAAGGAGGCCTACGAAGTCCTCTCTGACGATGAAAAGCGCTCGGCCTACGACCAGTTCGGTCATGCCGGCGTCAACAACTCGGCGGCGGGCGGCGGCGGCTTTGGCGGTTCGGGCGCCTTCAGCGACATCTTCGGCGATGTCTTCGGAGACATTTTTGGCAACGCCCGTCGCGGCGGTGGCCGCCAGGTATTCCGCGGCGCCGATTTGCGTTACGACCTCGAGCTCACGCTTGAGCAGGCGGTGCGCGGCGAACAGACACAGCTTGAGATCCCCACCTACGTGACCTGCGAGGTTTGCACGGGGTCGGGTGCTGCCAAGGGCAGCAAGCCCGAGACCTGCGAGACCTGCGGCGGTGTGGGCCAGGTGCGCATGACTCAGGGCTTCTTCTCAGTGCAGCAGACCTGTCCGAGCTGTCACGGCGAGGGCTCAATCATTAAGGATCCGTGTGACGCCTGCGACGGCCGCGGCCGGATTCGCAAGACGCGCACCTTGTCCGTCAAGATTCCGGCCGGTGTCGAAACCGGCGACCGTATTCGCTTGAGCGGCGAGGGCGAAGCGGGCCGCAACGGCGGTCCTTCCGGCGATCTCTACGTCGAGGTTCGCGTCGCGGCGCACGAGGTATTCGAGCGCGATGGCCCGGATTTGCACTGTGACATCCCGCTTGGCTTTGTCAAAGCAGCGCTTGGCGGTGAGGTGGAGGTGCCCACGCTCGACGGCCAGGTGTCGCTCAAGGTGCCGCCCGGCACGCAGACGGGCAAGGTATTCCGGCTGCGTGGCAAGGGTGTGCCCACAGTGCGCATTCGCGAGCCCGGCGACTTGTACTGCCGGGTTTCTGTCGAGACCCCTGTGAATCTGACGGCACATCAGAAGGAGCTGCTGCGTAAGTTCGAGGACGCCGTAGACCTGGGCGGCGAACGTCACAATCCACGCACGCGCTCCTGGTCCGATAACGTCAAGCGCTTCTTCGACAACATCGGCTCGTGACGGCACCGCTGCGCATCGCACTGTTGGGTGCGTCCGGTCGCATGGGCCGGGCACTCGCGGCGAAGATTGAATCCGACCCGGAGCTCACCGTTGCCGGCAGTTGGTCGCGCGACGCGGCGGCGCTGCCCGGCGCGCTCACGGGTGCCGACGTTGCCATCGACTTTACCGATGGCGAGACCGTTGCGGACGTGGCGGCAGCGGCAATGCGGGCTCGGGTTCCCCTCGTTACGGGCACAACAGGTTTAACGCGGAGCGCCGAAGACGTGCTGGCGAACGCGGCGCAGCACATTCCGGTTCTGCAAGACGGCAACATGAGCCTTGGCATCCATGTGATGACCTATCTCGTGCAGCAGGCAGCCGCGCGTCTGCCGGGTTACGACATCGAGATTTCCGAAACCCACCATCGGGATAAGCGCGACGCGCCCTCGGGCACTGCCCTGAAGCTGGGCGATGCAATCACGTCGGCACGCGCGCTGGATGCCACACCGAAGGCCCGGATCGGTGCCGACAAACCACGTGGGGACGGTGAGGTCGGATACGCTGTAACGCGCGGTGGCACTGTCGTTGGCGAACATTCCGTCGCCTTTTTTGGCGACCACGATCGGCTCGAAATTCACCACGCAGCGTCGGACCGGGGTTTGTTCGCGGCCGGCGCCCTGGCTGCCGCTCGGTGGCTCGTCAAGCAACCGCCTGGCCATTACTCAATGGCCGCACTCTTCGCTGCAACCTGACAGAGCACTTTTCTTCGAGGTGGCCGCTGGCGTAAACTACGCCGGGTCTCGCCACTAAAAGCTGACCCTGCGACGAAGCGCTTCCCGCGCTCAATGAGAACAGACGCAGCGCCCCTCGGGCGAATGAGGTCAGGATGGTAAAACCCGCAATTCTCGCGCTCGCCGACGGCACCCTGTTTCGAGGTCTATCCTGCGGTGCTGACGGGGAAACGGTTGGCGAGGTCGTATTCAACACGGCCATGACGGGCTACCAGGAGATTCTCACAGACCCGTCTTACCGGCGCCAGATTGTCACGCTGACTTATCCGCACATCGGCAACACGGGCACCAACAGCGATGACTTCGAGTCGGCTGAGGTGCATGCAGCGGGGCTCGTTATTCGCGACCGCTCGATCATCACGTCGAACTGGCGCAGCGAGCACAACCTGGCAGATTTCCTGCGCCGCGCCGGGCTTGTGGCCATCGCCGACCTGGACACGCGGCAACTCACACGGCACATCCGTGAGCACGGTGCGCAGCAGGGCTGCATCATGTCCGCGCCCGAGGGCAAGCGCCTGTCCGACATTACCGGGGAAGCCGTTGAGAAGGCGCGGTCTGCGCCCGGGCTTGCCGGCGCTGATTTGGCGCGCGAGGTGTCGACCACCGTCCAGTATCAGTGGGCGCAGGGCGAGTCGTGGAATGATCCGAACCCCGTGGTCACGCGCCGCATTGCGCCGCTGCATGTCGTGGCTTACGACTTCGGTATCAAGCGCAATATCCTGCGTTTGCTCGTCGAGCACGACTGCCGCGTCACTGTGGTGCCTGCCGAGACTTCATTCGAGGACGTGATGGCGCTTGGGCCCAACGGGGTTTTCTTGTCGAACGGCCCGGGTGACCCGGAGCCCTGTGGCTACGCCATCGAAGCCATAGGCAAATTCCTCGAGGCCGGCATCCCGTTGTTCGGTATCTGCCTGGGTCACCAGCTTCTGGCGCTGGCAGCCGGCGCACGGACCATGAAAATGAAGTTTGGTCACCACGGCGGTAACCACCCCGTGCAAGACCTGGAAACCGGCAAGGTCATGATCACGAGCCAGAACCACGGCTTTGCGGTCGATGATGCCTCTTTGCCAGAGCACCTCGTGGCGACCCATCGATCGCTGTTCGATGGCACCCTGCAGGGTATTGCGCACCGTGACCTGCCGGCATTTTCTTTTCAGGGCCATCCTGAAGCGAGCCCGGGCCCGCACGACGTGCGGCACCTGTTTCATCGCTTCTCAAAGCTCATGGTTGATCACAACCATTCCGGCATAGAAGCGCGCGCTGCTGCAGCCGACTAGCAGCTGTTTCACACCGCAAGAGATCGCCCAAACGCATGCCAAAACGCGACGACCTCCAAAGCATCCTCATTATCGGGGCTGGCCCCATCATCATCGGCCAGGCCTGTGAATTCGACTACTCGGGTGCCCAGGCCTGCAAGGCCCTGCGAGAAGAGGGTTACCGGGTCATCCTGATCAACTCGAATCCGGCGACGATCATGACCGACCCGGAAATGGCCGACGCGGTGTACATCGAACCCGTGCACTGGACCGCTGTCGAGAAAATCATCGAGCGCGAGAAGCCCGATGCGCTGCTGCCGACAATGGGCGGTCAGACCGCGTTGAACTGCGCACTCGATCTTGTGCGCGAGGGCGTGCTCGAGCGTCACAACGTCGAGCTTATCGGTGCGTCTCGCGATGCCATCGATACGGCCGAAGACCGCGAACTGTTCAAGAAGGCCATGGACGAAATTGGTCTGGAGTCACCCCGTGCAGAGGTGGCGCACACCCTGGAGGCTGCGTTCGAGGTCCAGGCCACCGTCGGCTACCCCGCCATTATCCGGCCTTCATTCACGATGGGCGGCACGGGCGGCGGCATCGCCTACAACCGCGAAGAGTTCGAGAAGATCGTGAGTCACGGCCTCGAAATGTCGCCGACCACCGAGGTGCTCATCGAGGAGTCCATCATCGGCTGGAAAGAGTTCGAGATGGAGGTGGTTCGCGATCGCAACGACAACTGCATCATCATCTGCGCGATCGAAAACGTGGATGCGATGGGGGTGCACACGGGCGACTCCATCACGGTCGCGCCCGCGCAGACACTGACGGATAAGGAATACCAGATCATGCGGAACGCATCTCTGGCCGTTCTGCGCCGTATTGGTGTTGAAACCGGTGGTTCGAATGTCCAGTTCGCGGTCAACCCGGAAGATGGCCGTATGGTCGTCATCGAAATGAATCCGCGCGTGTCGCGCAGCTCGGCGCTTGCGTCGAAAGCCACGGGCTTCCCGATTGCCAAGGTGGCGGCCAAACTTGCGATTGGCTACACGCTCGATGAACTCGAAAATGAAATCACCGGCGGTGTGACGCCGGCATCGTTCGAGCCGGCAATCGACTACGTCGTGACTAAAGTGCCGCGCTTCACCTTCGAGAAATTTCCGGGCGCCGACACGCGTCTGACGACGTCGATGAAGTCCGTCGGCGAGGTCATGGCCATCGGGCGCACATTCCAGGAGTCTTTGCAGAAGGCGCTGCGTGGGCTCGAGACCGACCTGACGGGGCTCGACCGACAGCTGCCCCATGATTTGAGCGAGGAGGCCGCCCGTGAGCGCGTCGAGCGCGAGCTTCGCGAGCCCAGCGCCACCCGCTTGCTTTGGGTTGCCGACGCATTCCGTCTCGGCCTCAGTATGGAGCAGGTGCATTCGCTGTCGGGCATCGACCCCTGGTTCCTGGGCCAGATCCTGGATCTTGTGCGTGTGGAGGGCGGCATCCGCGCCATTGGCGATGGCGTCTTCAAAAAAGCCAACCTGCGCGAGCTCAAGCGCCGCGGTTTCTCGGACGCGCGCATTGGGGCGCTGTGCGGCAAGACCGAGGGCGAGGTTCGAGAGGCGCGGCTCGCCAACGACATTCGCCCGGTCTACAAGCGCGTGGACACCTGCGCCGCCGAGTTCGCATCATCGACGGCCTACCTGTACTCGACCTACGAGCAGTACTGTGAGGCCGATACCAGCGACAAACGCAAGATCATGATTCTGGGCGGTGGCCCCAATCGTATTGGCCAGGGTATCGAGTTCGACTACTGCTGCGTCCACGCGGCGCTCGCGCTGCGCGAGGCGGGCTTTGAGACCATCATGGTCAACTGCAACCCCGAGACGGTGTCCACCGACTACGACACCTCCGACCGACTCTACTTTGAGCCGCTGACGTTCGAAGACGTCATGAGCATTGTGGACCTCGAGCAACCCGAGGGCGTCATCGTGCAGTTTGGCGGTCAGACACCGCTGAAGCTCGCGCGTGCGCTGGAAGCCGCGGGGGCGCCGATCATCGGTACGACGCCTGACTCGATCGACCTTGCCGAAGACCGCGAGCGCTTCCAGAAGATCATCGAAGAGCTGGAGCTCAAGCAGCCGCCCAATCGCACGGCGCGCAGCACCGAAGAGGCCATGCAGAATGCCGCTGCGGTGGGCTACCCGCTCGTCGTGCGGCCCTCATACGTGCTTGGCGGTCGCGCCATGGAGATCGTCTACGGCGACGACGATCTTGCGACCTACATGCGCGAGGCCGTTTCCGTGTCGAATGACAGCCCTGTGTTGCTGGACCGCTTTCTCGACCAGGCCGTCGAGATCGACGTGGACATCCTGAGCGACGGCACGCGCGCCGTCGTCGGCGGCATCATGCAGCACATCGAGCAGGCCGGTGTGCATTCGGGCGACTCGGGTTGTGTCTTGCCACCGTTCTCACTGTCGCAACCGCTGCAGGAAGAGTTGACACGTCAGGTCGAGGCGCTCGCATCAGCACTCAACGTCGTGGGCCTCATGAATACCCAGTTCGCTGTGCAGGGCGACACCGTGTATCTGCTCGAGGTGAATCCGCGTGCGTCCCGCACTATTCCATTCGTATCCAAGGCCACGGGCGTGCCGCTCGCCAAGCTCGCCGCGCGCGTTATGGCTGGTGCGACGCTCGACGAGCTTGGTATCGACGAGGTGGTCACGCCGACGTTTTACTCCGTGAAGGAATCCGTGTTCCCGTTCTCCCGCTTTCCCGACTCCGATCCGATCCTCGGTCCGGAAATGAAATCGACGGGCGAAGTGATGGGCACCGGCGAGACGTTCGGCGAGGCGTATGCGAAGGCGCAGCTTGCCTCGGGTGTGAGACTGCCAAGCGGAGGCTCGGCGATTATCTCTGTGCGCGACCGCGACAAGGGCGAGGCGATCGAGCTCGCGCGAGTGCTCATCGAACTCGGGTTTGATATTGTGGCGACGAAGGGTACGGCCAGTGAGTTAAGCGCCGAAGGCGTGCCCTGTATGCGCGTCAACAAGGTCAGCGAAGGACGGCCGCACCTCGTCGACATGATCAAGAACGGTGAGATTTCGCTGATCGTCAACACGACCGAAGGCAAGCGCGCCATTCGCGACTCGCAGGCGATTCGCGGCGAGGCCGTGGCGCGCGGGGTCACGTATTACACGACGCTGGCCGCAGCCCAGGCGACATGTGTCGCCATGCGCCACATGGCCGACGACGCCGTCAATAGCCTTCAGGACCTGCACGCCCGACGTGTCGCCTGAACGCTTATTTGGCCCAGGCGGGCAGCAATTTAGGAATCAGGAACAGACCAGATGAACAAAGTGCCGCTGACAGCGCGCGGCGCCGAGAAGCTGCAGGCAGAGCTCAAGAAGCTCAAGTCGGAAGACCGGCCACGCATCATTCAGGCGATCGCTGAGGCGCGTGAACATGGCGATCTCAAGGAAAATGCCGAGTATCACGCTGCCAAGGAACAACAGAGTTTCGCCGAAGGTCGAATCCAGGAGATCGAGGCCAAGTTGTCCAACGCCCAGATCATCGACGTCACGTCGATGACCAACAACGGCAAAGTGATCTTCGGCGCCACGGTCGAATTGCTCGACCTCGACAGCGACGAGCAGACCGTCTACCAGATCGTTGGTGAAGACGAAGCCGACATCAAGGAAGGCCGTATTTCCGTTGGCTCGCCGATTGCGCGGGCACTCATCGGCAAGAACGAGGGCGACGAAGTCACCGTGGCGGCACCCGCCGGCGCGCGCGACTACGAAATCGTCGAGGTGCGCTACGTCTAGTGCGCGCGGCGCCTCAGCGGCTGCCCAGCACCACGCGCGGCGTTTCGGGGTTGCGCCGGAACACGAGCGCGACGTTGCCAATGCGCTGCACGAGCGTGGCACCACTGTTGTTACAGAGGTCGCTGATCAGCGCGCTGCGGGCCTCGCGGTCGCCGGCGCGAACGCTGACCTTGATGAGCTCATGATGCGTAAGCGCCTGCTCCAGCTCCGCGGCCACAGCGGCGGTCAGCCCCTTGTCGCCGATGCGCACGATGGGATGCAGTTGGTGGCCCAGGCCACGCAGCGTCTTTCTCTGACGCTCAGTGAGCGCCATGGGTTCGGTATCAGCCATACCCGCATTATCCGCTGCCGCGCGGCGCAAAGCGAGGTGCGCGCATGAGCGGCCCGCGACGCAGCAGTCGCAGTTGGCGCGAGCGCCAGGAGCGGGATCCCTGGGTCAAGAAATCGCGCGAGGAGGGCTATCGCTCGCGCGCCGTGTACAAGCTTGCAGAACTCCTTGAGGGCACCCCGGTGCTGCGCCGCGGTATGGTCGCGGTGGATCTGGGGGCGGCGCCTGGTGGCTGGTCGCAGTGGCTCGCGCGGCGTCTCGATGGCAAGGCAGCGGTGTACGCCCTGGACCTGCTCGAGATGGATCCCTTGCCCGGCGTGACCTTCATTCAGGGCGATTTCACGGAGGCAGCGGTGCTTGAATCGCTTGAGGCACAGCTCGATGGTCGCAAGGTAGACCTTGTAATGAGTGATATGGCACCCAACATGAGTGGTGTGAAAGCGGTAGATCAGCCTCGTGCCATGTATCTTGCTGAGCTCGCGCTGGAGTTTGCGGGCCAGCACCTGACGCCCCAGGGCACCTTCGTCTGCAAGGTGTTTCAGGGTGCCGGTTTCGACGCGTTCGCGCGCGATCTGCGTCAGCGCTTCGGCAGCGTGAAAATCAGGAAGCCGAAGGCGTCGAGATCCAGTAGTACTGAGATGTACGTGCTGGCCAGAAACTATCGCATCGTGTAGTGTCTAAATCCTTAATTTTGTGCTGTGCAACATGTTCCTAGACGTCAGTTGCACGGCACCGTCGGCGGGCCGGGAAGGCTTTGCCGGCGTGGCGTCAGCACCTCCCGTAGCGGGTGTTCGACAGCCTTTCGACAGCGAGGCGCCCCCCAGTGAATGATTCCGCCAAGAACATCCTCATTTTCATCGCCATCGTGCTGGTGCTGCTCACCGTTGTGCAGAGTTTCCAGCAAGGCAGCCTGACTGGCGCGCAAACCGTCAAGTATTCGCAATTCCTGGAGCAGGTCGATGACGGCCGGGTTCAGAACGTCGTATTCGACGGCCCGTCCATCGAATACATGACCAAGGACGGGGCACGCTACCTGGCGTACAACCCCGAAACGGACAACAAGGCGCTGATCGGTGACCTGCGTGACAAGGGCATCGAGTTCGAGATGCCGCGTCCCAAACAACCGAACCTGCTCGTGAACCTGTTCATCAGCTCGTTCCCGATCCTGCTGCTCATCGCCGTCTGGGTGTACTTCATGCGCCAGATGCAGGGCGGTGGTGCCGGCGGTCGCGGGGCGATGTCGTTCGGCAAAAGCAAGGCGCGTCTGCTGGGCGAAGACCAGGTCACGGTGACGTTCGCGGATGTCGCGGGCGTCGAGGAAGCGAAGGAAGAGGTCGTCGAGATCGTCGACTTCCTCAAAGACCCGAGCAAATTCCAGCGCCTGGGCGGCAAGATTCCCAAGGGCGTGCTGATGGTGGGCTCACCGGGCACAGGTAAGACGCTGCTCGCACGCGCCATCGCGGGCGAAGCCAAGGTGCCGTTTTTCACGATCTCGGGCTCCGATTTTGTCGAGATGTTTGTGGGCGTCGGCGCCTCGCGCGTCCGCGACATGTTCGAGCAGGCCAAGAAGCACGCTCCGTGCATCATCTTCATCGACGAAATCGATGCCGTCGGTCGCCACCGTGGCGCCGGTCTGGGCGGCGGTCACGATGAACGCGAGCAGACACTGAACCAGCTGCTCGTCGAAATGGACGGCTTTGAAGGTAACGAGGGCATCATCGTCATCGCGGCCACGAACCGCCCCGACGTGCTCGATCCCGCGCTGCTGCGCCCGGGCCGCTTCGACCGCCAGGTGGTTGTCCCGTTGCCGGACGTTCGCGGTCGCGAGCAGATCCTGCGCGTACACATGCGCAAGGTGCCGCTGGGCGACGACGTCCGGCCCGGCATCATTGCGCGCGGCACGCCAGGCTTCTCGGGTGCCGATCTGGCCAACCTCGTCAATGAGGCCGCGTTGTTCGCGGCGCGCGCCAACCGGCGCACCGTCGGCCAGGAAGAATTCGAGAAGGCCAAGGACAAGATCCTCATGGGCTCCGAGCGCCGCTCGATGGTCATGAGCGAGGACGAGAAGAAGCTCACGGCCTACCACGAAGCGGGCCATGCGATTGTCGGCCTCAACGTGCCCGACCACGACCCCGTCTACAAGGTCACGATCATCCCGCGCGGTCGCGCGCTGGGGGTGACGATGTTCCTGCCTGAAGAGGATCGTTATAGCTACTCGAAGCAGCGCCTTCAGAGCCAGATCTCGAGCCTGTTCGGTGGGCGTATCGCCGAGGAGCTCATCTTCGGTGAGGAATGCGTTACGACGGGCGCCTCGAATGACATCGAGCGCGCCACCGACATCGCCCGCAACATGGTCACCAAATGGGGCCTGTCGAATCGCCTGGGTCCGTTGACCTACAGCGAGGAAGAGGGCGAAGTGTTCCTGGGCCGCTCCATGACGCAGCACAAACAGGTCTCGGACGTCACCGTGCACGCCATTGACGAAGAGGTGCGGAGCATCATCGACGACAACTACGAGCGTGCCGAGGTGATCCTCAAGGACAACATGGACAAGCTCCACGTGATGGCGGAGGCGTTGATCAAGTACGAAACGATCGACGAGAAGCAGATCAGCGACATCATGGACGGGCGCGAGCCGCGTCCGCCCGCCGACTGGAACGACGGTGGCCAGCCGCCGACGGGCCTGGCGGCCGACGACACAGGTAAGAAAAAGCCCGAAGGGCAGATCGGTGGACCAGCCGGCCAGTCGAGCTGAGGCAGATGGGCGCCACTCACCGAACGTGAGTGGTCGCACAGAGAAAGCGGCAACCCCAGCGGTTGCCGTTTTCGTTTGAGGACGAGGTAGTGCGCGACACGAATTTTGTCATCGGGGCCGGCCCCGCGCGGCTCGAGTTGCCGCGTCCGGCCATCATGGGGGTGCTCAACGTCACGCCCGATTCGTTCTCCGACGGCGGTCAGCACGCGAAGCGCGACGCCGCACTGCGCCATGCCGAGACGCTTGCGTTGGCCGGTGCCAACCTGATCGACGTCGGGGGCGAGTCCACGCGGCCGGGCGCTGCACCCGTGTCGGAGCAGCAGGAGCTGGACCGTGTCATGCCCGTGATCGAGGCCCTTGTCGACACGATCGAGACTCCCGTCTCCATCGACACCAGCAAGGCCGGCGTCATGCGTGCGGCCACGGCGGCCGGTGCCGCGCTTATTAACGACGTTCGCGCGCTGCGCGAGCCCGGTGCGCTCGATGCTGCGTCGGCCAGCGGTCGCCCGGTCTGTCTCATGCACATGCAAGGCACGCCCGCGGACATGCAGCAGCGCCCCTCCTACGATCGCGTCGTTGACGAGGTTGTCGCTTTCCTGGAGTCGCGGGTCGCCGCCTGCGTTGACGCGGGCATCGCACGGGGCTCGATTGTCGTCGATCCGGGAATCGGCTTTGGCAAACGGCTGGAGGACAACCTGGCGCTTCTGAGCCAGCTCGACACCCTTGCCAGCCTTGGATTGCCGGTGCTTGTCGGCGTGTCGAGAAAATCGATGGTCGGAGCCATTACGGGCCGCGATGTCGACCAGCGCCTCGTCGGCAGTGTGCTACTTGCGTTCTTTGCCGCGCAGGAGGGTGCGCATATACTGCGCGTCCACGACGTGGCCGAGACTGAGGATGCACGCCGCATTCTGCGGGCATTGCAGGCGACGCGGGACAGGGACGGGGCAATCTCATGAGTCGAAAATATTTCGGAACCGATGGTGTTCGAGGCCGCGTTGGCGCGAGCCCGATGACGGCGGACTTTGCATTGCGCCTCGCCGGCGCCGCCGCGCGCGTGCTCGTGCCCAACGGCGGGACGGTGGTCATCGGCAAGGACACGCGCGTGTCGGGCTACATGTTCGAAGCCGCGCTCGAGGCCGGCTTCACGGCCGCCGGTGCCGACGTGCTCATGCTGGGTCCGTTGCCGACGCCCGGTGTAGCCCTAATTACGCAGCTCTTCGAGGCCGACCTCGGGGTCATGATCTCAGCCTCGCACAATGCCTTCCACGACAACGGCATCAAGTTTTTCGATGCCCATGGCACCAAGCTGTCCGACGAAACCGAGCTGCGCATTGAGGCGCTGCTGCAGGCGCCCGCGCTCACGCGGGACTCTGCGGAGCTGGGCCGTGCAAAGCGTATCGACTCGGCGCGCGAGCGCTACATGGAGTATTGCCTCAGCACCGTGCCCAACGATCTGCGGCTCGATGGCATGAAGATCGTGCTCGACTGCTCGAACGGGGCGGCCTACAAGATCGGCCCGCGGGTGCTCTCGGCGCTGGGCGCCAACGTCATTCCGATCGGCTGCTCGCCCAATGGGCGCAACATCAATGACGGTTGCGGCTCTACACAGCCGCAGCTCTTGCAGCAAACAGTGCGCGGCGTGGGTGCAGATCTCGGTATCGCACTCGACGGCGACGGCGATCGCGTGATCATGGTCGACGCCGAAGGTGAGCTTGTGGACGGCGATCGCCTGATCTACATCGTGGCCATGGGGCGCCACCGCGAGGGCACGCTCAAGGGCCCGGTGGTCGGCACTGTCATGAGCAACCTGGGTCTGGAGCGCCGGCTCGGCGAACTCGACATCCCCTTCATCCGCGCCAAGGTGGGCGACCGCTATGTCATGGATGAATTGCGTCGCAACGGCGGGCTCATCGGCGGTGAGTCGTCCGGCCACATCATCTGCCTCGACCGTTCGACGACGGGCGACGGTCTGGTGAGCGCGCTGCAACTGCTGCAAATCATCTGCGAGACAGGCAAGCCGTTGCGTGAGCTGGCCGCTGACATGCCGCTGTACCCGCAGGTCTTGCTCAACGTCCGGGTTGCCGAGCGCGTCGATGTCGACAGCATCGAGGCCGTGCGTTCGGCCCGCGAGGCGCTGGAATCCGAGCTCGGCGAGCGGGGCCGCATCGTGCTCCGTGCCTCGGGCACCGAACCCGTGATCCGGGTCATGGTCGAAGGTATTGACGCCAAGCAGATACAGGATGCGGCCGAGCGCCTGGCGGGCGTGGTCAAGGCGGCAGCGGCATGAGCCAAAACGCCACCAAAGCCGTTGCGAAAAGCCGCTGCGGCGGGTATCCTCGCCGCCCTTTCTGGGGCACGACGACCAGGGCAGAGTAATGAGAACCTACCTGGTTGCGGGCAACTGGAAGATGAATGGCAGCCTTGCTGCCAATGCCGAGCTGCTGGCCGGTGTGCAGGCGGGGCGCGCGGACGCTGCGGGGGTCGAGATCCTCGTGTGCCCGCCGGCGCCATACCTGGCCAGTGTCGCGGACGCTATCGCGGGTCACGACATCGCGCTGGGCGCTCAGAACGTATCCGAGCATGTCTCGGGAGCCTTCACGGGTGAGATGGCGGCGGCCATGCTTCGGGAGGTCGGCTGCGGCTATGCGCTCGTCGGTCACTCCGAGCGACGCACGCTGTTCGGCGAGACCGATGCCCAGGTGGCGGCCAAGTTCGAAGCGGCGGTGGCGGGCGGGCTCACGCCCGTGCTCTGCCTGGGTGAAACGCTCGAGCAGCGCGAAGCGGGTCGCACCGAAGCCGTCGTGTCGGCCCAGCTTGCGGCGGTGATCGATCGCGTGGGTGCGGGAGGCTTTGGCGGTGCTGTCGTGGCCTACGAGCCGGTCTGGGCGATTGGCACGGGCAAGACGGCAACGCCGGAACAGGCTCAGGACGTGCACGCTTTTCTGCGCGCCAGCCTGGCCAAGGTGAATGAAGATCTGGCGATGCGAACGCGCATCGTCTACGGCGGCAGCATGAAGGCTGCCAACGCGGGCGAGTTGCTCGCACAGACGGACATTGATGGCGGACTCATTGGCGGTGCGTCGCTCGTGGCCGAGGAATTCCTCGCCATTGCGACCCACGCGAAGGCCGCAGCCGGGGGCTGAGCCCCGACAGGTAGATACAAAACGCTATGGCAACACTGTTTTCAATTCTCATGGTCGCGCACATACTCGTGTCGCTGGGCATCTGCGCCCTGGTCCTGCTGCAACGGGGCAAAGGTGCGGACGCCGGCGCCGCGTTCGGCTCCGGCGCCTCGGGCACCGTATTCGGCGCACGCGGCTCGGCCAACTTCCTGTCGCGTGCGACGGCGGTCCTGGCCACGCTGTTTTTCGTCAACAGCCTCGCGCTGGCCTACCTGACGACGCAGCGCACGACACCCGACAGTGTTGTCGATTCGATCGCGCCGACCCCCGATGCCATTCAGACGCCTGCACCGGCCCAGGACGACCTTGGCGACGTACCGTCGCTGGACGTCCCCGAAGAGGCGGCGGATATCGACCCGCCGGCTGACGAGGCCGCGGTCGAGTCCGAAGAAGCGGACGAGCCGCCCTCAGAGTAGTGGCGCGCGGTCAGGAACCAGTTATTGCGGATGTGGTGGAATTGGTAGACACGCTGTCTTGAGGGGGCAGTGGCGCAAGCCGTGCCGGTTCGAGTCCGGCCATCCGCACCAAACAACAACGTAGGCCTTGTCGAACCCCTGTCGGGGTTTTTGCAGGGCGGCTTGAGAAGCGGCGCTCCGGTGCCGCTTTTTTGTGTGCGGTCGTCGCGCTTTTTTTGCACCGCACAACTATTTCAGTTCTCGCGCTTTTGGTACACTAGTGAGCGCGCAACGAGGCGCGAATCAAAGACATACCAGCAAGGTCTGTGACGTGGGGACGCACGAATCACGGACACTTGGACGGGACCAAACAACGTGTTGCAAAACTACCTTCCGGTGCTGATCTTCCTCGGCATCGCAGGCGGTCTGGGGATCGTGCTGCTTGCCTTGGGTTTTCTGTTTGGCAATGGCGGCAAGGATGCTGAGAAGCTCTCGCCCTATGAGTGTGGCTTCGAGCCCTTCGAAGACAGCCGCATGAAGTTCGATGTGCGCTACTACCTCGTTGCCATCCTCTTCATCATCTTCGATCTCGAGATCGCATTCCTGTTCCCCTGGGCCGTCTCGCTCGATTCGATCGGCGGTTTTGGTCTCCTGGCCATGGGCCTGTTCCTTGCCGTGCTCGTCGTCGGCTTCATCTACGAATGGAAGAAGGGAGCATTGGAATGGGACTGAGCGCGACCAGCGGCGCGGCACCCGCGGCCGACACCGAGTTCGAGCTGCCGCCCGGCAGCATCCAGAAAAAGGGCCTCGTCGTCACGAGCGTCGACGCCGTCGTTAACTGGGCGCGCACGGGTTCGATGTGGCCCATGACCTTTGGCCTGGCCTGCTGCGCCGTCGAGATGATGCACGCCGGCGCCGCGCGCTACGACCTTGACCGCTTCGGCGTGATTTTTCGCCCGAGTCCGCGCCAGTCAGACGTCATGATCGTGGCCGGCACGCTCGTCAACAAGATGGCGCCAGCGCTGCGCAAGGTCTACGACCAGATGCCTGAACCGCGCTGGGTGATCTCAATGGGGTCGTGCGCCAACGGTGGCGGCTACTACCACTACTCCTACGCGGTGGTTCGCGGCTGCGACCGCGTTGTCCCCGTGGACGTCTACGTGCCGGGCTGTCCGCCGACGGCCGAGGCGCTCATGTACGGCATCCTGCAGCTGCAAAAAAAAATTCGACGCACCAGCACAATCGCCCGGTGATTCCCGCCAGGGTTGGATTGCATGACGCCAACCGCTGCGACGCCCGGCTGGACGAAGACAACGAATGAGCACGAACGAAGAACAGACCAAAACTGAGACGAGCACGAGCGAGCCCGCGCTGGCTGTTGCCTTGCGTGAAGCCTTTGGCGACAGCGTCAGCGTCGAGGTGGGTCGCACCTCAGAGGTGACGCTCACGGTCCCGCACGCCGCGCTCATCGGCGTGGCCACGCGTTTGCGCGATGACGCAGCGTTCGCCTTTACGATGCTCATGGATCTGTGCGGGGTCGACTACCTCCACTACGGCGACGACGAGTGGAAAACGGCGTCGGCAACCGATTCGGGCTTCTCGCGCGGGGTACAGCGCGACGTCATCGTCGACGATTCGGATCAGTTCGACGAGGGCCGATTTGCGGTGGTCTTGCACCTGCTGTCGCTCGAGCACAATCGTCGGCTGCGCGTACGCGTTTACACGACGCCCGACAACCCGCCGCGTGTGCCCTCGGTGATCGATGTCTGGAACGGCGCCGACTGGTACGAGCGCGAGGCGTTTGACCTGTTCGGCATTATCTTCGACGGACATCCCGACCTGCGTCGGCTGCTAACGGACTATGGTTTTATCGGCCATCCGTTCCGCAAGGACTTTCCGCTCGTGGGTAACGTCGAGGTGCGCTACGACGCCGAGCGTGGCCGTGTCGCCTACCAGCCCGTGACCATTGAGCCGCGCACGCTGGTGCCGCGCGTCATCCGCGAAGACAACCGCTACGAGGAAGCGCTGCGGGAGCAACCCGATGTCTGAGATTCAGAGCTTCACCATGAACTTCGGGCCGCAGCACCCTGCGGCGCACGGCGTGCTGCGCCTGATTCTCGAGATGGACGGCGAGACAGTTCAGCACGCAGACCCACACGTGGGCCTGCTGCACCGCGGCACCGAGAAACTCGCCGAGTCGAAGCCGTTTAACCAGAGCATTGGTTACATGGACCGGCTCGACTACGTGTCGATGATGTGCAATGAGCACGGGTACGTGATGGCCATCGAGCAGCTGCTGGGCATCGAGGTGCCGCTGCGCGCGCAGTACATCCGCGTCATGTTCGACGAGATCACCCGCGTCCTGAACCACCTCATGTGGCTCGGTGCGCACGGCCTCGATATTGGCGCCATGACGATGTTCCTGTACTGCTTCCGCGAGCGCGAGGACCTCATGGACTGCTACGAAGCGGTGTCCGGTACGCGCATGCATGCGACGTACTACCGCCCGGGCGGCGTGTATCGCGACCTGCCTGAGTCGATGCCCAAGTACGAGTCGTCGAAGTGGCGCAGCCAGTCCGACGTGGCCACGCTGAATGCCAACCGCGAAGGCTCGCTGCTCGACTTTATTGATGACTTCACGGAGCGCTTCCCGGCCTGCGTGGACGAGTACGAAACGCTGCTGACCGATAATCGCATCTGGAAGCAGCGCACCGTAAACATCGGGGTCGTGTCACCGGAGCGTGCACAACAGCTCGGTTTCTCGGGCCCCATGCTGCGCGGCTCTGGCATTGCCTGGGACCTGCGCAAGAAGCAGCCCTACGAGGTCTACGACCGCGTTGACTTCGACATTCCGATCGGCGTCAACGGAGACTGCTACGACCGCTACCTCGTTCGCATCGAGGAGATGCGCCAGTCCAACCGCATCATCAAGCAGTGCGTTGATTGGCTGCGCGACAACCCGGGCCCCGTCATGGTTGACGACCACAAGGTCGTGCCGCCCACGCGCGTCGAGATGAAAGGCGACATGGAATCGCTGATCCACCACTTCAAGCTCTTTACGGAAGGCTTCGTGGTGCCCGAGGGTGAGACCTACGCGGCCGTCGAGGCACCCAAGGGCGAGTTCGGCGTCTACCTGATCTCCGACGGTGCCAATAAGCCGTATCGCCTCAAGGTCCGCGCGCCGGGTTTCTCCCACATCGCGGCCATGAACGAAATGGTGGCGGGCCACATGCTGGCCGACGTGGTCGCCGTCATCGGCACCCAGGACATCGTGTTCGGCGAGATTGATCGCTGAGGCCATTGACGCAAGGCAAAGACCAGACTCATGACCGACACCGCAACACCGCAACTCGCAACCGACACCGCACTCTCGCAGCACGTGCTCGAGGAGATCGACCGTTGGCGCCAGCGTTTCCCCGAGGACCAGAGCCGCTCGGCCATCATCGGTGCGTTGCACGCGGCCCAGCACGAAAATCACGGCTATGTGACGCAGTCGCAGATGGACGCCATCGCCGGCGTGCTTGGGCTTGAGCCGATCCAGGTCTATGAGGTGGCATCGTTCTACTCGATGTTCGAGACCCAGCCTGTCGGCCGGCACAACGTGGCGATTTGCACCAACGTCTCATGCATGTTGCGCGGCGCCGAGGACCTTGTGGCGCGCGCTGAGAAGCACCTGGGCTGCAAGCTCGGTGAAAGCACCGAGGACGGTCGCATCTACCTCAAGAAGGAAGAGGAGTGTCTGGCAGCCTGCTGCGGCGCGCCCATGATGATGGTCGACCACGTCTACCACGAGAACCTGACGCCGGAAGCCATGCTGGCGTTGCTGGACGCGCTGGACTGAGCGGAGACGGAAGCAAGCTATGGAAACGACCGTATTCGAATCAGATGTCGCCGACGCCAATTCGGTGTGCTATGCGACGCTCGGTAAAGATCAACCCTGGTCCATCGAAACCTACCGGGCCACGGGCGGCTACGAGGCCTGGCAGCGGGTCTTGAAGGGTGAGCTGTCGCACGAGGACATCATCGAGATCGTAAAGGGTTCGGGCCTGCGTGGCCGCGGCGGCGCGGGATTCCCGACGGGCCTCAAATGGAGCTTCATGCCGCGCTCCGCGCCCGTCCAGAAATACCTCGTCTGCAACTCGGATGAGAGTGAGCCCGGCACCTGCCACGACCGCGAGATTCTGCGCGCCAACCCGCACTCGCTCGTCGAAGGCATGGCAATCGCGGCTTACGCCATGGGCGCGACGGTGGCCTACAACTACATCCGCGGCGAGTTCATCGAGGAGCCCGTGCCAAGGTTCGAGGCTGCGGTGAAGGAAGCCTACGATGCGGGGCTGCTGGGCAAGAACATTCAGGGCTCGGGCATCGACATGGATCTCGAGACCTTTGTGGGCGCCGGTGCCTACATCTGCGGCGAGGAGACCGCGTTGCTCGAGTCGCTTGAAGGCAAGCAGGGCAAGCCGCGTTTCAAGCCGCCGTTCCCGGCCAACTTCGGGCTCTACGGCAAGCCGACCACGATCAACAACACCCAGTCGCTGGCCAGCGTACCGACCATCGTGCGCGAGGGCGCCGACTGGTTCCGTGAGCTCGGCGTGGAGAACTCGGGTGGCACGGCCATCTTCTCGGTGTCGGGTCATGTCGAGAAGCCGCAGAACATCGAGCTCCCCATGGGCGTCGCGTTCAGCGAACTGCTCGACATCTGTGGTGGGGTCTGGAAAGGCCGCAAACTCAAGGCCGTGATCCCGGGTGGCTCATCGGTGCCCGTGTTGCCGGCCGAGCTCATCATGGACTGCACGATGGACTACGACTCGCTGAAGAATGCGGGCTCGTCGTTCGGGACGGGTGCTGTCATGGTCATGGATGAAACCACCTGCATGGTGCGGGTGCTGCGTCGCATCTCGCGCTTCTACATGGCGGAGTCCTGCGGCCAGTGCACACCGTGTCGCGAGGGCACAGGCTGGCTCTACCGCATGCTGACGCGGTTCATCGACGGCAAGGGCGAACGTGACGACCTGGACAAGCTGCTCGATGTCGCCAACAAGATCGAGGGCCACACGATTTGCGCGCTGGGCGATGCCGCGGCGTGGCCCGTACAGAGCTTCTTAAAGCACTACCGCCACGAATTCGAATACATGATCGACAACGGCGGACGCAGTGTGGTGGACGGCGCCAACGAAGCGGCGGCCTGAGCGACAACGACTCACGGACAACACAACGGGCGCTTAGCCCGCACTGGGACAAGACATACGTCATGAGTGACGACACGGTAACTCTCGAGATCGACGGCAAGTCGGTACAGGCCAGGAAGGGGCAGATGCTCATCGAGGCCACCGATGCAACGCAAGCCTATGTGCCGCGGTTTTGCTACCACAAGAAGCTCTCGGTCGCAGCGAACTGCCGCATGTGCCTCGTAGAGGTTGAGCGCGCGCCCAAACCGCTGCCGGCCTGTGCAACGCCCGTGGCTGACGGCATGGTCGTCAAGACCCGGTCCCGATATGCCATCAGCGCACAGCGCGCGACGATGGAGTTCCTGCTCATAAACCACCCGCTGGACTGCCCGATCTGCGACCAGGGTGGTGAGTGTGAGCTGCAGGACCTGGCCATGGGCTACGGCCGCGATATCTCTCGCTACACCGAGCGCAAACGCGTCGTCAAAGACAAGAACATCGGCCCGCTCGTGTCGACAGACATGACGCGCTGCATTCACTGCACGCGCTGCGTGCGCTTCGGCCAGGAAATCCAGGGCATTCAGGAGCTGGGTACCACGGGCCGTGGCGAGAACATGCAGATCGGTACCTACATCGAGCAGAACGTAGACCACGAGCTGTCGGGCAACATCATCGACTTGTGCCCCGTGGGCGCGCTCAACAACAAGCCGTACCGGTTCAGTGCGCGCTCCTGGGAGATGATTCAGCAGCCGATGGTTGGCGCACATGATTGCGTGGGTTCGAATCTATTCGCCCACACGCTGCGCGGCACCGTGAAGCGCATTGTGCCGCGCCCCAACGAGGCTATCAACGAGACCTGGATCTCGGACCGCGACCGGTTCTCTTACGAAGGCATCTACAGCGAAGACCGACTCATGACGCCGCGCCTGCGCGTGGACGGTGAGTGGCGTGACGTGAGCTGGGGCGAGGCGCTCGACGCCGCCGCTGACGCCTTGCGTGACGCAGGCGCGGAGACAGGATTCATCGTCTCGCCCTCAGCCACGCTCGAAGAAGGCTACCTGCTCAACGGTCTCGCCACGCAGCTGGGCACGGCAAACATCGATCACCGCATTACACGACGCGACGTCGCGGACCAGGCCGCGGATCCGGCCTTTCCCTGGCTGGGCATGGCGCTCGAGGACCTCGACCGGCTCGACGCCGCGCTGGTTGTTGGCAGCCGCCTGCGCAAGGAAGTGCCGATCATCGCGCACCGCTTGCGCAAGGCCGTCGTCAACGGCGGCGCCAAGGTGGCGACGATCGAATCGTCCGCGTCCAGGTACCTCTTTCCGACGGTCGCGCAAACCATAGGCGGCTTCGCGGCGGGACTTGCCGCTGTGGTCAAGGCTGCCGCAGAAATCTCAGGGCAGGGTGCCGCAAACACCGTTGCCTCGCTCATCGACGGTGCCCCGGTTGACGCCGAGGCGCGCGATACGGCGCAGGCGCTGATCGACGGTGAACGGGCACTGGTCTTGTTTGGTCTTGAAGCCGGGGCCCATGCGGCATTCAGCGAGCTGCGCCTGCTCGGCGACGCCCTGGCGACCCTGACGGGCGCCACCGTGGGCTACCTGTCCGAGGGTGCCAACAGCGCGGGTCTGTCGCTTGCGGGTGTGCTGCCGCACCGCACGGCGGGTGCTGCGCTCCGCGAAAACACGGGGCGCAGCGTCGGCGAAATGCTCGAGCAGTCGCCGAAATGTCTCATGCTCTGGAACGTCGAGCCCGACGTCGATCTCGCAGCCTTCGCCGGAACGGCGCGTGAGCGCAAGCCGAACACGGTGATCGCCTGCACGCCGTACTTCGGCGAGGCCATCGCAGCACAGGCTGACATTGTGTTGCCCATCGGTACGTTTGCGGAGACCGCAGGCACGTTCGTCAACGTCGAGGGTCGTGCGCAGTCGTGGCAGGGCATTGCCAAGCCCGTCGGCGAGGCGCGACCCGGCTGGAAGGTGCTGCGCGTACTCGGTACAGCACTCGAAGCGCCGGGCTTCGAATTCAATGACGCCGCCGAGGTCGCGACGGCTGCGCAAGCCGTACTGGCGAGCACGACGGGCGACAACCGCTACGGCGGCAGCCACACGGCGCGCCGGGTCAACGGCGAAGATGCTGCATCCGCAACACTCGAACGACCCATTTACGAGGTTGACGCGACCGTACGCCGCGCACAGGCGCTGCAGCTGACGGACGACGGTATAGCAGGCCAGGCCTGGCGAGGCGACCTCAACGGGGCAGGGTCATGAAGCGTGTGTTGACGCTCTTGATGGTGGGTCTGCTCGTCTCAGGCGTCGCCCTGGCACAAACCGGTGGTGACACGGGCTTCTGGGCGGGCTTGCCGGGCCCGTTGCGGCTGACGATCCTGACCACGGCTCAGATTGCGGCCGTTACGGTCGTGCTGATTCTCTGTGTGGCCTACATGACCTACGCCGAGCGCAAGATCATCGGTTACATCCAGAACCGCGTCGGGCCGAACCGCGTCGGCTTCAAGGGGCTGCTGCAGCCGTTCGCCGACGTCTTCAAGCTGCTGTTCAAAGAGGTGGTTGTTCCCACCAATTCGAGCCGCTTCCTGTTCATTATCGCGCCGCTGCTGTCGATCATCCCGGCATTCGCGACCTGGGCTGTCATGCCCATTAGCGACAGCTTTGTGCTTGCCGACATCGATGCAGGCCTGCTCTACGTGCTCGCACTCACCTCCATGGGTGTGTACGGCGTGATCCTTGCGGGCTGGGCGACCAACTCGAAGTACGCGTTGCTGGGCGCGATGCGTTCGGCGGCGCAGATCGTGGCCTACGAGATCGCGATGGGCTTTGCGCTTGTGGGTGTCCTCATGGCCGCGGGCAGCCTCAACCTCGGTGACATCATCCTGGCCCAGCAGGGCGGGGTGCTGAATTGGTTCTGGCTGTGGTTGGCGCCGCTGTTCGTTATCTACTTCATCTCGGGTGTTGCCGAAACTAACCGCGCACCGTTCGATGTTGCAGAGGGTGAGTCGGAAATCGTCGCGGGCTTCCACGTCGAATACTCGGGCGTCGCGTTCGCCGTATTCTTCCTGGCCGAGTACGCGAACATGATTCTGATCGCCGCGTTGACGGCGATCTTCTTCCTGGGTGGCTGGTTGTCGCCGTTTGAGGGCCTGCTCGGCGCCGATTCGTTCCTGGGCCAGCCGAGCTTCTTCTGGTTTGCCCTCAAGACCTCGTTCTTCCTGTTCTGCTTCCTGTGGTTCCGTGCCACATTCCCGCGCTACCGCTACGACCAGATCATGCGGCTGGGCTGGAAAGTGTTTATCCCGATCACGATTATCTGGATCGCCGTCGAAGGCGTGCTGGTCTGGCAAAAGGTCGGTCCGTGGTCGAACCTGGCAACAGCAGGCTCGTGAGGAGTCACCAATGAGTCGCATCAAGAATCTGTTCAAGACGTTCTTCCTGCTCGAGCTCTGGCGTGGGCTCATGCTGACGGGCAAGAATCTGTTCCGCACCAAGGTCACGATCAACTATCCCGAGGAGAAGACGCCGCAGTCGCCGCGCTTCCGCGGTCTGCATGCATTGCGTCGTTACCCGAACGGGGAAGAGCGCTGCATCGCCTGCAAGCTCTGCGAAGCCGTGTGCCCGGCGTTGGCCATCACGATCGAGTCTGATGTGGCCCCCGACGGGACGCGGCGTACCACGCGTTACGACATCGACCTGTTCAAATGCATTTATTGCGGGTTCTGCGAGGAGGCGTGCCCCGTGGACGCCATCGTCGAATCCCGTATTCATGAGTACCACATGGAAAATCGTGGTGAGAACATCATGACCAAGGACAAGCTGCTCGGCATTGGCGAGCGCTACGAGGCCATGATTGCTGCCGACAAGGCCGCCGACGCGAATTTCCGCTAGGACAAATAACGAAAGCAGGCCGCTTCGCCCGCGGCCGAGATGAGGGTGGCCCAGAGGCCACCACTGGGGACTGGGTTTGTTTCTGAATCTGCTGTTCTACACGTTCGGCACTGTGCTCGTGGGCGCGGCTCTGGGCGTTGTGTTCTCGCGCAACCCTGTGCACGCGGTCATGTTCCTCGTGCTCGCGTTCTTCAACAGCGCCGTGTTGTGGTTGCTGCTCGAGGCCGAATTTCTTGCCATCGCACTCGTGCTCGTCTACGTGGGCGCGGTGATGGTGCTGTTCCTGTTCGTGGTCATGATGCTCGATGTCAACGTCGAGAAGGTGCGCGAAGGCTTTTCGCGCTACATGCACGTGGGCCTGCTCGTCGCCCTGATCATGGTGGTCGAGTTAGGCCAGGTGATCTGGGTACGGAGCTGGGGGCTGTCCACGCTCACGGACGCGCCACCGCTGCCCGAGGGCTACAGCAATACCAAAGCCCTGGGCAAGGTGCTCTACACCGAGCACGTGTACGCATTTGAGCTGGCCTCAGTCATTCTTCTGTTGGCCATCGTCGCTGCCATCACGTTGACGATGCGCAAGCGCCCGAACCTCAAGCAGCAGGACATCGCGGCCCAGGTTGCCGTGCGTCGTGAGGACCGCGTGCGCCTCGTGAGCATGAAGGCGGAGGATCGCGAATGACCGTCGGCCTCCAACACTACCTGACGCTGTCCGCGGTGCTGTTCGCCATTGCGATTGCGGGCATCTTCATCAACCGTCGCAACGTGATCCTGTTGCTCATGTGCATCGAGCTCATGCTGCTGGCTGTGAATTTCAACTTCGTCGCGTTCTCGCGTTATCTCGGTGACGAGACGGGCCAGGTGTTCGTCTTTTTCATTCTGACAGTCGCGGCCGCCGAAGCGGCCATCGGGCTGGCCATCCTCGTGGTGCTGTTCCGAAACCAACGCAGTATCAGTGTCGATGACATCAGCGAGATGAAGGGCTAGGGCGATGCGTGATTATCACTTGATCATCGTCCTCGCACCGTTGCTGGCTTCGGCTATTGCAGGACTCGGCGGGCGCTTCATCGGACGCACCGCGAGCCACCTTGTCACCATTGGCGGTGTCGGCTTGTCCTGCGTGCTGTCCTTCCTCGTGCTGCAACACCTCATCGCGACGGGTGGGTCAGACAACTACAGCGTGTATACGTGGGCCGTGACGGACGGCCTGCAAATGGAAGTCGGGTTCCTGGTCGACCGGCTCACCGCCATGATGATGGTGGTCGTGACTTTCGTGTCGCTCATGGTGCACATCTACACCATTGGCTACATGAAGGACGATCCGGGTTACCAGCGATTCTTCAGCTACATCTCGCTGTTCACGTTTGCGATGCTCATGCTCGTGATGTCGAACAACTTCCTGCAGCTGTTCTTCGGCTGGGAGGCGGTTGGCCTTGTGTCCTACCTGCTCATCGGTTTCTGGTACAAGAAGCCGACGGCGATTTTCGCAAATCTCAAGGCCTTCCTCGTCAACCGCGTGGGCGACTTCGGTTTCCTGCTGGGCATTGCGGCGATCTACGCCTACACGGGCTCGCTAGACTACGAATACGTCTTTGGTTCCGCGCCGGCCATGGCGCAGGAGACCATCGAGATCTTCCCGGGGCAGGCCTGGAACCTCATTACCGTGGCCTGCATTCTGCTGTTCATCGGTGCCATGGGTAAGTCGGCACAGGCACCGCTGCACGTCTGGCTGCCCGACTCGATGGAGGGCCCGACGCCCATCTCCGCACTCATCCACGCGGCGACGATGGTGACGGCCGGCATCTTTCTCGTCGCGCGCATGTCGCCGCTGTTCGAGCTCTCACAAACGGCGCTGTCGTTCGTGCTGGTGATCGGTGCGGTGACGGCCTTCTTCATGGGGCTGCTTGGCGTTATCCAGAACGACATCAAGCGCGTCGTCGCCTACTCGACGCTGTCCCAGCTCGGCTACATGACCGTCGCGCTGGGCGCATCGGCCTACGCCGCGAGCGTGTTCCATCTCATGACCCACGCCTTCTTCAAGGCGCTGCTGTTCCTGGCCGCGGGCTCCGTGATTATTGCCATGCATCACGAGCAGGACATCCGCAAGATGGGCGGCTTGCGCAAGTACCTGCCCGTCACCTACTGGACCTCGCTCATTGGGTCTCTGGCACTGATCGGTTTCCCGTTCACGTCGGGCTTCTTCTCCAAGGACGCACTTATCGAGGCTGTCGGTGAGAGTGCGCACCTGACACACAGCGTGGCCGCAACGATCGCCTTTTGGAGTCTGGTGGCCGGTGTGTTCATCACGGCGCTGTACAGCTTCCGTATGTTCTTCCTCGTGTTCCACGGTGAGCCGCGCATGGACGAGCACACGCGGGATCACCTCAAGGAAAGCCCCCTCGTGGTCACGGTGCCTTTGATTCTGCTCGCCATTCCGTCACTCGCGGTGGGCTACGCCCTCATGGGGCCGATGCTGTTTGGCGGGTTCTTCGGCGAGGGCATCGTTGTCAATGCGGCGACTGATCCGCTCCTAGTGCTGGGCGATGAATGGCACGGCCCAACGGCCTTTGTGCTTCACGCGCTGCAAGGCCCGGCGGTCTGGCTGTCACTCGCCGGTGTGGCCACAGCCTGGTACGTCTGGCTCAGAAACCCGTCGCTTGCCGAGAACGCCAAAGTGAAGCTTGCGGGCGTCTACAAGGTGCTCGAGAACAAATACTACGCCGACGACCTCTGGATCAAAGGCTTTGCGGGCTCTGGCCGCAAGCTTGGGCAATCGCTGTGGCAGATCGGCGACGTGCGCGTCATCGACGGTGCCATCGTCAACGGCTCCGCTTCTTTCGTTGCTTTCTGCTCGGGCGTCCTGCGCCGCCTGCAGAGTGGTTATCTCTACGCTTACGCATTCGCCATGGTGTTGGCCCTCACGGGGCTGCTGGGCTGGATGCTGTTGCGCGCGTGATCGCGGCGCTACTGACCGGCAATACTCATGATGTTTGACAACCTTCTCAGCGCGCTCATCTGGCTGCCTATCGCGGGTGGTGCGCTTGTGCTCGTGATCGGCGACGGCGGCGATGCGGCGTCGCCGCGCGCGGCAGCCATGCGCTGGTTCGCGCTGGGCATTTCGCTCGTGACGCTCTTGCTGTCGATTCCGCTGTACACGCAGTTCGATACCGGCACGGCTGCGATGCAGTTCGTGGAGCGACTCGAGTGGATCCCGCGCTTCAACGCCTACTACTACCTGGGCGTCGACGGTTTGTCGGCACCCCTGATCCTGCTGACGACGTTTATCACCCCGCTCATCGTCGTGGCGGCGGGGCAGACGATCAAGAAGCGCAGTGCGCAGTACTTCGCGGCCTTCCTCATGCTCGAGGGCATGATGATCGGCGTGTTCTCGGCACTCGACGCGATGCTGTTCTACGTGTTCTGGGAAGTCATGCTCGTGCCGATGTTTCTCATCATCGGCGTCTGGGGTGGCAAGCGTCGCGTCTACGCGACCATCAAGTTCTTCCTCTATACGTTCCTGGGCTCCGTCTTCATGATGGTGTCGCTCATCTACCTCTACACAAAGACGGGCAACTACGACCTCCTCGAATTCCACGACGTGCCGTTGAGCATGCGCGAGCAGACGCTCATCTTCCTGACCTTCTTTGCGGCCTTTGCCGTGAAGATTCCGATGTGGCCCGTCCACACCTGGTTGCCTGACGCGCACGTCGAGGCGCCAACAGGTGGTTCGGTTGTGCTGGCGGCGATCATGTTGAAGATGGGCGGCTACGGCTTCCTGCGCTTGACGCTGCCCATCGTGCCCGACGCCAGCGGCAGCATGTCGGGCGCCATGATCGTGCTGTCTCTGGTTGCCGTCATGTACATCGGCTTCGTCGCGCTCGTGCAGACGGACATGAAGAAGCTCATCGCTTACTCATCAATCTCGCACATGGGCTTCGTTACGCTGGGTACGTTCCTGTTCTGGCCCATCCTCACCAACACAGGCGAGGTCGCTGGTGCCACGCTGGCACTCACGGGCGCCATGGTGCAGATGATCTCGCACGGTCTGATCTCGGGCGCCATGTTCCTGTGTGTGGGGGTCATGTATGACCGCATGCACAGCCGCGAGATTTCGGATTACGGCGGAGTCGTCAACTCGATGCCGATCTTCGCCGCATTCATGGTGTTGTTTGCCATGGCCAATGCGGGCCTTCCCGGCACGTCGGGCTTCATCGGCGAGTTCATGGTGATCCTGGCCAGTTTCAAGGCCAATTTCTGGGTCGCACTGCTGGCCGCCACCACGTTGATCCTGGGCGCATCCTACACGCTCTGGATGGTCAAGCGCGTCCTGTTTGGTGAGGTCGCCAACGAACGCGTCGCGGCGCTCACGGACATCACCGCGCGCGAATTCACGATCCTCGGCATTCTCGCCTTGGGTGTCCTGCTGCTGGGTGTCTGGCCGCAACCCCTCGTGGACATGATGCAGGTGAGCATCGAGGGCCTCGTAGAACACATCGGGCGCAGCAAGCTGTAGCGCCTGGGAATCCTGACTATGCCGTTCATAACCCCTGACTTTGCACCTGCACTCGCAGAAATGACGCTGCTGGGCGCGCTGTGCGTGGTGCTCGTCGCCGATCTGTTCGTGTCCGACGAACGTCGCGTCATCACGTTCTGGCTGTCGATCGCAGCATTGGCCGTCACGCTCGTTGCGGTCCTTGCCGCGCAGCCGCTGTCGCGCGAGCTCACATTCAGTGGCAGCTTCGTCAACGACTCGCTGTCCACGGTGCTCAAATTCGCCGCGGCCCTGTGCCTGGGCATCGTGTTCATCTATTCGCGCGACTATCTCATGCGCAACGGGCTCCGCAAGGGCGAGTTCTACCTGCTCTCCATGTTCGGCCTGCTTGGCATCTTCGTGATGATCTCGGCCAACAGCATGCTGACGATCTATCTTGGAATGGAAATGCTGTCCCTGTCGCTGTACGCGCTGGTTGCCTTCGACCGTGATTCGAGCAGCTGCGCCGAAGCGGCCATGAAGTACTTCGTGCTGGGCGCCATCGCGTCGGGCGCATTCCTGTATGGCGTCTCACTGATCTACGGCGTCACCGGGACAATCCAGTTCGACGTGCTCACGACGCGCGTGGCAGAGGCGGGCAGCGATGACGTCGCACTATGGTTCGGTCTGTCGTTCGTGCTCGTCGGCATCGCGTTCAAGTTCGGCGCCGTGCCGTTTCACATGTGGTTGCCCGACGTCTACCAGGGTGCGCGTACGCCCGTGACGATCTATTTGGGCTCACTGACGAAACTCGCGTCATTCGCGCTGGCCACGCGGATTCTGGTCGAGGGCCTGCCTGCGCTCTACGAGCAGTGGCACCAGATGCTGCTCGTCATTGCCGTACTCTCGCTGATCTTCGGCAACATCGTTGCGATCGCGCAGACCAACATCAAACGCATGCTGGCGTACTCGACGATTTTCCACGTCGGTTTCATCCTGTTGGGTTTCTTCGCGGGCAACGCCGAGGGTTACCAGGCCAGCCTCTTCTACACGCTGACCTACACCTTCACGGCGCTCGGTGCCTTCGGCACTGTTGCGCTGTTATCTCGCGCAGGTTTCGAGGCCGAGGATCTCGAGGACTTTCGTGGGCTTAACGCACGCAGTCCCTGGTTTGCCGCCATGATGGCCTGCTTCATGCTGAGCCTCGCGGGCATACCACCATGGGTCGGTTTTTGGGCCAAGCTGCATGTCATCGCCGCCGTACTCGACGCGGGCCGGTTCGCGGGTGACACGGCTGTGATCTTCTTCTCTGTGGCGGTGATCATGGTGATCTTCTCCGTCGTCGGCGCGTTCTACTACCTGCGCGTTTTGAAGTACATGTACTTCGACGAGGCCGTGGACCGCCACACGCTCGAGGCGCCGACCGACATGCGCGTCGCACTGAGTCTCAACGGCCTCGCCGTGATCGGTGTGGGGCTGGCGCCGGGCGGTCTGTTCGCGCTTTGTGCGCAGGTGATCGGCTAGCCGTCGCGTGGCGCCAGATCGCGATTCAGGCTTTTTCGCCGGCCAAATTACGTTTCAAGCAGTTTGGCCCGAACTGACGCCAAATCACGCAATTTGACGCCCTGATCACGGCATATGACAAGCCTGTAACGAGCTATTGCGCAATGCACAAACCGCCGGTATAGTGCACGACCTCGGCTGCGGGGTGGAGCAGTCTGGCAGCTCGTCGGGCTCATAACCCGAAGGTCGCAGGTTCGAATCCTGCCCCCGCTACCACCGCTATCGAGAGCCCGGTCTCGCTTGCAGACCGGGCTTTTTTTATGCCTCGAGATGGGCGCCCCTGGCCCCCACCTTGAGACAGACAAGGCCCGGCTGATATTATTACGGGCTAGTTGGGGCGAACTCCCTGGCAGTTGTGCGACGCGCGATGCCATAGCAACGACCCGACGGACAGGACGCGGGCCCGGATATTGGGTGCGCAGGACATTGAGGCCCCTCTGGGGCTTTTTGTTTGCCCGGTCATTGGTGCACAGCCACGACAGGGCATTGGACGTGAAATGGGCCTCGTGCCCATTTTTTGGTTGTGGCGACGGGAGTCGGCGAGATGCTCAGCGACGAGATCGAAGCCTTGGTGGCACCCGTGCTCGAACGCGAGGGTTACGAGCTCATCGACGTCGAGTTCGAGTCGGCTGGCGGGCGCAGTACATTGCGGCTGTTCATCGATGCCGAGAACGGCATCACGCTCGATGACTGCGAGCGTGCGAGCAATGCCGTCAGCGGTCTGTTGGACGTGGAGGACCCGGTACCAGGTGAGTACTACCTGGAGATGTCCTCCCCGGGTCTGGATCGCCCGCTGCGGCGACCGTCGCACTACGAGCGCTACGTGGGTGCCCTGGCACGCGTGGTGATGCAGAAGGGTTATCAGGGCAGGCGGCGCCTCAAGGGCCGGCTGTCAGGTTTGGAAGACGAGATCGTCCTGCTGGACGTCGATGGGGATACCCATCGGCTGCCGCTGGAGAAGATTGAATCGGCGCGGCTGGTCCCGGAGATCTGAGGCGCCGGATCGCACAATCGCAGGCAGAGCGAGATATGAGTAAAGAAATGCTGATGGTGATCGATGCTGTCTCTAACGAGAAGGGTGTCGACCGCGAGATCATTTTTGAAGCGATGGAAGCTGCACTGGCTTCGGCAACGCGCAAGCGCCACGGGGACGACATCGACGTCCGCGTCGCGATCGACCGTGAATCGGGCGAGTACGACACATTCCGTCGCTGGAAGGTGTTCGCTGACGAATCGACGGAGCTTGAAGAGCCCGAGCGTGAGCTGCGCATGATTGACGCTGTCGACGTTGACCCCGAGGCCGAAGTGGATGGCTTTGTCGAGGTGCCCATCGAGTCTGTCGAGTTTGGCCGGATCGCCGCACAGACTGCCAAGCAGGTCATCGTGCAGCGTGTCCGCGAGGCCGAGCGCGCCAAAATTGTTGAAGAATATGAAGACCGCGTCGACGAGATGCTCAGCGGCATCGTCAAGCGCGTTGATCGCAACGGCGTCTACGTCGACCTGGGCGGCACTGCGGAAGGTTTCATTCCGCGAGAGCACATGCTCCCGCGCGAGCCCGTGCGCCAGCACGACCGCATCAAGGCCCGGCTGATCGAGGTGCGCTCGGAGCCGCGTGGCCCGCAGCTGTTCATGAGCCGCACGGCTCCGGAATTCCTCGTCGACCTGTTCCGCCTCGAAGTGCCGGAAGTGGGCCAGGGACTCATTGAGATCCTCGCCGCAGCCCGCGACCCGGGCCTGCGCGCGAAGATCGCTGTGAAGAGCAACGACACCCGCATCGATCCCGTCGGCGCCTGTGTCGGTATGCGCGGCTCGCGTGTCCAAGCCGTCTCGAACGAGCTGGCCGGCGAGCGCGTCGACATCATTCTGCACGATGAGAATGCGGCGCAGTTCGTCGTCAACGCAATGTCGCCGGCCGAGGTCGTTTCGATCGTTGTGGACGAGGACAAGCACGGCATGGATATCGCCGTCGACGAGGACAAGCTGTCGCAGGCCATCGGTCGCGGCGGCCAGAACATCCGTCTGGCCAGCGAGCTCACGGGCTGGGAACTCAACGTCATGACCGAGGCGGACGCCGAGGCGAAGAGCGAAGCTGAGATGCGTGAGCTCTCCGAGGTGTTCATGAAGCAGCTCGACGTCGACTCGGAGGTGGCCATGATCCTCGTGCAGGAAGGCTTCTCGAGCATTGAGGAAATCGCCTACGTGCCCTCATCGGAGCTCGTGGCGATCGACGAATTCGACGAAGACGTCGTCGAGGAGCTGCGCAGCCGTGCACGTGATGTGCTGCTGACGCAGGCCATCGCCAGCGAAGAGGTCATCGAGCAGGCAGCGCCTGCGGCTGATTTGTTTGACGTGGAAGGTATGGACGAAACGCTGGCCGCCACGCTGGCCGCCGGCGGCATCGTGACACGCGACGACCTGGCCGAGCAGGCCACTGACGACCTGCTCGAGGTCATTGAAATGAGTGAAGAAGACGCCGGCAAGCTGATCATGGCGGCGCGCGCACACTGGTTCGAGGAGGCGGAAGAAGCCGCACCCGCGGAGCAGGAGCAGGCAGGTTGAGCAACCGCGAAACGCGGTGGCGTGGAGAGATATGAATGGCTGAAGTGACCGTTTCACAATTCGCCGAGGTGCTTAAGGTTCCCGTTGAAAAGCTGCTTTTGCAGCTCGACGAAGCCGGCATCCAGGTCGCGGGTGCGGATGACACCATCAGCGAAGACGCGAAGATGGAGCTGCTCGGTTACCTGCGCCGCCAGCACGGCAAGGACGAAGGCAAGCTCACGGCTGCGCCACGCAAGATTACGCTCAAGCGCAAGTCGCAGAGCGAGCTGCGCATGTCCGGCAACAAGGGCAGTGCGCGCACCGTTGCCGTCGAGGTCCGTAAGAAGCGCACCTACATCAAGCGCGATGTGCTCGAAGAGCAGGCACGTGCCCAGCAGGAAGAACTGGACCAGGTTCGCCGCGAGCGTGAGGCCGAAGAGACGCGCGCCAAGGAAGAACAGGAAGCCGCAGAACGCCGGGCTGTCGAAGAGCGCGAGCGCGAGGCACGCGAAGCCGAAGAGGTCGCGCGTCAGCGCGCCGAGGAAAGCGAGCGCCGTCGTGTCGAGGCCGAGCAGGCGGAGAAAGAGCGTCGTGAGCGCGACGAGCGCGAACAACGCGAGCGCGCCGAACGCGAGGCGCTGGCTGCACGCAAGGAAAAGACCAAGTACGGCCGCAAAGAGCTGCACGTGGCGGGCGACAAGAGCGGCCGCCGCAAACGCAAGCGCCCGGCGCAGACGCGTCGGCGTGCCGCCGGTGTCAACGTGGACACGCAGCACGGATTCGAACGCCCGACGGCACCCGTCATTCGCGACGTCGAAATCCCCGAGACGATTACCGTGGGCGAGCTCTCCCAGCGCATGGCTGTGAAGGCGACCGAAGTCATCAAGGCGCTCATGGGCATGGGCGCGATGGTCACCATCAACCAAACCATCGACCAGGATACGGCTGCGCTCGTCGTTGAAGAGCTCGGCCACAATGCCATGCCCGTCAGCGACAGTTCCGTCGACGACGAGCTGCTTGCAGACGTCGCGGAAACGGCAGAGGGCGACGAAGTCACGCGCCCGCCCGTGGTCACGATCATGGGCCACGTCGACCACGGCAAGACGTCGCTGCTCGACTACATCCGCGCCGCACGTGTCGCGGCAGGCGAGGCTGGCGGGATCACACAGCACATCGGTGCCTACAAGGTCGCGACCGACAACGGTGAGATCTGCTTCCTGGATACCCCGGGCCACGCCGCATTTACGGCGATGCGTGCGCGCGGTGCCCAGGCGACGGACATCGTGATCCTCGTGGTGGCCGCGGACGACGGCGTCATGCCACAGACGATCGAGGCCGTGCAGCACTCCAAGGCGGCGGGCGTTCCCATTGTCGTGGCCGTCAACAAGATCGACCGAGACGATGCCGACCCCGAGCGCGTGCGTAACGAGCTGTCACAGCACGAGGTCATCCCCGAAGAGTGGGGCGGCGAGAGCCAGTTCGTGAACGTCTCGGCGCACACGGGCGAAGGAATCGACGCACTGCTCGAAGCGGTGCTGCTGCAAGCCGAGGTCATGGACCTCAAGGCCATCGCGGACGGTCCCGCGCGCGGCATCGTCGTCGAGGGCAGCCTGGAGAAGGGTCGAGGTGCCGTTGCGACGGTACTCGTCCAGTCGGGCACGCTGTCACGCAGTGACTACATTCTTGCCGGTGAAGAGCACGGCCGCATCCGCGCCATGTTCGATGAGGCACAGCAGACGCTGAGCTCGGCGGGCCCGTCGACGCCGGCGGTCGTGCTGGGCCTGTCGGGCGTACCGGCACCTGGTGATGAGATGCTGGTCGTCGAGAACGAGCGCAAGGCGCGCGAAGTGGCCGAGTTCCGCCAGACCAGGGCGCGCGACACCAAGCTTGCGCAGCAGCAGGCGGCCAAGCTCGAGAACGTCTTCAGCCAGATGACGGACGGCGAGCAGGTCACGGTGTCGATCATGATCAAGGCCGACGTGAACGGCAGCGCCGAGGCGCTGCGTGATTCTCTGCAGGCGATCAGCAACGACGAGGTCAAGGTCAACGTCATTACGGCAGGCGTCGGTGGGATCACGGAGTCGGACATTACGCTCGCCCAGGCGTCGAACGCGATTGTCATTGGCTTCAACGTCCGTGCCGACGCGACCGCGCGTGACATGATCAAGGAGGCCGAGGTGGATGTGCGCTACTACAGCATCATCTACGAGGCCATCGACGACGTTAAAGCCGCCGTCTCGGGTCTGCTGTCACCGGAAGTCCGCGAGCAAATCGTTGGCCTGGCCGAAGTCCGCGACGTGTTCCGTTCGCCGAAATTTGGCAACGTCGCAGGTTGCATGGTCATCGACGGTTTCGTGCGTCGGTCGCTGCCCATCCGCGTACTGCGCGACAACGTCGTGATCTACGAGGGTGAGCTCGAGTCGCTGCGCCGCTTCAAGGACGACGTCAACGAAGTGCGCGCGGGCACGGAGTGCGGTATCGGCGTCCGTAACTACAACGACGTGAAAGTCGGCGACCAGATCGAGTGCTTCGAGCGCGTCGAGGTTGCCCGCACGATCGACTAGGGCAGGCTTCGGCGTGGCACGGGAGTTTTCACGCCAGGCCCGCCTCGGCGGCCAGATACAGCGCGTGCTCAACGAGCTGCTGCGCTTCGAGAGCAAAGACCCGCGGCTTGAAGGCGTCAGCGTCAGCAGCGTTGAGCTGACCCGCGATCTTTCCGTGGCCAAGGTCTACTTCTCGACCCTGTCACCTGATGCCGATCCGGAGCCCGTGCTCGAGGGCCTGATGGCCGCAGGGGGCTTCCTGCGCAGTCGCCTGGGCCGTGAGATTCGCTCGCGCCGGGTGCCTGAGCTCCGCTTTGCGCACGACGACAGCGTCGCGCGTGGGTTCCACCTGTCAGGGCTCATTGCCGACGCTGCCACGCCCGAGCCGGGCGACGATGACGGCGAAGACTGAACGCAAGCGCCGCGAGTGGCGTGATCTGCACGGCATCCTGCTGCTCGACAAACCACTGGGGATCAGCTCCAACCAGGCGCTGCAGCGGGCGCGCCGCGCCGTATCTGCACGCAAGGCGGGCCACACCGGGAGCCTCGACCCGTTGGCCTCGGGCATGTTGCCGCTGTGTTTCGGCGACGCCACGCGAGTGTCCCAACTGCTGCTCGACGCCGACAAGACCTACACGGCCGTGGCCGCGCTGGGCCAGGCCACGAGTACCGGTGATGCCGAAGGCGAGGTGACCGAGTCGCAGCCCGTGCCAGATTGCGACCTCGCGGGCTGGCAGCTGATCGCCGACGGCTTCGCGGGTGACATCGATCAGGTGCCGCCCATGTACTCGGCGCTCAAACACGGCGGCAAACGGCTCTACGAGATCGCACGCAAGGGGCAGGCCGTGGATCGGGCGCCACGGCGGGTCACGATTAGGGCGCTTACGATGACCGCGCTGCAGGGCGATCGACTGTCGATGCGCGTCACCTGCTCCAAAGGCACCTACATCCGCACACTCATTGAAGACCTGGCGCAGGCTGCGGGGACCGTGGCCCACACGGCCGAATTGCGCCGCGAGACCGTGGCGCCCTTCGAGGGTCCCATGCACACGCTTGAGGCACTCGAAGCACTCGAGCCTGGCGTGCCGCTACCCGACGGTTGGCTCCTGCCCGTCGACGCGGGTCTCTGCGAATGGCCCATCGTGGCGCTTTCTGACGTCGATGCGGCGCGGTTCTGCCGGGGCCAGCGGCTCGGGCTCGGGCCCGGTCAGAACCCGGGGAGCGTCCGCGTACAAACCGAGAGCGGCCTATTCCTGGGCACGGCGACACTTGAAGGGACGGGCCGTCTGGCGCCGTCCCGGGTCATGGCGGGGGCCTGCCGCACTTTCCGCCTGAAAAACCAGTGAAAAGATCGCGACAGGATTGTGCTTATGCCCAATAAGCCGCTAAAATAGCGGGCTACGCACACACCAGCATTAAGACTGCCCGCGTGTGCACCCCTGTCTGGCGTTTCGTCGCCTGCGGCCGAGAGGTCTCGCAGTGCCTTTTTGGCACCGATGACTCAGAGCCGTGCGTACAGTGGGCACCTGCACGGGCATCGTTTTTGGAGCATTTTGGACCATGCCACTGACCACCGAACGGAAGAACAGCATCGTCGCCGAGTATCGACTTGACGATAAAGACACGGGTTCGCCCGAAGTCCAGGTAGCGCTGCTCTCCGCCCGCATTTCTGACCTGACCGGCCACTTCAACTCGCACAAGAAAGACCACCATTCGCGTCTGGGCCTGTTGAAGATGGTGAACAAGCGCCGCAAGTTGCTCGACTACCTCAAGTCGAAAGACCAGGAGCGCTACCAGTCGCTGATCAAGCGCCTGGGCCTCCGTCGCTAACCCAGCTGCCAGCCCCGTCGCTGCAAGCTCAGGTCAAACGCCCCTGTTTGATGCCCACGGCGCAACAGGGGCGTCGTTTTTTCTGAAGGTAAGTAAAAGAGTAAGGAAACAGCGTGAAAGCTATTAAGAAGACGTTCCAGTATGGCGGCCAAGAAGTCGTCCTGGAAACGAGCGAGATTGCGCGCCAGGCAGACGGCGCCGTCGTCGTCAGCATGGGCGACACTGTCGTGCTCGTCACCGCAGTTGGCCGCAAGAAGGCAGACCCCGGCCGGGACTTTTTCCCGCTCACCGTCAACTATCAGGAGAAGACCTACGCCGCAGGCAAGATCCCTGGTGGCTTCTTCAAGCGCGAAGGGCGCCCCAGCGAAAAAGAAACGCTGACGAGCCGCCTCATTGATCGCCCGATTCGTCCGCTGTTTCCGAAGGGCTTCAAGAACGAAGTCCAGGTGGTCGCAACGGTCATGTCGCTGGATCCGGAAATCGATCCCGATATCGCCTCGCTGATCGGCGCCTCGGCATCGCTCGCCATCTCGGGCATGCCATTCCAGGGCCCCATCGGTGCCGCCCGCGTCGGTTACGCTGATGGCGACTACATCCTCAACCCCACGGCCAGCCAGCTCGAGACCTCGAAGCTTGACCTTGTCGTCGCCGGCACAAGCGATGCGGTCCTCATGGTGGAATCGGAAGCTGATCGTCTGAGCGAAGACGTCATGCTGGGCGCTGTCGTTTTCGGCCACGAACAGATGCAGGCCGCAATCGCCGCCATCAACGAGCTTGCCGCTGAAACCAGCAAACCCGCCTGGGACTGGGAAGCGCCGGCCGAGGACACCGAACTCGCCGCCAAGGTGGCCGAAGCTGGTACGGCAGGTCTGACAGAGGCCTACCAAATCACCGACAAGCAGGCCCGCCAGGAAAAGGTTCGCGAAGCCAAGGGCGCTGTCATCGAGGCGCTGGCCGGTGGTGACGACGCGGCCTACGACGCCGACGCTGTTGGGGGTGCGCTGAGCAAACTGGAGAAGAACATCGTGCGCACGCGTGTCATTGACGGCGAGCCGCGAATCGACGGTCGTGACACAAAGACGGTTCGTCCGATCTTCACGCGCGTTGGCGTCTTGCCCCGCACGCACGGTTCCGCACTGTTCACGCGTGGTGAAACCCAGGCCATCGTCACGGCGACGCTGGGTACGGGCCGCGACGCGCAGATCATCGATGCGCTCGAAGGCGAACGCAAAGAGCCGTTCATGTTGCACTACAACTTCCCGCCGTACTGTGTCGGCGAGACAGGCTTTATGGGCTCGCCCAAGCGCCGCGAAATCGGCCACGGTAAGCTGGCCCGCCGCGGCATCCAGGCCGTCATGCCCGACATGGACGAATTCCCCTACGTACTGCGCCTCGTCTCGGAAATCACGGAGTCGAACGGTTCCAGCTCCATGGCTTCGGTCTGTGGCTCGAGCCTCGCACTCATGGACGCCGGCGTGCCCGTCAAGGCACCGGTTGCCGGTGTGGCCATGGGCCTCGTCAAGGAAGGCGACAAGTACGCCGTGCTGACCGACATCCTCGGCGACGAAGACCACCTGGGCGACATGGACTTCAAGGTTGCGGGTACCGAAGACGGCATCACCGCATTGCAGATGGACATCAAGATCCAGGGCATCACCAAAGAGATCATGGACAACGCACTGGCCCAGGCACATGACGCGCGTATCCACATCCTTGGCGAAATGGCCAAGTCGATCGCCGCACCGCGTGAAGAGATGTCCGATTGGGCCCCGACGATCATGACCATGAAGATCGACCCCGAGAAGATTCGTGACGTCATCGGCAAGGGTGGGGCGGTTATTCGTGCCATCACTGAAGAGACGGGCGCAACGGTCGACATCGATAACGACGGCACCGTGCGGATCGCGTCGGTCGATGGCGCTTCGGGCAAAGAAGCCCGCCGCCGCATCGAGCTGATCACGGCCGAAGTCGAAGTCGGCACGATCTACGAAGGCCGCGTCGCGCGTCTCATGGACTTCGGCGCCTTTGTCACGATCCTGCCCGGCAAGGACGGTCTCGTGCACATCTCGCAGATCTCCAATGAGCGTGTCGAGAAGGTCAGCGACAAGCTCAACGAAGGCGACATCGTCAAGGTGAAAGTGCTCGAGGTGGATCGCCAGGGCCGTATCCGCCTGAGCATGAAAGAGGTGAGCGCTGACGACTAAGCGCTGTCGGCAACACCGAAAGGCCCCGCCACGCTCTCGTCGCGGGGCTTTTTTTATGCTTGTGTGTCGCGGAGTGCCTGTTGCAGCGACGCGATGATGCGCCCGGGTAGCCAGGGCCTTAGCCGCAAGGGGCTGCCCGTGATAAAGCCCACGTGACCGCCGTGCTGGCTGAGCTCGAGTGAGACGTGCGCGGACATCTCGTCTGCTTCGGGAATCATGTCGGGGCTCATGAACGGATCGTCGATGGCGTGCAAGATGCGCGTGGGCACTTGGATTTGCGACAGATACTGGCGACAGCTCTGACTACCGTAGTAGTGCTCGACATCACGAAAACCATGCAGCGGCGCGGTGACAAGGTTGTCGAAGGTCTCAAAGTCCTTGGCCAGCATGGCCGCAGCGTAGTCGAAGGGCGCGTCATCGGGTCTGAATTTTCGTTGCAACGCGCGCTTCATGTTCCGCATCAAATGCCAACGGTAAAACTTTGAAAAGCCTTTTGAAATCGAGTCACTCGCCTTCTGTAATTCGAAGGGTACCGAAACTGCGACGGCAGCGGCGATTGGCGCCTCGGCGCCGTTCTCACCCAGGTACTTGAGCAGGGCGTTGCCACCCAGCGAGAAACCGGCCATGAGCAGGGTGCGCCCCGGGTGTTTGCCGCGCACGTAATCCAGGAAGCACTCGATATCGCCCGTTTCGCCCGCGTGGTAGCGACGGTCGAGGCGGTTTCGGTGGTCGCCGCAATCGCGAAAATGCATGACCACAGCCGGCCAGCCCTGTGCATTGGCCGCGGCGCTGACGCCACGGGCGTAACTCGAATCGCTGGAGCCCTCCAGGCCGTGCAGGACGACAAGCAGCGGGGCATCGTCTGAGTGGGGTCTGGGGCGTAACCAGTCTGCCGCCAGCGAGTCGCCGTCGGGCAGCTGGACGATTTCACGCTCAAACGACGGGCGCGGCGTCTTCACGACGCCCAAAGCCGGCAACAGGGTTTGCACGTGCCGGTTCCGCAACCAGCCAGGTGGGCGGAACGGCGCTCTGTTCGGTTCGGTCACCGCTTGCGGGATATCTTCTGCGCGGGTGCCGACGTCGCCTCAGACTTGTTGCGGTCTTCTTCGGGTTTGTTGCCCGTCAGAACCCGGAACACCTCTTCCTGCACTGCGCGCCAGCGCGCGAAATTGCGCTGCGCGAGCCCGGCCACAGCATCGACAGGATCGATACCAACGACCTTCTTCAGCGTGCTGCGCGCCTGCGCCTGTTGGGTCATGAACAATCGAAGGCTTTGCTCGAGGTAGTTGCTGACGACGTTCGGCATGGCGCTGCCGTAGGTGCGGATGATCTGCGACAGGAAGTCTTCGGTCATCACGGGCTCACCGTGCTGTTCCTGCTCGATGATGACCTGCATGAGGATCGTGCGCGTGATGTCTTCGCCGCTCTTCTTGTCGATGACGACGAAGGTCTCCTTGTCGATCACGAGCTCGCGTATGTGCGACAGCGTGATGTACTTGCTGAGCTCCGTGTCGTAGAGCCTGCGGTTCGGGTATTTCTTGATCGTGCGCACGGCTCTCGCCAGCTGCCGGGTTGGCCATATTCTAAACCATTCCGGGCCCGATCCGCGTGTCGTCTAGGCTTTGTTTGCGAAACTCTGGCGGCCCCGCAGGGCATCGGGCTCATAGTGCTCAACCGCCCAGGCGACGAGGGCGTCGGGCGAATCGCTGCGCTTTGTCCCGGGAACCGGCATGCCCATTGCCTGTAATGCGCGCGTTAAATTCTCGAGAGGAGTGTCTGCGCGCAATTCTGGTGCACCGGTTTGCTTGCTGAGCTTGCGACCGTCACTGCCGAGCAGAACGGGAAAATGCGCGTAGTGCGGTTGCGAAAGTCCCAGCAATCGCTGCAGCCAGATCTGGCGCGGCGTGGAGTCGAAGAGATCGATACCTCGAACCACGTCCGTCACGCCCTGATCGGCATCGTCGACGACGACGGCGAGCTGGTAGGCGATCAGACCGTCGCCGCGACGGATGATGAAGTCACCGGGATCCGCGTCGAGGTCGAACCGCGTTTCGGGCTGCCAGCGGTCCCGGACAACGATGGGTTCGACGGGCACACGCACCCGCACGGCACCGTCAGTCAGGCCGCGGTCGCGGCAGATTCCCGGGTAGCGGTGGGCGTGACCGGCGGCACGCAGTTGCCGTCGACTGCACTGGCAATAGTAGGCGTCGCCTTGCTCAATGAGCGTGTCAATTGCCGCCTCGTGCAGCGCCAGGCTCGTGCTCTGGTAGCGACATTCGCCGTCGTGATCCAAGCCGTGCGTGGCGAGCGCGGCAACGATATCGGCTGCCGCGCCTGGGACTTCACGTGGTGGGTCGATGTCCTCAACACGCAGCAACCAGCGGCCGCGGTGGTGGTGCGCATCGAGGTAGCTGACAAGCGCACCGACGAGTGACCCGAGGTGCAGGCGCCCCGTAGGCGAGGGCGCGAAGCGCCCCGTGTAGCGATCAGCGGTAGCGATCGTCCCGGTCGCGGAACTGGCGCTCGGCGAGCTCGCGGCGTTCCTGGGCCTCGAGGCACAGGGTGGCTACGGGGCGGGCTTCGAGCCGCTTCAGGCCGATTTCCTCACCCGTTTCGTCGCAGTACCCATAGGTGCCTTCGTCGATACGCGTCAGCGCTGAACTGATCTTGCGAAGCAGCTTGCGCTCACGGTCGCGCGTCCGCAGCTCCAGCCCGAATTCGGACTCCTGCGTGGCACGGTCGTTGGGGTCCGGGAAGTTGGCGGCCTCGTCCTGCATGTGGTGCACGGTGCGATCGACTTCTTCCATGAGCTCGCGCTTCCAGGCCTGCAGGATGCTGCGGAAGTGCTCGAGCTGCTCGTCGCTCATGTATTCCTCGCCGCGCTTGGGCTGGTACGGCTGAACGCCATGAATCGGACCGCTCATGACGTCTGCGCGGCTGCGGCGCTCGGCGCGGGCGACCTTCTTCTTGCGAGGTGCTGCGGCTTTCTTTGCCGGGGCCTTCTTGGCAGGGGCTTTCTTGGCGACAGGCTTCTTCTTTGCTACGGGTTTCTTCTTGGCTGTTTTCTTGGCCGTTTTCTTGGCGCCGGCCTTCTTGGCCGGTGCCGCCTTCTTTTTGGCCACTTTTTTCTTGCTCGGGGCTTTCTTCTTGCTCGCGGCTTTCTTGGCTGGCGCCTTCTTGGCGACCTTCTTGGTCGTCTTTTTTGTCACTTTTTTCTTGGCCGTTGTTTTCTTGGTGGATGTCTTGCGCGCGGTCTTCTTGGTGGCGGTCTTCTTCTTGGTCGCCGTCTTCTTGGCAGCGGTCTTGCGCGTAGCCTTCTTGGCCGGCGCCTTCTTGCGGGCCGGAGTCTTCTTCGTCACCTTCTTGGCGGCGACCTTCTTCTTGGAGGTCACTTTCTTCTTAGCCTTTGATCTTGCAGCCTTTTTCTTGGCAGCCATCCTGTTTCTCCGCGGCGAGAATACGTTGAAGCGCGCCGATTATACCGACAAAGCTGGCGCTGTGAAGCAAAGGGCACACGGCGTTGTCAGTAGCCTGTTACCCCGGCGGGCGTGCCTGGGATCGCAACGGCCGGTGCCGGCTCCCAGCCGTCCGCGCGATGCTCGAGAACGACGTTCGTATACACACCCCCGCGCACGTTGAAATCGCTGCAAACACGCATGTAGCGGGGCTTGAGCGCAGCCACGAGGTCGTCAAGGATCTGGCCTGTCACTTTTTCGTGAAAGGCGCCTTCCTCGCGATAGCTCCAGAAATAGAGCTTGAGCGACTTGAGTTCGACGCAGCGTTCCTCGGGGATGTAGTCGATGTAGATCGTCGCGAAGTCGGGCTGGTCGGTCTTGGGGCACAGGCACGTGAACTCGGGTGTGTGGATCCGGATGACGACATCGCGGCCGGGGTGCGGGTTGGGAAAGGTCTCAAGCTCCCGGGAGGGCCCGGGGCGGGGTGTTTTTTCGATGATTTCGCTCATGAATCCTGGGCGCCGCGTGCCGGAAACCGGCGCGGCGTCAAGCCTGTTTTGGGAAACGAATTAGCTTACACTAGCCGGCTTCCGAAGCGCCACGACAGACAGACCGAGCCCAGTCACAACATGCGTTTGAGCAAAATCAAGCTTGCCGGCTTCAAGTCCTTTGTAGACCCCACCACCATTGAATTCCGGGGCAACCTGGTCGGTGTCGTTGGCCCCAACGGCTGTGGTAAGTCGAATGTCATCGATGCCGTGCGCTGGGTCATGGGCGAAAGCTCGGCCAGCCGTCTGCGCGGCGACCACATAACGGACGTCATTTTCAATGGCTCCAGCGCGCGCAAGCCCGTCGGCACGGCATCCATCGAGCTGCTGTTCGACAACACCGACGGCACTGTCGGTGGCCAGTATGCAGGCTACAACGAGATTTCCATCAAGCGCGTGGTCTCGCGCGACGCGATCTCCACGTATTACCTGAACGGCGCCAAGTGCCGCCGCAAGGACATTACGCAGATCTTCCTGGGGACAGGCCTGGGCCCGCGCAGCTACTCGATCATCGAGCAGGGCATGATCTCGCGGCTCATCGAGGCGCGCCCCGAGGACATGCGCGTGTTCATCGAGGAGGCGGCCGGCATCTCCAAGTACAAGGAACGCCGCCGCGAAACCGAAAACCGGATTCGGCACACGCGCGAAAACCTCGAACGTCTGACGGACCTGCTCGAAGAAGTCGAGGCGCAACTGCGGCGCCTTGATCGCCAGGCCAAAGCCGCCGAGCGCTACAAGAAGCACAAGGCGACGGAACGCCGCCTGGGTGCCGAGCTGCTGGTCCTGCGCCTCGCTGACCTGGATTCGGCCGACGAACAAAACCAGCGCCAGCTTGCCGAGCGCGAGAACACGCTGCAGGCCAGCATCGCCGAGCAGCGCAAGGTCGAGGCCAGTATCGAAGACGCGCGCGAACGCCTGACCGAGACCACGGACGCGTTCAACGCGGTGCAGAGCAACTACTATCGCATCGGCGCCGAGATCGCTCGTCTTGAGCAGAGCATCGAGCACAACCGGGAACTGCAGGAGCGCCAGCGCGAGGACCTGGGCCGAGCAGAGTCGGGCCTGGCCGACATTGTCGAGCACATCGACAAGGACGTGTCTGTGCTTGAGCAGCTCCAGCTCACGCTCGATGAGCTGGCACCGGATCTCGAAGCGGCGCGACGTCGTGAGCAGGCCTCCAGCGCATCGCTGCAACAGGCCGAGTCCGCGATGGCCGACTGGCAGGAACGCTGGGAAGTCTTCAACCGCAAAGCGGGCGAGGCAGAGCGCCTCGTTCAGGTTGAGAACACACGAATTGAACAACTGCAGGAACGCCTGGGACGGCTCGCTCAGCGACAGCAGACGCTGCAGGCGCAGCACGATGCCGTGCCGCTGGAAGACCTCAAAACAGCCCATGAGACAGCGCGCAGCGCATCGCTGACGGCCGCCGCAGGCGCCGACAAGGCGGAACAGGCATTGGCCGAGGTCGACGCGGGGCTGTTACGCACGCGTGAACGGGTCAACACTCTGGGTGATGAACGCGATACGGCTCGCGCCGCGTTGCAACAGATGCTGGGCCGACAGGCGTCTCTTGAAGCGCTGCAGAAGGCCGCGCTCGACGACGGCAGCGGTGAGGTCAACGAGTGGATTGGGCGTCAGGGTCTTAAGGACGCACCAAAGCTCGCACAACGCTTGCGGGTTGCCGATGGCTGGGAACGTGCCGTTGAAACCGTCCTCGGCGACGAGTTGCAGGCCGTCGTTGTCGACGACCTGGAGCGCGCCGCGCGCGCCATCGCCGATATCGGTGACGGCAGCCTGTCAATCATGTCGCGCGCGGGTGCCGGCAGCGCCGCGGGCCAGAATCGTCTGCTCAACCACGTCGAACAGGCACCGGCCGCCGCTGGCCAGCTGCTTGAGCGCGTCGTGGCTGCCAATGACCTTGGCGAAGCACTCGCGCTGCGCGAACGCCTCGCGCCCGACGAGTCCGTCATCACGCGCGACGGCGTCTGGATCGGTCGCGACTGGGTTCGCGTCAGTCGCGGCGACAGCACACGTGCGGGCGTTTTGGGTCGTGAGCAGGAGCTCCGGACGCTGCAGCAGGATATCCGCGGTCAGAAGGCGGCCGTCAACGACACGGAGACGGCACTGGATGCCGCACGTGCCGAAGGTGCCGATCTCGAGACCCAACGTGGCAGCCGGCGCACTGCGGCCGCGCAAGCCAACCGCGATGCCGCGACAGCCGCAGCGGCCGTCGAAAGCGCGGCCATTCGCCTGAGTGAAGGTGAGCAACGACTCAAGGCGAGTGTCGACGCACTACGCGAGACGCGCAGCGAGGCCGAGGGCGCCGAGCAACTCATCGCTGACAGTCGACGACTGCTTGAAGAGAATCAGGCCACGATCGCCAATGTGGCGGCGGACCGAGAGACGCTCGAGTCACAGCGCGAGACGTTGCGTGCCGCTTTGGCCCGTGCCCGAAGCCAGGCTGAGGAAGACCGGCAGGCGGCGCGCGACAAGGCAATTCGTTACGAGTCACGCCGGTCCTCGCGAGAATCGGCGGAACAGGGTCTGGCGCGTATGCAGCAGCAGCGCGAGCAGTACGAGCGACGCCGAGAGGCACTGCGAGAGGAAATCAACAAGGCCGAAGCACCCGTTGCAGGCATGCGTGAGTCCCTCGAGTCGCAACTCGCCGCGCGCGTTACGGCAGAAGCTGCGCTGTCCGATGCACGTTCTCATGTGGAGAACACCGAAACGCAGCTGCGCCAGTGTGACCAGCAGCGCATCGACCGCGAGGCCGAGGTTGCCGAGGCGCGCGAGGCACTGAGCGACGCGCGCATGGCGGGGCAGGAAACCAAGGTCCGACGCGAAGGACTTATGGAGCAGTTTGGTCGCACCGGCTTTGAGCTTGAGACGCTGAAGCAGGAGATGCCCGAAGAGGCCGCGATCGACGCCTGGAGCACATCGCTCGAGCAGGTACAGCGTAAGATTGAGCGACTGGGCCCGATCAACCTGGCCGCGATCGAGGAGTTCAAGGAGCAGTCAGAGCGCAAGGAATACCTCGACGCACAGCTCAACGATCTCAACGCCGCGTTGACGACGCTGGAAAACGCCATCCGCAAGATCGATCGTGAGACCCGGAACCGGTTCAAGGAAACCTATGACCAGGTCAACGAAGGCTTCCAGAAGCTCTTCCCGAAACTCTTCGGGGGCGGGAAGGCCTATCTCGATCTTACGGGCGACGACCTGCTGGCCGCGGGCGTCACGGTCATGGCGCGGCCACCGGGCAAGCGCAACAGCACCATTCACCTGTTGTCCGGTGGTGAGAAGGCGCTCACGGCTGTCGCGCTCGTGTTCGCAATCTTCAAGCTCAACCCAGCGCCGTTCTGCATGCTCGACGAGGTTGATGCACCGCTCGACGATGCCAACGTCGGCCGCTTCTGTGAGATTGTTCGCGACATGTCGCGGACGGTGCAGTTCGTCTTCATCAGCCACAACAAGGGCACGATGGAGATGGCCGAGCAGCTAATGGGTGTCACCATGAACGAGCCAGGCGTATCGCGGCTTGTCGCCGTCGATATCGATGAGGCGGTACGGATGGCCGCCGCCTGACGGTTACCGCATGGACGGCCTGCGTATCGCATTGTTGGTCATCGGCGCGGTCATCGTCGCCGGTGTCTACTGGAACGCGCGTCGCAAACATGCCGCCGACATTCACAACACGGACGTGGCGGATCGCGTCGAGCCCGCGTTCGATGACACGGCGGAACCCGTCGCGCCCGTTGTGGCTGCGAAGGAACTGCCGCTCGGTATACCCACGCCTGAGGTCGGGCAGGCTGACCCTGCGGACGCGCCAGTGGCCACGCAATCCGATACCGCGCCGGACCGGGGCGATAAGGCCGAGAATGCAGATATTCCGCAGAAGGTCATCTCACTGCGAATCACCGGCAAGAGCGGCGCCGACTTCGCCGCCGAAGAGGTTGTGCTGACCTTGCGTGGCGTAGGCCTGCAGCACGGCAAGTTCGGAATCTTCCACCGGATATCAGACGACGAGGATGAGGCCCTGTTTTCGGTCGCCAACCTGACCGAGCCCGGCACCTTTGATCTCGCCGATCTCAAGGAACGACGCTTTGCCGGCTTGTCGTTCTTCATGCTGCGACCCGGGCCGGGCCGCGGCGTCGACGCATTCGACAAGATGGTCGAGTTGGCGCGCGCCGTAGCGATCACGCTGCAGGGCGAGTTGCTCGACGGCGACGGCAGTACGCTGAGTATTCAGCGCGAGCGCTTCATGCGCGAAGACCTGATCCAGTACGAGCTCAAGCATCTGAAGTTGTAATGGCTGCCAAACCCGATTCAGCGACGCGCAAGAAGGCCGCCGCGCTCGCGGCTGAAATCGAACAACACAATCGCGCTTACTACGTGGATGACGCGCCTGTCGTGCCCGATGCGGAGTACGACCGATTACTGCGTGAGCTCCAAGAGCTCGAAGCCGAGTTTCCCGAGTTGCTCACGCCAGACTCGCCCACACAACGGGTAGGGGCCACACCAATATCAGGCTTCGCGACGGTGGCGCACCGCCAGGCCATGCAGTCCCTGGACAACGCGTTCTCAGATGACGAGATGGCCAGCTTCTTTGACCGTGTTGCAAGCCGACTGGAGCTCGAGGCCGGCATTGGCGACCTCGAGTTTTGCGCCGAGCCCAAGATGGACGGCGCGGCTGTGTCATTGCTTTACGCGGATGGCTTGCTGGTTCGTGCGGCGACACGCGGCGACGGCAGCACGGGCGAGGACATCACGCACAACGTTCGGACGATCCACACGGCGCCGCTGCGGCTGGAAGGTTCCGGAATTCCGACGACGCTCGAGGTGCGGGGCGAGGTCTACATGCCGCGCGGGCGTTTCGAGGCTTTTAATCGGCGCGCTGAGACGCAGGGCGAGAAGACGTTTGTGAACCCACGCAACGCTGCCGCCGGCAGTCTGCGCCAGCTTGACCCAAAACTGACAGCGCGTCGCCCGCTCGATTGGTTTTGTTATGGCACAGGCGTCGTGGAAGGCGGGTCGATTCCGGACAACCAGTACGACACGTTGCAGCAGCTCGCCGAGTGGGGGCTCGCTGTGAATCCCGAAACGCGCCGCGTTGTCGGTAACGAAGGCTGTCTCGCTTTCTACACAGATATGGTGGAGAAGCGTGATGGCCTCGACTATGACATCGACGGCTGCGTGTTCAAGGTCAACGCGTTCCGCGCCCAGACTGAACTGGGTAGCGTCTCGCGGGCACCGCGGTGGGCCATCGCCCGCAAGTTCCCTGCGCAGGAAGAGCTCACAACGGTTGCCGGTATCGACTGGCAGGTGGGTCGAACCGGCGCGCTGACACCGGTTGCCCGGCTCGAACCTGTGTTTGTCGGCGGCGTCACGGTCAGCAATGCAACGCTGCACAATATTGACGAACTGCGCCGCAAGGACGTTCGTGCCGGCGACACGGTGGTCGTGCGTCGCGCCGGGGATGTGATTCCTGAGGTGGTGCAGGTTGTGCTGGAACGACGGCCTGACGGCACCGTCGCGCCCGAGTTGCCCCAGGTCTGCCCGGTATGCGGCACGCCCGTTTCGAAACCCGAGGAAGAAGCCGTTGCCCGGTGCACGGCCAGTCCGATGATCTGCTTTGCCCAGCGTTCCGAGGCGCTGAAGCACTTCGCGTCTCGAAAAGCCATGGATATTGAAGGGCTTGGTGCGAAGCTTATCGAGCAGCTCGCGCAGGAAAGAGTCACGCGACCGGCCGCGTTCTTCGAACTGACCGCGGAGGAACTACAGGGTTTCGAGCGGATGGGCGAGAAATCGGCGGCCAACGTCGTTGCGGCAATTGAGGCCAGCAAGCAGACGACCTTGCCCCGATTCCTGTTCGCGTTGGGTATCCGCGACGTCGGTGAGCGCACGGCGGAGCAACTCGCCGAGCACTTTGGAAGCATCGATGCGCTCGCCGCGGCCGACACTGAAGCGCTCGAGGCGGTCGAAGACGTGGGGCCTGTGGTGGCGGGTAGGGTGGCCGATTTCTTCGCCAATGAAGAGATGCAGGCTGCTGTACGGGACCTCATCAATGCCGGCGTCACCTGGCCCGATATCGAGGCGCCTGATCCGACGGAGACTGCCGATTCCCCATTTTCGGGAAAAACGGTGGTGCTCACAGGGGCGCTGTCACAGATGACTCGCGATCAGGCGGGCGCCATCGTGAAGCGCCTGGGTGGCAAAGTCACGGGCTCTGTTTCCAAGAAAACGGACTTCCTGATCGCCGGAGAGAAGGCCGGTTCGAAGCTCACCAAAGCGCAAAACCTCGAAATCGATGTTCTTGATGAAGATGCGTTCATCGCGATGATTCCCCCGTCTTTGGTCGATTCGTAGCACATTCGCACGCTACAAATATCCCTGATTAATAGACATTTGGGCGTATTTGGACAGGGGTGCAACCTCTACGATGGGTTGCGCCAAAAATCCCAGAAAATGGGCACTAATTCCCAAGCCTCTGATTTCATTGACCGCTGTGAGCGCTGATTCTTAGTATCGGCCCGCATGAGCGATCGAGCACAAGAAAAACTTCTAGAACTTCTGTATCGCGTTTTGAGACCACTTGTTCACCTCTTGATTGAGTCGGGAATCGGTCATCGTGAGTTTGCAGAGGTGGCGAAACGAGCATACGTGGACGTAGCGTCGAAGAATTACGGGATCCGTGGCAGAGACACGAACATTTCTCGCGTTGCCGTCATGACGGGACTTACGCGGAAAGAGGTGAAGAGGCTCCGAGATGAATCCACCGGAAAGGAGTCGCTTGCTCAGGTAAAGCAACTTCCTGCGGGCCGCGTGCTGCAGTTTTGGCACACAGATGAGGACTTCCTAGATTCGGCCGGAAATCCATTGACCCTGAACTTTTCAGAGGATGAGCCTTCGTTCTACCAACTCACGAGAAAGTACGCGGGTGATATTCCGGCCGGCGCATTACGTACTGAACTGAAGAGAGCCGGAGCTATACATGAGGACGAGGAGGGTTCGCTAGAGCCGCTGAGGCGAGAGTTTCGTGTTCTGGATCCCGAGGCGCAATTCGAGTGGTCACTTGGTCGAACCATTTACGGCGCTATGGCGAACTCAAAGTACAATTATTTTGAGCGACGAGCTCAGGGAACGAAGAAATTTGCACTTTGGCCTAGTCGGTTGGTAGAGGCTGCTCGAGTCGGTATAGACGATGTCGCGAAAGTGAAAGAAATTGTTTCCAAACAGTCTATGGAATTCTGCGAGTCACTTGACGACGCCATGGAACCATACTCGGAGAATTCGACAGCCGTCGACTCAACCATGATAAGAGTTGCGGTCGTTTACTTCGAAGACTCTTGAGGACCGCTCGACTGGTTTCAACAACTGGCGTCTAGAGCCAGTCTGGTCCGCACGGCCGGCCCCATAGTTCCAAAGAAGGAATTCGATCGGTGGATGTTCAGGCGCACTCTAGGCCCGCGCTCCGTTGGTCAGTAGCATCTGTCAGAATTGCGCTTGCCGCTTGAGCTGAGCTCATGCTTGAAACTACTTGGATTGCGGCGAACCGAGTCGCGACGATTAGGCCATCGTTATCGCGCTCGACGATACTCCTTTCGGCCGGCGTCCGTCGAAGGAAGACGCTTGGCATTGAGTAAGACACGAAGCGGCCTAGAATCACCGCATTGCCTGAATGATTGGCCCGATCTACTGATCCCTGATAGCACGGACGATAGCTGCTTCGCTCGCCAGATCTTCTACATCTGAATCAAGCTCTTCCGAAATCATTGAAGCGGCGATGAAGTCTGAGAGCCCAACAGCAAATTCCTCGTAGTTGCCGGTTGTCGCGTGTGCTCGCCGCAAAGCGCGCATCCGCTTACCTTCTAGTAGCTCCACACTGCCCGTTCGTAGTAGTTCGGTCCGAGCTGCGCCAGGTGGAAAATCCCCGCCAACCTCTTGGCACAACTGAACAAATGATGGCGTGCCATCGGAGAAAGGAAGCTCCATTGGGCGGCCGGGTGCATTGGTGTACGTCTCTTTAGTCCACCATGAGTCCAGCAGCCTTTGGCAAATGGTCGTACTTGCGTCGGAAATCCCTAGACCTGTGGCTATAAGATCTTTGATTGCGCCGACCTCCTTTCGCGTCAGACCACTCATGATCGAAACTCTGGCCGTCGTGGTTGGTCGTCCGCGAATTCCGTACTCTTCGGTCGCCACGTCCACAAATGCGACCTTGATAATTTCCACAAGGCGACGAGCATCGACATTTGAATTGATTGCGAGGCGCACGATTGGCCGAAAAATGCTCAGTAGGGAACGGTGCAGTAGGTCAATTTCTCTGTCGGAGATACTGCACACCGATTCTTGTCGCGACGATGAGTCTGCGTCGGGGATGTGTCGCCCTTTGTCTCTCCTGTTCGAACGTTCAGCTCGTGGTATATCCATGGCGAGTGTCTACGCCACTCTATTCTGTTCAAGCGCTTTCTGGGCATTTGAAGAAACCAAGCACTCCCGATAGCACACCGGTTGGAAGCCGACTGACTCGTAAATCGCGCCAGACGCACTGTTTCGCCCATAGGTAAGCACTACAAAGCGGCTACCATGCTCTAGCATTTGATTTGCGATCATCCTAACCAAGTAGCCTGCGCATCCTTTCTGCCTGTGTTGCTGTGGCGTAAACACTGACGAAATCCTTGCGCCCCATTTTGACCTACCCGAAATTGTTGCCATGGCTAGCACCTCCTGGTTCTCCAGCAGGAAAAGTTCTTTGCTTTGGAGCTTTGCCTCTATGAATCTGGGAATATCAATGAATGCTGGCTCTTCTTTCTGATAGAGCTCCGCCCAACTCAGGACTGTGTGCCGATCTTCGCTTGTGCACAATCTGACCGTGTCGCCAACTTCGCGAGTGTAGTCCTGGATAAGGTCAGTTTGGGCAACGATCCAGCCGCCATTTATGTCCAGCTCGTCGCCCAACATAGCGTCTACTTTGGATCGAATTGACGTGACAACTTCCTCATCGCAAACCAGACGCAAGACCGCGCAACCAGCCTGATACGCGGATTCGACGAGCCTCGAGGCCGCACTGCAAGAAATGCCGGCACTCAATACCAGCCCATCTGGATTCGCGTAAGCGGACACGCCGGTGATCTCGTCATTCTCTGAGAGCACCCAAAAGAAATATGGGGGGACAAAAAACTGCGACCCCCGACTTGCAGCTTCAGCTATCTGAACGATGTGGTGGTTCGCAGCACCTTGTTCTTCTTCCAAGTAAACGCGTGCGTGTGCGAGAAACGTCGCAGCATCCTTGTGGGCGACAAGCTCCATTGCCTGACCTCATTCTTCGTAGTCTGTTCCAGATGTAGATTCTGAGTACTCCGGATCAGAGTCTCACACAAGGTGTGTTTCCAATCACGATCGGGAATAACCAGCCATCTCTACTCCAATCACTCCGTTGCCTTCGAGTTAATGCCCGCTCGGGACGTAAACAACCATTGGTCAGGGACACCGTTCGTGGGTGGGGCAGATCAACGTTCGCTGATTTACGTACCTGTCGATGCTATTGCATTCGGACCGCGTTTGGATTCGGCCTCAATTCTAGTGTCTTCCCAAGAGCCCTGATGGGTTTGCATATCTCATTTGCCGGGGATGGGGCGCTTTTTGCGTATGGACATAATAGGCAAAGGCCAGAAAAGATCACATATGGTCCAGTGACTCACTATCTAGATCACCAATAAAAACAGCGAAATAGGCGGTTCTCGCGGGCGGAAATTCGCATACGCTTAATCAGTTTTACATAACAACACTCTGAAAAGTGGAAAATTTTCCCACTTCCGGCAAACTTTTTTGCATAATCATAGTGGAGCCCCGGGGCAGTATGACTTCACGAGAAACAATCAAGGAGAACCTCGGGCGTGCACTTCGGTTGATGCTGAAGCCGCTGGCGAAACTTCTCATCGACCAAGGCATAACTCATAGGGAGTTTTCTGAGGCTGCAAAAGATGCGTACGTCGAAATGGCACTTCGAGCGCAGGTTGATAGCGGGAAGATCAATCGTTCTCGAGTTGCGATCGTCACTGGCCTTACGCGCAAGGAAGTTGCAGCGGTGATTGCCCGAGCGATGACCGAGGAGGTCCACCCACGCACGTTTTCTCGTCCCAGTAGGGTTTTGCACGGTTGGCACAATGACCCAGAATTTGTTGGGCCATACGGGGTGCCGCTAGAAATTCCATATGATGCTCCTGACAACAGACCATCATTTGTGGCGCTAGTAAAGACGTACTCAGGTGATCAAAGCCCGGCGCAAATGTTGGATGAATTGGTACGAATAGGTGCGGTGATTGAAACACCGGAGCAACTTCTAAGGGCAGTGCGCAGGGATGCCATATCGGAGAGTCTCTCGCCGAAGATGATAGAGCGAATGGGCGAGGTCGCGTTTCATTTGCTCACGACAATTACCGCCAACGTTCAGAAGAAATCGATGGCGGAGGGAATATTTGAGCGAGTCGTCGTATCGAATGAACAGCTAACACCCAATGAGGTGAAGCAATTTGATGTCTATCTCAAGTCGAGAGGCCAGGAAATGCTCGTTGAGATCGACAATTGGCTGACTTCGTCAGTCAGAACCAAGGTAGAAGGCCAGGCTGACGTTTATGAGTCGGGCGTCGCGATGGTCCATTACACGAATTTTAAACCTGAGGAAGCCCAGTCGCTTAAGGATTTGCTGGTCGAATCAGGTATCGAAGAATAAGAGCAGAAAAAGAAGAACTACTTTCCTCATCAATCGATGAGCTAGCGATAAAGAAAAGCCGGCGTGAAGACCGGGGCCGCTAAATCACAAGGAACGTATATCCGCGACATGGAGCGTCGCAGTCCGACTGTATTGCAGATTCTGATGCTGCAAAAAGACGGCAATTTGTTTTAGGAGCTAGAAGTGAGAAAAGAGCGAAATCGAGGCGCCATCGGTGCCTCAATACTTGCAGCGTGTGCATTCTCCGTAGGAGCTGCTGCCGGCATTCACGGAGGAGGGGTTGCGGAGACGCAAGCCATTCATGGTGGAGGTGTTGCGGAGACGCAAGCCATTCACGGTGGAGGTGCTGCGGAGACGCAAGCCATTCACGGTGGAGGTGTTGCGGAGACGCAAGCCATTCACGGTGGAGGTGTTGCGGAGACGCAAGCCATTCACGGTGGAGGTGTTGCGGAGACGCAAGGCATCCACGGTGGAGGTGTTGCGGAGACGCAAGGCATCCACGGTGGAGGAGTCTCCAAGACCCAAGGAATTCATGGCGGCGTCGCTGACGTCCTAGCGATTCACGGTGGAGGCCTTGCAGAAATTCTTGGAATTCACGGCGGTGGCGTCTCTACGACCCGCAACTCCGGCGTTGAGAATTCTTGCGCCCTACAAAACGAGTTCGCGAAGGTCAGCGATGTTCATGGAGCCGCAGAACTAGCGACACTAGTGTCCTTGAATAATAGGCGAGGCAATGCCCTAACACCTTCCGTAAACCGGAAGGGGGAGTCTCTAGCCCAGGGTATCCACGGCGGCGGTGTAGCCGATCTGCAAGCCATTCACGGCGGCGGAATCGGAGATATGCAGGCTATTCACGGTGGCGGTGTTTCGGATCTGCAGGCCATTCACGGCGGCGGTGTTTCGGATCTGCAGGCCATTCACGGTGGTGGTGTTTCGGATACGCAGGCCATTCACGGCGGTGGTGTTTCGGATACGCAGGCCATTCACGGCGGCGGAATCGCGGACGTACTTGCCATTCACGGTGGCGGCGTTTCTGACACAGTCGGAATCCATGGCGGCGGTGTGGCTGAGACACAAGGTATTCATGGAGGCGGCGTGACCTCCTCTGATGAAATCCGCGCTCTGGGCTCTGGCAAGACTATTTCAATGAGTAGCGCGCGAATTGTAGCGGCCCAAGGATCGGGTGAGCAGGGACCCGAAGCAAATAGACCTTGTCCGTCATATGTTCTCTCGGGCCAGGTAAGTTCGGTCAATACAAAGCAGGGATATCTGACTGCGCTTGGCCAAGAAGTCTTTGCGCCGGCGTCCGTGCTCAGCGCACTTCGCACTGGCGACTACATCGCTGTTGTCGGAACGGTCACAAATTCAGGTGCGATTGGCGCTTCAATGGTCCTTCGTGATTCTTCCGGGTACGTACCGGGCTCATCGCCAGTCTTCATATCTACTGAAGCGGCAAGGACGGATGCTCGCTACGGTACGGCGAAAGTCGGTGCCCTCGTCATCGACTACACTGGAATGATGTGGCAGCAGGACGCCCTGAAGGGCATAAGTGGATTCGTCGGTATTCAGCCAAACGTTGCTGGCTTAATGCTCGCGACTGGATCTCGTTGATTCTACTCGGCGGTGGCGCAGCACTACTTGTTACATCAGGCTGCTCTGACTTTTTGACCAAGGGACCGATTTCATGGCAATACAGACTATCGAGTTTGGTCGACCGACCTTTTGTTTGCACGAGAAGTTCATTCTCCATTACGCCTCTCGTGGCCTGCCGATTCCAGCGGAGCCCAATATTGCTTCCGATTTGATCGCTGATGGGTTTATCGAGCTAACAAAGGACCAGGAGGTCTATCGCTTAACCGAGCGCGGTGCAGACGCGTATCGAACATATCGTGTGGATATTGCGCGCGCTATTGGCGCGTGAGTGCGGAAGCAGACGTCTGCTGTGCTGCACGTGAGCCTCTAGTGTATTGGAATGCGCGAGCGGTTGGTTTGGGATGAATTGACAAAAAAAAGGCCGACTCAAAAGAGTCGGCCGAATCTCGCCTCATCGTTTAGGAGATGTGAGGTAAGGGCGCAGCCGCCAGAGCGATCGAAGCGGCTACCCCGCAAAAGTTAGCCAATGCGAGGCACTCAGGCGGTGATGGTCGTCACAATTCGACGCTCCATCACCGCCTTTTTCTTTACTTAATCTCGAGAGAGGCCTCGGCTTTCAGGCTCTCGAAGTACTCCTGGAACCTCTGCTGTTCCATGCCCTGCCTGAGCCGGTCCTTGAGTTCTTCGAACGCAGGCGGCTCCGCTTTGCGGCTTTCCTGGCGAAGAATGACGTGCCAACCGAACTGGGTCTGAACCGGTGCGGTTGAGTACTTGCCGTTCTCGAGTTCGCTGACCGCCTGGCTAAACGGCGCGACCATTGCGCCAGCTTCGAACCAGCCCAGGTCGCCACCCTGGGGGCCCGAGGGACCCGTGGACTTCTCTTTGGCCAGCTCGGCGAAATCTGCACCGCCGTCCAGCTCAGTGATAACCGCTTTCGCGTCTTCCTCGCTCTCAAGCAGGATGTGGCTTGCCTTGAACTGTTCCGGCGCTGGGAATTCTTCGATCTGCCGGTTGTACTCCTCGAGCGCGTCAGCATCGGTTACGGGATTGCGCTTTACAAAGTCCTGGATCAACGCCTGCGCCAGGACGGAGCGACGCTGCAATTCCAGTTCGGCATTAACCAGCGGGTCCTTTCCGAGATCGCTGCGCTGTGCGACGTTCGAGAGCAACACGAGATCGCCGATCTGCTCAATGAGCTGGGCGCGGTTCTCAGCCGTCGCTTCGGCGCCGGTGCGCCCCAGTGCGTAGGCCTTGAGCTGAGACTCGGTGATTTCAGAGCCGTCAATCGTGGCGACGGTCTGCGCATGCGCGGGGAAGAAGATCAGTGCGGACACGCCGGCCAGCACAAGGTTACGGGTGATGCTCATGGAGCCTCCTGTTATGGGATATATCGGGTTATTCGTCGACCGCGCGGGCCCGGATGGCCAGCGCGTGAATATCGGTCTGCATCATCTCGCCCATGGCGGCGTAGACCATTTGGTGGCGCCGCACTCGGGCGACGCCCTTGAAAGCATCGGACACAATAAACACGTCAAAGTGCCCGAGCCCTTCTCGCGCGCCGGCGTGGCCGGCGTGCAAGTGGGACTGATCCTTGACCCGCAGCTCAGCGGGATCGAACGCATCACGAAGTGCCTGCTCTATGCGCTCTATCCGTTCCATATCAGGGCAACACGGGCAGGAATGGCTTGACCTCGAAGCGTTCGAAGACGCCTTCGATGACGTAGGGGTCTGCCGCAAACCACTGCTGCGCCGTCTCGAGGTCCTGAAACTCGGCCACGATCAGTGAGCCAGAAAAACCAGCCGGGCCTGGGTCTGTCGAATCCACGGCAGGGTGAGGACCCGCGAGCAACACACGCCCATCGGCGGCGAGTGCCTGGATCCGATCGAGGTGCGCGGGCCGGGCATTTTTTCGAAGCTGCAGGCTGTCCTCGCGGTCTTGTGCGATCAACGCATACCAGGGCATATCAGTCTTCCTCGGTCTTTACGGCGGGTTCCACGTCCTCGGCGCGTGGCGCAATCCACAGTGCCTGCGCAATGATGAATACAACGGTCAGCCCGGTCAGCCCCCAAACCTTGAAGCTGAACCATGTCGACTCCGAGTAGCTGTAGGCGACCCAGATATTCAGTGCACCGAGGAACAGGAAGAAGCCAACCCAGAATCCACCCAGCGTGCGCCAATCCGACTTATTCATCGCGATGGTCCCGCCCATGGCACGTTCGAGCAGCCCGCGGTCTGTGTAGCGGTCGAATACCGTCACAGCAACGGCCATCGCCACATAAAGCACGGTGGGTTTCCACATAATGAAACGGGGGTCGCGCAACAACAGGGTTGCAGACCCGAACACGAGGACAAGCGCGGCGGACCAAAGGTGCACCTGCGAGACCTTCTTGCCCAGCAGCTTCTGTCCAAGCGGAATCAGCGGCAGCACCACCATTAACACAATGGTCGCGGCATAGATTCCCTTGAACTTGTAAGCCACCAGCGCAAGCAGCAGCGGTAGAAAATCGATGAGCATCTGCATCGTGCAGGACTCGGTCTGAACTTGAGCCCGGGGATACTATCGGAAACCCGCGGGGTTTGCCGGTAGGACCCGCCCGAACACTGCCATCGGCGGCAGGTGAAACCAGTACAATCCCGCCATGGCTGAGCTCATCGACATCCACCCGGTCGACCCGCAGGCGCGGCAGATTGCCCGTGTCGTCAGTCTGATCCGCTCTGGTGGGCTGATCGCGTACCCGACAGACTGCAGCTACGCGCTGGGTTGCCACATCGGTGACAAGCGTGCCATGGACCGGATCCGCCGGATCCGGCGCACCGACAAGGACCACAACTTCACGCTGGTCTGTCGCGATCTGTCGGAGATCGCGACCTACGCCCGTGTGGATAACTGGGCCTACCGGCTGCTGCGCTCGTTCACGCCAGGCCCTTTCACGTTCATTCTGCGTGCGACGGGAGAGGTGCCCAAGCGGCTGCAGAATCCCAAGCGGCGGACCATTGGTATCCGCATCCCCGACCACCCGATTCCGCTTGCGATGCTTGAATACCTGAGTGAGCCGATCATGAGCTCGACGTTGCTCATGCCCGGCGAGAACCTGCCGCTCACCGATCCCGTGGATATGGCGGACCGCCTCAAAGGGCAGGTCGAGGCCGTTATAGACGGCGGCGCTGGCGGGATCGAGCCATCAACGGTGCTTGATCTGACGGGTGACAGTGTCAAGCTCCTGAGACAAGGTAAGGGCGACGCTTCAGCCATCGTGCCGGGCGTCTGATGCGCTAGAATAGCGGGCTAGCCTCTGGGACCCGCCAACACCGTGACCACCGAGCCAACGACCACAGAATCGCAAAGCGAAAGCGACTTGCTGCGCCCCCCCGCGGCTCAGCAGGAGATGCCGTTCGCCATTGTGGAAGGCGAGCCCGTAACGGAGCTGCCGCAGGACCTCTACATCCCGCCGCAGGCGCTCAAGGTATTCCTGGAGGCCTTTGAGGGTCCGCTCGATCTGCTGCTCTACCTGATTCGGCGACAGAATCTCGACATCCTCGACATCCCGATCGCTGACATCACTGAGCAGTACGTGCAGTACATCGAGGTCATGCAGGACCTGCAGCTAGAGCTGGCCGGTGAATACCTGCTCATGGCCGCCATGCTCGCGGAGATCAAGTCGCGCATGCTGTTGCCGCGGCCTGTGTCCGACGAAGAGGAAGAGGGCGATCCCCGTGCAGAGCTCGTCCGTCGCCTGCAGGAATACGAGCGCTTCAAGAAAGCAGCCGAAGATATCGACGAGCTGCCTCGCGCCGAACGTGACACCCTGACCGCGCACGCGGAGGTGCAGATTAAGCGCACCGTCACCAAGCTTCCCGACGTAACGCTGCAAGAACTGCTCATTTCGTTCAAGGAAGTCATGGCGCGGGCTGAGATGTTCTCGAACCTGCACGTGCAACGCGAAGCGCTTTCGGTCCGCCAGCGCATGAGCGACATCCTTTCGAGCACGGCCGGTGACCAGTTCCGCGACTTCTCCGAGCTGTTCGACCCGAATGAGGGCCGCCTCGGGGTAACGGTGACCTTTATCGCCATCCTCGAGCTGCTCAAGGAGCAGTTAATCGAGGTGGTCCAGAGTCAGGCGTTCGCGCCGATCCACGTCCGCGGCGCGCGCAGCGTCGCGAACACCGAAGAAACGCTCGCCAGTATCGAGCTGGAAGTAGAAGACTGATGGCAGACGCCAACGCATTCGAGACGAAGCACTTCATAGAGGCCGCGCTGCTCGCGTCGCCCGAGCCCCTGTCGATTGATCAGCTGCAACGCGCGGCGAATTCGCGCCCGCGCGCCGAGGAAACGCCCAAGAGCGAAGTGCGTGAAGCGCTCAAGGCGCTGACCGAGGACTACGAGTGCCGCGGCATCGAGCTGCTGGAAGTGGCCTCGGGCTTCCGCATCCAGGTTCGTTCGGAAATGGGCCGCGAGCTGGTTGCGCTGTTTGAAGAACGGCCGCCGCGATACTCGCGCGCATTCTTCGAAACTCTGGCGCTCATCGCCTACCGCCAGCCCATTACACGTGGCGAGATCGAGGACGTACGCGGTGTTGCCGTCAGCAGCAATATCATCCGCAACATGATGGAGCGCGAGTGGATTCGCATCGTGGGCCACCGCGATGTGCCCGGCAAGCCGGCAATGTTCGGCACGACAAAGGCCTTCCTCGACTACTTCAACCTCAGGTCGCTGGACGAACTGCCGTCGCTGGCCGAACTTACAGACATCGAAAGCCTGCGCATTCAGCTCGACCTTCCCACGGTCGATGACGGTACGGGAACTACTGTCGAAGCGTCGAACGAGCCGATTTCTGAGTTAGTTGACGACGCGGCTGCGGCGCCTGCAGCCGATGCGAGCGGCGAGGACAGTGACGACGTCAGTGACCGTGCCGAGGACACCAGCGTTGCGGGCGACACGGACGAGGCACCGGTCGCGCGGCAGGAGCATGGCTGACCGCGCACAGAAGGTGCTCGCTGCGGCCGGTTACGGTTCGCGTCGTGAGATCGAGCGGCTGATTGCGGACGGGCAACTCACGATCAACGGCGAGGTGGCCGAGTTGGGTGCCACACTCGTCGGCGACGAAACACTGGAGCTCTCAGGCAAGCCGATCAGTATTCGCGGCGCTCAGCAGGCGCGCCACAAGCATCTGCTCTACCACAAGCCGCAGGGCGAGGTGTGCAGCCGCAATGACCCCGAGGGCAGGGCGCTTGTGTTCGACAATCTGCCCAAGCCGGGGCCGCGTCGCTGGATTTCCGTTGGTCGCCTCGACATCGCTACGTCAGGGTTACTCGTCATGACCACGGACGGCGCTTTGGCCAACCGGCTCATGCACCCGTCTTATGAAATCGAGCGCCGCTACGCCGTACGCGTGCTCGGCAAGCCGAACGCCGATGCGCTGCAATCGATGCTTGATGGCCTTGAGCTCGATGACGGCCGCGCGGCGTTCGAGACGCTCGTCGAAACCGGCGGTGGTGGCGCGAATCGCTGGTACGAAGTCACGCTGCGTGAAGGCCGAAACCGCGAGGTGCGTCGGCTCTGGGAGGCGGCAGGATTCAAGGTCAGCCGCCTGATCCGGATCGGTTACGGCAATCTTCGCCTGCCTCCACGGCTCAAGCCCGGACGCTATGCGGACCTGGCGCGGCGCGAGGTCGTCGGTCTCTACCAGTCCGTGGGTCTCGAGCCCCCGCCTGAAGCCACGCCGCGTGGTCCGGGACGACGCCCCCGCCGATAGCCTACTGTGCGTTGACGCTGTGCCCCGTGATCCCGCGGTCCGCTTCGCAGAGGAAGTACATGAACGGCCCCAACACGGCTTCGGGTGCAGCGATCGCGCTCTTGTCTTCAGCCGGGTAGGCCTGCGCGCGCATGTTGGTGTGTGTGGCACCCGGGTTGACGACATTCACGCTGACGTCAGACTTGGCCAGCTCGTCGGCGAGCGTTTGTGCCAGACCCTCGACGGCGAATTTTGAAACGCTGTAAGCGCCCCAGAAGGCGCGGCCTTTTCGACCGACGCTGCTGCTCGTGAACACAATGGCGCCTTTGGACTGCTTGAGCAGGGGCAAAAGCACTTTCGACAGCGCAAAGCCCGCTGTGACGTTGACGTGCATAACCTGTTGCCAGACCGCCGCATCGTAATCCTCGATCTCGGTCATCTCACCGAGCATGCCGGCGCAGTGCACGAGGCCGTCAAGTCGACCAAAGTCCTTCTCGATCTGCTCGGCCAGCGACAGGTAAACGCCGCCCTCGGCCTTCAGAAAATCCATGGGCACAAGGATGGGCTCGATGCCGCCCGCAGCCTCGATGTCGTCTGCGAGCGCCTTGAGTTTCTTGCGGCGGCGACCCTGTGCAATGACGAGCGCACCCTTGCGGGCGCACTCGATGGCCAGCGCGCGGCCGATGCCGTCACTGGCGCCTGTAATCAGGATGACGCGATCTGCCAGCGCACCTGCGGGTGCTTCAAACTCTTGCAGCGTTGCTGGGTCCAGGGACATCAGGGGTCTCCGTTTTTTCTTGTTCTGCGTGCGCTGCGCCAGGCAAAGCGCAGCTGCCGCACCGCGCCGGGCTTGAGGCCGTCGTAGCGGCGGCGCATCGCATTGGCCGAGGTGGCCGCAAGCACGGCAACACCAACGTCCGTGACCAATTCGGCACGGGTGTTGATCGCCTCGTGCAGCGTCATTGCCGTGTCGTAATCGAATACCGGTTCTTTGGGGTGTTCATCGAGCGCGTACAGCGCGACGGCGACATCGCGAACCAACGGCGCACAGCTGGCGCGCAGTTCTGGCGTCAGCGCGAGCATGAGGCTTGCGCCGTAACGCCGATAGCCCGTGATGCGGTGACTGGCCGTGTCCTCGGGTGCCGGCCCAATCAGCAGACGCTCCGTATCGACAATCCACTCGCTCGCGAACCGCAGCGTGTCCGCATCTGTGGCGATGCGTTCGGCAAACTGCTGTGCGGCCGGATGCCTGGGCTCGCCCGCGATGAGCCGCTCCAGTTCATCGCGCCACCATTGCAGCTGCGTGGCGCAAACGGCGGTCTCACTGCTTGTGGTCGCGGCGCCGGCAACGGCCTCGCGCAACAGGTACGTTGCCTCCAGGCGCTGACCGTAGGGCTCATCGACAAAGGCCACGGCAAGCCGAAGGCAATCGCCGGCGTCGGTCATCGCAAAGCCGCCCAGGTTCACGCACCGTCCTCATTGGAATCGACCTCAGCGTCTCCGGGCATGAGTGCCTGCAGGTCGCGCGTCGACGACTCCACGCTCGAAAGCTCGTCGATCTGCTTGCGGGGTTGCACACCAAGTTCGGTGAACTTGCGTGCACCGGGCAGCACATTGCGTTCCAGCGAGCCCACAGCCTTGTTGTAAGCCCGGACACTGCCATCGAGCTGGCTGCCCACACGGGCCATGTGCTCGGCGTAAACGGCCAGGCGGTCGTGCAGGTCGACGGCCAGCTTGCGGATGTGTTCGGCGTTTTCCGCCAGTGAGAGCTGGCGCCAACCGTAGGCGACCGCTTTGAGCAACGCGACGAAACTCGTCGGCGTGGCCAGGATGATGTTCTGGCGCAGGGCGTCGTCGATGAGCGTCGGCTGTTCGTTGAGCGCGGCGGTGAGGAACTGGTCACCGGGGATGAACAGGATCACGAATTCGGGGCTCTTGGTGAACTGGGCCCAGTAAGACTTGCGCGACAGCTCGGCAATGCGGTCCGCAACTTTGCGCGCATGCTGCTTTAAGAAGCGTTTACGTTCCTGCTCGTCCGTCGCCTCGACGGCGCTCAGGTAGGCGTCGAGCGGAGTCTTGACGTCGACCACGAGTTCGCGCTCATCGGGCATGCGAACGATGAGGTCCGGGCGCAACGCGCTGCCGTCTTCGCCACGGACTGTGGCCTGCTCGACGAAATCACAGTGCTCGACCATGCCTGCCATTTCGACGAGCCGGCGCAGGGTGATCTCTCCCCATTGTCCGCGCACCTCGGGGCGGCGCAGCGCCGAGATCAGGTTGCGCGTCTCGTGCTGCAACGACGCGGTCGTTGCCTGCATATGGGCCAGTTGCTCGGTGATACCGCCGTAGGCCTGGCTGCGGGCCTTCTCGAGTTCCTCGATCTGGCGGCGGCTGTCGCGCAAGGCTTCGGAGATGGGTTTGACGAGCGAGGCCACGGCTTGCTCACGCGCCGCAAGCGCACTGTCGGCCTCCTTCTGGCGTGAGCCCAGGTGCTCCTGGGCCAGCTGCAGAAAGGTCTCGCTGTTGGCGCGCATGGTTCTTTGCGCCAGCTGACCAAACTCGCCTGTGAGCCGCGTCGACATGAGCTCCATGAGTTGCTCGCGTTCGCGCTGCAACGCGGTGTCATCCCGGATCTGTTGTTCGAGCCGCGCGATCTCGAGCGCTTGTCGCTCGCTGCGATGGCGCGCAACAAGCACGGCGACGAGCGCCCCTACGAGCAGGCCCAGCAGTGCGGCCACGCCCAGCCAGGGCCAGACGGCCGTCTGCTCGAGCAATTCAGGTAACGTCATGCCGCTGCGCCTGAGTGCTGCGTCAGAAACTGCTCGATGTGCGTGGCCAGTTCGTCAGGCGTCGGGGCAATGGTTTCGGCACCCCACTGGGTCGGGTCTTCGTCGGCACGGATATAACCGTAACCTGCCGCGATGCAACGCATGCCGGCGGCATTGCCCGCATCAATGTCACGACTGTGGTCACCGATGTAAAGGCAGTGCTGGGCCTCAACCCCGAGAAGCGCCGCCGCGTGCAGCAGCGGCGCCGGGTGCGGCTTCGCCACCTCGAGTGTGTCACCGCCGATAATGCAGTCACGCGTGGGTAGCACACCGATACCGCCCAGCAGGGACCGGGCCAGGCCGACACGCTTGTTGGTGACAACGCCCCAGGGCACCGCGCGCTCATCGAGCGCGTCGAGCACGCGGTCGAGCGGTGCGTAGACACGCGAATGCTCGGCGATGTTGTTGGCGTAGTAATCGAGCAGGTGGGCCAACGCATCGGCGTGCTCGGGCGCGTTGTCGCCGAAGGCGAGCCGGACGAGCCCGGGGCCGCCGTCACCGATCGCGGTGCGCGCCTGTGCGAGCGGCGGCCGGTCACGGCCAAAGCGGTCGCAGGCCGACCACAAGGCTGCCGCGAGATCCTCGGCGGTGTCGACGAGCGTACCGTCAAGATCGAACAGAACTGCGGGGCTCGCCTGCGTCACGAATCGCTGGCCGGCCGACGGTAGTGGGCGAAGTAATTCACGTCGACGCTGCTGCCAAGCCGGAACCGGTCCGACAACGGGTCGTACTCGAGCCCCGCCAGAGAGACGATCTCAAGCCCGGCGCGCCGGGCGGCGCCGTCGAGTTCGCTGGGTTTGATGAACTTAGAGAACTCGTGCGTACCGCGAGGCACCCAGTTCAGCACGTACTCGGCGCCAACGATGGCGAGTGCGAAAGCCTTGGCCGTTCGATTGATCGTCGAGAACACCACGTCGCCGCCGGGGCGCACAAGGCGGGCCGCTGCCTCGACCACGGAAGCCGGCGAGGGCACGTGTTCGAGCATCTCGAGGCACGTCACGACGTCGAACTGACCTGCGGCGTCATCAGCGATCGCTTCGGCCGTCGACTCGCGGTAATCAATGTCGTGGCCGCTCTCGTGCAGGTGCAGCTTTGCGACTTCGATCGCTGTGCGCGACATGTCGATGGCGGTTACCCGGGCGCCACGTGTCGCCATCGCCTCGGCAAACAGGCCCCCACCGCAGCCGATATCAATAAGAGCGGCACCGTCGAGCGCAACACGTTCGGCGACATAGTCGGCGCGCAGCGGGTTGATGCGGTGCAGGGCGCCGAATTCACCATCGGGGTCCCACCAACGTGACGCCGCGGCATCGAAGCGGGCGATTTCGGCCGCGTCGACATTGTTCGCGCGTTGGGCCTGATTGGTATCACTCATGCCGTATTTTGGGTCCCGAAACGCACCGCCCAATCGCGGGCGCGCGCCAGAACCGCGTCCTCATCTATGGTCACTAGTTTACGTTGTTCGAGCACCGCCCGCCCGGCGACCCAGACGTCCGAGACGTCGCCATTGCCAGCCGCGTACACCAGTGTCGACAACGGATCGGGGCAGGGCGTGGTATGTGGCCGATCGAGCGCGATACAAGTCAGGTCGGCCCATTTGCCGGGCTCCAGGGAACCCGTGTCTGCTTCGATGCCAAGCGCGCGGGCGCCATTGATCGTTGCCATCTCGAGCACGGTCTCGGCAGGCAGGCTGCGCGCGTTGCCCGACTGGGCTTTGGCCAGGAGCGCCGCCGTGCGCATCTCGCCGAGCAGGCTCAGATCGTTGTTGCTGGCAGCGCCGTCGGTACCGAGTGCTACGTTGACGCCCGCTTCAATGAGCGCCGTTACGGGTGCCATGCCACTGGCGAGCTTGAGGTTCGACTCCGGGCAGTGCACGACACTCATTCCGGAAGCTCCTGCACGCGCGATCTCATCCTCGTCGATGTGGACCATGTGGGCGGCCAGCAAGGTCTGATTGACGAACCCCTGGCGGTCGAGTTGCGAGAATGGCCGTTCGTCGCGCTCAGCGACGTGATTGGCGACCTCGGCCCCTGTCTCGTGCAGGTGCGTGTGCACGCCGATGTCGAGCTGGTCTGCCTGCACGCGAACGCGTTCCAGCGTCTCCTCGCTGACCGCGTAAGGCGAGTGCGGCGCAAACTGGAAGCTCACGAGAGGATGTCGCGCGTGGCTGTCGTAGACGGCAACGGCCTTCTTAAGGTAGCCGTCGGGATCGTCGGCCCAAACGGTGGCAAAGTCGATAACGATGAGCCCAATAGACGCCCTCATGCGGGCCTCGATGACGGCTTCGGCGACGACGTCCGGGAAGAAATACATGTCGTTGAAGCAGGTGATGCCGCCACGCAGCATCTCGGCCATGGCCAATCGGGTGCCGTCGCGGACAAAATCGGGTGTGACGTGTTGGGCCTCAAGCGGCCAGATGTGCTGGTTGAGCCAGGTGTCGAGCGGCAGGTCGTCGGCGATGCCGCGAAACAGTGCCATGGCGGCGTGGGTGTGGGCATTGATGAAGCCCGGGGTGAGCAGGGCGTCGGGTCGATCCACGCGCTTGCGCGCCTCCCACCGGGCCGAAATGGCGTCTTGGGTGTCCACCGCAGCGATTCGTCCACCGTCGATGGCAACGGCGCCGTTTTCGATCAGACGCCGTCGCCCGTCGACCGGCGCGACCCAGCGCGCGGCCAGTATCAGGTCACAAGTTTGCATGGCGCGAGTATACCGGGTTGGCGCCGATTCCCACCCCCCGAAGACGGCCGAAATTGTGCTATAATTTCAGGCGTTTGGAGGGACCCGCTAGCGGATGGCGACGTGGCCTCGCCGCGTTCTCCAATAACAACATAAGCGCCTGAAAAAGCTAATAATTTAACCACTGATCGACAACGCCTCTTCGTGACCCGTTTCAGGCGGGCCGCGCACCCCCGTCGTGGCTGGGCTCAGGCCTCGTGCACGACCGGCCAGGCGACCTGAATTTCTATGTCCGATATCGCCCAGGAACTGCTCTCAGTCACCATCGAAGACGAGATGCGCCAGTCGTATCTCGACTACGCCATGAGCGTCATTGTCGGGCGCGCCTTGCCCGACGTGCGCGATGGACTCAAGCCCGTCCACCGCCGCGTGCTCTACGCCATGCGGGAATTGGGCAACGAGTTCAACAAGCCCTACAAGAAGTCAGCACGCGTCGTCGGCGACGTGATCGGCAAGTACCACCCGCACGGCGATTCGGCGGTCTACGACACGATCGTACGCATGGCGCAGCCGTTTTCGATGCGCTACATGCTCATCGACGGGCAGGGCAACTTCGGCTCTGTCGACGGCGACGCCGCGGCGGCCATGCGCTACACCGAAGTGCGCATGGCCAAGATCACGCGCGAGCTGCTGGCCGACATCGACAAGCAAACGGTCGACTTCGTCGAAAACTACGACGGCTCCGAGTCCGAGCCCTCCGTCTTGCCAACGCGGGTACCGAATCTTCTCGTCAACGGCAGCGCTGGCATCGCGGTCGGGATGGCTACCAACATCCCACCGCACAATCTGGGTGAGGTGATCGACGCGGTTCTGGCGCTCATCGACGACCCCGACATCGACGTGCCCGGGCTCATGGAGCACCTACCGGGCCCGGATTTCCCAACGGCGGGCATCATCAATGGCGCCGCTGGCATTTACTCGGCCTACAAGACGGGCCGCGGTCGCGTCTACATCCGCGGGCGCACGCACGTCGAGGAAATCGACGGTAAATCCCGTGAAGCCATTGTCATCACGGAGCTGCCTTATCAGGTCAACAAGGCACGGTTGATCGAGAAGATCGCCGAGCTGGTGCGCGAGAAGAAGCTCGACGGCATTTCCGGCCTGCGTGACGAGTCCGACAAGGACGGCATGCGCGTCGTCATCGAGCTCAAGCGCGGCGAAGTCAGTGACGTCGTGCTCAATAACCTCTTCAAGCAGACGCCCTTGCAGAGCGTGTTCGGCATCAACATGGTCGCGCTCGCCAACGGGCAGCCCAAGCTGATGACGCTGCACGAGGTGCTCGATGCGTTCGTGTCGCACCGACGTGAAGTGGTCACCCGCCGCACAATTTTCGACCTGGGCAAGGCGCGCGACCGTGCCCACGTGCTCGAAGGTCAAACCGTTGCACTTGCGAACATTGATGAAGTGATCGAGCTCATCAAGGGCTCACCGTCGCCGGCCGAGGCTCGGGTCCGCCTTGCGGCACGCGACTGGGCGCCGGGGCAGGTTACCGACATGCTCAGGCGCGCGGGCAGCATCGACACGCGTCCTGACGCACTCGATGAAGCGTTTGGTTTGCGCGGCGACGGTGACGGCGCCCGCTATCGCCTGTCGGAAACCCAGGCCCAGGCCATTCTCGACCTGCGTCTGCACCGACTGACAGGTCTTGAGCAGGATAAAATTGTCAAGGAATACGAAGAGATACTTGGCAAAATTAAAGAGCTTTCTCATATTCTTGCGGACCCGGATCGCCTGCTCGAGGTCATTCGCGAGGAGCTTGCCGATGTACGCGAGCAATACGCCGATCCGCGCCGCACGGATATCGTTGCCGATCACTCGGACCTGAGTATTGAGGATCTGATCCCCGAGGAGGACGTGGTCGTCACGTTGTCGCACGCGGGTTACGCCAAGGCGCAGACGCTCGACACCTATCAGGCGCAGCGGCGCGGTGGTCGCGGGCGCGCGGCGACGCGGATGAAGGACGAAGACTTCATCGACACACTGTTCGTCGCCAATACCCACGACACGCTGTTGTGCTTCTCGAGCCACGGCAAGGTGTATTGGCTCAAGGTGTACCAGTTGCCGCAGGCCGGGCGCGGTTCACGAGGCAAGCCGATCGTGAACCTGCTGCCGCTGGAGCCGGATGAGCGCATCAACGCCGTCGTGCCGACGCGTGACTTCCCCGCCGACCGCTACGTGTTCTTCGCGACGCGTCGCGGTCAGGTCAAGAAGACCGCACTCGAAGCCTACTCGCGTCCTCGTGCCAGCGGCATCATCGCCATCGACATTCGCGACGGCGATGCGCTCGTCGACGTCGAGATCGTGGGCGACGACGAACAGATCATGCTCTTTGCCGACTCAGGCAAGGCGATCCGCTTCCAGGGCAGCGATGTCCGTGAAATGGGCCGCGGTGCCGCCGGCGTTCGAGGCATTCGCGTCGCGGCCGACCAGAATGTCATCGCCATGGTTGTCATTCGAGACGGCGCCGTACTGGTCGCCACCGAGCACGGCTACGGCAAGCGCACCGAGGTCGACGAGTTCAGCGCCCAGGGCCGTGGCGGGCAGGGGCTCATCGCGATCCAGACCAGCGACCGCAACGGCCGCTGCATCGGTGCACTGCAGGTGCGCGATGAGGACGAGATCATGCTCATCAGCCACGCCGGCACGCTCGTGCGTACACCTGTCGCCGAAGTGTCATCAATGGGGCGCAATACTCAGGGTGTCCGGCTCATTCGCCTGGACGACGGCGACAGCCTCAGTGGGCTGGCGCGTATCGAGGCTATCGAGGAAGACGACTGATGGGTCGCATCTACAATTTCAGCGCCGGTCCCGCGGCGCTGCCCGAGGCTGTGCTCAAGAAGGCGCAATCCGAGCTGCTCGACTGGCAGGGCACGGGCATGTCCGTCATGGAAATGAGCCACCGAGGCAAGGCATTCGTGTCTATCGCGGAGAAGGCCGAGGCTGATCTGCGCGCGCTGCTGGGCATTTCCGACGACTACGCTGTGCTGTTCCTGCAGGGCGGCGCAACGCTTCAATTTGCGATGTCCGTGCTGAACCTGGCCGCGCCCGGTGACACCGTCGACTACGTGGTCACGGGCAGCTGGGGCAAGAAGGCCGTGAAGGAAGCGGCGCGCTTCGCCAACGTCAATGTCGCGGCCGATGCTGCCGACTCTAACTACACCGACATCCCGGAGCGAGACAGTTGGCAAGTCAGTGACAACGCGGCCTTCCTGCACTACACGCCCAACGAGACCATCGGCGGCGTCGAATTCCACGAGATTCCCGACGACGTGGCCACGGGCCCCCTGGTGGCGGACTACTCCTCCACTATTTTGTCGCGGCCCGTCGAGGTGAACCGCTTCGGCCTCATTTACGCGGGCGCCCAGAAGAACATCGGTCCCGCGGGTCTGACCATCGTCATCATGCGTCGCGACCTGCTCGAGGCGCGCCGAGCGGACGTGCCGACGATGCTGAGTTACAAGGCGCATGCCGATGCGGGCTCGATGAGCAACACACCGCCGACTTACGGCTGGTACATGGCGGGGCTCGTCTTTGAATGGCTTATCGAGCAGGGCGGCCTCGACGCCATGGCGCAGCGCAACCAGCGCAAGGCCGAAACGTTGTACGGCGCCATCGATGGGTCGGACTTTTATCAGTGCCCGGTGGCGCCGCGTGCGCGCTCTCGTATGAACGTCCCGTTCACTCTGGCCGACGCCAACCTCGATGCCACGTTCCTCGCGGAAGCCGCCGCAGCCGGCCTGGCCACGCTCAAGGGCCACCGCTCAGTGGGTGGCATGCGTGCGAGCATCTACAACGCCATGCCGCAGGACGGTGTCGACGCACTCGTCGCCTTCATGCACGACTTCGAAAAACGCTACGGTTGACGGTATCCCCCATGTACAAGATCCAGACCCTGAACAACATTTCGGTCAAGGGCCTGCGCCGGTTGCCGCGTGACGGCTACGAGGTGGCCTCGGAAATCGGCCACCCGGATGCGGTGCTCGTTCGCTCGGCCAACATGCACGAGATGGACATCCCCGATACCGTGCGAGCCATTGGCCGCGCCGGTGCGGGCACCAACAACATCCCGATCGAGTCCATGAGCGGGCGGGGCGTACCCGTGTTCAACGCGCCGGGTGCCAACGCCAACGCGGTCAAGGAGCTCGTGCTCGCAAGCCTCTTTGTGGCCTCGCGCAACATCAAGTCCGCGCTGACCTATGTCGACGGGCTCGAAGGTACGGACGCGGAAATCAGCAAGGCCGTGGAGGCTGGCAAGAAGCGCTACGCAGGGCGTGAGCTGCCGGGCCGCCGCCTGGGTGTCATCGGTCTGGGCGCGATTGGCGTCGAGGTCTGCAACGCAGCACTCGCGCTGGGCATGGAGGTCATGGGCTACGACCCGCACATGACGGTGCGCCGCGCCTGGCAGCTGTCCGCCGGAGTGGACGAGGCCACGAGTATCGAACACCTGCTGGGTCAGGTGGACATGCTGACGGTTCACGTCCCTCTCAATGACGCCACGCGCGGGCTGCTCGACGCCGAGCGTCTCGCTTTGCTGCCCGAGCACGCCGTGGTCTGCAACCTGGCCCGTGGCGGGATCGTCGACGACGCCGCCGTGGTCGCAGCACTCGACAACGACCAGCTCGGCGCCTACATCACGGACTTTCCGAATCGCACCACCATCGGCCACGAGCGGATTGTCGCGCTGCCGCACCTGGGCGCGTCGACGGCTGAAGCTGAGGAAAACTGCGCCGTGATGGTCGCGGATACGGTTCGCGACTACCTCGAGAACGGCAACATCCGCCATTCGGTCAATTTCCCGGAGGCCAAGATGCCTCGCGTGCCCGACACGTTCCGGATCACGATCGCGAATCGCAATGTGCCGAACATGGTCGGTCAGGTCTCGACCCTGCTCGCCGATGCGGGCCTCAACATTGCGGACCTGCTCAACAAGTCGCGCGGTGACCTTGCTTACACTATCGTCGACCTCGACGGTGCCGCGGATGAGGCGACGCTGGCTGCGATCGCGGGCGTGGAAGGGGTCCTTAGCGTACGGGTGCCCGGGCAGTAAGCGCTGTTGATTCGGGCGGTGGTGCGCCGCACACTGGCGCAAAACCCAAGCAGACAGCCCTGTGACCGACGAACCCAAGCACAACCTTAACGACGTCCGCGCCGAGATCGACCGCATCGACTCGGAGCTGCAGCGTCTCATCAGCGCGCGCGCCAAGCTCGCACAGACCGTAGGCATCGCCAAGCGCGGGGCCGAAGACAACGCGAGCTTCTATCGCGCCGACCGCGAGGCCGAGGTGCTTCGCGGCGTTGTGAGCCGCAATGACGCGGGGCCGCTGCGCGACGAGGAAATGGTGCGGCTGTTCCGCGAAATCATGTCGGCCTGCCTCGCGCAGCAGGAGCCGCTCAAGATCGGTTATCTGGGTCCAGCGGGCACCTTCACGCAATCGGCGGCACTCAAGCATTTCGGGCATTCGATCCGTGATCTGCCGTTCGCGACGATCGACGAGGTATTCCAGGAGGTGGAGTCAGGCAATGCCGATTTCGGTGTTGTGCCCATCGAAAACTCGACCGAAGGGACTGTCAACCACACGCTTGATATGTTCATCACCTCGCCGCTCAAGATCTGTGGCGAGATCGAGTTGCGTATCGAGCAACACCTCATGGGCAGCGAGCAGGACACGCTCGACACGGTGGAGCGCGTCTGCGCGCACCAGCAGTCGCTCGCGCAGTGCCGCGGCTGGCTGCGCGAGTATCTGCCCGGCGCAGAGCTCATCGGCGTCAGCAGCAACGCCGAAGGCGCGCGCCGTGCTCGCGATGAACGCGGCACCGTGGCCATCGGCGGCCAGTCGGCAGCCGACGTCTACGGGCTCAAGATTCTCGTCGACAACATCGAGGACCGCGCCGACAACACGACGCGCTTTCTCGTACTGGGCAAGGCCCTGTTGCCGGCCAGCGGTGATGACAAGACGGCGCTCTTGATCTCCGCGGCACAGGCCGACGGCTCTGGCGCGCTCTACCAGCTGCTACTGCCGCTCGCCGATCACGGGGTCAACATGACCCGCATCGAATCGAGGCCGTCGCGACGCGGCGTCTGGGACTACGTGTTCTTTATCGACGTGGACGGTCACCCCGATGATGCCGGGATGAAGGCGGCCATCGGGGCGCTCGAGACACGCGCGACGCTGTTCCGCGTCATTGGCGCCTATCCCCGCGCCGTGCTCTGACAGCCAGCTCGTCATCATGTCCGAGACTCCCGAAACGATTATCTCGCGTCCCGTCGCGCGCCCGTTGGAAGGGTGCTTGCGCGTCCCGGGTGACAAGTCTGTCTCGCACCGTTCGCTGATGTTCTCGGCGATCGCAACGGGTAGGAGCCGCATCCGTGGTTTGCTCGAAGGCGAGGATTGCCTGGCCACGGCCAATGCCATGCGCGCGTTGGGCGTTGAGATCACGCGCGAGGGTGCGGGCGACTGGCACGTGGTCGGGCGTGGCCTGCGCGGGCTGGAGGCGCCCGCAGCGCCACTCGACCTCGGCAATTCGGGCACGGGTATGCGCCTGTTGTGCGGGCTTATGGCCGCGCAGCCGTTCTCATCGACGCTCGTGGGCGACGCCTCGCTGTCCACGCGTCCCATGCGCCGCGTGATCAACCCGCTGAGCGCCATGGGGGCCCGGATCGACAGTGATGACGGGCATGCGCCGCTCGTTATTCATGCGGCCGAGACGCTGGAGGGCATCGACTACGACATGCCTATCGCGAGCGCCCAGCTCAAGAGTGCGTTGCTCATCGCCGGGCTCTACGCGTCGTCGCCCACAGTGCTGCATGAACCGGCACCGTCACGTGATCACACGGAACGCATGCTCAGCGCCATGGGTGCAGAGGTCAGGCGCGAGGGGAGCACGGTTCGAATTGCGCCCTGCGAGCGGCTCGAGGCTGTGGGTATTCGCGTGCCGGCCGACCTGTCCTCGGCTGCATTCTTCCTCGTCGCCGCAAGCATCGTGCCTGGCAGTGAGCTGACGTTGGAAGCCGTGGGCACCAACCCAACGCGGCGCGGGGTACTCGACATTCTCGAAGCTATGGGTGCAGATCTAAGCCTGAGCAATCCGCAGACGGTCGGTGGTGAGCCCGTCGCAGACCTTACGGTGCGTGGCCGGAAGCTCAAGGGGGCGCGTATTCCTGAGTCCCTGGTGCCGTTGGCCATCGACGAATTCCCCGTCCTGTTTGTGGCGGCCGCATCGGCGGACGGCGTGTCAGAATTTTCGGGGCTCGCCGAACTGCGGCACAAGGAAAGCGACCGCATCGGTGTCATGGTGGCGGGACTGCGGGCGCTGGGCATCCAGGTCGACGAGGGCGAAGACTGGGTGCGCATCGAGGGCGGCCAGCCCACGGGCGGTGCCATCGACAGCCATGGCGACCACCGCATCGCGATGGCCTTCGCGGTAGGGGCCAGCGTCGCTTCCGGGCCCGTGACCATCAGCAAGGCCCGTGAGATAGCGACCTCGTTCCCCAATTTTCTCGAGCTCGCCGGCGCGGCGGGCCTCAACGTGGGCCCGGTGGCGTGACGGCGCCGGTCATCACAGTCGATGGACCGAGCGGGTCAGGCAAGGGGACCGTCTCGCGCGTCCTCGCGGACGTACTCGGCTGGCATCTGCTCGATTCCGGGGCTTTGTACCGGCTCACGGCGCTGTCGGCGGCCCAAAAGGGCGTGGCGGACGACGATGTGGCGGCGCTGGCGACCGTGGCCCAGGCGCTCTCCGTGGTGTTTGGCACGGATGACCAGGGCAACGAGCGGGTCCTGCTCGATGGCGAGGACGTCAGCACCGCGATTCGGACCGAGTCCTGTGGTGAGCGGGCCTCGATCATCGCGGCCTTGCCGGCCGTTCGCGAGGCGCTTGTGGACCGCCAGCGGGCCTTCGCCCAGGCCCCTGGGCTTGTGGCCGACGGGCGCGATATGGGCACCCGCATCTTCCCCGATTCGGGCCTGAAAGTGTTCCTCACGGCGAGCGCCGAAGAGAGGGCGGATCGGCGCTATAAGCAGTTGAAAGAAAAGGGCATTGATGTTAATGTCGCGACCCTTTTGCGGGACATTGAGCAACGGGACCGCCGTGACCAATCGCGCCAGGCAGCGCCTTTGAAGCCTGCTGACGACGCCGTGGTCATCGATTCCACCTCGATGTCGGTCGACGCTGTCGTCGACACCGTACTGGCGTTGAAGAACGCGCGGCTGGGGCTGGGTGCCCTGGTTGCGCCGGACTGACGCCTGCCGGTGTCGGCGTTTTTTCGTTGTCGGACCCGCAATCGGGTTCCGGCAGGTCAACGGCGCTTCGGCACTTTGAGTTTCCGGTTTTGGTGGCACGGCACCTCTTGGGTGGCGTGCTTTGGTGTCCGCAACCTTTGCAGGTCGCATTGGCCGGACGTTTCTTAACTCTAAATGGGTGCTGCCTTCGTGGCAGCGATGGTTCACAACATGTCTGAAAGTTTTGCACAACTCTTCGAGGAGAGCCTGGCCAGCCAGAAAATCGCGCCGGGTACGATCCTCAACGGGACCGTCATGGCGGTCAACAACGACGTCGTCATCGTCAACGCCGGACTCAAGTCCGAGGCGGTGATCCCCGTCGAACAGTTCCAGAACGACAGTGGCGAAGTCGAAGTCGTGGTCGGCGATGTCGTCGAGGTTGCCCTCGATGCCGTTGAAGACGGCTTCGGTGAAACGCGGCTGTCGCGCGAAAAGGCCAAGCGCGCCCGTACCTGGACGCGCCTCGAGAAGGCCTTCGAGGGCAGCGACGTCGTCAACGGTGTCATCAACGGTCGCGTCAAAGGCGGCTTCACCGTCGACATCGACAACGTTCGCGCATTCCTGCCGGGCTCGCTCGTCGACGTGCGCCCCGTTCGCGACCCGTCCTACCTCGAAGGCAAGGTCCTCGAGTTCAAGGTCATCAAGCTCGACCAGAGCCGCAACAACGTCGTCGTATCGCGTCGTGCGGTGGTTGAAGAAGAGTACAGTGCAGAGCGCGAAGCCCTGCTCAAGAGCCTGCAGGAAGGCCATGTCATCAAGGGTATCGTCAAGAACCTCACCGACTACGGTGCGTTTGTGGACCTGGGTGGCATCGACGGCCTGCTGCACATCACGGATATGGCGTGGAAGCGCGTCAAGCACCCATCGGAAGTGGTCTCGGTCGGTGACGAAATCGACGTCAAGATCCTGAAGTTTGACCGCGAGCGCCAGCGCGTTTCGCTTGGCATCAAGCAGCTCGGTGCGGACCCGTGGCAGAACATCGCGCGGCGTTACCCGCCGACCACGCGTCTGTTTGGCAAGGTCACGAACATCGCGGACTACGGCTGCTTTGTCGAAATCGAAGAGGGCGTCGAAGGCCTCGTGCACGTCTCGGAAATGGACTGGACCAACAAGAACGTCAACCCGCACAAGGTGGTTCACCTGGGCGAGGAAGTCGAAGTCATGGTGCTCGAAATCGACGAAGACCGTCGCCGCATTTCGCTGGGCATCAAACAGTGCAAGTCCAACCCCTGGGCCGAGTTCAGCGCCACCTGCAATCGCGGTGACCGCGTCAAGGGCCAGATCAAGTCGATCACCGATTTCGGTATCTTCATCGGTCTGGACGGCGGCATCGACGGCCTGGTTCACCTGTCGGACCTGTCCTGGGACGACGAAGGCGAAGACGCCGTTCGCAACTACCAGAAGAGTCAGGAAGTGGAGGCCGTCGTGCTCGCAATCGACGCCGAGCGCGAGCGTATCTCGCTGGGCATCAAGCAGCTCGACAAAGACCCGCTCTCCTCGTGGCTCGCGGAACACCCGAAGGGCAGCATCGTCAAGGGCGTGATCGCCGAGGTCGACGCACGTGGCGCCACGGTGGAACTGGCCGAGGGACTGACGGGCACCTTGCGCGCGTCCGAGCTGTCGCGTGAGCGTGTCGAAGACGCGCGCACGGTGCTGCGCACCGGCGAAGAGGTCGAAGCCCGGATTACCGGCGTTGACCGCAAGAACCGGAACGTAGCATTATCCATCAAGGCCAAGGAGTTCCACGAGGAAGCTGAGGCACTTCAGAGCTACCAGTCGGAGACGCGTACCAGCAGTACTGGCACGACCCTCGGCGACCTTCTGAAGGAAAAGATGTCCGATTCCTCGGATTGATTTCGGCATGACCCGGCGGCGCCTGCCGCCGGGTCACGTCGGGCGCACGTAGGGGAGGCGTGTAACGATGACCAAGTCCGAGCTGATCGAACAGATTGCGCGTAAACAGCGCCACCTGCCCGCGAAAGACGTCGAGCTTGCGGTCAAGCACCTCCTCGAACTCATGAGCGACTCGCTGGCCCACGGTGACCGTATCGAGATCCGTGGTTTTGGCAGTTTCTCGCTACACTTTCGTCCGCCGCGCCAGGGCCGCAACCCCAAGACGGGCGCCGCCGTGGCCCTGTCGGGCAAGCATGTACCGCACTTCAAACCGGGCAAGGACCTGCGCGAACGGGTCAATGCGAGCCGCCACATCCCGATCAAGAGCTGACGCCGCGCACTGCGCGTCTGACGCCGCTCAGGGGCAGACCCCGTGATTCGTCGAGTCCTGACCCTCATCGTTGTCGTCATTGCCGTCGTGTTTGCGGCCGTGTTCGCGACACTCAATACCGAGATCATCCAGGTTGACTTGCTGTTTGCGCGCTATGAGCTCGCACAGTCGTTCGTCATTATTGGCGCGCTGATCACCGGCGTGCTCCTGGGGCTCGCCATCGCCTCGCTGTTCCTGCTGCGCGTGACCTCCGAACGACGGAAGCTACGTCGCGCGCTGAGCACGGCGGAAACCGAGATCACCAGCCTGCGCAGCCTGCCGCTGCAGAATGCCGACTGATTCCCTCGAACAGATCCTGCTGCTTGCGGGGCTGTTCCTGCTGCTGGCCGCGGCTGGCTTCCTGTTTGGTCGGTTCGGCGGCGATCGCGACGACATCGACGGGATCGCGGCGCCGCTCAATTCCGAGTACCTCAAAGGTCTCAATTTTCTACTCAACGATCAGAACGATCAGGCGCTGGAGCACTTCATCCGGCTCGTTCGCGTTGACGACCAAACCATTGAAACGCATTTCGCACTGGGCAGCCTGTTCCGACGCCGGGGTGAGGTGGATCGTGCGATTCGCGTCCACCAGAACATTATCGCCCGGCCCAGCCTGTCGCGGGAGCAGCGCGATCAGGCGCTGTTTGCGCTGGCACGCGACTACCTGCATGCCGGCTTGCTCGACCGCGCCGAGAACCTTTTTGCGCAGCTTGCAGAGGACTCTTCCTACCGTGTCGAAGCGCTACAACGACTCTGCAGCATCTACGAGCAGGAGCAGGAGTGGAGCAGCGCGGTTGTGGCTGCGCGACAACTCGAAGCCGCCAAGCAACCGGAGATCAAGGCGCGACTGAGTAACTATTACTGTGAGATCGCGCAGCAGGCGCTCGATCGCGGAGACATCGCCGAGGCGCGTGAGAACGTACGGCTGTCGCAGGCCAAGCGCCAGCGTCTGACGCGCGGCGCGATCCTGCGGGGCGAAATCGCGCTTGAGGAGAATGACCGCGACCTCGCGAGGAAGCTGTTCGGCCGGGTCCTGGCACAGGACGGCGCTTATCTGATCGAACTCTTGCCCAAGCTTGCACGGCTCTACGAAGACGATGCCAGGGGTCTCGATGCGGCCCTGCGTGAGATCACGGCCGAGCGTGACGCGGCCCGTGACGAGATCGCGCGTGCGGCGTTGCACTGGCCTGAGATCCGATCGCCCTTCATCGACGATTGTGTCGAGACGATGATCAGCGACGACCCGGTTCTTGCGGGATTCATCGACACCCAACAGGTCTTCGCAAATGACGACCCCGCGTTGCGCCAGGCTGCTGTGGAGCGTGTCCGGGCTGCGCTGGGTCAGCTTGCCGCCTCATCGCCTCGCTACCGCTGCACGCGTTGCGGGTTCTCAAGCCGGCAGTTGCTCTGGCAGTGCCCGGGTTGCCGCAACTGGGAGTCGTTGCGTCCCATCGATAAAGTGCGCTTCGACACGCTCATCGAGCGAGACGGCGGCGTCAACTACTGACTCCGTAGCGCCGCAATCGTGGGCATTGCACCGCGATTCGTGCAGGGCAGGCTGCAGGTTAAGTCCGGACACTGGCATGTGCCGGCATGTCGCCGGCGACAGCCAGGAGATCATCATGAAGGCACTTGCTGCCGCGGCCCGGCTGGCCGTGCTCGTCGTATTCCTTGCCACGCCGTTTTCGGCCTACGCAGGACCCGTTAACGTGAACACCGCCGATGCCGAAACGCTCGCCAGCGAGCTCGAGGGGGTGGGCATCACCAAGGCGCGTGCGATCGTCGCATATCGCAATGCCAACGGTCCGTTCACGACCGCAGACGCGCTCGCTGAGGTCACCGGGATCGGTTCGCGCACCATCGAGATCAATCGAGCGAACATCCTGCTTGAGGACGGTGATGGCATGGCCAAGAAGGGCCGCTAGCGCCGTTTGAGCGGCTCGTCACAACCCGGTCGGCGCGAGCCTCACACCCCTTTTGGCATGGGGTATAGTTCGCGCTGGCCGGCGCGGCAGTCGCCCGGCGATGACACGGAGGCAGCGATGAACGACAGGGTAAAGGTGGCGGTGTTTCCTGTGGCGGGTAGAGGCACCCGATTCCTCCCAGCCACGAAAGCGAGCCCCAAGGAAATGCTCCCCGTCGTCGACAAACCGCTGATCCAGTACGCGGTTGAGGAAGCTGTGGCGGCCGGCGCCACGCGTCTGATCTTCGTGACGGGTTCGGCGAAACGCGCGATTGAAGATCACTTCGATACGGACCCGGAGCTCGAGCGCGCGCTCGAGTCGTCGGGCAAAACCGCGCTTCTTGAGAGCGTTCGCGACATCGTGCCTGCAGGCGTCACCTGCATCTTCATCCGCCAGGGCGAACCGCTCGGGCTGGGCCACGCCGTGCTGTGCGCGCAGCCGGCGGTCGGCAATGAGCCATTTTTCGTACACCTGGCCGATGACCTGATCCACAGCCAGACGCCGTGCCTCAAACAAATGGCAGAATTCCGCAGCGAGCACGGGGGCAGCGTGCTGGGTGCGCAGCGTGTGCCGCGCGAACAGACGGGCAGCTACGGCATTGTCGATGTCGGTGACGCCGACCCGGCAGCAGGCGGTCGCATTCGACACATGGTCGAGAAGCCCGACCCCGCCGACGCACCCTCGGATCTGGCTGTGGTGGGGCGCTACCTGCTCGAACCCGAGATCTTCGAAAAGCTCGAGACGACGGGCCGCGGGGCAGGGGGCGAAATCCAGCTCACCGACGGTATTGCCGCGTTGCTGCAAGAGCAGGCGGTGTATGCGATGCCGTTCGAAGGCCGCCGCTACGACTGTGGCAGCAAACTGGGCTACCTGAAGGCCACGGTGGAGTTCGCACTCGAACATCCCGAGCTTGGCGACCGGTTTCGCGCCTATCTCGATAGTCGCGACCACTGAGCCCTTAAGAAACAGGAGATCAAAAAAACAAAGCCCGCACAGAGGCGGGCTTTGCAGGGTCTGGCTCCTCGGGCCGGACTCGAACCAGCGACCAATCGATTAACAGTCGACCGCTCTACCAACTGAGCTACCGAGGAATTGCTCGCGTAAGCGAGCCCGGAATTTTCTCGAAGCTGTCCGGGCAAGTCAAGAAGCGTAGTCGCAGTGAGAGTCATTCGCAGGCCTGCCCGGGGCCGCCCCAGATGGTAATCTGTGCGATTGCGCGTCGCCCGGCGCGTCCAACCGGAATCATTGCGATGCAAGACAGCGACAAGACCCCGTTTCGGGTCGTTGCGGACTATACGCCGGCCGGTGATCAGCCCGGCGCCATCGCGGGTCTCGTCGAGGGGCTGCGCGACGGGCTGGCCAAGCAGACGCTGCTTGGCGTTACGGGCTCGGGTAAGACCTTCACGATCGCCAACTGCATTCAGCAGGTGCAGCGGCCGACGATCGTGCTGGCGCCCAACAAGACGCTGGCAGCGCAGCTCTACGGTGAAATGCGCGAGTTCTTCCCAGACAACTCGGTTGAGTACTTCGTGTCGTACTACGACTACTACCAGCCCGAGGCCTACGTGCCGTCGTCGGATACGTTTATCGAGAAGGACGCGTCCATCAACCAGCACATCGAACAGATGCGCCTTTCGGCCACCAAGGCGCTCATCGAGCGCCCAGACGCCATCATCGTCGCGACGGTCTCTGCCATCTACGGCCTGGGCGACCCCGAGGCCTACTTCTCGATGGTCCTGCATCTGTCGCGCGGCGAGCGCATCGACCAGCGCAGCGTGCTGCGGCGCCTTGCCGAGATGCAGTACAAGCGCAACGAGATGGATCTTTCGCAGGGTACCTACCGCGTTCGCGGTGAGGTCATCGATGTCTTTCCTGCGGAGTCAGAGCGCGAAGCCGTTCGCATCGAGCTGTTCGATGACGAGATCGAGTCGCTGGCCTGGTTCGACCCGCTGACAGGCGAGGTCACGCGCAGTGTCCCCAGACTGACGATCTTCCCGAAGTCGCACTACGTGACACCGCGGGAGCGGTTGCTGGGGGCGCTCGACTACATCAAGGAAGAGCTGCGCGAGCGACTCGCCGTGTTGCGCGACATGGGCAAGCTGCTGGAAGCCCAGCGGCTTGAGCAACGCACGATGTTCGACATCGAAATGATCCGCGAGCTGGGTTACTGCAATGGCATCGAGAACTACTCGCGCTACCTGTCCGGTCGCGGCCCCGGCGAGCCGCCACCGTGCCTGTTCGATTACCTGCCGCCCGACGCGTTGCTCGTCGTCGACGAAAGTCACGTGACAATCCCCCAGCTCGGCGGCATGTACCGCGGTGACCGGGCGCGCAAGGAGACACTCGTGGAATTCGGGTTCCGGCTGCCTTCCGCACTCGACAACCGACCCTTGCGCTTCGACGAATTCGAGAGCCTGTCACCACAGACCATCTTCGTTTCTGCGACCCCGGGGCGCTATGAGAAGGAACACACGGACAACACGTTGGAGCAGGTCGTTCGGCCCACGGGTCTTGTCGATCCCGTGGTCGATGTGCGTCCCGTGACCCACCAGGTCGACGACGTGCTGTCTGAGATTCGCGAGCGCGTCGCCGTAGACGAGCGGGTGCTTATCACGACGCTGACCAAGCGCATGGCGGAGGACCTCACGGAATACCTGCGCGAGCATGAGGTCCGGGTGCGCTACCTGCACTCGGACATCGACACCGTCGAGCGTACGGAGATCATCCGCGATCTCCGGCTCGGCGAGTTCGATGTCCTGGTCGGCATCAATCTGCTGCGCGAGGGGCTCGACATGCCCGAAGTGTCGCTCGTCGCGATCCTCGATGCGGACAAGGAGGGCTTCCTGCGCTCCGAGGGCTCGCTGATCCAGACCATTGGCCGCGCGGCGCGCAACATCAACGGCAAAGCGATCCTCTACGCCGACAAGGTGACGGACTCGATGCGCCGAGCTTTGGAAGAGACAGGGCGCCGCCGGGACAAGCAGCTGGCATTCAACGCCGAACACGGCATCACGCCCAGAACCATCCGCAAGGCTGTGGCCGACATCATGGAGGCCGGGTCCCGACCGGGTGGTGGCGGTAAACGGGGCGGCAAGCGCGGTCGCGAGGACGCTGCAGCGATCCCGGATACGCCGGAAGCCGTGCTGCGCAGGATCAAGAAGCTCGAGCAGGATATGTTCAAACACGCGCGCGAGCTCGAATTCGAGCAGGCGGCCAGCGTACGCGACGAAATCGAGAGACTGCGCCGCCATGGCCTGGGTCTGGGCAGCCAAAAGAGCGCCTGAACCCCGCGAAAACACTGGGCTTGGTATCGCGCGGGAAATCCGTTAAGCTCGCGCGCCCGGTCGCGACATGGTCGTGACCGAGCCGCGGCGGGGCGATTAGCTCAGGGGTAGAGCGCCACGTTGACATCGTGGAGGTCGGTGGTTCGAAACCACCATCGCCCACCACCGCCGCAAAGCTCCCAATTTCCCCGGTTTTCCTGCACTTAGGGGCTTGTCCGAGGCCTTCGGTGAGCTTACAATTTCGGGTTCGGGTGTTCAGGGCGGCGTTCGTCGCAGCCTTGGAGGCCCGTTATTCCGTTTTTGACGGTGCGTTTTCAGACTCAGCGCGAGGCTTGGGTGGAAAACGCCTGCAAGAACGATATGTGCAGCAGCAGGAGGAAACGCTCATCGCAGCCGGAAAACGCGCACGGCGCAACGACGACATTCAGGCCGCCCAGGTCCGGGTGATCCGCCAGGACGGGGAACAGGCTGGTGTTATGCCGGTGGCCGAGGCTTTGCAACTCGCCCGAGAACAATCGATGGACCTCGTTGAGGTGTCCCCGAATGCAGAACCACCCGTCTGCCGAATCATGGATTACGGGAAGTTCGTGTTCGAGCAGAACAAGAAGAACCAGTCGGCGAAGCGCAAGCAGAAGCAGTCCCAGGTCAAGGAAATCAAATTCCGGCCGGGCACCGAGGAGGGCGACTACCAGGTCAAGCTCCGCAAGCTGACACAGTTCCTCGAGAACGGCGACAAGACGAAAGTGACACTGCGCTTTCGGGGCCGCGAGATGGCGCACCAGGAGATCGGCGCACAGCTACTGAAACGGGTCCGGGAGGATCTGGTTGAACTCGGCACGGTTGAGCAAATGCCGCAGATGGAAGGGCGACAGATGATCATGGTCATTGCGCCCAAAAAGCATTAGTAAAGAAGTTCTATTAGTAAACAAGTTCTAATTCAGTAGCACTGACACAAACAGTTTCATGGCGGTCCGGCCACCGCCTTAACCAGGCCGGGTACAAACAGACCACAAGCAGGCACCGCGGTGTCTCGCCAGCAGCGAACGGACCAACCGATTGCGCGAACTGGCCATAAACGAAGGAGACAGCAATGTCGAAACTCAAGACCAATCGGGGCGCCGCGAAGCGCTTCCGCAGGACGGGCAAAGGCGGCTTCAAGCGCGCCCAGTCGCACCTGAACCACATCCTCACCAAGAAGAGCAGCAAGCGTAAGCGTCAGCTGGGCAACACCCTGCAGGTCGCCGAGGCGGACGTTAAGTCAGTTCGTCGCATGCTGCCGTTCAGCTAAGGAGGATCTGACATGGCACGAGTCAAACGTGGCGTTATCGCCAAGGCACGTCACAAGAAAATTCTTGGCAAGGCCAAGGGCTACTACGGCGCCCGCCGCAAGACCTTCAAGGTCGCAAAGCAGGCGGTCATCAAGGCCGGTCAGTACGCCTACCGCGACCGTCGCACGCGCAAACGCGAGTTCCGTCGCCTCTGGATCGCACGCATCAACGCGGCGGCCCGGATCAACGGCTTGTCCTACAGCCGCATGATCGATGGCCTGAACAAGGCCGAGATCGAGATCGATCGCAAGGTACTTGCCGACCTCGCAGTTCACCAGCCCGAGAGCTTTACGGCGCTGGCGGAGCAGGCGAAAGCGGCACTGGCCTCCTGAACCAGTTCAGACGCACCGTGCCTGGCCGGCGGTAACGCCGGCCACACGGTTGTCATGGGGGCATCCCGGTGCAGGATCTAGACGCACTGCAGCAAACAGCGATGGCACGGGTTGATGCCGCAGCAGATGTGGCGGCGCTCGAAGCCGTGCGCGTCGCACTGCTGGGCAAGAAGGGCGAGCTTACGGCGCTGCTCAAGACGCTGGGCCAGCTCGACCCGTCCGAGCGTCCCGCCGCGGGTCAACGCATCAATGCCGTAAAACAGGCCGTCGCAGCGGCCATCGACGCGCGCGCCGATGTACTCAATGCATCTGCGATCGACGCGCGGCTCGATGCGGAGCGCATCGATATCACACTGCCCGGTCGTGCCACGCGCCAGGGCAGCCTGCACCCCGTGACGCTGGCGCGGCGGCGCATCGAGGCCATCTTCGCGGGTGCGGGTTTCGGGATTCGCCAGGGCCCGGAGATCGAGGACGATTTCCACAACTTCACGGCGCTCAACATTCCCGAAAATCATCCCGCGCGCGCGATGCACGACACCTTCTATTTCGGCGATGGCCGACTGCTGCGTACGCACACCTCGCCGACGCAGATTCGCAGTATGCGCGACGAGGGCGTGCCAATTCGCATCGTCTGCCCGGGGCGCGTCTACCGCTGCGACTCCGACCAGACGCACACACCGATGTTCCATCAAGTGGAGGGTCTGGTCATTGACCGCGACATCAGCTTCGCGAACCTGAAGTCGGTGTTGCATGAATTCGTGGAGCGGTTCTTCGAGCGCGAGGCGAAGCTTCGCTTCCGCCCTTCGTACTTCCCATTCACGGAACCCTCGGCCGAGGTCGATGTGCTCATGGATGATGGTCGCTGGCTGGAAATCCTGGGCTGCGGCATGGTGCACCCAAATGTGCTCAGTAACGTTGGCGTCGACCCGGAAGCGTACGGCGGCTACGCATTCGGTATTGGTATCGAGCGCATGGCGATGCTTCGCTACGGCATCCCGGATCTGCGCATGCTGTTCGAGAATGATCTCAAACTGCTGGAACAGTTCCGATGAAGTTTTCCCGCCGCTGGCTCGAGCACTGGCTGGGCCGTGACATCGAACTCGAGCCCGTGCTCGAACGCCTGACGCTGGCCGGGCTCGAAGTCGACGGCTCCGAAGCGATTTCCGCCGCCGAAGGCGTAGTCGTTGGCCACGTCACCGAGGTTTCTCAGCATCCTGATGCTGACCGACTCTCAGTGGCCCAGGTCAATGACGGCGAGGCGACGCTTGAGATCGTCTGTGGCGCACCTAACGTCCGGGCGGGCATGGGGGTTGCTGTGGCCCGCATCGGCACCGTGCTGCCCGGTGGCCTGAAGATTCGCAAGTCCAAGCTGCGGGGCGTGACCTCGCACGGCATGCTGTGCTCCGTACGCGAACTTGAACTGGGCGAGGACCACGACGGCATCCTCGAGCTGCCCGCGACGATTACGCCGGGCACGCCGCTTACCGAGGCGCTGGAGCTGCCGGACGACGTCATCGACGTTGACCTGACGCCCAACCGCGGTGACTGCTTCTCCGTGCTCGGTATTGCGCGCGAGGTTGCAACCTTCATGGGCGATCAGCTCGATGAACCGCCCGTCAGTGAGGTGCCGGAATCCGCACAGCACGACTTTTCTGCGCGCGTCGACGACGCCGAGCGCGTACCGCGCTTCACGCTGCGCGTGATCGAGGGTATCGACGCGGAGGCGGCGACGCCGCTTTGGATGGTCGAGCGTCTGCGCCGCAGCGGGATCCGCGCGATCCACCCCGTCGTCGACATCACCAACTACGTGATGCTCGAGTACGGCCAGCCCATGCACGCCTACGATCTCGACAAGCTCCAGGGCGACATCAATGTGCGGTTGGCACAATCCGGCGAGCGGCTGACACTGCTTGACGAGCGCGAGATCGAAGCCGACAACGATACGCTGCTGATCTGCGACGACAGTGGGCCAATCGGGCTCGCCGGGATCATGGGCGGCGCCTCGACCGGGGTCGACGAGAACACACGCAACATCGTGTTTGAGGCCGCCTTGTTCACGCCCGCGGCGATGGCCGGTCAGGCGCGCCGATACGGCTTGCACACGGATGCCTCTCTGCGCTTCGAGCGCGGCGTGGACCCGATGGGCCACGCGCGTGCACAGGCGCGTGCCGCTAACCTGCTGCTGGACATCGCCGGTGGTCGTGCGAGCCCGCTCATCGATCTTGTGGACAGCGCGCATCTGCCCGCACGCGCCGATGTCGGGCTGCGCCAGGCGCGCCTCGACAAGCTGCTGGGACATGCTGTCGCAGCAGACACGGTCGATGACATCTTCTTGCGTCTGGGTTTCAAGGCGACGCGGACGGAAGGTGGATGGCAGGTCACGCCACCCAGCTACCGCTACGACATCGCCATCGAGGAAGACCTCATCGAAGAGGTCGCGCGTGTCTACGGGTACGACCGGATTCCCGCGCGGCGCGCGTACTCCGAGGTGGCGCTGGCACCCGATAGTGAAGGGCGCATCGCTCCGGCCCGCGTTCGCGACACACTCGCGGCGCGTGGCTACAACGAGGCGATTTGTTACAGCTTCGTAGACCCTGAACAACACGCGCGCTGGGATACGGGTGCGCCGGGTCCGACGCTTGCTAATCCGCTCTCCCGGGAGCTGTCCGTCATGCGTGGCACGATGCTGCCCGGGCTCGCGGCGGCGGCCGCGCATAACCTGGCCCGCCAACGCGACCGGGTTCGCCTGTTTGAACTCGGCCACGTCTTCGAGGCTGCGGGCGAGCGGCTGGTACTTGCGGGCATCGCCGCGGGGCGGCGCCTGCCCGAGCAGTGGGCTGCGGGCGCCGACGGCGTCGACTTCTTTGACATAAAGGCCGATATCGAGGCGCTTATCGCGCTTTCGGGCGCCGCTCCGGAGTTCTCATTCGTGCGGACTTCGATTGCCGCCCTGCACCCCGGGCAGTCTGCCGAGATCCACCGCAACGGCTCGCGCGTAGGCCTCATCGGGGCGCTGCACCCGCGCGTCGCGCAGGCGTCGGATATCGACGTGCCCTGTGTGGTGTTCGAGCTCGATTTCGAAGGGGGTCTTGCAGCGAACGTGACGCGAACAGCGCCGATATCGCGGTTCCCGGGCGTTCGACGCGACCTCGCGGTTCTGGTGGACGACAGCATCGATGCGCAGGCGCTCACGGACTCGGCCGCGGGGGCGGGTGGTGCGTTGCTGCAATCCGTTCGCATATTCGATATCTACCGCGGCAAAGGAGTAGAACCCGGGCTAAAAAGCGTTGCTTTAGGCTTGATTTTGCAGGATTCCTCGCGCACCCTAACGGACACTGAAACCGACGCGACGGTGGCTGCCATTGTCCAGGCACTGCAACGCGACCATGGCGCAAAACTAAGAGAATAAGACGCGGTGGCACTCACGAAAGCGGATATGGCGGACTCGCTCTTTAACGAGCTGGGTCTCAACAAGCGCGAAGCACGTGAACTCGTAGACCTCTTCTTCGAGGAACTGCGTTCGTCGCTCGCTGTGGGCGAGCAAGTCAAACTCTCGGGTTTTGGCAACTTTGATCTGCGCGACAAGAACGAACGGCCAGGCCGTAATCCGAAGACGGGTGAAGAGATCCCGATTTCGGCACGGCGCGTCGTCACGTTTCGTCCGGGGCAGAAACTGAAATCACGAGTAGAGGCTTATGCTGGAACCGGGAAATAACGACGAACTTCCCCCGATTCCCGGCAAGCGCTATTTCACCATCGGCGAAGTCAGCGACCTCTGTGCCGTGAAGCCCCATGTGCTTCGCTACTGGGAACAGGAATTTCCGCAGCTCAAACCCGTCAAGAGACGGGGTAACCGGCGCTACTACCAGCGCCAGGACGTGCTGGTGATTCGCCAGATCCGCAGTTTGCTCTATGATCAGGGCTTCACGATTGGCGGCGCACGGCAGCAGCTTACCGGCGAAGAGGCCAAGTCGGACGTCAGTCAGAGCCAGCAGCTCATTCGCCAGATGCGCGTCGAACTGGACGAAATTCTGAAGTTGCTAAGACGCTAAGAAACAACCCCTTAGCTTACATTCTTAAAGTTATATCGGTCGGGGCGTGGCGCAGCCTGGTAGCGCACCACAATGGGGTTGTGGGGGTCGGAGGTTCGAATCCTCTCGCCCCGACCACTTTTTTCGAACCCGGCCTTGTGCCGGGTTTTTTTGTGGCCGGGCGCCGCGCGATTAGGCGTGCTGTTCGTAGGGGATGTAGATCATTTCGGCGGTTTGCGCCGAGAAGTCGTCTTCGCGCAGGATGCGGTCTTCGATACCCAGCAGTATGGGCTCTGCCTGGTGGCGGTGAATATTGACCTTTGCGTTGTACACGTAACGTGACAGGCCGTGCTTGTCGTTGATGAGCAACTTGCGGATCGAGAAACGCCCATCCGCGCAACGTTCGCCCGTCAGGTAACACTTGATCGACGTGACGCGCTCACCAGACAACTCCATACCCTCGAGCCGCGTCAGGTTGCGGCGTGTGTGTTCGACGAACCGGATCGCTTCGCAGTCGGCCGCGTTCTCGGGCGCCGTGTCGCAGGTTTCAAAGGCACCCACGACGATCTGGCCCGGCACCGTGCGTTCGATCATCCGTGCAAGCTCCACGGTGACATCGCCCACGATGTAGTCGTGAGTCGTCGGGTTGAGTCCGTCTGACTGGTGGAATTCGTAGCAGCTGCCGATGTGGAAGGCTGTTCGCAGCAAGGGCACGGATCGCGCAACGGCCTTGCTGCGGGCAATGGCATTGTCCGCAAGCACGAGCTGCATGAAGTGATAGAGGTTGACGTTGGGCGACTCGCCGCGGTCGCGGTTCCAGATGTAGAACCCGTCACCGCTCGATGAGCGCGCAAAGCTCACACCGATCTCCCGGTCGAGTAGCTTGCTGTGCGCCGCGTTGAGCGAGTGGGACAGGCTGTTGAGCTGGGTCATTTGCTCGAACGGGCTCAACAGGCTGAAGCCGACGATGTCGAACAACGCGACGGCACGTCTCTCAACGTAATTCACGCCGTAACGCTTGACCATGGCCTCGATGAGGCGCGACTCCATTTCGGTGTCGGAGAGTCGATCGCGCAGGGCAATGACCCGTGGCTCGACATCGAGCAGGCGGGCCACCTTGGAGAGTTGCGAGACTGTCAGGTGCGCGTGACCCGAAATCAATTCAGTGATGAAACGCTCCGAGGGGCGCCAGGGCCGGTCACCGCCGGCGGGGGTTGCCGTGTACTCGGCCAGCGCGTAGTGGGGCACCACGAGCAGGCAGATGCCCTGCGGGTGGTGGCTCCAACTCAGGATCGTGTTGGCGCCCAGTGCCCAGGCATCGTGGAGTCGGCGTTCGAGCTCGACGAGACTGCCGCGCTCGCGCACGCTGAGATCGCTTGCGAGCGTCGCAAGCGCATCGAGGTGCGGTGAGCTACCCGCAATCTTGATGATTCCGGAGTCGGACAGTCGGTCAATCGACATCCAGAGTGTCCTCGGCGGCTGTCGAGGCGGGAAACAAGGCACCCGCCGCGTAAAGTACCGGTTTCAAAAACCCGGCGAAGTGCCCTGATTCGTTCGGATAAATCACGACGTTACGTTATTATCGCACGGTAATTAACTGGCTGCGGTGATGCAAGCTCTTGTCCGTCAGAGCGGCGGAACCTGCCAAAACCTGAGGCCGTGCACCAGCCCCGGCCCACCGCCAGCCGACCATGACACCAGACATTACCCTAGACAGCATCGACCGCCTGCGTGCGACCCTCGCGCCGCGCCTGCGGCGTACTCCCAGTGTCCCTCTCGATGCCCTGTCCGAGCCAGGCGGCGCCGAGGTCTGGGCGAAGTGCGAGCTCTGGCAGGTCACGGGGTCGTTCAAGGCGCGCGGCGCGCTCGCCAACTGCCTTGCGCTCAATGAGCGAGAACGTGCGGCCGGCGTCACGGCCGTAAGCGCCGGTAATCACGCCATCGCGACTGCCTGGGCGGCGCGTGAGCTCGGCATCTCGGCGCGTGTCGTCATGACGGCTTCTGCACCGCCGATCCGGGTCGAACGCGTGCGCGCCCTGGGTGCCGAAGTTGTGCTTGCCGACGATGTACACAGCGCATTCACAACGGCAGAGTCCATAGTCCGCGACGAGGGGCGGGCGCTGATCCATCCCTTTGAAGGTCTGACGACGGCCACCGCAACGGCTGGCGTGGGCCGAGAGCTCATTGATGCGGCGCCGGCGCTGGATGCGGTCATCGTGCCCGTGGGCGGCGGCGGACTGGCCGCGGGCGTGGCGACGGCCGTCAAGCTCGCCGCGCCCGACTGCAACGTGTTTGGCGTTGAGCCGTTTGGTGCGGACAGCATGTCGCGAAGCTTCGCGGCAGGCGCGCCGGTCACGCTCGAACGCGTCGACACCATCGCCGACAGCCTTGGTGCGCCCATGGCGCTGCCGCTGTCCTACGCGCTGTGTCGCCGCTACATAGACGAGGTGGTGCGTGTGCACGATGACGCGCTCGTAGCCGCGATGATTCGCATTCACGAACAGCTGGGACTGGCCGTCGAGCCCGCCTGTGCAGCCGCACTGGCCGCGCTGCTCGGGCCGCTCGCCAATACGCTCAAAGGCAAGCGCGTGGGACTGATCTTCTGTGGCAGCAACATGGACCACACGCGCTGGTCCGAACTTGTGTCGCCATGAATGTCGGGCAAGTCGCGCAGGCGTTGGAGGCCGTGGCAGGCGCCAACGCCGTGCTGACCGCCTACGCGGATCGTGCGCCGTTTCTTGCCGAGTGGCGGGGCAACTATGCGGGTGCAGCCCCTATTGTCGTGCAGCCAGGGAGCGTGGAATCGGTCTCCGCAGTCGTTCGCTGTTGCGCCGAGCTGGGTGTTCCTGTCGTGCCGCAGGGCGGCAACACGGGGCTCGTCGGCGGCAGCGTGTCGGGCCCGGCGGAGGTCGTCGTTTCACTGAGTCGACTCCGCGCCGTGCGCGAGGTCGACGCAGTCAATTTCAGCCTGCTTGCCGACGCCGGCTGCACCCTGGCGGCGGCCCAGGCGGCTGCTGACGAGGTGGGCCTGATGCTGCCTCTGAGCCTGAGCTCCGAGGGCAGCTGCCAGATCGGAGGCAATCTTGCGACCAATGCGGGCGGCGTCAACGTGTTGCGTTACGGCAATGCACGCGATCAGGTGTTGGGCCTCGAGGTGGTGTTACCCGACGGCACGCTGTTGTCGGCGCTGCAAGCGCTGCGCAAGAATAATGCGGGCTACGACCTGAAACACCTGTTCGTGGGCAGCGAAGGCACACTGGGCATCATCACGGGCGCCACGCTGAAGCTGGTGCCTGCGCCCGAGGCGCGTCTCGTGCTCTGGCTCGCGCTCGACAGTCACGCCCAGGTGCTCGAAGCCTATGCGCGGTTTCGTCGCCAGTTTGGCGCGACGATGGCCGCGTTTGAGTTGATTCCCGACATTGCCGTGGACTTCGTCACGCGACATATCGAGGGGACGCGGCGTCCGGCTGACGCACCTGTACATGCCCTCATCGAGCTGCACGGCGGGCGTGCCGAAGTCAACCGCGACGCCGTATTCGCAAGCGTCACCGATGCGGTGGACTCGGGTGCCTTGCGCGATGCCGTCGTGGCGGAGAGCGATCGTGATCAGGCGGCATTGTGGGCTGTGCGCCACCACATCAGCGAGGCCCAGAGCCATGAGGGCGCCAGCATCAAGCACGACATCGCCGTACCGTTGGGGGCCTTGCAAACGCTCATCGACACGGCGACCACGCAAGTCGAGGCGCTGGTCCCCGGCGTGCGCCCCGTGTGTTTTGGTCACATTGGCGACGGCAACCTGCATTTCAATCTGAGCCAGCCCCAGGGCCTCGACCGTGCGGCATTCCTGGCCCATGCACCCGCATTAACGCGAACTGTGCACGAGGCGGCACAGTCGCTTGGCGGTACGATTAGCGCCGAACACGGTATTGGGCTCTTGAAGCGGGACCTGCTGGCGGCACAGGTCGGTCCCGCGAGTCACGCCTTGATGCGTCGACTCAAGCAAAGCCTGGACCCCGACGGCATCATGAACCCGGGCAAGCTGCTGTGAGCAACAAACGCACCGAATACGACCTTGCAATCGGTGATGCACCGCAGTCACTGCTGCTCGCCATGGAGCAACTCGTGAGCGGCGAGCGCAGTGTTGCCGAGTTTCGGGATGAGATGATCAACCTCCTTTACGAGGAACCCGAGGCGACCAGTGGTGTGCGCGGCCTCGTTGACGACTACGCTAAACGCGGCCTCGTTCCGGAGCAGATCCACAGACTGCTTTGCTCGGACATCGACAAGGCGACCAACGAGGAGCTTCCGACCACGCCCACGGAGGTCGGACTCATCGAGGACGCCACCGACGCACTCAGCGCGGCGGCAGCGTACGGCGAAGACACCGAGGAGCGCCCAGCGCGAGACGGCGCCGACGGGGACGAGGTCATAGCGCCCGTTGCCGCACCCATCGACATCGGCACGATGCTGCGCGATCGATTCGAAATCGTGAGCCGAGCGCCTGGCGGCAGCATGGGTGTCGTCTACAAGGCGATCGACCACCGCATCGCCGAAGCCGAAGGCGGGCGGCCGTACGTCGCCATCAAGGTGCTCGCACCCGACTATGCGGGCCACGGTGGCGCGATGCGGGCGCTGCAGCAGGAGGCGGCCAAGGGGCGCTACCTGTCGCACCCGAACATTGTGCGCTTTCTGGATCTGGACCGCTGCGCCGGGCGGATCTTCCTGGTCATGGAATGGCTCGAGGGCCGTGCCCTGAGCACGTTGCTCAATGAGCGCCGCGGCGAGCCCATGAGCGTCAACGCGGCCATGGACATCGTCGGCGCTGTGGGCAGTGCACTCGTGCACGCGCACCGGGTTGGCGTCACCCATGCCGATGTGAAACCCGGCAACATCATGCTCTTGCCGGGTGGCGGCGTGAAGCTGCTCGATTTTGGTATTGCGCGGGCACGCGGCGACCTCGCGGGCAAGGCGATGGCCTTCGACAACAGTTTCCTGCAAGCCGCGACGCCGGCCTATGCCAGTCCGGCCGTGTTGTCAGGCAAGGCGGCGCGTCCCGTGGATGATGTTTTCTCGCTGGCTTGCGTGACCTACCGATTGCTGTCGGGCCGGCGTGTGTTCGGTGACAAGACGGCACTCGACGCGTTGCGCGAGGGCCTGACGCCGGAGCGGATCGACGGCATCGGCATGCGCCGTTGGCGCGCGCTGGAGTCGGCACTCGAACTGCGTACCGACGCACGCACGCAAAGCGTCGCCGGTTTTCTCGAAGGCCTTGGCGTTGCAGAGCGCAGTCCAAGTGTCGGCGGCAGTTGGACGCCCTGGCTCGCAGGGCTCGCGATTGTCGCCCTGGCGGGTGTCGCGATCCTGTCACCGCAGTTTCGATCGTCACCCGAGGGCGGCCCGGTAACCGTCGTGGCGGAACCAGCCGTGGTCGAGCGCGCGCCACCGCAAGTCCCGTTCGAGGTCACGAATGCCGACCCGGTTGCGGGCGACACCGAGCCCGCCGCGCTCACGCTGGCGCTGCCGTCTCCCGATGCTGTGGTGCCGGCTGTCTACGCCGAGCTGCGCCTGTTCGAAGACGCGGGCCCCTCGATCATTCGACTGCAGCGCGATGACGCCAGCGCGCCGCAGCAATTGCGTCTGGTCATTGATGCGGCGACAGAGGCCGAGGGTGTTGCAACCCGCGAGAGCTTCCGGATGTCGACGCTGCGACCAAACTTCGCGGCCGGGCAACGTGTCGTCGATGTCGTCGTTGAGCACTTGTCGGACCCGCACGTCGAGCCGGATGCGATCGTGCAGCTGTCGATGACGGGCGCCGACGGTGCCGTGCTCGCGCGAGTGGCCCTGCGTCTGCTCGATGACGACCGGCAACGTGTAGCGGCCACACTGGCGCCCGACACGGTCGGCTTCGCCAGGCCCGATTATCGCGTTCGCGAGGATGGTGCGGCTGCCGTTCTCACCGTCTGGCGATTCAACGCGCGTGCCGGCGCGCTCGACGTCGACTTTGCGCTGACCGCAATCGAGGCACGCCCCGACGAGGACTTCGTGGCGCCACCGTACTCGAGCGTGCGCTTCGAGCCCGGTGAATCTGTCGCGGTTGTCTACCTGCCCGTGGTCCTCGACAATAGCGCTGAGCCCGAGGAAACGCTGACCATCACGCTCGATGGTGACGCGACGCCCGAAGGCGTCTATCGCACGACCACCGTGCGCATCATTGACGGCAGCGACGACGCAGGCTGACTGCGCCAAGGCGCCGCCCAGCGGGAGCCGACATGGCTGACGAAAAGGACACACGCCGATTCTCGAGTGTCATTGTGGATGGGCCCGAGCAGGCACCCAGCCGCGCGATGCTGCGCGCCGTTGGCTTCGACAACGGCGACTTCGCGCTGCCGCAGATTGGCGTGGCTTCGACCTGGAGCAACGTCACGCCCTGCAACATGCACATCGACGATCTCGCCGACCACGTGGAGACGGGTGTCCAGGCGGCCGGCGCGAAACCGGTCCAGTTCAATACCATTACAGTCTCCGATGGCATCTCCATGGGCACGCCCGGCATGCGCTATTCGCTGCTGTCGCGCGAGATCATTGCCGACTCGATCGAGGCAGTTGTGGCGGCGCAGGGCTTCGATGGTTTCGTGACCATCGGTGGTTGCGACAAGAACATGCCGGGCTGCGCGATCGCAATGGCCCGACTCAACCGTCCGTCCGTGTTTGTCTACGGCGGCACGATTCAGCCCGGCACGAAGGACCGTGACATCGTGTCAGTCTTCGAAGCCGTTGGTGCCCACGCTGCGGGCGCCATTGACGACGCGACGCTACTCGACGTGGAGCGCACCTCAATCCCTGGTCCGGGCTCCTGCGGCGGCATGTACACCGCCAACACCATGGCATCGGCCATGGAGGCGCTGGGCCTGAGTCTACCCGGCAGTTCGGCGCAGGAAGCCGTGTCTGAGGACAAGCGGACCGACTGCGAACAGGCGGGTCGCGCCGTTGTGAAGCTGCTCGAAGCGGGCGTACGCCCCTCGGACATTCTCACGCGCGAGGCCTTCGAGAACGCGGTGACCGTGGTCATCGCCCTGGGCGGGTCGACCAACGCAGTCTTGCATCTGCTGGCCATCGCGCATGCCGCCGGTGTGCCATTGTCGCTTGACGATTTCAGTCGCATCGGCAAGCGCGTGCCCGTGCTGGCGGACTTGAAGCCCAGCGGCCGCTATTCGATGTCGGCGCTGATCGCCATCGGTGGCATCCGCCCACTCATGAAGACCCTGCTCGCCGAAGGCCTGTTGCACGGCGATTGCCGCACGGTGACCACAGGGACGCTGGCCGAAGACCTTGCCGACACCGCCGACTATCCCGAGGCGCAGGACATCGTGGTCCCCATGGACCGACCGATCAAGCCAGAAAGCCATCTCGTCGTGCTCTACGGCAACCTGGCGCCCGAGGGCGCCGTGGCCAAGATTACCGGCAAGGAAGGGCTCGATTTCGAGGGCCACGCACGCACCTTCGGATCCGAAGAAGATGCCTTGCAGGCGATCCTCGATGGCGAGATCGTCGCAGGCGACGTCGTCGTCGTGCGCTACGAAGGACCACGCGGTGGCCCGGGCATGCGCGAAATGCTGAGTCCGACCAGTGCCATTATGGGTCGCGGTCTGGGCGACAAGGTGGCACTGATTACGGACGGTCGGTTCTCGGGTGGCAGCCACGGCTTCGTCGTGGGCCACGTGACGCCCGAGGCCGCGACGGGCGGTCCCATCGCGCTCATCGAGGACGGGGACCGTATCCGTATCGATGCCCAGGCACGCACGATCGAGCTGCAGGTCGATGACGCGACGCTGGAAGTGCGCCGAAAGCGCTGGACGCCACCGGCGTCGCCCACACGCGGCGCGTTGGCCAAGTACGCGCGAACCGTAACATCGGCGTCACGCGGCGCCGTGACTGACGACTTCGCGTGAGCGGCGGCGGCGAAGCGCAGTTCGACCTGTCGCAGGTCGAGCCCGGCGGTACGCGTGACAGTGCCTGGGTGGTGCTCAAGTTCGGCGGCTCGAGTGTGGCCACGATAGAGAACTGGCGCCACATCGAGCAGCGAATCCGCAGGCGGCGCGATGCCGGTTTGAGTGTGCTCGTCGTGCACTCGGCGTTGCGTGGCGTTTCGGACGCCATCGATGAGGCACTGGCGCTGGCGGCGGGCAATAACCCGGCCGAGGCCGACGTCGTCGCCGGCATCGAGGCGAAACACCATGCAATCGCGGACGAATTCGGCGTTGACGCCGCAGAACATATCGGCGCGCACCTCGACACCTTGCGTCAGTTGCTGGCCGGTGTTCGGCTCGTCCGAGAGCTGACGCCACGTGTCACGGCGCGCGCCATGGCGCTCGGTGAGCTCATGGCCACGAGACTGTCTGTTGCCTGGCTCGGCCAGCAGGGCATCGATGTGCAGTGGCACGACGCGCGCGAGCTGTTGCGCGCGGATCACGAGACGCGCGAGCGCCGTGCCTTTCTCAACGCCTCCTGCGATGTCGCGCCTGACGCCGAGTTTGCCGCTCAGTTTGACCGGACACGTGTGCATGTAACGCAAGGCTTCATTGCGAGCAACGCAGATGGTGAGACCGTGTTGCTGGGTCGCGGCGGCTCCGATACGTCGGCGGCGTATCTGGCGACGCGTTTGGGCGCCCAGCGTCTCGAGGTCTGGACGGATGTACCGGGCATGTTTTCGGCCGACCCCGGTGTTGTGCCCTCGGCCCGGCTGCTCACTCGCCTGCACTACGGCGAGGCACAGGAAATCGCGTCGACGGGCGGACTGGTATTGCACCCGCGTTGTATCGGGCCGCTGCGTGCACACGATATCCCGCTGTTCATTCGCTGCACGTCCCGTCCGGAGTTACCAGGTACGTTGATCGCGAGAGTCACGGGGGAGGCCGAGCCCCTCGTCAAGGCGATTTCCCTGCGTCAACACGTCACGCTGGTCTCCATGGAAGCGGTCACGATGTGGCACGAGGTGGGCTTCCTGGCGCGATTGTTCGCGGTGTTTGCTGAGCACCGTGTGTCGATCGATCTCGTGTCGACATCGGAAAGCAACGTGACCGTCTCTATTGACGACAACGACGTGGCGCTGACGGCGCAGGAGCTGTCCGCGCTCGTGGCGTCGCTGTCCGCGCTTTGCGAGGTCACCGTGATCGAGGACTGCGCGGCCGTGAGCCTCGTGGGCCGCAAGATCCGGACTATCCTGCACAAACTCGGCCCGGCGCTCGAGCTCTTCGAAGAGCAGCGCATTCACCTGCTGTCGCAGGCTGCGAACGACCTCAACCTGACCGTCGTCGTTGACAATGAGCAGGGCTACCGGCTCGTGCAGAAACTCCATCCTTCGATCATTCGTACCGTGCCTGGCGACGACGTTATCGGTGAGACCTGGGAGTCGCTGCAGGGCGGGGCGGTCGCCGAGGCGCCGAGCCCGAGGGCCTGGTGGCAGGATCGACGCGACGCGCTGATTACGGCGCTCGAGTCGCGTGACGCCTGCTACGTCTACGACGCCGCCACCATTCGCGCGCAGATCGCCAGGTTATTGTCGCTGACTCATGTCGATCGTGTGTTCTACGCCATGAAGGCGAACCCACATCCGGGCATCCTGGATCTCGTATACGAGTCGGGGCTCGGGTTTGAGTGCGTGTCACCCGGTGAACTGGCGCGTGTCCGTGAGCGTTACCCGGACTTGCCCGGCGAGCGCTTGCTCTACACGCCCAACTTCGCACCGCGGGATGACTACGCGGCAGGATTCACCGCCGGCGCACAGGTCACGCTCGACAATCTGTACCCGCTCGAGGCCTGGCCCGAGCTCTTCAACGGGCGCGACGTTTTTGTTCGCGTCGATCCGGGACAAGGTCGCGGCCACCATGAGCACGTGCGCACGGCGGGCGTGCATTCCAAGTTTGGCGTGCCCGTATTCGAGCTTGAGCGGTTCCGTGAGCTCGTCTCGGCCGCCGGCGCACGCGTGACCGGCGTTCACGCGCACGTGGGCAGTGGCATCACGGATGGCGATGCCTGGCGCAGCGTCGGTGAAGCCCTGAGCACCGTCGCCCGGTTGTTCCCCGATGTCCGCGCCATTGATCTGGGCGGCGGATTGGGCATCGCCGAGAAGCGCGGGGACCCGGCACTCGATCTTGATCGTGTGGACGCCTCGCTCGGGCCCGTGCGGGACGCCTGCCCAGGCGTAGAGCTCTGGATCGAGCCCGGCCGCTTCCTTGTCGCAGAGGCGGG